>DATHPE010000064.1:0-174296 GCA_035484215.1 Solirubrobacteraceae bacterium | reverse complement strand
TCGAGCGGCTGCTCTCAGCCTCGATCACCTGCCGGCTACAGCACCGCTCGCTGTTCGCCTACCTCACCGACCTGCTCGCCACCAACGCCCGCGGCGACCCACCCCCATCCCTCGCCTGAAAGCCAGGGACTGAACGCTTACGAAAACCTGCTGATTTCCAGGCTTTTACGAATGGAGCTAACCCGACTCAATGCGAACCGCTTTGCGCTCGTATTCGGTGGGCGGATGACACTTTGCAAAACGAATAGGGCTGCACAGACGTGTGCCTTGGAGCGGCGATACAAGAACCCGCGATCCGTTCAGCCTGCCGTGGCTGCTGCAGAGGATCGGGCGTCTTGGATGGTGAGAACGAGGACCAAGTTGCTCGACTCTTCGAAGCCGTAGACGATCAACATCCATCTCCAGGGCCCGAGGATGAAGCGCATCGGGTGCCAGCGTCCGTCGAGTCGCCGACCGATGTTGGGGAACTGCTCAAGGACGCGCAGGGAGCGCTTGACGCGATCCTTGGTATCGGACGGAAGGCTGTGGGTGATGATCATACGGTCGAGATCCTCGACCGCGACCACGCTCAGCCTGACTTCGGCCAACGGACCTACAGCTCGTCGAGTGGGATCGTCTCGCCAGATCGCGCCCGCTCGAGGCCAAGCTGAGCGCGTTCGTAAGCACCAGGGATACCGTCGAGCACGGCGACGACGCTGCGCGCGTCCGGGTCGGCGTCGTCGATCGCCATCGAGAGCAGCGAGCGGGCAAGGGTGCCCTCCTGCACATGAGTGCGCTTCGCCAACCGGGCGAGTCGAGCCGCGTGCTCTTGGTCAAGGGTGACGTTGAGGCGATGTGCGGATCGCTCCATGACTGAGATATTACTACACGAATAGGCACGTATCGTGCACAACTAGGCAATTCCATCCACCGCCCAATCCTTGCCGGCCTCCTGCCGCCGCGGTTCGCATTGAGTCCGGCTACATGGAGCCAACCGGGATCGAACCGGTGACCTCCTGCTTGCAAAGACACCGCTCGGGCGCCGGACTCCGCGCTGAAAGGCGCTGATTTGCAGGGGGTTCGCGGCACCGTCGACACGCTGGGCGTTAGGCGGATACCCGCGGATTATCGGCGATTATCGGCGTTTCAGGCACTCCTGGCGAAGAGTGCCTGGGCGGGAGCGAGCATGTCGTGATCGGCTCCGGGGGTGGCGCGGGGCGGACGAATGGGGGACTCGGATGCTAAGCTCTACATATGTCGGATTTTGGGCTGCAGGCCACTCGCCCGACGTTCCGCTTGGCTCGGACCTTGGTCCGATTCGCGGGCGTTCTACATCCGCCGAGGGCACACGAGTGGATCGCCGAGGTCGCGTTCCTTCAGAGCAAGGCGGCTTGCGAGTCTGGCCTGCCCGAGTCCTTGTCCTATCTTGCCTCTGCACCGCGACTGAGTGTTCGCATAGTGGTTTCGCGTACGCGATGCCGGGATTCCGACGGCAGCGTTCTACTGACGCGCCGCTTTGGTCAATCCGACCTCGCGGACTGGGGGGCTTGTATCGCGAAGGCCCCCTCAACTCGCTTGAGTGTCGCTAGTTCCGTCTACAACGTGGGGAACTACTTCGCGGGCGACCCGTTCCACGTCACATTCGTGAGCGAGCCCGATGGTTCGCTTCGAAGCCTGGAAATCATGGGCGCCGAGCATCTCGCGGTTGCCGTGTCCCCCGCGTACTACGAACGCTGTGGGGACGACCTCGGAGAATACGGGCGGACGGTCACGGTCCTCCTAGAGCGCGAGCTTCTGGTGCTGCAGAGACTTGCCGAGCGTGCATCGACCTACTTCCCGGGATACGGCACAGATGAGGACACCGTCGCCGAGATCGCGTTCGTTTCTGGTGCACCACTTTGAGGACCGAGCGTCGAGCGACTGAGACATGACGAAATCATTGCGTATGACTGCCGCCAAAGTGGCGATCCTTGAGGAGCTTCTCCGTAGACCGGAAGAGCCGCACTACGGGTACGAAATCATGCGAGCCACTGGGGTTAAGAGCGGCTCTTTGTACCCCATCCTCGAACAGATCGAGGCCGCTGGATGGGTGACATCGCGATGGGAGGTGATCGACGAGGCGCGGGTAGGCCGCCCTCCGCGCCGGTGGTACCGCCTCACCGCCGAAGGCCGTTGTGCGGCCTTGAGCGCCCTTGATGAGTTTGCACGCAACCGAGCCCGTCCGGTGTCCAACTCCTGGAAGCCAGGACTCGCAACATGAGTGGAGCCTTCCTCGTAGTGACTAGCGGTGTGCTTCTCATCCTCGCACTAGCCGCTACCGAGGCACTCAAGCAGATCGTCGCCCGCGAGTACGACTGGTGGGCTCCGGCACTCGCGCATTTTGTCATCTATCTCGCGGGCCGGATCCATCCCCCGCGCGCGAGAGAGTGGCACGCCGACGTCGCCTACATTCAGACGGTGGAGGGCGGAAGTGGCCTTTGGATCGCCTCGAGTCATCTGGCAGCGGCTCCGTCACTCACGGGAGTGGCACTTGGTCGGTGGCTATGGGTGACAATCACGGGAAGCACCTTCGATCCAGGAGATCTAGCGGCAGCCCTTGAGACCGGGCGCCAGTATTTGAGTACCGAGGATGTGGAGTATCTGCGCTTCCGCGCCGAAGAGGCCGGCTATCCATACGACCTCGCCGATACGGTGTACTTCCTCGCGGGGATGCTTGTCTCGATGCCACGAGTCGTCTGCTTCGTGCGCTCGCCCGGTGGCGCCATGACTGGATTCACCGTCGAAGGTGCCCATTCCAAGCGGGTGTGCATGGCCGCGTCGATCTACACACAACACCGGCGCCGAATTCGAATGCACCGTTTGTCCGTCGTCGTGGTCGAGGACGAAGTGCTCAACACAGTAGCGCGAATCGCAGACATGACTGCGAACTGGTTCGGCAGCGAGACCCCAAACAGCGGGTGCTTCCTCGGAGTTGCGTTCAACGCTGCTCCGTACGAGCGATTTCTCGGCAGTCAATCGTGGGCACAGGAGACGATCGACATGTCCATGGCGAGGCTCGCTGCGAGAATACTAGGCGACGGTTCTTGGGCAACATCATCTGAGCACGGTCCCCTCATCCGAATCCCGACCCTCTCGGATTGCCCGTGACAGGAGCCAAGGAGCGGGCCCACGCCGAGTCGCCACTGGTCAACGCGCGAAGAGCTTGGCGACCGTGTCGACCACGGCTTCTGGGGACCCGCCATGTATCAGCCACAAGATGAGCGTGATCACGACCATCAGACGTAGCACGAGGCCAAGAGCTTCTCGAGCCGCCCAAAACCAGAACTCGAGTTCGGTGCGCCGTCGTCTGATGGCCTGGATGCGGTTTTCTGGAGGCACATCGCGATCATCGCGCACCCCATCTTGGCGCCTACCGCCATGTTCGCTGCTTCAATGAAGATCGGCCTGGACTCGCGTCCTAGACCCCGACGTGTGCCTGCTAACGGCGTGATCCTGGCTATCGACGCAGGCGGCACGTCGGTTCGGGCGCGCGGCCTGGCCGGGCACCGGGTGATCTTCGCCGGCCGAGGCGGCCCTGGGAATCCGCTTTCGTCGCGAGACGCCGAGCTGCGGCGGAGCTACGACGACGCGCTCGATGGATGCCCTCCTCCCGATGTGATCGCCGCCTGCGTCGCCGGCGCAGGTTCGCCCGAAGGCAGGAGCTCGATCGAGCGCATCCTTGCCGAGCGGTTTCCGGTGGCCTCCGTTTATGTAGTCCCTGACTACGTCGGGACATGGTTGGCGGCACCGGGAGGAACGGATGTGACTGTAGTCTGCGGTACGGGCTCGATCGCCTGCACGCGAGCGCCCGACGGGCAATTTCGCAGCAGGGGTGGACATGGATGGCTCCTGAGCGATCATGGCTCGGCTGTACGCCTTGGCAAAGCTGTCCTCGAACACCATTGCATCAATCCCGGGACGGCTCTGAGCGAGCAGCTCGGGCTGCTCTACGGCGCCTCGGATGTGAATGATCTAGCAAATCGGCTGAGAGTGGCGGCAACTGCGGCTACAGCGATGGCGCTTGCCGCGCCACTGCTGACGCACGCGGCTGAAAACGGCTCGGGATGGGCAAGCCGCTTGCTCGCAAGCGAGATGGATGCCTTGGTCCAGACCGCTGCTCCGCTGCTGCCGCCCCTAACGCCAGGCGCTCGCCCTGCTCAGATCGCATTGGCTGGCGGAGTCTTCCGTAGCCCTGCCGCCAAGCACTGCTTCAGATCCTCGTGTGATCAACTCGAGAAAGACGTGAGCGTCGTCGAGGTGGAAGAGGAGGGGGTCGTCGGAGCCGTCCGGCTGGGCGAAACCTTGATGCGAGGAGAAGATGGCAGCCACTGAGCGCCGGCATCCGCGATCGACCGGCCTCGGGAGCATGACCGCGCGCGAGGTTGTGGCCTTGATGGACGACGAGGAGTGGCGTACAGCTGCAGCCGTGCGCCAAGCCGCACCCTGCATCGTCACCGCTGCGGATCGGGTGGCGGACTGTTTGCGGCACAACGGACGGATCGTCCTGATGGGAGCTGGCACAAGCGGGCGCATCGCTATCCAAGAGGCCGCCGAGATGCGCCCAACCTTTGGTGTCCCAGAGGGCCAGTTCCTGGCACTCGTCGCGGGCGGCCTGAGCTGCGGGTCAGCCGCGATCACGTCCTCAGAGGACGACACGCGCGCACCGGTGGCGACTCTGGCGAAGATGGGGATCGGCCCGAACGACGCCGTCATAGGGCTGGCGGCGAGCGGAACGACCCCCTTCGTTCTCGCCGGACTGCGAGCGGGACGCGCGGAAGGTGCGTGGACGTGCGCTATCGCCAACAACGCGGACGCACCGGTACTTGAAATTGCCGACACGGCGATCTGCCTCGACACCGGTGCCGAGATCCTCACCGGCTCCACTCGTCTACAGGCGGGTACCGCACAAAAGCTGGCGCTCAATCGAATCACAACAGCGGCTATGGTCGTCAATGGGCGGGTCGTGGAGAACCATATGGTTGATCTGGTGGTTTCGATCGCGAAGCTCGAGCGGCGGGCGGTGCGCATTGTGTGTGATCTGTGCGGCTTGGACGAGCATGATGCGCGCCGCCTTCTTGAATCCAACGACTGGAGCGTGCGCGGCGCTCTAGCCTGCTTTGGCGATCGTTTGTAGGTCCGGCAGACGCGGAGTCAACAGGCCTGCATCAGCAAGGTGGTCGGCGACTTCTGCCAGTTCACGGGCATTCTCTCCCCTACGCAGTGTTCGTGCGCGCCAGCGTGAGGCGAGCGACGCGAAGTCTCCCCCATCATCGCCACCGGCCCGCACGACTGCATCTACCAACGGAGGTACTGCGGTCAGGTCTCCCTCGACAAGCGCAGCTACGAGCTCGATGCGCGATATCTCCCACTGGTGTCGGGGTGTCGGCTCATCTGACCGTGCGAGCTCTTCTAGTAGCCCTCGCGCGGCGCCTAGCGCAACCTCTCGCTCGCGCCTCTCTCTCGGCGTGTAGGACGCAGCTTGGGCGACGAAGGCGCGAGCGCGCATGATCTTCGGCATGACACGCCAACGCGGCGAGTAGCGAAGCACGTCGGGTGCCTGTTCGTCGTCAGGTGCGGCTCCACGACGCGAGCTGGGAGTCCTATTTTCGTCCGCAAGTCTTTCGGCCTGTTCGAGTGCCATTTGCAGCGGCCCGTCCTCGCGGGAAACCTCGAGTGCATGTTTGGTGATCTCCTGCACATGTGCTCGTATTGAGGCGGACGTACGGCCATGTGAGAAGAGAAGCCACTCGGCCTCCAGTGCGAGTCCTCCGAGGCGACCGAGGTGCAACTGCTCCTCGATCTCCCATCGCTTTTGCCTATCCTGGGGGAGCCACTGTCGAACCATGCTCAGAGCTAGTCGGTAGGCGTACGTGGCCGTCTGCCAGCGATGGTTCCGCTGTTCTGCCATAGGGAGCTCTTGGAGAGACTCAAGCGCCTTGGGAAGCGGTTGCCCCGCCGTGCTCAGCAGCTGCGGCTCGACCTCAAAGAGTAGCGGCGAGCGCAGCTCTCGGAATGCCCCCGAAAGTGAACGACCTAGTGCTGCCATGCCGGCGTTGAGAGCTTCGGAATTCTTTCCATTTTTCCCATCGGCCAAGCGGCGGCTGAAAGCCGACAGGGCTGCTGTTGCGATGCCTTCGAGGCCGGCGTGGTCAGCGGTCGTGTCGATCAGCGCCGCTACTTCATGTAGTTCATCTTGTGAGACAGGTTTGGGTCCGAGAAATCTCCCCAAGGCGGCGAGCTCGGCCGGTGCATCGGGATCGTGTCGATCGGTGCGCACCGGCTTGCGGGCAAGCACCCACGCTAGCTCCCTGAGCGCACCCTGATGCCAGGTGCGAGGATGGGAGCGCACAAGTTGCCAAGCGGTGATCTCGACTGCCGCTTGGCCCTGCTCGACCCGGCCCCGTTGGCGCGTGGCGCCCCCGCGCTTGATTCCTTGCGCCAGGCGTTCACACCGTAGATGACAGAGACAGCGCGGACCGTTGACAAGCCGCGAGGGGCAGTCCGGGCACGCCTCACGAGGGCCAAGTTCGGCGGAATGCTGATGATGTGCGTACCATGCCGCGACCGGGTTTGTTTCAGAGGCGAAGCGTGCGCTGGCACCCTGAAGAGTGGCAAGCAGAAGGATCATGCGCGAGGTCTCGGGGGTGAGATCTCGATTACGCCAAGCGTCGATCAGCGGCATCGCGTGCTCGGGTGGATCTGCGTCCAGCCACGACATGCAAACGTCAAAACCGGCGAGTCCCACGTTTGTTTGTGCGCTGCGCGCAGGACGCGGCGGCAGCTCGGCGAACCAGTTTACGAAGGCGCGATCGAGATAGGCACGCAGTGTCTTGTCCGATCGCGACTCGTCTCCGAGAGCGACGCTGACGGCATCGATCGCGTGCATCGGATGCCGGTGAACGCCGAGAAAGAATGAAAGTGCGCGCTGTTCCACCCGTTGACGTTCCACGTATGTGTTCGCGTCGGTCTCGAAGTGCTCATCCTCCGTGACTTTCTCTAGTACTTTTGTCAAATCGTCCAACAGGTAGACAAGTAGGCGAGTACCGTCGGAGGTTGCAAGCTCGTGAGGGCAGGGCTGGAGATAACCAGCAAAGTCTGCGTGAAGGTATCTTAGAAGCGAGCCATCGATCTGATGTCGCCCTCCGGGAGCGCCCAGCATCGCTCGACGGCAAGCCTCGACAAGGACAAAGGCGCTTGCGGGTGCATAGGCTGCAGGTGGCGATAGCTCTCTCGCGGCGAGCTTGGCTATGCGAGACGCCCTGGCTGTCTCCTGTTGCGGGGAGACCATGGCTTTCCCCGACTTCTACCCGACGTTCAACGCTGCTGCCAGGTTGCCCAAAGCCCGAATTGCCGAGCGGACCTCCTGCAAGTAACTTGTCGGGGCAAACTGTTGCCGCAGCGCCTCATCATCGACCTTCTTGGGGTCGACGCCAATGGTATCTACGACGGCGTCATAAGGAAGACCAAGCATCCGGATGGCGTCGGCGTGCTGGAACGGAACGTAGATAGCCGACGTGACAAGTAGAACCCGGGGCCCTCGCTGCTCAGCCAAGTGGGCGATGTGCTCGGCCCAGTAGTGATAGGTGTCGGGAGTGTTTGCACGACGTGTCGGATCGGAACTGGGTGCAGCGACCACCGTGATTGGAGACGAGGCCTCGTAGCGCGCTTGGTGTCGATAAAGGTTCGGATTCTCGGCGCTTTCGTCTGCGTCGACTGCGGCGGGCTCCTTGAGGTGGAACGCTTGGCGCATGCCAGCCTCCATCGCTTCGACCTCGTTCTCTAGTCCGGAAAGGCCCGCAGCCTCTGAGAGCGAATGCTCATCGCCTCGAAGCGGGCGGAACGCTCCAAGGGCAGTGATCTCGCCCACCTCGAGTCCTTCGTCTACAAGGGACCGCGCGAGTCGGGGACGTAGAACACACGCCCGTACGAGACCCCCGAGGATGAGCATGTGATCGTACCTCGAGAAACGAGGCGAGCGCCCTGCCATGAGGCCGAGCGCATCAGCCGCAGCGAGAATAAGGTCTTCGGTCGGGGAATCAAAGTCCTCACTTTGAGCAAGATTGCGCTCTTGGCCTTTGCGATAGTCCCACTTCTGCTCGCTGAAGTCGTCCAGCCAGGCGAGCATCGAAGCTAGGGAGCCATCCTGGGGGGTACCGTCGAACGCTTGGACGAGTGCTTGCAGGGCATCGCTCTTGACCCAGGTAACAATCGAGGCGCGTGCTCTCTCGACACCATGCTCGGTAGGGCTCTCCGGTAGCGGCACCTGTGCAAACACATTCATTCCGTGGATCGTACTCCGCCCGCTTCAACGGAGGCGTAGGCTGATCACGAGTGTCGGCCGTCCTTCATATCTCGCCTCACCCCGACGATGAGGTCCTCGGCGCCGGCGCCACGCTGCTCATCCTCCGAAGCCACGGGTGGGATGTCACGACGCTTGCATGCTCCTTCGGACGTCCCGAGCAGGCCGGCCGTCGTCGTGCTGAGCTTCTCGACGCCTGCGCACGTGCCGGGTTTCAGCTTCGTGAGACCGCTGGAGAGATACCGATCTCAGCGAGTGCTGACCTCGGAGCGGCACAGAAGCATCTCGCGGCCGAGTTTCGTCGAGCGTTGATGGAGCACCAGCCATCGTTGCTCGTCGGCCCGAGCCCGCACGACGGCCACCATGGGCACGAGGTTGTGGGCCGCGCCATGATCGATGCGATCGAGTCGCTCCCCCGCCCCTCCCGGCCACGCGTTTGGCTCTGGGAACTCTGGGCGCTCCTGCCCGTTCCAACGCTCTACGTTGCGGTACCGGCGGACGTGATGGCCCTGGCGACCTCCGTTCTCGAAGCACACCAGGGCGAGCTCGAGCGAAACGACTACCGCCAGGCTCTGAAAGCTCGGGCACAGCTGGCCGCAGTGCTTGGATTCGAGCGCGTGTTCGGATGGGGAAGCGAGGCCCCCAGGGTTGAGTACGCCGAGGTGTTGACGGAGATCCTTTCTGACCAACACCCCGGCTGGGTGCTTGCAAAGCCGCGAATGCTCGCGCCTGATGCACCGCTAGATCACGCAAGGCCAAGCGCGGTCGATATTGGTTCGTGGCTTGTTCGCCCGACCATCCGGCAAGAAATGCTCGGCAAGCGGGACCCTATCGGTCTTACTGGTCCGGCGTCTCCGTGACGTTCCACCAGCTGGCAAGAGTCTGGCGCCAGTTCTTCCAAGCAATCGCCTGGATCTCTTCATTGGAGAAGCCCGCTGCAGAGAACGCGTCAAGGAGTCTGGGCAGACCTGCTACATCGCCTAGCTCCCGCGGGATCGTCGTACCGTCGAAGTCTGACCCCAAGGCGACGTGAGCGACGCCAATGCGATCCGCGACGTAGCGTGCATGCTGGACGATCAGCTCGAGCGGGGTGTTCTCGTCCCGCGCAAAGTCTTGCCGAAGGAACGGACATGAGAAGACGATGCCCACCAGACCCCTGCTCGCACCAATCGCGTCGAGCTGGCGATCCGTCAGGTTGCGGGACGATGGGCAGAGAGCGTGGGCCGCAGAGTGACTTGCAACGAGTGGCCCCACCGCAAGCCGCTCGACATCCCAGAAGCCGGCCTCGTTGAGGTGGCTGAGGTCCACGAGGATTCCAAGCTCTGCGCAACGCGTTACAAGCGCACACCCCGCAGGTGAGAGTCCCGGTCCGACATCGGGTGAGGATGGCGAGATAAACGGAACGCCGTACGCGAAATCATTAGCCCGGCTCCAGACCGGACCTAGCGAACGCAGACCAGCCGCATACCAGAAGTCAAGTGCTTCAAGCCCGGTGTCAATTGCCTCGGCGCCCTCCAGATGCAGCACGCCGACCGGCGGCCCTTCTCCCTTCAATGCTCGATCGACGTCCTCGATAGTGCGTGCTAGGCGCAAGAACCCCTCTCGCTCTAGGGCGACGAGTCGGCCCGCAACTTCTGAGGCGTGGGCCGCCGCAGAAGCGTGCTCAACCGCCGGCGCGTAGGGGAACTCGATCACATTGTCATCGCGGTCGACCGGCTCAGTCGTGGCGCCAGGCGACTCGGTAAAGACGGAGAAGATCCCTCCCCGCAAACCGCCCACCATCATGCGCGGGAGATCTAGATGACCCCCGTCGCGCCCGGTGGTGAGCCGCGCATGATCAGGCCTGGTAAGGGCGTCGTTGTGGCCGTCAAAGACCGGGACCATGGAGCAAACCGTAGCGGTGAGCGACCTCGATCAGCACTCCAGGATCCGGGTCCTCGCGGTTATCGTTGCCCCAGCAACTCGTGGTAGAGCGCGCGCGTCGCGCCCTCGGGTTCGAGCCCGAGGTGCTCGTCGAGAATCTCGCGGAGCTGCTGGTAGCGCTTGCTGATGGAATCCCGCAGTCCGAGGCGTCCCTCGGCCTGCATCGCCAACCGCCAGAGGCTCTCGTTGTAGGCGTCTACGGCGAGCCCCTGCTGGGCGGCTTGTAGAGCGCCGTGTGGATCGCCGGTGACGAGCCGCGAGTGACCTGTGCGTTCGAGCAACTCCACATGGATGGAGCGCAGGCGTCGTATCTCGGTGTCTGCCCACAGGTAGTCCCAGCCCGCAAGCGGCTCGCCGCGGAAGAGCTTCAGCCCGCCCTCGAGCGCGGGCAACTGCGCCTTCGGATCGCCGGCCGGTGGCGCATGGGCGAGGAGCTGCTCGAGCTCGTCGACGTCTACCGCCACTCGGTGGCGGTCGAGGCTGTAGTGCCCACGACTTGAGGGGAGCGCTCCGTCGAGTAGGCGGCGAGCGTCGCTGACGTTCTGCCAGAAGCGCTGCCTGGTCTTCTGGGGATCCTCCTCGGGCCAGATCGCGTCGATCAACTGGTCGCGCGTGCCGCCATCTGGGCGCAGCGCCAGGTAGGCGATCAGTTGCTGGCAGGCGCTGCGTAGATGCGTGTCCTCGGTGCCCTCGACCCTGAATGGGCCGAGCAGCGAGATACGGATCGCGGGGGCACCTGCTGCTCTGTCGTCTTCCAAATCGCTTGTCTTGCCGGGTGAACCGCTCCGCGAATTGTGGAGGCCTGATCGCTTGAGAGGATTAGGCGATGACAACCAAGGGCAAGAGGTATCCGGCTGAGGTCAGGGAGCGTGCTGTGCGGCTGGTGATGGAGCACCGTCGGGAGTATCCGAATGAATGGGCGGCGATCACCTCGATCGCGCAGAAGTGCGGGATGACGGCCGAGACGCTGCGGAAGTGGGTGCGCCAGAGCGAAGTCGATGGTGGGCGCCGGCCAGGGGTCAGCAGCGAGGAGGCAGCGAGGATCAAGGAGCTCGAGCGGGAGAACAAGGAGCTCAGGCGCGCGAACGAGATCTTGAAGGCCGCGTCGGCTTTCTTCGCGCGGGAGCTCGACCCGCAGCCAAGGAAGTGAGCCGCATGATCGACGAGCACCGCGGCGAGTTTGGGGTCGAGCCGATCTGCCGGATGCTGCAGATCGCCCCGTCGACGTATTACGCGGTGAAGGCCCGGCAGGCTGCTCCCTCAGCGCGGGCTGTTCGCGACGAGGAGCTGCTCGCGCGGATCCGTGAGGTGCATGAGAGGAACCTCGGTGTCTATGGCGTGCGCAAGGTGTGGTGGCAGCTGATGCGCGAAGACGTCAAGGTCGCCCGCTGCACCGTGGAACGCCTGATGGCCCGCGAAGGCCTGAAAGGCGCTGTGCGTGGCAAGAAGCGCCGCACCACGATCCCGGACGGGCAATCGACCCGCGCCCCTGATCTCGTGGACCGTGACTTCAAAGCCTCAGCGCCGAGCCGGCTGTGGGTATCGGACTTCACGTATGTGCCGGCCTGGTCGGGTGTCGTCTATGTCGCGTTCACGATCGACGTGTTCTCTCGGCGGATCGTCGGCTGGAAGGCCGACACCACGATGCAGACACCGCTCGTCCTCGACACCCTCGAGATGGCGCTCTGGGCCCGCGACCATCACGGCCAGCCTGTGCCCAAGGGGCTGATTTCACATTCCGACGCCGGCAGTCAATACACGAGTTTTGCCTTCACTCAGCGCCTGGTGGATGCGGGCGCTGACCCCTCGATTGGATCCATCGGCGATGGGTATGACAACGCCGTCGCTGAGTCAACGATCGGGCTCTACAAGACCGAGCTGATCAATCAGCAAGGACCATGGAAGACGATCGAGCAGGTCGAGTTCGCGACCCTTCAATGGGTCGACTGGTACAACCACCAACGACTACACGGCAGCTGCGACCGGCAAACGCCCGTCGAATACGAGCAGACAAGAGCTAGACAGACCACTCAATGAAAACCGCCTCCACAATTCGCGGAGCGGTTCATTAAGCCATCAGGCGTGCCTTGCCGGCGGGTCTTTCTTGCTTTGCCGCTGCCTACGACGTGTCTCGGCTCGGCCATCGAAGTTACCCGTCGTGCCTGCCGACGGGAGCGAGGCCGCGAGAGTGTCCAGCTCCGGGCTTGGCTGCCAGGGCGCAGTTAGGGCGATAGCGATCTGGACTGGCTCTGGCGGCCCAGCCCACCCGCCGAAGCCAACCCACACGGCGAGCTTGAGCTGGTGCTTCTTGAGGACTCCGTACTTGGGCAGGTGGTCAACGACCTCGCCCGAGCGTCTCGGGGGCGCCGTCATGACTGTGACTGCATGATCGCCGCTTACAATGGTGGCATCGTGAACGGAACGGTCAAGTGCCGAGCGGCGCTTCAGGTCTTTCATCGTTGAGACAATCTTGCGCCTTCCCTTCTCGTTGAAGTCGAGAATTGCGAGAGCGGCATCCAGACGCCCAGGAGCCTTGCTCTCGTCGAGGCAATCGAGTAGCTCGCGCACGTCGCTGTGGTGCTTGACGGATGGACGCGGCGCGGGCGTCTGCCTCATGCCTCGCTTGTAGAAGAAATACGAGTCGAGTTGCTCTGTGTGGGAAAGAAGCTGGACGGGGGCCGTCGGGGTGCCGTCTGAGCCTGCTTCCCAGAAGAGGCCCACAAGGAGGTAGTGCATGAAGTAATCGAGCTCGTCGGGCGCTATGGCACAGCGCATCTCGTCGACCCGCTGACGGCGTTTCAGGTAATGGATGAGTTCAGTGGGGCGCTCGACGATCTCGCAGATGAGCTCAAGGTCATGTAGCGAGATCAGCAGCGGTGTCGGGTCACTGGGGAGTATCCCGGCGTCAGTGAGTTGCCACGCCGACGGCGCGACAGACGAGAGGTCTTCGAGCACCACGATCAGCTCGAACGTGTGTGCGATGCCATCCAGGTTGAGCGTCAAGGGTCGGCCACTTCTGTCGGTGATTGTCGGTTGCGTGCTCTCGTCGAGGAGCATCTCGTGGGCGCGCCGTGTCTGCGTAGCGGCTTTGGTGACCTCTTTTTTGAGCCAGTCGCGGAATGAGTCTTGGGCCAAACGTCGGGCAGAGGGGCGCATGCTGGATGCCTTTGCCTCGACAATGAGCAGCGCGGTGTCGACGCGTAGCAGCCCGTCGATCTCACCGTGCTGATCGTCGCGCGCGCCGTGGTAATGGATCTCTTCGTGGGCCCAGTCTGCCCGAAGGGCTTTGGCGAGCGCCGCGGTAGCACGCCGCTCGACCATCGCTCGCCGGTGATGCTCGAATCGCTTAAAGGAGGCTTCGTCATGTTCTTTGAGCGCTTTCTCAACGAACGGACGTAGTGCCCAGATCAGGCTGGGCGCGGACACGCACAGGTAGCGCCCGTGACCGTCCGCGACGATCGGGCGAGCTCGAACGTCCTCAATGTCAATCTGGCCGCTGTGGGACGGCTGCTCGCCGAACTCGATCGAGAAGGCGGACAGGTACGCGCCGGTTTCCTGACCGTCGCAGCCTGCGATCTGTGCGAGATCGCTGGCAGTGAAGCTGAGGGTTTGCCCCAGTTCGTGCCCTGTCCAGGCAACGAGCATCGCGTCGATGCGGTGCTGAGCCTCGGCTGGCTCCATCTCCTGCAGCGTCCGGAGGACTTTGGCGTCTGAGTCGTCGCCCGGGTCCTCCGGCGGATTCTTGACCTTTGCCATCAGCGTCTCGCTGGCTTCACGGGCCTTCGCTCCTCGCTCGTGCAGCCGCTGCAGGCCGGTCTCGATGATTGCGTCCTGCAGAGTCAGCGCGGTGGTGGCCGTGAACCCGCACGCGGCGAGCACGTCCTCTCTCACTGTGTCGTGGTCGAACAGCTCCATGACTGTCGCGCGCTCCTGCCAGTCATAGGACGGGCTCCTGACCGTCAGTCGGTGCGCGATAGCGTTCGCGCGGGTCATAGCGAACGCGTCCGGTGGATCCTGCGTACCTGCGGCGTCGTTCATCAGCCGCAGCGCACGATTTACAAGGAGCTCGCGTAGGAGATCTTCGACGGCCTCGAAATCGAGTTTGCTTCCGTGCTGCTTTCGGTCCCCGGCGCGCGCGGACCGGCGCAGCAATACTGCCGCGGCAAGCTCAACGGCAGCGGCGATCCCCTTGTGCTCCCACTCCTTGTACGTCTCCGGGTTGACGATCGAGTTCGAGAGCCACAGGTAGCCGAGGACCTCGAACGCGTCGTGCGGCGCGAACATCTCCGCCAGCCGCGCGATGTCGCTCTCATACCGCTCGGGGAAGCCATCGAACATTTCGCGGGTGGCTTCGCGGAACTGCTCGATCTCCGGCGAACTCTGATCGAGAGTAGTGACCATATTGCGTCCGTAACGCTCAAGTCGCAGCGGCCCGTAGCTGGTGGACTCATACGGAATGCGCTTGGCCCCTTTGGCCTGACGCTTCTTCTTGCGGCGTTGGTCGCCTCGTTTGCCCATAGCTCTTACGCCAATAACCATGCTAGACCCGCATAGCCAAAACCAACGAAGGCCGCTTCACCCCTCGGCGCCGCCCGACGCGGCGCCGAGGGGTGTCGGGTGCGAGCGAAATCAAACAGTCACGGCCTGGTTCGACTTTGCGATCAGCCCGCGGATCATGCCGACGAGCCGGTCGGCGCCGTACCGGCCCGTGTACTGCGAAGCGGCCGAGGCGGAACGCCAGAACTCGGCGCCGTCGATTGTCCGCTCCTCTCCCGTCGTCGGATCGATCACCATGCCGGAGAGCTGCGGCAGGTCCGCGAGGAGTTGCTCGTAGTGATCAGGGTCGGAAAGGCGCCCGCCGCGCTGGATGATGATCGGCAGGCAGTCGGCCAGGACGCGGTGCATGACATTCACTCCGGCGGCCTTGAACAGCACCCAATCGCCAGGTTGCTCGATTGGGTCGAACGGCGTCGGCAGGAGCCGCTCCACGGCCGTCCATAGCGCGTCGATGATCCGTGCCCACTCGTCGGCCGTCAGGGTGCGCGGGATCTGCGCCGAGATGAGCGGCCCGACGCTGTTGATGAACTGCGACACGGCGATCGAGGTGTCCTTCGATGACGGTTCGTTTGGGCGGCGGATGCGCTTGATCCAAGGACTTCCGTTCGACACGAGTGCTTCGTACACCGCTGCGCCGGCGAGAACATTGGCCTTGTTCTTCCGCTCGCTGAGATACTCGGCCTCCGCGTCGTCCTGCTTCGCCATCCGCTGGAGAAGTTCGGCCGTCAGATCAGTCGGAACGTTCTTCGCCTGGCTATTGATGTAGAAGAACTGCTTGATCTCCTCAGTTCGCGGAAAGCCCAGCATGATCTTCATCGGGACTGGGAAATCCTCGCCGAGCCGGCGTCGGTCGAGCAGGAGGCGGACGGCGCCTGCACGGTGCTGGCCATCGACGATGTTTGCAACGGCGTCGTCCGTAAGGAGTAGCGTCGCGGTCGCCGTCGCGTTGCCCCCCTCGCGCATCGCGTGTTCGACCCGAGCCCGGTCGGCCTCGTTCGCGAAGCTCACCTGCACGGTTGACGGGAACCCTCCATCCTCGCCGACCGCCGCCGCGACCGGCTCCTCGAAGCTGTCGTCTACGGGGCGGATGTTCGCGATGATCGGATTGGGCATAAGGCCCCTCCGATCCTCGAACTCGCGTCCCTGGCGCTTCTCGATCCCTTCGCCGTAAAAGGCGGCAGCCTGGGTGATCCGCGATGTCGACGGGCGCCGCTGATAACCATTGCCCGAGTCGTTGCCGAGCTCGGGGTCGTATGTGTCAACGGCGGAGGCGGCCTCCAATTGCGCAGGCGTGAGCGTCGTCGATGCCATCGCCTGGCCGCGCTGAACCTCGATCAATGCTGGAGTCTCAATAGTGCTCATAGCTTCCCTTCGATAATTGTTGGGCGTCGACGGATTATGTCGACGGCCGAGAGTCTACCACATCTGTCGACAGGATTCGTCGACGGCCATAATAGGTGCTGCGCGCACCAAGCCCGACGAGTGATCATCTGCTTGCTGGACCCCGATGATCGCGGCCGTCAACGAGTGAGCCGAGACCAAGCTGGCTCCGATGTGCCAGCGAGGGAGTAGCCCGACCAAGCGCCCACAGCCGGCGCAGCCAGCGGCGATCTGAACAGTTGCGTCACGTCAAACGGGATCGCCGTGCCCGCTATCAACGCCTGGTTTGCGCACAGAGCAGTTTCGCCTATCCAACCGGGAACGGACCGACGACCTCCTGCCCGCAAACCGCCGAATCCCAGATTCCCCATAAAATAAGGCCCGAGGTGGTACTCACGTGCGGTACTCTGCGGCAAAGGCGGGCACCACGCGAGCGCTGTCTGCGATCCAAAACCAGCTAGTTTCCAGGCGATTCCTCCAATGGAGCCAACCGAAGTCAATGCGAACCGCTTGGCGCAGTTGCCGGGCGGTGTGCTTTCGCTTGATGAAGGGTTGGGATGACGTAGCTCCGTATCAGGCATGACGGAGCGGGCGTCACCCGAGGAGTGACGACAGCCACTTGAAGCATCAGCGTCTAGCCCTGCAAGACGCAGGACAGCAAGCGCCACTGCGGCATCGGTGGGTCCAAGATGCGGGACTTGGTTTCCGCCAACAGGCCGTCTCAGGCGTCCTTCGGGGCTTTGCTGTTCTGGGCTAGTAGGTCCATTCGTAGACGTCGCGCCCGTCCTCTTGGCGTGTTGGTTGAACGATCTCGCCGCCTGCCTCCACCCTGAACTCGCCTGGCCCGGTGACACCCCCGCCTTGTCGCCCACGCAGTATGAACAGGCCCTCGTTGTGGACCGAACCGGCAGCCGTGCCGGTTCGGTCAACCACGACGGAGCCGAAGTTGGTGGTGGAGCCCTGCACTGCTCCCGTGATGAGCGCCGAACCACCCTGATCGACGTGCAACGAGCCCTGTAGGGTCCCGGTGAGCTCGACCGCCGCCCCCTCCTCAATCGCTAGCGAGCCTTGAACGGTTCCGCTCACGAAGAGTGTTGCTCCCCGCTGCACATGTACGCCGCCCTGGTGCGTGCCTGTTAGCTGCCGATCAGCGTCCACTACCAAGCGCGGACGAAGTACGCCGTCAAAATTGTCCAGTGGATATGAGCTCATGCCTACAGGATCGCACGTGGCAGCGTTGGAAAGACCACAGGGGCACGCGTTACCTGAGCTTGGGCGCCACCCCGATTTGGCGAAACCTAGGTAAGTGTTGCGAGCTCCTCCCGTAGTGCGTCAAGCGCCTCGATGGTCCTAGCACTTATTGTGCTCCACGCTTCGGGCCATGACGCGGGCGGATATCCGATCCCTAGGGCGGACAGGGCCATCGCACCCTTGCCGCCGGCAGGGCCATGCTGGCCGGCATCTCGCACAGCTATGACGTTATGCAGAACTGCGATTGCTCCCTGGATGCGCGCTTGGGATTCAGGCAGAAGTGCCAATAGTTGACCTTCGAGGGGCGCCAGTGGCTTATCGCGTTCTCGCTTGGGTTTCTTGCTAGCCACCGTCTCGGTGGGCGGCAGCTTAAAGCTACGCAGAATGTCGCCAAGACCACTCAGCCTCGACTCGAACTCGGCGGCGGTGTTGGCCTCAAACGCAAGCTGAGCCGTCCGTTGCGCGCTGTGAAGTTGAAACAGATGGCCAGCGCCTGGCTGCGCAAGACGCCACACGGTGTCCAGATAGTCGATCGCGGCGACAAGACCCAACGGCGAAGGTGCGGCGGGCGGAACGGCGACTTGGGGAATCGTCAGCATTTCGACTACGCGGTCGAGATAGTCCCGAATGTTGGCGACCCCTACGAACCGAAGGACCCCTCTGGGGATACGTCCCGACCATCGGCCCTCGCCCCGCTGTTGAATCACTGTCCAGGTTGGCGGCTCTCGATCCAGAAGGTCACCAAGTAGGTCCGGCTCCAACCCACCCTTCAGCCGGAAGAACGGGGCTAGAGCCTCGGCCATATCCTGGCTCGAGATCTCGAAGGACCGTGCCGAGTTCGCGGAGCGCGGCTCGTCACGACGGCGCGTAGCCATGATCTCGAGCATCCCAAGGAACATGGTCGAGAGGTCAGTCCGCATGCGTCCCATGACTTCCGCCTGAAAAAGACCGAGCATAGTTAGCGCGATGGGCTTGTCCGGCTGCGGCCTTTGCTGTCTCGGCAGTGCGACCGCGTAATACCCCTGCGGGTGCGCCAGCAGGGTCTGCAACTCAGTCCAGGCGTCTATGCCATCGCTGTCAAAGCGCCCCTCAACATAGTCGAACACTGGCCATTGGTTACCGCTGTTGACAAACGCTTCAGCGATGTATTCCAACACCTTGAGCTGCGTGGGAGTCGGTTCTTCCAGCAAGGCGGCTGCGTCGAATGGCCGGTGGTGGAGTTGCACACCCACGCTCTCATCGTCGCATGTATGCATCGGCGTCGGGCTCCGGCCTTGCGCCATGCAAGGGCCTTGACTCCGCGCACCCTCATCCCAGCAGCGCTCAAGGTCGGGGGCGGCGAGTCGGAGGCGATGCCTGATCGCGGCCGCTCTCAGGATGGCTCTTGCGATCTGGCGCGAGTTTCTGCTCTGATCGCTTTGCGTCGGTGGCTGGCGGGCAAATGTCGCTTGACGAAGCGGGATAAGCCGGAGCCACTGCGTGTGGGCGGCCTTAGCATGCTGCTGGCGATGAGCTGTCTGCGACGCTAGTCTTTGTCACGAAATGGCCGTGACGTTTGACATAGGCGGGCAGCGGAGCGTGCTCTCGGGGCCACTGGCCGAACTCATTGCTGAGAACCTGCACAACTTCTCGCTCGGCCCGTCGCACCGCTACTACCGTGACGTGGAGATGCTGGCGCGAGCAGGCATCGACCCCGAGTGGACAGAAGGCGCGAGAGCGCTCGCGGAGGTCATGGAGGATGCGCTGGTGGGTCGCCACGACGGCCCGATCCCGCTCGACCCTCGCGGCAAGGCGGCGAGAGCGCTGCTCCGAGCAGTCAGCATCACCGGACCGGCGAGCTGGGACGCGACGAGCGAGCACGCGCGCATTGTCAACGTGCTGCGTGACGCCGGCACTAGGTAGAGGCAGAGGCGGATGCACGACCTGGGCGGAAGGCCGCATGACCGGCTACACGGGCACCTTGAAGCTCAAGGCGGTATGGACGAGCGACAAGAGCCCAAACCATGCCGCGATGGTTCATTGTGGAGATTCAGACGGGGAATCCTCATCCGCGACAGCCTATGGACGGCTTTGCAACACGCGAGGAAGCAGTGGACTTTCACCAGACCATTCTGGGCAGCGACCCTCGCTATGGGGTCTCTGCCATTGAAGGCTAGCCCTGCGCGGGCACATTTGACAGGGATGCCACGCTATCCCTTGCTCTACCGCTGTCTCGTGTGCGACCAGGAATGGGACGTGCTCCCCTCGACATGGCCGGATGACCGTGACCTCCTTGAGTTCCTAGAGGAGCACCCCACGTATGTGCCTCCCTGCGGTCATCCACCGGACCCCGATAATCTGAGTGTCGGCGTTAGCTTCCCACCAGCGCGTGGGGCTCAGGCCGAGTGCCGATCCCGTCCACGTAGTACGTCGTGACGACGCACTCCTGAACAGTCGAGGACGCACCTCGCGGTCCCGGTGTGCGGTCGAACTATTGGGCTTTTGATGCGGCGCTGGGTGGTTTGGCGCTCGATGCTGCATCCGACGGTGCCGGCGGCGGGCGCATCGGGCTCGCCTCTGCCTTGATCGGACCTGCACCGCCCGTGAGGGCTTTCCGCGGAGAGCCAGGTGCCCAGCCCTCCTGTAGTTCGCGCTCTTGTGGGTCTTTGCCCGCCATCGTCATGCGTTGCTAGAAGGCTGAGGCAGCGGGGCGGGCTGTGCCGGGGGTTTAGCACTCGACGCCGAGTCGCTTGGCGCAGGGGGCGGCTGCAGGGGGCTCGGCGCGGCGTTTTGGGGCTGATAGCCGCCTCGCTTTTCAACGGGAGGCAGTGCATCGGGTCGAGGCATATCGTTCATGGTAGCGGTTGACCGGGCGACTTCTGCTCGCCGTCCGTCTCATCTGATGGACGCTCGTAGAACTCAATCGAGGCAATCTCATCCCGCGCGACCCAGAGTCCTGTGGTGCCTTGCGCCGCTCCCGTGAACCAGTCATTCTCAGGGTCGATCGACCATCGCTCCGAGATGAACAAATCCTGGGCGTGCTCGGAATAGCCCGCAAGGCTGCCGTCGCCGAAGTAGCCGCCGACAACTCGGCCATCCTTCAACGTGACGCGCAGCATCGGGGATCCCTCGCGGCTGAACGCTTCATTCCAGCCTGAGCTGACGCTGTGCGAAGGCGAAACGCCGATGAACTTCAACACGCAGGGCCGTACCTTGCGGGAGCTGCGCCACCACAGCCCAATCGTGGCGATCGCCGCAGGTAGAGCGAGCGCGATGATTCCCGCAGCCGCCAGGTCTTCTGCCAGCGACTTTTCTCCGTGGTAGAACTCGACCACATCCGCCTTGTGCACGCCCGTCAGCGCGGCGCCCGCAAACACGATCGCGTAGATGAGCGCGCTGTAGTACAGAGCGTTCAACAGCCGCTCGAACTGGGTGTCTTCGCCACGCACCGCGAACATCCGCTCACGGAGCAACAAGGTCACGAATCCTGGCAGTACGAATACCGCGAGAATCAGGAGCGCGGTGCCAGTCTCGGGTGTCATCGGCTCTGCTTGTAGCAGCGCCTACGGACGCTTTGCCAGGCCCGACTAGATTGCCAGCTCGACAGCCGAATGGGCAATGGTCGTGAAGCGCACGAATAGGCGAGCAGAACTTCCGCCGCTGGCTCTGCTCTGATCGCGGCCAAGTCAAGACAACCGAGTGGCCGGACGGGTGTTAGAGCACCCGCCCGGCCGTGTAGCGCCGAAGATCATGCCTTCGATGCCACCAGGCCACCGTAGCTCTCGGGGGAGACGGTCCTGCGACGCGCCGTGCGTGTGCTTTTCGGTGCCCGAAAGGAGCCGCAATGAGCAGGAGAAGCACCGTAGAGCTACCGGAGTCGGCCCGGCGATTCCACGAGCTGTACCGCTCGGACCTAACCGCAGTTGAGCCAGTCTCGGATGCGCAGGTACTCGCGGCGATCGACCGCGCCGAAGCGCACGACCGCAACCAAGTGCCCGACGCTGCCCGGTGGGACGTTGCCGCGCATTTGGGCTTCGTTCACAACTCGTGGACGACACGGCAGCTTCGGCCGCAGATGGATGCACTCAGGTCGGCTGGCCGTATCCGCGACGTTCGCCGTCTTGGCCTTGATTTGGTTGCGTTGACGAGCACCGGACGGCGGGCACTCGGGCAGGCGCGTAGCGCCGGGGAGGTTTCTCTGCCTGAGTCTCCGCAGCATCGGATTTGGCGGCACTCACGCACGGTGGCGGGCGATCGGATCGACGGGTTCCGCGAAGCGCTCCGAGCGTCCGTGACCGAGCTTGGTGCGCTGCTCGACGCGGGGCAGACACCCTCAGATGCGTGGTTTACGTTCGGCAAGCGGCTGAGCGCTGAGTGCAAGCGTCTCGGGTCCGCCACATACTGTCTATCCGAGTGGGCTGAGCCCGACGACGCGACTGCTGACGTTGACAAGGTTCTAGGCCGGCGCAATGTCTGGCAATGGGACCGGCAATGAAAATGTGAAAGCGCTTGCTTTCACATGATGTGCGCTTGTGGACTGAGGGTTCCCTGGGAGGTACAAGGCGGGGATGCACTCCCCTGTGCCAGTGCTTCTCAGGCGACTCTTTGCTCGCTGCTCCTCCCGGTATCCCGGTGATACCTGCCGGGACCCGTTGGTTGGGGACCAACTGAGGGACCAACTGCGAGACCAACCGGCCTCGGTATGGGCAGTGGATTCCCGTTGCCACTGCGAGGGATTTCTGCGGTTCAGCGTTTTGACATCTCTATCACGACCCTATCCGGGGCTTCGCGGGGTTTGTTCTGAGTTCGCGCCGTGGTTCGCACTACGGTTCGCGCTGCGCTTCGTGCTGTGCTTCACACTGCGGTTCGCAGTCACCACCTGCGGAGCCTCTTGTGTTGCTGATGGCTGTGCGGGATTCCGACAGTCACGCGATTTTGAGATCTCTATTCCAACCGAGGGTGATCGCGCAGTTGCTTCGCTCGCGGCGCGCACGGGTCGTGTCGTCGTGGCTCGTCGTCGGCTTTCCCGAATCTCGCGGCGTGTCGTGCCCGTACCCGCCTCGCCTGCGCACCGGACAGCCGACCGTCTCGGCCGACGCTGGCGCCAACCCACCACGACCCGGCAGCGAGCAGCGTGAGCGGCCGGGTCCGCGCGCCACGCGCAAGCACGGATGCTGCTCGTAGGTCGCGTCGCCCGGCGTGCGTCCGCGCAGACGATCGTCCGCTGCGGCTGCTTCCGGGCAAGACACGGGCGATGACCAGCGGCGAGGAACAGCAACTCGTGGATGCGTTGGCTGAGCTGTTGGCGGTGTGGCTGGCCGCGCATCCAGACCGGCTGCCCGACAGCTTGAGATCACGGCTGAAACGTGATCTCTTGGTGGGCACCCGAACCGAGGAGCAACCATGAGCCGATCCCTTGCCGCCGCGCCTGCGCAAGCCGAGAACACCGAGCGGGTGCGCGTGGCGACATACACGCGTATCTCGACCGATGAGGAGCGCCAGCCCAACTCGCTAGAGGCACAGCGCGTGCGGCTCGATGCGTTCGTGTCCAGCCAGCCGGAGTGGGGGATCGAGCGGCGCTATGAGGACCAGTTCACCGGGACCGTGATCGACCGGCCCGCACTCGCCCGCCTCCTCCGGGACGCAAAGCTCGGCAGGTTCGATGTGCTGCTCGTCTACCGCGTAGATCGCCTCGCCCGGTCGATCCGTGGGCTTGCGCAGATCATTGACGAGCTTGACCAGGCTGGTGTGATCTTCCGCTCCGCGACCGAGCCGTTCGACACCGGCACCCCGGCCGGCAGGATGATGGTGCAGATGCTCGGCGTGTTCGCCGAGTTCGAGCGTGCGCTGATCGTGGAGCGCATCACTGCCGGGCTGGAGCGCAAGGCCGCTCGTGGCGGCTGGTGTGGCGGTCAGCGCCCTTACGGATTGCACCGGCCCGACAAGCAGGACTACCTCTTGCGTCACCCGACTGAGGCGCCGCTGGTGCCGGTGATCTTCGACCAGTACGTAAACCGCAAGGCCGGCTCGTCAGCTCTCGCGGCATGGCTGAACGATCAGGGGTACAGGACGAAGAACGGCAGGCTGTGGAGTTCAGCGAGCGTGATAACCGTCCTGCGCAACCGGGCGTATCTCGGCGAGATCTACTACCGGGGCAACTGGTATCCGGCGCCGCACGACCCGCTCATAACGACGGACCTGTTCGACCGGGCGCAAGCGATACTCACCGAGCGTTGCGAGGATCGCTCTCGGCGGGCGTCAAACCCCGCCGAGTACCTGCTCACCGGCCGGATACGTTGCGGACGCTGCGGGCAAGCCTATGTCGGGACGGCCGCTCACGGGCGCAACGGGCGCTACACCTACTACACCTGTTTCACCCGCGCACGGTACGGCACCAAGCACTGCGCGAACGACCGGCTTCCGGCCGAGCAGCTAGAGCAAGCCGTCACCCGCCGACTGTGGAAGGTGCTCGACGACCACGACCTGATCGACCGTGCGATCACCGACGCATACGAGCGCGTGATCCAGCTTGACGACGAGCAACAAGGCGAGGTAACGGCTGTGCAGCGCAAGCTCACAGAGACCCGTGCGGCGATGGACCGCTACTTCCGCGCGTTCGAGGCCGGCACGATGCCCGAGGACACCTGCGCCCCACGCATAGCTGCGCTCTCCGAGGAAGCGAAGGCGCTCGAAGCCCGCGCCGCTGAACTCGCCGCGCATGAGAACGACGAGCAGCCCGAGCGCGCCACACCCGCTGAACTCGACAGTCTCCGCAGCACACTACGCGCCGCGCTCAACGAAAGCACACCCACAGACGCCAAGACCGCGCTCCACACCCTGATCGACCAAATCCGCGTAGACGCCCGCGACCACATCGAACCAACGTTCCGCATACCAGCGGTTCGCATTGACTACGACTACATGGAGCCAACCGGGATCGAACCGGTGACCTCCTGCTTGCAAAGCAGGCGCTCTCCCAGCTGAGCTATGGCCCCTTAGCTCCCGAGTTTAGGGGAACGCCTGCGGCGCGAAGGGTCGCGCCGCCCTGGAGACCCGCACCGCCCTATTCGAACGAAAGCCGCCCCTGCCCAGGAACGTCCTCCGGATCCGGCTCGACCCCCGCGTCTCGCTCGTGCGCGACCTCCCACTCCAGCGGCTCCTCCTCGGGTATCTCGCCTCGATATGCCGCCGGCACCGGTCCGTCAAGGGTCGGGCCGACCGGCGACGCGCCGTCGGCGGCGTCGGGGTCTTCCTCCATCACCGCCTGCATGTCGAGCTCAGCCGTCTCCTGGCCCATCGGCGAGAGATCGGCCAGGCGCTCATCCCCGTGATGGTGGTCCTCGGCCGGCGCACCCATGCCTGGTGCCGGCTCGAACCCCGCAGCGTCCGTCCCTCCCTGCTCCGCGTGCCCGCCGTTGTCGTCCACGCCCGCGTGCTCGTCTCCGAACACAGGCGCCAGCGCCTCGCGCTCCTCACGCGCGACAGCACCCGGATCGGCGCCCCTGCGGCGCTTGAGCTCCAAGTGTTCGCGTATGGCTTCGTCGAGCAGTCCCATCGCGCTTCCAAACCATACTGCGCTCGCCGCGAGTCGTTCTGCGACTACACTTCTCAGGCCGTTCGCGTCGCCGCCCGCCTGCGCGCACGGGGCTATAGCTCAGTTGGGAGAGCGCCTGGATCGCACCCAGGAGGTCGGGGGTTCGAGTCCCCCTAGCTCCACCATAACGTCGCTAATCGAACCGACGGCCAAAGGCTCCCGTTCCTCCCGTAGGACGGGGGCCTTTGCGCCTTCGCGGCCCGTTTCGGCCCTGGCTATGGCCAGCGCTAGGTCTGGCGCGCTTGCCGGGACGGCGCGTATGGCGTCGTATAGGGCGCGGATCTCGGCGAATGGCGCGGCGAGATCGGCCTCGGTGATGGCCTCGTCGCTGACATAAAGCGCCTTGAAGAGAGCCTGGTTGATGAGCCGGCGTATGGTGTCGTTGCCGCGTAGGTAGAGGTCGTGGAGGTCTTCGCCGATGATTTCCAGCGCGAGGTCGAGCGTTGTGAGGGCATCGTCGAAGTTGAGGCTTACGCGGGCGATGAGATCCTCGGCGTCTTGGCGTCGGCGGCGTAGGCGGGTCTGCTCCTCGTCGAAGAGCTCGCCGCTGATGCGGTCTTCGTAGTGCATGGTCAGGAGCTTGCGCTCTTGCTCTTTGACTTCCTCGAGGACGCCCCGGCAGCGATCAACCTCCTGTTGGGCTGTCGCGACGCGCTTGCCGAGGCTGATCGTGACGGTCTGGCGAATGTTCTCGCGTTCGGCCTCGCTGAGCGGCACAGTCGCGTAGTGGTCCTCGATCGCGGCCTCTACGAGGTCGACGGGCTGGTAGCGCTGCGGGCACTCGCCGCGCTGGTTGCGCGGACAAACGAAGTACTCGTAGTGGCCGCCGTTGCCTTTGTTGCGGGAGTAGACGAGACGGCTGCCGCAGGTGCCGCAGCGGATGGTGCCCTTGAGGTAGTGCTGGTGCTTGCGGTCGCGCTCGCCGGATAGCCCGTGCGCTTTGAGGACGGCCTGAACTTGGTCGAACAGGTCTTGGCTGACGAGCGGCTCGTGCCGTCCGGGGTACTGTTTGCCGCGGTAGGAGACGACGCCGGTGTAGTAGGGGCAGGAAAGCATGTTGTGGACGCCGTTGAGGCTCAATGGCTGCGGCGCGCGAACGCGAGTCCCGCGTGAGAGCAGGCCGCGAGCCTCCAGCAGGGTGATCATGTCGATGAGGCTGTAGAGGCCGGTGGCGTAGGTCTCGAACGCCCAGCGAACGATAGGGCCACGCACGGGGTCGACGATGACCGTGCGGACCTCGCCGCCCTCGGGGAGCTGCTCGCGGATGTTCAGATAGCCCAGCCGTGCGCGTCCCGGCGTGCCGCCGCGCTTGGCCTTCTCGGTCGATCCCTTGAGCACCTCGTTGGCGAGGTTGCGGCTGTAGTACTCGGCGAAGCTGGCCAACATGCCGTGCATCAGCCGGCCGGCTGGGGTCTGATCGATGTTCTCCGTGGCGCTGATCAGCCGTGCGCCGGCAAGCTCGATCTCGAACAGCATGTTTGCGTCATCGCGGCGGTTGCGGGCGAACCGATCGACCTTCCAGAGGATCACGTAGTCGATGTCGCGCTGCTCTTTGATGCGCCGGAGCATGGCGTTCAATGCGGGCCGCTGGTTGGTCTTGGCTGACTCGGCCCGCTCGATGTACTCATCGACGACGACAGCGTCGTTCTGAGCGGCCGTCTGCTCACAGCGCTCCCGCTGTGCAGCGATGGACAGGCCATCATCGTCGTAGTCAGTCTCTAGTTGCCCGCGCGAGCTGACGCGCAGATAGATCACGGCCCGCTTGACGGCGGCCCCTGGTTCAGTAGCGGATTGCTCAGTGAGCGTTAGTGTCATAGCTCGCTCCTCCTTGTCCGGTTGTCTTTGCTGTGCGGCTGCCATTGGCAGTACGAGCGATGCAGCCATCGTTTGGGGTGTTGGCGCAGTCCGAGTGTGTGCAGTCGATGCGAGACGGCTTCGACCGGCACCTGGTAGCGCTCGGCGAGCGCAGTCAGGTCGCGGTGGCCGGCTTCCCAGTCGGCGCGGAGCCACGGTGCGGGCATCAACACGCTCAGGGCGAAGTCGGTGCAGAGCGCTTCGTTGCTGGTGTGGCTGCCGGCCTGGCGCAGCTTGGTGGTGTGGCCGCCGTCGATGATGTGTTTCAGTTCGTGCAGCAGCGTCACGCGCCGTTCGGCCAGCGGCAGGCTGCTGTCGATGAGGATGTCGCCGCCACGGCCACTCGGCTTGCTGGCGCCCAACAGTCCTTTGACGGGCATCTGCGCCAGCGGGTAGATGTTCACGCCGGCGAGGTCGCTGACGATCCGCTCGGGGACCGGCGGGGCAGTGATGCCTGCCTCTGCGAGCAGAAGCTTAGCCTGCTGCTCGGCGATCCAGCGTGCCTCGCGGCGGGATATAGACCATGCCGGGCTGAGGGCACGCAAGCGCTTAACCAAGCGGGTCGTCTGTGGCCCGCTCGTACCCACCCGTGCGAGGTGCATTAGTCGGCGATTCCTTCGCTGGGGTCGGGACGATCGCGTCGAATCCGATCGAACAGCTCCTCGATCTGCCTGATTTCCTCTGGCGTCAGCTGATACTTCGCTCGAAAGTAGGTGCGGATCGGCGGCAGCTCGCCCGAGATCTGTCCGCGGGTGATGCGGTCGATCCGCTCTGGTGGTATGCCGAGCACGTCGGCCACTTTGGTTAGTTTGCTCGGTGGCGGTGCCTTCGCCTTGCCGCGCTCCAGGCGAGCCAGCCAGGTGTAGGTCACGCCACTCAGCTCGTCCAGGGCGCGCAGCGATAGTTTCTTGCTGCGGCGGGCCTGCTTGAAGAGTCGCCCGAGTTCCCGTGCTTGTACTTCTGTCATTCATAGTTCCTGTTTACTACCTCCATTGTAATACTTAATGTGACAAATGTTAACTGTCTATCTTAAAACCACCGTGGCGTCATGTAACCATTACCGCTTTCTTCCCATATTTTACGGGTGTTACTTGGTGTGGTGGTAGGTGTGGGTGGCTCAAATCAATTGATTTGAAATGAGCCACCCGTTACCCCATCTTGTCTTTGCAGTAGCCTCCTCGGCTAGGTCGCTGGCTCCAGCAAGGCGATCTTCTCCGTGATGGCAGCCTTGCGCTCATCGGCGCTGGCCTGCATCGCCTCGTACTCGGCTTGAGCCTCTGTGGCTCGTTCTTTGGCGACCTCGATCTCAGCATCAATGCTGTCAATCGCTCGCCGTAGCGTCGCGATTGCTGACTCGACTGCTGTCTCGCTGGTCGTCTCGCGTCGCCTGGTGCGACGAGTCCCGCTACCGCTTGCGGTAGGGGGAGTACCACCGTTGTCCAGCACACGCTTGTGCTGGTAGTAGGCGCCGCGCAGGCTGTCGACCGGCTGGTCGTACTGCTCGGCGAGCGTCTTGAAGGCGTCAGCCTTCTTGACCTCGCCCGAGGCAATCATCGCCTCGACCTTCTCGTAGATCTCTTGTGCCTTGGTCATCGCCAGGCATCTCCTTTGTTTGGGTTGGATGGGGTTTGCGGCATGCACGACGACGCACTCGGTTTTCACCGTGGTCGTTATGCACGCCGCGCAGCCATCCAGCCCGCGGCGCCAACGTCTCATTTCCGGGCCTCCGTGCTCCAGTGCTCGATCCGCGCGCAGGCCACCGGCACATAACGCTCGTCACGTTCGATCCCGATAAACCGCTGACCCTCAAGCGCGCAAGCCGCGCCGGTAGAGCCGCTGCCGGTGAACGGGTCGAGCACCGTACCCCCCGGTGGGCAGACCAGCCGGGTAATCCAGCGCATCAGCTCCAGCGGCTTGACGGTCGGATGGGTGTTGCGCACCAGCCGCACCGAGCCGTCGCCGCGCGGGTAGATCGGCACCTCGCATAGCGGCAGCGCCTCACAGCCGGCCTCGCGCTCTGCGCGACTGGCCTTCGCTGTGTAGAACAGGCGACTGATCTCCCGGCCGGGGCGAGGCTCGATGTCGATCAGCGCCACCGGACAGTCCGGCCGGCAGGCTCCCGGCCGACAGCGCGAGTCGTGCGAGAGCGCAACATTCGCCGGCCAGAATCCCCGTTCACCCTCTCGGCGCGGCACGCGCGCTGCGTCGATTTGGAGCGCCCCGGTGCCGTGAAGCGCGAGGTTCGCATCGAGTGTGCCTTTGAGCGGTTTGCGGGCCAGCAGCACCGGCTCGTAGGCCGGTTTCAGCGTGCCGCCGAGCCCATCGCCCCGGTGGTGGGATTTCGGGACGCCGTTGGCGTATAGCCACAGCAGCTGGTCGCGCACCTCAAAGCCGGCGTCCTCTATACCAGCGACCAGCCGGTGAAAAGTGCGCGGCGTCCCGAACGCCGCCAACCAGCCACCCGGCTTGAGTACCCGCAGTGCCTCAGCCGCCCATGCGCTCGTCCACTGCTGAAACGTCGCCGCGTCGGTCAGTCTGCCGCTGTCCCACGCCTCACCGGCGAAGCCGATGCCATACGGCGGGTCGGTGACGACCGCCTCCACCGAACCCTCGGGCAGCTCAGGCATGAGCGTCAGACAGTCGGCGTGCAGCAGCAGCCAGCGCGCCGCATCCCCGTACATCACCGGCCTGCCGGTAGCCAACCCGCTCACGACGGTGCTCCAGCCGTGAGGTCGGTTGCCAGGCCGCCGAGCGCTGCCAGCGCCTGCGCGCGGGTTGCGACCGTGAACAGCCTCCTGGTCTGCTCGGGCATCCCCTGGTGGATGTCACTCAGCAGCGCCATCCGCTGGGCGTCGGGCACGATCCACAGCACGCTGGGAAAGACGCCCGTGTTGGCCTGCTCAACGCCGGCCCGGAAATACTCGCGGTAGGCGTGATGCTGCCGCGTCAACTGACCGCGACGCTCGGAGCCCAGGTCCACCTCAATGAAGAACGAGTCCTCGAACTCGCCGACACCGAGGCGAATGTAGGCATCGGGCTTGAGCACCCCAGCCGCACCGCCGAGACGGCTATAGCGCCGCCAGCAAGCCGGCTCCGCGTCGAAGGCCAGCAGCTCCACCCGGCCCGCCCGCTCGGCTGCTCGCAGCTGCACATACAGGTCGCTGACCGCCAGCGTGTGCGCTGTCCATATCGCACTCGGCTCATAGGCGCTGCGCGAGCGCGGTAGACCCTCGCCAGCCCAGTAGGCAATCATCCGGCGCCCAGCCGGGCCGAGCGCATACACCCACGACGAGGAACCACCACCAGCGCCACCACGGCGGCGCTCCAGGCGATCGAGTACCCGCTCCTCAACCAGCCGGCCCAGCACCCGTCGGGCACGGCGGGCACGAGTAGACGGATTGGGAACTGACTCGAAAAATAGATCGACGAGTTGCCCACCGCTGACCAAGGACAGGCGAGCGATCGTCTCCACGATCTGGCGATCACGGAGCGGCAGACCATCGGCCAAGGCCACCAGCCGGGCCACACTGACGCGCCTCACGTCCGGCCCCCGGTAAGGAGCGACAACTGCACAGCTACAGCGGAGAGAGCCCCTGGCGTTATTCGCCAGAAACGCCCGTCCCATAGGGACGTATGGCGCTCCTGACTCGAGGCGATCGGCGCAGCGAGCGGCGCACCACTAACCAGTAGGCAGCGGCTCATGGTGCCTGCCTCCGGCGCCGACGCAGGGGCACCTCATCGCTCTCGACGGCGGTCGGATCGTCGCTCAGGCCGTGGCGGGCGAGTAGCGCCTCATCAATGTCACGAGGGTCGCGGCCGTAGCGATCGGCCGACTCCCGTCGCACTTCCTCGGGGTCGCTGATCGGCTCGCTCGGTGGCAGCGTGCGGCCGGTGACCGGCGGGCTGACATCGCCCGGACCGAGGCCGATACGCGCCGCCATCTCAAAGCGTCCAAGCGCTTGCAGCTCCTCCGGGGTCACACCTGGCAGCTCACGCGCCAGCAGCCTCGCGTCATCGTGGTTCTGGCGAAACGCCACAAGCGTCGCCGCGTTCGTCAATGCCGCCTGCGAAAGCTCTGTCGGTAGTTGCGTCAGGCTTTGCGCGGCGAGTGTCAGTCCGACGCCGAGACCGCGAGCCAGCTCGAATAGCGAGTCCAGCGGCACCGGAATGTCCGTAAAGACCTTCGGCTCATCGACATAGACATGGAACGGGCGGCGCCTGTCGGCCGGGACCAGCGTGCGAGCCTGCACACCCTGAAACAGTTCGTTGATAACCAGCGCTGCGAGCAGCCTCGAGGCCGGCGAGCCGATCCTCCCCGGCGACAGCGAGACAATCACCACCCGCCCGCTGCGCAGCACTTCGCGCATGTCCCACTTCGGTTCAGCCTGCGCCAGTACCGAGCGCACCACCCGCCGGCCGACCAGCTCGTTGACCTTGTTCATCGGCGACCCAAGCTGCTGGGCGCGGCCCTCCGGGCTCATCGCCTCGAACTGCGCCCACGTCGCTTTGAGCAGCGGGTCTTGCAGACGTCCCGTCAGGCGCCTGCGAAACACATCCGACGAGAACAGAAAGGGCAGATCGGACAGCGTGGCCGAGCGGTCGTGCGCCAGCGTCACCAGCCCGGCCCGCAGCCACTTGTCTGAGCGCACGCCCCACGAGTCGGCGAAGATCGAGCGGAACATGCCGAGCACCAGATCGCCCGACAGCTCCGGGTCGCCATCGCTGAACACCCGCAGCCCAGGCACTGGACCCGGACGAGCAGGGTCAAGCACGATCACGTCACCGCCGCGACGGGCGGGCACCAGCCGCAGGATCTCATCGGCCAGGTCTCCCTTGCCGTCCAGCACCAGGCAGCCGCGACCGGCCACCAAATCTTGAGCGACGAGCGAGGCCAGCAACACCGACTTCCCACCGCCCGAGGGAGAGCAAATAAGGCTGTGTGACAGGCCACCGATTACCGGCTGACGCAGCGCCCGCGTCTCCATGCCCGGCCACGTCGAATAGGCCCACAGCCGACCGCCGGTACGCGGAATCTGCGCCGAGGGAATCAGCTGGGGAGACACACCGAGCACCAGGCCCGGCACCCGCGGCGCATCGATCGGCCAACCAACCAAGCCCAGCAGCTCTGCCGGCGAAAACCGACTGCCGCCAGTGAGCGGGGCTTGCTCCACGAACCGCTGCACGCGGCCCGAGCGGCTATACCGCATCACAGGTCGACCGCGCATCCCCGCTCGCGCACGAAACACCGCCACCACCCGCGTCAAAAGATTCATACTCTGCCCGTCACTGCTGGCCGTGACCGCGACCACCGCGCGAGCCATCAGCACCGGCCCGCTGTACTTGGAGCGCAGCGCCGGCAGATGGCCTGGGTCAATCGGCTGCTCAAGCCACAGCCGCGACAGAAGCCCCTGATTGCGAACCTGCGAGCGCGACTGACGCTCAGGCAGATACGGGCCACGCGCAGGACGTAGCGTCCAGTGCACCGTCACTTTCTCGCCAGCGCGCAGATCAGACACCGCGCCGAGCAGTGCTGCCGCCGTCTCAGCATTGCGGTCGCTGCGCAGCAGCGGATGACGACCACTCCAGCGCACCCGTGCCGCCGCCCGCCACACGCTCGGCGTGTCCGGCTCCGTTGGCTCCAGCCGCACACCCGGCAGCAGACCACGCAGATGAGCACGCAGGATTTCGATCGTGGCAGGCTCCGCGCGCAGGTAATGACGAATACCGTCGTTGTCGCCGACAAGCTCCAACACCACCAGCGTGCGTATTGGCAGACCTGAGATGCCACCGAGAACTCCCCACACCGCGTTCTCGCTGACATCCGGAGCGAACCGCAGCTCCACCGACTCGCAGGCAGGAGCGCGTCGTCTGCGATCAACGAGCAGCGCCGAAAGTGCGCCGCTGAGTAGCAGCAGCACGCCAAGCAGGCCCGCTGTCATGTACGCGGCCCCGGCGCGCCCGGAAGCTCGCCCGCATCCACGTCACCACCCAAAGGCTCATTCACCGCATCTGCTTTTGGTGGGGCAGGTTGTGAGCGCCTGGTGCGATCCTCGACCGTGCCCTTCGCCAACAGCCAGATAGCGACCTCCATCTTGGTCCCATCGAGCTTGCTCAACCGATCCTCACGGATCTTGATATTGCGTTGCTTGCGTCGTCCCATCGCTCACACCTCCCTTCACATTAATTAGTTTGTGACACAATGACACAAACCATCCTGCAACACACTGTGCGATATGTCAACAACATTTTTGATTACACACTTAATTTGACACCGACAAACTGCTTTACACCTGCGTGTACCACCAGATCATTCGCAGCACACCGACGACAGCTGCGAGCACTATGAGCGGCACCAGCAGGCGTGGGAGCACAGCAGCCAGAACTTGCAGACTGATGGCACCGACCACCAGCCAGGCGATGATGCGCTCCCACGACGGTGGGCTACCGTGATTCACGCTTTCCGCTCCCGACGTGCGAGACTGCCAAGTTCTTCACGCAGCTCGCGGCGCGTCACGGCCGCGTCCCGCCGTATTTCGTGCTTCACCTGTGCCACTTCCTGACGTTTGCGGGCGGCATACAGCTCCGCCGTTCCCCGATAACCGCCTGCGCCAGATGGTGAATCAAGGCCCGCCAGCATCAGCACGACGACCGCCACGAGAACCACTCCGACAACGAGCCAAATCATCGTGACCACCGCCGACGACGGTGCGTGCGGCGCCTGCTCAAGGCATGAATCAGTCGCAGCTTGTCGGCTATCAGTGGCGCTGCGGCTGGCTGCCCCTGCCGCGTCGCCCACTGACGGGCCGCCTCGGTGATCTGCGCATCAAGGTAGGGGTCGAGTATGTCACTACTAGCCATCGACTGCGCGGCCGAGCGGCGCCCTGTCCACCAGCCGGCAACCGCACCGGCTAGCACGCCGCCGAGTATTCCCAGCGCCAATCCTGTGAGGATCATCAGCATCGGCCTCACCCTCCGAAACGGCGCGCGATACGCCGGTTGTCGATGCTCGAGAGCAACTCGACCTTGCGGGCTACCAGCTCGATCGCCGCCGCCGACTGGCCGGCCTGAGCCAGACCGTCACGAAGGAGTGCCATCTCCTCGTCCAGAGCCGTCCGCAAGGCATCAGCGGCAGCTTGGCTGTCTTGGCGATCCATGTCGGCCAACGCCTGGGCCTCGAAGCCGTGGCGGACAACTGCCAAGGCCGTAGAGACTTCGGCGCGGCGGGTCCGGTTCAACTGGCGCTTGTTCAGCCAGCCAGCGCCATCATCGAAGCGTACGAGGGACTGAGACACGTTCGCCCTCCTTTCGCGAGTCGTTGGGGATGGGCTCGGCACCCGAGCTAGGGAGCAGCAGCACGGCAAGACCGGGCGGCCCGGAGTCGAGTCGCACCAGCTCGCCCAGGGACAGGGCGGCCTTGGCGTCCTCGACTACGGCGTTATGCAGCCGATCGGGTTGGACGTAGCTGGCCGTTGGATACCCGGCCTGGACAACGGCGGGTGTTTGGCAGCATTCACCGAGCACATCGCATCGGTAGCAGTGGTCGCAGGCGTGGCCGGCGCAGGGATGGGGGCTCATTTGGCTCCTTTCGTATTGCTCACGATGCTGCGAGCGTGTCACGGAGCGTTCGGAAAAGCTCGGAATTATGCGGCGAAACGCGGGAGCTTTTTGTCCGATGTCCCCGATCCCACATGGGTTATGCGACGATTTTGCTCATGTCTCGATCAGCGTCGCCAATCGCGGAGGTCGTAACCGTCGAAGCTCTCATTGACGAGCTTAAAGTTGTCATCAGAGCTGGGCTTGGGCGCCCACGGCTGGATGAGAAGAAGCTCCCGGCCCTCAAGCTGGTTGTGGCACGGCTGGGCGATCCGGCCCTCCAAGATTTCGCGGTGCAGGTTGAACAAGTGCTGAAGCCATCAATCCAGCGGCTGGGCGACTCGAAGCCTGGCAAAGCAGCGCCGCTGCTCTTCGGCACCGCAGAGGCGTCGGCGCGCCTACGAAAGGTGCGCGACCGACGAGAACTGGCCGCCGAGCCATACGGCGTCGAACCCGACACCTTTTACCGCGTATATGAACCCACGGTTTGCGAGCCCATAGCCAAAGACCTCCTCGACCGCTACCAGGCGACAGCACCAGAAGCAAGCGAGAAGAGCACCCAAAACGCAAATGGCCACGATGAGCTGGCGCCAGCGACGCCTCGAAACGGCACCCATGAGACGATTGTCGTCCTCGGTGCGCCTACGGCTATGGCCCTCGATCCCGTCGAGCGACGTCTGTTCGTAGTCGAACGCAGCAAGCATCGCGTCGTCCAAGTGAGCCTGACGGACGGCAGCATCACCCCTGTCGCTGGCTTCGGGCAGTACGGCTTCTCAGGTGATGGTATGGACGCACGGCTGGCGAGACTCAACCGCCCTGACGGGCTCGCCTTTGATCGTGACCATCAGCTCTTGTACATCGCCGATACAGAAAACCATCGCATCCGACGAGTGCACCTTCCGACTGGACAGATCACGACCGTCGCCGGCACGGGTCGCGTTTGGCCCGGCAGTCGAGTTCGGTCGTACCTGTCGCCGGTCTGGGCCGATGGTATATATGGGGGAGGCCGTCCTGCGACCAAGGCAAAACTGGCGTTTCCCCGAGGGCTCGCGCTAAATAGCGACGGAACACAGCTTTTCATTGCGGCGGCTGGCAGCTCAACGATTCGGATACTGTACCCCGCTACGGGCCGGATGTGCGTGCTCGCCGGCAACGGTAAAATGGCTGACGCTGGCGATGGTCAGGCGCGCACGCATGTATCACTCGCCATACCGTGCAGACTTGCCTCTGACACCGAACGCGGCCTGCTTTACGTGTCGCAAGACGCAAGCCCGGCAGTGCGCTACTTCGGCTCTAAAAACATGCCGGAAAAAGTGCAAACCGTACCCGGCACCGATACGGGTGCTCGACCAGCAAATAGTCAGGACGCCTTCGCGGACGGTCTCGGTCGCGGCGGTGGCATAGCCCTCGACCAGTCACAGAACTGCCTCTATGTCGATACCTCACCGGGCATTGCGTGTGTACAGTTGCCGGATGGCCCACGGTCACTGGTTCCCGGAACTGACGATCTGCGGCACATCGGCGACGTACTGTTTGACCCAGCAGACCATACCCTCTATGTCAGTCTCAGTAGTGAGAACCGGGTTGTACGCATCGCACTATCATGAGCTTGTCCGGGAGGATGCTCACTCGAACTCTTTGCGCTCTACTAGGGTTGCCAGGTCTCTCACATGCTGAAGCGCTGCAAACGCCTCACCAGCCGCATCACGGTCGGCATAATCACCAGCGCCACGCCGCCAGTCCCACCAGCGATCAATCAGTTCGCTGCCATTGACTTCGACAACTTGCCCACGATTGACGACGTGATCACGCCGGGAGGCGATGTGCTGAAGCCTCCAGACATAGTCCGGCGTCGGCTCAGCATCGTGACCATTGGCCCAGGTGGCAGAGTCATTCTTTGCGGCTGATGGGTAGGCGGCGGTAGTGAGCCAGCGCCACTCGGCGGCATCGAACGGCAGGTTGTCGTGAAAGCGATCCCAGCTCCGCTGCAAGTCGCGCACCCGCTCACCAGCTAGCAGGAACGCTGCGCCAACAAAGGGGCTGCGTGGTTGGAGTTCAAAAGTCCAGCAGAGTTCGTGTGCTACCCGCTCCTTCGTAGCAGGGTCGAGATCAGACCATCTACTCGCTCGGTCATCTTGCGACAAGGGAGTGGCGGCTTCGAGTACCTCGCGCGCGCCATCTGCCACGATCCCCACATGGAACGCGACCGCACCCACGACCGAGTTGAGGTCGTCTCGTCCTTGCTCACCGGCACCTTCTGGTCGTTGTGTCACTGCATATCCTCTGACTAACACTAATCATTGTACGCACTTGCTGACACTTTATCCAGTCAGCAAATAATACGGACCCAATCGACGGGAAGCTACCGAAAATCCGGAGGATCTAACCTGACTGCTCCAAACCCATCTACGACGGCAACGTCGTCGGGCACAGTGACCCACGCGTCAGCTTTGGAGTCCCCCCAATGGGCGCAAGGTATTCCGAGCGTTCAGGAATAGGGCCACCCGGTTCACAGGCCACCACTCTGGGACCGCTCGCGCTCTGGTGCCCCTCACCAGCGCTGGCTGAGTCATCGACCGTCACGCCGGGTATGGCCATGACCCAGCCATTCCCCAGAGCGTGCTCCCCCAGTGCCTTTTCTGAGGGATGCGGATTGTTGGGAGTGATGGCGTTCACGAATACCACCCACATCGTAAAGTCTGTTGCTTGGTGCGGCTGGAGCGTGCCGAGCTTGGCACCCGTAGACTCTGCACCACTCTCGCACTGTGCGCCACTGCTATAGCCCATGACGTAGTCAACGCCACCGATCGCGCTGCCCGTGTTTAGTTCAACTTCCCCGGACAGACTCGATTCCAGTGTTGCGCTCAGGTCAAGGCGAACCACAATGGCTCGGCCATCAGGTGCTGGCGCTGGACATTCATTGAAGGCCGTCTGATCGACATCCGATTCGCTGGCTGGCAGCGCTGGCCCAAACCAGCCTTCAATCTTGACCGTATCGCCCTGCTGCGTGGTGGCATTGACGACGAAGCTCGGAGGACCGCTGGTCTGCGATTCGGGGCCTGACGCGGTCGATGCTTCCTGAGCAGGCGTCGCCGGCGCTGCGTGGCCAGGAGTCGCCCGTACACCGGGCAACGCCGTTGAGCCTGCCGAGCTGGACGGAGGATCGGATGAGGCTGTAGTACCACAGCCGGCCAGGAAGGATGCCGAAATCGGGATCAGTGCGACCGTCAGCGTTCGCCGTCTCAATGCCTGTCTCCTTGGATCGAGCCGGGGATACAGCCCGATGCGGCCGTCCTCAGCCTTTTGTCAGCGGCACGCTACTTATAGGTCTGTAGACTGTCAAGTAGCAGACCGGGACCGTTCCCGGCTGTGGAAGGCGATCTACAACGAGCCGTTGGCCACAGCCTGCGCGCCTATCGGGAAGCCAAGGGGCTCAGCCAGGAGGCGTTTGCAGACGAGCTCGGCGTCCACCGCACCTACATGGGTGGCATCGAGCGTGGCGAGCGCAACCTGACGCTCAAGAGCCTGGAGCGCATTGCCGAGCGGCTCGAGCTGGACCCGCTGGCGCTGCTGCAGCTGGACTCCGAGAGACCCGGCCCGTAGCCGGGCTCGTCGCTCAGGGCACGCCCTGCTGGCGTCGCGCTGAGCGTCGCTCCGACACCTTGCGTGCTCGCGGCCCTCGGCCGTAGCCTGCCGGGCGTCCATAACCAAAGCAGCCCGAGCGACGCTGGAACGCCGCCCGGGCCAAGCACAGGAGGTTCCATCTCCCATGCCCGATCAGCGTACGCCACGCGAGTCGCTGCACGATCCCCGTGAAGCCGAGCGCCACACCGACAGCACCGTCCTGTCGCTCATGTTCGACGACGCCTCATCATGGCCATGGAGCGTTGATGAGATCGGCCGCGAGCTTGCCAACCACGACGCGGCCCGCAACGCCGTCTGCCGCTTGGCTGAGCACGGCCTGGTGCACCGGATCGGTGAGTTCGTCTTTCCAACCCGCACCGCGCGCCGTGCCTCCGAACTAGAGATCAGCCGCTGAGACGCGCCTTCGTTCCGTGCGCGTCGAACGGCTCGGCCTCCGGCCCGCCACGCTCGATCGCCTGCACCTCGCGGGCATCGTCAACGTCGAGCAGCTGACCAGCCACTCCATCGTCGAGGTGATGCAGCACCCCGACCTCGGCCCGGCCGTCGCCCACGAGGTCATGTGCCGGCTCAGCAGGCACGGGCTTGCTCTACCCACTTCTTACGGCTGGAGCCGTCTCCCCAACCAGCGCACGCTTGAGATGTTCCGCCTGCGGTTCGTCGAGCGCCTCACGATCACCGAGATCGGAGGACATTTCGGCGTCAGCCGCTCCCGCGTCGACCAGCTGCTCCATGCCCACTTCTGCATCAGCACGCTACCGGCCGCGCCCCAGGACAAAGAACAGCAGAAGGGAAGCGCGTGACGGCTGCCCAGCAGCCGATCCTCGTCATCGAGGCCGACCCCGCTCTCGGTCACGACATCACCGGCCAGCTGCTCGCCGACGGCTACACGGTGCAGCTCCTCGCCAGCGCGCGGGACGCCGCGCAGTTTGCTCAGTGGCATCCACCGCGCGCGGTCATCATCGGCAGCCTCGGCTCGCCACGCGCCCCGCTCACGCTGCTCCGACACATCCGCCGACCGGCGCACGATGCGCCCGGCTGGCCGGCAGACCTGCCGGTGATCATGCTCAACGCCAGCCGCCGCCAAACCGACCTACTGCGCGCGTTCGACGCCGGCGCCGACGACGTCCTCATCCCCCCGCCAACCTACCTCGAGCTGCGAGCGCGCCTGCGAGCCGTCCTGCGTCGAACCGACGCCCAGCGCACACGCGACCGCCCGCTACGCATCCGCTCGCTGACGATCGACACCGCCTCCCGCGAAGCCGAAATCAACGGCCACACGCTCCAGCTGCGCCGCCTGGAGTACGACCTGCTCGCGCACCTCGCCAGCGACCCAAAACGAGTCTTTCATAAGCAAGAGCTGCTGATCAACCTATGGGGCTACACGGACCCCAACACCACCCGCACACTCGACACCCACGCCAGCCGCCTGCGCCGCAAGCTCAGCGGCAACGGCGAACGCTGGATCATCAACGTGCGCGGCGTCGGCTACCGGCTGATCTGACGGCGCGCCGCCGCGCGGAGCCCGGCATTTTCTCACGCGCGTTGAGCAGAGACCGCGCAGCTAGTCCCTCGTCGAGACGACCCCGGCCGGGAGGTTCTGTATGTAGGCGGCAATCGCCGCGCGAGCGAACGCGCCCAAGGCAATCCTCGCCGCCGCCAGCTTCTTGATCTCATCAGGGTTCTCCACGATATCCGGGAGTAGCTGCACAGCTACTTCGTCGGCAAAGCCAAAACGCTCCTTCGCCTGGGTTTCTCCGCTGGTGATCGTGCCTGTATGTGAGGCGGCAGCAGCGAGCGCGTTGGCAATCTCCTCGTCTCCATTGGCGTAGGCGGCTGGGTGCAGCTTGGGGAAGTGGTTGGTAACGTCCCGATGATCCTTCAACCAGTCCATGAAGTGCGGCGAGTTAGGATCGAGGGCACCCAACAGCCGGTCGAGATTATCTTGGGCGTCGTCGCCAAGCCCATCGACGAAGGCTCCGACCTCGGGGAATCGCTTGCGCGAGTCAGTGATGAACTTCGTGGCCTCCAATAGTGATGCAGCTTGCGAACGTGTCAATTGCAGGCGAATCCCGGCACCATCGGGATCGTCTTGTGTGAGATTCATGAGATACATCGACCGGTGCCATTCGTTGTTGACGATTCCCAACACAGTCACGAACCGTGCGACGGCTTTGTCTGCCGGACAGGCAGCGCCGATATTGAAGGTGTATTCGGTCATAGTCCTGGTATAGCACTCAAAATGACTGCGGTGGAGTTCGTGCGCCTCGTTCGGCAAGAGGGCGCACGGCTACTCCTGATCAGCAATACCTTATACCTGTGCACTTCTGCCGGAGGCTTGTGCACCAGCCTCATGTACATCAATGATCTTGACTATTGTCTCGAACCAGGGCAGCTCGCGGCCGTTGCCGGCGAGCGTGAGCCGGCGCTTCGCGGCGAAGACGGCGAGGTTCTCGTCTACGAGCAGCGAGTTGATGTGCTCCTGGAGGTGTTGACCTCCTTCAAGCTGCCCCTTCGGGCCGATGTCGTCGTAGGCTTCACTCCAGTCCTGGCACGACTGTAGAAAATCTCCGACCAGCTCCCGTTGCGTCGCCGACAAACCATCGGGGTAGTCGTGGACCGAAGAGTCCGAGGAGCCGAGGAGGCGAAGCAGCGCGTCGCCGCTGGCGATCGGTTCAAGCAGTACCGGCTCGTCACGTCCTCTCAGCGAGACGTCCAGCATGGACGGAACGCGCTGGCTCCGCACGCTCTGCTCGTGAGCGCTCTTGATACGTCGCAGCTCCTCCGGAGTGAACCTGTCGGGCTGTCCATCAACCACCGCGTGGCAGTTAGCGCACAGCAGGATCAAGTTGTCGTAACCATCGAGATCGTTACGCGAGCCGCTTGAGCCGCGCGGCCCAAGTGGAGCCTGGGCAACGATATGGCACTCCCGGCCTACGATTGCATGTGGATCGCCGGTCGCCGCCGGAGCCTCAACAAGCTGGGCTTGGCAGCGTGCACATGCATTGCCGGACAGGCTCCAAAGGATCTTGCGGTTACGGTCGCTGATCGCCACGCCCACCATTGTCACGCACATGGTCGAAGGAATCTTCTCGGCCGGGCTGCGCAGGATGGGGTTGGGCTGATGGCTCTGCGCCCGGCTTTGTGAAAGGGTGGGTACATGGAAGAAGCGTTTCTACACATCGGATCGGCCGGGGTCAAGACGACGATCACGCGGCTGGCCGGGCGTCCGGGGATCGGCGTCTACCGGATCGAGCTAGCGATGGAGTGGACCCCGACGAGGCTGGATGACCTCGAAGGCGCCAAGGTTCTCGTCGCTGGGGATCTCGAGGTCAGCTTCGCTCAAGACGCACGTATGCCCCTGGGGCAACTGCAAGCGCTCTACGCGATCCAGTTTCCTGTGCGCACACAAGGCACTTCGACGCGGGTAGACCTCGGTGCGAACCTGCTGCCAGCGCAGCTTGAGGCGCTTGAGCGCGAACGCGCGGGAGGGCCGCTCAAACTGCATCTAAACCTTCAGGGGGCCGTGCTTCGGGATGCGACAGAGACGGCGGATGCCTCTACCCAACTGTTCTGGGGCGAATTGATTTATCGGCTCAAGGCCACGGACTGGATCGAGGTGCTTGAGCACTGGCGCTACGCCCAGAGCTTCCTGCATCAAGTGCCGAAGTTCACGAACGGCGACTCTGTGCGTGCCCTGCGGGCAAGCGAGGATCTTGAGAAGGCGATCAGGGACATGACCGAGGGCCGCTACCGAGAGGCCATCGCGGCCTGCCGTGACACGCTTGAGACTGCGTATGGCAACGAGGACAAGGACCGCCACCCGGACCTTGAGTACAGTGTCAAGGGCCTGTCCGAGGCCGATAAGCAAGCGCGCTTCTGGCTTGCCCGCCGCGGGGTCTGGGCTGTCGCACATGCCGCGAAGCATCGTGACGAGGCGACACGCGAGATCGAGTGGGAACGCCGCGACGCTCAAGCACTGATCCTGATGTTGAGTGCGCTGCTTGAACAAGACCCACCTCTATGAGACGCATTCGACGAACACGCCTGTCTGCGGGTTGGCAGACGCCACCTATCTCCCGGCCAAGACGTACCGACCCCTCGCTACGCGCACGAATCGAGGCGAGGAGCCCGATGCGTTGGTAGCAAGCGCCCCCTTGATCGAGGACCATGCCACCGACTGGCCCAGCGATGCCTCAACGGCTGCATGGATCTCCTTGGCCCGCATTGGCTCCCCTCGATCGGTCAGCACCTGGATGACGGCCTGGAGCACCCAGCCATGACGATGAGTCCGTGGCTTCCGACGAACGGGTGTTCGTGCGTGACCGCCATCCACCCGAAGCTCAGCCAGCTTCTTCGCCAAATGGCTCAGACCTGATCGGGCGTCTCGGCTGCCCAGCGCCACCAGCAGCTCGAACACAGCCTTGTCAAAAGCACCAGAATGTTGGTTCGATTTGCTTCCCCGTCGGTCCATAGGTCTCGATTTGCAGCGGATTCGGCGAGCGCATCGTGACGGTGGTCGAACCGTGCTCTGCCGTCGTCGCAGCGCAGGCTCGTACAATCCTTCGTATGGCCACGCGAACGATCCACCTGCCCGAGAGCTCCTACGCACTGCTTTCTGCCGAGGCGCAGCGGCGCGGCCTGGACCCTGACGCACTGGCGGACGAACTGGTGCGCGCCGACCTCGCCACACACGATGAGCAGGACCTTGAGACGACGCTCAAGGGCCTAGCGGACTTCCGTGCAAAGCTGCCCGAGATCGACGGGATCGTGCTTGCACGCGACGCTCGTGCGCAGCTCGAACGACGCGGCGACAGTTGAGCGTCGTCCTCGACGCCAACGCGCTTGTCGTGCTCGCGCTCGACCGGCGGCGCGCTGTCGCCATCGAGAAGCTGCTGCGCACCTGGAAGGCCGAAGGAGAGGAGCTGCACGCCCCGGTGCTGTTGCGCTACGAGATAGCGAGCGCCTTGGCGCTCGCGGTTTCCGCCGGGCAGCTTGAGCCGGAGGCGGTAGCCGATGCCACGCAACGCATCGACTCCGTGCCGATCGTCCTACATCAGCCCAAAGACACGCCCGCGGTCGTGGCGATGACGCAGCGTCTTGAGCGCCGCAGCGCCTACGACGCGGCGTATGTCGTGCTCGCTGAAGAACTCGACACGCAGCTATGGACGCTCGATGGAAGGCTCGCTCGAAACGCAGTCTCGCGCGGACTGCCGGTGCAGATCATCCAGACAGACTGACGGCCGCTTCGTCAAGCGACATCCGGCCGCAGGGAAGCCGCGCCGAGCGGTTCGACTTGAGGTCGGTTGGCTCCATAGACGAAATGCCTGCTAGATCGCGGTTTCCCAAGGGGGTCGCGGTCTGGTGGGATCCGCCAGCGACGGCAGGGCGGCGATTCGTGCTCGTTCGTGCCCAATCAACAGCGCCGCGAGCGTTGGCGTCAATGCAGCTGCAGGGTCTTGACGATCGTCGCCGAGATGCGCCCTGCCGTGTCGATCGCGCGCACGAGGATGGTGTAGGTCCCGGGCTTCAGCTTGGGCAGGCGCAGCGACCAGCGCGTGCCGCTCACCTTGGCCCTCACGAACGTCGCGCGCGCCTTCACCTTGGTGGTCTTGCGAAAGCGCTTGCCGCTCAGACCTTCGATCCGCCCGCCGCTGATGAGGTAGACGGCGACCTGCACGCTGGCGATGGCGCTCGAGGGCGCGGGGTCGGTGACCCGACCGGTGAGCGTCTGCCACGCGGCGCGTGAGGCCTGGAAGCGCTTGCAGGCCTTCTTGGAGAGCTTCTTCGGACACGCCGGCACGTGCAGCGTCACGACAGGACGCCTGCTTGGGGGCGGGGGTCCGGAGAGGGACGCCGGGGTCACGGTGACGCCGTAGGTGGCGCTCGCGGCGTTGCCGAGCGCGTCGGCCGCGCCGAGCGTGACCGTGTATACCCCTGGAGCGGTGAACGTGTGGGTTACGGTGGCACCGGCCACGGGGCCGCTGCCGTCGCCGAAGCTCCACGTCGGCTGGCCGGCGCCGAGGCCCGACCAGAGGTCGACGAACGAGGCCGAGAAGGCGAGCGCCCGGCCGACGGTCGCGGTGACGGGAACGCTGGCGCCGAGCAGGATCGGCGGGCCACCATCGAGGGCGGCGGCGCGCAGCTCACCCGAGGGATTGGCGTAGAACGCGACCAGGCTCCCCTGGTCGTCGGAGACGAGCGTCGGATCACCGTAGTCGAGACCGGGGGTGTCGAGGTTGCGCGCGACGTCGGGCAGGGTCGAGGCACCCCCCCAGCGCGCGCCCTGGATTGAGGCGTTCTGCGATTCGCCCGGGACTTCGCTGCGCCACGCGAAGTACGCGTCGTTGCCCAGGAACGCGAGCGAGCCGTCGAAGGCGTTCTCGCCCGTGGGCGACAGACAGCGTTCGCTGCTGAAGCTTTGCCCCGCCTGAGCGCGCTCGACGCCGGCGCAGCTTTCTCCGCTGCTCGAACCCTGGAAGCCATACAGCACGTATGCCTCGCCGTTCGGCGATACGCCGGCGGCGGTCGGCGCGGAGCCGCCGCTGGTCAGTTGCGCCGGGGTCGTCCATGAGCCGTTGGGCCCCTGGCGCGTGGCCGCCCAGGTCGCGTCGCTGGAGGAATCGGCGTACTGGTAGGTCACGACCGCGTCGCCGGATTCGTTCTCGCCGAGGTAGGGCGCGAAGGCCGTCCACGGGATTTCTTCCTTGTTGATGTTCTCTTCCACTCCCCACACGCCGCTGGCGGCGGGCCGGTCGCGAACGATCACGGTGCGTAGGTCCTCGCTTTCTTCCGAGCCTTCGACGTAGCGCACGGTGTAGGCGGCCGTGAGGTCGCCGGCGGCGTCGAAACCGAGTGAGAGGTTCGTCGCCGACTTGCCGACCGGGCTGATCCTGGCGGCCGGCTGCCACGATGCCCCGGCCGGGTGCACGGCGACGTCGATGCGGTAGTTGGGGCGTTTGTGCAGCCCCGTCGACTCGCCCGGCGCGAAGTGCTGCACGCCGACCGCCGCGGTCCCGTTGGCGCTGATCGCCGGCGTCAGGAGGTCGGAGATGCCTTTTTCGACCACGGTGTCGGTGGCGATCGTGACCGGCGCTTCCCACGCGCTGCTCCCGGCCGGTCGATAGGCGGCGCGGTAGCGATCTGGGACCGCGACGGTATCGCCGATCAGTTCCGGCCAGGTCGCGACCGCGGCGCCATCCGGCGCGACTGCGATCTGGACGCCAGCCGGAGTCCCCGCTTCGGTCGACGGGATCGTGAGCTGCTCGGAGTACGTGCCGCCGGGGGCGATCGTGCCGATGTGAAGGGTGCTCTGCACCGTCGGGCTGATCGACTCGATCTGGAGGAACGCCAGCGTCGCGATCCCGCCGTCCTGGTAAAGCACCTGCGTCTGCGCCTGGCCGCCGCCGATGCTGACGTCGTCGGCGGGAACCGCGAAGTTCGAGGCTGTCACCCATTCCGGCGCCGCGCTCGCCGTAGCGGGCAGGCCCAGCAGAGCAAGCCCGGCGATCACCGACGCACGGCGAATGGACACGAAGGCCCCCTGAAGTTGTGTTGTACGCACGGCCTGCGGCTGGCCCAACGCCGTCCTTTCCTACTCAGCACCACCTGTGGGCAGGAGGTCAAGCACCATGCGCTTGACAGGCCTTGGTCAGCCTCACCCTGTTAGGGTCAGATTCTCGGTCGTCATGATGGTTCCACAGCCGCCGGACGATCATCCAGTTGGACCTACGGGCATACGAGCCCGGTGGCGGCTTCCAGCAGCGAGAGGAGATCGATGGCTGTCAGCGCGAGCATGCCCAAGGCGGTCGCCCACGGGATCGAGGATCTGCGGGCGCTCACCGACCGGATCGTCGGGCCGAGCCGGTGGCGTGAGGTCACGCAGCAGATGGTCAACCAGTTCGCCGAGCTGACCGGCGATCACCAGTGGATCCACGTCGACGTCGAGCGCGCCAAGGCCGAGAGCCCGTTCGGCACGACCATCGCCCACGGCAACCTCACGCTGTCGCTGATCGACGGCCTGCGCAAAGACCTGAACGAGTGGAGCGGCTTCAAGATGGGCGTCAACTACGGCTGGAACAAGGTCCGCTTCCCCGCTCCCGTGCCCGTCGGCGCGCGGGTGCGCTGCTACGCGCAGGTCATCGACATCACCGACGTCGGCGGCGGCTGGTACCAGGTCGTCACGCGCTTCACCGTCGAGGCCGACGGCAGCGAGAAGCCCGTCTGCGTCGCCGACAGCGTCGGGCGCCTGCTCGTCGACGAGCCGCAATAGCGGCCCACTCATGCCCAACATCAACGACCCCCTGTTCGACGAGCCGCGCGAGCACCCCGGCTTTCTCTGCTCACGCGCGCGGCTCAGCCGTCAGGCCGGCAGCGAGCGCCTGGGGTTGAGCCTGTGGGAGCTGCCCGCTGGCGAGGCCGCCTATCCCTACCACTGGCACCTCACCGAGGAGGAGCTCGTCCTCGTGCTCACCGGAGCCCCCAGCCTGCGCACCATCGACGGGTGGCGTGAGCTGCGGGAGGGCGAGGTCGTCGCGTTCCCGCGCGGCGAGCGCGGCGGCCACCAGCTCGTCAACCGCACCGACGCGACCGTGCGCTTCCTGTCGTTCAGCGGCAGCGGCGAGCCCGACATCGTCATCTACCCCGACTCGGGCAAGCTCGGCGCGTTCGAGCGGCTGCCCGACGGCGGCGGCCTGCGCGCGCTGTTCCGGCTCGCCGACACCGTCGACTACCACGACGGCGAGCAGCCGCCGAGCTGAGCAGCCGAGCGCCGAGGCTGGGGCTGGCCGCCCGGCGCCTGGACGAGCTCCTAGAACGGCAGACCGAGCACGTCCACGCGGCCCGCCGGCCACGTCGCGCCCGCGCGCAGTGCCAGCCACATCGCGCACATCGGCATCTTCACCGGGCCCCGCGACTGCTCCGCCCACACCGCTGCGGTGATCTCCGAGAACCCCAGACGCCCGTACACGGGCACGAGCCCTCGGTGGCAGAACAGCATCGCGTGGTCCGGTCCCATCTCCCGCGCCAGCGACAGCACCGGCTCGACCACCTTGGCCATCAAGCCGCGGCCGCGCTCCGCGCGCGTCACGATCACACCGCCCAGGCCGACCACCTCGAAGCTCCGCGCGCCGTCGATCTCGATCGCGACCGGCACCGTCGCCGCCAGCGCGAGCAGCCGCCCGTCACCGGCGCGCAGCGCGAAGTGGCGCTCCTTCTCCCGCCACGCGAGCTCCCCGCCCTCGGGGCCGAACGGCTCGTGCTCGCCGGCCACCACCCCCGCCCAGTCCGCGCGTGTCAGCTCGTCCAGCTCGACAAACTCCATGCCCGCACCGTACGGTACCCGTGCCATGCAGCCGCTCCTCGTCCTCCAGCACCTCGACTGCGAGCCGCCCGCCGCCTACGAGGACGAGCTGCTCGATCGCGGCCTCGCGCTGGCGCGCGTGCGCCTGGACGAGGGCGACGAGCTCCCCGACTGGCGCGCGTACAGCGCCATCATCGCCATGGGCGGGCCGATGGGCGCCTACGACGACGCCCTGCACCCCTGGCTGGGCCCGGAGAAGCGGCTGATCGCCGACGCCGTGCGCGCGGGCAAGCCCTTCTGGGGCGTGTGCCTGGGAGCGCAGCTGCTCGCCGCCAGCCTTGGCGCCAGCGTCGCCCCCGGGCCCGCGCCGGAGGTCGGCGTGCTGCCCGTCGAGCTCACCGCCGACGCCGCACGCGATCCCGTGTTCGCCGCCGCCCCCGCGAGCTTCCCCGCCTTCCAGTGGCACGGCGACACCTTCGAGCTGCCGCCCGGCGCCGTGCAGCTCGCGCGCTCGCGAATGTACGAGCAGCAGGCGTTCGTGTTCGCCAACGCGTACGCGCTGCAGTTCCACCTCGAGGTCGACTCCCAGCTCGCCGCCGAGTGGGGCGACGTGCCCGCCTACGCGCAGGACCTGCGGCGCCTGCCCGACACCTCGCTGCCCGCACTGATCGAGCAGATCGCCCGCGTGCAGCCAACCGCCGTCCCGCTCGCGCGCGAGCTGTTCGCGCGTTGGCTCGTGCACGTCGTCGGCGTCCGCGCCACCACCGACGACGCCGCCGCGTAGGCCTCACACCCGCCGCGTAGACCTCTCACCCCTACCTGCCGGCGCCCTCGACCACCACGCGCACCGTGCGCAGCAGCCGGTCGCTGGCGCCGCGCACGCTCCCGCCCAGCTCGAGCGTCTGTCGCACGTACGCCAGCGTCTGCGCCGTCAGGCGCTCGCCCGGGAGCACGTTCGGTATCCCCGGCGGGTACGTCGCCAGCGACTCCGCCGCGATCCGTCCCGCCGCCTGCGCCGCCGGCACCGCCTCCTGGGCGCCCAGATAGGCCTCGCGCGGGGTCATCGCCAGATCGCCCCACGTGGGTGGCGCCGCGAAGCTCGCGCTGTGCCCGCGCGGGTCCGCTCCCACGCGCTCCACGGCCGTGCGCAGCGCCGCCACCAGCCGCGTCGCCTCCGGCAGCCCCCTCTCACCCAGCCCGAACACCGCAACCAGCACGTTCTGGCCGTACAGCTCCAGGTTGATGTCGTCGATCTCCCGCAGCAGCGGGGCCAGCTCGTAGCCGCTCGCGCGCACCCCGCGTACGTCCACCGCCAGTCGCAGCGGGTCGTACGCGAACACGCCCGGGCGCCCGACCAGCCGCTCGTCGAGCACGTCCAGCCCGTCGATCGCGCGGATCTGCTCGCGCGCCAGCGCCAGCTCCGCCATCGTCCGCTCCAGCAGCTCGCGCCCGTGCACCGCCGCCTGGCGCCGGGCCGCGTCGAGCGAGCCGGCGAGCAGCGAGTTGGGGCTCGTCGACTCCGTCAGCGTCACCGCGCGGTCAACCGTCTCCTCCCCCACCAGCGCGTCAGCGCCGTGGCCGAGATGCAGCATCGCCGACTGGGTCATGCTGCCCACGATCTTGTGCGTGCTCGAGATCACCAGGTCCGCGCCCGCCGCCAGCGCGTGCTCGGGAAGCCGCTCGTGGAATGCCATGTGCGCGCCCCACGCCTCGTCCACGATCAGCGGCACGCCGCGGTCGTGCGCCACCGCCGCCAGCGCCCTCACGTCCGCCACCGCGCCGAAGTACGTCGGCGAGACCACCCACGCGCCCACCGCGGCGGGCGTCGCCGTCAGTGCGCGCTCGAGCGCCTGCGCGGTCAGGCAGTGCGCTATTCCCAGCTCCGCGTCCACCTCCGGCGCCGCGAACGTCGGGCGCAGACCCGACAGCACGAGCGCGTCGATCGTGCTCGAGTGCGCGTTGCGCTGGACGACCACGTCGCTGCCATAGTGGGCGAGCGTCAGGCCGGCCGCGAGGTTCCCCTGCGAGGCGCCGTTGATCAGGAACCACGCGCGCCGGGCGCCCCACGCCTCCGCGGCCAGCCGCTGGGACTGCTCGAACGGCGTCGGCTCGACGCCCACGTCGACGCCGTACGTCAGCGCCGGGATGTCCAGGCTCAACGCGCGCTCGCCGAACGCGCGCAGCATGCCCGGGTCCGCGCCCGCGCCGCCCTTGTGCCCGGGCACGTGCAGCCGCGCCGGCCGGCGCTCGGCATACGCGCACAGCGCATCCAGATACGGCGTCTGCTCCTGGCGCGCAGTCATCGGACTCTCACATTTGTGCCCGCGATGACACCCACGTGTGTCAACACTGGGACTTTCTAGCAGCTTCCCTTGATCGCGAGGGCCGCCCGAACTAGCGTCGAGCGTGTTCTGTAAATAGCGGCCCGGCGGTGCGTCAACACCCCGGGCCCGGCACCGAGTCGGTCGTCCTCGATGCCCGTCGATTGTCCCGCAGCCGCGCGTCCGGCGCGGCGCATGGACATGCGGTCGGCCTCGGCGCGCGGCCTCTCGAGCGAGAGGAGGCAGGATGTCGCACCCAGGTCCCAACCCGCGCGCCACGACCGCCGACGCGCCCAGCGACGAGCTCGTGCTGGCGGCGATCGAGCGCGCCGCGCGCCACCGGGCACGCGACACGCCAGCGGTCCCCGTGTGGGCGATCTTCGAGCACCTCGCCGTGCCCCAGCGCTCCGCCGCCGCGCGCCGCGTTCGCGAGCGGCTCGAGGCCCTGCGGGCGGACGGCCAGCTCGAGCGCTCGCGCCGGCATGGCGTCGTCACGTGGGCCCTCAGCGGCACGGGTCTGCGTCACCTGCGTCTGGCGCGTCGCGCCGGCGGCGTCCCCGCGCTGCCCCAGTCTCCACAGCACCTCGCCTGGCAGGTCGCGCACACGGCGGGCGCACAGGAGATCGAGCGCTTTCGCGCGAGCCTGCGTGAGCGTCTCGACGAGGCCGCGCTGCTGCTCGACGCGCGCGAGCCACCCCACTCGGATGTCTGGCTCGAGCTCGCCGAGGAGCTGCAGCGCGCCTGCCGGCGCGTGGCCTCCGCGAGCCACTGCCTGAACGAGTGGGCGGAGCCCGACGACGAGCGCGCGGACGTCGATGAACTGCTCGATCCGGGCGACGTCGAGCTGGACCCCACGCAGCGCGCTCGACGGCGCGCGAGGCGGGCGGGACGACGCAACATCAGGCTGTGGAACGACGCCTCTGGGCTTTGATCCTGACGCCGGAGCCCTTTGCTAGTGTGGCCCGCGAGGTGCCGCGCTGACATTCAGCCAGGCTGACGCCGACGGTGAGCGAGCAGGGCGCGTCGGGCGCCCTGTGCCGGTGCCCACGCCGACGGAGCAGTTCGAGGAGTGGCAGATCACGCTGCACGGACGCCGCGTGATCTACAGGGTCGCCGGCAGCGGCCCGCCGATCGTGCTGATCCACGGCATGCTCAACTCCTCCAGCCACTGGCAGGCGGTCGCGCTGGACCTCGCCCGCGACCACACCGTCGTCGCCCCCGACCTGATCGGGCACGGCGACTCCGCGGCGCCGCGCGGCGACTACTCGCTGGGCGCGCACGCGGCGAGCATCCGCGACCTGCTCGCCGCAATCGGCATCGACCGCGCCAGCATCGTCGGGCACTCGCTCGGCGGCGGCGTGGCGATGCAGTTCTTCTACCAGTTCCCCCAGCGCGTCGAGCGGCTCGTGCTCATCTCCAGCGGCGGCCTCGGCCACGAGGTCAGCCCGCTGCTGCGCTCCGCCGCGCTGCCCGGCGTCTCGGCGCTGCTGTCGGCGACCATCCAGCCGCGCCTGCTCTCCGCGCTCGCGGGAGGCGGCCGGCGCATGCGCGAACACGCGCTCGCCGGCGGCGTGCACCTGCAGGCGATCGCCCGCGCGCTGCGGCCGCTGGAGAACGCCGAAGCGCGCCAGGCCTTCCTGCACACGCTGCGGTCGGTGATCGACGTGCACGGCCAGCGCGTCAGCGCCACCGACCGCCTGTACCTGCTCGAGACGATGCCCACGATGATCGTGTGGGGCGAGCGCGACCACACGATCCCGCTCGCGCACGGACGCGCCGCGCACGAAGCCATCCCGCACAGCTTCTTCAGGACGCTCCCCGACGCCGCGCACTTCCCGCACCTGGAAGACCCCGACGGCCTGTCGCGGGTGCTGCGCGAGTTCGTCGAGAAGACCCACCCCGGACGCATCGAGGACGCCGACTGGGGCGCCGTGCTGGCACGGCGCTCGCCGCGCTCACGCCGGCTGGGCAACGCCGCCGCGTAGGGGGCTACTCGGAGGCGATCGCCCGCCACGGCGGCGGGTAGGGCAGCGGCGCCAGCGTGCCCTCCAGCTGCTCGCGCATCGGCTCGAACGGCGGCGGCAGCGACAGCCGCTCGCCGAGATGCTTCTCGTCCTCGTCCACCGCGAAGCCGGGGCCGATCGTCGCGAGCTCGAACAGCACCCCGCTCGGCTCCAGGAAGTACACCGATTTGAAGTAGAAGCGATCGATCACCGGGGTCGGTCGCGCGCCCGCCTCGGCCACGCGCGCGCGCCACGTCTCCAGATCCTCGATCGTGGACGCGAACGCGACGTGATGCACCGTGCCCGCCCCCTGCGTGCGGTTGATCTCCGGCGGCGCCTGGTCGTAGGCGTAGAAGCTGACCCTGCGCTCCCCGCGCACCTCCCAGTGCGAGCCCTGTCCCCGCGAGAAGCCCATCGCCTCGCCCAGCAGGCGCTCGCTGCGGACCGGCGCGTTGCTGTAGGCGCGCACGCCCTCGAAGCCCTGGAGCGCGTGCTCGCCGGGGATCTCCGGCGAGTGCGCGCGCAGCGGCTCGTCCTCGACGTGCGTGTGCACGAACTCGTGTTCCAGGCCCTCAGGGTCGGAGAACAGCAGGCTTCCGCCCGACAGCTCCGCCCTGACCCCGTTCGCCGCCAGGCGCTCCTCCCAGAACTCCAGCGCCTGCGCCGAGCCGACGCGCCACACGATCCTGTGCACCATGCCCGCGCCGGCGATACCGCGGGCCGCTCCCGGGTACTCGAAGAACGTCAGGTCCATCCCCGGCGAGCCGTGCTCGTCGCCGTAGAACAGGTGGTACATGTTCGGTTCGTCCTGGTTGACGGTGCGCTTGACCATCCTCAGCCCGAGCACCCCCGTATAGAACTCCACGTTGCCGCGGGCGTCCCCCGTGATCGCGCTGATGTGGTGTATGCCCTCGAGCCTCATCGCCGCAGTCGGCACTCTATGCCTGTCGCACGATCGGCGTCTGCCTGGCGCGGTCGGCGGCGTGCCATGATCGACTCGTGCAGGACGGATCGCTCATCCCGCGCTTCGGGCGCGCGCGACGCGATCCAACGCTTGCCGTGCTCGAAGGCCTGCACCCGCTCAAGCACGCGCTGCGCTTCGGCGCCAACGTGCTCGAGGTGGTGACCGATGACGCCGACGCGCTGCGGCGCCTTGCCGGCGAGCTCGCGCCCGACCTCGACGAGCGCCTGCGCGCTCGCGCGCGCGAGATCGACCCGGCGGTGTTCGACCAGCTCGCTCCGCTTGCGCCGTCGACAGGGGTGATGGCCCTCGCCGAGCGCCCGACCGTCGCGCTCTCGACGGTGCTCGCCGACCGGCGCGACGCGCCCGTGGTGCTGCTCGAGGACCCCCGCGATCTCGGCAACGTGGGCGCCTGTGTGCGCGTCGCCGCCGCCGCCGACGTCGCCGGCGTGCTCGCCACCGGCAGCCACGACCCCTGGCACCCCGACGCCCTGCGCGGCAGCGCCGGGCTGCACTACGCCGTGCCGGTCGCCCGCCTCGCGCAGCTCGAGCAGCTGCGCGAGCGCGACCGGCCGCTGCTGGCGATGGACCCCGAGGGCGAGGCGCTAGATCCCGCCGAGCTGCCCACGCGCGCGGTGCTCGCCTTCGGCACCGAGCGCCACGGCCTCAGCGCCGAGCTGCTCGCGCGCGCCGACGCGCGCATCGCCATCCCCATGCGCCCGGGGGTCTCGAGCCTCAACCTGGCGACCTCCGTCGCCGCCGTGCTGTTCGCCTGGCGCCTGTCCGCGAAGCCGCTTCCATCGGGGTCTGTATAGCTATCGCTATACACCACGTCAAACGAGCAACATCGACCCAGCGTGAGGACACCATCGTCGCGCGGGGGCTCAACGCCGCGGCTGCTCTCAGGAGCGGCCTTCAACCCCGTCCAGCAGCAGCCAGTTACCACGCAGCGCGTCGCTCGCGCGCGCCACCATCCGCTCGGCCTGACGCTCGGGGTCCTCGACTTCGGCCATCAGCCGCTCGATCAGGCCACGCGCCTCGTGCGCGTGCTCGACGTCGCGCAGCTCGTGCACGCGGAAGTACTCGGTCGCCGGGCCCTCCTCGCTGAAGCCGTAGTGCGCGGTCAGCCCCTCCAGCTTCGTCGCCGAGATCTGCGGCTGGCCGGCCTCGATCGCGTACAGCACGGCGAGGTGCTCGAGCAGGCTCTCGCCGGCCGTCCACGCACGCACACACGTACGCGTCTGCGACAGCCCCGCCTCGGCCGGAAGCTCCGCCTCGACCGCGCCAGGCGCCGGCGCGTCCGCGGGCGTCAGCGCGCACGCCTGCTGGAACTGCTCCCAGAGAGCCACGTGCGCGGCCTCCTCCTCGGCGTGGGCGTGCAGCGCCGCGCGATCGCCATCACGGGCGCACCCGGCGGCCTGAGCGGAGGCGTGCGCGAGCGCGAGGACCGCGTGCCGGTACTCCCCCGCGTAGCGGCTCAGCTCCTCGGCGCTCAGCTCACCGGCGCTCCAGCGCTCGTAGAACGGGTGCTCGAGCACGTTGATGGCGCCGCGGGTCTCATCGAGCCTTGCAAGGACGTCCATTGGCGGTTCCCTTCTCTATGGTTTCGGCTGGGCGGAAGGACATAGTGCATCAGATGCGGAGAGCCTCGGTGACACAGAGAACTGCGGTGTGAGCGGGATCTTCGCGCGTCACAGTATGGACCGCCGTCCGGCTGGTGTGCGAGGGTCCTCGTGGGAGTTGACCCGGTGAAGCACAGGGGGTGGTTGCCGTGACCATCATCGTCGCGTCGGCACTCGGCGCGATCGCCTTCAGCGCACTGCTGGTGCTGGCCCTCGGCCGTGTGGCGTCGCGCGCCGACCGCGACGCCGACCGCCTGCTGGCGGAGGGCTCGCGGCGCGCGCGTGTCTGGTTGAGCACGCCGGGCAGCGGCGCGAAGCCATAGGACACGCGCGAGCGTAGAGGTGCGCCACCGGTATGCTGGCGCGAGATGAGCGAGGTGGTACGTACGCCCGAGGAGGCGCTGCAGGGGCTCCCTGACTTTCCCTTCACCTCGCACTATCGCGAGGTCGACGGTCTGCGCCTCGCGCACCTGGACGAGGGCGAGGGCGCGCCGGTGGTCTTCTTCCACGGCGAGCCCACGTGGTCGTTCCTCTGGCGCAAGGTGATCCCGCCGGTGCGCGACGCGGGCTTTCGCTGCCTGGCCCCCGACCTCGCGGGCTTCGGGCGCTCGGACAAGCCCAGCGACATCGACTTCTACAGCTACGACCGCCACTGTGCCCTCACGGGCACGCTGCTGGAGGATCTCGACGTGCGCGGCGCGACGGTGGTGGTGCACGACTGGGGCGGGCCGATCGGGCTGCGCCTGGCGGTGGAGAACCCCGACCGGATCGAGCGCCTGGTGATCCTCGACACGGGGCTGTTCACCGGCTACCAGAAGATGACCGACGCGTGGATCGCCTTCCGCGACTTCGTCGAGCGCACCGAGGACCTGCCCGTCGGCTTTCTTGTGCGCGGCGCGTGCAAGACCGACCCCGGCGACGAGGTGATCGCCGCCTATGACGCGCCCTACCCGGACGCGCCGTCGAAGGCCGGCGCGCGCGCGTTCCCGCTGATGCTCCCGCGCACTCCCGACGCCCCCGGCGCGCAGGCGGGGCAGCGCGTGCTCGAGGCCTTGCGCGAGGATCGCCGCCCGACGCTGATGCTGTGGGGCGACTCCGACCCGGTGCTGCCGCCGTCGGTGGGCGAGCGCTTCGCCGAGTCCATCGGCCGCGATGCGCCGCGGCCGATCGAGAACGCGAGCCACTTCCTGCAGGAGGATCAGGGGCCGCTGATCGGCAGCCTGATCGCCGACTGGCTAATCGCCGGCTGACTGGGTGATTCGCTGCCGCTCGGGCGCGGGCTCCAGCCCGGGCTCGGAGTGGGCGGCGCGCAGTTCGTAGCCGCGGCGGATGGAGCCGTCCGCGCCGGCCAATACCTGGTCTGCCTTGATCGCGCGCGCCAAGCCCTCGGACAGGCGTCGCGGCAGCAGGCTGCCGAAGGTCATCTGGCGCTTGGCCGACTTGGGCACCCACACGTCGACGGTGCCGAGCTGCAGCGCCTCGACGATCGCGTCGGCCACATCGGCGGGCTGCAGGCTGCTCATGCCGCGCGCCTGCCCGAGTCCCGAGCCGAGCTCGGTGTTGACGACGAACGGCATCACATAGCTGACGTCGATGTGGGCGTCCATCAGGCGCAGCTCGCCGCGGACGGCCTCGGTGAGGCCGACGACGGCGTGCTTGGTCGCCGAGTAGGTGGCGCCGCCGGGCGCGCCGAACTTGCCCGCCTGCGAGGAGATGTTGACGATGTGGCCGCGGTCGCGCGGGATCATGCGCGCGAGCGCGAGCTTGGTGCCAAGGATGACGCCGTGGAGGTTGATGTCGATCATCCGCCGCGCGGTCAGGTCGTCCTCGTCGATGAAGCGCCCGACCTGCATGATGCCGGCGTTGTTGACGAGCACGTCCAGCGGGCCCAGCTGTTCCTCGACACCGTCCAGGAACGCGCTGAAGGAGTCGCGGTCGGTCACGTCCAGGGGCAGCGCGACGGCGCTCGGGCCCAGCTCGGCGGCGGTCCGTCTGGCGGCGGCGCGGTCGAGGTCCCCGATCGCCACCCGCATGCCGTGGCGCAGGAACGCCGCCGCGGTGGCGCGCCCGATGCCGCGCGCGGCGCCGGTGATCGCGGCTGTCTGTCCGGCGAGGATGCGGGGCTGCTTGGCCATGGTCTCCTCCTGCTGGTGGCTGGGTGGTCGATCGAGTCTCACGCAAAGCTAGCGTTTTGGCCAGCCAGCCAGCATCGCCGTAGTATCGTCCCACCCATGCCGTTCTTCAAGTTCGAGGGGCAGCGTTTGGCCTACACGGAGTTCGGCGGCGGTCCCGCGGAGCTGACGCCGGCGGGCGGGCGCGGGCGAACGGCCAGGAGCGCGCCCGCGAACGCGCGCCCGCTGATCCTGCTGCATGGGCTGCTGCTCTCGCAGGAGATGCACCGTCCGCTGGCGGAAGACCTGGCGGCGCGCGGGAACCGCGTGATCACGCTGGACCTGCTCGGCCACGGCCACTCCGACCGGCCGCGTGACATGTGGCGCTACTCGATGATCGCGTACGGCAAGCAGGTGGTGGCGCTGATGGACCACCTGAAGATCGAGCAGGCGGTCGTGATGGGCACCTCGCTCGGCGCGAACGTGGCGCTGCAGGTCGCGTCGACCAACCCGGAGCGCCTGCGCGGGCTGGTGCTCGAGATGCCGGTGCTCGACAACGGGCTGCTGTGGAGCGCTGTGACGTTCACGCCGCTGCTCGTGGCGCTGACGTTCGGTGAGCCGCTGATGAAGCTGCTTGCGCGCACCACGCGCGCGGTGCCGCGGCGGCTGCTGCCCCACTACGGAAACGTGATGCTCGATCTCGTGCGCCAGGAGCCGGGGCCGAGCGGCGCGCTGCTGCAGGGGCTGTTCTTCGGGCGCATCGCCCCGCACCGCAGCGAGCGCGCGACGTTCACCACGCCCACGCTCGTGCTCGGGCATCCGCGCGACCCGGTCCACCCCTTCTCCGACGCGGGCATGCTCGCCAAGGAGATGCCGAACGCGACGCTGCTGCAGGCCAACTCGCTGGTGGAGCTGCGCGTTCAACCCGAGCGGCTGACCGGCGAGATCGCGGCCTTCCTGGACGGCGTGTGGGCGAAGCCGGGCGCCAAGCGGCCCAAGCGACAGACGGCCAAGCGCCAGGCGACCAAACGCGCCGCCCGCTAGCGCCGCGCGCTAGCTCGGCGGGAACAGCTCGAGTTCGTCGACGCTCACGTGCCCCGGCGCTTCGGCGGTCGAGGACGGCGGCGCCTGGCTGATCCACAGCGTCACGAACGTGAACGTCTTCTTGGAGTCGCGCAGGGCAAAACGCGTCTGCTTCTTCTTGATGACCTTCGGCGGGCTGAGCGGGATCCACGCGGGTTCGGTGATCGACGAGGGCACGGTGTGGCCGTTGGCGCCGTAGACCTGCACGGTCATGCCGGTCGTGGAGGTGATCAGCTGCAGCACTGCCAGCTGCTGCTTGGCCTTGAGGTTGATCAACAGGCCCTCGGCCATCTTCGGGGCGGTGGCCGGGTTGACCTGCGCTGTCCACGCGGTCGCCGGGTCGCCGTCGATCGCGAGGCTGGGGCCGCCGAAGTCGCTCGCGGGGTAGTTGTAGGGGTTGTACGTCTGCGCGGCGTTGGTGTCCAGGACGAGCGCCGCCTGCTGGGATTCTTCGCTGGTCTTTTCGCCCGTGGTGGATGTGGCGGGCGTGGTGCTCGTGGGAGTCGTGTTGGTTTCCGCCGCCGGCGTGGTGGTGGTTTTTTCGGAGGCCTTGGGCGTCACGGCGGTGAGCGGGATCTTCGGCGGTTTGACGGCGCCAAGCGGGAGTACGGGTTTGGGCGTCTTCGCCACACCGCCCGGCGTGGTCGTGGGCGGCGTGGTGCCCGGGGTCGCCGGCGTGGTCGCGGTCGGCGCGGCGGTCTGGGCGACGGTGGTGGTCACGACGCGGGCTTTGGCGGAGCCTTTGCTCAGCGCGGCGACAGCGGCCGCGGCGGCGCCCAACACGAGCACGGCGACGGCGCCGACGATCGCGGCGGTCGAGCGCCAGCCCGGCGTGCCGATGCTGCCGGGGGCGCCGGCGCCGCACTGCAGGCACCAGTCCTGTCCGGCGGCCATCGCGGCGCCGCACTTGGCGCAGCTCTGCACGGCGGCCGGCTGCGCGGGGCCGGCGGGGGGCTCGGCCGGAGTCCCGTTGGATCCGTCCTGGGGCGCCTGCCCGTTCGCCGGAGCAGGCGGAGAGTCGGCAAGCAACGTGGCCACTGCAGAAAGTTTAGTCAGCTTTCGAGGGCATGCCGCCACTTGCTCCAAATGCCGCTTTACCGTGCTTTGAGAAGTAGTAATGGATGCTGCGGCTGGCGACCTCGTACATCTCCTTCGCCATGCGTGTCTGCGTCCACGGCTTCTCCTGGAAGAAGAAGCTGCCGCGGTTGAACCGACCCCCATCGCCACGGTTATGCAGTTCGATCTCATTCAGCGGCCCGAACATCGCCATCGTGACGACCCGATCCAAGATGCTGCTGTCGGACGCGAAGTCACAGCCGTAGCCAAAGCAGACGAACGGCATGATCTGCTCGCTGAGCATCGCCGTTCGGAAGCCAATCAGGTTCTTACCGAGTCGCTCGATCGCATTCCCTCGAGCCTGACGCGTCTTTTCTTCCGCTTCGCGAGCATCGTTCGTGCCCTGATTCTTTACCTCGGAGATCAGGATCACGTGAAGATCGTCGCGCCGGTCGACGATCGACAGTATGCCGCCATCCGGTTGCAGCCATCTGCTTGCCGGCGCTGATGCAAACGGCACTTCTGGGAAATCCACCTTGAGCCGGTCGATGATCTCCGTCAGCCGCCAGGTGCGTTTATGGTCCAAGCGGATATCGCCGAACTCGCGTTCGAGTCGCGAGACTACTTTCTTCAGCGCGTGACCTAGATTGGTCTCCTGCTGCTTCGAGGTGAGATTGAGGATCGTTCCCTCACGCTGTATCCGGAGGTTTGCCTTTCTCGACACGCCATCAGCCCTTCTCGATCAGATAGACGTGCTCGGTTACGTGAAAGCTCCTGTCCGCCAGATTACGGCAGCCGCGAAATGTAGCGTATGGCAGTCTTTGCTCTGTGACATGACCGACTTCGTTGAGGGCCTCACGGATTTCGGGCGGCGAGATGAATCCCTCGTCGTTGAACGACAGGATCACGAAGCGTGCATCCACCGTGTCGACGAGTTCGCGAAGACGGGGCAGCGCCTTGCTTCTGACGTTGTAGTCAGACCTTCGCCATGAAGTCGGTATGCCAGAGACCTGACTGATCTCGCGTGGTTCCTCATAATTCACCAGAAGATTGAGCATGAAGTAGTTCGACCCATACGGATGCTGATTGTAGGGCGGGTCGAAGTATGCGACATCGAATCCGCCGACTTCTCCGACGAGCCGATTAGCATCCATTTGATGCACCGAGTAGTCACATTCAAACCTACTTAGTATTGGTGGCTGGAGCGCTATCTGCGCCGTGATTCGACTTAGTGCATCAGCGCCACTACCGCCGAACTTGCCCCTGCCGGTCTTGCGATCCTTGTAAAATCCCTTGAAGACCCCGGCCGTGTTGGCGTGGATTGAAGCTGCTGACAACAGAGGGCCCATTAGAAGCGATTTGATCTCTGGCGACTCATTCTCGAGTAGCTGCCGGTAAGCATCGAGGCGATGTGCGTTCTCTGGTGTATAGAAGACGCGGTCATCGCGGCCTATTGCAGTCGGATCGCGAGGAGCGTAGAGTCGCCTGATGAAGCCGGGAGGTACAGCTTGCTCTTCCACGGCTCTATTCAGCGCCGCCGTAGCCGCAATCACGCCCCGCATATGAACATCTCCGCAGTTACTGAGGTAGCACTCGCTGACTACACGAGCGTAGTCTTCGATGTCATTGACGACCAACTCTGCCGAATACTGCTTCAGCATCCGAGACACCACGCCCGAGCCTGAGAAGGCGTCCAAGACCCGTAGCTTCTCGCCTCCGAGCGAGCGCTGAACGCTCTCCACGGCATTCCTGATCAGTTTCAGCAGAGCCCGCTTGTTCCCTATATAGGTGATCAGCTGGCGCGTGAGGTACTCGGGATTCTCCTCAATCAGACCGAGTGGCAGCTGCTCGGGTTGGGGCGCCTCCAGCTGTTGGGGAAACGTGCTCATCAAGCGCGCCTAATCGCAGCGGCAGCATCATCCGGGTGAGCGGTGTCACAGGGCACCAGCGAGATTATCGTCTGAGCGGCGGACGGGTAGCCGCGTGGCGATGTCATGCGTCGCTCATCATCCTCGGCCATCGAGTGTCAACATCAACTGGACGCACGACCGCCGGGGACGATCTCGCGACCCGTCGGTCGCAGCTCCCCGTCGAGCTCCAGCTGCCAGTAGTAGCGGGTGAACGTCATCCCCGCGCGGAACTCGCCCACGTGCGGCTCGACGCGCTCGCCGGCGGCCATGCGCACGATCAGCTCGGGGTAGGTGCGCCCTGGCAGGGCGGCGTACACGGGCGCGGGGAAGGCGCCGCCGAAACGCGTGTTGACGTCGGTGATGCCGAGGCCGACGTCGGGGTCGCGGAAGACCTGGATGGTCGCCGGGCCGGCCACGCGCAGGGTCTCCATCACCCGCCGGCCGAGCTCGATCAGCTCCTCGTCGTGGATCACCTGGCCCTTGATCGACTCTCCCCCGCGCGACTCGCGCATCGTGCGGGGGATGGCGTTCAGGCAGCGCCCGTCGCGGTCGCCGAGGCAGTCGATCGACAGCTCGGGGCCGTTCATCGCGCGCTGGACCATCACCGGCTCCTCGACGTAGTCGATGAAGAAGCGCGCCTGTGCGGGGTCGTTGGCGAGGTGGATCGAGCGCGCGCCGGAGCCGCGACGGGGCTTGACCATCACCGGGTAGTCGAGCGCCTCCAGGTCCTCCTCGGGCAGCGCCGTCGGCGGCGAGGGCAGCGAGTGGCGCCCCAGCAGCAGGTGCGCCTCGTACTTGTCGTACGTAGCGCGGGCGACCGCGGCAGAGGGTACGAGGGCGGGAAGCCTCTCTTCCTCCAACGCGCTCGCCAAGATCTCTATATCGAGGTCCGTCAGCGGCAGCACCGCGCCGACTCCGTGCTGCTCGCACAGGGCGGCCAGCGCGGGCACGTAGTCGGGGTGCTCCATGCGCGGCACCGCCGCGCGCACGTGCGCGGCGTACTGCGCGGGGGCCAGCGGCGAGGGGTCGGCGGCGATCGTCAACGTGTGCGCGGCGAAGCACGAGACGATGTCGTAGCGCTTGCCGGTGCCCGTCAGCAGGATCGCCGGGCGCCCCGGCGGCGGCTCTGCCGGCGGCCTCACAGGCCCACGCGCGGGCGCGCTCACAGCTCGCCCTCCCAACCGCCGGCGTGCCCCTTGTACAGACCCGAGCCGCCCAGCACCATCGCGACCGTGCGCCACACGATGCGCGCGTCGAGCGCGGGGGAGCGGTGCTCGATGTAGTACAGGTCGAGCTCGATCCGCTGCGCCCACGGCAGCGACGCGCGGCCGTTGACCTGCGCCCAGCCGGTGATGCCGGGCTTGACCGCAAGGCGCCCGCGCTCGCGCTCGCTGTACTGCGCCACCTGCACGGGCAGCGTCGGGCGCGGGCCGATCAGCGACATCTCCCCGTGCAGCACGTTCACCAGGTTGGGCAGCTCGTCGAGCGAGGTGCGGCGCAGGAACGCGCCCACGCGGGTGATGCGCGGATCGTTCTCGTTGATCGCCAGGCCCGCGCCTTTGTGCTCCGCCCCGTCGACCATCGTGCGCAGCTTCAGCACGTCGAACTCGCGACCGTGCAGGCCGCAGCGACGCTGGCGGTAGATCACCGGGCCGGCGCTCTCCAGACGGATCGCCAGCGCGGCGAGCGCGAGCATGGGCGCGCTCAGCGCGAGCACGCAGGCGGACACGAGCACGTCGACGGCGCGGCGGATCACCGGGCGGAGGATAGGCGCCCCACTCGGCCGCCGGCCCGCCCGGCTCTCAGCGCGTGCCCTCGGCGGCTTCCCACGACGCTGAGGTCCCGTGGCGCAGCCAGTCCCACAGCCCGGCGGCGAGCGAGGCGGTGGTGAGCACGTAGTAGCGGGCGATCAGCAGCGGGCGAACCGGCAGCACGCCGGCGAGCGAGGCGGCGAGGAGCAGCGCGAGCTGGAGGTCGAGCGTGACCACGTACAGCAGGCTGGTGCCCAATGCGACGAGCGCGATGTTGACCGCCAGCGCGATCGCGTGCAGCGCGGCCGTGCTGTAGCGCAGCACGCGATGGGACAGGATCATCAGGGCGTAGCCGGGCGGGTAGCCTCGCGGGGAGAGCATGCCGCCGCGCAGGACGATCGGCCAGGTGTGGCTCATCATGCGCCGCTTGCGCGCGAACTCGCCGGACAGCGAGGGGACCATCTTCTCGCTCGCGCGCGCGCCCGGCACGTACACGGCGCGCAGCCCGCGCTTGACCATGTTGAACGGCAGCGACAGGTCGTGGCCCATGATCGGGTCGACGACGATGTAGGAGTCGCGCCGCGTGGCGTAGATGGCGCCGTTGCCGGCGGTGATCGAGGACAGCCGCGACTCGAGCGCGCGCACGCCCAGCTCGTAGCGCCAGTACACACCCTCCTGGTTGGGCGCGCCGGCGCCGGCGCCGTCCTGCGCGCCCGCGGCGTCCCCGATCGCCCGCACGAAGCGCACCTGCCCGCAGGCGTAGCCGACGCGGGGGTCGTCGAACGCACGCACCAGCGCCAGCGCGGCGTCTGGCTCCCACAGCGCGTTGGCGTCGGAGAACGCCACGATCTCGCCGCGCGCCTGCTCCACGGCTGCGTCCTGCGCGCGGATCTTGCCGCCGCGGGGGAGCTCCAGCACGAGGTCCGCCCCGGCGTCCGTGGCGCGCGCGGCGGTACGATCGGCGCAGCCGTCGCACGCGACGATCACCTGCAGCAGCGCGCGCGGGTAGTCGAGCGCGAGCGCGTTGGCGACCTTGGCGGCGATCACCGACTCCTCGTCGTGCGCCGCGACGATCAGCGACAACGCGGGCGGCGAGGAGGCGGACGACGATTGATGGGCTCCGCCTCTGGCGAGGCTCCGCTGCTCGTGTTCGCGTGCTGGCTGCGCCGTCGCCCGTGCGAACACACGCGCGAGAGCCGCCAGCGCGGCGGCGTAGCCGACCTGCGTCCACACGATCAGCCCGCACGACAGCCAGAAGATGATCTCCAGCGCGGTCCTCATCGGCTCGGACCTTCGTGCAGCAGCGACTCGTACAGCTCGAGCGTGCACTGCGCGATCTCCCGCCAGGAGTACTGCCCGGCCGCGAGCGCACCCGCGCGCGAGGCCATCTCGGCGCGCACAGGCGCGTCCGCCAGCAGCTCCAGCAGCGCGGCGTGCAGCGCCGCGGCGTCGCCTGCGGGGAACATGCGCGCGGCGCCGGTGGCGGCGATCTCGGGGAAGCCGCCGACGTCACTGAGCAGCAGCGGCTTGGCGAACGCGAGCGCCGTGAACAGCACGCCCGACTGGTCGATCTCGCGGTAGGGCAGCACCACCAGGTCGGCGCGGCGGAAGAAAGGCGGCAGCTCGCTGTCGGTGATGAAGCGCGGCACGAAGCGGACCCCCGGGGGCGCCATCGCCTGCAGCGGGGAGATGTCCATGCGCGGCGCGCCGGCGATCCACAGCTCGGCGCCCTCGATCCCCCGCCACGCCTCCAGCAGCAGGTCGATGCCCTTGTATGGCCGCATCAACCCGAAGCACAGCACCACAGGCTTGTCCGTCGCGAATGGCGGCGGCGCGTCCCCGCCGTCGATCCCGCCGCGCGACAGCCCGTCGGCCGCTAGGTGCTCGAACACCCCGTGCGCGATCACGTGCACGCGCTCCGCGTCGACGCCCAGCTCTTCTGTCAGCCGCCGGCGACCGTGCTCGGAGTGCGCGACCACCGCGTCGAAGTGGTCGTAAAGGCGTCGCTGCGCCACACGCTGCCCGGGCCGCGCCTCGCGCGGGAGGATGTCGTGGGCCGTCAGCACGAGCGGACGCCGGGCGCCGTCGGTCGAGCGGCGCGGCGGCAGCAGATGGCCGTCGACGTGCTGGACGGCCAGCCACTGGAAGTGCACCACGTCGGCGACGCGCGCGGCGCGCCGGTAGCGCAGCATGTCGGGCACGTGCTCGGCGAGCTTGACCGCGCGGCGTGCGCGCGGATCGCCGACGCGCGCGGCGAGACGGTAGAACAGCTCGCAGCGCCGATAGCCGTCGGCGGGAGGCACCGGCCCGTGCGCGAAGCGACTCGTGTACAGCTCCACGTCGGCCCCCGCCGCGCCCAGCGCACGGCAGAGCGCGTGGTCGTAGGGCGGCGTGTAGGCCGAGGGATCGACGATGTGGACGCGCATCGGCGAGCGGACGAGCGGCGCGCTCAGCGCTCGGCCAGCGGCGCGACGTAGCGCAGGAACGGATCGATCTCGAGCGCCTGTCCGGTGGCCCGCTCGAGCAGCGGGATGGTGTCCAGGCGGCGCCCGTGGCGGTGCACGTGCTCGCCCAGCCAGCGCTGGATGGCAGACACGTCGCCGCGGCGCAGATCCTCCTCACGCGGCCCCAGCTCGCGCTCCATCGCCTCCCACAGCTGGGCGGCGATCAGGCAGCCGAGCGCGTAGCTGGGGAAATAGCCGAAGCTGCCTGCGCCCCAGTGCACGTCCTGCAGGGATCCGAGCGCGTCGGAGGGGACCTCGACGTCGAGCAGGCGGCGCATGCCATCGCGCCACGCGCCAGGCAGATCGGGGACGGCGAGCTGGCCGTCGATGAGCGCGAGCTCGAGCTCGAAGCGCAGGACGATGTGCAGGGGATATGTGAGCGGGTCGGCCGACACGCGCACGGGGCCCGGCTCGACGCCCACGAGCGCGGCGTGCAGCTCGCCCGCGCTGACCGCGAAGCCGCCGGCGCCGAGCTCCGCGGCGAGCACCTCCGCGAACGCGGCGTCGCGTGCGACGTGGTTCTCCCACAGCTTGCTCTGGGACTCGTGCATCGACATCGATGTGCCGCCGCCGAGGTTGGTGCGGTCCAGCGCGGGGTCGACCTGACGCTCGTACAGCGCGTGCCCGTACTCGTGCAGCGAGCTGAGCAGCGACTCGACCTCGCCGTCGCTGTAGCGCGTGGTCACGCGCGTGTCGCCGCGGCCCATCCACGATGTGAACGGGTGCGCCGAGACGTCCACCCGCCAGCTGGCGGCGTCGACGCCTAGACGGCGCAGGGTGTTGGCGACGGCCGTCTGCTGCGCGCCGACAGGCACCTCGAGCGTGTGCCGTGGCGTGCGCACGCGCGCCTGCGCCACCAGCGGCGGCAGCGCCTCGGCGAGGGCGCCGAACACGCGGCGCAGCTCGTGCGTGCTCAGCCCGAAGTCGTAGTCGCAGAGCAGCGCGTCGTAGGCGGTCTGGCCCTCCTCGGCTACGCACTCCCCGTACGCCCTCGCCAGCTCCACGTTGCGCTTCAGCGCCGGTTCGAACGCGGCGAAGTCGTCGTTGGCGCGCGCGCTCTGCCAGCTCTCCTGACCGTCGGTGCTCGCTCGGGCGATCTCCACCGCGAGCTCTTCCGGCACCCGGCGGGCCCGCTGCCAGTCGCGCCGCGCGATGCGCACGATGTCGCGGTCGAGCTCGTCGAGCTGCGCCTCCTCGAGCTCGCCGAGCCAGTCTCCGATGTCCACGGCGGTGGCGCGCTCGTGGGTGAGGCGAGCGATCATGCCGAGCTGCTCCGCCCGCGCCGCCGCGCCCTCGCTGGGCATCATCACCAGCTGGTCCCAGCCCAGCAGCATCGCGATCGCGGCGAGATCCGCGAGCTCGGCCATGCGGCCGCGCAGCTTCTCCAGGGCGTGCACGCGTTAGAGCGTATGCGCCCGGGCCGGCGAGTGTCCCGACAGAGCGCGCCAATCGGGCCCGTGCGCGCCGCGTGAGCGCCAGGCGCTCGCTATTTGGCGGCGGTGAAGACGTCGGCGCCGAAGATCGCCGGCACGGTCGCGGCGTCGGCCAGACGGGGCAGGCCGAACAGCGACTCGAAGGTGGCCAGGGAGGAGTAGTGGTCGTACGGGGTGGCGCTGATGGTGCCGGGCTCGATGAACGGGGAGATCAGCACCGCGCCGATCCTGCCGCCCCCGGGGCCGGTGATGCCCGGTAGCGGGGAGTCGGGCCCCGGTTCCTCGTCGCAGCAGGACGAAGCGTCCGACTGCGGCCCGTCGGACTCGTCGAAGGTGATCTCCAGCAGCCCGTTCTTGCGGAAGGCGGGCGAGGCGGTGATCTTCGGCACCCACGTTTCGAGGAAGCCGTCGATGTCGGCGAGCGCAGAGGCGCCGCTCGGCTGGTTGGTGCACGGGTAGTCGTGGCCGTCGTTGCACAGGTTGGGGGTGATGAACGAGAGGTTCGGGGTCTTGGCGATCGACGCGAGGTCCGTCGCGAGCCCGGTCTCGCCGCGCAGGGCGCTCGCGGGCATCGCACCGCTCGGCGAGCCCATCGCGACGACGTGCGCGTCGCAGTAGCTCTCATCGTCGATCACCGACTGGAAGTACACGAACGGGTCGTGGCGCGTCGCATAGCCATCGCCTTCGACGGCGTCCTGGGTTTCGTCCTTGCTGTTCAGCGCCGGGTGCCCGCAGGCCGCGGCCTCACGGTTGGGGTCGTTGCCCATGTCCTGCTCGTACGCCTTCCACGTCAGCTTGCGCGCGGACAGCTGCGTGCCGATGTTCTCCACGTTCGGCGGGTACACGCAGCCGATGCCTGACTCCACGCCGTCGGCGAGCGTGGCCGGGGCGAGGAATTCGTCGAAGAGCTGGCAGTCGGCCTGGTTGTCGGGGTTCGGCGGCTGCCCGGAGACGATCGAGATGTAGTTGTCGTTGCTCTCGTGGCCGGTGGCGTAGTAGTCCTCGAGCAGCGCGCCCTCGGCGGGCAGCGTCTGCGCCAGGTAGGGGTCGCCGGCCGGTTCCCCGAACGTGCTCGCATAGTCCTCGTTCTCGAGCATGATCACGAACACGTGTCGGACCTTCGGCTGCTTGTACGCGGCGTGCGCGGCCGCGCTACTTGCGGTCGCTCCGCACGCCAGCGCAGCCGCGGCGATCGCGATCGCCGAGTTACGGATCATGGTGCGCATGGCGGTCCTCTCTCATGTGGTCGTGACCGCTTCGACCGGCGCCGGCGGTTCGGCGATCGTCGGCGGGCTCAGGAACGCGGCGCTGCTCAGATCGAGGAAGTCCTCGACCGTGCGCGCGTTGGCGTCGCGGTAGGTGAGCGCCGGGAGGTTCCACTTGGCCTCGATCGTGGCAAGCACCGAGGTGTGGTCGTGCACGACGTTGGTGACCGCGTTCGTCTTGGAGTACGGGGAGGCCACGACCGCGGGGACGCGCGGGCCGTAGAGGTCATAGCCGCCGGGGGCGTCGCCGGCGGCCAGTTCCGGCGGGATCGAGTCGGGCGCGATCGCCGCGGGCGGTGGCACGTGGTCGTAGTAGCCGCCGTGCTCGTCGTAGGTGTAGATGAGCAGCGTGCGCGGCCAGGCGGGAGAGCGCAGCACGGCGTTGACGATGTGGTAGGCCCAGTACTCGCCGTAGTCCATGTTCTGTTCGCTCTCCTCGTCGCCGCCGGTCGTGTCGAGCTTGCCGGCGATCGCTTCCATGCCCGGCAGTGAGGCGAGCGGCCCGCCGATGTCCGTCAACGCCCCGAACTCGGGGTCGACGAAGCTCACCGACGGCAGGCTGCCGGTCGCGCAGTCGGCGAGGAACTCCGCGATCGGGGCCAGGTTGGTGGGGTATTTCTCGATGATCGTGGGGATGATCGCCGTCTGCGGCAGGTCCGTGAAGTAGTTGCGCCAGCTGATCCCGTAGGCGTGCAGGCGGTCGAAGATCGTGCCGTTGGGCGGTGGCGGGTCCTCCAGGCTTTCCGTGTTCGTGGCGATGTCGCCGTAGGCCGTGCCCGCCATCAGGAAGCGGCGGTTGGGGTAGGTCTGGCACGGCGCCGAGCAGAACCAGCGGTTGGCGAGGCAGAAGGCGCGCGCGAACGAGTACGCGAACGGCAGCACGTCTTCGGTCCAGTAGCCCATCGGCTCGTGCGATTCGACCGAGCGCACGAAGCCGTCCATCTTGCCGCCGTCGATCTGCTCGTGGGTCGCGTTCCACGTCTGCGTGACCGACGGCGCCTGCGCGGTCGTGGGGATCACGAACGACGGCACCGATACGCCATTGGCGTCGGGGTTCGAGTTGCGCGCGACGCCCAGGTGGTTGAAGCGCAGTCCATCGGCGCGCGGCTGGCCCGAGCGCGACAGCGCGCCCAGCAGGTTGTCGAACGAGTGGTTCTCCATCATCACGACCACGATGTGATCGAACGGGAGCGCTTCGTCGACCGTCCCAGCCGCGCGCCTCGGGTCGGGCAGGCTGTCGGGTGCGCGCACAGTCGAGGCGGCCGCGGCAGCGGCCCGCAGGCGCCCACCGGCGCCCGACACGCTCGCGAGCGCGGCGCCCGCGGATCCGCCACGGCGCAGCAGCGTGCGACGGGTGATCTTCGGGTCGAAACGATCTGGACGGTCGTTCATCTGGTCTCCACTCGTGTGCGTGTGCGCTCTCGACTGATCCGCTGCTGGGGATCTACTGCCCGCGCGGCTCGGCCGGAATGTGAAGATCCTGTGAGATGCGCGACCTGGGCATCCTTGGGCCCATCGGCGCCGGGCGCGGGCCAGGTAGGCTGTGACGATGGAGCCGATCAGCGTGGGCGAGCTCGTGAAGGTCGCCGGCGGCGGCCCTGAGCAGGACGGCATCGTGTTCGACACGCCGAGCAGGACGAAGGTGGTGGTGGCGGTGCTGGACGCCGGGCGCGGCCCGCTATTCCGCACGGTCCATCCGCAGACGCTGAGCGAGCGCACCGAGGAGGGGCCCGGCGACCGTGCGCTGCGGCTGCTGATCCGGCGCACACCGCCGCCCGTCCACGGCGGCGCGGGCGAGCGCACGGGCACCGGGCGGGCGAGCCGCGGTCACACGCGCGGGACGATGCACCGCACGACCGGCAAGTAGCGGCGGGCGGGGGTGCCCGACACCGAGCTGAGCTACTGCGTCGTCAACACCTCCCAGCGGGAGCTGCTGCTGCGCGGCCTGGACGCGATCACGGGCGAGCGGGCGGGCCTGCCGTTCGCGAGCGAGGTGCTGGTGCTCGACAACGGCTCGCGCGACGGCTCCGCGCAGGCGGCGCGCGAGCACCCGGCGGTGGACGAGGTGATCGCGCTGGAGCGCCGCCGCGGCAAGGCGGCGAACGACTCCGAGCTGCTGGACCGCGCGCGCGGGCGCTACGCGCTGCTGCTGAACGAGGACTCCGAGCTGCGCCCCGGGGCGACGCTCGCCCTGTGGCGGGCGCTACAGGAGCGCCCGCGGGCGGCGTGCGCGGGGGCCAGGCTGGTGCGCCCCGACGGGAGCGAGCAGGCCTGCGCGTGGCGCTTCCCCACGCCCGTCACGGCGCTCGCCGGCGCGCTGATGCTGCACCGCGTGTACACGGTGCAGAGTCGCGGCGAGCGCACGCGCGAGGTCGACTGGTGCCAGTCCTCCGCGCTGCTGGTGCGGCGCGAGGCGGCAGCGCAGGTGGGCTACCTCGACGGCGACTTCTTCGTGTACTCCGACGAGGTCGACTTCGCCCGGCGCCTGCGCGACGCCGGCTGGCGCAGCGTGTACGTGCCGGCGGCGGTGGCCGTGCACCACGAGCAGCTGTCGACGGGCGCGCTGCCCGAGCGCAGGATCGTCGAACTGGCGCGCGCGCGCGACCTGTACATGCGCAAGCACCACTCTCCCGCGAGCGCGCGCGCGGTGCGCTGGCTGACAGCTTGGAGCTACGCGCTGCGCGCGCTCGCCGCGCTGGCGCTGCCCGGGCACGACCCGCGGCGCTACTGGCGCCACGTCATCGCGACGCTTATGCCCGACCGCGGCGAGGGTCTGCGCGAGGCGGCCGCCGAGTACAACCGCGGCGCTTAGCGATCGGCGACTGCGACGTCCGGCGATCAACGCCGGGCGCGGCGGGAGTCCCGCCACCCGCGCTCAGGCCGCGTCCAGCTCCTCAATGAGCGCCGCGACGATGCGCTGGTCCAGCTGTGTGCCGGCGACCCGCTCGAGCTCCGCGCACGCCTCGCGCGGCGTTCGCGCGGGGCGGTAGGGCCGATCGGTGACGATCGCGTCGTAGGTGTCGCACGCGGCGATGATCCGCGCGGCGAGTGGGATCTCCTCGCCGGCCAGGCCGTCGGGGTAGCCGCCGCCGTCCCAGCGCTCGTGGCTCGCGCGCACCGCCGGCGCGAGATGCGCGAAGGCGTCGATGCGCTCGACCAGTTCGCCGCCGATCGCGGCGTGGCTTCGCATCGTCACCCACTCCTCGTCGGTCAGCGGGCCGGGCTTCAGCAGGATCTCGCTGGGGACGGCCACCTTGCCGAGGTCGTGCAGCATCGCCGCGTAGCGCACGTCGCGCGCCTGCGCGCTCGTCAGCGACATGCGCAGCGCGACCCGCTCGGCGAGCATCGCCACGTCTTCGCCGTGGCAGGCCGTGTAGTCGTCCTTGGCCTCCACCGTGCTCGTCAACGCCGCGAGCGCGGTCGTGAACGCGCCCTCCAGGTCATTCACCAGCTTGGCGCGGTGGACGGCCACGCCGAAGCTCGTTGCGACCGCCTCTACGAGCACCGCGTCGGGCTCGGCCAGCGCGCCCGGCTCGGCGGCCTCGATGTTCAGCACACCCCACACCGCCCCGTCCACCAGCACGGGGACGGCCAGCTCGGAGCGGGGGTCGGTGGTGGGATCGCGGACGATGTAGTCGGGGTCCATGCGCGTGTCCGGAACGAGCGCGGTGTGGCCGGAGCGGGCGACCTTCCCGTTGACGCCCTGCGACGCCGACTGCTCGGTCAGCAGGAACTCGGTCATCACCTCAGCCAGCGGGCCGCGCGCGGCGATCAGCCGCAGCACGCCGTCGTCGAGCCGCTGGATCGCCGCGAGATAGAAGGCGAACGTCTCGTGCAGCTCGTCGACGACCAGCTGCGCCATTTCCTCTACGTCGCTCTTGGTCGCCAGCTCCGACGTCAGGCGCGCGGCCAGACGCAGCTGCTCGCGCAGGTAGGCCACCTCGCCGGCCCCGGCGAGGCTCTTCACGCGTGCGTCGGCGCGATGGCGGCTCAGCGCCTCGGCGCGGCGCTGGCGCTCCTTGGCGCCGGCTCGTTGGGTGGGCTTGACAGTCAACTCGGGCACGACAGGGCACCCATCGGCCGCAAAATGCGCATTCTTGAGCCAAGAATCATTCGGCTAGACATTTCCGACACTAGGCTGACGGCCGTGGACCTAGTCGGGCAAGGACACGGGGAGCGAAGTGTGCTGCGCAAATGAGCGACTGAGGACGCCGCCCGGCGCCCCGTCCACGGCCGTCAGACGTCCTTCAGCGGGTCCTCCGCATACGCCTCGACGTCGCCGTGCCCGGCGCGGAAGGCGGCCACCCGCCGGCGCCCGTCGGTCACGAGCGAGCGCGCCTGGACAAGCTCGTGCGGGTGGAAGAAGCGCGTGAGCGCCAGCAGCGCGGGCACGAGCGCGAGCCACACGACGCGCAGCGCCAGGCCGGCGAGGCCGTGGGTCGGCAGCAGCAGCTCACCGGAGACGGCCACGCCGGCGAGGATCGCGGCGAGGTGTGCCAGCCGCAGCCATTCGAACCCGACCTTGAAAAGACCTCGCGTCAGCAGGTACATGACGGCGAGCATCACCGCGTACGCGCCGCACAGTGCGATGCCGGCACCGGCGATGCCGAGGTTCACCCCGCCGTGGGGAACGAGCAGCAACAGCAGCGCCACGTTCACGGCCAGCCCAGCGGCGGCGGCGGGGAAGTTGCGCGTGGTGACACGCGCGCGCCCGGCGATCACGACGAACACTAGGTACAGCCCGTACAGCGCCCAGCCGAGCGCCAGCCACGGCAACGCTTTGTAGGCGTCGAGATATTCGGGGCCCGCCAGCAGCCGCACCATCCAGCGCCCGAGCAGCGCCACGCCGCACACCACCACACCGGTGGCGAGCGTGTAGTAGGTCGTCACGAGCGAGTACAGCTTTGCCGCTTCCTCGTCGCTGTCGATCGAGTACGCCAACGGCGGCCACGCGTACTGAAAGCCGCGCACGGCCACGAACACGACCGTCGCGAGTTTGAGCGCGACCGCGTACAGCCCCGCGGAGCCCTCGCTGTAGACACGAAGCAGATAGAAGCGGTCCGCCACCTGCAGCGCGTACACGCTCGCGTCCGCCGGCACCGTTGGCAGGCCAAAACGCAGCATCGCGCGTAGGTCAGAGACCTGCACACGCAGCGAGAAGCGCCGGCGCAGCACCCACCACAGGCCCAGCAGCACCACCGCCGAGGCGCCGAAGTTGCCGAGCAGCAGGCCGCGCGCGCCCTGGTTGGCGAACACGACGAGAAAGACGGTGAACGCGACAGTCATCGTCACGTTCGCGCCCGATGCGTACACGTATGCGCGCGTGCGCTGGTCCACGCGCAACTGCGCGTAGGCCATTTCCAGGTTCGTGAACGCCCACAGCCCAAGGATCGCGCAGTCGATCAGCAGCGGATCGTGCTGACCGAGCAGCAGTTTCGACAGCTCCCCCGCGAACGCCACCGCCACCAGCGAGGCGACGGTCGTCGTCCATGCCACCGTGGCCGTCGCCGTGCGTGCGACCCGGTCGCGACGGGCCGTGTCCGCGTCGTTGAAGTAGAAGCGGATGAAAGCCTCGCCGACGCCGGCGCGCAGCAGGATGCTCGTGAGGATCACCGCCGTCAGGAGCGATTCGGCGGCCCCGTAGGACTTGGTGCCCACGTGGCGCGTGTACAGCGGCAGCGTCAGCAGCGCCAGGCCCTTGGCGAGGATGTCCCCGAACTGGTAGGCCGCCCCCGTCGTCACCAGGCGCTTGAGGTAGCCGAGCACAGCTCAGAACCTATCGGCCGTCACGGGCTGTGTTGGCCGGCGCCGACGGAGCTGTACGAGGGAGCGCGCGAGCGCGCCTCCCAAGATCCGCCCGCGCGTGCCAAAGCGACCCCGACGGCCAGCAGCGTCCATGTGAACGGGTCTTCGAGGAAGTCTGCGTACGTCCACGTGTGCAGCACGAGCGCCGCGAAGCACGCAGCGACCGCGATCCGCGGCGGCGAGCGCCCGGCGCCGCGGAAGAGGACGAGGAAGGCGGCGGCGAGCAGCGCCACGTACACAGCCAGCCCGATGATGCCCTGCTCGGCGGCGACCGTGATGGGGATCGTGTGCGACGCCGACACCGCGTTCTCGGTGCTCGCCTGCGCGGCCTTGCTGTGGAGCTTGTACTCGGTTTCGAAGGACCCCGAGCCGTAGCCCTCGAGCGGGCGTTTGGCGAACAGTTCGAGACCCCCGGAGATCAACGTCGTGCGCCCGCTGGTGGCGTTGCTGGCCGACCCTTTCGCGCCCTTCAGCCCGAAGTGCAGGCTGGCGGGCGCGAGGAGCACGAGCAGCCCCGCGATCGCGACCACGGCGGCCGACGCCAGCACGGTGGCGCGCACGCCCCAGCACCACGCGCCCAGCACCGCCAGCCCCAGCAGCAGCGCGGCGATGCTCGACTGCGAGAAGCTCGTGACGAGCCCGGCCAGCAGCCACGCCAGCACCGCCGCCCCCGCCAGCAGCTCGCGCCGGCGCGCGCGCAGGATCGCGGCGGAGTCGCCGAGCGCTCGTCGAGCGCTGAGCACGACGGTCGTGACGGCGATCACCACCAGCGCGAGGAAGCGCCCGTAGATGCTGGGGTCGAAGAACACGGAGTTGACGCGGAAGTAGTTGTCGTACTGGTTGGCCGCCACCACCTTCGGGTTCAGGAACAGCGCCTTGCGGTAGTACTCGATGAAGCCGACGCCCGCGAACAGCACCGCCAGCGCGACCGCCACGCCGAGGCAGCGCGCCAGCAGCTCGCGCGTCCAGCGCACGTCGCGCAGGATCAGGAACAGCAGCGCGAACGGCACGTAGAAGAAGGCGATGTTCTCGGCCGCCTTGCCACGGTCGCTCGAGTAGAGCGTCTGCAGCGCGTACAGGCCGACGGCGGCGAACAGCAGCCATTCGACGCTCCGCGGCGAGGTCCACCAGCTCGCCCGCGTGGGCGAGAGACCGCCGCTTTCGCCGCGGGAGGGATCGCGGCGCTCGCCTCTGCCGAGCAGCCGCGGCAGCAGGTGCGTGATCGTCCCCGCCGCGACGACCAGATACAGGGGCACGAGCAGGTTGACGGTCCTGCCCTCGGTCGCGATCGGCACCCTGAAGGGGAGCGCGAACACGGCCAGCAGCGGAAAGGCGTCGGCGCGGCGGCGCATCACGACGACGAGCGCCGCGATCACGACGAAGGCGAGGGCGAGCCCCGCCGCGAGCGTGCCGGCGCTCGGCAGGCTTGTCGCGGGCACGGTCCCCAGGACGGCGCTCACGGCGCCACCAGCGTGAAGCCGGAAGGCATCAGCACCGGGCTGTGGTGGGCGAGGGCGATACGCACGCGATATTCCCCCGCGGGCGCGAGCGCGCCTTCGTTCTCGGGCACCAGGACCGTCAGGCCGCCGGGGCTCGTCTGCGTGCCGTAGCGCCGGGCTGTGCCCCTGTGCCCGTTCCAGACCAGCGAGAACACTTTATAGCGGGCGAGCGGGTGGTCGCGAACGAGCGTCGCGACGGTGTTGCCACTGGAGTCGATGATAGTCACCGTCACCGCTTCGGCGTCCGCGAGCTTGAACGAGATCGCCTCCTGTTTGACGTGCCCGCTCGGGTACGGCGAGAAGAACGGCGTGCGCTTGGGTTCCTGCACCGCGGTCGGCGTGTGCTTCAGCCGCTGCGTGATCAGGAACGCCGCGAAGCAGGCGAGCACCAGCAGCGCGAACACGAGCCGCGCGAGCGGGTCGCTGCCCGGCGCCGCCAGAGCACGCCCCCCTCCGTCATCCACGCCGGCGCCCGCCTCGGTCAATCCTCGCCGCCAAGCGCGAACCGCTCGACCGTGTCCGAGCGCAGCCCCAGGCGCAGCGTCTCCAGCGAGAGCACGTCGGCGGGCGCGATGTTGCCGAGGCTGCACTCGGTGCCGAAGCGCGTCAGCAGCCACACCTGCTGGCGCTGAAGCGGCGCGTCGAAGATCAGGCGCTCGGGATCGATCGCGTGCGCGATCTCGTCGATCAGCCCGGTGCGTACTTCGCCGTTGGCGCGGTAGATGCCCGCTGTGCCGGACTCGCGCGCCTCGGCGATCACCTTCCACGCACCCGCCGCGAGGTCGCGCTCGATCTGCTCCACCCAGATGTAGGGAGCCATGATGAAGTCCGCGTCCTTGCTGCCGACCTCCGCGAGCACGGTGAACTCGTGTGACAGGCGTTCGATCAGCTCGCGCTTGACGTCGGCCGCGAGCGTGATCGTGCCGTCGGAGATCTCGACGTGACGCAGGCCGAGCTCGCGCAGCCACGCGACCAAGCCGTCAATGCGCCCCTGGCGGATGGCCACCTCGGTCAACGTGCCGCCGAGCACGACGGGGATGCCGTGCGCCTCGTACAGCTCGAGCTTGGGCTTCAGGTTGCCCGTCACCAGCGCCGTGCCCCAGCCGAGCTTGACGATGTCGACGCTGTCGCCCGCGACCTCGAGCATCCCGGCCGCCTCCGCGACCGACAGCCCCCGATCGATCACGTGGGTGATGCCGTGCTCACGCGGCTTGACCGACCGCGCGGGGATGTCCAGGAAGCCGGCTATGGGCTCGACGCTTCTGACGCTTCTTTGTCCTTGTCGGCGCCGACGATCACCACCACGTTCGCCGAGCCGGCGAGCGCCGTCACCGCCGCTTCGATCGGCTCCACGTGCGTCACATCCGCCGAGCGCGCGACGCCTTCGGCTTCCGCCTTGTGGCCGCTGGCGTACTCGACGACGCTGAGGAGGCCCGAGCCGGGAGGTTTCCCGTTCATCGCCGTCGCCTCGGAGTAGCCGTTCTGCTGCAGTTCGCTGGCCGTGCGGTGCGCGAGACCTTCGGCTTCGGTCGCGTTCAGGACCGTCACCGTCGTTTCCGCGGGACTCACGGTCGGCGCTTTGGGTGCGGCTTTGTGCGCGGACCGTTGCGCGTGCGCGCCGCCCGGCGTGGTGGCGATCTTCGCCGCGGCCGTTTGCGCTTTGTCCTTCGAGGATCCGCCGAGCGCGGTCACGGCGACCGCCGCGGCCGCCGCCACGACGATCAGGGCGACCGCCACCAGCGCCGCCACCCTGCGCGGCGAGCGTTTGGCGGCGTACACCGATCGGCCCTCCACCGCCGCGGCGACGGTCGCCGGTGGGGCCGGCGGGCGTGGCATGACCGGTGGCGGCGGCGAGACCGGCGGCGCCTGCGACACGGGGGGCCGCAGTGGCGGTGCGGGCGGGACGGACGCGGAAGGCGCGGCGGCTGCCGGCGGCTGCGGCGCGGCTGGGACCGGCGCGGCCTGGGGGGCGGGCGGCTGCGCGGGTGGCTGCGCCTGCGGGGCGGGCGGGCGCGGCGGGCTGGGAGCGCGCGGCGGAGCCGCGGAGGCAGCCATGCCGGCCGCGGCCGCGGCTGTGGCCGGAGCGGGGGGAGCGGGCGTACCCGGAGCGGCGAGGCCAGGAGGGGACGCGCTCGCGCCGACGGGTCGGCTCTGCGCGGCGCCGGCCGCGGATGCGGGCGCGCCGACGGGGCTCGCCGCGGGCGTAGGCGCCGGCAATTTGGGCGCGTTCGCGGGAACGGGAGCGGCGGGCCGGGCCGGTTGCGGGGGAACGTCGGGGACCGGCGGAGCGCCGGGGGCGACGGGGGCTGACGGCGTGACAGGCGCTCCGCTCGCGGTCAACGGCTGGGCCGTGGGCGACGGCGCGCCGGGGTGCAGGGGCGTGGCGACCACGCGCGTGGCGGGAGCGGCGCCGGCGGCTGCCGCGCGGGCCTGGAGCGGCGCAGCGCGCGGGACGGGGCTCGCCACGGGGGCGCCTGGAACCTGCTGCTGGACGCGAGCCGCGGCTACGGCGCTGACGCGCTGCTCGAGCTCGGCGGCGCGCTCAGGGGCGCGCCCGGCCCACTCGCGCAGGCGCTTGAGCTCGCGCGCCTGGGAGAAGACGAGCAGGGAGAGGATCGCGATGCCGACCAGCGCGGCAAACGCCCCGATCGCCCCGATCTTGGTGAACGTGCTCGAAAGCGAGAGCGCGAACGGCAGATAGATCATGAATGCGGGGAGTGTACGAGGGGAGCAGGCGCCTCGCGCTGGGCCTGCTCGTCGTGGGACTCCCCCTCGCTGTGCTCGCCGGCGGCGGGCTCGGCGTGCTCGGGCGGCTCACCGGGCCCCTCCGTCGGCGCATCCCTGTGCGCGGCGGTCAGCTCGGACACCTTCGCCGCCAGCCCCGCCGCGTCGCCCTCGAGCACCAGCAGCCCGATCTCGGCGAACATCGCCTCGACCTCGTCGACCGCCAGCGGCTCGCGGTCGGCCAGCAGGATCTTCTCGGCGGAGGTCCCCCGGCGGCGCTCGTAGCCGTTGAACAGCTCCTCGTGGAGCTTCTCGCCAGGCCGGCTCCCGACGATCTCGATGTCGATGTCGCGGTCGGGGTCCAGGCCCGAGAGCTCGATCATCGCGCGGGCTAGATCCATGATCTTGACCGGTTCGCCCATGTCGAGCACGAACACCTCCGCACCGCGCAGGCGCGCCAGCGACCCGGAGCGGATGATCAGCTGGACGGCCTCGGGAATCGTCATGAAGTAGCGCGTCATCCGCTCGTCGGTCACGGTCACGGGGCCGCCGCGCTCGATCTGGCGGCGGAAGATCGGCACGACGCTGCCGGAGGAGCCGAGCACGTTGCCGAAGCGCACGGCCGCGAAGCAGGTGTCCGGAAAACGGGCGGCGGCGGCCTCCAGCGCGAACTCCGCGAGCGCCTTGGAAGCACCCATCACGGTCGCGGGGTCGACCGCCTTGTCGGTCGAGACCAGCACGAAGCGCGCGACACCGCTCCCGCCGGCGATGTGGGCGACGACCTTCGTGCCGATCGCGTTGTTGCGCACCGCCTCGACCGGGTTGGCCTCCATCAGCCCGACGTGCTTGTAGGCGGCGGCGTGGAAGACGATCGTCGGCGCGTGCTCGGCGAAGACCTCGCGCATGCGCTCCTCCTCCTTGCAGTCGGCGAGCACGGCGGCGAGCATCGAGGACGGGACGTGGCGCTCGTCTTCCAGCTCGCGCTGAATCGAGAAGAGGTTGTCCTCGGCATGGTCGAGCAGCACGATCCGGTGCGGCTCCACGCGCGCGATCTGGCGGCACAGCTCCGAGCCGATCGAGCCGCCGGCGCCGGTCACGAGCACGGTCTGCCCGGCCAGGTAGGCGCCCACGCGCTCGAGCTCCATGTGCACGGGCTCACGGCCGAGCACGTCCTCGACGCGGACCTCGCGCATCTGGCGCGCGAGCGCGCCGCGCGTCTGCAGCAGCTCGAACACCGTCGGCAGCGTGCGCACGGGGATCGCACGCGTGCGGCACTCGCGCACGATCCGCGCGCGAGTCGAGCCGGGCGCGGAGGGGATGGCGATGATCACTTCGTCGGGCTCGGCTTCGTCGAGGATGCGCGGCAGGTCCTCTTCGGTGTTGCCACGCACGCGCAGGCCTTCGATGCGCAGCCTTCGCTTGGTGGGGTCGTCGTCGACGAAGCCCACGGGCGCGAGGCCGAGGTCGCGGTTGCGCATGATCTCGCGGGCGACCAGCCGTCCGCCCTCGCCGGCGCCGGCGATCAGCACCGTGCGCTGGTCGCGCCGCGGGCTGCGGAACGCCGCGAGCGGCCTGCGCTCGTACAGCGTGCGCGCGAGCGCGCGGATGCCTACCAGGAAGACGATCGAGAGCAGCGCGAACAGCACGATCACGGTGTCCGGGAGCATGACCGCGACCGCCGCCGCGTGGCCGGGTGGGTGCCCCGTTTCGATGTAGCGATGCACCGGGCGCAGGATCTCCACGCCAGCCACCGTCAACAGCACGATCAGCACGACCGCGAGCACGACCGCCTCGTAGTCGCGCTGGCCCGCATAGCGCCAGCGACGCTGGTACACGCGCGCCAGCACGAGCACGGGCAGGCTCCCGGCGAGCACCCACCAGATCGTGTCGGCGCGCAGCTCGTTGTAGTGCGGCGGCAGCCTGGTGGTGAGCCGCAGCTGGAAGGCGAGGTTGTACGCGAATGCGACCAGCGCCCCGTCCACTGCCAGCTGCGGCAGCGCGCGACGGTGGAGGGGAACGGCCACCGAGCGGATCCGTCGGCGCATTGTGAAGATTGTATGCGGCTACTGCGACTGTGGCGTCGCAGCAGGCGATCGCTCCGAGCGCGGGCTGACGGGCGACAGCAGCAGCTCGACCAGCGCGCGCGGGTCGCGACGCACGCGTGCCGGGTCGCCTGCGCGGTCGCGCTTGCCGAGGTCGAGCTCCTGCGCGTCGCGCAGCATCCGCAGGCGGCCTTCGTCGATCAGCCGCTTGTCGACCGCCCCCATGCGACCTTGGAAGGTCGTGTACACAGGCGTGCCCAGCGCGACCGCCTCGCGGTTCATGGTGCCCCCGGCGGAGATCACCAGGTCGGCGTGCGCGATCAGCGACTGCGCGTCGATCGCGTGCTCGGGGACGACGAAGCCGGGGACGCGTCGCAGCTCCTCGCGCTGGTGGGCCACGCGCGGCAGCACCACCGGCTGGGTGCCGTGCTCGCCGGCGGCGGAGCTCAGCCGCACCAGCACGCGCGCGAACAGATCGTTCTCGAAGCGGTGATACAGAGACACCTCCGGCGGCGTGCGCACGACCACGATCGGGCGGGCGGGGTCGAGGTCGAGCTCCGTCAGCACCGCGTCCCGCGGCTCGAAGTCCGCCAGGTAGTACTCCTCCTTGAGGCCCTTGTACGCGCGCACCTTGCCCTTCGCCCCATAGCGCTCCAGGCGCCGTGGGGGGATCGCGTCGGGCACCACCACCGCCCGCGCCAGCCTGCAGTTGACGTTGTGCTGCACCGTCGCCCACTCGTAGTCGAACATCGTCGCGCTGGGGATGCGCAACAGCGCGGCCGCGACGCTCACGTCGTTGGAGCCGTGGCCGAGGGCGATGTCGAAGCGCCCTGCCGATCCCCGCTGCTCGGCGCTCGCCCAGCGCACGAGCGCGGCCGAGCGCGACGCCAGCCCGAGCGCCTTGGCGCTCAGGCGCTCGCCACGGTGATGCCCGATCGCCGTGTGCGCGACGCCCAGGCGCTCGCACAGCTCGAGCGTCTGGGCGAAGTCGCGCGCGGTCACGCGCACGTCGTGGCCGTCCGCGCGCAGGCGCTCGATCACGGGGCGCATGACAAGCACGTGCGGGCTGTTCGTCAGATCGATCCAGACGCGCATGGCCGACTGACGGTAACGGTCCGTGGCGATCGGCCCCGGATCGACGCTATCGTTGGCCGGCTCGTGCTCGTCATAGCCTCGATCTCGGAATCGCTCGTCAACGAAACCTCGCACCTCGTCCGCGACGGCGGCCTGGTGTGGATCTTCGCGCTGATGGCGATCTCCAGCGCGTGCATCCCGATTCCCTCCGAGGTCGTGATGCTGTTCGCCGGCTTCGCCGTCGCGGACCCGGGCCAGAGCGCCTCGCACCATCACCTGACGCTGGTCGGGGTCGTGCTCGCCGGTCTGCTCGGCACGATGGTCGGCTCGTTGGTCGCCTACGCGGTAGGCCGTGGCGGACGCCTGGAGCTGCTCGAACGCCACGGCGGCAAGCTTAAATGGATCCCCACCCACCCGGCGCAGATCGCGCGTGCCGAGCGTTGGTTCGAGCGCTACGGTGAGATTGCGGTCCTGTTCGGGCGTCTGGTCCCGTTCGTGCGGGCGTTCGTGTCGCTGCCCGCCGGGGTGGCGAGGATGCCGATCGTGCGCTTCACCGTGCTCTCGCTGATCGGCACGTTCCCGTGGGTGCTGGGGCTGGCGCTCGCCGGCCACGCGCTGGGCGGCGACTGGACGAGCGTGCGCAAGGGCTTCGAGTACGTCGACTACGCGGTCGTCGCGCTGGTCGTCGTGGGCATCGTGTACGCGCTCGTGCGCCGGCGCCGTGCTCGCCGCGACCCGGCGGCCGATGCCGTCGGCTGAGGGTTCGCTTGCGCTTCGCCACGCGGTGGCGCTGGGCCTGTTGCAGGGCCCCGCGGAGCTGGCGCCCGTGTCCTCCTCCGCGCACACGGAGCTGGTCCCGTGGCTTGCGCGCTGGCCGTATGCGCAGCTGGACGGGGAGGCGCGCAAGTCCTTCGAGGTGGCGCTGCACGCCGGCGCGGCGCTGGCGCTGGCGATCCACATGCGGGGCGAGCTGCGGCGCGAGCTCGCGGGCCTCAGTCCGCGTCGGGCGGGCGTGATCGCGCTCTCGCTGGCGCCCCCCGCGCTTGTCGGCTACGCGCTCGGTCCGGTGGTCGAGCGCCGCCTCGGCGGGCCCCGCTCGATCGCCGTCGGCCTGGCCGGCGGCGGCCTGGCGATGGCGCTCGCCGACACGCGCGCGCAGAGACGGGCGGACGAGGGACGCGCGAGCGAGGATGCGACCGCCGGCGACGGGCTCGCGCTCGGGCTCGCCCAGGCGGCGGCGCTGATCCCGGGGGTCTCGCGCAACGGGGCGACGCTGACGGCCGCGCGCGCGCGCGGCTTCGGGCGCGGCGCCGCGCAGGCGCTCTCGTGGCACGCCGGGCTGCCGATCCTGTTCGGCGCGAGCGCCCTCAAGGGCGCGCGCATGCGCCGCTCGGGCGCTCCGCGCGAGCAGCGCGCGGCGCTGGCGCTCGGCGGGGCGAGCGCGTTCCTCTCGACGCTTGCGAGCGTGCGTGTGCTGGATCGCCGGCTGCGTGACGGGCACGCCCTGTGGCCGTACTCGCTCTACCGCTGCCTGCTCGCGGCGCTCGTGATCTCGCGACTGCGGCGCCACCCGCCTGGCGTGCGCGCACAATAGGGGTCGATGGCTCTGCTCGGAACCGTGATCGGCGGACGCTACCGCCTCGACGCGGAGATCGGGCGCGGAGGGATGTCGACGGTGTACCGCGCGTTTGACACGGTGCTCGAGCGCCCGGTGGCGATCAAGCTGATGCACCGCGACATCGCCGCCGACTCCGACCAGCTCGAGCGCTTTCGCAGGGAGGCGCGCTCGGTGGCGCAGCTCAGCCACCCGCACGTGGTCACCGTGATCGACGCCGGCGAGGAGCCCGCGCCGAACGGCGGAGGATCGGACCCCACCCACCCTCACGGGGCGAGCGAGACGCCGTACATCGTGCTCGAGTACGTCGACGGTCAGACGCTCAAGGACGTCATCCGCCGCGAAGCGCCGCTGGAGATCGCGCAGGCGATCGCGTACGCGATCGAGATCGCGCGCGCGCTCGGCGCCGCCCATGAGCACCAGATCGTGCATCGCGACGTCAAGCCTCACAACGTGCTCATCAGCGAGGAAGGCGGCGCCAAGATCACGGACTTCGGGATCGCGCGCACGCTCTCAGAGGAAGGTCTGACGATGGCGGGACGGGTGCTCGGCACGACCGACTACGTCTCGCCCGAGCAGGCGCTCGGACAACCCGTCACCGGGCAGTCCGACGTGTACTCGCTGGGAGTGGTGCTGTTCGAGATGCTCACCGGCGACGTTCCCTTCCACGGCAGCTCGCCGGTGGCGGTGGCGATGAAGCACGTGCGCGAGGACATCCCCGACGTGCAGAGGCTGCGCCCCGAGCTCTCCGCGGCCACCGCGGCGGTGGTCGATCGCGCGGTCTCCAAGGACCTCGCGCGCCGCTACCCTGACGCGGCGAGCATGGTCGCCGATCTTGAGGAGGTGCTCGCCGTCGAGGCCTCGCGCGCCGGCCAGGCCACCGGCGAGGTGACGAGCGTGCTGCGCACCCTCCCCGCCCCGGCTCGCCGGCGGCTTCCATGGCGGATGCGCCACCCCGCCCGCTGGGCGGTCTCGCTCGCGCTGGTGGTGGCGACGGCGGCGATCGCGCTGATCCTCGCCGCCGGACAGACGCACAGCGGCGCGGGGGTGACGCCGGGCGTCACCGGTCACGCCGGCCTGGAACCGGTGCAGCTGACCCAGACCGCCGCCCACGACTACAACCCATTCGGGACGGGCCCGGAAAACCGCGACCAGATCGAGAACGTCGTCGACGGCGACCCCAATACGACGTGGAGCAGCGAGGAATACTTCGGCGGCACGCTCAAGAAGCCCGGCGGCGTCGGCACGGGCGTCTACCTCGACGCGGCCCCCACGGTGCTCGCCCGGGCGCTGGAGATCCAGACGCCGACGCCGGGCTTTGCCGTGCAGGTCTACGCCGCCGATCACATCGACCTGGAACTGCCCTACGGCAGCTCCGCGTCACTGAGCGCACGCGGCTGGCAGGGGCCTGTCGGCGCCAGCACTGACGTCCACAGCGGCGAACGCATCCCGCTGTCGCTGTCCGGGCGTGCCCACCGCTACTACCTGGTGTGGCTGACGACGCTGCCGCCGGGGATGGAGTCGGCGACGCTCAACGAGCTGACGCTGTTCAGAAGCAGCTCCGGGGCGGGTGCTCGCGGCGATTCTCAGTAGCTGTACGCGCGCCTGCGCTCGTGACGCTCGAGCGCCAGCCGGCACAGGCGATCGACGAGCCGCGGGTAGGCGACGCCCGAGGCGGCGAGCAGCTTGGCGTACACGCTCGTGGGCGTGAAGCCGGGCATCGTGTTCAGCTCGTTGACGAGCACCCGCTCTCCTTCGACGAAGAAGTCCACGCGCGCCAGGCCCTCGCAGCCGGCGGCCAGGAACGCACGCACGGCCAGCCGCCTGACCTGCTCGCTCGCGCTCGCGGAGATCCCGGCGGGGATCCTCAACTCCATGCCGCCGGAGGAGTACTTGGCGCCGAAGTCGTAGAACTCCCCGGAGAACACGATCTCCCCAGGCTCGGATGCGATCGCCGCCTCGCCGTCGGCGTGCTCGCCGCCGAGCACGCCGAGCACACCGCACTCGACCTCGATGCCCTTGGCCATCGCCTCGACGATCGCCAGGCCGTCGTACACGAACGCCTCCTCGAGCGCCTGCTCCAGATCCTCCTCGGCGCTGACCTTGACGATGCCCACCGAGGAGCCCAGATGCGCTGGCTTGACGAACACCGGCAGACCGAGCGTGGCGATCCGCGCGAGCTCGGCGAGCGCGTGCTCGCGCGAGCGCCCGAAGCGATCCGCGCGCACACCCACGTAGCCCACCTGAGGGATGCCGACGGCAGACATCAGCTGCTTGAACAGCACCTTGTCCAGGCTCACCGCCGACGCCGCCACACCGGCCCCCACGTAGGCCACGTCGAGCGTCTCCAGCAGTCCCTGCACGGTTCCGTCCTCGCCGAACGGGCCGTGGAGCACGGGAAAGGCAAGGTCCACCCCGAGCAGCCCGCCTCCCGGCGTGACGCTCAGCGGCTGCCCGTCGCGGCGCCACACGCCGTCGCGGCCGATCTCCACCCACACGACCTCGTGCCCGGCCGCGCGCAGCCCGTCGCGCACGGCCGCGGCGGAGGACAGCGACACGTCGTGCTCGGAGGAGCGTCCGCCGGCGAGCACGGCGACGGCGAGCGCCTCGCCGGGGACGGAGTCGTCCATGTCCACGCCGGCGCTCATTCGGTCGCGGGTGGTGTCGCCGGCGGTGTCGGCGTGGTCGGCGGGGTGGTGGGCGTCGTGGGCGTGGTCGCCGACTGCGCGCCGACTGTGATCGTCACCGTGGTCCCCTTGCGCGCCTTGGAGCTGGCGGCCGGGCTCTGCTCGAGCACCACGCCCACCTGCGCCGCTTCGGTCGCGGGAGTGGTCACCGTGTTGGACTTGAAGCCGGCGCGCTTGAGCGCGGCCGCCGCCGCCACTTCGGTCGCGCCGACGACTTCGGGAACCGCGACTTCGGGGGGAGCCTGCGCGACGGTCACGTCGACCTTCCCACCGACGTGCAGCGAGCCGCCAGCGGCGGGAGACTGCGCGAGCACCGTGCCGGGTGCCTGCGTGCTCGAGACTCGCTTGGTGACCGTGCCCAGCGCCAGTTCGGCGTTGGTGAGCGTCGCTTGCGCCGCTTCCAGCGATTGCCCGGTGACGTCCGGCACGCGCACCGGCGCGGGCCCGCTGGAGACCAGCACGGTGACGAGGATGCCTTCCTGCACCTCGGTTTCGGCGGCCGGTTCGGTGCCGATCACGAGACCCGCTTCGACCGTCTTGCTGGACTCGGTCTTGACCTTCGTCTTGTAGCCGGCCCTGTGCAGCTCGGCCTGCGCCTTGGCGGAGCTGAGGCCCGCGACGCCGATCAGCGGCGCGCTCGAGGGGCCGCCCGAGACCACGATGCTGACCGAGCTCCCCTTCTTCACAGCGCTACCCTCGGCGGGCGCCTGGCTGATCACCAGGCCCGCGTGGACCTTCGTGCTCGACGCGAGCGAGGGCACGGGGTCCAGCCCCGCGCTGCGCAGGGTGGCCCCGGCCGCCTGTTCGGTCTGCCCGGTCACGTTTGGCACGTTCACCGTTTTGCTCCCCTGGGTCAGCACCAGCGCCAGCACCAGCGCTGCCACCGCCGCCAGGACGACCACGGCCAGCGTCCACAGCAGCGCCCGGCGCCTGCGCCGGCGGCGGTCCTGCGGCGCCTGCCCATCCTCTGTCTGGTACTGCCCGGTGGCGGGCGCGGCGAACAACAGCGACCCGGTGGCGGGCGCCAGCGTCGTCGATGGCGGGACGTGGGCGTGGTAGATGTGGGCGTGGGGGACGGCGGACGCTGGAGCGGACGCGGGCGCGCCAGAGAACGTGGGCAGCGCCGCTCGCTCGCGTTCGAGCGCCGCGATCAGCTCGTCGGCGTCGGCGTAGCGTTGAGCGGGATCCTTGGCGAGCGCGCGCAAGACGACCGCGTCGAGCGAGTGCGGGAGCGCCGGGTTGAGCGCGCTCGGCGGGAGCGGCTCGGCCGAGACCTGCTTGAAGGCGATCGCCACGGCGGTCTCGCCCTCGAAGGGGACGGCTCCGGTCAGCAGCTCGTACAGGATCACGCCGACCGAGTACAGGTCGGAGGAGGCGCTCACCGCCAGCCCCTGGGCCTGCTCTGGGGACAGGTACTGGGCGGTGCCCATGATCGACCCCGTGAGCGTCATGTCCGACGCGCCCGCGCGCGCGATCCCGAAGTCGGTCACGCGCGCGCGGCCCTCTTCGTCGATGATCACGTTGTGGGGCTTCAGATCGCGGTGGATGACGCCGCGCCTGTGGGCGAAGCGCGCCGCGCGCAGGATCTGCACGACGATGTCGATCGCCGTGGCGGTGTCGAGCGCGCCCTGTTCGCGCACGATCGTCTTGAGCGAGCGCCCGGCCACGTACTCCATCGCGATGTAGTAGGTGCCGTTCCACTCGCCGCGATCGAAGATGGCGACGATGTTCGGGTGCGACAGCGCCGCGGCGCTCGAGGCCTCGCGCCGGAAGCGCTCGACGAACTCCTGGTCTTCGGAGAAGTGGTGGTGCAGGACCTTGACCGCGACCTCGCGGCCCAGGAGCTGGTCCTGCGCGAGGTACACGTCCGCCATGCCCCCGGAGCCCAGGCGCGAGATCACCCTGTAGCGACCGTCGATGATCGTCTCGGGGTCAATCATGGAGCAGGCTTTCCATCACCCGTTTGGCGACCGGCAGCGCGTAGGCGGCGCCGTAGCCGGGGACGCGCCTGAGCGTCGCCGCGACCACCACGCGCGGGTCGGTCGCGGGGGCGAAGGCGATGAACCACACGTCGTTGAGCGCGTCGCCGATCTGCGTTTCGGCGGTGCCCGTCTTGCCCGCCACCTGCACACCGGGAATCTTCGCGGCTTCGCCTGTGCCTTCGTTGACGACGGCCTCCATCATCGACGTGACGGCCGTCGCGGTCGACGGTTTCATCACGACCGACTGCACGCGCGGGGTCACCCGCAGCACCGTCGCCCCTTCGGCGTTGACGATGCGGCCGGTCAGATGGGGGACCATCAGGCGCCCGCCGTTGGCGACCGCCGCGGCGACCTCGGCCATCTGCAGCGCGGTCACCTCGAGTTTGTCCTGGCCGATCCCCAGGCGCCCGAGATCGACGTCGGGGCTGGTGGGTGGGAGCAGGGTTTCGCGTTCGTACTCGCCGCTGGCCGACAGTTCTCTTGCCGGGTAGTCGAGCTCTGGCTTGCGGTCGAAGCCGAAGCGGCTCATGTAGCGCGCGAGCGTGCGCTTGCCGAGGCGCTCGGCCACCTGCGCGTAGACGGTGTTGACCGATTTGGCGAGCGCCTGGGTGAGCGTGATCTGCCCGAAGCTTTCGTCCTCGTCGTTGTCGAGCGGCACACCTGAGACGAGGATGCCGTTGCGCCCGCTCAGCGTCGATTCGGGTGTGAAGGCACCGGTGTCGATGGCGGCCGTGGCGGTGACGATCTTGAAGGTCGAGCCGGGCGCGTAGCCGTACTGGACGGCGCGGTTCACGAGCGGATCACTGGAGTCTGCTTTGAGCTCCTCGGCGGTGGTGGTGGAGCGCAGCGCGTTGGGGTCGTAGCTCGGCGAGGAGGCCATCACGGTGACCGCCCCGGTGCGCGGCTCCAGCGCGACGACCGCGCCTTCACGGCCCGCCAGGGCGGCGTTGGCGGCCTGCTGGGCGCCGGGGTCCAATGTCGTGATCACCGTCTCCCCCTGCTGTTCCTTTCCCTGGAGCTGATTGAGGATCGCTTGCAGGTTAGAGGCGCTCTGGCCCTCCAGCGGCGAGTTGCGAAACAGCTCCAGCCCGGAGCTGCCGAGGTCGGGGGCGAGGTAGGAGTAGCCGATCGCATTGGCGAACTCCTCGCCCGTCGGATACGTACGCTGGTAGATGCCTTCCGGACCGCGCACGTCGCGGGCGAGCACCGTGCCGTCGGCGGAGAGGATCGGGCCGCGCTTGACCCGCTGGCGCTCGAGCAGCGTGCGCTCGTTGAGCGGGTTTTCGCGCAGCGAGGATGCTTCGAAGACCGTCCAGCGCGAGGTGAACGCGACGAGCAGCGCGAACATCACCGCGACGAGCCCGTACAGACGCACGATCGGGCGGTTCACAGCCACCGCCTCATTCGAGCTGTTCCAGTTCGAGGCTGTGGACCAGCGCCGCGGCGTTGCCTTCTGAGCGCAGCGTGTGGTCGAGCAGCGTGCGCCGCTTCTCGGGGCTGAGCGTCGAGGCGCTGACCCCGGAGACGTACTGGCTGCTGTACAGGTCGAGGTTGTCGGGAAGCCTGTAGGGCAGACCCTCGAACATCGTCACCAGCCCGCGGTTGTTGGTGCCGACGAAGTACACCGACTGAAACGCCAGGTACACGGCGGAGCCGAGCACCACGAGCACGCCCAGCAGGAACGCGACCACGCCAGCGTGTCGCAGGCGCCGGCGCGGCCGCCCGCCGTTTGAGGCGGGTCCGCCCGCGGGCGCCGCGCGCGGCATGCGACGGCGGGCGGCGCGTGGCGGTGTGGACGTCGAGGACGACGGCGAGGCGGGCGGCGGGTTGGCGGGCGCGCCCGCGGCGTCCCCGAAGGGTGCCGGCGCCGACACCGCCGGCAGGCCGACCATCGTGGCGTGATCCTCGGCGGAGGGCGCGTGGGCCATCTGCACGTCCTCGAGGCGGATCAGCACGACGGTGATGTTGTCCCGTCCTCCGGCCTGGTTGGCCGCGGCGATCAACGCCTCGCCGGCATCGCGCAGGCGCGCATGGGCGAGCAGCACCGCCGCGATCTCCTCCTCCGAGAGCATCGTCGTCAGGCCGTCGCTGCACAGCAGGTACACGTCGTCGGCGCGCGCGCTGAAGGAGCGCGTGTCGACCTCGACGGCCCCCTCCGGCCCGAGCGCGCGTGTGATGACCGAGCGCTGGGGATGCTCGACGGCTTCCTCGGGTGTGAGCCGTCCCTGGCGCATGAGCTCGTCGACGAGCGAGTGGTCGTCGGTCAGGCGCAGCAGCTCGCCGTCGCGCAGGCAGTAGGCGCGACTGTCGCCGACGTGCGCGATCGCGACCTCGTGCTCGCCGACGTAGACGGCCGTGAGCGTCGTGCCCATCCCCGCCTGCTCGGCGTTGGCGTGGGAGAGCTCGTGGATGCGCGCGTTGGCGGCGCGCGCCAGCGCGGCCAGCTCGAGCTCGGGATGAGACGCGTCCGGCAGGCCGGCCTGGAAGGACTCGATCGCGGTGCGCGAGGCGACCTCGCCGGCCTGCGCGCCGCCCATCCCGTCGGCCACCACGAACAGCGGCGCGCGCGCGAGCAGCGAGTCCTCGTTGGCGCGCCGCTGGCGCCCGGTGTCGGTCCCGGCGTACTGTTCGGCCACCCGCAGCATCGTCAGTCGACCTCGAACGTGAATTCGCTGTCGCCGATGCGCACCCTGTCCCCCGGATGCAGGGGTCTGGGGGTCTGCAGCAGCTCCTCGTTGAGGTAGGTGCCGTTGGTCGAGCCGAGGTCTTCGATGACAACGATGTTGCCCTGCTCGTAGATGCGAGCGTGCCGCGAGGAGGCGAACGGGTCCTCGAGCCTGATCTCCGCGCGCTCGCCGCGGCCGAGCACGAGGTCGCCGTCGAGGTCGTAGATCATCCCTGGCTCGTGGCCGGGGGCGCGCTCGATCACCAGGCGCGGCGAGCGGTGCGCGACGTCGGCGCTGCCGAGCGCCGACGCGGAGTACATGCCGGTGGCGTCGGGCGGGATCGGGCTGCCGGCGGGATCGGCGCGCGCGGGGCTCCACTGCTCGCCACGGCGAAGGTCGCGTCGGGCGCTGCGCGCGACCCACAGCAGGAACATGTACATGACGGCCAGAAAGCCGAACTTCAGGATCACCGAGACGGGCGCGAGTGTGTTCATGAGAGCTCGAAGACGATCGCCGTCGAGCCGAGCTCGACACGGTCCCCCGGATGCAGCGGGTGCGCGCCGCGGATGAGCTGGCCGTTGACGAGCACGCCGTTGGTCGAGCCGAGGTCTTCGACCGTCCAGCCGTCGGGGCCGGGACGGATGGCCGCGTGACGCCGCGAGACGCCGGCGTCGTCGAGCACGACGTCACAGTCGCGGCTGCGCCCGATGGTGCCACCGACGGTGGGTACCACCAGCCGTCGCCCGCCGACGGCGAGCAGCGCGCGAGGTGCGCTGCGGCGCGCGTGCGCCTCCTCCACCTCTCCGCGGACACGAGCCGAGCTGCTGTAGATCATCGTCTGTCCGTGCTCTCGCGGCGCGTCGGGTGGGTGGGGTGGCTGCGCGTGTGAAGAGACCTCCGCATCCTCGCCCCCCGGCCGGACCAACCGTGCCTGGATGCCGAATTCGCCCAACGACAGCCGCTCGTCGGTGTGAAAGACGATGTGCGGCGGCGAGGCGAGGATCAGATCCTCGCGGCGGGCGTGCTCGAGCAGGTATGCGCACAGCTCGTCGACGACCTCATGCTCGACGCCCTCGTAACGTTCGCGATCCTTGCGCGAGAGCCACACCGAGTACTCGTTTGGGACATACACGCGCGAGACCGAGACCGTGCGGTGCGAGTCCATCTCGTGGGCGAGCTTGCGGGCCAGCTCCATCGGCCGGACCTCTGTGCGGAACACCCGTCCAAAGGTCCCCTCGACGAGGCTGGAGATCATGGTCTCGACGCTCTTGAGCGGGTTCATCGAAGGAAGGCCGGCCGCCGATCCGGCGGATCGGCCGGCAGCCGTGAGCCATGCTACGCACCCAGGTTCTCAGACAGGGCCGCGCAGGGCGCGGGCGGCGACCGCCACCACGGCGCCGAGGATCGCGCCGAGCACGGCGCCATGCGGGGTCGGGTGCGCCGCATGGGCGCTGAGACCGGCGTCGAGCTCGGGCGCGCTCGCCGCGATCGCGGCGGACCAGACGGTCACGGCGACGATGTCGAGCGCCGCGCTGCGCCCACGCACGATCCACGGCAGGATCGCCGCGCCCGCTCCCCACAGCAGCGCTCCCAGGAGCACGCCGAGCGCGAGCAGCGGGGCGATGACGTGGGCGGCGGTGAGGCTCAGCGAGCCCTCCCAAGCCGCGCGGGCGGGCGTCCCCGCGGGGGCGGAGAGCCACAGCTCGCGGCCGAGCAGCGGCCTGGCCAGCGTCAGCCACCAGTATCCGAGCGCCGCGAGCGCCGCCCGCTCGCGCCAGCGCGAGGCCTGCCCGGCGAGCGCGGGGAACGCGCCGGCGAGGCCGGCGAGGCCGAGCACGGGCGCCATCGCGCACCCGAGCCAGCCGGCGCCAAGGCGAGCGTCGCCGCGCTGGGCTGGCAACAGCGCCAGTGGCAGAAGGGCGGCGAACAGCAGCAGCGCGACGCCGGGGCGCCCGGCGAGCGCCTGCCAGCAGATCGCCGCGAGGGCGCACGCCAGCCACACCGCGCGCGGGAGCCGCATCCGCCGCGGAGGCGGCGGATGCGGCTCGGGGTCGGCGGGCTCCCGCTCGCCGGCGGAGGGGCGGCGCGGCTCAGGGGCACGCGGGAGCACGGCGGCGGCTCGCGCGGGCGCGATCGGCGGATGACGGTCGGCGGCGGGTGGGGCCGATGGCGGCGGGTGGGCCGCCTGGTAGGGGCGCGTGCGGCGCCAGCGTGAGCGTCTGAGCCCGCGCGTGAGCGTCTCCTCGAGCTCGTCGCGGAGCTCGTCGAGCGTTCCGCGCGCGGACGGCTCCGGCGCGAGGGCACGGTCGAGCGCGCGCGTGAGCTCCGCGGGCAGATCCCGGCGAGCGCGCGCCAGCGGGGGCAGCGCGCGCCCGATGCGTCGCACGGTGGCGGCGGGCGTGGCGCCGCGCACGGGATTGACCCCGCACAGCGCCTCGTAGATGACGAGCGCGAGCGAGTACAGGTCGGACTGCACGCCGACCTCGCGGCCCTCGCTCTGCTCTGGGGCCATGTAGGCGAGCGTGCCGAGCACGTCGCCGGTGCGCGTGAGCGCCTCCTCGCCGACGAGGCTTGCTCCGCCGAAGTCGGTGAGCTTGGCAGCCGCGACCAGCGTCTGCGGCGCCTGCGCCCCGTCTTCAGGCGGATGGGGCACGAGCACGTTCTGTGGCTTGATGTCGCGGTGGATGACCCCGCGCGCGTGCGCGTGGCCAAGGGCGCTGGCGAGGGCCACGCCGATCTCCAGGATCTCCTCGTCCTCGAGCGCGTCCTCGTCGATGAGGTGCGCGAGCGTCTGGCCGTCGACCAGCTCCGAGATCAGGTAGAAGGCGCCCTCGTGCGCGCGGGCCTCGTACAAGGCGACGATCGCGGGGTGCGCCAGGCGCGCCGCGGCGAGCGCCTCGCGCGTGGCGCGCTCGCTGTCGATCGGACCACCAACCGTCCCGAGCCACACGCGCTTGACCGCCACCTCGCGGTGCAGCAGCTCGTCGTGGGCACGCCAGACCACGCCGAAGCCGCCCGTGCCGAGCCGCTCGAGCATGCGGTAGCGGCCGAGCGCCAGATCGTCGGTGCCGGGCTCCTCGCCGGCGCGCGCGATTCGGCGCGCGCTAGGTACCGCCGCGGGGGCCTCAGGGTCACGGGACGCTTGGACGAGGGTCTGTGGCGAGTCCACCGGCTCCCGCGTTCGCCGTGTCCGGCTCCTGTCCCTGCCGGAAACGGAAGGAAAAGACGCATTGACCGAGAAGTTGCAATATCGCGAGAGGGACGACCGGCAGTCATACTGGGCCCTTCATAAAGTCCCTGCAAAGGAGCGGTTGGCTTTTGTCGTTCTTTGACGATGGCGAGGAGACAGCGCCTCGACCGTCATCCCGAGCACCGCGACGGGGGTCGGTCGGAGATCACCCTGCCGGCGCGGCGCCGCCGCGACGGCCACGTCCGCGACGCCCGCAGCACTCGGGCGCGTCCGGGTCCGACCAGCACACGGTGATGGTGCGCCGCCGCGTGGCGGCGGGCGCGGCGATCGTGGTGTTGATCGTGATCGTGCTGGTGATCAACGGCCTGCTGAAAAGCGAAAAGCAGCAGTCGCTGAAGACGTACAACCGCGAAGTCAGCACCTTGGCGCAGGAATCCGACAACCAGGTCTCCCACCCGCTGTTCGTGGCGTTGACCGCCTCCTCCAGCAAGTCGGCCCTGGACGTGGAGCAGCAGATAGACGAACTGCGGGCGGAGGCGCAGACGCTGGCCAGCCGCGCCAAGGCCCTGAGCGTGCCGGGCGAAATGGTCTCCGCGCAGCGTGACCTGCTGCTGGCGCTCGACCTGCGGGTGGAAGGGATGATCAAGGTGGCGGCGCTGGTGCCGACCGCGCTTGGAGGACAGGCCAAGCAGGCCGCGGCGAAGATCGCGGGCGACATGGAGATCTTCCTGGCGTCGGACGTGATCTACTCGCAGCGCGCGGCTCCGTTGATCCAACAGACGCTGGCGGCCAACGGGATCACGGGCCTGACCACGAGCTCGACGCGCTTCTTGCCCAACGTCGGCTGGCTGGAAGCGGCGACGGTCCTCTCGCGCATGACCGGGCAGGCGGCCGGCAGCTCCTCGACCGGCCTGGCGCCGGGCACCCACGGCAGCGCGCTGATCGGGGTGAGCGTGGGCAGCACCGAACTGCAGCCCGAACCGACGCTCAACCACATCGCCGCCAGCGCCAACCCGACGTTCACGGTGATCGTGGAAGACAGCGGCGAAAACGCGGAGACCGACGTCAAGGTCGAAGTGACGGTCACGGCGGGCGGCAAGCAGTACAAGTCCTCTCACGTGATCAACTCGGCCCAGCCCGGCAGCAAGTACAACGTGGAAGTCACCGTGAACGGCGTGCCGCAGGGAGTGGCTGCGAAGGTGGAAGCGAACATCCTGCCGGTACCGGGCGAGGCGAACGTCGAAAACAACAAGGGCACCTACCTGGCGATCTTCGGCGAATAGGCCGGCGACCGGCCATGGGACGGGGCCGGCCACGGGAACGCCCCGCACGCGCGTCTCCAGCGGCTAACTTGTGGGCGATGCTCGCGTCGATCACCGATACCCAGGGGATCATCGCGATCGCGGCCGGCGCGGTCGCGGTCGCGGCGGTCGTGGCGTGCGCCGCGCTGAGCGTGAGCGTGCGCCGCATGCGTCAGGCGCAGGTGCTGGTGCTGGGCGAGCGCGAACAGCAGGACGTGGTGGCGCACGCGGCCGCCATGCAGGAGGCCTTCCAGGCGCTGAGCGCGTATGTGGAGCAGACCGCGGCCGGCCTGGACACGCGCCTGGGCGGCGTGGAGGCGGCGCTGCGCGGACGGATCGCTCATCGCGCGCTCGTGCGCTACGACGCCTACAACGAGCTGTCGGGGCATCAGTCGATGTCGATCGCGCTGCTCGACGACGACCGCTCGGGCATCGTGCTGTCGTGCATCCACCACCGCGATCAGGCGCGCGTGTACGGCAAGCAGGTGCGCGGTGGGCGCGGCGAACTGGAGCTCTCGCCCGAGGAGACCGAGGCGGTGCGCCTGGCCCTCGCGGGCGACGCGGACGGCGGCGGGTCGGCCGGGAATGAGCACCCAGCCTGAGACGCCGGCGCGCGGCCGGCCACGCGTCGGCTATCTGGGACCGGCGGGCACCTTCACCGAGGAGGCGCTGCTGGCGAGCGCGGCGCCGGATGCTGTCGAGCCGGTCGCGCTGGTGAGCATCTACGACACCGTGATGGCGCTGCGGGGCGGCGACGTGAGCTGGGCGATAGCGCCGATCGAGAACTCGCTCGACGGATCGATCAGCGTGACACTCGACCTGCTGGCGGAGGAGGCGAGCGACGTGAGGATCGTGGGCGAGACGCTGCTGCGCGTGAGGCATTCGCTGATCGCCGCCGCGCAGGTGGCGCTGGAGGAGATCGACACGGTCATCTCCCATCCGCAGGTCCCGGGGCAGTGCACCCTGTTCCTGCGCAACGAGCTGGCGGGCGCGCGCATCCTGCCCGCGAGCTCGACCGCCGAGGCGGTGAGGTCTGTGGTGGCGGCAGCGCAGCGCGGGCAGGCGGCGCTCGGGACGGAGCTGGCGGCGAGGATCTACGGCGGCACGGTCATCCGCGAGGGCGTGGAGGATCGCGATGACAACGAAACACGCTTCGTGTGGCTGGCGAAGGCGGGCGTCGGCCAGCCGCCGCTGCGTGCGAGGGACAGCGGCGAGTGGAAGACATCGCTGGTCTTCTGGGGTGCCGGCGCCGAGCGCGCGGGCTGGCTGGTGCGCTGCCTGGACGAGTTCGCGAGCAGGGAGATCAACCTGACGAAGATCGAGTCGCGCCCGCGCCGGCGCGAGCTCGGCAGCTACATGTTCTTCGCCGACCTGGCCGGGCGGCTCGAGGACCGGCCGGTCGACGCGGCGATCGCGGGCCTGCGGACGATGTGCGAGGAGGTGCGGGTGCTGGGCTCCTACAGCGCGGCGGCGGACCGCGCGCGAGTGCGCTCGTGACCGCTGCCGATGCCCACCGTCGGCGCGTGATGCCCCCACCCACGCTAGACTGCGGGCCTTAAGATGGAGTGCACAGTCCCACCAGAGCCGGTGGGGTCCGTGCCGCCCCCAGAGCACCAGCGGCACGGACCTGGCGCATCGCCCACCACGGCGATGGGCGGTCGGGTGCTCGTCCTCAATGCCACGTATGAGCCGATCAACGTGTGCACGGTGCGCCGAGCGGTGGTGCTGCTGCTGAAGGAGAAGGCCGAGCTGCTCGAGCGCGGCCGCTGGGAGCTGCACTCGGAGAGCGCGACGCTGGCGCGACCGGTGGTGATCCGTCTGGTCAGCTACGTGAAGGTGCCGCGCGACGCGCACCGGCGCAAGATCACCCGGCGGGCGGTGTTCGCGCGGGACAGCTGGACGTGCCAGTACTGCGGGTCGCGCTCCAACCTGACGGTCGATCACGTCATCCCGCGCTCCAAGGGCGGCACATCCAGCTGGGAGAACATCGTCGCCTCGTGCGCCCCGTGCAACCGGCGCAAGGGCGACCGTCTGCCACGGCAGGCGGGGATGCATCCGCGCCACGCGCCACGCACGCCACGCGCGGAGATCTTCATCCACGTCGCCAGCCCGACGATCCCGGCGGCCTGGCTCGCATATCTGCCTCAAGCGGCCTGACGGCCGCGGTGACCAGAAGAAACGGAGGGCGCCTGCACTACGGCACCCTCCGCGAGCTGCTCTGACTGGAAAGACCGAGAGCGGCGATGAAACTGCCGGAGGGACCAGGACCGGCGGCCGTCTCGGGGTGTCCCGGGTTGGATTCCGCTAGGCGGACCAGCCTCCCGACCTAACGGCCGGTCACCTCCAGGGTCCCGTAAGAACTGTCACTCAACGTTTGGACCACCTCCTTTCTCTGGTCTCGCCAGGGTAGCGAATGGAGATGACGTGCGGGGAAGTACAGGAGCGCGCCGACCCAGGGCGAGTCCCGTTCAGGGGATGATGACGCCGAACTCCTGCGCGTAGGTGGCGCCCGGCGCACCGGCGGCGAGCGACGCGGGCACGGCGGGCACGACGCCGATCCCGGTTTCGCGGTACTGCGCTTCGAGGATGTTCGCCAGGTGCCCGGGAGAGGCGATCCAGGCGGAGACGATCGACTGGGGCGTGGAGAGCTGGTAGGTGCCCCAGGCGAGGTTCTCGCCGATCACGTAGCCGTCGCTCGGGCTGGGGATGTAGCCGGCGTCTCGGATCCTGTCGACGGGTGTCTCGCCGCTGGGGGCGACGTGCGCGAAGTAGTCGTCGGCGATCATTTCCGCGCAGTGGCCTTCGGCGGCCTGTTCGAGCTCGGGGTTGGGCGCCAGCGGCATCTCGCCGTTTTCGGCGCGCTTGCGGTTGATCAGGCACAGGACGGCGGTGCGAACGAGGGCGATGTTGGCCGCTTCGGGTGTCAGTTCGGTGTTCTGGCACGGCGTGGCCAAGACCGCGGCGATCGCGGCGGCGTCGCTCTGGGCGCTCGGCGACGCGACGGCTGGCACGGTGCTCGGGTCGGGGGTGGGAACGGCAGCCTGCGGGGCCGGTGTGGGGTTCGGTTTTGCTGCGCGGGACTTCGTTGTGGCGGATTTCGAAGTGGCCGGCTTGCCCGTGTGTGTCTTCGACTTGGCGGGGCGCGTCTTGGCGGGTTTCTGCGTGCGCGTCCTACGGGCGCTCGCCCGGCAGGCGCGAGCGGCCGCCTTAGCGCGGCGGGCGTCGTGCGCGGGGCCAGTGGGGCAATCGGCCTGGCGCTTCACGGCGGTGGTCGCGCGCCCCGGGCTCGCGTCGCCGGAGGCAACCGCTGGGGTGGCCAGGAGGCTACAGCTGAGGATCGAGAGCGTGGTTACCAGGAGGCTGCGGGGAGCGGGCACCCTCAGCCTGTCGGCCGTTCACTGGGTCTCTCTGAGGATGGGCGCGCGAATCTGGACGGTTGGAAGACAAGCGCAGGCAACTCTGCGAGTTTCCCGCGGCCGCCCTCCCGGATTATCGCCAGCGCGGCGGGGGCGGACTACTGTTCGAGCGCGGCATCCGCGTCGCCCGCCGGCTGAGCGTCGTCTGCCACCTCTGGGTCACCCAGCGATGGGGCCTCGTCGCCGGTGTCCACGACGAGCGCGACGGCGCTGACAACGTCGTCGTCCTTCAGGTTCATGACGCGCACTCCGGTGGCCGAGCGGCCCTGCTGGGAGATGCCCGCGGCGGAGGTCCGCTGAACCATGCCGCCGACGCTGATGAACACCAGTTCCTGGTGCTCGCGCACGACCAGCGCGCCGGCGAGGCTGCCCTTCTGCTCGGTCAGGCCGATCGTCTTGACGCCTTTGGCGCCGCGGTTGGTCTTACGGTACTGCGCGATCTGGGTGCGCTTGCCGTAGCCGTTCTCGGTGACGACCAGCAGGTCCATGTCGTCGCGGGCGACGTCCATGGCGATGACCCGCCCGTCCTTGCCGACGTCCATGCCACGCACGCCGGTGGTGTCGCGCCCCATCGAGCGCGCGTCGGACTCGGCGAAGCGGACGGTCAGGCCGGCGCGCGAGACCATGATGATCTCCTCGCCCGGGTCGACCGCACGAACGGCGAGCAGCTCGTCGTCCTCGCGGATGTTGATGGCGATGATGCCGTCGGCTTTGATCGGCGTGTTGTAGGCCTGCAGCTCGGTCTTCTTGACGGTGCCCCCCTGCGTGGCGAAGACGAGGAACTGCGCCTCCGTGAAGTCGCGGGTGGACACGACGGCCTGGATGCGCTCGCCTTCGCGCAGCGGCAGGATGTTCACGAGCGCGCGCCCCTTGGCGGTTCTCTGCGCCTCGGGCAGCTCGTAGACCTTCGAGCGGTACACCTTGCCGCGATTGGAGAAGAAGAGCAGGTAGTCGTGCGAGGAGCACACGAACAGGTGCTCGATGAAGTCGCCGTCCTTCATGTCCATCCCCGTCACGCCGCGTCCCCCGCGCTGCTGCTGGCGGTAGGTGGCCAGCGGCAGCGACTTGATGTAGCCGGTGTGGGTGATGGTGATCACCATCTGCTGGTCGGCGATCAGGTCCTCGATGTCGATCTCGTCCTCGGAGTGGCTGATCTCGGTGCGACGCTCGTCGCCGAAGCGCTCGGAGATCTCCGTCAGCTCCTCCTTGATCACGGACAGGACGCGCGTCTCGTCGCCGAGGATCGCGCGCAGCTCGGCGATGCGCTCGGTCACGTCGGCGTGCTCCTGTTTGATCCCGTCGGCCTCCAGCGCCGTCAGCTGGGACAGGCGCAGGTCGAGGATCGCGGTCGCCTGGATCGGGCTGAGCTCGAAGCGCACGACGAGCTGCTCGCGCGCGGTGTCGCGGTCACGCGAGCCGCGGATCAGCTCGATGATCTCGTCGAGGTGCTCCAGCGCCGTCAGCAGCCCCTCGAGGATGTGGGCACGCGCCTCCTTCTCGGAGAGCTCGTGCTTGGTGCGGCGCACGATCACCTCGCGCTGGTGGGCGACGTAGTTGTGGATCACCGCGCGCAGGTTCAGCGTGCGCGGGACGTTGTCCACGAGCGCGACCATGTTCACGCCGAACGTGGTCTGCATCGGCGTGTGCTTGTAGAGCTTGTTCAGCACCACCTTCGGGATCGCGTCACGCTTGAGCTCGATCACCAGGCGCATGCCGCGCTTGTCCGACTGGTCGATCAGGTCCGAGATCTCGGGGATGCGTTTGTCGTTGACCAGCTCCGCGATCTTGGTCATGAGGTTGCCTTCGCCGCCCTTCTTGACCATGAACGGCAGCTCCGTCACGACGATCGCCTCCTTGCCGTGACTCAGCGGCTCGATGTGCGCGCGGGCCTGCACACGCACGCGTCCACGGCCGGTCTCGTAGGCGTCTTTGATGCCGCCGTGACCGAGGATGATCCCCCCGGTGGGGAAGTCCGGTCCCTTGATGTGGCGCATCAGCCCCGCGGTGTCGATGTCCGGGTCGTCGATGTAGGCGATCGTCGCGTCGATCACCTCGCGCAGGTTGTGCGGTGGGATGTTCGTCGCCATGCCGACCGCGATGCCGGAGGAGCCATTGACGAGCAGGTTGGGGAAGCGCGCCGGGAGGACGAGCGGTTCGCGCCGGGAGCCGTCGTAGTTCTGCACGAAGTCGACCGTGTCCATGTCCAGGTCGCGCAGCATCTCGGTGGCGATGCGGGCCAGGCGGGCCTCGGTGTTGTGGCTGACGAACCCGTTCGTCAGGAACGAGTGGTCGTCCGTGTCGACCCGCAGCGAGTAGACCGGCTGGACGCCGGCTGGCTCCACCGAAGCGACCTTGGCGTAGTAGTAGTCGCCGCTGACCAGTGGAGCGATGACCTCGCGCACCTCGGGCGAGGAGATCCGGTCGAGGATCGCCGTGGATCCCCTCTCCCAGCGCTCGATCCGGTCAACGTTGTGACGCCGGAGCCAGTCGCGCTCGGCGAACGTGGAGCCACCTTCAGAGCGTATGTAGCGGGCGATATGGGGCACGTGGTCGTGGCTCAGCGCGCGGCTCGTGAGCGGTATGTCTGAAAGCGCTCGTTCGAGCTTCGGCTGCTTTGCGCCAAAGAACCCGACACGTTCGGCAAACAGGCGCGCGTCGCGACGATTGGTGACCACCACCTTGACCTCGCCGCGTGCTGAGCGACTCAGTCGCGAAACCACCCCGAGCTCCAGCAGAAGCTGCTGCACGTCACGCGCCAGAGCGGGGCTACGGGTCGAGTAGGAGATCTGGATCGTGCTGCGCGGGAGCAGCGAGCAGGAGCCGTCGCCCTCGAACAGGGACTGGAGGAACACTCGCTTGAGGCCGGCGCCTCCAGCCCAGACAAGCTCGGGTACGCGCTTGCGCTCGCTCGTCAGGCCCTCCAGCTCGGCGAGTGGGCTGCTGCGCAGCGCGGCGAGGTTCTGTACGTCCAGCTCGTGGCAGAGGCTGCCTGATGTGATCGTGCGTGAGTAGACGTAACGCGCTCCGCCGACGATCTCGTCGTAGGCGTCGATCACAGCATCGAAGAAGTCCTTGTCGATGTTGTTGAAGCCAGCGCGGCGACTGCCGAACCATCCCTCAGACACGAACGCGCCGGCCAGCACGGCGAGCGCGCGGTCGTGCTCGCCGAGCGGGGGATCCACGGCGGCGGGGGCGCGGTGGAGCAGGACGCGATCGCCAGTCTGGATCTCCTCCAAGAGCTTCCACATGAGCAGCGGAACACCAGCCATGTCGACGATGCACAGCACCGGATGATTGGCGGTACCGGTCAGCTCATAGCCCTCGGAGGTCCGCAGCCTCAGCGTCGGGTGCTCGCCGGAGTGGAACAGGACCGACGCGTGCACGGGTCGACCCAGACGGTCCAGGACCTCGATGTCAACTGGCTGGTCTGAGTTGGGTCGGGCATTCGGGACGAGCGCTTCGATCCGCGTCGATCCCGCGGTCGTGCGTACGCGTGTATCGCCTGTGACGCAGTACCTCATGGCGGCAGCCGGGTCGTCGTCGATCGAGCCGAAGTTGCCCTGGCCGTCGACGAGCTCGTTGCGCATCGAGAACTCCTGGGCCATGCGCACGAGCGTGTCGTAGATGGCGGAGTCGCCGTGGGGGTGATAGTTGCCCATCACCTCGCCGACGATCTTGGCGCACTTGGCGTAGGAACGGGTGGGCCCGAGACCGAGCTCGCTCATCGCGTAGAGGACGCGGCGATGGACGGGCTTCAGGCCGTCGCGCACGTCGGGCAGGGCCCGCCCGACGATCACCGACATGGCGTAGTCGAGGTAGGCGGTGCGCATCTCCTCCTCGAGCGCGCGTGGTTCTATGTTCCCGCCTCCTATGACGTCGGCGCTAGCCATGCTGAATCACCTCCTCACACGTCCAGGTTGGCGACAGCACGTGCGTTGTCCTCGATGAACGCCCGCCGCGGCTCGACCTGGTCGCCCATGAGCATCGAGAAGATGCGGTCGGCGGCGAAGGCGTCCTCGAGCGTGACCTGCGCGAGCGTGCGCGAGGCCGGGTCCATCGTCGTTTCGCCGAGCTGCTCGGCGTTCATCTCGCCGAGGCCCTTGAAACGCTGGAGTTTGATGCCCTTCTGCGCGACGCCCATGACGGCGGGGTGCAGCGCCTCGAAGGAGGGAGCGGTCTCGCGCGAGTCGCCCAGGCGCACGTCGAAGGGCGGCACGCCGGCGAGCTCGATCAGCTCGGAGTGCACGCGCGCGAGCTGGCGGTACTCCTGGGAGTCGAACAGGCTGCGCTTGATGCGGTGCACACGGGCGAAGCCGGTCTTCTCTTCGACGGCCCGCACACGCAGCTCGACGGGGTCGGCCTCGAGCAGCTCGGTGGCGTGGGTGTCGCCGTCCGCTCCGGCACGGGACAGGAGCTCGACCGCCGCGTCGGCGGTCAGACCCTTCTCCCCAAGGAGCGAGGACTCCTCCAGGAACTGCACGACGTCGTGGCCGTGGTGCCCGCGCAGGGCCAGCGACCAGCCCTCGTACTGCTTGAGCAGGCGCGAGAAGCGCTGCCAGCGCGTTTCGGTCAGTTTGAACTGGGTGCCGTGGCGGTCGAAGACGTCGACCTTCTCCCACTTGTCCGACAGCAGGATCTCCTCCAGTTCGGAGTCCTTCTCGATGTAGCGCTCACGTGAGCCCTGCTTGAGCTTGTACAGCGGCGGCTTGGCGATGTAGACGTAACCGGCCTTGATCAGCTCCTCCATCTCGCGGAACAGCAGCGTGAGGACGAGCGTCCTGATGTGAGCGCCGTCGACATCCGCGTCCGTCATGAGGACGATCTTGTGATAGCGCGCGTTCTCGATGTTGAACTCGTCGCGCACGCCGGTGCCGATGGCGGTGATCAGCGCCTGGACCTCGGTGTTCTGCAGGACCTTGTCGATGCGCGACTTCTCGACGTTGAGGATCTTGCCGCGCAACGGCAGCACGGCCTGGGTTTCGCGGTCGCGCCCCTGCTTGGCCGAGCCCCCGGCGGAGTCGCCCTCGACCACGAACAGCTCGGCCAGCGAGGGGTCCTTGATCGCGCAGTCGGCGAGCTTGCCCGGCAGCGTCGAGTTCTCCAGCGCGGACTTGCGGCGGGTGAGGTCGCGTGCCTTGCGCGCGGCCTCACGCGCACGCTGCGCCTGCACGGACTTCATGATCACCGCGCGCGCCTCGCTCGGGTTCTCCTCCAAGAACTCCCCAAGGCCGGCGTTGACGATCGACTCGACGAAGCCGGCCATGCCGGGGTTGCCGAGCTTGGTCTTGGTCTGCCCCTCGAACTGCGGGTCGCGCAGCTTGACGGAGATCACCGCGGTCAGTCCCTCGCGCGCGTCCTCGCCTGACAGATTGTCGTCTTTCTCCTTGAGCAGACCCTTGTCGCGGGCGTACTTGTTGAGCGTGCGCGTGAGCGCCGAGCGAAAGCCGCTCATGTGCGTGCCGCCCTCGCTGGTGTTGATGTTGTTGGCGAACGAGTGGATCGACTCCTGGTAGGAGGCGTTCCACTGCATGGCGACCTCCGCGGCGCCCTCGTCGGACTCGCCGGCGAAGAACACGACCTTGCGGTGGACGGTGTCCTTGTTCTCGTTCAGGTAGGAGACGAAGTCCTCGATGCCGCCCTCGTACTGGAACGTGGCCGCGTGGCCGTCGCCGCGCTCGTCCACGATCGAGATCCGCAGGCCGCGCGTGAGGAAGGCGGTCTCGCGCAGGCGCTCCTCGAGCGTGTAGAAGTCGAAGTCGAGCGACTCGAAGATGTCCGCGTCGGGCAGGAACGTGACGGACAGACCGGTGGGCGCGCCCTTGGGGAGCGCCTCGCCTCGCACCAGATCGGACTGCGGGGCGCCGCGCGCGTAGTCCTGGGAGAAGACGTGACCGTCGCGGCGTATCTCCACGGACAGGCGCTCGGAGAGGGCGTTGACGACGGACACGCCGACGCCGTGCAGCCCGCCGGAGACCTTGTAGCCCCCGCCGACGCCGAACTTGCCGCCGGAGTGCAGGACGGTGAGCACAACTTCGACGGCTGGGCGGCCCTCCTTCTCCATGATCGCCACGGGGATGCCGCGCCCGTTGTCGACGACGGTGATGGAGTTGTCGGGATGGATCGTGACGGACACCTCCGTGCAGAAGCCGGCCAGAGCCTCATCGACGGAGTTGTCGACGACCTCGTAGACGAGGTGGTGCAGACCCATGATCCCAGTGGAGCCGATGTACATACCCGGGCGCTTGCGAACGGCTTCAAGGCCCTCGAGGACGGTGATGTCCTGTGCGTCGTAGCTGGCGGAGTCGCCGCCCATGGACGGGTCGTTGATCCCGCCCTTGCCGGCGCTCTCTTCAGAGCTGTTGCTGCGTGTTGCCAATGGCCCTCCGATGACGTGAGAACGCCCCGGATTCCGGGGCGCGATGTCCACGGCGAAGGGCGATCCGAATGTGCGTAGGAGGATAGCACGAGAGCCCCCTGGAGCCGGCCTCCCCGGCCGGCCTAAATGCCTGCAAAATCCCCGGAAACAGGGGGGTTTGCGCGTCCGCCGGGGCGGCCGGCTGCGCGTGGGGTGGGGTGGGCGCGTCAACCTGTCCGGCAGCGCAGCTGGCGGATGCTGTCGGCACCCAGCGCGGCGTTCAGGCGGGGGATCAGCGCATCGGCCATCAGGTCGAGCTCCTGCGCCCACACGGCGGCCTCGCAGAGCACCGTGAGGACGCCGCCGTGCTCGGCCGTGGGGCGGGCGCAGGCGGCGATGGCGGGGCCCACCGCGCCCTCCCAAACCTCCTGCACACGCGCGAGTGTGCTCGCGGGCGCGAGCGCGGCGGTGAGATCTGCCAACGCGGCGGTCAAGGGGCGGGGAGCGGCTCTGCTCACGCGGCCATCGCCTCCTGCAGGATCGTGCCCGGGGATATACACAGACGCGCCACGGAAGCGTCCATGGCGCCGGGAACGTGGGCGAGGTCCGTTGTGGCGATGACGCTCTGGCCTCCCGTGCGCAGCTCGCGGGCGAGCAGCTCGCGCCGCTCGGCGTCGAGCTCGCTCATGACGTCGTCGAGCAGCATCAGGGGCGTGCGCCGCCTCTCGCCGGCGAGCACGGCGCGCTCGGCCAGCAGCAGGGCGAGCAGGGCCAGGCGCTGCTCGCCCTGCGAGCCGTAGACCCGCAGCTCGCGGCGATCGCGCGCGATCGTCAGCTCGTCGCGGTGGGGTCCGTGGCCGGTGAAGCCGCGCTCGAGATCGCCGGGCAGGCGCTCGCGCAGCTCGGCGACGAACTCGTCATGCGCGGCCGTGCGCGAGCGCGGCCGGTACTCGAGTGCGAGCTCACCGGCGCAGCCGAGCTGCGCCGCGCGCTCGGCAAACGGCTCGGCCAGCAGCGCGACAGCGCCCGCGCGGTCGGCCTGCAGCTGCAGCGCCCATACCGCCAGCTCGCGATCCCAGGTCGAGAGCGTGGCGTCCGAGGCCCGGCCCGAGCGGATGCGCCCGAGCAGCGCGTTGCGCTGGGCGAGCACCCGCGAATACTGTCTGCGCGTGTCCGCGCGCAGCGGCCAGATCGCGGCGACGACCTGGTCCAGGTGCGCTCGGCGGAGCGCCGGCGGCCCCTTCACGAGCTCGAGCCGGTCGGGCATGAACACGCTGACGAGGGGTCTGATCTCGACGTCGAGCAGTCGCTCCACCGGCGCTCCGTCAGCGGTCATGCGCTTTATGGGCTGCGTGTTGGAAGGCCCGCCCGCCGCCAGCGTCCCGAAGCCGACGGTCAGCTCGTGCGCGTCGTGGCCGTCCAACAAGCGCACGGTCACGCGAGTGGCCTGCTCGCCGAAGCGTATGAGCTCGCGGTCGTTACGTGTGCGCGGCGAGCGCGCTGTACAGCCGAAGTACAGCGCCTCCAGCAGATTGGACTTCCCGGCCCCGTTCGGCCCGTGGACGACGGTCAGCCCCTCGCCGATGCCCGCCTCCGCCCGCGCGTACGTGCGAAAGTCGCGCATCTGCACGCTGACGACGCGCACGGCCGCACCTCAGACGTTGAGTCTGATCGGCATGATCAGATACACGAAGTCCCCGCTGTCGGGGGATTCGACCAGCCCCGGGCGCAGCGGGCTGATGAGCTTCAGGACCAGCTCGTCTGACTCGATGCTCTCCAGCCCGTCACGCAGGAACTCGGGGTTGAAGCCGATCTCGAACGGCTCGCCGTGGAAAGGCGCAGGGATCGCCTCGCTGGCCTCGCCCACGTCGGGGGTCTGCGCGGAGACGGTGAGCACGCCCTCGCTGAAGCTCAGACGCAGGGGAGCGTTCTTCTGCGCGAGCAGGCTGATGCGGCGTACGACCTCCGTCAGCTCGGAGCTCGACATGCGCAGCTCGTGCTCGACGGACTCGGGCAGCAGCTGGCGGTAGTTCGGGAACTGGCCATCGATCAGGCGTGATGAGAGCACCACGTTGCCGAGCTCGAAGATGACCTGGTTTTGCCCGACGCTCACGGCGACGGACTCGCTCGGCGCCCCCTGGGCGATGCGCGCGAGCTCCTGCAGGGCCCTGGCGGGAACGTTGGCCTCGAGACTCCCCTGCAACGGCGACTCCAAAGCCGTCTCCTTGACGCTCAGGCGATAGGAGTCGGTCGCGACCATGCGCAGCTCCTGCCCCGAGGCGGACATGAGGATGCCGGTGAGGACCGGGCGCGTCTCGTCGCGAGAGGCGGAGCGGGCGACGCGGGCGATCGTCTGCATGAACGCCTCCGCGGGTAGCACCACGCGTGTGTCGGGCGAGGGGGGCGGCAGCGAGGGAAAGTCCTCGGCGCGCAGCGTGCGTAGGTGGAAGGTGGTCGGTCCGCAGATCAGCTCCACGTCCTGCTCGGCCGCCCTCAGCTCCATCGTGAGTGTCTGAGCCGGTAGCGAGCGAGCGACGTCGAGCAGCAGCCGCGCTGGTAGGACGGCGGAGCCGGGGCGGGTGATGTCAGCCTGAAGCGGGACACGCAGGCCGATCTCCATGTCGGTGGCGAGAAGCTCTGGGGTCGAGTCCGCTGGGGCGGAGACCATCACGCCGGAGAGCGCTTGAACGGCGCTGCGAGAAGAAGCGACGCGAGTGGTGGTCTGGAGCTGTGCGAGCAGATCCGATGGGGAGAGCGACAGCTTCATGACTCTGCCTTGAGATAGAGATGAGTATCAGTAGAGGCTGTGTGCATGTGGATTTGGGTTAGATAGGCGTGAATCGTCGCGGGTGCCGGTGGACGGGCCTGTGGAGGGATGGTGTGGAAGTCTCTCAGGATGCGCGGTCGTCGGTGTGAAGATGATCAGGGTCGTGTTGCACCCAGCGCTTTGCACAGCCTTTCCACAGCCTCTCGTGAGGCGTCATCGGTTGCGATACGCGCTGATGTCCGCCTCCAGGCGTGGAGCACTGTGGTGTGGTCGCGCCCGCCGAAGTGCCGGCCGATGGTGGGCAGCGACTCGCCGGTGAGCTCGCGGGCGAGGTACATGGCGACCTGCCGAGGCCAGGAGATACGGGCGACTCGGGCGGATGAGAGCAGCTCGTCGGATGAGAGCCCGAAGTGCTCGCATGCCGCCGCCTGGATCTCGGGGATCGTGCGCGATCGTTGCGCAGACGCCGCGCCGCGGGGATAGAGGCTGTCGAGCACCTCCTTCGCGAGCTCGCTCGTGAGCGGCCTGCCGGTGAGTGAGCTGAATGCGACGACACGGATGAGCGCACCCTCGAGCGCGCGCACGTTGGAGCAGATCCGCTCGGCAATGGTGTCCAGCGCATGGCTGTCGGCGAGCTCGATGTGGTCGTGTTGCACGCGCTTGCGCAGGATCGCCAGGCGTGTGGCGCTGTCGGGGGGCTTGACGTCGGCGACCAGGCCGGCCTCGAAGCGCTCGCGCAGACGGTCCTCGAGTGCCTGCAGATCGTGGGGAGGGCGATCGGATGTGAGCACGATCTGGCGCCCGGCGTCGTGCAGTGCGTTGAAGGTGTGGAAGAACTCCTCCTCGGTCTTGGCCTTGCGCTCGAGGAACTGGACGTCGTCGAGCAGGAGCACGTCGACGTCGCGAAAGCGCAGCTTGAAGGCGTCCGCGCGTCCCTCGCCGAGCGCGCCGAGGAACTCGTTCGTGAAGCTCTCGCCGGTGGTGCAGCGGACGGTCAGGCCGGGGTTGTGCGAGAGCAGTAGGTTGGCGATCGAGCTGAGCAGATGCGTCTTGCCGACGCCAGGCGGACCGTAGATGAACAGTGGGTTGTAGGCCTGAGCCGGCATTTCGGCGACGGTCAGGGCGGCGGCATGCGCCAGGCGGTTGCAGTCGCCGATGACGAACTGCTCGAAGGTGAGCTTGGGGTTGCCGAGAGGCCCGCTGCGCTGAGCGTCGGTGGCGGGCTCGGCGATGCTGCGCGTAGAGGCCGATCGAGCGGGTCGCCCGGAGGCGGCACGCGCTCCTCGTGTGGAAGCGCCACTGGCGGTGGCGCCGGGGGTGAGGAACTCCACGCTCGCGCCTGCGCCCAGAACCAGCTCCACGCTGGCCTGGATCACCCTGCCGAAGCGCTCGCGTATCCAGCGGCAGGCATGCGGGGCGGCTTCGAGGAGCAGGCGGTCGTCAGAGAGCTCGACGGCCCGCAGCGGCTCCAGCCAGATGCGGTAGGTGGGCTCGTCGACGACGAGGGCAAGCTGGGCTTGCACCCGCGACCATATGTGCTCGAGCTCACGGCTCACGGCAGCGGTAGTCCACTCCTCTCCAGAAGACAGTGCTGATGACTATTCGAGAGGGGCCCCGAGGGCCCGGTCGGGCGACTATACCCAACGGTCGCGGGGGCTCTCGGAGGCTGCCCGCATTTGGCGGGAAAAACCGGACACGGGTGAGTGGCCGCGCTCCGGGGGCTGGCCGGTCCTATACTGCAAGCCCTCATGAAGCGCACCTATCAGCCAAAGAAGCGCAAGCGCGCACGCGCGCATGGGTTCCGGGCCCGAATGGCCTCGCGCGCCGGGCGACTGACGCTCAAGCGCCGCCGCGGCAAGGGACGCAAGCGCCTTTCCGCCTGAGGTTCGTGGTGGCAGACACCCCGAGCGCGGCGGATGTGCGATGAGCCAGCGTTCGTCGTCGCGTGGACGCCTGTCACGCAGTGCGGAGTTCGAGCGTGTCTACCGGCATGGTCGCTCGATCGCCAACCGCCACCTGGTGCTCTACACGTTTCCGAATGCAGACGCGCAGCGGGCGCGGCTGGGGCTGTCGGTCTCGCGCAAGGTTGGTGGCGCGGTGCAGCGCAACAAGGTCAAGCGGCTGCTGCGTGAGGCGTTCACGCGCGCGGAGAGCGAGTTGATACCCGGGCACGACGTGGTTGTGGTGGCCCGTCCCCCGGCTGGAGAGCTCGCTGAGCGCGAGGGGTTCGCGGGGGTCGACGCGTCGCTCGAGGAGCTGATCGCCAAGGCGGGGCTGCGCTCCGCGCCGAGCGCGCCGCGCGAGCCGGCGGCGGCGGGCGAGGGAGGCGGACGGTGAGTTCCTCAGCCTCGCCTCGCGTCGATCCGTCGCGAGTGCCCAAGTGGTCGCGGATCGTCCGCCTGGTCGTGACCGCTCCGATCGTCGTCTACCAGCGCGTGATCTCCCCGGCGATCCCCAGGCGCTGCAAGTACGAGCCGACGTGCTCGCGCTACGCGGTCGAAGCGATTCGCGAGTACGGCATACTTAGGGGCCTGGTGCTCGCGGGTTGGCGCCTGCTGAGGTGCAACCCGTGGAGCTACGGCGGATACGATCCGGTGCAGGCCCAGCGAGTGTTCAGGATTGGGAGTCCCACCCGGGATCCCGATCATGTCTGCTGAACGGGCGCGGGCTCTGCGGCCCGGCGCCGGCGGATAGCCAACGCATCAGGCCTTCATCCAACCCTGTACACCATGACGACCGCCGAGACCCCCTAGAGCATGCCAATCCTCGCCAATGTGATCCAGGACGCGTTCTCGCCCCTGATCACCGTCTTCGAAGAAATCATGGTCTTCATCCACGGCCACGTGGTGGGGGGAAGCTGGGGACTTGCGATCGTGGGCCTGACGGTGCTGGTCCGCGCGATCCTCGTGCCGCTGACCTACAGGCAGCTGAAGTCGATGCAGGAGATGCAGCGGCTGGCCCCCGAGATCAACAAGCTGAAAGAGAAGTACAAGGAGGACAAACAGCGCCAGCAGCAGGAGATAATGAAATTCTACCAGGAGCACAAAATCAATCCCCTGGCTTCCTGCCTGCCCCTGCTGCTGCAGCTGCCGGTGTTCATCTCGCTTTTCTACATGCTGCGGACGGACCTGAAGAAGCACATCTGCGGCGCCGCGCTGACCGCGCACCACATCACAACATCCAAAGCGATCGAAAAAGCGACGTGCAACCAGGTGGCGCCGCACTCGGCCAAGTTCCTGTTCATCCCAGACATCACCTCCAAGGCCACCGGGGTGGTGCTCGTAGTGCTGATCGTGCTCTACGTCGGCTCGCAGCTGGGCTCGACGCTGATCGCGACCGCGACGGCCGACCCCAACCAGCGGCGCCTGATGTTGCTGCTGCCGGTCATATTCGTCGTGATCCTGTACCGCTACCCGGCGGGCTTGCTGGTGTACTGGATCACGACGAACCTGTGGACGGTCGCGCAGCAGTTCGTCATCCGCCGCCGCCTGCCGCCGCCGCCAAGGGTCGACCGCTCCGCGGGCGCCGCCAATGGAAAGCCCAAACGGCCCTTGCGAGAGGCCCTCGCCGCCGCAGCCGGTGGCGCGCCCGCCGCCGCTGCTCCGGCGGGCGCTGCTCCGGCTGGGGTCTCCGGTGCGGGGCCACCCGTCTCCTCGGGCCCTCCCCCTCCACGACCGCCACGCAAGAAGAAGAAGCGCTCGGGTAGAAGGCGATGAGCGGGCGCGACGACGGTCCCGACGGGGATCTGACGACGGAGGAGCTGGAGCCGGCCGAGGCGCTGGAGGAGCTCCTCGAGGAGATCGCCGATGGGCTGAGCCTCGAGGCCGACGTGCATGTGGACGAGCGGGACGGGATCCTCAGCGGGCGGCTCGAGGGGGAGGATGTGGGCCTGTTCATCGGCCGCCACGGCCAGACGATCGACGCGGTGCAGCATCTTGCGCAGCGGATCGTCTTTCCGGACGGGCCGTCGTCGGTGCGGGTTGTGATCGACGCCAACGGGTACCGCGAGCGACGCGCCGACGCGCTGCGCGCCGAAGCCGACGACGCCGCGGATGAGGCGCTCGGCTCGGGCAAGCCTGTCGAGCTCGACCCGTTGCCGCCGTTCGAGCGGCGGATCGTGCACGAGTACCTGCGCGACCGCGGCGATGTCGAGACCCACAGCGAGGGCGAGGAGCCCGAGCGGTATCTCGTGGTCACGCCGCTGGCCGGCGATGGCGGCGCATAACGTTTCACGTGAAATCATCGAGCTGACTCCAGGGCAGCGGCGTCGGCTCGCATCGCTGCTGGCGCTGCTGGAGTCCGACGAGCACGCCCCGACGGCGGTCCGCGACGCGCTGCGGGCGGCACAGGCTCACGTCGCAGACTCGCTGGCGGCGCTGGAAATACCGGCGCTCCGGACAGCCGCTCGAATCGCCGACCTGGGTAGCGGCGCTGGGTTCCCCGGACTGGCATTGGCGGTCGCACTCCCGGACGCTGAGGTCAGCCTGATCGAGAGCCAGCGACGGCGCTGCGAGTTCCTGGAGCGGGCATGCGCCGCGGCGGAGGTCGAGAACGCGCGCGTGGTGTGCGCGCGTGCCGAGGAGTGGGACGATGGAATGGGGCGCAACGAGGTGGTGGTGGCGAGGGCGTTGGCGGCTCAGGCGGTGGTGCTGGAGTACGCGGCGCCTCTGCTCGTGATGGGGGGCACGCTGATCGATTGGCGCGGAAGGCGCGAGCGGGCGGCGGAGGACGCCGCCGACCGCGCGTCGGCGCTGCTGGGGCTGCGCCGGGCGGAGGTGCGCAGGGTGGCCCCGTTCGAGGGGGCGACGGAGCACCATCTGCACGTGTTCGTGAAGGCGCAGGAGACGCCCGCGCGCTTCCCGAGAAGAGCGGGGATCGCGCGCAAGCGACCGCTCGGCGTCTGAGCGAGCGCCCGGTGGCCGGCAATTGCGCCCACTTTGCCGGCGATGAGCAGCCACGCGGCGGCGATCGGCGCTAGCGTGCGCGCGATGGGCACGGTTTACGCGATCGCCAACCAGAAGGGCGGGGTCGGCAAGACGACGACGGCGGTGAACGTGGCTGCGTGCATCGCGGAGGCCGGATACGGAACCCTGCTGGTGGACGTCGATCCGCAGGCGAACGCGACGGTGGGGCTGGGCATAGCGCGCACGCAGACGCCGGGTCTGTACGAGGTGCTGACGGGCGAAGCCGGTGCCGAGGAGGCGCTCACCGACACGCCGGTGTCAGGTCTGCACGCGCTGCCCGCCGGGCCGAACCTGGCGGGCGCGAACATCGAGCTTCCGCGCATCGAGGGATACGAGCAGCGCCTGCGTGAATGCCTGGCGCCGATACGGGACGGCTTTCAGTACATCCTGCTGGACTGCCCGCCGTCGCTGGGGCCTCTGACCGTCGCCGCGCTGGTGGCCGCGGACCGGGTGATCGTGCCGGTCCAGACCGAGTACTTCGCGCTGGAGGGACTGGCAGGGCTGCTGGAGACGCTGGCGCTCGTGCAGCGCGAGCTGAACCCGCGCCTGACGGTGGCGGGGATGCTGCTGACGATGCACGACAGCCGCACGCGCCTCGGCCAGGACGTGGAGCGCGAAGTCCGCGCTCACTTCCCGGATCTGGTGTTCGACACGGTCATCCCACGCAACGTGCGGGTGGGCGAGGCGCCGAGCTACGGCCTGCCGGTGACCCATCATGATCCACACAGCGCCGGGGCGACCGCGTACTTCGAGCTGGCGAAGGAGGTGGCCGCGCGTGGCTAAGCCGAGACCGGGCATGGGACGAGGCCTGGGCGCGATCCTGTCGGTGTCGGCGGATGGGGCGAAGGAGAGCGAGGAGGAGCTGCGCGAGCTGCCGATCGAGCTGATCTCGCCCAATCCCAAGCAGCCGCGCCGGCGCTTCGACGAGGACGCGCTGCAGTTGCTGGCGGGGTCGCTGGGCGAGCGCGGCGTGCTGCAGCCGGTGCTCGTGCGCCCGAAGGCGGGCGGCACGTATGAGCTGGTCGCGGGCGAGCGCCGATGGCGGGCGGCTCGCATCGCGGGGCTTCAGAGCATCCCGGCGATTGTGCGCGAGCGCGAGGACGCGCAGGCGCTGGAAGCGGCGCTGGTCGAGAACATGGCGCGCGAGGACCTCAACCCGATCGAGGAGGCGCGTGCGTGCGCGGCACTCGTGGAGGAGCTGGGGCTGACGCGCGAGGACGTCGGTCGGCGCGTGGGTCGCAGTCGCGTGGCGGTCAGCAACCTGGTGCGGCTGCTCGACCTCCCCGACGAGGCGATCGAGCTCGTCCAGGAGGGCGTCCTCAGCGAGGGCCACGGCCGAGCGCTGCTGCTCGCCACAGACCACGGCGCCCGCCGCAGCCTCGCTCGCGAGGCGGCCGAGCAGGGATGGTCGGTGCGCGTCACCGAAGAGCGCGCGCGCGACAGCAACGCCGTGGCCGAGCAGGGCGAGAGCGCCGGCCGCGCGGCGCCGCGGCGAGCGCACCCCGATCAGGAGCAGGCAGCTACGGAGATCGCGCAGGCGCTCGGCTCGGCGCTCGGCGCTGACGTGCACGTGAAGCCCACGCGCGACGGTGGCTACAGCGCCCAGCTGTCGTTCTCGACGCCGCAGGAGGCGCTCGAGCTCGCGCGTCGCATCCGGCCTCGCGCGGTTGCGTAGAATCGGTGTCCGCGGGCGATTAGCTCAGTTGGTTAGAGCGCTTCTCTGATAAGGAAGAGGTCCCAGGTTCGAGTCCTGGATCGCCCACTCACGAAGGACCAGCAAATCGTGGGGTTTTTTGTTGGGCGCATACACCTTGCGGCACAGGGTGGCAACGGAAGTGGCAACACAAGTGCCGCCGAATCGGCTGGTACGCTCATCACCGGCGGCTCCTTCACCGGCCGTCGTCGTCTGTGATCGTTGTGGTTCATTTTGCCCGTCGATAGCCGTCTCGCTCACGCGGGGCGGCTTCGCCGGTTTCAGGGCCGTGCCCATCGTTCCGTCCGCGATGTCTGCGACGCTGCCCACGCAAAATGAAAACGATCAGATTCCACGATGGACGCTTCTGCTGTCGGCTCGCCTGACTTGGCGGCAGACCTAGCGTCGGACGCCGCTGCGCCGACCACCGTTCGGCAGCTCCGCGCCGAAGTCTTCGGCGAGCTCGCTGGTGGCACTGAGGCGAGCGCTGAGGCGAAACGGCACTTCGCGTCGTGCGCGTCGGTCGCCACTGATCCGAGCGTCACGGTCGTGCTTGAGCACGCGGCCAAGAACATCGCCGAGACCGTCGAGAGCACAGCACCTGCGCTCGGGCAGATCGTCGACCGCTTCAACCGTGCGGCGACGGCTCGAAGACCGACGACTTCCCGCCGAGCACCACGCACTCCACGGGCCAGCAGAGCCGCGCGGCTGCGCGTCCGCCGTCCTGGCGATCGTCGAGCGCATCGAGCCCATGCGCCTCCCGCCAGCGCGGACTCAGCAGACCCCGGCGGTGGCGATCCTGACCCGGAAGGCCGTCGGCGCCGCGTAGTCCTCGGCGCGCTGGCGCCGTTCCTCCTCGCCGACAGCAGCACTCGGCGTACATCAGCAAGTATGGCCCGCATCGGGGCGGTGCTCCGATGAGCGCGCCGCGCCCGTCGAAACGCCTGTGCGGCGTGCGGGAGTACCGCGTCCGCGGAATGCGTCGCGCGGAGCTGCGAGCGGAAGCGCGGCGGCTTGGGGTTGTTCGGCCCGGATCTTCGAGCGACCAGCTTCGGCAAGCGATCGTCCGCGAGCTGCGCTGGCGCGAGGAGGTGGAGGCGTCGTGATCCGAGCGCGTCACTCGTCTCTGTGCCCCTACTGCGGGCGTTGGATTCTCGCCGGCCGTTCACGCATCGTTCGCCTGTCGGAGCCGCTGGCGCCACAGCGCCCGTATTACCTGCGCGATCTATGCCTTGGCACAGTACGGGATGCGCGTCGGCGTCGATACGTCCACGAGCGCTGCGCCCTCGCCGCTGAGCGGCTAATCAGCGAGCAGGTGGCGTCGTGAGCACGTCGCGTGGCACGCTCGTCGTACAGGATCTGATCACGTTTATTCGGAGATATGTGGTCCTGAGCCCCGCGCAACTGCTGGTGACGAGCCTGTGGGTAGTTCACTCACACGCCGTAGACGCGGCCGAATCGTCTCCGTATTTGGCCGTGACGAGTCCCGAACCGGGATGTGGAAAGACGCGATACCTTGAAGTCCTGGAGATGGTGGTCGCGCGTCCGTGGCTGGCGGTCACACCGTCCGAGGCGGTCGTCTACCGGCGGATCGAGGCGCTTGTACCGACCCTGCTCATGGATGAGGTCGATGCGGTGTTCTCGCCAAAGGTGGCCGAACGCCACGAGGGTCTGAGAGCACTCCTGAACAGCGGCAACCGCCGTGGTGCCACTGTGCCCCGCTGCCTCGGTACGAGTGCCGAGATCGTCGAGTTTCACACATTTTGCCCGAAGGTGTTGGCGGGCATCGGGACCCTGCCGGACACGATCAGCAGCCGATCAGTGCCGATCCGCCTGGAGCGAAGGACGAAGAATCAGGAGCTAGAGGTGTTTCGCCGTCGCGATGTCGAGCCCGCAGGAGAAAAGCTACGGGATCGGATCGAAGTGTGGGCAGCACGACACGAAACGGCACTTGCGGCGGCAAGGCCGGACATGCCACAACAGATGTCCGACCGCATGCAGGATGGCTGCGAGCCGCTGCTGGCAATCGCCGACGTACTGCACTTGGGGTCACAGGCTCGCAAGGCGCTCCTCGCGCTGCTGACGGCTGTACGACTCGATTCTCAGGAGACGATGCAGCTTACGTTGCTCCGCGATGTACATAGCGTCCTGAACGGACATCGGAGCATTTCCTCCCGAGCGCTGCTTACAAGACTGCATCAGCTTGAGGAGGCGCCGTGGTCGACTTATTACGGGCGCAGTCTTGACGAGCGCGACCTGGCGCGACTGCTCCACCCGTATGGAATCAAATCCAAGGTGGTACGTGTGAAACTGAGTGGCGGTCTGTCCAAGACCGTCAAAGGTTATTCACGTGATGACTTGCACCCTGTGTTCGAGCGGTATGTGGGGCCGGACGATGCGTGACCCTTGTTTCGTTTGTTTCCCTTCTCGGGGATCGGATATAGAGGGCTCACGCGTGCGCCTCGCGTGTGCGCGCGCGCGTCTTGTAGTAGTAGAGAGAAGGCGTGTCGGTCTACCTCTCTCTTTTCACCCCTCCACGGCTCGGATTCTGCTCTCTGTATTTGGGGTCGGAAACAGGGAAACAAGGGAAACATCGGCTACACCTGCTCCAAGGGGTCCGAGATGGGTCTGACGCGCTCGTCTACGGCCGGTCTACTCGGAGGCGGAAATCCATCGAATGACGGCGCGCTGACGCTGGAGCTGACGCTGAGCGCCGAACAGCTCGATGTGATCGCTGCCCGTGCGGTCGAGCGGCTGCAACCGGCGCCGGCCGGGTCGCCTTGGATGAGCGTCGAGCAGGCAGCGGCCTACCTTGGCTGCCCGCGCTCGCGGATCTATCGGCTGGTTCACCTTCGCCGCATCCCACACCACCACGAGGGCGCGAGGCTGTTGTTCGAGCGCGGCGAGCTGGATGCGTGGGTCCGAACCGGCGGTGCGTCGTGACGTGTTGCCACCTAGTTCCCACGTGTGCCGCAGACCCCTGCAAACTAGGCGATTTTGGCCTGATCCGTTCACAGGTAGAGAAGGGGTCATCGTGCCGCTAAGCCGTGATCCAGAGAAGCGCGCCGCGCAGCTCGCGAACCTCAAACCTGGCCGTGGTGCTGGAGACGGCGGTCTACAGCGATCCCGCAAACACGGCGCATACGCCGTGATCGCCGCGAGCGAGATGGACGCCAAGGTGCGCGAGGTGTACGAGGCCATAGGCGCGGACCTCCCAGTACGTGATCCTGACGGCTCTGTGCCCGGCGCCGATGCGATCCCGTTGCGGTTGCTCAGCGAGACGTTGATCCGCCGCGAGCGCGTGCGTGAGAGCGAATTGAAGCACGGTGTAGAGACGCCTGACGGCAGGCTGCGGGGGATCGTCGAGCTAGGGCTTCGACTGGACGCACAGGCGCTCAAGCTCTGTGAACAAATGGGCCTTACGCCTGCGAGCCGCGTCCGCATCGGCGTCGCACTCGTACACGCGCAGAGCGCCAGCGACAAAGCGCTTGACGCCGACCTCGCCGCCTCACGAGAAGCGTGGGAGCGACACGACGGCAACACGATCGACGGTGACGCCGAGGAGGTGACGACATGAACGCGCGCGAGGTGTTGGGACTGCTGCGGTTGGACGACGGACGACCGTGGATCGCAGCTGCGACCGACTGGCAACGTGCCGACGCGCTCGCCGTGCTCGAAGGCGCCGAGCCGTACAGCTTCATCACCCGCTCACGTGCCAGCAGCAAGACGACCGACCTGAGCGCCTGTGCCTTGAGCGACCTGCTGACGGCCGACGATCGCTTGAGGTCGTATTGGCTTGCGGCTGACGCCGATCAGGGCGCACTCGCGCTCGATGTGATCGGCGGGTTTGTCGCGCGCACCCCGACGCTTGCCGATCGTGTGGAAGTCCAGAGCCGCCGCGTGGTGATACCAGCGACCGACTGCACGCTCGATGTCTTGCCGGCCGATGCCCCAAGCGCGTGGGGACTGAATCCTCACCGTGTATATGTCGATGAGCTTGCCAACTGGACTGATGGTGTAGCGGCGCGCCGGTTGTGGGAGGCAGCGTCGAGCGCCGTCGCTAAGCGCTCCGATGCCCGCTTGTGCGTCTTGACGACTGCGGGCTCCCCAGACCACTTTGCCTTCAAGGTGTTGGAGCACGCTCGTACGTCACCACTGTGGCATGTGAGCGAGCGCGTCGGCGCAGCGCCGTGGATTGATCCCGAGCGCCTGGCAGAGCAACGCGTACGCCTGCCCACGGCCATATATGAACAGCTGTGGGAAAACCTGTGGGTTGCCGTCTCGGGATCGTTCCTCGACCCGTCCGTGCTCGCCGCCGCGTTCACCTTGCCCGGTCCGAGACTGGCACCCGACGGGCACCATTCCTTCTTTGCGGGATTGGACCTTGGCTTGGTGAATGATGCAACTGTGTTCGCCATCGGACACCGCGACGGTGACACGATCTACCTGGATCGCATGGAGACATGGCAGGGCTCGAAAAGCGCTCCGGTGGATATTACAGGTGTAGTCGAGCCATTCATCATCGAACAACATCGGCGTTTCCACTTCCACTTGAAAGCCGACCCGTGGCAGGGGATGGATCTCGTCAGCCGCTTGAAGAAACGTAACGTGAAAGCGGACACGTACACATTCTCCACCGGCTCCAAGCAAAAACTTGCCCAAACGCTGCTGTCCACAGTCAACAACGGAGCGCTTCGCCTGTACGACGCTCAGGGCTTGAAAGACGAGCTCGAGGCGCTGCGCTTGGTGCAGTCGAGCAGTACAGGTGGATGGTCGTTCGACCATACACGCCAAGGCCACGATGATCGCTCTACCGCGTTGTCGCTCATGGTCGTGGCGGCGCTCGAACAGCCGTCGTCGCAAGGGTGGCTGGACCTCTGGACACGTGAAGCCGAAGATGCCGGCACGCTGCCCCACAAAGTCAAAGAGGAGGGCAATTGACATGTTCCCCAAACGCGAGCACAAGCCACCGCCGCAACCGCCACGCGAGAACAGGCCCGGCGCCGCGCTACGTCACCAGCCGACCCCGACGCACGAGTTCGAGCGCGAGATCGCAGGCGAGCACTGTGGACGATTCGGAAGGCATTTCTGGCAAAAATGGCCGGACGGCTCGACCCTCTGCCTCAACTGTGGCAAGTGGAAAAAGCGGGAGGAGAACTGATGGACACACCACACCTCAACTTCGACGCCAACGCCTACCGCGATGCGGTCGCGATCGTGTCGGCGTACATGTTCGACGACGGTGATACCTGCGAGGAGCTGCTACAGGAGGCGGGCCGCGATGTCGCCTGTGCTTTCACGGTGATGATGTGGGCCGCGATTCATCTGATTGCGAAACGCGGGGGCGATTCCTCAGCGGTGATACTCGAACACCTCGGAACCACCGCTGCCCATTTCGCCAGTCTTGATGGCGGTGAGCGCAGATGAGCCGGCCGGGCGGTACCGCGATCCCCCGCAAACGGACTGATCCCGCTGACCGCTGGGTACGGAAGTCAGCAACCGAAGCGGCCCAGCTCCAGCGCCGCCGCAGAGCGCGTGAGGTTGCCCTCGCTGCACAAGCGCGACTGGACAAGCGTAAGGCCAGTTGATGACTCTGCACCCTGTGAATGCAAACCACTTCACCTGCCACGAGGTACAAATCGTCGAGCAGCGAAAGGCGCGATCGGGGGACGTCATCACCTCCGACTCGTGCGCTGCTCGATCGGGGCGAGTGCGTGGCCTTCGCGCAGACCCCAACGCCGAGCTATGGCGAGCAGGGCGCGGCCGTCCTTCCGCGCCGAGGCTGCTCGCACTTGGCGACTGCTGTCCTTGTCGTCTCATCAGGCGGCGAGGCCAGTGCGGACACGGCCGGGAGGCGCGGAACCTGGAGCTGGCGCGCGTCCTCCCGGCCGTCCGTCCGCTGCACCGTCCAACCTTGTCCTCCGCGATCCACGACCGGCCACACGAAAAGAGGTAAACACCAAACCATGACTCCAACGCTTATTCATAACGGCGCCCCGCCGGATTTCACTGAGATGATCAAGGCAGCGGCCGACGTACCTGGAGGCGACTCCGTCGGCTGGTTGCTGCTCAAGGCGATCGACCCCGACGACACAATCGTCTCAAAGGGGAGTGAGACGTGCCCGGCATGCGATGGCGCTGGGCACCCCGTCGGTAGTGTGCTGCCGTGCAGAGTCTGCAAGGGCACGAGCGTGATCGACCACTCCGATGTGATCAAGCAGGATGTCGCACAGGTGGAAATCACCGACTCGTCTGTGGACGATGAAGATGATGAAGGTGAACAGCAGAGTCGTCACCCGGACACGGGGCAGTTCATTACGGATGAAGAACTTGAAGAACTTGAAAGTGACTCAGAAAAGGCAACGGGCGCCGAGCGCGATCAGATCAACGGCCGGATCGTCAAGGAACGCCTGCGCAAAATGTACGAGACAGGAGATACGAAAGTCATGAAGGCGACAGTAACAACAAGTGCGACCATGCCCGAGCTGATCCAGCGGCTAGAGAAGGCGATTGCCGATCCCGACCTTGACCCCGCGCTGCGACAGGAAGCAGGCGAGCTAATTACGCACCACCGGCTGCGCGCGCACTTCGAGGGTCGCGCGCAGAAGGGTGCGGTACAAGACGCTCTCCATGGCACAGCTGAGCCGGAGATCGCCGGACACCTGGACTCAGGCAAATCCGGCTTGTCAGGGAAGGTGGTCACAGGGGCTGGCCCCACACGTGACAACCCCGCGCTCACGCTCGGCGGTGAGTCCACCGCGCAGATCCCCGTCGAAGCCAAGGTGGTTGACAATCCCCCAGCCCCTGTGACCACCGATGCCGCAGGCATTGTCCCAGCAGCGGCTGGAGGGTCGGCGCTCGACGCGCTTGCCCGTCAGCGACAGGGTGAAGATGTCACCAAGCAGCGCCTGACGGCACTCTTTGCATTGAAGGGGGCGCTTGCCCTGCTCGGCGGAGCAAACAACGGCGGCGACGTCGTGCCGGCCGCGACCGCACGGGCGTCTGCGTCCGATGTCAACAGCATTCCGGACGGCGGCTCGATTTCACCTGAGTATTTGGCGAAGTGCGAAAGGGATCTGGAGAAGGCGATCGACGTTGGTGAGAAAATGCGCTTGGGCGTCATTGTGACGCGTGGTCGCCTCCAGCGCCGCTACTCGCGGGTGGCGTGACATGTCGGACACAACAACTCTCCGCGAAAAAGCGCGCGGCCAGATGGAGCGCCTTGCACACCTCGATCGGCTGCGTGAGCCGCGCACGCCAGGTGAGCACGTCAATCGAACACAGGAACGTTGGGACTACGAAGCGACGGAGCGGCGCGCGGAGGAGCAGCGACAGGCGGACGCACGCCATCGGCGCGAGGCGGCTGACGAGCTGGAGGAGGCCGAGCGCGAGAAGGCGCGGCAGGCTCAACATTTGTGGCAGGTTGAGTATGAGCGCCTGGCCGGCGAGCTGACTATCGCCAGCCGCGCGCGGGACCGCGTGTACGAGCAGGCGATCGACTGCGCCGACGTGATCGCGGCGACAGCATCGATCGACGCGCTGGCACGGCGAGAGGCGGCTGACGAGCTGGTACGCATCATGCAGGCTCGGCTCGATGCCCACGGAGAGGGTCGACCGGGAGCCCGGCCGCGCAGGTGATCCACCCCACTGACCACTGAGTAAAAGGAGTGAAAAAGTAATGGAGCTTGATACCGCATTTCAGACGGACGTCGACGCCGCGCTACGCCAGAACATCAATGACGTGATCGACGAACGGGAGTCAGCCGCCGTCGAGCAGGAGCATCAGGCCGAACGCGAGCGCCACGCAGACGAGATTACGCAAGTCATCGGCCGAGCCATCTCCAATCTGCCCGGCTGCGACGCGGCCACGATCGCCGAGACTGTTCACGGGAACCTGTCACCTGAGCAGCGCGACTCGATCGCGGACGGCGGCAGCGATGAGGAGGTACTAGCGGAGCTGCGTAACCTCGTCTCAGTCGAGCAGGCCATACGCGATGCTTGAAAGTCAGCGCCCACCTGCTGTGCTCGCCGCTCGTTTGCTTGACGCGCGGCGGGTGGGCGCGTCGTTCTGTGACGCGTGGCCGGTGGCCTTGGCGTCGGCACTAGCGGTCACGTACACCAGAGCCGAGCGGCTGAGCTGGTCGGCCGTGCTTGGTGGGATGGTTTCCACCTGGCGCTCCGCGTTCGAGCGCGAGCCCGCATCCGAGCCCGAAGCGGCGATGGCGCTGATCACTTACGACGATCGCGTACCGATTCCAGAGCACCCGTGCTCGCGGTGCGGCGAGGAGATCAAACCGGATCGTCTCCGTCGCCACGCGCGATTCTGCTCGGAGCCTTGCCGCAAGGCAGCGGGTGACGAAGTCGTGAGCGAGAGGCGCGCGTCGCAACGAGAACAAGTGTTGGTGTAAACCCCATGAGGCGCTGCACCGTATGTGGAAACTCGCTAGAGGGCCGTCGCCCACAAGCCCGGACATGCTCGGCAGCATGTAGACGCGAGGCCGCACGTGTACGCGCCGTCCTTGCCGGCGCTGGGGACGGTCCGTACCGCTCGCTGCTGGATCTGGCCGACAGACGGCGCGGAAGCGTGCAAACGGGCCGCACGGCGTCCTCATGAGCCTCCTGTGCCCTGCTCCGTCGCCTAGAAGGTGTACGCGCCCCATACACCTTGCGTGGGGCCTACACCTTGCGCTCGGCTTCGACCGCCTTCGCCAGCTCCACGAGCGACACGTCCAGCGCGTCGATGATCCGGCAGACGCTATCCCAGTGCGGCGAGGTCTGTCCGTGCTCGATCTTCTGGAGCGTTGCGACGGCGATCCCAGCGTGCCACGCCACGGACTCTTGCGTCTCGCCATGTTCATCGCGCAGGCGTTTGAGCACCGCCGACAGGGCGCGGTCGGGGTCGGGAGCACGCGGCACGGTGCGCACCTTCTCACGGAGCCGTCATCAGCACCACATCGCGCGGGACGCCGCATTGACGCAACCTCACTAAAGAGGTACGCTGGACGGACAACCAAAGTGCCCCCGCGCCGCGCAAACGGCCGGGGGCGTGGCTCCGAGAGAACGAACCTCCCGGCGCGAGCGACACCTTACCGGGTGCCTCTCGCGCTCAGAGCCCGTCTCAAGGGAGCCTCCAACGAACGGAGGAACCATGTCCCACACCATCACCATCCCCGCCGCCTTCCGGCCGGTGTTGACCGAGGCCATGCTTACCGCGTTGCAGAGCGCGGCCGAAGGGGTCGAGCGCGCCGGCTTCGACCCGGAGAGCTACCCGGAGCCGCTGGAGCAGTTCGACCGCGCCCGCGCGGCGCTCGATGCGCTCGGGTGGGGCGCACGTGGCGAGATCGACGTGGAGACGCACCGCGCCGTGCTCGTGCAGGCGCTGCGCGTGGCGGCGATCTGGCAGGAGCGCCACGAGCTGGTTCGACTGTGGCACGAAGCACGGGAGGGGTTGGGGTCATCCACGCAGGTGAAAAAGCAAACCAACGACACGCACGGAGGCGAAAACTGATGGCTGCCAAGATGGAAAAAACGCGCCACCCCGGCATCTACAGGCGAGGCAGCATGTACGTTGTCACCTGGAGGCACAGGGGTGTACAGCACAAGGAGTCATTTCGCACGCTGGCCGAGGCTCGTGAAGCGCAGGGCGAGCGTCGTAAACCGGAGAGCCGCGCGGTCACGTCGCGTCAGTGGTTCGAGGACTACGCCACGAGCTGGCTCGACTCGTTCACGGGGCGCACGACGCGCGGGATCGCCTCGACATCGCTTGCCGACTACAGGCGCTCGATGAACACGTACGCGATCCCATTCTTCCGCCGCTACAAGCTGGGCGAGATCGAGGCCCCCGACATCAAGCGTTTCGCCAAGTCGCTCTCGGATGGTGGTCTGCGCGCGTCGAGCGTGCGCAAGAACCTCGTACCGCTCAAGGCGATGATGGCGAGTGCCGTCGAGGACGGGACGCTCAAGCACAACCCCACGGCGGGCCTGCGCATCGCCGCGTCGCAAGCCGAGCATGATGAGGAGCGCAAGGCCAAGGCGATGAGCCGCGAGCAGCTGCGTCTGGTGCTCGCGGCGATCCCGTCACAGTGGCGTCCGTTCTTTGATCTGCTGGCGTCGAGCGGCCTGCGCATCTCCGAGGCGTTGGGGCTGACGTGGGGCGACGTTGACCTTGGCGTCTCCCCGCACCTGCGCGTGCGCTGGCAGTGGTATCGAGGCGAACGGCGCCGGCTCAAGAGCGCCTACAGCCGACGCACGGTCCCGCTACCGCCGCACACGGCCAGACTGCTGCGCGAGCGTCGAGCCAAGCTCTACGCGGGCGACGATGGCGTCCCCGTGTTCGCCAGCCGGACCGGCACCCCGCTTGCGTCGCGGAACGTGCGCAGGGTGCTCGACACGGCCACGGAGGATCTTGGGCTCGGGTGGGTGTCCTTCCACACCTTCCGCCACACCTACGCGTCGATCCTCTTCGCGGCCGGCAAGAACGCCAAGCAGGTCCAGACGCTGCTCGGCCACCACGATCCGGGCTTCACGCTCAGCGTGTACGTCCACCTGATGGATGACGGGGTCGGAGAGGTCGATTTCCTCGACGATGTGCTCTGCGGGGGTGGCAACGCCGTGGCAACACAACACCCGACAACGGCCAACAACGCGGAGGCCGTCTAGGCGCATAAGTGCCCGGATTCACGGGCATTTCGACAACCACCACACGCGGCCATCAACCACAGATCGCTCTGATAAGGAAGAGGTCCCAGGTTCGAATCCTGGATCGCCCATTTCTCTGGCAAACAGACCAGTTCTGGAGCTGGCGTACCAGAGTCGCACACCGTGATAGCGTGCTATCGTTTTTGCCGTCGTGCAGATCTTGATCAGACGGCTCGACGACGACGTGAAGGCATCTCTGCAACGGCGCGCCCGTCAGAACGGTCACAGCGCGGAGCGGGAGGCACGCGAGATCTTGCGCAGCGCAGTACAGAGCGGTGAGCATGCCCGCACATCGGGTTGCAAGCGCAGCGACCTAAACGCCGCTCGCATCTCGTCCGCGAAGAGCAGTACAGCCGAGCCGAGGAAACCCCCGTGTTCGTCAGCCAGAGACCGGACGGCGCTGGGTCGCCGTGCAGGAACCGCTTACAAGCTCGGGCCGCAGTGTCAAGAAGAGTAAGATGACGGCGTCGACTGCGCGGAGCGCCTGTCCCGTCCGTGAAATGACGCGTAGTCGTCCGCATCCCACGCTTCGCGCAGCCCGGGCTTGCTCAGATCCCAGTCGGGGCGGATCTCGCTGCTCACGACCCGCAGGTCGTGCCAGAGATCGACGAACGAGGGACGTCCCCAGAACCAATAGCCGTTGTACACGCGGTGGACGACCAACCCAGGCTTGAGCACGAGCGTGTGGGGGATCATCGGGTCGTGCTCGGGATCCGTGTACTCCTGGATGTCGAGATCCTTCTGGACGATCCGCCCAGGGTCTGACAGGAACGTCCACTCCGCACCCAGAGACGCCCTGAACTCTTTGAGCTCGTGGTCGGCGTCGGTCGCGATCGTGGCCACTCGCGTATAGGCGACAGCGATCTTGGGGTAGTTGGCGGCGAGTTCGAGGTGCTGCTGGTGCTCCTTCGGGCAGTAGTTCCCGCGCGCGAGCGTCAGGATCAGAGGATCGTCGCCTTGTAGCTCGCTGAGCCGGCTCGCGGTTTTAGTGTGATCGGGCAACTCGTAGTCGGGAAACCTGCCGCCTGGGACAATGTCGCTGCGCATGATCTACTCCTGTCAATGATCGAGGAATGACGAGACCGATGGCCGCCGTCCGTCCACTCACGCCCGGTGGGCCGCGGGTCCGGACCCTGGTCCGCGGGACGGGCGTGGACCAGCGGCGACCTGGGCGCCAGCCGCGAGCCCTTCGGGCGTACCTTGAGCCTAGTCAACCGGCGCCGCGGGAGCCAGAAAGGGGCCATCCCAATGAGTACCCGCACGCCGGTGTGCGAGTTGCTGGGGATTGAGCACCCGATCGCCCAGGCGCCGATATCTGCGGATCCACGCCTGCCCGCCGCGGCCTCGAATGCCGGCAAACCACAGACCCATGCGTCCCCTCACACGTGCCGTGGTGCCCCATTAGGGTGGTGTCGTGGTTGGCGGCTCGGGCCGGATGAGCGAGTCCGCGCGGACTACGAGACGACGACGGTGAAGCTGGCCGTCGCCGTCTGGTGGACCTTCTTGGTGTGGTCGGTCACCTTCACGGTGATCGGGAATGAGCCCCCGTGGGGGTACGCCTTGGCCTTCACCGTGCCTGAGAGCAGCCCCGCGGAGTTCAGTTTGAGCCCCCTGGGCAGGCTGCCGGCGATCTTCCGCCAACTGTAGGCGGGCGTACCACCTGTCGCTTCCAGCTGCTGAGCGTAGTGAGCTCCGAGTGTCACCTCGGGCAGTGACGCCGTCGTGACGTGCAGTCCGCTCACCGTCAGCGTGAAGCGCTGGATGTTTTCGGCGCCGATGCCGTTGTCGGCGAAGAATGTGAGCTCGAAGGTGCCGAGCTGCGTTGGCGTTCCGTACAGCACGCCTTCCGAATAGCGCACGCCCGCGGGCAGCGCCCCCCAGCCTTCGATGGTGGGCGCGGGCGTCCCGCTGGCGGTCACCAGGAACACACCCGGTGAGCCGTAGTTGAAGGTGGCGTGATTGGCCGAGGTGATCACCGCCGGCGCGTCGACCGTCAGCGTGAAGTGCTGAACGGCGTTCGAGCCCACGCCGTTGCTGGCGGTGAACGTGATCGGGAAGCTGCCTTCCTGCGCCGGCGTGCCGGACAGCACACCGGTGCTCTGGTCGAATGTCACACCTTCGGGCAGCGCTCCGGACTCGACGACGCTCGGAGACGGGTAGCCGGTGGCGGTGACCGTGAAGCTGCCTTCGCTGCCCTCGGTGAACGTCGCGCCTTCACCCGAGGTGATCGCCGGGGCTTCATCGACGGTCTCGCTGGTCGCTCCCGACGAGCCCGCGTAGTTCGAGTCGCCCGCGTAGGTGGCGGTCACTTCGTCGCCGCCCGTGTGCGTGTGCTGCGTGGTGCACGTCGCCGTGTCGGGAGAACCGAGACTCAACGACTGCGCGCCGCACCCGGCGATCGGTCCGTAGCTGTCTGAGAAGGAGACGGCGCCCGTCGGCGCGCCCGTGCCCGGGGCGACTGGGGCGACGGTGGCGGTGTACGTGACGGGCGCGCCGATCACGCCGCTGCCTTCATCGGAGGAGCTCACGGAAGTGCTCGTAGCGACGCCCGGCGATGTGGCCGAGGCCAGGTGGACTGTGAGGATGTTGCGGTACAGCGCCGGGTCTTTTGCCCCGATCGTGTACCGCGCCGACGGGTTGGTGCCGAGCATGGTGCCCACCGCTTCGACCGGTTTCGGGAGCCTGTAGCCGGAGAACACCATCGTCAGTGACCCGTCCGGGTTCTGCACGACGGCGGGGCCGTATGCGCGCCCGGAGTAGTAGGCGCTCACACCCAGCGGCTCGTCTTCGCCTTTGGCCAGTGCTTCATCCTGCTTGGCGGAGGCCGAGAACGTGTAGTCGGTGCTCACCACAACCTTCGGCACCGACCATTCCCTGCCGTTGGTCGAAGTCGTGTAGAAGATCTGGTTGAACGCGTCGCTGTCGCCGTCGGTCGCCCACGAGCCCGACAGGAACATGCCGAAGCTGCCGTCAGGGTTGGTGATGATCGTCCCGCGTGAGCCGACGTAGCGCAGCTCGGTTGTGTCCGATTCGCCCGGGGCGAGGTTCGTGGGGCTGGCGCTCGACGGGCTCGTCTGCTGGTAGGGGTTGGAGATGTCGTTGTAGGAGCCGCTGTCGTTGCCGGTGCCGGAGGTCGAGCCGCTGATCGCGCCGAGATCGGTGAAGTTGACGCCGTTTTCGGTGTACGCGGCGCGCAGCTCGGTGAAGTCCTCGTTGTTCGCGAACAGCTTCTCCGGTCCCTTCGACGAGCTGTTCTTACCCTCGCCGATCTTCTGCAGGGTTTCGACCGGAGCGATCGCGGCGTGCGGCCCGCCGATCCAGTTGCCTTCCTTGACCGATCCCGTGCCCCCGGTGCAGCCGGTGAGGTCGTAGCTGCCCGCGGGCACGCCGGTCTGCGTCGCCGCGGTCGCGCCCGAGCACGTCACTTCCTGGATGGGGGAGCCGACCGCGGTGCCGAGGTAGATCTTGAACGGTTCGCCGCTCGGCAGCGGCTCGCTCGGATGGACTGACGGCGTGTAGGTGATCGTCGCGGCGGGCAGCGCGACCGTGCCGGCTTTGTAGGTCGAGCCGCTCACGGACCCGTCGGTCGTGCCGACGATGAAGTAGGCGAGGATCTTCTCCGTGTACAGGACCACGGTCGAGCCAGCGGGGGCGCCCGGATAGCTCGGCAGCGTGCCGACGATCCCGTCGGGGGACTTCAGGCCGGTGGTCACGGCGGCGTCTCCAGGCAGGACCGGGTCCGCCGTGATGGCGGCGCCCACGCTGACTGGCAGAGGCGAGCCGCTGGTGTTCGTGCAGTCCTCGATCTTGGTGGTCGGGTTGGCGTTGGACTGTGCGCAGTACACCGTGTCTCCGTCGATGTACACGCGGTTGGGGGCGTTTTCGTTGAGGATGAAGGTGGTGAAGGGTGAGACGACGGAGTTGCCGTTCGTGATCTTGAGTTCTGCCAGCCCGCCTTCGCCGGTCGGCTTGTTGGGCCCGGCCGGGATCGTGGCGGCCGTGCTGACGGTGGCGATGACCTGGACGATGTCGTCCTTGGCTTTGACCACGAGCGGGCTCGATCCGGCGACCGTGCAGCCGGTGAGCGCAACCGGCGCGCTGCTCGTGCCTTTACAGGTGATCACCGATTTCGACGGCGAGGCCGAGTTGTAGTCCTCGTAGGGGCCGGCGACGATGTGCTCAGGGGAGTCTTCGCTGCCGAGCGTGGACACCGGGATGCTCACACCGCCGCTGGTGGGGACTTCGACTTCTTCTTCTGCGTACGTGTTCGGGTCGATGCCGACCGGTTCTGTCGACGGCAGCGCAGCGAGCGGGTCGGCTGCGTTCGGTTCGACGTCGTGGGCGAGCAGGCCGACGCCTTCGTAGTCGCCGGCGGGGCGGTTGAGTGTGTACAGCTTTGTGGAGCCGCCGATCGACGCCACATACGGGTGTCCCTGGCCGTCGTCGTTGGTGTCCGCCGTCGGGCAGTAGCCTGGGTTCTGCTCGAGCGCTTTGCCCTCGCTGGTCCAGGTCTTGCCGTTGTCGGTGGACCTGGCGACCGTGATCGCCTCGTCGGCGTCCTTCGGCCGGTAGTCGAAGTAGCCGGTGAGCGAGCCGTCGGCGTTGCGCACCACGTCTGGGAAGTAGTAGGGCGCGAACGGCAGCGAGCTGCCGGCCGGCTGGGAGACGGGCGTGCCGGTCTCGGGGTTGGCGCCGAGGCTCGAGCAGTAGCCGTCGAGCGGGCCGGGGGTTCCCGCGACGCCGCTCGGGTAGGGCACCGTGCCGGTGCCCGGGTAGACGGCGACGTTGGGCTCGCTTGCGCCGCCGAGCGTCGTTTCAGGCCCACCGAAGGCGAACGTCGGCAGCAGGTCGGAGAGGGGGTATTCGCCGCCCTGCGACGGGTCGCCCTGCGAGGTGTTCCACGGCCCTCCGGAGATGGTGTCCACAACTGGCGTTTCCGGCGTGTACGTCGTGCCGCCGTCCGACGCGATGGCGCTTGCCGAGAGGGCAAGACCGGTCACGCATGTTCCAACCAGCACAAACGCGGTGAAGAGCAGGGCACTGATGCGACGCACGGAATCTCCGATCCTTGGACAGTGGGTATCGGGCTTCTACCAGCTGCCGTTTGTGCCCGAGACGGCAGTCACGGGATGTTCACGATGTAAAAGCTCGCTCGCACGTCTTTAGCTATGGGCTGCGGCAGCCGATGGGTGCTGCTGACATGGCGGTTCAACGAACGAGCCCGGGGGCGGGCGAGATCCGCGTCCCCTCACCCCCGATCGGCCTGCCCGAGCACCCGGCCGACGGGATGCGCGTGCTCGGCGAGACGCTGCGGGCGCGCGCCGATGACGTGCTGAGGGAGACCGTCGCGCGAACGGCCGACTCGGGCGAGGTGGTCGACGCGATGGTGCAGAGGAGCTTCGAGCGCATCTGCGAAGGCTCCACGAGCGCCGTCGCCCGCTGGATCGCGGGCGAGGGCATCGAGGTGACCAACGACGCCGCGCGGGAAACATCGAAGATCTTCGGCGAGCTCGCCGCGCGCCGCGCCGCGTCCTTGAACGAGGTCACCAGGCGCTCGCTGTGGTGGCGCAACGTGATGGCCGACGTGCTGCGCGAGGTCGCCACCGAGCTGGACGTCTCCGCCGACGCCTTGTCGCAGGCCCTGAACATGGTGCAGCTGAGCCTCGAGTTCAGCCTCCTACGGGTGTGCGAGTGCTTCGAGGCCGAGCGCCGGCGAGCCGACGAGGAGCTCACGCGCCGCGAGGAGGAGCTCGCGTTCCTGGCGACGCACGACCCGCTGACAGGCCTGCCGAACCGAACGCTGATCCTGGACCGCGTCGAGCAGATGCTCGCGCGCTGCACCCGCAGCCAGACACCCGTGGCCGCGCTGTTCATCGACGTCGACAACTTCAAGAGCATCAACGACACGCTCGGCCATGGCGTAGGGGACGAGCTCCTGCGAGCCGTCGCGTCGCGGCTGAAGGGCGTGGTGCGCCAGGTCGACGCGGTGGGCCGCCTGGGTGGGGACGAGTTCGTGGTGATCGCCGAGGAACTCACGTTCGCCGCGGGGCCCGAGCTCGTCGCCGAGCGGCTGCTGGAGGCGCTCAAGCACCCGTTCACCCTCGGTGCGGAGGAGGAGATCCGCGTGACGGTGACGGCGAGTGTCGGGATCGCGTCGGGCAAGCGGGCTTCGGCGGAGGAACTGCTGCGCGACGCCGACATCGCGATGTACCAAGCCAAGTGGGACGGTAAGAACCGCTACGCCGTGTTCGAGACGGGTATGCAGGACACGGTCCAGAACCGCATGGAACTCGACATGGACCTGCGCGAGGCGCTCGAGAAAGGCGAGTTCTTCCTCGCCTACCAGCCGACGTTCGCGTTGAGCGACATGACACCCACCGGGGTGGAGGCGCTGATCCGCTGGCAGCACCCGACCCGCGGCATCGTTCAACCGGACGCCTTCATTCCGCTGCTCGAGGAGACGGGACTGATCACGGAGGTCGGCAGGTGGGTCCTGCGCGAGGCCTGTCGCCAGGGCGCCGCGTGGCGCCAGGGCGGATACCCGATCGTGATGGCCGTCAACGTCTCGGCTCGCCAGCTCGACACGGACGAGCTGATAGCCGACATCGAAGGCGCGCTGGCCGACAGCGGCCTGGAATCGGAGGCGCTGACGATCGAGATCACCGAGACGACGCTGATGCGCAACATCGAGGAGACGGTGCGCCGGCTGACGGAGATCAAGCGACTGGGCGTGCGCATCGCGATCGACGATTTCGGCACCGGCTACTCGTCCCTCGCCCACCTCCAGCAGTTCCCGGTCGATGCTCTGAAGATCGATCGGTCGTTCATCTCCGGTCTGAGGCACAACAAGGAGGGCGAGACGCTGATCCGCACGCTCGTGCAGCTCGGCAAGGCGCTGTCGATCGAGACGTTCGCCGAGGGCATCGAGCAGCAGCGAGAGCTCTCCCTGCTCAGAGACGAGGACTGCGACAACGGGCAGGGATTCCTGTTCGCCCGACCGCTCGACGTGGCGGCCATCGAGGCGTTCTTCCAACGCAGCCGCGACGCCGCCCCGGCGTTGACACCCACGCAGCCACCCACGTAGGGCTATCGAGCAAGCTGCGCTCCGAGCTCGACCCCGGCTAGCTCGCGCGCAGCGTCTGCGCCCGCCGCGGGCCGGCCAGCCGCGCGCGCCACTGTCGCGTGTCCCACTCCGCCGGCTCGCTCTCGGCGAGGAACCGCTCGAGCACTGCGACGAAGCGCCCGGGCGCCTCCAGCTGCGGCATGTGGCCGACCCCGTCGAAGATCTCCAGGCGGCTGCCGGCGATCGCTCGGTGGGCGCGCGCCCCGTGCTCGGCGGGGATGATCCGATCGCGCTCACCCCAGACGATCAGCACGGGCACCCCCTCTGTCAAGTAGAGCCGGTCGGCGGCGGCCACGCGCTGCCCGTCGGTGCCGACGACGGAGCGCAACGTGGCGAGGAAGGCGGCGCGACGCCCGGAGTCGGCGAGCGAGGCGTAGCCGCGCGCGACCTCGCCGACGTCGGCGCTCGGGCGCAGGCCGACGGCGGACAGGCCGCGGGCGAGCGCCGTCCCGGCGACGCGCCCCGGCGCGGCGGTCGCGGCGATGAACAGATCAGCGCCGGGGAGCGCGGCGGCGCGCAGCATGGGGTTGACCTCACGACCGAGCCCGCCGCTGGAGACGAGCACCAGGCGCTCGGCGACCTCGGGGAACTGGTAGGCGAACTGCATCGCTATGCCGCCGCCGAGCGAGTGCCCGACGAGGGTCGCGCGCTCGTGTCCGAGCGTGATCAGCAGGTCGCGCAGGCCCGCGGCGAGCGACCCGAGCGAGTAGTCGCCGGCCCCAGGCTCGGAGGAGCCGTGCCCGGGAAGGTCGAGCGCGACGACCGTGTGCGTCAACGCGAGCGGCTCGATCACCGCCCGCCAGCTCTCGTGGGTGCCGGCCATCCCGTGGATCAGGAGCAGCACCGGACCGCTGCCAGCCTCGGCGTAGCTGACCTCGCGGCCGTGGAGCGACACCGTCTTGCGCGCAATCGCGTTCGCGCCCGCCATCGCCACAGCTTGGCAGCTCGGCCGGTCGCCTCGCGGAGCCGCACGCCGCGAGCGCTACGCCCTGACCCGCTCGCCCCTGGGATCGAACAGCGGCTCGCGCGCGAGCTCGCCGGCGACCCAGCGACCGAAGATGTCGACCTCGACGGCCGCGCCGATGTCGATGGTGGCGGGCATGTACGCGTAGGCGATCGAGCGCTCGACGGTGTAGCCGTAGCCGCCGCTGGTGACGCGTCCGACGATCTCGCCGTCCACGCGCACGGGCTCGTTGCCGAGCGCCACGGAGAGCGGGTCCTCGAGCACGAGGCAGCGCAGGCGCTTGTCCGGCCTGGCGGGTCCGTCGGCGGCGCCGACCCCGAGCGCGGACGCGCCGATGAAGCCTCCGTGCTTGCGCACGCAGAAGCCGAGCCCGGCCTCGAAGGGGGTCTCGTCGGGCGTGATGTCGGCGGCCCACACGCGGTAGCCCTTCTCCAGGCGCAGCGAGTCGATCGCGCGGTAGCCGCCCGCCACCAGGCCGTGCTCCTGCCCGGCCCGCCACAGCGTGCGCCACAGCCCGGCGCCGTACTCGGTGGGGCAGTACAGCTCCCAGCCGAGCTCGCCGACGAAGGTGACGCGCAGGGCGCGCGCGGGCACGTCGCCGACGGCCAGCTCGCGCATGTGCATGTAGGGGAAGTCGAGGGGGTCATCTGTGAGCGGCGCGAGGACGTCCCGCGCGCGCGGCCCCCACAGCGCGAAGCACGCCCAGCGCGCGGTCACGTCGGCGCAGCGCACGCTGCCGTCGTGTGGCGCGCGGCGGCGGATCCAGCTGAGGTCGTGGTTGCCGAAGGCGGTGCCGGTGACGATCGAGAACAGCTCCTCCTCCACGCGCGTGACGGTGAAGTCGCACTCGATGCCGCCGCGGCGGTTGAGCATCTGCGTGTAGGTGATCGCGCCGACGTCGCGTGCGACGTCGTTGTCGCACAGCCGCGCCAGGAATTCGGCTGCGCCCGGCCCGGCGATCTCGAGCTTGGCGAACGAGGACTCGTCGAACAGCCCCGCGCGCTCGCGCGTGGCGCGGTGCTCGGCGCCGATGGCTGGCGACCAGTGCATGCCCGCCCAGCCGCGCGGGCGCAGCGTCTCGTCTCCGGCGGGAGCGTTCGACTCGTACCAGTTGACGCGCTCCCAGCCGGACTTCTCGCCGAACGCGGCGCCGTGCTCGGCGTGCCACGAGTAGGCGCTGGACGTGCGCAGCGGGCGCCCCGCGAGGCGCTCGTGGCCGGGGTAGCGGATGTCGTAGTAGGTCTCGTAGACCTCCTTGGTGCGCTTGAGCGTGTAGCCGGGCGAGCGGTAGTGCGCTCCGAAGCGGCGGATGTCCATCTCCCACACGTCCCTCGTCGGCTCGCCTTCGAGGATCCACTCGGCCATCACGCGTCCGACGCCGCCGGCGCCGGCGAGGCCGTGCGCGCAGAAGCCGGCCGCCACGAAGAACCCGCGCACCTCGCTCTCGCCGAGACAGAACTCGTTGTCGGGGGTGAACGCCTCGGGGCCGTTGATCAGGCGGGTGACGGTGATCTCGTCCATGACGGGCACGCGCTTGGAGGAGTTGGCGGCGATCTCCTCGAAGCGCGGCCAGTCCTCTTCGAGCAGGCGGCCGTTGAAGTCGGGCGGGATCGCGTCGAGCAGGTGCCCGTCGAGCGCCCACGGCGCGGAGTCGCGCTCGTAGCCGCCCATGATCAGCCCGCCGCCCTCCTCGCGGAAGTAGATCAGCAGGTCGGGGTCGCGCAGCGTGGGCAGATGGACCCGCTCCCCGCTCGCCCCGCGCTCGCGGAACGGCTGCGTGACGAGGTACTCGTGCGCGAACGGCACGACCGGCACGCGCACGCCGGCCAGGCGCCCGAGCTCGGCGGCGAACATGCCGCCGGCGTTGACGACCACCTCGGCCTCGATCGGGCCCCACTCGGTCTGCACGCCTGTGACGCGCGACCCGCCGCCGTCAGCGTCACCGCGGACGTCGATGCCGGTGACGCGCGTGTGCGTGAAGATGCGACAGCCGCCCGCCCGCGCGCCGTCGGCGAGCGCGGTGGTGAGCAGCGACGGGTCGAGGTAGCCGTCGCTGGGCAGGTAGGACGCGCAGCGCACGCCGTCGCTGCTCATCAGTGGGAACAGCGCGCGCGCCTCATCGGCGGAGATCAGCTGCAGTGGCAGGCCGAACGTCTTGGCCCAGGCGACTTGGCGCAGGACCTCCTGCTCGCGCTCGGGGGTGCACGCGAGGCGGATGCCGCCGCACTGCACCCAGCCGCAGTCGAGCGTGCGGTAGAGCTCGACGGAGTCCATCATCATGCGCGTCAGCGACACGCTCGATCTGAGCTGGCCGACGAGCCCGGCGGAGTGGAACGTGGAGCCGCTGGTCAGCTCGTCGCGATCGAGCAGCACGACGTCGCGCTCGCCGAGCTTGGCCAGGTGATGGGCGATGGAGGCGCCGCCGACACCGCCGCCGATGATGACCACGCGCGCGCGGTCGGGTAGCTCACGTGGCCTGGCCATGGCGCTCCTCGTGTGCGCCGGTGTCCGGCGCCTCGGCGCCGGCTGCTGCGAGCCACTCCTCGAGAACGGGCTGATCGGCCGCGGTGCGCAGGCGCGCGAAGTGCGCGCCCGCGTAGCCGTCGAAGTCGAAGTCCAGCTCGGAGATCTCGGCCTGCACGACGCCCCAGGCGGCCTCGCGGGCGTCGGAGAGGATGCGCATCAGCGCGAGCGTCGCCCGGCGCGCGTCCGACGGGGGCTCGCCGTGGTAGGCGCTCAGCAGGCGCGCGTCGCCGTCGCCGTCGAAGTCGTTGTTGACCGACAGGTTGCCGAGGTCGAAGTAGGGGTGCCCCATGCCGGCGTACTCCCAGTCGACGATCAGCAGCGCGCCGCCGCTGCACGCGCGGATGAGGTTGCCCGGCAGCAGGTCGTTGTGACACGGTCGGGGCCGCCACGGCGACAAAGCGGCGGCGATGCGCGCGGCGAGGGCGCCCGCCTGGCGGTAGGCGTCGGGCACCGTGCCGCCGCGCTCGCGAACGGTGACGGCGTAGAGCTCGAGCAGGTCGGGAACCCAGAAGCTGGTGGGCAGCGCGGCGGCGGAGTCGTGGAAGCGCCGCAGAGCGCGCGCGATCTCGCCCGCGCGCTCGGCGATCTCGCCGGGGGCGAGGGGATCGCAGGGCACGAAGCGTGTCACCAGGCAGTCCTCGAACGCGCCCGCGAGCGCCGGCGCGATCCCCAGCGCGGCGGCGTCGTCGCTGGCGAGTCGCTCGGCGCGGCGGTCGATGCCCAGCAGGCCGGTGTCCCTGCCGTGCACGCGCACGACGTAGTCGCCGCCCCCGAGCGTGACGCGGAAGTTATGGTTGGTGATGCCGCCGGAGAGCGCGATGGGGGCGCCCGTGAGCGGGCCGAGCGAGGGCTCCAGCCGCCGCAGGATCTCCTCCAGTTCCCCCACACCTGCAACGTACCGTTGCGTCATAAGGCGTGCAACCTATACCTTCACCCCCATGACCTCCGGTGATGCGGCCGGCGTGCCCCCGTTGGACCCGCCGGTGGCCGCGGATCTGATCGCGCTCGTGGCGGGCTACGAGGTGAGCGTGGAGTAATAACGCGGTCTACGGCTTGGCGAAGCGCCGCCTACGAGGAGGCGTAGAGTTCGACATGTGGCGCACTACGAGCTCAGCGGCAAGGTCGCTCTCGTCACCGGCGGCGCGCGGGGGATCGGCTTTGCGACCGCACGCGCGATGGTGGCGCGCGGCATGTCGGTGGTGATCGTCGACCTGGACGCCGACGCCGCTGCGGGCGCGGCCGCGCAGGTTCACGATTCCAGGGCGCTCGGCCTCGCCGCCGACGTGACCGACCGTGGCGCGATGCAGCGCGCGGTGGCGGCGGCGGTGGGGCGCTTCGGCGGGCTCGACGTGGTCGTGGCCAACGCCGGCATCGCCGCGCGCGTGGCCACCTTCCGCGCATCCTCCACCGAGACCTTCGAGCGCGTGCTCGACGTGAACCTGATGGGCGTCTACCGCACGGTCGACGCCGCCCTGCCGGAGATCGTCCGCCGCCAAGGGCACGTGGTCGTGATCTCCTCGATCTACGCGTTCATGAACGGCATCGGCGAGGTTCCCTACGCGATGAGCAAGGCGGCGGTCGAGCAGTTCGGCCGCGCCCTGCGCGTGGAGCTCGTGCAGCACGGCGCGAGCGCGAGCGTCGCGTACTTCGGCTTCATCGACACCGAGATGGTCCACCAGGGCCTCGACCGCGACCCCTTGGTGAAGGACATGATGGCCTCGCTGCCCAAGCCGCTGCACAAGCGCCTGCCCCCGAGCGTCGCCGGCGAGGCGATCGTGCGCGGGATCGAGCGCCGCCAGGCGCGCATCATCCGGCCGCGCCGCTGGGTTGCGCTGTCGCTGCTGCGCGGCATCCTTGGCCCGCTCAGCGACGCGCGCCTGGAGCGCGACGAGAAGGTGCAGGCACACCTGCGCCAGCTCGACGCGCGCGCGGGCGAGGATCAGCCGACGAGCGCCTGAGAGGATCCTGCCGTTGCACTCGGCGCGCCCGTGCCGCGCGGCTGAGTCAGCTGGCCGACGCGCTGACGGCGCGCCTGCGGCCGTTGTGCGCGAGCAGCCCCTCGATGTCGCGCGCGGCGCACGGATGCCCGAGCAGGAAGCCCTGAGCCATCTCGCAGCCCATCTCTTCGAGCGTGGCCTTCTGGCTGGGCTCCTCTATGCCCTCGGCGACCACGCTCAGCGACAGCGATTGACCGACGCCAAGGATCGCGGCGAGCAGCTCGCGGCTCTGCGCGCGGTCGTTCAACGCGGCCACGAAGCTCCTGTCGATCTTGAGGATGTCGATGGGCATGCGCTGCAGGTGCGACAGCGACGCGTAGCCGGTGCCGAAGTCGTCGATCGCCACGCGCACGCCCAGCGCCTTGACTTCCTGCAGGCGCTCGCACGCGGCGGGCACGTCGCGCACGAGCGTCGTCTCGGTGATCTCGAGCGTCAGCGACGAGGGCTCGAGCCCCGAGCTCTGCAGTGCCCGACGCACGTCCTCGGCGAACTCATCTCGATTGAGCTGATACGCGGACACGTTGACCGAGATGCCGAGCGTGCGGCCTTCGGTGCTCCACACCGCCGCCTGGCGGCAGGCCTCGTCCATGACCCAGCGGCCGATCGGCACGATCAGCCTGCTCTCCTCGGCCAAGGGTATGAAGCTGCCCGGAGGCACGACGCCGCGCTGCGGATGCTGCCAGCGGACGAGCGCCTCGACGCCGACGACCTGCCGGCTGGCGAGGTCGAAGATCGGCTGGTAGTGCAGGAACAGCTGGTCGTCGAGGACCGCCGCGCTGAGATCCGCCTCGAGGTCCAGACGGCCTTCAACGTCGGCGTACAGGCTCGCGTCGAACAGCGCGTAGCGATCCTTGCCGGCCGCCTTGGCGGCATACAGGGCCAGATCGGCGTCGCGCAGCAGCTCGTCCGGCGAGGCATACTGCCCGGCTGCCACGCCGATGCTGGCGGTGATCGAGAAAAGCTTTCCGGCGCTGCCGAGCTCGACCGGCTCGCGCAGAGCCTCGGTCAGACGGTCGGCGAGCACATCCGGTGTGACCTCGCCGGTGCTGGACTCGACCAGCACCACGAACTCGTCTCCGCCGAGGCGCCCGACGGTGTCCTGATCGCGCACGGCGCCCTGCAGCCGTTCGCCGGTGACCTTCAGCAGCCGATCCCCGGCGGCGTGTCCGAGGTTGTCGTTGACGTGCTTGAAGCCGTCGATGTCGACGTACAGCGCGCCCGCGACCATGCCCGGCTGGCGCGCCATGCGCGCGAGCATCTGCTCGGCGCGGTCGAGCACCAGCGCACGGTTGGGCAGTCCTGTGAGCGGGTCGTGCAGAGCCAGGTGCGACAGCTCACGGGTCTTCTCGCGCACCAGCGACAGCGCCCGCGTGCGACCGGTCGCGAGCACCAGCACCAACAGGCCGACGGTCACGCTCAACAGGACGCCGCCGATCAAGAGCGTCAGTGCGCGCCCGCTGTCGAGCACGCCGGCCGAGATGCCCGCGGCAAAGCTCTGCACCGTCCAGCCTTTGGCGAGCGCGATGTGCGTGCTCTGCGCGCCGTGGGGGACGGTCCCGCTCGTGAACACCACGTGCGAGTGGCCTGAGGAGTAGCGGAAGCGCACGGCGACGTTCGGGTGACCCTGCAGCGCTCTGGAGAGCACCACGTTGGGCACCAGCAGCTCGCCGATCCAGCCGACGAACGCGCGCTGGCGGGCGGCGATCGTGGACGGGGTGACGCCGCCGCGGTACACGGGCGTCTCGATTCCCAGCGCTGTCGTGTCGCGCCCGGCGACCGGCGCGTAGTCCGCGAGGCCTGTGTCCCGCGCGCTGATGAGCGTGGGCGCGAGCGCGCAGTAGTCCAGGCCCGCGGGCAGGTAGCTGGCGGCGCTCCTCGCCAGCCCGGCCACCGCCAGGCAGTAATACGGCCGGCTGCCGGGAGGCAGGACCTGCAGCGGACCCTTCGGCGCGGTCGAGCTCGGGCCCAGCGGACGCAGCGGGTTGGCGGCCATGCTCGCGGCGAATGCCGGCAGGCGCGATGCCGCCACCAGCTCCACCAGGCCGATGTTCTGGAGCTCGGGGTAGCGCTTCATCGCGTGCACCGATTCGGCCCACCTGTCGAACGTGGCCGCGGACATGCTGGGAGTCCCCGTGACGAACGCGCTGGCGCTGACGATCAGGTCTTCCTCGTGCTGGAGCGCCAGCGTGAGGGTTGACGCGATCTCAGCCGAGGCCAGGTGGAATGCCAGGCGCGCTTTGTCGGCGTCCGAGCGCGCCACCGCGCGCGCGCCGAGCACGGACGCGGCCGTGCCGGCGAGCACCAGCGCGACCGCCACCGGCGCCCAGAGGCTCCGGCGGTCCCCGGCCGGCGCCTTCACGCGTCGGAGACCCCTTGACCGTGACGGCGCGCGCGAGCCGGACGGCGATGCCGGTCCGGTTCTCGAGCCGGGGACTGGACCTTCGGCCACGCGCTTCTCGCCTTCTCCTCGGTTGTGTACACACGCGTTTGCGCGTGCTCGCCACGGATCGGGCGCGCGCACGGGCTGCTGTTGCGCGGAGTGTTCGGGTGGACGGATTGGCGGGCACGCACGCGCGGTGGCGGCGCCTCGTTCGCCAGGGCCGTCCAGCGGGCTAAGGCAAGCGGTCCTGCATGCCGATGAGGGGCTCGTGACCATTTTTGCCCGCTCGTTGTCGTCGCTGACCGCTCTGCGTCCGATCCGGCGTCTGCTCGTCGCAGGCGGCCTCGTGGCCGCCGTCTCCGCCGCGCTGCTGCTCACAGCGGCGCCCGCAGGGGCGCTGGTGACGACGGTTGGCTCGACGACCGTGGGGCTGGCGCCACGCATCGGTGCCAACTACGTCGACGGAGCGGAACCCAAGAGCTACGCCAACCCCTCCGGTGACCCGGTGCTGCACGGCACAGGCGTCTACGCCATCTACTGGGATCCCACCGACGAGTACTGGAGCGAATGGCAAGCTGCGATCGACACCTACTTCCATAACGCCGCGGCGGCGAGCGGCAGCCTCTCCGCGGTCTTCGCGGTCGACTCCCAGTACACGGACAAGTCCAATGTGTCCGCCGCCTACGCGCAGACCTTCAAGGGCGCTTACACCGACACCCACGCCTATCCTGCCCCCGGCTGTGTCGACCCGGAACCGTTCGTGCTCGCCGACCAGATCGGCTTGGAATTCGGCGGCGCTCCCACGGCGGTCTGCCTCACAAGCGCCCAGATGGCGGTTGCTTTGGAAACCTTCATATCGCTGCACGATCTTCCCAAGGGACTCGGCAACGTCTACTACCTGCTCACCCCTCCGGGCGTGACCGTGTGTCTCGACGGGGGCGGATCCACGGGCCACTGCTCTGACTATTCCGACAATGAAAGCTACGAAAACAGCTTCTGCAGCTACCACGCGGACGTCAACCCTGGCGGTCTCGCGACGGGCCAAGCTGACACGATCGTCTATGCGGTCATACCCTGGACGGCTGGCGGCTACGGGGATGGCGACCTCAGAGCCGTCGACCAGAGGCCGGCGTGGGAATGCCAAGACGGCGGCATCAGCCCCGCCGGCAAGGACGGCTACGAAGAAGAGAAACCGAAGGAAAAAAACGCGAAAGAAAAACAGGAACTCAAAGAAAAGGACAAGGAAGAAACAGAAGCGGCTGAAGAAGCCGAAGCCCTGGAAGGCTCACACGAGCAGGAGCCGAACCAGCTGTCGCCTTGCCCTAACACCAACGGTACCTGTGACTACGGCCTCTCCGATCTGATCATCAACCAGATCAGTCTCGAGCAGGAGGACATGGTCACCGATCCGCTGCTCAACGCTTGGCAGGACTCGCATCATTACGAGAACTCGGACGAGTGCCGCTTCCTCTTCGGGCCTGTGCGCGGCGGCAGTGTCACTGCAAGCCCTGAAACCTTCGCCGGCACGCTCTACGACCAGATCCTGAACGGCGGGAACTATTATCTAAACGACGCCTTCAACCTCGCGGCCTACAGACTTCCCTACCCTGGCGTACCGTGCATCCACGGTGTCAACCTTGACCCCAAATTTACTGCGCCCAGTCCCGTGAACTCGGGTGAAATCGTCGGCTTCGACGGCATGGAGTCAGATATCAGCCTCGATGCCGCCTTCGGCTACTCCGCCTCGGGCGCCCCCCAGCCCAACTACGCGACGTACACGTGGAACTTCGGCGACGGCACCCCTGAAGTGACGGGCTATGCGCCCGGCGCGCCGCTGTGTGAAACCCCGTGGCTGAGCCCCTGTGCGGCGAGCGTGTTCCACGCCTACCAGTACGGCGGCACGTATGAAGTCACACTCACCGTCCGCGACGTCGGTGGCAACGTCTCCAGCGTCAGCCAATCGGTCGCCGTCGTCGGTCCGTCGCGACCGGTCCCCGGTGGCGGGCAGGGCTCGGGCGGTTCCACCACCGGAACGAGCACATCCGGCACGGGGTCCTCGACCGGCGCCCCCGGCGCCATACCGGCGCCCGTCGCCGCCGCGAGCATCGTCCAACAGTCGCTGCGAACCGCCCTGCGCAAGGGCCTGGTCGTCAGCTACTCGGTCAATGAGCAGGTGGCGGGGCACTTCGAGGTGCTGCTCGGTCGCGCGACCGCGCACCGGCTGGGAATCAGCGGCGCGGCGGCTGTCGGGCTGCCCGCCGGCTCACCCGCGGAGATCGTGATCGCGAAAGCCATCCTGGTCACCACCAAGGGGGGGCACAGCGCGATACACATCCTGTTCTCCAAGCACACGGCCGCTCGCCTCGCGCACGCGCACAAGGTCTCGCTGATGCTGCGCCTGATCGTGCGCAACGCGGCCTCCAGCAACCCGGCCACGACGACGGTCGTCAGCAGCGTCACGCTCAACGGCTGACGACGCGTTCGTCGCCGCGATCCACCCACTCACCCGCGCGCTGAGCGTGCCCGGCCGCCACTACAGGTTCGGCCAGTGGCGCACGACGTAGCCTTCGTTGTCGGTCCCGCCGACCTGCCAGCGTGAGGCGTACACGCCGCTGCGCCCGGCGGTGTCGTAGAGGATGCCGTCGACGTACATGTACGTGTGACCGGCGTTGGCGTACACGGTGATGTACTTGCCCGGGCCTGGGACGCCCCAGCTCTCCAGCTGACCGGATGTCTCCGGCTGGCTGAGCAGCCCGCCCGCCGCCAGCGCGTAGCTGACGGAGCCCGAGCAGTCGTAGGCGTTGTCCACGAACGAGGCGTGCCCGCCGCCGTAGACGTACGGGAAGTCCGCGATCTCGTTCGCGCCGGCGACCACCTTCTGCACCACTTCGGGGACGTTGGTGGGGATGGGGATGGCGCCGTTGCCGCCGATCGACTCACCGCCGGGAACGGGGACCAGCTGGCGCTGTTGAGCCTGCTTGGCGCTGCGTTCCACCGCCTGCATCTGCGCCAGCTCTTTACGCACTTCCGCGTCCGACGGCGCCCCCGCGGCGACGATCGCTTCCCCGGCCTTGGCGGGTGTGGCGGCGCTGGCGTGCTTGACGGACGCGGGCGCGGGGTAGCTGTCGCGTTCGAGCGGGTCGGCGACCTCCTTGGCGACCCCAGGAGAGCGTCCCGCGGAGGACTTCGCGACGGCGCTCGCCGCCACCCCCGCGGGGTCGGCCGTCGCCTTCGCGCTCGCTTTGCGCGTCTTTGCGCCCGTGCCCGTGCCTGTGCCTGTGCCGGAGCTGGGGTGCGGGTCGGAGGCGGAGGCGCCGCAGGCGGCGAGCGTGACCGCGGCCAGCAGGCAGCCGCACGCGGCGATCGGCTTGCGAAGAGCGCGCACGCGTACAAGGCTAGCGGCACTGTCCGCCGGGAAGGGCCGCTACCCTGGTGCGATGCGCGAGCAAGCAAGCGCCGTCGAGATCCGGCCGCACGTCCGCCTGCTGCACGGCATGCGCAAGCCCGCCAACTGGCTGCAGCTCGTCCGCTTCGGACTGGTCGGGGGCGTGGGGTTCGTCGTCAACGTTGCCGTGTACGCGCTGTTCGTGCACTCGGCCGGGCTCGACTACCGTGCGGCCTCGGTCGTGGCGTGGCTGGTGGCGGTGGTCAACAACTTCGTGCTCAACCGCCACTGGACCTTCGACGCTCGCGAGGGAAGGGCCCACTTCCAGGCGATCCGCTTCCTCGCGGTGAGCCTCGTGGCCGAGGGTTTCAGCCTGCTGCTGCTGACGCTGCTCGTGGAGAGCGCCGGCATCGCGAAGATCCCCGCGCAGGCGCTGGCGGTGGCGGCCTCCATGCCGCTCAATTTCCTCGGCAACAAGCTGTGGAGCTTCCGCTGAGGCGCTCCAGCCATTGCGCCGGTTGAGCGCCCGTGTCGCGCCGGCGCACGGTTGGCCGGCGGCCCAGCCGGTACCTATACTCTGACTTCCCCCCTCTCGGAGGATCCCTGTGCAGGAGATGGTGATCTACGGCGTCAGCTTCGACATGGTTGGCAAGCAGCCGATCGTGCTCCTGAAGACAGTCGACGGCAACAAGTTCCTGCCGATCTGGATCGGACATCCAGAGGCGGCGTCGATCCTGATGAAGCTGCAGGGCGCCGGCACCCCCCGGCCGATGACCCACGACCTGCTGTGCGACATCCTTGGCGAGCTGGACGTGAAATGCACGCAGGTGTCGGTCACCGAGCTGCGCGAGAACACGTTCTTCGCCTCGATCACGCTCAGCGTGAACGGCCGCGAGCTCGAGATCGACTCGCGCCCGAGCGACGCCATCGCCCTGGCTGTGCGCTCCGGCGCGCCCATCTACGCGGCCGAGGAGGTCATCTCCGAGTCGGCCATCGAGTTCGAGCACGACGTCGAGGAGTCCGAGGACGTCGTCGAGAAGTTCAAGGAGTTCTTGGATCAGGTGAGTCCAGAGGACTTCGCCGCCGGGGACTCCTGAGTCTCGTCGAAGAACGTGGTGTATAGCCATGGCTATACACCATCTTTTGGGGAGACACGTAAGCCAGCCGCTTCGACCAGCCTCTTCGGCGCCGGTCACCACACTCCGTGGGACCCGATCGATCAGCGCGTGAAGGCGCTGGACAGGATCCGCTCGACGAGTGCGTCGAAGCCGATGCCGGCGGCGTCGGCGGCGAGCGGCAGCAGGCTGGTTTCGGTCAGCCCGGGCCCCACGTTCGTCTCCAGCACCGACAGCTGCTCGGTCTCGGCGTCGAGCATCAGATCGACCCGGGCGACACCGTGGCAGCCGAGCAGCCGGTATGTCTGGAGCGCCAGCTCCTGGGCGCGCGCGGCCGTCTCGTCGGACAGCTCCGCGGGGCACACGAACGTGGTCATGCCGATCTCGTAGCGCGACTCGTAGTTGTAGAACTCCTCCTCGCGCGGGATGGCCTCGACGACCGGCAGCGCCACCGGCTCACCGGCGTCGGTCTCCGCGTCGAGCACCGACACCGCGAGGTCGCGTCCCTTGAGGTAGCGCTCGATCACGACCTTGCGGTCGTAGGAGAGCGCCCCGACGATCGCGCCGGGCAGCTCCTCGCTCGAGCGCGCGAACTTGATCCCCAGTGCCGAGCCCTGGCTCGCGGGCTTGACGACCAGCGGGAACCCGAGCGAGCGCTCGACGTCCTCCAGCGCGGCCGCCACTCCCAGCTCCTTGATGGTGGTCTCCTTGAACGCTGTGAAGTCCGGTGTGGGAATGCCCGCCTCGCGCATCAGGTACTTCGCCAGCGCCTTGTCGGTGCAGCGCATGCAGGCCGACGGTCCGGAGCCGGTGTAGGGCACGCCTATGAGCTCCAGCAGCCCCTGCACGGTCCCGTCCTCGCCGTCGCGGCCGTGCAGCGCCACGAACGCCGCGTCGGGAGCGCACTCGCGCAACTGCGCCACGAGCTCGGGGCCGGCGTCGATGGCCACCACCTCATACCCCATGCGAGCCAGCGCGTGCTGTGCCCGCGCGCCGGAGCGCAGCGATACCGTCCGCTCCAACGACCCCCCGCCCTTGAGCACCGCGACCTTCTTCGCGGCGTTCATCGATCCTGTCGCCGGCGCGCCGATCGACGCTGTTCGCGGCGCGGCAGCGCAACGACGTCGGCAAGCGGGGCGCGCTCGTCCGTCGGCTCCGCGTCAGCCACGGCGGGCGTCGCGGAGGGCGTGCCTGCGCCGGTGAGCGCCCCCAGCAGGCCCGTGTCGCCACCCATGATCCTGCCGATCCGCCGGATCCCCTCGCGGATGTCGTCGTCGGGAACCCCTGCGAAGTTCAGGCGCATGGAGGAGCTTCCGCGCCGTCCGTCCACGTACGCGGCGCGCCCCGGCACGAACGCCACGCCTTCGCTGCGTGCCATCAGGTCGGTCGTGTCGACGCTGCCGTCGAGCGTCGCCCAGATGAACAGCCCGCCCTGCGGTCGCGTCCAGCTCGCGCGTCCGCCGAAGTGCTCCTCCAGCGCCTCCAGCATCACGTCGCGCCGGCGGCGGTAGAGGTGCTTCAGCCGCTCCACGTACTCGACCCACGCCGGTTGGGAAGGGTGGGACTCGCTCCCCCGCTCGGCGAAGTAGGCGGTGACGAACAGCTGGGTCATCGGCGAGCTGCACAGGTCGGTGCCCTGTTTGCCGAGGTTGAGCTTCTCCAGCACCGGCCGCGGCGCGACCGCCCAGCCGAGGCGCAGCCCCGGCGCGAGGATCTTCGAGAACGTGCCCAGGTAGATCACGAGGTCCGACGCGCCGTCCTTGCCGGCGTTGGACGCATCCAGCGAGTAGAGCGTCGGCAGCGGCGCGCCCTCGTAGCGCAGCAGGCCATACGGGTTGTCCTCGAGCACAAGCAGCTCGCGCTCGCGCGCGACCTCGACCAGGCGTCGGCGGCGCGGCAGCGACATCGTCACCCCGCCGGGGTTCTGGAAGTTGGGGATCGTGTAGATGAACTTCGGCCTGCGCCCTTCGCCCTGCAGGCGGTCCAGGGTGCACTCGAGCTCGTCGATCGGCATCCCGTCGGCGTCGATCTCGATCTGCACGACCTCCGCCTGGTAGGCGCCGAACGTCGGCACCGCTCCGGGGTAGGTGGGCGCCTCGGCGACGATCACGTCGCCGGGGTCGATCAGCGTCTTGCAAACCAGGTCGATCACCTGCTGGCCGCCGGTGGTGACGATCACGTCGCCGGGGTCGACCAGCGTGCCCTCGCTGGCCATCACCTCGACGACGCAGCGCATCGTCGAGGCCATCCCCTCCGTCGGCCCGTACTGCAGCGCCCGCGCGGTCGAGTCGCCGGCGACCTGCGCCATCAGCTTCGCGTACAGCTCGGGCGCGAACGTGCTCGTGTCGGGCAGGCCGCCGGCGAGCGAGATCACGTCCGGGCGCTCGGTCAGCGCCATCATCTCGCGCATGGCCGAGCTTTTCATGCCGCCCGTGCGCGCCGCGAACAGCGCCTCGTAGCGGGCGAGCTCGTGCGCAGCCGGCCGCGCGCGTGGTCTATCGTCCTGCCCGCGCATTACCGCACGGTAGCGCACCCCCACGGGCACTCTGCATGAACGGTCTCTTCTTCTACATCGGACTCGGCCTTGGGCTCGCGGCGGCGTGCGGGCTGCGCCCGTTCGTGCCGCTGCTGCTCGCCGGCGCGCTCGGTTCGGCGAAGGTGCTCGGAGTCCGCTTCGCGAGCGGCCAGTTCCACTTCCTGCAGTTGGGCTGGTGGCTGCTGGTCGTGACGGTTGTGCTGGTGGCCGCCTACGCGGCGCAGATCCTGCTGTCGCGCGCGCCGGTGATCGACCCGGGCGACCGCAAGGCGCGCAACGATCCGCTCGCGGCGGCGCTCGCGGGGCTCGGTCTCGGCGCAGGGGCTCTGCTGTTCGGCGGCACGCTCGCGGCGCACGGCGACTCGCCGTGGCCGGGGATCGTCGGCGGCTTCCTCGTGGTGGCGCTCGCGCAGCGCGCATCCTGGCCGGTGATCGTCCGCGCGCGCTCGCGCCTGGCCGACCGCGCGGCGCGCGAGGCGCTGACGATCTACCTCGACGCCGCCTCGCTGCTGCTCGCGGCGCTCGTCGCGCTGCTGCATCCGCTCGGCTACGTCGCCGTGGCGGCGCTCGCCTGGTTCGCCTGGCTGGGGCGCTCGCGGCGCGATGAAAAGTACGCGGGGCTGCGCATCCTGCGCCGCTGATACGGCGAGTGTGAGTCCCTCCGCGCCCAAGCTCGTGCTGTGTGTGATCGACGCGATGGCGCCGGCGATGCTCGAGCGCGCGATCGCCGCCGGCACGGCGCCGGTGCTCGAGCGACTGGTCGCGGGCGGGCGCTACGTGCCCGATTGCGTCGCCGCGTTTCCGTCTGTGACCCCCGTGTGCGCCGCCTCGATCGTCACCGGCGCCAGCCAGGACGAGCACGAGATACCGGGGATGAACTGGTACCACCGCGAGGAGCACCGCTATGTCGAGTACGGCTCGAGCTTCCGCGCAGCCCAGCGCTTCGGCATCGCACGCCAGCTCACGGACACCGTCTACAACATGAACGGCGCCCACCTGTCCGCGCAGACGCCGACCGTGTTCGAGACGCTCGACGACGCCGACGTGCGCACCGCCGGCACGACCTATCTGATGTATCGGGGGCGCCACCGCCATGAGCCCCAGCGCGACACCGCCCTCACACGGGTCGCCTCGGCGCTGATACGCCACGCGGTGATGGGCCCGCGCGAGCTGTTCTACGCCGACATCTTCGCCTCCCGGCAGACCGGCTGCCGCTCGGGTCTGGGTATGCCCGGCGTGCGCGACCGCCACTCCGGGTGCGTGTCCACGTACATGGTCGAGCACGACCTGTTCGACTTCCTGCTGCTGTCGCTGCCCGACAACGACTGGTACTCGCACAAGCACGGGCCCGACGCGCAGGTCCAGTCGATCGGCCAGGCCGACCTGCAGCTGGCGCGCGTCATGAACGCCGCCGGCGGCGTGGAGGAGTTCCTGGCGGAGCACGCCGTGATCGCGATGGCAGACCACTCGCAGGCGCCGGTAACCGCCACGATCGCGCTCCAGGACGAGCTCGCCGAGCTGGGAGTCCTCGGTCCCGCCCGTCCGGCCCGCTCCTCCGAGGTCGGGATGGGTGGGGCCGACTCGCAGCCGCGGATCGCCGTGTGTCCCTCCCAGCGGGGCGCCATGGTGTACGCGCTGCACGAGTCCGAGCGCGACGCCATGCGCGCGTCGGTCGTGACCCGCGCCCTGGCCATCGACGGCATCGACCTCGTGCTGTGGCTCGAGCGTGACGCGCACGACGCGCCGCGCGAGGGCGTCATCGCCAGCCCGCGCCACGGTGAGCTGCGCTTCGCGCCCGCGGTGGCGGGGGGCGGGAGCGTCATCGATCCCCGTGGCCTGTCCTGGAGCGTGGAGGGCGCGCTCGCGGCCATCGACGGGACGGTCGAGGACGGTCGGCTGCTCACCCCCGCCTATCCGGACGCGCTGTCGCGCTCATGGACGGCGCTCACCTGCCGCACCTCCGGCGAGGTGCTGCTGTCGGCGGCCCCCGGCTTCGAGTTCGTCGACTGGGGCCGCCAGGCCCATCTCGGCGGCGGCAGCCACGGCTCGCTGCATGCGTGCGACTCGCTCGGCGCGCTCGTGCTCAGCGGGGTGGCGCTGCCCGAGCCCGAGCCCGCACAGTGGGCGATTCGCGACGTCGCGCCCCTGGTGCTGCGACATTTCGGGCTCGATCGCTCGTCCTGACCGTCGGGCTCTGGTACAGCCCGACGACGTGGTGTATCACCATCGCGATACACCACGTCAAAGAGGGATGCTCCAGCCGCTCGGCCGACGGCGTTACTCTCGCCCGATGCGCCGCCTCGCCGCCGCCGCGATCCTCGCAACAGCCGCGATAGTCGCGACAGCCGCGCTCGCGCTTCCGGTCGCGCCCGCGAGAGCCGCCGCGGTGGCGCTCCACAAAGCGAGTGCCCGCAGCTCGACCGTCACCTCGCCGAGCTCTGAAACGCCGATCCCGGTGGCTCTCTCGAAAGTGCCGCCGGCCGGGCACAGGCTGTCCTCCGACACGGTGCTGGCGAGCGCCAACCGGCTTGCCAAGATGCGCGCGCTGCGCGGCGAATACCGCGGCTCCTTTGGCGACGTGTATCTGAAGGGCGCGTTTCAGTGGCAGGTGAGCTACTTCACGAGCAACGGCAAGAAGGAGATCGGCCTGGTCGTCATCGACGACCTGTCGGGGCGGGTGGTCGAACAGTGGACCGGCTTCCAGGTCGCGTGGACGATGGCGCGCGGCTACCCCGGCGCGTTCGGCAGGCACGTCAACGCGCTGTGGGTGTGGCTGCCGCTGTGCGTGCTGTTCATGCTGCCGTTCTTCGACTTCCGCCGGCCGCTGAAGCTGCTGCACCTCGACCTGCTGGTGCTGCTGTCGTTCTCGGTGTCGCTGGCGTTCTTCAACCACGCCCACATCTACGCGTCGGTGCCGCTGGCCTACCCCCCGCTGCTGTACCTGCTGGCACGCATGCTCGCGCTGCTCAAGCGCCGCGCGAGCGCCGAGCCCGCTGTGCGCCCGCCGCCGCTGCGCCTGCTCGTGCCCACGCCGTGGCTCGCGCTCGGCGTGGTCTTCCTGCTGGGCTTTCGCGTCGCGCTCAACGTGGTCGACTCGAACGTCATCGACGTCGGCTACGCGGGCGTGATCGGCGCCAGCAAGATCGTCCACGACAAGCCTCTGTACGGCGGCTATCCGGCGGACAACGAACACGGCGACACCTACGGCCCGGTCAACTACGAGGCGTACGTGCCGTTCGAGCAGATCTTCGGCTGGAGCGGCACCTGGGATGACCTGCCGGCCGCCCACGCGGCGGCGATCTTCTTCGACCTGCTGGCGACCGCGCTGCTGTTCCTGATCGGGCGGCGCATGCGCGGCCCGACGCTGGGCGTGGTCCTCGCCTACGCGTGGGTCTCATACCCGTTCACGCTGTTCGCGCTGGAGAGCAACTCCAACGACAGCCTGGTCGGCGCGCTCGTGCTGGCGGCGGTGCTCGCCGCCAGCTACCGCTCCGAGCTGGCGCTCGCCGGCCGCGGCGCGCTGGCCGCGCTCGCCGGCCTGACCAAGTTCGCGCCGCTCGCGCTCGCGCCGCTACTGGCCACGAACGGCCTCGCGGGGCTCTCGACGGCGCGGCGCGCTCGCGCGCTCGCGCTGTACGCGGCGGCGTTCGCGGGCACGACCGCGCTCGTCTTCATCCCGGCGCTCACACACGACTCGCTGCACACGATCTACGAGCGCACGATCGTCTACCAGTCCAATCGCGGGTCGCCGTTCTCCGTGTGGGGGCTGTACGGGCTGCACGGGCTGGAGCGCGTCGTCGAGATCGCCGCGGTGGTGTTCGCGGTGGCGATCGCGGTTGTGCCCCGGCGCGCCGATCTGGTGGGCCTGGCGGCGGCGTGCGCGGCTGTGGTCATCGCCGAGCAGCTGGGGATCGAACACTGGTTCTATCTGTACATCCCCTGGTTCTTCGGGCTCGTGATCGTCGCCCTGTTCGGGTGCTTCAGCTATTCGCCGGAACCTCCAGCGGGCGCGGCATCAGCACCTGCTCGATCGAGTCGGCCCGCAGCGGCGCTGAGCAGCTGATCAGGGCGCCCATCAGCCACGGGTCCTCCTCTGAGGTCTGAAAGCGGATCGGCATCATGCTCAGCAGCGACTCGATCGCCTGCTCGCGCTTGACCCCGATGACGCCCCCGCGCGGTCCGGTCATGCCCACGTCGGTGATGTACGCGGTGCCCCCCGGCAGCACGCGCGCGTCGGCCGTCGGCACGTGCGTGTGCGTGCCCACCACCGCGGTCACCCGCCCGTCGAGGTGCCAGCCCATCGCCACCTTCTCGGATGTCGCCTCCGCGTGCATGTCGACGAGGATGTGCTCGACCTCGCCCAGTTCCCCCAGCGCCACCTCGATCTCCGTGAACGCCGAGCGGCCGGCCCGCAGGTAGAGGTTCCCGCTGAGGTTGACCACCCCCAGGCGAACCCCGTCGTGCTCGACCACGCACACGCCCCGGCCCGGCTGGCTGCGCAGGAAGTTGGCCGGACGCACGATCGGCTTGCCGCTTGCCAGGTACGGGTAGATCTCGCGCCGGTGGTAGGTGTGGTTGCCAAGGGTGATCGCATCGACGCCGGCCGCGAACATCTGGTCGGCGATCTTCGGCGTGATCCCCAGGCCGCCGGCGGCGTTCTCGCCGTTGACGACCACGAACGTCGGCGCGTGTCGCTCACGCAGGATCGGCAGGCAGTCGAGCAGCGTGTGCCGGCCGATGCCGCCCACGACGTCGCCCACGAACAGGATGCGCGCGCTCGCGGCGCCCGCCTGCGGCTCAGCCATACTCTGGCGATGGTGGGAGGTAGGTGAAAGACGTCTCCGAGGAGGTGCCCCGCGTGGTCGTCCCACGCTGGGTGCAGCTGGTGCTGCTGCCGCTCGCGCTGCTGGCGTTGTGGGCGCTGGCGAAAGCCGCGGGGAAAGTGCTGGTGATCTTCATCGTTGCGGGCCTCATCGCGCTGATCCTCAATCCGGCCGTCGCCTTCCTGCACCGCTCGCGCCTTCCCCGCGGCCTGGCGGTGCTTGTCGTCTACCTCGGGTTCTTCGTGACGCTGGCCGGGATCGGCTTCCTGCTTGCCAACCCTATCTCCAATCAGGTGCTCACGTTCAGCGACAACCTCCCCCACATCGTCAACGAAGCCAACAGGACGATCGCGACGGCGCAGAACGAACTCGATCGGCACGGCATCCACCTGGAACTCGTCAAACAGGGCAAAACCGCCCTGCAGAGCATCGAGGGCAAAGTGGCCAAGGAAGCGAGCAAGCTGGCGTCGTTCGGCGGCGCGCTCGCCACCGAAGCCGCCGGCGCGATCTTCGACCTCGTGCTGGTGTTCGTGCTGTCGGTGTACATGCTCATCTACGGCGCGAAGATCGGCGAGCTCGTGCGCCGCGCGATGCCCGACGGCGACGGCTCGAAGACCGACGACTTCCCGCACCTGGTCCAGCGCGCGGTCTCGCGCTACATCGGCGGCCAGCTGCTGTTCAGCACCGTCATGGGCGCCTCCACCGGCCTGGCGCTGTACCTGTTCGGCGTCCTCGGGATCTTCCCCGACGGACGCACCTACGCGGTGGCGTTCGCCGTCTTCTACGGGACTATGGAGCTCGTGCCCTACGTCGGCCCGATCCTCGGCGCGATCCCGCCGGTGCTCGTCGCGCTGTTCACCAAACCGATCACCGCGCTGTGGGTGGCGCTGCTGTTCGTCGGCCTGCAGCAGCTGGAGGGCCACGTCGTCGCCCCGCAGATCTTCGGGCACACGCTGCGCATCAACCCGCTGCTGGTGATCCTCGCGCTGCTGCTCGGACTGCAGGTCGAGGGGATCCTCGGCGCCCTGCTCGCGCTGCCGATCCTCGCGGTGCTTCGTGAGACGGCCGTCTACCTGAGCCGCCACCTGACGTTCGAATCCTGGGATCGCGAACGCAGCGGACTGCTGTGAGCGCAGTCCTCAGCGTCAGCGCGCTCGCCAAGCGCTACGGCGAGCTGGAGGCGCTGCGCGACGTCAGCTTCGAGGCGGGCGCGGGCGAGCTGATCGCGGTCGTCGGGCCCAACGGCGCAGGCAAGACGACGCTGCTGTCGATCATCGCCGGGATCCAGGCGCCCAGCGCCGGCAGCGTCAGCCGGGGCGCCGGCCAAGGCGCGTCGGGGGTGGGCTGGGCGCCGCAGGCGCCCGCCGTCTACTCGAAGCTGTCGGTCGCGGAGAACCTCGAGCTGTTCGCCCGCCTGGAGGGGCTGGCCGACCCGCGCGCGGCGGTCGCGCGGATGCTCGAGCAAACCGGTCTCGGCGCGCGCGCCCGCGAGCCCGTCGGGCGGCTCTCCGGCGGCAACCGCCAGCGCGTCAACGTCGCCATCGGGCTGATCGGCGAACCGCCCGTGCTCGCGCTCGACGAGCCATCGGCCTCGCTCGATCCCGGCCAGCGCGAGCGGCTGTGGGAGTTCGTCGCCGGGCGCGTCGCCGCCGCTACGACCGTCGTGTTCTCTACGCACAACGTCAGCGAGGCGCAGCGCTACGCCGACCGCGTACTCGTGCTCGCCGACGGACGGCTGCTGTTCGACGGCACTCCGTCCGCGCTGCTCGCATCGTCCCCGGAGGGTGAGGGGGAGAGCAAGGGCGGTGATCTGGAGAGCGCGCTCGTGCGCTTCCTGCGCCTGCGCGAACCCGAGCGCCCGGGCGTGTGAGCATGCGCTGGCTGCTGCGCAAGGACCTGGTGATCCTGCGTCGCTCGCGACTGCTGCTCGCGCTGCTGATCGTCTACCCGGTGGTGATCGCGCTGCTGATCGGCTTCGCCATCTCCCGCGGCCCGTCGCGCCCGCGCGTGGCGATCGTCGATCAGACCGCGCCCGGGGAAACCGTCAAGGTCGGCGGCCAGCGCATCGCCGTCAGGCAGTACACGCGGGAACTGCTCAGCCAGGTCGACGCCGTCGAAGTGCCCTCGCGCGCGCAGGCGGTCGCGAAGGTCAAATCCGGCGAGGTGCTCGCCGCCGTCGTGATCCCCGCGGACATCGCCGCGCGCGTCGCCTCGGCGACCGAGAGGGCACAGGTGGAAGTTCTCTACAACGGCAACGCGCTCGAACAGTCGCTCGTGCAGTCCACGCTCGACTCGGCGCTCGCGCAGGCGAACCTCGGCTTCTCCGCGCAGATCCAGCAGGCCGCCGGCACCGTCATCGGCTCGCTGCTGCGCGGCGGCAGGCTGGGCGCCATCGGCGCCCCGGAAGACCTCATCGGGCTCGACCAGATCGCGCCCACGCTGGGCGGCATCATCGCTCGCCAGCCGCGCGGCCAGGACCGCACGGAGCTCGAACGGATCGCCGCCTTCGCCGCCTTCGCCGCCCAGAACCTGACGCTCAGCAGGAAGGTGCTCGCGACCATCGGCCAGCCGATCCGCGTCGACAGCGTGCTGCTGCACGGCCGGCGCACCCCGTTGAACACGTTCGCCGTGGTCGTCGCGGTGAGCGTGTCGCTGATGTTCGTGTGCGTCCTGCTCGCCGCCGGCGGCGTCGCGCTCGAGCGCGAAGAGCACGCGCTCGCACGCCTGATCAGGAGCCCGCCCGGGGGCCACGGGCCGCTGATCTCCCGCGAGGCGCTGCTCGTCGAGAAGACGCTGCTCGCCGCCGGCTGCGCGTTCGTGATCGCCTTCGCGATGCTCGCCGGCATCGGCGCGTTCGTGACGCTCGACTGGGGTCGCATCGGCCTGTGGCTCGCGGCGCTGGCCCTCGCGTCGATCGCCTTCGGCGCGCTCGGCGTCGCGATCGGCGCGCTCGCGCGCGAGGTGCGCGCCGCGTCGCTGCTCGCGTTCCTACTGTCGCTGCCGCTCGCCTTCCTCGCGCTCGTGCCCGCCGGCTCGGTGTACGGCGGCTTCTACGACGCGATCTCCGCGATCTCGTTCGTGTTCCCCTTCAAGGCAGCGCTGCAGGCGCTCGACGCGGCCGTCAACGGCGCGTCTCCCGCGATCGGCCTGACGCTCGTGCATCTCGCCGTGCTCGCCGGCGTGTTCGCAGCGCTCGCGCGCGTGGGCTTGCGCACGGTCGAGTAGCGCGACCGCGCACGCCGCGCGAGCGCCGCAGGCGCTCCCATAAACGATTCTCGGCGGGGTATCCTCGAAGGCGATGGCCTTTCCACAGACGCGCATGCGCAGGCTGCGGGCGAGCGCCGGCCTGCGCGGGCTCGTGCGCGAGACCGACGTGCGCGCCGGCCAGTTCGTGCTGCCTCTGTTCGTCACCGAGGCCGAGCCCGAGTCCTCAGGTGGCCGGCTCGGACGCGAGCCGATCGCGACGATGCCGGGGGTCGACCGCCTGTCGCTCGTCGCGGCGGTCGACGAGGCCAAGGAGGCGGCTGCGCTGGGGATCGCCGCGGTGATGTTGTTCGGGCTGCCCGCCGAGAAGGACGCGCACGGCTCCGGCGCGTGGGATCGCGAGGGCGTCGTGCAGCTGGCCACGCGCGCGATCAAGCAGGCTGTGCCCGAGCTGCTGGTGACGACAGATGTATGCCTATGCGAGTACACCGACCACGGACACTGCGGCGTTCTGCGCGAGGACGGGACGGTCGATAACGACAGCTCGCTCGAGCTGCTCGCGCAGACCGCCGTCAGCCATGCGCGCGCCGGCGCCGACATCGTCGCTCCGTCGGACATGATGGACGGGCGCGTCGGCGCCATCCGCGAGGAGCTCGACGGCGAGGGCTTCGCCGAGGTGCCGATCCTCGCCTACTCCGCCAAGTTCGCCTCCGCCTTCTACGGTCCCTTCCGCGACGCCGCCGACTCCGCGCCCGCCTTCGGCGACCGCCGCGGCTACCAGATGGACCCCGCCAACGGGCGCGAGGCCGTGCGCGAGGCGCTGCTCGACGTGCAGGAGGGCGCCGACATGCTCATGGTCAAGCCCGCGCTCGCCTACGGCGACCTCATCAGCGCCGTCAAGCGCGCCACAGACCTGCCCGTCGCCGCGTACAACGTCAGCGGCGAGTATGCGATGGTCAAGGCCGCCGCCGCCGCCGGCTACCTCGACGAGCGGGCGACCGTGTTGGAGATACTCACCTCGCTGCGCCGCGCCGGCGCCGACACGATCATCACCTACCACGCAAAGGACGCAGCCACATGGCTAGCAGAGCAGACATGACCAGCGAGCCGCAGCCGGCCGTCGCGTCGCCGCTCGCCGACGTGGCGGACGCGACGCTGCCGAGCACGGCGCCGCCGAAGATCCGCAGCCGCAAGGACGGCGCCGCGATCGCGCTCGACGACGTCGATCGCCGGCTGCTGAACTTGATGCAGGGCAGCTTCCCGATCGCGCCGCGCCCCTACCTGGGCGTCGCCGAGCTCGGCGACGTCGCGGAGGCCGAGGTCATGCGGCGCGTCCAGCGCCTGCTCGACAAGCGCATCATCCGCCAGGTCACGCCGATCTTCGACACGCGCGCTCTCGGCTACTCCTCGATGCTCGTCGCCGCCAAGGTCGACCCCGATCACCCCCATCGCGCCGCGCAGGTCATCAACGAACACCCGGGCGTCTCGCACAACTACCTGCGCAACCACGAGTTCAACCTGTGGTTCACGATCGCCACCGAGCCCGACTCCAAGCTCGGCCTGGAGGGCACGCTGGAGGTGCTCGCACGCGAGGCCGGCGCCGAGTCCGTGCGCCAGCTGCCCACGCTGCGGCTGTTCAAGATCCGCATGGACCTGGAGATGGAGGGCGGCACCGACGCGCTCTCCAGCGCCGCCGAGGTCAAGGAGCCGATCGAGCTCGAGCCCCAGCCCTACGACGAGCTCGACATCGCCGTCATCCGCGCGCTGCAGGGCGACATGGCCGTCGTCGAGGAACCGTACGCGCCGGCGGCAGCCGAGCTGGGGATGACCCAGGAGCGCCTGCTCGAGCACCTCGCCGGCATGCGGGAGCGCGGCATCCTGCGCCGCGTCGCCGCCATCCTCTACCACCGCCGCGCCGGCTTCTCCGCCAACGGCATGGGCGTGTGGAAGGTGCCCGACGATCAGATCTTCGACATCGGCTGTCGCATGGCCGCCGTGCGCGGCGTCTCGCACTGCTACCAGCGCCCCACCTACGAGGACTGGCCGTACTCCGTCTTCACCATGGCCCACGGCCGCTCCAAGGAGGAGTGCGATGCCGTCCTCGATTCGATCGCCGAGCGCACCGGCATCTCAGAGCGCGCCACGCTGTACTCCTCCACCGAGTTCAAGAAGATCCGCCTGCTGTACTTCACCGAGGACTTCAAGAACTGGGAGAGCAAGCGCGCTTGACGGCGTCGCTCACCGACACACGCTCGGCAGAGCTCTATAGACGCGCCCTCGAGCTGATCCCCGGTGGGGTCAACTCGCCCGTGCGCGCGATGCGCTCGATCGGGCGCGATCCGCTGTTCATCGCCCGCGGCGAGGGCGCGGAGCTGATCGACGTCGACGCCAACAGGTTCGTCGACTACGTCTGCTCGTGGGGACCGCTGATTCACGGGCACGCGCACCCGCACGTGCTCGCGGCCGTCGCCGCGGCGGCCGCCAACGGCACCAGCTTCGGCGCGCCCACCGCCGGCGAGGTCGAGCTCGCGGCCGAGGTCGTCAGGCGGATGGACGGCGTGGAGATGGTGCGCATGACCTCCTCCGGGACCGAGGCCGGGATGACCGCCGTCCGCCTCGCCCGTGCGGCGACCGGGCGCGAGCCGATCCTGAAGTTCGCGGGCGCCTACCACGGCCACTCCGACGGGCTGCTCGCGCAGGCCGGCTCGGGGCTGGCTACGCAGGGGCTGCCCGCGAGCCCCGGCGTGCCCGCGGGAGCGGCCGCCGGCACGATCGTCATACCGTGGAACGACCCCGACGCGCTGCTCGCGGCCACCGAGCGCCACGAGCTCGCCGCGATCGTCGCCGAGCCGCTGCCCGCGAACATGGGGCTGGTGCCGGCGCGCGATGGCTTCCTGACGCTGCTGCGCGAGCGCGCCGACGCCAACGGCGCGCTGCTCGTGCTCGACGAGGTGATCAGCGGCTTCCGCGTCGCTCGTGGCGGCGCGCAGGAGCTGCTGGGCGTGGGCGGCGACCTCGTGATCATGGGCAAGGTCGTCGGCGGTGGCCTGCCCGCGGCCGCGCTGGGCGGGCGCGCGGAGCTGATGCGGATGCTCGCGCCCAGCGGCGACGTCTACCAGGCGGGCACGCTGTCGGGCAACCCGCTGGCGGTCGCCGCCGGGCTGGCGACGCTCGAGCTGCTCGACGAGACCGCCTATGTGCGCCTCGGCGCGATCACCGAGCGCCTCGCCGATGGCCTGCGCGCGGCGGCCGAGTCGGCCGGCGGGCACGCGGTCCAGGTCGTCAGCATGCCGGGGCTGCTGACTGTGTTCTTCAGCGAGCGCCCGGTGTCGTCGTTCGCCGACGCGCAGGCATGCGATCTGGACGCCCACGCGGCGTGGTGCCGGGAGCTGCTCGCGCGCGGCATCTACCCGCCGCCGTCGCAGTTCGAGGCCTGGTTCCCGTCGCTGGCGCACACCGACGAGCAGATCGAGCGCACGCTGGAGGCCGCCGCCGCGGCCTTCGCCTGCCTGCCGCGGCCGGCGGATCGCCGATGAGCGCAGAGCGCTCGCACGCCGGCGGGGACGCGCTCGAGCGCCTGCGGGAGCTGCTGCGCAGCGAAGGCGGCCTGATCGCGACGCTCGTCGAGCCCGATGGCGCGAGCGAGCACGACCGCTTGCCAGAGGAGTCGGCCAGCCCCGCGAGCATCGCCGCCGGCGGGCCGCGCGCTGCCGGACAGCGCGAGGAGTACGAGCTGCTGGTCGAGGCGATCTACGAGGGCTACCTGCTGCACTACGCGGCGCCCCGCGTGGTGCGGGTGCCCGAGGCCGACCTGCGACTGCTGGCCGGCGATCGGCTGTACGCGATCGGGCTGGCGCGCCTGGTCGATCTCGGCGACACGCTCGCGGTGGCCGAGCTCGCCGACACGATCACGCTGAGCGCCTTGGCGCAGGGCGCCGGCAGCGGCGAGCTGGCGGACGCCGTGTGGGCGGCCGGCGCACGCGCCGTCGGATGGGGGTCCGGCGAGGCGCACGCGCGCGCCAAGGAGCTCGTGCTGACGGGCGCCCCCGAGGCCATCGAGGCGATGCGCACAAGCTGGATGACCAGCTCGGCGTCGCCCTGAATCGCGCCTCGGTATTGTTTGCGCGCGGTGGCAGACAAGCGCGACAAGCACAAGTCCAAGTACACGCTCGAGCGGGGGATTCCCGGGGCTTTCGAGGGCGAGACGGTCACCCGGCGACGGTTCATGACGGGGACCGCGCACACCGCCGGCGCGATCGCGGCCGCCTCGTTCACGCTGCCCGCGCTGGGCTTCGCGCTCGGGCCGCAGTTCAAGAGCAACGTCGCCCACTGGGAAACAATTGGCACCGTCGACCAGTTCCCCGACAACAACTACGTCCCGGTTGTCATCACGCTCGTCCCCGGCATCGGCGAGGCGGGCAAGTCGACCGCGTATGTACGCAAGAAGAACCCGGAAATCGACACCGACGTCTACGACCGCACGACGCCCTACATAGCGATCTCGGACAAGTGCGTGCACCTTGGCTGTCCCGTGCGCTGGGTGGCCGCCGCCGAGCGTTTCATCTGTCCATGCCACGGTGGCGTCTACGAACTGCTCGGGCGCCCCACCTCCGGCCCGCCGGTGCGCCCGCTCGACCGCTTCCAAACGCGCGTGTCCGGCGAAAACGTCGAAATCGGCCCGCGCTTCAGCGTGAACAGCCAGCTGCGACGCTTCTCCCCGCGCGATCCCGGCGAGCCGCTGGACGGCATCGGGCAGTACCTGTACCCGTCTCGACCCGACGCGCGCAAACTCTGAGAAGCGACTGACGAGCCCACCCGTGCCCAAGCTGCCCAAGCTCCCCGCCCCACCGCTACCTGGTCCCCTGCAGGAGCCGCCCCCGCGTCCGGGCGAGCAGAACGGCGGCGGCGGGCCGCTCGAGGAGGCCGCGCAGGCGGCGATAACGGTCGTCGACTGGGTCGACGAGCGCACCTCGCTCAGCGGCGCCGCCCGCTGGATGATGTTCCGCAAGGTGCCCAAGGGCACCAACTGGTTCTACACGCTCGGCTCGGCCACTATGTTCGCGTTCCTCAACCAGGCGGTGACGGGCGTGTTCCTGGCGATGTACTACCGCCCCGAACCGGCGGGCGGGGCCTACGAATCGATCCGCTACATCACCAACGACGTGTTTCTCGGCCAGTTCGTGCGCGGCATGCACAAGTGGGGCGCGAGCGTGATGGTGGTGCTCGTGTTCCTGCACATGGGGCGGACGTTCTTCTTCGGCGCGTACAAGTACCCGCGTGAGCTCAACTGGGTGATCGGCGTGGTACTGCTGATCCTGACGATGGCGATGGGCTTCACCGGCTACCTGCTGCCGTTCGACCAGCGCGCCTATTGGGCGACGATCGTGGGCGTGAACATAAACGGCACCGGCCCGCTGATCGGCCCGTACCTGAGCGACTTCCTGCGCGGCGGCTCGGAAATCGGCGCCACCACGCTGTCGCGCTTCTACGCCATTCACATGCTGCTCATCCCCGGGCTGATGGCCGCGCTGATCGGCGCCCACCTGTACCTGGTGGCGAAGCTGGGCACGACCGCGCCGCCGTGGAAGAAAGCGGAGAAGCGCACGGAGCTGCGCGAGGCGGAGGTATAGGCCCGGTGCGCATGCGAACAGCGACCGGCGATCGACGACCGGCCAGGGTCTGGCGATGAACCAGCGTGAGAAGGAGGAGTACCTCCGCGAGTACGCGCTGCTGAAGGCGCAGGGGAAGCCGTTCTTCCCGTACGCGGTGGCCAAGGACGCGGCGATGGCGTGCGTCGTGATGGCCGTCATCATCGGCCTGTCGCTTACGTTCGGAGTCGAGCTGGGCTCCAAGGTGAACGCCGCGAGCACCAGCTACGACGCGCGTCCCGACTGGTACTTCTTCTTCCTGTTCGACATCCTGCGCATCATCCGCACGCCCAGCATCATCCAGCTGGCGACGATCGGAATCCCCACGCTGTGCATGATCCTGCTGTTCCTACTGCCGTTCTACGATCGCCATCCGGAGCGCCGCCCCGAGCGCCGTCCGATCGCCACCGTCACCGGCATCGCCGTCATCTGCGCGATGGCCTACCTCACCTACCAGGGCGCCACCGCCGGCACACCGGACGCGCTCGAACTGTCCCCGCCGAAGGCGGTCGTCGAAAACGGCAAGGCCGCCGTGGCCGCGTGGAACGAAGGGCGCCTGGTGGTCGCGCAGTCCGGCTGCGAGGCCTGCCACAAAATCGGCGAAAACGGCAACCTTGGGCCTGGACCGCCGCTCACCGACATCGCCTCGCGGCTCCCTCGCCAGGCGATCGCGCGCACGCTCGTGAACCCGACCGCGCCGATGCCCTCCTTCAAGAGCCTGCCCCCGAAGAAGTTCGAGGCGGTCGTCAACTTCCTGTCCACGCTCAAGCAGTAGGCGCGTGGCCGCTCGCCAGGGAGTCGGCGCCGGCACGTTGGAGGCGGGGCAGGTGCGGGCGATGTTCGATCGCATCGCCGGCGTGTATGACCCGTTGAACACCGCCATGACCGCGGGCCTGCACCATCGCTGGCGCGCGCGGGCCGCGGACATGGCCCGGGTGGGGCCGGGCGCGCGTGTGCTGGACGTGGCCACGGGCACCGGCGATCTCGCGATCGAGCTCGCGCGCCGCGTCTCTCCTGGCGGCGAGGTGGTGGGCAGCGACTTCGCCGAGGCGATGCTCGACCGCGCGCGCCGCAAGGCCGCCGCCGCGGACCCCCATCTCGTGCGCCCACGCTTCGAATGGGCTGACGCGATGGAGCTGCCGTACCCCGAGGGCTCCTTCGACGCCGCCACCGTCGGCTTCGGGGCGCGCAACTTCGACGAGCTCTCCCGCGGCCTGGCGGAGATGGTCCGCGTGGTGCGAGCGGGAGGGCGGGTGGTGGTGCTCGAGATCACCGTCCCCACGCGCGCGCCGCTGTCGCTGTTCTACGCGCTGTGGTTCGACCGCGTCGTGCCCGTGCTCGGGCGCGTGGCCGGGGCGGCGGGAGCGCTCGGCACGCGCCTGCGCGGCGCTGGCGCCGACATCACCATCGCCGACGCCTACACCTATCTGCCCAGCTCGGTCAAGCGCTTCCCGCCCCCGCTGGAGCTCGCCGCCGAGATGCGGCGTGCCGGCCTGTCGGAGATCCGCTACCTGATCACGGCCGGTGGCATCGTGTCCATCCACGCCGGCACGGTGCCCGACGAACAGGCATGATGAACGCAGTGGGCAGCACTGCGACCAGCCTTCCCATGGGGGGAGTGGACGGACTCGACGCGATCATGCTTCGCGGCGGCAGCGGTCTGCGCAGACGGATGCAGCGCACCGAGCGCCACCTCGAGCGTGTGACCGCGCAGGCCGGCACGCCGCTCGCCTCCCACGCCAACGCCACGGTCATCGCCGGCGGAAAGCGCCTGCGCCCGCTGCTGGTGGTCCTCGCCGCGGAGTCCGCGGGCGGGCCGCCGGACACGCCCGACGGGGAGGAGCGCCTGGTGCGCGCGGCGGTGGCGGTCGAGCTCGTGCACTCGGCGACGCTCGTCCACGACGACCTGATCGACGGCGCTCCGCTGCGTCGCGGTCACCCGACGGTGGCGGCGGTGGCCGGCCGGCAGATGGCGGTGGCCACCGGCGATCTGCTGTTCTCGAGGGCCTTCGCCGAGCTCGCTCGCAACGACGACGTCGCGCAGCTGTGCGCCCTCTCGCAGGCGAGCTCGGCGCTCGCCGAAGGCGAGCTGCTGCAGCGCGAGGACGCGTACGCCGCGCACGTGGCCGTCGAGCGCTACCTCAGGCGCTGCGAGCTGAAGACCGCCGCCTTGTTCGAGGCGGCCTGCCGCCTGGGGGCGCTGACGGCCGTCGACGGATCACCCGCCCTCGCCGACGCGCTCGGCGCGTTCGCGCGGCGCATCGGGCTGGCCTTCCAGATGCTCGACGACGTGCTCGATGTGTCCGGTCCGGTCGAGCGCACGGGCAAGTCGCGCGGCACCGACCTGCTCGACGGCACCGTCACGCTTCCGTTCATCCTCGCGCGCGAGCGCGAGCCGGAGCTCGCCGCGTTCGATCTGACCTCGCTCGGCGGCGCGGATGGAGCCCGGCAGGCGCACGAGCTGTGTGAGCGCATCGCCGCGACCGGCGCCTTGGACGAGGCCCGCGAGCAGGCGCTGGCGGTCGTCGCCGAGGCCAAGGCCGCGCTGCCCGCGATCCTTCCCAATGGGCGCTCGGAGCTGCTCGGCCTGGTCGCCGACGCCGTCGTCGAGCGCTACCGCTAGGGCTAGAAGTCGCTGGGCAGGATCAGGTCGGCATCCAGCGCACGTGTGAAGAACTCGATTTCCTCGGACATGTTCGCGTGCGTCATGCGCCTGAGATCGCCCAGCAGGGCGCTCGATCCGCGGTCGAGCTCGTCGTCCAAGCGTTCGACGGCCGTCTGATCGAAGACGCCTTCGCGCCTGGACTCGCACTCGGGACAGCGCAGGACGATGCGCCAGTGGCGCGGGCCCTCCTCCGACCAGTCGAGCGGATACACCAGCTCGCCCGCGCAGTGGAAGCAGACGTGCAGCTGTGCGGGGGTGCACGTGCCGTCGGCGGGCTGACCCTGTCCGCCGTATACGGCGCCGGCCGGCGTGCCCATCGGCTGCGGGCGGTGTTGGATGTCGGGTTCCTTATCTGAGTCCATCAACGTTCTGAGTCGTCATCGACGTGGGAGGCTGGGGCCTTTAGCCGGAAACTACGCACGGTGATACGTTCATGACCGCATGGCAAGCGCGATCCGCACGGTCGGCCACGAGGATCGGCTCAGCCTCGTGGACCATCTGGAAGAGCTGCGCACCCGCCTGATCGTCAGCGCAGCGGTGCTCGCGGTCGCGTTCGGCGTCTGCCTGTGGCAGAACCACGCGCTGCTGGAAGTCATCAACAAGCCGCTGACCAGCCAGAGCCGCAAGCAGGTGGCCAACGGCCAGGGGACGGTTGGGCAGGCGGCGCTCGCCCAGCAGGGGCTGTTGAAAGTCAGCACCGACGTCCAGTCCGCCCTGGGAGTGCTCACGGGCTCGCACAGCGGCCTCTCCTCCGCAGCCCGCGCCCAGCTCACCCCGCTGATCGGCGCGCTGAAGGCCGACGTCGCCAAGATCCCGCGCACCCCTGCCGTCCAGGGTCCGGCGACCCTTGGCATCGGCGAACCGTTCACGACGACGATCACCGTGACGCTGTACTTCGCACTGATCATCTCGCTGCCCGTGATCCTGTTCGAGCTGTACGGCTTCATCCTGCCGGCACTCAAGCCGAATGAGAGACGCGTGGCAATGCCGCTGCTGACGGCGGTCCCGTTCCTGTTCGCGGCGGGCGTGGCGTTCGGGTACTTCGTGGTGCTTCCGGCAGCGGTCCACTTCTTCGTGAACTTCAACTCCAGCGAGTTCAACGTGCTCGTGCAGGCGAGCCCGTACTACGAGTTCGCCGCGACCATCCTGCTCGCGCTGGGCCTCGTCTTCCAGATTCCGGTGCTGATCCTTGGCGCCACGCGCCTGGGGCTGGTCACTCCTCAGCAGCTGCGCAAAGGTCGCCGCTACGCGATAGTGGTCTGCGCGATCGTCGCGGCGTTCATCCCCGGCGAAGTGATCACGCTCATCCTCGAGACCGTGCCGCTGTATCTACTCTATGAGGTCAGTATCCTGATCGCATCGCTGCTCGCGCGGGCGGACGCCCGGCGCGAGGAGGGCAGCGCGACCACCGTAGGCGTACGGTCTCCCGGAGAGGATCCGTCGCCACCAACCAAGGAGCCAGCGGAGCCAACCGTGCAGGACCTGATCGACCACACAGACCCAGGGCTGTCGGACTGATGCTGTTCGATCTGCGCGGTCGCGGGCGCCGGCGGACGGTGCGCGTGATCTATACCTGCCTGGCGTTGCTGATGGGGGTGGGCCTCGTCGGCTTCGGCATCGGTGGCGGCTTCGGCAGCGGCGGGATCATCAACAGCCTCACCAACAGCGAAGGCGCCAGCAGCGCCAGCTTCGCCAGCCAGATCAAGAAGTACAGCAAGCTCACAAAGGAGCATCCGAGCGACCTGAGCGCGTGGGAGAACCTGACGAAGAACATCCTGCACGAAGCCGGCGGCGAACAGTACGTGACGAGCACGGGAGTCGTGACCAGCCAGGGCAAGACGCTGTTCAAGCAGGCGGCGCAGGCGTGGGACAGCTACATCGCGCTCAACCCGCCCAAACCCAACGCCGAACTGGCGCAGCTGATGGAGTCGGTGTACATGGAAACGGCCCTCAACGAACCGGCCAAGGAGGTCGAAATCCTCCAGATCGCGGTCGCCGCCAGGCCGACCGACGCGGCCCTGTACGCGCAGCTCGCCGAGTACGCCTACAAGGCGAAGAACGACCGCATCGGCGACCTGGCCTCGGAAAAAGCGGTCAGCCTTGCCCCCGCCTCAGACCAGGCGCGCGTCAAGAAAGAACTGGCCGAAGTCAAGGCCAACCCCTCCGGCGAAAAGACGTACACGACCACGACCAACGGCAAAACCTACACGGGCAAGCTGAACTCCAAAGGCGAACTGGCGGGCAGGGAAGTCAAAACCACGACCACGCCCGCCGGGAAGTCGTCGAGCGCCAAAACGAAATAGCCTGCCAGCGCGCCCGCTTGGATAGAATCGGGCGTCGAGCCGGCCGATCCGCCGGCGCCCTCACGGGCCGTTAGCTCAACCGGCAGAGCAGGGGCCTCTTAAGCCCAAGGTTGCAGGTTCGATTCCTGCACGGCCCATTTCCTCTCGAGCGGAGCGTCGCGGGCGGAACCTGCGTCAGCGCCGCTCTGTTCGGCCGTCGGCTAAAGATCACAAATCCAGTTGAAATTATCTGGATTATGTCCTATGGTGCGCTGCGAGGGCTGGGAACGACACCGTTTTTGGCCTCGAATCGCAAGCGAAATCTCGACAAAGGAAGAACGACATGCTTCAGCTAACGTCCTCAAGTGCTCCACGCAGCGGCTTGCAACGACGGCTCCAGAGGGTCATCGGCGCCGTCACGATCGTCGTCGGGGCCGCCGTCATAGCTCTCGCCGGCGCCAGCGCGGCAGCGGCGGCGCCCACCGCACCGCCGCCGGTCTCGATCCTCTCCTCCTCGCCGTTCGTGGCGCAGGGCGGGGATTTCTTCATCTCCCCGTTCGGCGACGCCAGCGCGTACGCCAACGGACCTGAGATCGTCAACAGCCAAGGCGATGTCGTGTGGTTCAAGCCGGTCCCCGCGGGCGAGGAGGCGAGCGACTTCCGCGTCCAGACATACGAGGGCCAGCCGGTCCTCACGTGGTGGCAGGGCACCGGACTCGGCGGGCTCTCCAGCGGCACCGACTACATCTACAACGACCGCTACCAGCAGATCGCCACGGTCAACGCCGGCAACGGCCTCAGCGCCGACGGTCACGAGTTCCTGATCACTCCCTGGAACACGGCGCTGATCCTCTCCTACACCACGGCAACGGCCAACCTGACGTCGATAGGCGGTCCGGCCGACCAGACGGTGATCAACGGCGTCGTGCAGGAGATCGACATCGCCACCGGCAAGGTGCTGTTCCAGTGGAACAGTGAGGACCACGTGCCGTTCAGCCAGAGCGAGCAGCCCTTGCCTGCGTCCGCGAGCACGCCGTGGGACTGGTTCCACATCAACGCGGTCAAGCTCGACAGCAACGGCGATCTGCTGATCGACGGTCGCGACACGTGGACCACGTACGAGGTCAACCCGCTCACGGGCAACACCGTCTGGCAGCTCGGCGGCAAGGACTCGAGCTTCAAGCTGCAGGCGGCTCCGGGGCAGGTCCTCGACAGCGCGGGCGAGATCTTCGCCTGGCAGCACGATCCAGAGGCGCTGGGCGACGACACGTACACGTTCTTCGACAACGAGTCCGCAGGTACGCCACTGCTCCCCTACAGCCGCGCGGTCACCGTGAAGCTGAGCCCGTGGACGAAAGTCGCCACGCTGGTGGCGTCTGATGACCAGCCCGAGGGCTTGTCGGCGGCGTCGCAGGGCAACGCTCAGACGACGCCCGAGGACAACCTCGTCGTCGGCTGGGGGGCGCTGCCGTACTTCTCGGAGTTCAGCCGCTCCGGCAAGCTCATCTTCAACGCTGAGTTCCCGGTAGGCGTGAACACCTACCGCGCCTACCAGTTCCCATGGCCACCGAGCCGCGGCTTCAACGGGCCGTTCGGCGTGTAGGAGAAGCGAGCGGCCCCTACACGGGGGGCGGGCACGGTCCGGGAACGCGCGTCGGCGCAGGATCGGACCGTGCCGTTCGCTCTACGTTGGGCCGCCGCCGGAGCTCGGCGGCGTGGTTGGGGAAGCCGGCTGTTCGAGCTGGATCGACTGTTCACGCCAGGAGACCGAGAAGGCCCCGGCGGAGCTGGGCGGCGAGGAGGGGGTGGCGAGGATCAACGTCCTCGTCGGCTGCGCGCGGGTGCCCGCCGGACCGCCGACGGCGCCGAACGAGCGCTGCTGCAGTTCCAGCGCCAAGGATGACCAGTCGGGGTCTGCTATCGGCCCCGTGTGCGCGCGGGCGGTGGCTGTCGCGGCGGAGAACGCGACTTCACCGAAGTCGGTGAGCGGCAGGATCTGGCAGGTCTCGCTGCTGACGCACGCCGACGGCGCCTCCACGATCCACTCCGCCGAGGCCGTGTCGATCCTGGTCATGCGCCTGGTCGTCGAGAAGCGCCTGCCCGTGCTGAGATCGCGGATCCGCAGCGTGACGCCGTGTCTCTTGACGGTCACCGATGCCGACATCTGATCGCCCGCGTGCACCTTCAGCTTCAGGTTCACCGGCCCGGCGGGGAGCAGCTCATACCAGCCGCTGTACACGGCGCTCCCCGAGCGCGTGCAGTCGGTGTCGGTTCCGATCTGCTCGAGCGCGCGCGCATGGACGGCGTAGCCGCCCAGCCCGATCCACGTGGCCGAGTACGTTTCGCGCCCCGCGCTGCAGGTCGCGCTGGGCTGTGTCCAGGTGCCGGACACGCTGCTGAAGCGAGCGCCGACGCTCGCGGAGGGCAGCGCGACGTAGCCCGCCCAGTTGGTGCTGACGCTAGCCGCGGCGAGGGCCGGAGATGCGGTGAGCGCGCCGCCGGCCGCGAGCGCGCCGCACGCGAGCGCGCACAGCATCACCGGCGGGCGCATCGCCTTGCGTCGGTTCACGCGCAAAGCATCGTCGGTCGACATTAAACCTCGCTAGGAGCTCGGTAAGAGGAGCTTAGGAATGCACCTGCGCCAGCCCCGCGGCGATGATCGTCTGCCGGCCCGCGTCCGTCCACACGGTCTGCTCGCGGCCCGGCCCCACTCCGATCAGGGTCACCGGTGCGCCGACGTGCTCGGCGATGAAGTCCAGGTACTCGCGCGCGCCGTCGGGCAGGTCCGACAGCGAGCGGCACTCGCCCAGGTTCTCCTTCCAGCCGCGGAGCTCGGTCAGCTCGGCGGTGGTGTGGTGCAGCACCGTCTGGTGGTAGGGGAAGTCCTCGAACACAGCCCCGTCGGCGCCTCGGTAGCTCGTGCACACCTGGATGCGGTCCATCCCGGACAGAACGTCCAGCTTGGTCACCACCAGCGCCGTCAGCGTGTTCAGGCGCGCCGCGTAGCGCAGCGCGACGAGGTCCAGCCAGCCGGTGCGGCGCGGACGCCCGGTCGTCGTGCCGAACTCGCCCCCGCGCTGACGGATCGTCTCGCCCATCTCGTCGTGCAGCTCGCTCGGGAACGGCCCGGCGCCGACGCGGGTGGTGTACGCCTTGGAGATCCCCCAGATTTCGTCGATCGCCTTCGGGCCGATGCCGCTGCCCACGCAGGCGGCGCCCGCCAGCGGGTTCGACGAGGTGACGAACGGGTACGTGCCGTGGTCGATGTCCAGCATCGCCCCCTGTGCGCCCTCGAGGATGACCGTCCTGCCGTCGTCGAGCATCTCCCACATCAGCTTCGAGGTGTCCGCGATGTGCTGCTCCAGGCGATGGCCGTAGGTCAGGTACTCCTCGGTCATCGTGTGCAGGTCCAGCGTCGGGTCCTTCTCGAACGGGCGCAGCGACAGCCGCTTGGGCTCCATCGCGGCGACGATCTTCTTCTTGAGGATCTTCTCGTCGAGCAGGTCCTGCACGCGGATCCCCAGCCGCGCGGCCTTGTCCGCGTAGCACGGGCCTATGCCCCTGCGCGTGGTTCCGATCTGCAGGCTGCCGAGCTTCGCCTCACCGGCGGAGTCCAGCAGCAGGTGGTAGGGCATGATCAGGTGCGCGTTGGCGGAGATGCGCAGGCCACCGACGTCGACGCGCCGCGCGCGCAGCGCGTCGAGCTCGTCGATCAGCACCTTCGGGTCGATCACGACGCCGTTGCCGATCACGCAGCGCTTGCCCGGGTAGAGGATGCCTGAGGGGATCAGGTGCAGCTTCCACTCGACATCGCCCCTGACGATCGTGTGGCCGGCATTGTTGCCGCCCTGGAAGCGCACCACCGCGTCGCCGTGCTCGGCGAGCAGATCGGTGATCTTGCCCTTGCCCTCATCGCCCCACTGGGCGCCGACTATCACTATGCCTGGCATGAAGAGTGGAGTTTAGGGGCGGGGAGCGTCCTGTCTCGCGCGGAACTCCCACCGCTTGTCCTCGCCATACAGCGGCAGCGGGTTGCCGCACATCTCTGACAGACGCGAGACTATGCGCCGTCCGACGACCTCGCTGGAGTCATCCGATACGACCTTGCGCTCCCTGCTGGCCTCCCCCCCGCTGCCCTCGGACACGGTCGTGAGGATGCGCCGTCCCATCTGCTCGGCGAGCTCGTCCGGCATCAGGTTGGTGGTAGCTACGATCGCGCGCTTGGCCTGATAGCGCGCGTCCACGATCGAGTACAGCTGCTCCAAGCGCCACGGTGTTGTGTGCTGCGCGCCAAGGTCGTCGATATGGAGCAGGTCGACCGAAGAGAGGCTGTCGAGCAGGTCCAGCAGGCTGTTTTCCGCGCCGATCTCGTCGCGAATGAGGTTGAGCAGTCTGGGCAGCGAGTAGATGGCGACCGAGTAGCCGGCGTCGATCGCCGCCTTGGAGACGATCATCGCGAGGCTGGTCTTGCCGGTGCCCACATCGCCGGTCATCCACAGGCCGCGACCCTCCGCCAGCCGCGCGTCGAGGTCGCGCACGTAGCGCCGCACCTCGGAGACGATCGCCTCCGGCATGCCGAGGACGGGGGGACGATCGAAGGAGACCCCTCTGTACAGGTTCGGAATGCGCCCCTCCAGGCTGGCCGCCTGCGCGGCGGCGATTTTTCCCCGCCGGCAGCCACAGTCGCTGGCGGTGTTCGTGGCCTCGTCGATTACGAAGCCGCTGCCGTCGCACACGCCCATCGCGCAGGAGTCCCTTCCGCCGCGGCGCACTGTGAGCTCGAGCTCGGGCGTGCCCTCGTCGAACGGCGGCTCGCTCATTGCGCGTAGCGCTCCCCCGCATAGTTCATGAACTTCGGGAACTCCTTCTGGAAGGTCAGCGTGACCTCCCCGACGGCCCCGTTGCGGTGCTTGGAGATGATCAGGTCCGCCTCGCCCGGTCGCTCGCTCTCCTCTTTCGAGTAGTACTCCTCGCGGTAGATGAACATCACCAGGTCGGCGTCCTGCTCGAGGTTCCCAGACTCGCGCAGGTCCGAGAGCATTGGCTTCTTGTCGGGTCGGCTCTCGACCGCGCGCGAGAGCTGCGAGAGCGCGATCACCGGCACGCCCAGCTCGCGCGCCAGGATCTTCAGGCCGCGGCTGAGCTCGCCGACGGCGGTCACGCGGCTGTCGTAGCGGCTGTCCGTGCGCATCAGCTGCAGGTAGTCGATGATGATCAACCCCAGCCCGCCCTCGCACTGGCTGTGCAGGCGCCGCGCCTTCGCGCGGATCTCCAGCATCCCCACGTCGCTGGAGTCGTCCACCCACAGGGGCGCCGCCGCCAGGCGCTGGCTGGCCTTGAGGATCTTCGGCCAGCGCTGCTCGGCCACGCGCCCCTTGCGCAGCTCCTCGCCCTTGATCCTGGCCTGCGAGGCCACGAATCGCTGCGCGAGCTCGGCCTCGGCCATCTCCAGCGAGAACAGTGCCACCGGCTTGCCGTGCTCGACGGCCGCGTTCTCGGCGATGTTGCACACCAGCGCGCTCTTGCCCATCGCCGGGCGCGCGGCGATGATGATCAGGTTCCCCGGCTGGAAGCCCCCGGTGATCTCGTCGAGATCCTTGAAGCCCGACGGCGTGCCCGTCAGCGAGGTGCCCTCCAGCGACAGCCTGTGCAGCTTGTCGAGCTCCTCGTGCAGCACGTCCTCGATCGCCCTGAAGTCCTGCTGGCGGTCGTCGCGCGCGACCTCGAGCATCGCCTTCTCCGCCTGCTCCACCAGCTCGCGCGGCGGCGCGTCATGACCGAGCACGCTCTCCTGGATCTCGTACGTGCTCTTCAGCAGCCGCCGCAGCAGGGCGTTCTCGCGCACGATCTGCGCGTAGCGGCGGGCGTGCCCCGCGGCCGGCACCACACCGGTCAGTTCATCCACCGTCGCCGGACCGCCGACCTGCTCCAGCTTGCCCATCTGGCGCAGCCGGTCGGTGACCGTCAGCACGTCCACCGGCTCGCTCTCGTTGTACAGCGCCAGCATCGCTTCGTAGACGATGCCGTGGCGCTCGCGGTAGAAGTCCTCCGCCCGCAGCCCCTCTTCGATCACAAGCGCGTACAGCGAGCGATCCGACAGCAGGATCGCCCCGAGGACCGACTGCTCGGCGTCGAGGTTATGCGGCGGCGTGATCACCCCCGCGGACGGCTGCGAGTTGCCGTTGGCTGTTGAGACGGCGCTCATCGGTCGGGCGAGTGTAGGGTCGCCGCCGCATCACCCCGAAGCCGGTTTCCGCAAATCGCGACAGTAAAACCTGGTGGACGAATCACGAACGCATGTTCGCACCAGGCGAAGACGGAGCCGCGCGTGGTTGCAGTTCTCGGCCAAGCGGAGCAAGTGAGTCGACTCGGCTCCCGCCGCGCAAGCGGCCGGAGACGATCGACTTACTTGCGTAGCGTCATTTCTTGGCGACGATCATCGTCTTGATCGTCGCCTGAACGCCCTCGACCACGTCGACCACGACCATGTACGTGCCGACGTTCTTGATCGGTTCGGTGAGATGCACGCCCCGTTTGTCGATCCGCAGCCCGCGCGCTTCGCGGATCGCGCTGGCGATGTCCTGCGCGGTCACCGAGCCGAACAGCCGTCCATCCGCGCCGGCCTGCTGGGGAATCGTGAGGACCGTGCGGTTGAGCAGGTTGACGTTCTCCTGCGCCCGCTCGACCGCCTCGCGGGCCGCCCGCTCGGCCGCCGCCTGGCGCTGGCGGACGGTCTCGATGGCGCCCTTCGTAGCCGGCTGGGCGAGCTTGCGCGGCATCAGGTAGTTGCGCAGGTAGCCCTTCGAGACATCCACGACGCTGCCCTGCTCGCCGAGCGTGTCGACGTCCTTGAGAAGTATCGCCTCGGGCATGCCGGCTGCCTAGCGTTCGCGGTCCCGGTCGCCGCGTTCGCGGCGACCGCCGGGGCTGTCCTCACGACCGCCCTCGTTGACGTAGGGCAGCAGCGCCAGCTCGCGTGCGCGCTTGACCGCACGGGCGATCTGAACCTGGTGGCGTCGGCAGGAGCCGGTGATCCTGCGCGAGCGGATCTTGCCCTTCTCGGAGATGAACTTGCGCAGCGAGGCGACGTCCTTGTAGTCGACCTGCTCGACCTTGTCGCGGCAGTGCTGGCACGGCTTGCGCCGCCCGCTGCCGGGCCCGCCCTTCTTATCGCGCCGGCGAACCGGCTTGCCGCGACCGCGTGCTTTGGCCATCAGCGTTCTCCGCCGCGGCTGCGGTGATCGTCGGGCATGGTTACGCTGGAAAACACTGGGACCTCGCTGTACTGGCTAGAACGGAATGTCGTCGTCGCCGGCTGAGCCGGAGACCGGTGCGGGCTGGAAATCCCGTTCGTCGACCGGGACGTCGCTGCCCTTGGCGGCCCCGTTGCCGGAAAAGCCACCTCCGCCTGAGGCGTCGTCGCGCGAGCCCAGGAACTGCACCGAGTCGGCAATGATATCGATGTCCTGGCGTTTTGCGCCCTCCTGGGTCTCCCACTCGCGCCACTCCAGCCGTCCGTCGATCGCAATCGGGCGTCCCTTGGATAGGTAGCGCGCGGCGTTCTCGCCCTGCGCACCCCACACGGTGACGTTGAAGTAGTTGGGCTTGTCCTCCCATTCGCCCGTGCTGCCGTTCTTGCGGCGGGTGTTGCAGGCGACGCGCAACTTGCACACGGAGTTGCCGCTCGGCAGCGAGCGCAGCTCCGGGTCGGCGGTCAGGTTTCCGGTCAGCACTACCCGGTTGATGTTGGTGGCGGCCACGGCTCCTCTTCCTTTCGGCTTGTCCCTCGTCCGGTCTGTGGAGGTCTGGGTCTGTCGTAGAACTCGACGTTCGAGTCTAGAGCGGCTGCGGGCGCCAACTGCTCGCCGCTGTGTCGGAGCCCGCTTATTGCGAGGATCGCTTGGCGCGCGGCGAGGTGCCGAACACCTCGTCCCAGTAGGGCGCGCTGATGCCGAAGCCGCGGGTGTCGTCCTGGAAGTGATGGCGCATGTGCCGCTCGCGCAGCATCCTCCCGAGCCGGCCGCGGGGGCGGAAGTGGTGCAGGTAGTAGTGGGTCAGGTCGTACGCCAGGTAGCCGGCGAAGAACCCCGCGCCGATGGCGGGCGCGTAGCTCGAGCCGAAGACCAGGTAGAGCACCGCGAACACGGCCGCCGCCAGCGGCAGGCTGACGGCCGGCGGCATCACCAGGCGCAGCGGATCGTTGGGGTGGTCGTGGTGGACGCCGTGGATGATCCAGTGCAGGCGCGCGCCGAATCCGTCCTGCGGCTCGAAGTGGAACACGAGCCTGTGCAGCCAGTACTCGAACAGCGTCCACAGCGCATAGCCGCCGGCGAACAGGCCGACCGCCGCGAGCACGCTCACGTTCGACAGCCCCCACGCGGCCAGCGCGGCGATGGCGGGCAGGAAGATGATCACGGGAACCGCAGGATGCACGCGCGAGAGCGCGTCCAGCACGCGCGAGTCGAACATCGGCGGCGACGCGCGCAGCACGTCGGTCCTGCTCGCGGATCGATCGTCCATGTCCTCTGCCTCCGCCCACTGCATGGGCCGATGTTATTACGCTCGCGGCCCATACATAACCCACACACATGGACCGGAGCCGGTTGCCCGGCGTCGCCGACTCTACGCCGGCTCGGGAAGGGCGACCTCGAGCTCGAGATCGTCGGGCGCCTCGGTCTCGCTGCGCCTGGCGGGCGCGGAGGAGGAGCGCATGTCGGGCGCGTCCGGGACGCCCGGCCTGAGCTTGATGATGCGGAAGCGCATCACCCCGTCGGTGATCCGCAGCGAGCGATCGAGGTCGCTGAGCAGCTCGGTGGCGCCCGCGTGGAACTGCAGCAGGTGGTACTCGGCGCTCGTCTTCTTGTCGATCGGGTAGGTCAGCTGGCGCTCGCCCCACTCGTCGTGGCGCAGCAGCTCGCCGTGCGCCTGCACAGCGGCGCTCGCGTCGGCCACTATCTTCGCGCGTGCGCTCTCATCCGCCTGGGGGTCGAGCAGCAGCACGAGATCGTATGTGGGTGCGGGCAGGGTCACGCGGATCACAGGGTAGCGAAGTCCCGCCCACGCCAGCGAAGTCCCGCCGCCGGCGGGCGCCGCTAGCCGGAGCGTGCCTTGGCGCGGATGTCCGCCAGCTGCTCGTCGATCCAGTCGCCGGGGTCGCGCGAGGTGACGATCTGGGCCAGCCCCCGCGCGCGGCGGGCGCGCTCGCGCGAGTCCATCGTCAGGGCCGCGTAGATCGAGTTCGCCAGCTCCTGGATGTCGAACGGATTCACCGACAGGGCATACTCGCCGAGCTCCTCGTGGGCGCCGGTGTTCTCCGAGAGGATCGACACGCCCTCGCGCTCGTTGACGATCGGGCCCTCCTTGGCCACGAGGTTCATGCCGTCGAACATGGCGTTGACCAGCAGCACGTCGTAGTGCTTGTAGGCGGCCATCGCCTCGTCCAGGTCGTCGCGCAGCTTCAGCTGGATCGGCATCCAGTCCGGTGTGCCGTGCCGGTGGTTGACGACCGCCACCAGCGCCTCGATCCGCTCCAGGTACACCGCGTACTGGGGCACATCTGTACGCGAAGGCATCAGCTGCGCCATGAACGTGACCCGTTCTGAGAACTCCGGGTACTGCTCGAGGAACAGGTCGAACGCCGAGAAGCCGCGCAGCACGTTCTTGGAGAGGTCCGCGCGGTCCACGCGCAGGATCAAATAGTCGCGGCGGCGGCGCAACAGCTCAGCCTCGAACTCTTTTACCCGGCTGCCCTGGGCGATG
>DATHPE010000063.1:0-211470 GCA_035484215.1 Solirubrobacteraceae bacterium | reverse complement strand
ACCGCCGAGACGAGGGCCAGCTTCGCGGGCGCCGCCGGCCGCCTCTATAAACGGATCGTGATCGGCACGGGCGGCCATATGATCGTCGTGATGCGCATGCTCACGTCGATCAGGCGGCGAGTCGAGCACTGACGCCAAGCGTCGGCGGGAGCGCTTCCGGGCCTCGCCCGGTATCCGCGAGCGCCTCGCGTCAGGCGCCGAGGTATGCCGCGAGGTGCTCGCCGGTGAGAGATGAGCGGGCACTTATGAGGTCGGCGGGCGTGCCCTCGAAGACGATCCGGCCGCCGTCGTGGCCGGCGCCGGGACCGAGGTCGATGATCCAGTCGGCGTGCGCCATGACCGCCTGGTGATGCTCGATGACGATCACGGACTTGCCGGAGTCGACGAGTCGGTCGAGCAGGCCGAGCAACTGCTCGACGTCGGCGAGGTGCAGGCCGGCGGTCGGCTCGTCCAGGACGAAGACGTCGCCATCTTCCGCCATGTGGGCGGCCAGCTTGAGTCGCTGGCGCTCGCCGCCGGACAGCGTGGTGAGCGGCTGGCCGAGGCTGAGGTAACCGAGCCCGACGTCGGCGAGGCGCTCGAGGATCTTGTGCGCTGGCGGGATGTGGGCATCGCCGACGCCGAAGAAAGCCTCGGCGTCGATCACCGGCATCGCGAGCACCTCGCTGATGTTCTTGCCGGCGAACGTGTAGTCCAGCACCTCGGCCTGGAAGCGCTTTCCCTCACACACCTCGCACGGAGCAGCGACACCGGCCATGATCGCCAGGTCGGTGTAGATCACGCCGGCGCCGTTGCAGTTGGGGCAGGCGCCCTCGGAGTTGGCGCTGAACAGCGCTGGCTTCACGCCGTTGGCCTTTGCGAATGCCTTGCGGATCGGGTCGAGCAGTCCCGTGTACGTAGCCGGGTTGCTCCGTCGCGAGCCGCGGATTGCGCTCTGGTCGACCGACACCACGCCGTCGCGCCCGGAGATCGAACCGCGGATCAGCGAGCTCTTGCCCGAGCCGGCAACCCCGGTGACGACCACCAGCACGCCGCACGGGATGTCGACGTCCACGTCCCGCAGGTTGTGGGTGCTTGCGCCGCGGACCTCGAGACTGCCGTCGGGCGTGCGCACTGTGTCCTTGAGGGCGACCCGGTCGTCGAGATGGTGGCCGGTGACCGTGTCGCTCCCCTTCAGCCCCTCGACGGTCCCCTCGAACATCACCTCGCCGCCCTCGGCCCCGGCCTTCGGGCCGAGGTCGACGACATGGTCGGCGATAGCGATCGTCTCCGGCTTGTGCTCCACGACGAGCACGGTGTTGCCCTTGTCGCGCAGCGCCAGCAGCAGATCGTTCATCCGCTCGATGTCGTGCGGGTGCAGCCCGATCGTCGGCTCGTCGAACACGTAGGTCACGTCGGTGAGCGAGGACCCGAGTTGGCGGACCATCTTGACGCGCTGGGCCTCACCGCCAGACAGCGTGCCCGACGGTCGGTCGAGCGAGAGGTAGCCCAGCCCGATGTCCACGAACGAATCGAGAGTCGCCCCCAGCGCCTGGAGGAGCGGTGCGACCGACGGCTCGTCGAGCTCGCTGACCCACGCGGCGAGGTCGCTGATCTGCATCGCGCAGGCGTCGGCGATGTTGATCGCGTCGATCTTCGATGATCGGGCCTGCGCGCTGAGCCGGGTTCCGTCGCACTCGGGACAGGTGGTGAAGGTGACCGCCCGCTCCACGAAGGCGCGGACGTGCGGCTGCAGCGAGTCGACGTCCTTGGAGAGCATCGACTTCTGGATCCTCGGGATCAGGCCCTCGTAGGTCAGGTTGACGCCGTCGACCTTGATCCTGGTCGACTCCTTGTGCAGAAGCTCGCCCAGTTCCTTCCTGGTGAGCTTCTTGATCGGCTTGTCCGGGTCGAAGAAGCCGCAGCCCAGGAAGATCCGGCCGTACCAACCGTCCATGCTGTAGCCGGGGATCGTCAGCGCGCCCTCGCGCAGCGACTTGGTCTCGTCGTACAGCTGACTGAGGTCGATGTCGTTCACCGAGCCACGGCCCTCGCAGCGCGCGCACATGCCGCCGAGGATGCTGAAGCTTCGCCTCTCTTTCTTCGTGCGGCCACCGCGCTCGAACGTGACCGCCCCAGCGCCTGAGATCGAGGCGACGTTGAAGGAGAACGCCTGGGGCGAGCCGATGTGCGGCTTCCCCAGCCGGCTGAACAGGATGCGGAGCATCGCGTTGGCGTCTGTGGCGGTGCCGACCGTTGATCGGGGATCGGTTCCCATCCGCTCCTGGTCGACGAGGATCGCCGTGGTCAGCCCTTCGAGCACGTCGACCTCGGGCCGCACGAGCATCGGCATGAAGCCCTGCACGAACGCGCCGTAGGTCTCGTTGATCAGCCGCTGCGACTCCGCGGCGATCGTGCCGAACACCAGCGAGCTCTTGCCCGAGCCGGAGACGCCGGTGAACACCGTCAGCCGACGCTTCGGGATCTCGACGCTGACATCCTTGAGGTTGTTCACGCGCGCCCCGTGCACACGGATCAGATCCTGGCTGTCGGCAGCGTGCGACGCAGGCGAGCGCTTGCCCGTCCTCGTGGCCGTGCTCATCGCAACTCCATCTGTCAGGCGCTGCCGATCATGGGTCCTGGAGCAGCCCGAGGACGTTGCCGTCGGGGTCGGCCACGGTGGCCACCAGGCGGCCGTGACCGACGTCGCGCACGGGCTCCCTCACGGTGGCGCCCGCGGCGGTCACCTCGGTCAGCTTCGCCTCGATGTCCGGCACCTGCCAGTAGGCCACCGGTGCGGTCATGCCCTGCGGTCCACCATTCGGCAGCAGCCCGATGTGCTGGCCAGCCACGTCGAAGCCTACGTAGTAGGACGAGTCGGCCTGCGGCGGGATGCCGAGCAGGGCGGTGTACATCTCCTTGGCCGCCGTCAGGTCGGACACGGGATGCAGCACCGTCTTGATTCCCTCGGTAGGGGTAGGGGAGCCGGTCATGGTCACTCCTGACGTCGTGGGTCACGTCGACCCGGTGGGGTTGTCGGGCTTAAAGACGAACGGGAAGCCCGGAAATCGACGCGCCGGGCTGGCCGGCGGGGTCGACCGTGATCGAGCGCATCCCGCCGTATGCGACATCGTGCGGACGTCGAAGCCGAGGGTATCGCGATCGAACCGGGCGCACCCCACTAACCGAAACCGTCTGCGGGCTGCTCACCGGCACGCCGATCGGCGGCAACGCCATCGGCGCGGTCGCGTGGAGCCTTGGCATCGCCTCCTATCTCTGGGCCAGACACCTCTACGACCACCGACACGCCCGCTGATCGACCGCACGCGCTCTCAGCAGGCCCGGGCGGCCGGGGCTCGGCCGTGCAGAGGGCAGGCGCCCTGGGTTGCTCCTCGAGTGTCACATTCTTGCCGCCTGCCTTGTCGTATGGGTAGTCAGACCGAGCCGCGATGGCACGAACACCACGACCCAGGAGGACGACGATCATGCAGGCAAGAACCAAGAACCCAGCGCTGAGCGTCCCCGGTGCGCTCGAGGCGCTCCAGAAGCTCGGAGCGTCGGCCACCTCCGCGGGGATCCCCGAGACCACGCTCCATCTGGTGCATCTGCGCGCGAGCCAGATCAACGGTTGCAGCGTGTGTGTAGACATCCACTCCCGCGAGCTCGAACACGCGGACGAGAGCAGCGAGCGCATCCACACGGTCGCGGTGTGGCGCGAGACACCGTATTTCAGCGATGCCGAGCGCGCTGCCCTGGCTCTCACGGAGGCCACGACGCGTCTCGCCGACCGTCCTGATCCGGTGCCGGACGAGGTCTGGGATGACGCGGCGCGCCACTACACCGAACCGCAGCTTGCCGCACTCGTGGTCGCGATCGCATCGATCAATGCGTTCAACCGCCTGAACGCGGCCACCCGGCAGCTCACCGGCGAGTGGGTTGCCGGGATCGTCGAGAATGCCCAGGCGGCCTAAAATGTCGGACGAGCGTCGAGCGAGCCCGAGACCGGAGGTTCATGCGATGACGCGTGATCAGTCACAGCGGCAGGGGTTGGCGGCAACGTGACCGACCGCGAGCGACTGCTCGAGGAGCTGCGACCGGTCGCGTTCGCGATCGCCTACCGGATGCTTGGCAGCGTGTCTGAGGCCGAGGACGTGGTGCAGGAGGCGCTGCTGCGGGTGAGTCAGGCGCTTGATGGCGGCGAGCAGATCGCGTCGCCGCGCGCTTTCCTGACCACCGTTACAACCAGGCTGGCGATCAACGAGTTGCGCTCCGCCCGCGCCCGCCGCGAGCGCTACGTGGGCGAGTGGCTGCCCGAGCCGATCATCACCGACGGCCGGGACGATCCTGCTCGGCACGCTGAGATGGCCGACTCGCTGTCGCTGGCGATGCTGGTGCTGTTGGAGAGCCTCTCGCCTGAGCAGCGAGCCGTGCTGCTGCTCCACGACGTCTTCGACTATCCCTATGCGGAGATAGCGGCGATCGTCGGCAAGAGCGAGGACAACGTGCGCCAGCTCGCGACCCGCGCCAGACGCCACGTCGAGCGGCGCCGGGGCGGGCTGGTCCGTTTCCAAACCACGCGCGAGCAACGCGACGACCTGGCACGACGGTTCTTCGCGGCCGCCGAGCAGGGCGACCTCGCCGGGCTCGAGGCGCTACTCGCCGCCGACGTGGTGCTGACCGGCGACGGCGGTGGAAAGGTTCCGGCACTCGCGCGGTCGCTGCGCGGGCGCAACCGTGTCGCGCGCACGCTCACCAACTGGCTTCGCCGGGTCGCCCGCGTTCCCGGCTCTTCGTTGCTCCCCGTCGAGGTCAACGGCGGCCCGGGAGCGTTCGTACTCGACCCACAGCAGCACCTGATCAGCGTGTGGGCGCTCGATATCGCCGACGGCGAGATCACGAGCGTCAGCTCTATCGTCAACCCCGACAAGCTCGCGCACCTCGGGCCAGTCGCCGACTTCAGATCGCTCCTGAGGTCGGGGCGGCCGCGCGGTTGAGCGTGCGACGCGCGGCGTCTGGCCGTAGATCCTGAGCACGTTTGTTCATCCGGGCCTCCTTGGAGTCTCGACGTCTACTCGGCCGGGCGCTGACCGGCTGGAGCCGATCGGACCAGCGAGGCGACTTGGCTGGCGCGATCGATGACCGCGCCAGCGTTCGCGGCCCGCGGGTTCTCAGGGTCCGGCCGCCAGCTGAATTGGCTCGCCTGCCCGCCAATGCGCACCGTGACGCCCACCGCTTCCAGCCTCTCGCGTAGGCCCGCGTCGAGCAGCGCGCGTGGACCGTCCTCCTGGCCGGGGGCATACGCGCCGGCGCTCGTCGGGGCCTCTATGAGCGTAACGGTCCGCATCGGCACATCATCTCCCAAACCGAAGGCGGGCCATCTCATTCCTCTGAGACTGCCCCACGTCTCCTCCATATGAGACTGGCGGGTTTGGTGGTTACGCTCCGGCGCAATGATGAGGCCATCACCCACGAGGGGAATCCTGCAGCGGGACGACGGGTCCACGATTGCCTACGACGTCGCGGGCCAAGGCCCTCTGGTCGTGTTCGTGCATGGCCTCACTTCCTTCCGGCAGACCTGGGATCCGGTCACCACGCTGCTTGCCGAGGAGCTCACGTGCGTGCGGTTGGATCTCCGTGGTCACGGGGCCTCCTCCCGCGCCGCGGAGTACTCGATGGTGTCGCTGGTCGGTGACGTGCAGGCGGTCGTCGAGAAGGTGGCGCTCGGCGAGCCCGCGATCGTCGGTCACTCCCTGGGCGCGAGCATCGCCGCCGTATACGCCGCCGCGCACGGGGCGCGTGCTGTCGTCTGCATCGACCAGTCGCTGCGGTTCGGCGAGTTCGCCGAGCTCGTGCAGACGCATGCCCAGGACCTGCTCAGCCAGCGCACGATGGAGGCCGTGCTGTCGATCGACCGTGCTCTCAAGCTCGAGCCCTACACGGACGTCGAGCAGATCGAGCGCAGGGTGCTGGCGTTTCCGCGCGAGGTCGTCCTCGGAGTCTGGGGCGCGCTGCTGAGGACTCCCCCAGAGCAGCTGACCGCGATCGCCGAGGCGATCGTCCCGCGAATCGCAGCACCACTCCTATCGCTGCACGGCTCGCCGCCACCACCGGACTACGCGGCCTGGCTTGCGGGCCTCGCGCGCGTCGCACGCGTCGAGATATGGGACGGGACCGGCCACATGCTTCACCTCGTCGACCCGGAACGGTTTGCAGCACGCGTGCGGCCGCTGCTCGCGGACCCACCCGCGCCCTGAACGCTCCTTCTGAGCGCCGGCCGCGAAGTCCTGGCGCTCAATCGCGCCACTCGACCTCGAAGTGCCCGATCGGCTCGTCGAAGCCCTTCACGGCGATGGGGCCGCCGTCGGAGAACTGGATGCCCTTGCCGCGACAGAGATCGTGCACCCCGGACGAGACGACGATGCAGTCCGGCTGGGCCCACGCGCACAATCGCGCCGCCTGCTGCACCGCCGCACCGAAGAGGTCGCCCTGCTCGGTGACGGGCTCCCCGGCCGCCACCCCGACGCGCACGTGCAGGTGCTCCGCCGCCGGTTCATCGCAATCCTGCAACGTCCGCTGGATTTGCATTGCCGCGGCGACCGCTTGGAAGGCCGACGTGAACGCCGCCATGATCCCGTCGCCTGTGTGCTTGACCTCGCTGCCGCCGAAGCGTGCCAGGACGGCGCGTACGACCGAGTCGTGAACCCGTAGGAACGTCATCGCCGCACGGTCTCCCAATTGCTGGGTGAGACGAGTGGAGTCGACGATGTCGGTGAAGAGGATGGCCCGGAAAGCGCTCTCCATGTATGGCTCGCCGGGAGGATGGGTATTGAGCCGGCCGAAGAAGCCTCGCACGACGGCCTGATCAACCTCGATGACGTTCGACGGAAGCAGCCCGTGGGCTGCCCGATGGGCTGCCACGACGGCCTCCTCGTTCGGGCCCTCGATCAGGCAAAAGCCACTCCCTGCGTCCTCTTCGAACCAGTAGGTGACGAAGCGCACGCCGAATCCATCCTGAACCTCGAGATCGCGCATGTGGGCGGCTGCGACGTCGGCAGCTGTCGCGTCCGGGAGATCGTGGCGGTCCATGTAGAGGGGCATGGTGATCAGTCTGTGCTGAGCGTCAGTGCATCGCGCTGCCTTTGCGCCTCGTTGGTCCCGCCGCCGTGCAGCCGGCGAGCACCGTCACCTCAAGTTACTCCATTAACGATTGCTCGCAGGGCGGATGTTCTGGTTCACCCGGAAGCGGTTATCCGGATCGTAGGCGCCCTTGATCTGCGCCAGCCGGTCGTAGTTGTGGCGATAGCTCGCCCGCACCCGCTCCTCGCCCTCGTCCATCATCATGTTCACGTAGGCACCACCGGCGGAGTGTGGGTGAAGCGCCTCGAAGTAGTCGACGCACCAGCGGCGGATGACCTCGGCGTTGGCGGCGTCGTGATCGACACCGGCGAAGACCGAGCCCCAGACCGCATCGCGGTAGCTCCACGGCGTGTCGGACGGCCCGACGTCGTGGGCGGCTCCATCGATCGGGTACAGGTGCATCGTCGACTGCCACGTCGGCATCTCAGCGCCGAACTTGGCGTGCGCCTCGACGGCGGCGTCGGGTATCTCCTTGACGAAATCAGCGCGCCAGTACCACTGGTCTCCGGCGGGATAAACGGGGTCGAAGGCGCTCTGGAGAGCGGGGAGGGGCATCGGCTGGGCTGCGTGCAGCAGAGGCTCCGGCAGGGCGTCCAGCAGCGGGGCCATCGCCGCGGCGGCGTCCTCGGTGTCTCCCACGTAGCACCAGATCACCCCGCAGACCTTGCGGAGATGGAGCTCCTCGGGGAAGGGGGGCGCCGGCGGGACCGAAGTGAATGCGAAGAAGCCGTTCAGCTCCCGCGGGGCGCTCGGCAGGAAGTCTCGGTAGGCGGCGAGCACCTCGGCGCCCAGCTCGACCGGCCAGAAGGTCGGGCCGCCGACGACCGTTCCCACCTCGTGGAGCCTGAACATGAAGGAGCTGACGACGCCGAAGTTGCCGCCACCGCCCCGGATCGCCCAGTAGAGGTCGGCGTGCTCGTCCGCGGCGGCACGGACGGTCTCGCCGCTTGCGAGCACGACCTCAGCCTCGAGCAGGTTGTCGATCGTGAGACCGCACTTGCGAGTCAGATGCCCAAGTCCGCCGCCCAGCGTGAGACCACCAACGCCGGTGGTGGAGATGATCCCGCTCGGTGTCGCCAGGCCGTGCTCGTTGGTCGCGGCATCCACTTCGCCCCAGGTACACCCACCGCCGACCCTCGCTGTCCGAGCGCCGGGATCCACCTCGACTCCCTTCAGGCCCGAGAGGTCGAGAACCACACCGTCGTCGCACGTTCCCAGCCCCGCGCCGTTATGGGCGCCGCCACGCACGGCCAGCAAGAGGTCGTGCCCAGCGGCGAACGAGACGACCTTCGCGACGTCGCCCGAGTCAGTACAGCTCGCGATCAACGCGGGGCGCCGGTCGATCATCGCGTTGTACACCTTGCGGGCCTCCTCGTAACCGGCATCCGTGGGGGCTGTAAGCCGGCCCCGGAATCCGCGCATCTCGCTGCGGGCCGTGTGCGTCAAGGCGGCGGTGGTGCTCATGTGTTCCCCCTGTCGGTCGTCTCTGAGTTGTTACGGCCGAGACTAAGGCGATCGAACATGGCTGTCATGACCTGATCTGACCCAGTTAGAACGCTCGGGCCTCGACCGAACCGAGGTTGGCATGGTCAAGACTGACTATCGTCTTTCCATGGAGGCAGGCATCCTGGACGTTCCGGAGCCACTGCGCCCGACCTCGATGTCCCCGTTCGTCGGGCGCGCGGCCGAGCTCGAGAAGCTCCGAACCCTGATGCCGCGAGCCGAAGGGGAGAGGCGCCGTGTCGTGCTCCTCGCGGGCGAGCCCGGCGCTGGGAAGAGCCGCCTATCACGCGAGTTCGCCGCCCAAGTCGCGATGGAAGGGGTGCTCGTCCTCTACGGCGCCTGTGACGCGGTGGTGCGGACGCCATACGGGCCTTTCGTCGAGGCGCTCGAACGTCTGGTGCGGGTAACCGACGCGGCGCAGCTGCGTGCCGCGCTCGGCGTCGGCGGCGGCGAGCTGACCCGGCTGTTGCCCGAACTGCCCATCCAGGTCGGCGGGCTGGCGCAACCGGTGAACGCCGACGCCGATACCGAGCGCCATCGTCTCCACACTGCGGTCGCTGACCTGCTTGCGAACGTCAGCCGCACAAGACCGATACTGCTCGTGCTCGAGGATGGGCATTGGGCGGACGCGACGACGCTGCTGCTCCTGCGACACCTGGCGCGCTCTGCCTGGAGCGCGCGGCTGCTGATCCTCGCGACCTTCCGCGACGGTGAGGCCGACGTGCCCGCGGAGCTATCGGAGACGCTCGCCGACCTACGCCGCTCCGACGACGTCGTGCGAATGCGTCTGGAGGGGCTCTCGGGGGCGGAGGTCTCCGACCTGGTCAGCCGTGCCGCTGGAAGCGACCCCGACCCCGACGACCTCGGGCTACACGAGCTTGCGAGCACGATCCACGACCTCACGGCGGGCAACGCCTTCCTCATCTGCGAGCTCTGGCGCGCGGTGGTAGAGACGGGGATGGTCGAGGTCGCCGACGGGCAGGTGAGGGTGACCCGGCCGCTCAGCGAGCTCGGCACGCCGGAAAGCGTCCGCGAGGTGGTCAGCCAGCGGCTGTCGCGCCTGGGGGCGAGAACCATCGAGCTGCTCGAGCTCGCGGCAGCTGCCGGGCCGGAGTTCGAGCTGGAGCCGGTCCGCCGCGCCGCGGGCATCGCCGAGCCCGAGCTGCTCGCCGCGCTCGAGGAGGCGGTGGGCAGCGGAATGATCGAGGAGATCCACGCCAAGCGACTGGCATGCCGCTTCACCCACGAGATCGTCCGGCGGGCGCTCTATGACCGACTCTCGCGGCTTCGGCGAGCCGAACTGCATCTCCGTGTCGGGGAAGCACTCGAGAGCGCCGCCGCGGACTCCGACCGCGCACTCGCGGACCTCGCCCATCACTTCGGCGCAGCCGCCCCGTTCGGCGGGGCCGAGCGGGCGATCGACTACAACCTGCGCGCCGCACGGGCGGCGAGCGCCGCGCTCGCCTTCGATGACGCCGCGATGCGGCTGCGGACCGCGATCGAGATCGGGATCCAGGGCGAGCCCGAGCGCGCCGGCACGCTGCTCGAGCTGGGCGCTGCCAGCCATCGGGCGGGCAAGGCGACCGATGCGTTGGACGCCTTCACGTCGGCGGCGGAGATCGCTCGCGCGCTGGGTAGCGGGGAGCTGCTCGCCCGCGCGGCGATCGGCTACGAGGACGCGTGCTGGCGCCCCGGGGTCATACGACCGGACGCGATCGAGCTGCTCGAAGAGGCGCTTGCGGCGGTTGATGACAGCAGCGAGGAGCTGCGGATTGGCCTGCTGGCGGGCCTTTCGCGGGCACTCAACTTCGTGGGGGAGCGCGAGCGTGGCGCGCTCGTGCGCGACAACGCCATCGCACTGGCGAGGCGACACGAGGATCGCGCGGGGCTCGCCAAGGTGTTGGTCGGCTCCTACTGGACGCGCGGCACGACGCCGCTGGAGGAGATCCTGTCGATGCTCACCGAGGCGAGGGAACTGGGGCAAGAGCTGGTGGACGCCGAGATCCAAACGGACGCGATGGCGTGGCGCGTGCCGACATTCGTGGCTCTCGGCGACCTCGATTCCGCTCGGCTGGAGGTGGTTGCCCTGCGTGAGATGGCCGAGCACACAGCGCAGCCGTTCATGCATCACGTGGCCGAGCACTATGGGTCCGCTATCGCTCTCTGCGACGGGAACCTTGCCGATGCCGAGGCGAGGGCGGGGCGCTCGCACGATTGGGCGCGGCTACTGACAGGTCGCGATGCGTCCGGCACTCACGGCATCCAGATGTTCGGCGTTCGCCGCGAGCAAGGTCGCCTGGCAGAGCTCGCGCCGGTCATCCGGATCCTTGCGGGCGGAGCTCAGCGTGAGGGCCCATGGCGTCCTGGGCTTGCGGTGGTGCTCGCCGAGCTGGGCATGGAGCGCGAGGCCAAGCGCGAGCTATGCAGGCTCGCCGCTGAGGGCATCGACGGCTACCAGGCATCGCTGTGGCTGGCTACGCTCACCTACCTGACCGACGCCTGTGCCGCGGTCAACGACGAGCGGATGGCGGCGATCGTCTACCCCGAGCTGGAGCCGCTCGCGGGGACCAACGTGATGATCGGCCACCTGGTCGCCTGCTACGGAGCCGCCGATCGCTACCTGGGCATGCTCGCCGCGCTGCTGGGAACGCCGGCGCGAGCCGAGGAGCATTTCGAGCAGGCGATGGAGCAGAACAGGCGGATGGGGGCGTCGACCTGGGTGGCTCACACAGCGTATGAGTACGGGCGCTTCCTGCTCGGCCGAGGGCGCGGGGCGCGCGACTACGCGCACGCCCTGCTCGGAGAGGCCGCCGGCCTGGCTGAGCGGATCGGCATGCAAGGACTGCTCGGCAAGATCCGCCTGCTCGACATTCCCACCTCGAGCGGTCTCCCGGGCGGGCTCTCCCCACGCGAGGCGCAGATCCTGAAGCTGGTCGCCAGAGGGCTCAGCAACCGCGAGATCGGCCAGGAGCTGGCGATCAGCGAGCACACCGCGGCCAACCACATCCGAAGCATTCTGCGCAAGACCGATTGCGCCAACCGCACCGAGGCTGCGTCATATGCCCACCGGCACGGCCTCGCCCCGGAGTAAACCGAGCTAGGATCAGCCGATGGCCCTGTACATGATCGAGCGCAGCTTCGCCGAACAGCTCGACCTCAGCGACGACGATGTCGAGCTGATCGAGGAGGTAAACAGCGACGAGGGAGTCCGCTGGCTGTTCTCGTTCCTGAGCGCCGACCGGCGACGCACCTACTGCCTCTACGAGGCGCCGTCGCCTGACGCGATCCTGGCTGCCGCGCAGAGGGCGAACGTCCCGGCCGATGCGGTCGTCGAGGTGAGCGCAGCCACGCCGCAGTTCGCGGGCCGCCTGCGCGACTGGGCGGACGCCGTTCGCTGAGCTGGTTAGGTGCGGGGCCGGCGCCGAGCCACCACCAGGCAGGCGACTGTGCTGGAGCGGATCGGCCGGCCGATCCGCTGGTGGAAGGCTTGGTTCTCGGCAACGAGAGCGTCGCGCTGTCGGGGTGACAGCCCTGCCCAGAACGACATGGTGCCCAGCAGAGCGTTGAGCTCGTCAGCGGTGTGCTCCAGCTGCGCCGTCACTGTGACGACCTGCGCATCATCAAACAGGTCTGCCGCATACCCGCGAGCGATCTCGTAGCCCCCCAGCCACGCCCACACCTCCGAGAGGTTCTCGCGCCGGGCCGCGACGCCGGCGAGGGTGCCCGCGAGGTTGCGGTAGGTAGGCCAATCCGCGGCAAATTCGGGCGCGATGGTCGTCATAGCGGCGCGCAGCGCCCGCTGATCGTCGGCGCTGCGGGGATCGTCGAGCCCGAAGTAGGAGACCAGGGCAAGGCTCCCGCCGTCCTCCAGCGCGTCGGCCGCCTTGCGCCAGCTCGCATCCGGATCGATCCAATGGATCGCCGACGCCGAGAACGCAGCCGAGTAGCGGGCACACGGCAGCGAGGCGTCCTCTAGGCGCGCGTTGACGAACTGCACATCGCCGACGCCGTTGCACCGATCGCGAGCCCGCACGATCAGCTGCTGGCCAGGCTCCACGGCTGTCACCCGCATCCCGCGGGCCAGCAGGCTGCGCGTGAGCTGTCCCGTGCCGCAGCCGATCTCTAGCACCGCTGCGCGGGGGCGGATGCCCTCGCACGCCCGGTCGACGAGTGCGTCCGGGTAGGTCGGGCGATGACGATCATAGTCCTCGGCGATCTCATCGAAGACACGTCCGTAGCTGCGGGCGTCGGGTAGGCGCGGCATTGCTTCACGGTAGATGACGGCAGGGACGGCGGACTGCGGCCGGGGGAGACGGCGGAGCTTGCTCGAGCCCGACGGGATCCCGTCCCGGGGTCCTCCGAACGCTGGCGAGGCGGCTGGGCGCCGGGCGGACCGGTCAGCCAATCTTCTCCGCCAGCTCGACGATGATCCCCTCGGGGCCGCGGATGTAGCAGAGTCTGTAGCTGTCCTGGTAGCGCCCCAGCTCGCCCACGAGCTCTGCGCCGCGGGATCGCAGGCGAGCGAGGACGGCGTCGATGTCGTCGACGGCGAACGCGACGTGGCGGATGCCCGAAGCGTTCGCTCGGGCGCGCTGGTAGCCGCCGACGGTCGACGGCGTGTGAAACTTCGTCAGCTCGAGTCGTCCGTGCCCGTCTGGAGTCTGCAGCATGGCGATCTGCGCCCGAATTCCCTCGAGCCCGACGATGCGGTCCACCCAGTCGCCCTCGACCGGCGCTTCGCCCTGCAGCTCGAGTCCGAGCTCAACGAAAAACTCCACCGCATCGGCGAGGTCGTCGACGACTATGCCCACGTGGTCCATACGCTGGATCGTCATGTGCTCGATGGTACGCACGCGACCGAGCCTCGTCGGTGAACTGTCCCGGGGTGGACCGGGCGGCTCGAGTGCGGGGCGTCGCCGGCCCGAACTGCTATGACGGCGAATAGGCCATCTGGCCGATGTAGTCCACCGTACGGCACGGCAGGCTTGGGATGATGCACGAGGCGATCATGAGTCCGGTGGGCGGATTTGACCAGGAGGCGGTGGCGATCGTCCCGACTGGGACGGTGACGTTCGTGCTGACCGATGTCGAGCGCTCGACCTTGTTGTGGGAGGAGCGGGGCGAGGTGATGGCGGGGGTGATGGCGCGCTGTCACGACCTGCTCGCCGAGACTATGCAGGCGCGTGGCGGGGTGCTTCCGGAGGAGCAGGGCGAGGGTGACAGTGCGGTCGGCGTGTTCGTGCGAGCCTCAGATGCGGTTGCGTGCGCACTCGATCTGCAGCGGGCGTTGAGAAGCGAGCCGTGGCCTGAGGGCGTGGATCTACGCGTGCGGGTCGCGCTGCACACGGGTGAGGCGGTGCTGCGCGATGCGCGCAACTACACCGGCCCCTCGATCCATCGCTGTGCTCGGCTGCGGGGGATCGGACATGGCGGGCAGACGCTGCTGTCGCGCTCGACTTATGAGCTGGTGGCAGGCGGCCTGCCCGACGGGGTCAGCGTGCGTGACCTCGGTGCGCATCGGCTGCGCGACCTGGCGCGGCCGGAGCAGGTGTACCAGCTGTGCCACGCGGATCTACACGACGACTTCCCGGCGCTGCGCTCGCTGTCAGCCCTCCCGAACAACCTGCCCGTCCAGCTCACCAGTTTCGTCGGCCGCGAGGCCGAGATCGCGGAGGTTCGTGAGCTGCTGGACCGATCGCGCCTGCTTACTCTGACCGGAGCGGGTGGGAGCGGGAAGACACGGCTGGCCTTGCAGGTGGCCGCCGAGACGCTTGACGATCACCCTGACGGTGTGTGGTGGGTGGATCTGGCGCCAATCAGCGATTCGGCGCTGGTGGCCAGCGAGGTTGCGGGCGCGCTTTCGATTCGCGAGTTCCCGTCGCAGCCGGTGATCGAGACGCTGACGGCGCAGCTCGCCGAGCGCCGGTTGTTGATCGCGCTCGACAACTGCGAGCACCTGCTGGGCGCGTGCGCGGAGTTGGCGGCCACGCTGCTCGAGGCGTGTCCCGGTGTTGTGATTCTGGCGACGAGCCGCGAGTCGATCGGCGTCGAAGGAGAGCAGAGCTGGCGGGTTCCCTCGCTGCGGGTTCCGCAAGCCGAGCTGGCACGAGCCGCGCTTGCGGACGTCGAAGCGATCCAGCTGTTCTGCGACCGGGCGCGACAGGTGCGACCAAATTTCCGTTTGGTCGACGCGAACGCGCAGGCTGTGGCGACGATCTGTCAGCGCCTGGACGGAATCCCCCTGGCGATCGAGCTGGCGGCGGCACGCGTGCGGCTGCTGACCCCGCAGGAGATCGCCGACGCGATGCGCGAGCGGTTCGTGCTGCTGACGGGGGGCTCACGCACGGCGATGCCCCGGCAGCGCACCCTCGAGGCCTCGGTCGATTGGAGCCACGACCTGCTGAGCGCGGCGGAGCAAACACTGTTCCGGCGCATCTCCGTGTTCGCCGGCGGCTGGACGCTCGATGGGGTCGAGGCGGTTTGCGCCGGCGGTGGCCTGGAGGTCGTTGCGATCCTCGACCTGCTCGGGAGCCTCGTTGACAAGTCGCTCGTGCAGGTGCAGGAGCAGGGCGTCAGGACGCGTTACGCGCTGCTGGAGACGGTCCGTGCGTACGCGCGGCAGAAGCTCAGCGACGCCGCCGAGGCTGCGCTCGTGCGCAACCAGCACCTCGATTACCACCTGGCGCTTGCCGAGTCCGCGGAGCCGGATCTGTACGGGGCGCGCCTTGAGCAGTGGCTCGGGCCGCTCACGACGGAGCTGGACAACTTCCGCGGTGCACTCGGGTGGGCGGTCGACGCGGGGCGCGTCGATGAGGCTCTACGCCTCGCCGCCGCGCTGTGGTTGTTCTTCGAGGCGCGTGGCCATTGGCGCGAGGGCCGGGGGCACCTCGAGTCGGCGCTAGCCGGGGAGGGCGCAAGCGGGCTCGCTCGGGCAAAGGCGCTGGTTGCTGTGGGCCACATCGGGACGATCTCAATCGACTGGGTGGCGACGCGGCGCTTCGCCGAGGAGGCGCTCGCGATCGGCCGTGAGGTGGGTGACGAGCGCACGGTGGGTCGAGCGCTCGATCTGCTCGGGTGGGCGCTGATCTCGCTCGAGCCGGAGGCTGCGATGCCCGTGCTCGAAGAGAGCATCGCCATCACGCGCCCGCTCGGGGACGCCTGGTTTCTGGCCGATGGGCTCTACGGAGCCGGCTTTCTTGCAAACGTTGGTGGGCGGCTGAAGGCTGCGCCGCCGCTGCTCGAAGACGCCCTGGCGGTATCGCGTGCGGCGGGCAACCTGCTCGGTATCCGTGAGTCGCTCAGCTGGCTCGGCTTCAACGCGGCGGCGCAGTGTCGATTCGCGGAGGCGGAGGCGATGCTGGGGGAGGCTCTCGCGCAGTCGCGTTCGCTCGGCGACCCGCTGTTCGCGATGGTCGATCTCGGGGTCCTCGGTTTCGTCAAGACCCGCACCGGGGAGTGGGCGGCCGCGCGAGCGTACATCGAGGAGTCGATCGCGCTGGGCGTGCGTATGGCCCACAACAGCACGCCATTGATGCAGTGGCAGCTGGGACTGCTGGAGTACGCCACCGGCGAGCTCGAGCGTGCGGAGACGATGATGAGTGAGGCGTTGCCGACGGCGCGGGCGAGCAATTACGCCTCTTTCACCGTCCCCGCGCTGCTCATCACGGCGGCCGCCCAGCTGGCGCGCGGAGAGACGGTAACCGCCGTCGCCGCGATCGAAGAAGCGGTGCTCGTCGCGCGCGAGAGCAAGAATCCGCTGGCGATCGGGGCCGCGCTCGAGGCGCAAGCGCAGCTCGCACGCGAGGCCGGCGAGGTCTCCGGAGCTGAGCAGCTGCTCCACGAGGCTCTGCGCGCGTTCTATGAGGCCGGCGACCCGGGTGGCGTCGCGGACGTGCTGGAGTCGCTCGCGGCGCTCGTCTCAGAGCTGCAGAGCGCGGAGCAGGCGGTTCGGTTGCTCGCTGCGGCGGATGGCATTCGCGCCGCGGTGGGCTGCGTGCGCTTCCCGGTGCGTCAGCCGCCCTACGAAGCGGAGCTGAGCACGCTGCGCGAGGCGCTCGGCCAGGAGGCCTTCGCGGCGGCGTGGTCGGCCGGCGCCTCGGCCTCGCTGGATGATGCGGTCGCCTACGCCGAGCGCGGCCGCGGAGAACGCAAGCGGCCGTTGCGCGGTTGGGAGAGCCTCAGCCCCGCCGAGCTGCGAGTCGTGCAGCTCGTCGCCGAGGGCCTGACCAACCCTCAGATCGGCGAGCGCCTGTTCATCTCGCCGCGCACCGTCCAGGCGCACCTGTCCCACGTGTTCGCCAAGCTCGCCGTCTCATCGCGCGCCGAGCTCGCGGCGCAGGCGGCGCGAAGAGACCTCTAGCTCCGGCGCTCCATGGAGCCGGCAGCACCGGCGCCGAATACGCCACCGCCGCCCGCTCGAATACGCCGTCTGGCCGATGTACCACGCGTTGCCGCCGGTCAGTCTCGGTGACAACGAGGCCAGACCTCGAAGCGAACAGAGAGATCGGAGGACGCATGAGCCAGGTATTCGATGTGATCGTCGTGGGTGCGCGCTGCGCCGGGTCGCCGCTGGCCGCGCTGCTCGCACGCCGGGGCCTCAAGGTCGCACTCGTCGAGCAGGCCAGCTTTCCGAGCGACACCCTCTCCACCCACATCTTCGAGGCCCAGGCGCTGGCGTTCCTGGACCGCCTCGGGGTCATCGAAGAGATACGCGCGACCGGCGCGCCATTCCTCGACCGCGTCGACCTGCGCCAGGAGGAGCTCGCGTTCGTAACCCCGATTCACCTGCATTCAGGCGACGTCGGCGGGACGGCATCGGTGCGCCGGATGCTGCTCGATCCGATCTTGGCCCAGAGCGCCGCGGAGGCGGGCGCCGATCTGCAGATGGCGAGCAAGGTGACAGGACTCCTCGAGGATCAGGGTCGAGTGGCCGGCGTGCGGGTCGCACAGAACGGCTCGGAGACGACGCTCCGGGCGCGGCTGGTTGTCGGCGCGGACGGTCGCAACTCGACGATCGCGAGCCTCGTCGGGGCGCGCAAGTACAACCTCACGCCGAACGAGCGATTCCTCTATTGGTCCTTCTTCGAGGGAGTCGAGCCCGGCCCCGATCCGGCATTCGTGTTCCACCGGTGGGGCAATCGACTGGTGACAGCGACGCACGCCGACAGCGGCCTCTATCAGGTCATCCTGATTCCGGATCTGGCTGATCTCCCTCGCTTTAGGGAGGATCTGGAGGGCAGCTTCATGGAGTACGCATGCAGCTGCAGGCCCGTGGCGCAGGCACTCTCGGGCGCGCGGCGGACCGGGAAGCTGTTCGGCATGCTGCGCTGGGAGGGGTTCTTCCGGGAGGCCTCCGGCCCCGGCTGGGTGCTGGTCGGCGACGCCGGCAACTTCAAGGACCCAACGCCCGGCCAGGGCATACAGGACGCCTTCCGGCAGGTCGACGCGCTCGTGCCCGCGATCGCCACCGCGCTGGATGGCTCCGGAGGAGACATTGATAGTGGGATGGCAGCCTGGGGCCGCCGGCGAGACAGGGATGCCGCCGAGCACTACTGGCTCGCGACCGATATGGGCAAGGCCGGGCCGATGCCCGCGGTGGTACCCGAGATCGAGAGGCGGCTGCTAGAGCAGGGCAAGATCGGCGCGTTCCTGGACCTGTTCTACACACACAGATCGCGGCCCTCGCAAGTCTTCACCCCATCACGCGTGGTGGGCGCCACCGGTAGGCTGCTGGCGCGTCGGGGATGCAAACGGCGTGCGCTCCTCAGCGAGGTGGGCACGCTCCTGGTTGAGGACTTCCGGCGAAAGCGTCTGAACCGCCAGCCGCTGTACGCCGCCGCGGGCACTGCGCTCAGCGCTGGCCCTCCGAGGTAGACGACAGCGTCCTGCAGACCGCGGCGTGAAGGGCTCGAAGGCCGACATCACCGTCACGGCACGTCAGTCGCGCTGTTAGGTGTTGACCGGCTCGGGATCCGGCCGGACGATCACGGTGTCGGCGATGGCGAGGACCTCGTCGGCGGGCATGCCGACGCGACCGGCGTGCTCGCGAACGGCATTTTGGTCGCGCGCCTCATAGATGCACACGGTTCCGAGCGTGCCGTCACTCTCCTCAACGACGTAGCTTCGAATCCATCTGATCGAATCCGAGAACTCAGCATCGGCAACCTCGGTCGAGCGCTTCGCGGTCGCCTCGAGTTCGGCGGGCGAGGCCCAGGCGATGCGTCGGCGAATCATGTACTGGTTCATGATGCCTCCCATTACGTTATACCGACTGACCGTCGGTAATGTACCATAGGCGGAAGCGTGTCTGCTGTCAAGCCCCCGTCCCAGGACCCGTCCGGCACGCCCACTCGGAGGCGAGGACGGCCACCGACCGGCGCTCGCGAAGCGCTCGTCACCGCGATGCGCGAGCTTCTGATCGAACGCGACTTCGACGGCCTGAGCACCGAGGAGATCCTCCAGCGCGCTGGCGTCAGCCGTGGAGCGATGTATCACCACTTCCCCGGCAAGGTGGACCTGTTCCGCGCTGCCTGGCAGGAGTCCGAGCGCGAGAACATCACTCGCATCGCCTCAGCCGCGGCCGAGCTGGACCCGCAGGCCGGACCGTTCGATCAGCTCATCGCAGGCTGCAGGGCATACCTGCGCGAGGCTGGCGTTCCCGGTGAGCTCCAGCGGATCGGGCTGCGGCAGAGCCGATCAGTGCTCGGATGGGAGGGGTGGCGCGACGGCGCTGCAGATCTCGGGATCGCGGTGATGCGAGGCGGGATCCAGGCGGCCGTCGACGCCCACGAACTGAGGAGCGCCGACGTCGAGACGACCACTCACCTGCTCCTGTCCGCTCTGATCGAGGCTGCCCTGTTGATCTCGACTGATCCGCGGCCCGAGACGGCCCTCTCCAAGGTCGAGCCTGAGCTCGTGCGCCTGCTCGAAAGCCTCCACACCGACTGATGCGGCGTCCCGCCGATCTGATACGGCAGTCCCGTTTATCTGAGACCTGACCGTCCCATTAATGTGAGACTCGGCCGGGCACGTTACGCCACGCTGCCGGCGAAGCGATGATGTGCGCGACGAGCGAAAAAGTGCGCCTGCGGCCAAGCGGCAATCACGTACGTGTCGACGCGTTATGGGAGTAGCCTTCGGTGCGTGCCTGGTTGACGCTGACCACTCCCGTATGCGGCCTATCCCCGTCCGCCTCCCTGACGGTCGACTCGTTCGTGTGCGTCGTGCGGCGCGAACCGGAGACGAGATGTAAGGGACTCAAGACCAGACGAGAAAGGAGGGCGAGCGAGATGAGCGTGACCAGCGAGGGCCCGGAGGTAGCACTGATCCAACGGCTGTGGGCTGCGCTCTACCGTGGTGACCTGTCGGTCCTCGAGCAGGAGTTCGCGGCGGACGCGCGTTGGCGGGCGGTAACTGACGGGCCGTGGAACTGCGAGGGCCGCGAGGCGATCATCCAGACGATGACCCGAAACCTCGCCGGCCGTGTGCGCGGCAAGATCGAGGAGACGATCCAGGACGGGCCCCCGGTCCCGGCGCTTCATGAATATGCCTGATAATGCATGTTATGTAAACCGAAGTGGGCGGAGGTGGCCGCGAGCCGGCGCAGGGCCGGAACATCGCCGCCGGGCAGACTCTCACCAAGACCCTCGCACAAAAGCGCCCGGGATCACCAGGATCCAGGTGGGGAGCTTCAAGATCAGAGTCCCATAGGTACGGTGCTGGACGTGCCTCAGCCATCCGAAGATGAGAAACGCCTCTTTTCGCACTCCCTTACTCCGACTATCGTTTTCGTCGATGCTCCACCAAACCACCGAGACGAATGTCACGGCCCATCGCAATCTGTAGGCACCTGCTTCTCGTCATTGTGGCTAGGTTGTGAAAGTTCTTTCACTTGCCGTCGCACTTGCGCTGACCGCCTCGGGCGCCACATACGAGGTCGCCAGTGATTCCTCGGGGACTATCGTCGTTGCATGCGTACACCACAAGGGCGGCGGTCTGTATGTCGCGTCCAAATGCGCCCCTCATGACAAACGCCTGTCGCTGGCTGCGGGAGGATCGCAGAATGTCGTGAGTGCGCCGACCGCGAACTTGTTCGCGCAGATCACCGTCAACGGTGAAATCAACGCGTCCAGTCCTGGCGTCAGTGCGAGCGAGCTATCGAGTCACACGGGCACCTACCGCATCGACTTTGGCGAGAACATCGCACACTGCGCAGCGAGCGCGACGCTTGGCTCGGTGCCCATCTTCGGGACTCCAGGGGCATCTACCCCCAGGGCTGTCGGCTTCGCGGTCGTGGACCTGTTCGCGCCCGGCTTCACGCTCCCCAATGGGTACCCGAGCGCCGATACGGTAGAGGTCGAGACGATCGTCGGTGGGGTCCACGCCGATGCACCCTTCTACATCATCGTCCTCTGCTAGGTGGCGCCGTGCTCCGCGTTGTTCACCCCGCGACCTCGAAAACGTCAGGTTTCGTGACGATTCTATGCATCGGGGTCCTTGTTGGTGTCGCCTGTGCCCTGCTGCCGCTCACGACCGCGGTCGCTTCATTGCTCAAGCGTTCGAGCGTGTCGCTGGCCGGCATTCCCCAGATCAACGAAACGCTGGGCTCCTCCCGCGCGCCCGTCAAGATGCTCTACTTCAACTCTCCTTCGAGCCCGATTTCTCAAGAATGGCAAAGCAATGTTCTCCCGGCGTTGGTACGGAAGTACGTCCGGACCGGCAAGCTGCAGATCCAGTGGCACGGAATCGACGTGATCGAACCACCTACAGTTCCGGGAGACCGGTTTGTCGCTGCGGCAGGACTGCAAGACCATCTGTGGGACGTGCTCGACGATGTCATGGCCAACCAGGGCAGGTACGGCACGGACTGGCTGACCCCCGCTCTGCTCGAACGGGTCGGCGCCTCCATCCCTGACTTCAACGTGGCCGCTGCCATGGCGGCAGCATCCTCAGCGGGAATCACGCACGAGCTCGCCGTTGACGAACGACAAGCCCAAAAGGATCAAGTCACCGGGACTCCAACGTTTCTGCTCGGGCGGCGTGACGGGCCTTTGAGGCCACTCGAATACGCCGAACAAGCTCCCATGGACTTCGAGGGGCCGATCAACGACCTTCTGCAGAAACGCAAGCGGTAGTTGGCAGACGGACGGATGCCAGCTTGCCAGGATGTATCCACAGTCCCAGATCTTGACGGTCTGCTCACCGTCGGGTGAGCGTCTCGTGTGGTGGCCCCCGTCGAACCTCCTCACCGCAAGCCATCAGCGACGGCAACGCCCTAGCGTGGGCTTGCCACGCACACGGGCTCCAGATCCGCGATCCACCGATCAAGAGCCGGCCCGGCCGAGAGGCCAAGCGGCCAGCTCTCGGGGTCCAACGCTTCGGGCGGCTCAGGCCAGATCTCGATACCGTCGGGGGCAAAGTCCGGGACTGACCCCCGTCTCGCCCGCGACCCCGGCGCCCGCGACTGCCCCCGCGCGGCGCCTCTGCGTTCTCTCGCGACGCTCCCGCAAAGACCCTCGCGCCACTGTCGATTTCACACCTCCCTGTTCGTCTTAAGCAGCGGCCACGTCAACAAGGAGGACACGTAATGAAGTACATGCTGCTGATTCACCAGGGCACGACACCAACACCACCGTCGCCCGAGTGGGACGCCCTCTCCGACGAGCAGAAGGGCGCGGTGTACGGCGCATACCAAGCGCTCAACGAGACCCCAGGCGTCACCCCGGGCGTGCGCATGCAGTCCCCCGAGACGGCCACGACCGTACGAGTGGCCGACGGCAAGACACTGACGACCGACGGCCCATTCGCGGAGATCAAGGAGGCGATCGGCGGCTACCTGTTCTTCGAGGCCGGCGATCTCGACGCGGCAATCGAGCTAGCCGCGCGGATACCCGCGGCGAGCATGGGCGGCGCGGTCGAGGTGCGCCCGCTCGTGTAGGGCCCTCCCCTACGCCGCACCCTCCGCCACCGCCGCCTCCCCAACCCGCCCCTCCACCGGACGCAGATCCCGCATTCGGTCAACCCCCGCAAGCGCCGGGAACAACCGGCTCCAGCCGAGCGCGATCACGATCGTCAGCGCGCCGCCTGCGACCACCGCCGGGACGGCGCCGAGCAGGAACGCGGCGAGGCCCGACTCGAACGCACCGAGCTGGTTGGACGCGCTGATGAACACCATCTCCACCGCCAGCACGCGTCCGCGCAGCCGGTCGGGTGTCGCCAGAGCGACGGTCGTCGAGCGGATGTTCACGCTGAACATGTCCACGAAGCCGCTGACGGCGAGCGCCGCCAGCGACAGCAGGAACGAGCGCGACAGGCCGAACACGACCATGCTCGCGCCGAACACGCCGACCACGAGCAGCAGCTTGCGCCCGGCGCGCCCGCCCAGCGGGCGGCGCGTGAGCATCGCCGCCGCACACAACGCCCCGACGGCGGGTGCGCTGCGCAGCACACCCAGGCTGGTCGGGCCCACATGCAGGATCGAGCGCGCGAACAGCGGCAGCAGCGCCACCGCGCCGCCGAACAGCACCGCCAGCAGGTCGAGCAGAATCGCCCCGAACAGGATCGGCGTGTGCCCGATGAAGCGGATCCCTCCCAGCACGCTCGCCAGCCCCGGGGCCGAGCCCGTGCCCGGCACGCCGTCGGCCGCCGGAGCGTGCGTGATCGCAGCCACGCACACGGCCGCCGCCAGGCACATCCCCGCCGCGACCCCGTAGACGACCGCCGGTGACAGCGGATACAGCAGACCCCCCAGCGCCGGGCCGGCGACCGCGCCGGCCTGCACCGCGATCGAGCGCAGGGTCATCGCGCTCTCCAGCAGCTGCGTCGGCACGAGCGTCGGTCCCAGCGCGCGCGCAGCGGGCGTGCCGAGCGCCGCGGCGGCGCCGGCACCCATGGCGAGCGCCAGGAACGGCGGCACCGCCGTGACTCCCGAGGTGCTCAGGAGCGCCAGCCCGACGGCCACCGCGGCGCTGAGCGCCAGCGAGACGCCGAGCATCAGCCGCCGCGGCAGGCGGTCGGCGAGGTGTCCCGCCGGCAGCGCCAGCGCGAACATCGGGAGGAACTCCGCCAGCCCGATCAGCCCCAGGTACAGGGCGCTGCGATGGTTGGTGTACACCTCCCAGCCGATCGCCACCTCGAGCATCTGCACGCTCATGCCCATGCCCAGCAGCGCGAGCCACAGCAGCGCGAAGTCGCGCTCCGCGAGCGCCGGTCCGAGTCTTCTCACCGGTGCTGGTCTAGCATCCCGGCCGCTTCGTGCCAGTGTCGGCGGGCGCTCCGGGCCGGCATCTACGGTGGACTAGCATCTGAGCCGATCCCCACCAGCGAAGGAGAGGCAGGCGATGGCGAACACCATTTACACGGCCAAGGCGCACGTGACCGGCGGCCGCGCCGAGGGGCACGGACGCAGCATCGACGGCGAGCTCGAGGTCGACCTGCGCATCCCGCCCGAGATGGGCGGCCCCGGTGGCGGCACCAACCCCGAGGAGCTGTTCGCGGTCGGCTACGCCGCCTGCTTCGAGGGCGCGCTCGGCGTCGTCGCGCGCCGCCTGAAGGCCGAGCCGGGCGAGGTGGCGATCGACTCCGAGGTCTCGCTGTCTCCCAACGGCAGCGGCGGCTTCGTGCTCGGCGTCGCGCTGAACGTCACGCTGCCCGGGATCGCCGACCCTGCGAGCGCCATCGAGATCGTCCGCGCCGCGCACGAGGTGTGTCCCTACTCGAACGCGACGCGCGGCAACATCGAGGTGGCGCTCACCGCCAACGGCGCACCCGTCGAGTAGCCGGCGCTAACGGAGCTAACGGCCGAGCGTGCGCTCGAGCTCGCGCGCGTGCGTGCCGAAGCGCTCCAGCGCCACGCGGATCTGCTCGAGGTCCGCGCGCAGCTGCACGTCTCCAACCTCGACCGGCAGCATCGAGTCCTGCAGCGTCGAGAGCTGGCGGTCGGCTGAGGCGACCGCGTCCACGGCGCTGTCCAGGAAGCCCCTGGCCCCCTTGGAGGGGGCGCCCGCCACGGCCGGCTCGAACGCGCGCCCCGGCAGCTCGTGGCGTTCGGCGAAGGCCGCGTGCGCGCGCCGTGCGCGCCCGTACGCCGTCTGCGCCGGGCGAAACAGCTCCTGCTCGACCCTGTCGGCGTTGTGCTCGTCGAGCTGCTCGTAGGCCTCGCTCAGCGCCGCCAGCGCCACGCCCAGCTCTTGTGTCGCCTCGGCGATGGTGTCGAGCAGCTGCTGTCTGGCGTCTGCGGTCGTGTACGGCACGGCCACAACATTAGAGCGCGCCCGCTCAGTTGACGGCATACACCAGCGAAACCTGCGCGCTCAGCGTGCACCCCGGCGCGGAGGCCTTCTTCGCGGAGGGCGCTCTCCCCTTTTTCTTTTTCTTCTTCGCCTTCAGCACGGGAGTGGCCGCCGCCTCCGGCGGGAGGACCGTGTCCACTCGCGAGACGTAGGAGCCGAAGTCAGGCTGTTCGCCTTCGTAGGAGATGTAGCTGCCTTCTTCCCCAGCGCCCCTGCATTCGATCGAGCCCCCGCCTTCGACGATGCTCTGCACGCTCCCCAGCGTCACCCCCGCCTTGCCGGCGAGGTATTCGGCCTTGCCGTGGCCGTCGGTGAGCGCCGCGGCCATGCCTTCGCGATAGACACCCGTCGCCACCGCTAGGCTCGCGCCCTGCGGGATCGGAACGTTCGCGACGCCGTCGACGCTGACGGTGGGCACGGGAGTCGCGGTCGTGGTGGTGGGAGCTTCCGCGTCGGCGACGCCCAGCATGTTCGCGGCCACCAGCACCGCCGCCACGGCCAGGGTCACTGCGATCACCGGCTTCATCGTTGCAGCCGATACTAGCGCGGGCCGTCGGCGAGCACTCGCGCACGCTCCAGGACGGCGTCGATCATCGGCTCGGTCAGCCTGCCGGTGAACGTGTTCTGCTGGCTCGGGTGGTAGCAGCCGAGCAGCGAGCAGCGCTCGCCGGGCAGCTCGGCGCCGTGCGCGAAGCGTGGTCGCGGGCGCCGTGCGGCGGCGCCCGGCTCACCCAGCGCGGCGGTCAGTCGCAGGGCGGCGTCCCACGCGAACGCGCCGAGGCATACCACCACACGCACCTCGTTCAGCAGCCCCCACTCCCGCACGCTCCAGGGCAGGCAGCGCTCGCGCTCGGCCGGCGTCGGTCTGTTGGCCGGCGGCGCGCAGCGCACCGCAGCGGTGATCCACGCGCCGCTCAGCGCCAGGCCGTCGTCGCGGGAGCGCGAGAGCGGCTGGTTGGCGTAGCCGGTGCGCCACAGCGCGGCGAACAGGAAGTCGCCGGAGCGGTCGCCCGTGAACATGCGCCCCGTGCGGTTGGCGCCGTGAGCGGCCGGTGCGAGCCCCAGCAGCAGCACCCGCGCCGACGGGTCGCCGAAGCCCGGCACGGGTCGTCCCCAGTACTCCTCCTGCGCGAACGCCGCGCGGCGCTCGCGCGCGACCTGCTCGCGCCACGCGACCAGTCGCGGGCAGCGCCGGCAGCCGCCGACCTCGACCGCGAGCTCGCGCAGCTCGTCGGCTGCTTGCGATTTCACACGGCAGTAGTACCATCGCACGGGAGATGCCGTTGTGGCTCTGGATCCTGTTGTTCGCCGCGCTGATCAAGATCCCCCTGGCCGGACTCATGCTGTGGATGCCGTTTCGCTACGACGAGGCGGCGGACCCCTCCGAGGACGTCCCCGACTCATCCGAAGAAGACGGCGGCTCCAAGGCGCTGCCCGGAGGCCCGCTGGACCCCCACCCGCGCATGCCGCGCCCGCGCAGGCCGCGCCGCGGCCCGCATGGCTCCCCCACCCCGCCCTCGCCTCCGCGTGTGCGAACCCCCGTGCGTCACGCGCGGCCGCTGCGCGTCTCGCATTGAAGCGCTGAGCCGAGCCGAGACCGGGCTCAGCGGTTGCGCTTGCGCTGTCTGCGCGCGGCCTTGGCCTTGGCGCGCCGCTTGCGCAGCGCCGCCTCGGTGTGTCGCGCGGTGCTGCCTTCGATCAGTTCGCCGTCGCTCGCCGGCGCCACGCGGTGCGCGTCGCGCACGATCGCGAACGCGACGCCCGCGAGCAGCACCACCGCGGCGGCGAGCACGATCGCGATCACCGTGTGGGAGTTGTGCGCTTCCGTGGACGACGTCGAGGTCGCCGTCGTCGGTGTCGTTTCTGTTTCCGAAGAGCCTTCGGTCAGTTCGCTAAGGGCGTTGCCCGCGCCGAGGCCCGCGCCCAGCGCGGCCGGGGCAGGTGCGAGCGCCAGCGCCAGCACGGCCGCCAGGCACAGCGCGCACGCGCACGCACGCAGGCTGACGATGGCGAAACGGAGACGGCTGGGCACCTCGCGAGCATACCGTCTGGACGGCCCTGCGCCGCGGATCTCCGCGTATCGACGCCCGCGCCCGCGCCAGCGTCTGCCGGCACCATAGAATGACGGCCCATGGCCCCCAAACAACGCCAGGTCCGACTCGAGCAGCGTGGCGGCATCGAGGCGATCGAAGCGCTCGAGCAGCGCTCCGACGAGGAGCTGCAGGCCGAGACCAAATACAAGGCCGCCGCCTTCGCCATCCTTGGCGCGCGCGCGTCCGAGCGCTTTGACGCGGAGACGGCCCGCAGCTACTTCCAGCGCGCGATCGCGGCCGCGCGCCCGCAGGAGCGGATGCAGATCAGGCGCATGGCCGACGCGTCCTTGGCGCTGGCCGAACGCCGCGCCGGGGACCTCAAGAGCGCCGTCGAGCGGCTCGGACAGACGCCCCCCAGCGGACGCCAGCTGTTCGCGCTACGCGCCATGGGCCTGCTCGTCCCCCCCAGCTCCGCGGGCATCCTCGCGCGCGTGCGCGGCGTCCTGCTGATCATCGCCCTGCTGATCGTTCTGCTGGCGATCGGTCTCGGGATCGTGGAGCTCGTCTCGCTCCCCTTCGGTGGGCTCGGGCTGGCGCCCGGCATCCTGCTCGGCCTGTTCGTCGTCATCGCCGCTCTGGCGATCATCGCGGCGCTCGGCCGGCGCCGGCGCGACCGCGCCAAAGCCGCCGCCGCCGGCTGACCGCTCACCCCCCGCTCTCCCCAGGAGCGCCGCCCGTCTTGCCCCCAGTCTCGCCACCCATCTGCCTGGTCGTCAACCCCGCCGCCGGCGGTGGCAGGGCTGGACGCCTGGCGCCCGCCGTCGAGCGCGCGCTGAGCGCGCAGGGCCTGAGCGTCCGCCGCGCGGACACGCGCGGCCTGGACCACGCCCGCGAGCTCGCCGTCGACGCGGCGGGACGTGGCGAGACGGTCGTGGCGCTCAGCGGCGACGGCATGCTCGGCGCGCTCGCCGACGCTCTGCGCGAGCTGCCCGGCACGGTGCTCGGATTGGTCCCCGGCGGGCGCGGCAACGACCTCGCGCGTGTCCTCGGGATCCCCGACGATCCCGCGGCGGCGGCTGCGATCATCGCCGCCGGGCACAGCCGGCCGGTCGACCTGGGGGCGGTCTGGGAGGAGGGCGAGGAAGATCGCGCGCGGGCGTTCGTGGGCATCGCCTCGGCGGGCTTCGACAGCGACGCCAACCGCATCGCCAACGAAGCTCCCGCGTGGCTCGGAGGACTGGTGTACGTGTACGGGGCGCTGAGGGCGCTGGCCGCGTGGAAGCCGGCGCGCTTCGAGATCGAGCTCGACCCGCCGGGCGAGCGCCACAGCTTCACCGCCTTCTCCGTCGGGGCGTGTAACTCGAAGGCCTACGGCGGCGGCATGTACGCGGCTCCGGACGCGCTGCTCGACGACGGGCTGCTGGAGGTGGTCGTCTGCGAGAGCGTCAGCAAGCTCAGGTTCCTGACCAGGATTCTGCCGAAGGTGTTCAAGGGAACGCACGTGCACGAGCCCAGTGTGCGCGTGTTTCGCGCGCGCGAGATCGCCCTCAGCGCCGACCGCCCGTTCACGATGTACGCCGACGGCGACCCCATCGGCGAGCTGCCGCTCCGCGTCAGCGCGCTGCCGGGCGCGGTCACGATGCTCACACCGGCGGCGCCCGGGCCGGCCTTCTCGGGGGCCTGATGGCGGACACGCTCGCGGCGAAGCTGGCGCTGGCGCGCGGGGTCGGTGTGATCTCGCGCCTGCGCGGCGGCGGCGGCACGAGCGCGCCGGGCAAGCTGCTGATGCGCTTGGCCCCCGACGCGATCGGCGAGCTCGGCGCCCGCCTGCCGCGCGGCAGCGCTCTGATCTCGGCCACCAACGGCAAGACCACCACCGCGGCGATGGCCGCCGCCATCCTCGAGCACGACGGCGTGGCGCTCGTGCACAACCAGGCGGGCGCGAACATGGCCGGCGGGATCGCCACGACGCTGCTGGCGGCGGCGCTGCCCGGCGGCAGGATCGCGGGCGAGCTCGGGCTGTTCGAGGTCGACGAGCTGTGGCTGGCCCAGCTCGCCGCGCAGCTGCGCCCGCGCGCGATCCTGCTCGGCAATCTGTTCCGCGACCAGCTCGACCGCTACGGCGAGCTCGACACGATCGCGGAGCGCTGGGAGCAGGTGCTGCGCGAGGGCGCCGGCGAGCGCAAGCTGGTGCTCAACGCCGACGACCCGCTGATCGCCGACCTCGCCCGCGATCGCACGGGAGCGCTGTACTTCGGCGTGCAGGACGACTCGCTGGCGCTGGGTGGGATGGCGCACGCGGCCGACGCCAAGCACTGCCGCCGCTGCGGCGCGCCGTACGTGTTCGAGGCGATCTACCTCGGGCACCTCGGCCGCTATCGCTGCCCGAGCTGCGGTCAGGCGCGCCCGGCACCGGCGGTGAGCGCGTCCGACGTGCGCCTGCAGGGCGTGCGCTCTGCCCGCTTCACGCTGCGCACCCCCGCCGGGCAGGCGGAGGTCGCGCTGGCGCTGCCGGGCCTGTACAACGTCTACAACGCGCTCGCCGCCGCCGCGCTGGCGACGGCGCTGGAGGTGCCGCTGGAGACGATCGCCGCGGGCCTGCAGAGCACGACGGCGGCGTTCGGGCGCGCGGAGACGGTGAGCGTGTCGTTTCCCGCGGCGCCGGGCAACGGCGCCGGCGCTGGGAGCGATGCGCCGCGAAGGGCGCGTGAGCTGCGCATCCTGCTGATCAAGAACCCGGCGGGCGCGAACGAGGTGCTGCGCACGCTCGCGCTCGAGCCCGGCGAGCACGACCTGCTGGGCGTGCTCAACGACCACATCGCAGACGGGCGCGACGTGTCGTGGATCTGGGACGCCGACTTCGAGCTGCTGGCGGGGCGCGTGCGGCGGGCGACGTGCGCAGGCACGCGCGCGGCGGATCTCGCCGCGCGGCTGAAGTACGCGGGGATCGATCCCGCCCGCATCGACGTGCGCGAGGATCTGACGGACGCGCTGCGCGCGGCCGTCACCGACAGGCCCGCGGGCGGCGACGCCACAGACGGCGCGGACGGCACGAACGCGCCGCTGTTCGCGCTGCCGACGTACACCGCGATGCTCGCGCTGCGCGGACTGCTGGTGGCGCGCGGGGAGGCGAGCAGCGCGTGGTCGTGAGCGCGCTGGTGTGGCACGACCTGGAGTGCGGCGCGTACACCGCCGATCTGCCGCTGTGGCGCGAGCTGGCCGATGGCGCTGGCGCGGGGGCGGTGCTCGACGTCGGCGCCGGCAGCGGCCGGGTCGCACTCGACCTCGCCCGCGCCGGCCATCGCGTGACCGCGCTGGACCTCGACGCCGAGCTGCTGGCGGCGCTGGGCGAGCGCGCGGCCGGGCTGGATGTGCAGACGGTGTGCGCGGACGCGCGCACGTTCGCGCTTGGCCGCCGCGACTTCGCGCTGTGTCTGGCGCCGATGCAGACGGTGCAGCTGCTCGGGGGCGCGGCCGGGCGCGTGCAGTTCCTGGCGCGCGCCCGCGCGCACCTGCGGCCCGGTGGCGTGCTCGCGTGCGCGATCGCCACAGAAATCGAGCCGTTCGACTGCGCCGCCGGAGACCTTGGGCCAACGCCCGAGATCGCGTGCGTGGAGGGCGCGCACTACGTCAGCCGCGCCACGCGCGTGCACGTGCGCGTGCACAGCGTGCGCATCGAGCGCGAGCGCAGCATCGTCGCGGCGGCGGCGCCGGCCTCGCGGGCGAAAGCAGGGGCGGCGGCGCAGCCGATGCGCGAGCGCGATGTCGTGGAGCTCGACCGCGTGAGCGCCGCGCAACTGCGGCGCGAGGGCGAGGAGGCGGGCCTGACGGCGACGGACATCCGCGTGATCCCTGCCACGGAGGAGCACACGGGCAGCGTGGCGGTGATGTTCGTTGCCTGAGCCCACGGCCGACTCACCTCCTTTCCCCCGCACGCTGCGTGTGTGCGCGCTCTATCCCGACCTGATGAACATCTACGCCGACCGCGGCAACCTGATCGTGCTCGAGCGACGCTGCGCGTGGCGCGGGATCGGCTTCCAGCTGTCCGCCAGCGGGCTGGGAGAGCCGTTGGACCCCGAAGCCCACGACCTGTTCTACATCGGCGGCGGCCAGGACCGCGACCAGCGCCTGTGCGCGCAGGACCTGATCGAGACCAAGCGCGACGCCCTGCACGCGGCGGCTGCACGCGACGCGGTCGTGCTGGGCGTGTGCGGCGGCTACCAGCTGCTGGGGCACTCCTACACGCTCGAGCAGGAGGAGATCCCCGGCGTGGGCCTGCTCGACGTGCGCACCGTGCGCGAGCACGGGCCGCGCCTGATCGGCAACGTCGCGATCGAGGTCTCGCTGGAGCGGCGGCCCGATGGCGTGCCGGCGCGCGAGGCTCCATCGGCTGAAAGACCGTTTATGAGCGCCGCCTCTGAGGGCGGCGCGCTCGTGCTCGCGGGGTTCGAGAACCACGGCGGGCGCACATACCTCGGCACCGGCCAGCAGCCGCTCGGGCGCGTGCTGAAGGGGCACGGCAACGACGGGCGCAGCGGCGTGGAGGGCGCGCGCAGCGCGAACACGATCGGCACCTACCTGCACGGCCCGCTGCTGCCCAAGAACGTGTGGTTCGCCGACTGGCTGATCGCGCGGGCGCTCAACATCGACCCCGCCGAGCTGGCGCCGCTCGACGACACGATCGAGCGCCAGACGCACCTGAGCGCGCGCCACGCCGCCGGCGTCTGAGGCGTCCGGCGGCGAAGGGGCGGCGCCGCGCTGCTCGCAAACTCCGCGAACGAGCGTGCCGGCGGGCGCCGCGGCTCCTACGATCGCCATGTGGAGCTCTCCGAGTACCAGTCGCTCTCGCGCCGCACCGCGGAGTACCCGCGCGAGGCGTGGCTGGCCTACCCCGCGCTGGGTCTCGCCGGCGAGGCGGGCGAGGTGGCCGAGCACGCCAAGAAGGCGATCCGCGACGATGGCGGCGCGGTCAGCGACGAGCGCCGCGCGGCGATGGCGAAGGAGCTCGGCGACGTGCTCTGGTACGTCGCGCAGCTGGCCAGCGAGCTGGGCCTCGATCTCGACGAGATCGCGCAGGTCAACCTCGACAAGCTGCTCTCGCGCCAGCGTCGCGGGATGCTGTCGGGGAGCGGCGACGAGCGCTGAGCCCTACGACGACGCCGGATCGCGCCGCTCAGCGGCCCTCCAGGGCGAAGCGGGCGAAGCGCTCGACCAGCCTCGCCGGCACGAGCGCGTGCACGCGGACCCCCTCGGCGGTGTCCTCGCGCTGCACCTCGCCGGCCAGCTCGTGCAGCTCCGCCAGGCTGCCGCCGTCGGCGTACGGGACGAGCAGCTCCAGCGGGCGCAGCATGTGTGCCAGATCGCGCTCGATACGCTCACCCAGCTCCTGCAGGCCCTCGCCGCTGACACCGCTGACGAGCGCCGCGTCGGGATGGCGCAGTCGCAGCTCGTCGCAGGCCTCCTGGTCGAGCAGATCGACCTTGTTGAGGACCAGCAGTCGCGGACGCTCGCCCGCGCCGATCTCCTCCAGCGTCCCCTCGACCGCGCGCTTCATCACCTCCTGCTGCGCCTCCGGCGCCGAGGCGTCGAGCACGTGCGCCAGCAGCTCCGCGCGGCTGGTCTCCTCGAGCGTCGCCGCGAACGCGTCCACCAGCTGGTGGGGCAGCTTCGAGATGAAGCCAACGGTGTCCGTCAGCAGATAGGGGCGTCCCGCCAGCTTCAGCGTGCGCGTGGTCGGGTCGAGCGTGTGGAACAGGCGGTCGCGCACCCCAACGTCCGAGCCCGTCATCGCATTCAGGAGCGTCGACTTGCCGGCGTTGGTGTAGCCCACCAGCGCGATCGTCGGCAGCGCCGCGCGCTCGCGCTCCGCGCGCTGCACCGCGCGCGTGCCCTTGACGTGCTCTAGGCGTTTGCGCAGCACCGAGATGCGGTTGCGCGCCAGGCGTCGGTCGGTCTCTATCTGCGTCTCCCCCGGTCCCCGCGTGCCGATGCCGCCTCCCAGGCGCTCCAGGTGGCTCCACAGGCCGCGCATGCGCGCCATGTTGTACTCCAGCTGCGCGAGCTCCACCTGCAGCTTGCCCTCGGCGCTGTTCGCGTGCGCGGCGAAGATGTCGAGGATCACCGTCGTGCGGTCCACAACCGGCAGGCCCAGCGCCTCCTCCAGGTTGCGCTCCTGGCGCGCGCTCAGCTCGTCGTCGCACGCGATCACGTTGGCGTCGCTTGCCGCCGCCGCGGCCTTCGCCTCCGCGACCTTGCCCGGCCCCAGGTACGTGTTCGGGTGGGGCTGCTCGCGGCGCTGCACCATCTCGCCGACGACCGCCACGCCGGCGGTGCGCAGCAGCTCGGCCAGCTCTGACAGGTCCTCGCCGTCCGGCAGCGCGGCGATGCAGAACGCGCGCTGAGCGGCGCGCTGCGTGGGCTCGGTGCCGTTACGGCTTGAATCCATCCACGATCAAGTCTAGGCCTTCGACGATCTCAATCCACGAGTGTTCCCAACCGCTTCACAGCCTCCAGCAGACGATCGTCGGGCGTCGTCAGCGAGATGCGAAACCAGCCCTCGCCCGCCGGGCCGTACACGGCTCCCGGCGTGAGCACGACGCCGGTGCGCTCGAGCACGTGCTCGCAGTAGGTCTCCGAGCTGTCAAAGCCCGCCGGCACGGGCGCCCACACGTAGATCGTCGCGTGCGGCGGGCGCACCTCGACGCCGATCTCGCGCAGCGCGTCGCACACCAGGTCGCGCCGCTCGCGGTACAGCTCTCTCATCGACGCGACCTCAGCGTCGGCGTCCGGCGAGAGCGCCGCGATCCCCGCCAGCTGCACCGCCTCGAACAGGCCCGAGTCGACGTTCGTCTTCAGCTGCCAGTAGGTCTCCAGCGCCTGCGCGTTTCCAACCACCACCGCGCAGCGCCAGCCTGTCATGTTGTAGCCCTTCGACAGCGAGAACACCTCGATGCCCACGTCCTTGGCGCCGGGGGTGGCGAGGAACGACGGCGCGCTGCGTCCGTCGAAGACGATCTCCGAGTATGCGTTGTCGTGCACCACGAGGATGTCGTACGCACGCGCGAACTCCACCACCCGCTCGAAGAACCCCTCCGGCGCCAGCGCGCCCGTCGGGTTGTTCGGGTAGTTCAGGTACATCAGCTTGGACCTACGCAGGACCCCCTCGTCGATCGCGCCCAGGTCCGGGATGAAGCCGAGCTCCGGCTCGAGCGCCATCAGCACCGGCTCCGCGCCCGCCAGCCACGGGCCACCCGTGTACACCGGATAGCCGGGGTCGGCCGCCAGCGCGTAGTCGCCGGGGTCCAGGAACGCGAGGTTGAGGTTGAAGATCGCCTCCTTCGCGCCGATCGCGGGGATGATCTCGCGCTCGGGGTCGAGCTTCACGTCGAAGCGGCGCTCGTAGAAGTCGCGCACCGCGCCCCTGAAGTCCGCGCGCCCGCGGTTGCTCGGGTATTGGTGTGTCTGCGGCTCGCTCACCGCCTCCTGCATCGCCTCCACGATCAGCGGCGGCGTCGGGCGGTCGGGGTCGCCGATGCCCAGGCTGATCACGTCCACCCCCGCCGCGCGCTTCTCCGCGATCTTCCGCTCCAGCTGGGCGAACGCGTACGGCGGGATGCGCTCCAGGCGCTTACTCGGTCTCATGCAGCTCCTTTTCGAACTCCTCGCTCAGGTGGCCCGTGAACACCGGGCGCGCCCAGCCTGTCAGGTTGATGTGCAGATCCTCCCCCACCTCGACCTCCAGCTCACCGCCGTCGAGCGCCACCGTCACGCGCACGTCCGCGCGATTGGAGCGATCGGCGCGCGATCGCTGTACGTGCGCGACCGCCGCGCCGGTCGCGCCTGTGCCAGAGGACAGCGTCTCGCCCACCCCGCGCTCGAAGATGCGCGCGCGGATGCGCGCGTTGGGCGCACCCGCGCCGCCGTCGAGCTCGGTGTACCAGGAGACGTTCGTGCGGTTGGGGAACTGCGTGTCGGCTTCGATCGCAGGGCCGATCGCGGGGAGATCCAGCTCCTGCAGCGCGTGCACCGAGTCCACGTGGATCGCGCACTGGGGATTGCCGATCGAGACGTGTTGGAAGGCCCAGTCGCGTCCGTTCGAGGAGACGGTCCCACGTCCATCCTCGGGCCCGCCGGGGAAGTCATTCGAGCGCAGGCTCGCCCTGCCCATGTCCACCGCGCACGTGTCCTCGCCGGTGATCGTCGGGCGTATCTCTCCCGCGACCGTGTGTATAGCAAAGGTATTCTCGTCGGTCCAGCCGCGCCGGCGCAGGTACAGGATCGCCTCGCGCGCGCCGTTGCCCGACAGCTCCGCCTCCGAGCCGTCGGGGTTGAAGATGCGCAGGTCCGCCACGTGCGCGGGATCGGCCGGCGGCGCGAGCAGCAGCACGCCGTCGGCGTAGATGCCGAAGTGGCCCTCGCACAGCCTGCGCACGCGCGCGGGCGTCAACTCGAGCGGCAACTGGTCACGCTCGACGATCAGGTAGTCGTTGCCCAGGGCCTGCCACTTCTCGAAGCGCATCGTGGTCATCAGGCGCGGGAGTCTAGGTCGTCACGTGCCGGCGCCAGGATCTCGCGCGCGAGCGCGAGCGGGTCGCCGCCCGTCGCGTCGATGACCCGCACGCCCGCGAGCTTGCGCATCCACGTCAGCTGGCGCTTGGCGTAGTTGCGCGTGCGCCGCTTCATCGCCTCCACGTCACCCGCCAGCAGCTGCTCGAACCCGAGCGCCTTGCGCGCCGTCCGTGAGGCGCCGGCGGCCTGCGCCCGCAGCACCTCCTCGCGCGCGCCCGCCGCCAGCATCCTGTCCACGCGCGCGTCGATCGCCGCGTACAGCGCCTCGCGCCGCATAGTCAGCCCCACGAGCAGCGTCGGGTGGCGCACATCGTCGCTCCACAGCTGCGACGGACCCCCCGGTGGCGCCGGCCTGAAGTCCAGGTCGGTGAGCGCCGCGCGCAGATACAGGCCCGTGCCGCCGACCACGATCGGGCGCCTGCCAGCGGCCAGCAGGCCGTCGATCTGCGCGTGCGCGAGCCGCGCGTAGCGCCCCGCGCTGAACGTCTGATCGAGCGGGAGGAACGACACCAGCCGGTGCTCCAGGCGCTCGCGCTCGGCGGCGCCGGCCACGCCCGTGAGCACCTCCAGGCCCGAGTACACCTGCAGCGCGTCCGCCGACACCGCGACCGGATCCTCGCCGTGCGCGCGCAACAGCTCCGCCACGGCGATAGCCACGGCGGTCTTGCCCACGCCCGTCGGCCCGAACAGCGCGATGATCCGCATCGGCGTAGGCTCACAGCTTGTGCAGATCTCCGGCTCCTCCGTGCTGCTCACCGGCGCCACCGGCGGCATCGGTCACGCCGTCGCGCGGGCGCTGCGCGCTCGCGGCGCCACGCTGATCCTCACCGGGCGGCGCACCGACGTGCTCGAGCCGCTCGCCGCCGAGCTGGGAGCGCGTGCGCTGGCGGTCGACCTCACCGACCGCGCCGCCGTCGAGCGCCTGGCGGCGGACGCCGGCGACGTCGACATCCTCGTCGCCAACGCCGCGCTGCCCGCGTCCGGACCGCTCGAGTCCTTCTCCGTCGAGCAGATCGACCGCGCCCTAGACGTCAACCTGCGCGCGCCGATCGTGCTCGCGCACGCGCTCGCCCCCGCCATGGTCGCGCGCGGCAGCGGGCACCTGCTGTTCATGTCCTCGCTCGCCGGCAAGGCAGCCACGCCGGGCACCTCGCTGTACAACGCCTCCAAGTTCGGCCTGCGCGGCTTCGCCTCCGCGCTGCGCGCGGACCTGCGTGACAGCGGCGTCGGCGTCTCCGCCGTCTTCCCCGGCTTCATCCGCGACGCAGGCATGTTCGCCGACGCCGAAGTCAAGCTGCCCCCGGGCATCGGCACGCGCTCGCCCGAGCACGTCGCCGCCGCCGTCGTGCGCGCGATCGAGCGCAACCGCGGCGAGATCGACGTCGCGCCGCTGCCGCTGCGCGCGAGCACGGTCTTCGCGGGCGTCGCCCCCGAGCTCGCCGCCAGCGTCGGGCGCAGGCTCGGCTCCGAGGACATCACGCGGAAAATGGAGGCCGGGCAGCGGGAGAAGCGCTGATCTCGATCCCGAGAATCCGGCGGAACTGGACACGGCCCGCGGGAGTGGGTGTCACGGCTCGGCCGTGAGCTGCTCGCTCGATCCAACCGAGCTCTAGGAATCGCCCGGCCAGCGCGGCTCCGGTCGCTCCGGCCAGATGCGGCCGTCGCTCACTCCAGTCGAGACAAGCGCGTGCGAACGAGCGCCGCGCGGCCCGTAGGGCGGCTATATCGATCCCAAGCTCTCCAAACCACGAGATGCCCTGCTCAGTCAGCTCGAACTGATCGTCGGTGAGGGTGAGCAGCCCTGTCGTGGTCATCGCATCGACCAGTTCGATGGCCATGCGGCCGGCGAGGTGGTCGTAGCAGAAGCGAGCGTAGTCGAGAGCGTGCGCCGTGCTTGCGGCTCGCAGCGAGCGGACCTTCTGCCGCGGCGCGATGCGCTGAAGGGACTCGATCGCACGGGCTACCTCGGGGCCGGCCAGGTGATAGCTGCGATGGCGCCCGTGCGCTCGGACCTCGACCATGTTCGCCGCAAGCAATCTGCCGAGATGGAAGCTGGCTGTAGCCCGCGAGACGCTCGCAGCGCTCGCCAGCTCGCTCGCACGCCGACCCTCTCCGCCGACCAGCTCGTGTAGGAAGCGAGCGCGCGTGCGATCTCCGATCAACGCGGCGACCACAGCGATATCGGCGTCTCCCGTCACCAATCGCAGCCTACGACAAGAACGATTCGACCTGCATCGAACTATGGGCCTTTTACGCTCGACGCCACACACACACACACACGACCTCGACGCCAGGCCCGAGAAGGAGGAGTCCTGTGACGCCCAAGACCGACACCGACGGACACGAGGTCATCTGGCCCCCGATCCTCTACTTCGGCACGCCGATAGCACTTGTCACGACGCTCAACGCCGATGGGAGCGCGAACATCGGACCGATGTCCTCAGCCTGGGCGCTCGGCTACACGATCGTGATGGGCTGGGAGAGCACCGCTCACACGCTCGCCAACCTCGAGCGCGAGCGCGAGTGTGTCATCAATCTCCCCGACCGGACGCTCGTCAAGCAGGTCGAGGTGCTGGCTCCGTTGACGGGCAGCAACCCGCCGGCGCCGCACAAGGCAGACGAGTTCCACTTCGAGCCGCGCAAGTTCGATGCCGCCGGCTTGACCGAGCAGGCGAGCGAGACCGTCAGGCCGCCCCGCATCGCCGAGTGTCCGCTACAGCTGGAGGCAAAGGTCACCGCGATCCACGCGCCGGCCACACGCCCCGATGGGGCCTATTTTCGTATCGCTGAGTCTCACGTACAGCGAGTACACGCACTCTCGACGGTAGTCAAGCCAGGCACCAGCCACGTCGATCCCGACGAGTGGCGACCACTCCTGTACGTGTTCAGGCACTACTTCTCCACGGGCCCAGAGCTGGCGCGCAGCTTTCGCGCCGAAGACCTATAAGTGCCGCGAAGGTGAAGCCGGCGAAGCTTCAGGCTCGGCCCCTGCTCACGGGCGCGCGCCTCGGCGGACGACGGTAGAGACCCTCGCTGAACAGCGCGTTGCCCGCCGCGTTCCACCGCTCCAGCTCCTCGGAGGTCGTGAACGGCTCGGGCAGGTGCCGGCCGATCTGTGCCTGGTACAGCACGGTGCCGAGGATCAACGTGACCCCGTGCAGCGCCGCCCACGTGATGTCGGCGTCGTCTCGCAGCAGACCGTGGTCGGCCAGCGTCTGCCATAGCCCTTTGGCGATCTCGACGAACGCGTCGAAAACGGCCGCGGCGGTCTTGTCTCCTTCGGCCACGGCCCTGGCCACGTACAGCAGCGCCGCCGGCTGCTCGGCCACGAACGCGGTGACGCGGTCGCCGAGCCGCTTCTGCGAGTCGACCGGATTCCTGGCTGCGGGCAGATCGCCGAACGCCTCCGTCGCCAGTCCGACTACGTGCGCGCCTACAGCGTCCACGAGTGCCGCCTTCGTCGCGAAGTGGTGCTGCACCAGGCCGGGCGAGACTCCGGCCGCCTTGGCGACATCGCGCAGCGAGGTGCCGGCGACCCCGTCGCGCGCGAATCCCTCGAGCGCGGCGTTGCGAATGCGCGCCAACCCGGTCAGATCAGACGTAGCCATGTTCATACGGTTGCATTGTAGGCAATACACGTGTATCTTGGCCGAGAGGTGTCGATGTCAGCTGCCAGCTACGTCCGCCACTACACCGGGCTGATGACGCCGGGCGCCGGCGCCGCGCTCCCGGCCCTGCTCGAACGCAATCGCCTGCAGCGGCTCGAGCGGCTGCTGCGCGCGGGCGCCAGCGTCGCGGGGCGACGCAGAGCCGGCCGGCGGAGCATGCGCGCGCTCCTCGCGGCGCCGGGCGCCCGTATGCGCTGGCGCTCAGTGCCCGCCCCGGCGCCACCGGGACCAGAGCAGGCGATAGTTCATCCGCTGGTCGCGTCCACCTGCGATGTCGACTGCCCGCTCGCGCTCGGCGCGATGAACCTCGCGCTGCCCGTGCACCTCGGTCACGAATGCGTCGCCGAGGTCCTGACGGTCGGTGAGCGTGTGAGCGCGGTAAAGCCCGGTGACCGCGTCGTCGTTCCGTTCCAGATCAGCTGCGGCTCATGCTCGTCCTGTCGCGCTGGCCACCACGGCAGCTGTCTCAGCGTTCCTCCGCTGTCGGCATTCGGCATGGGCGTCGGCGGCGGCCACTTTGGCGGCGCGTTCTCCGACGAGCTCGTGGTCCCGTATGCCGACGCCATGCTCGTCCCACTCCCCGACGAGGTCGCGCCGGCCGCCGCCGCAAGCCTCTCGGACAACATCGCCGACGCCTACCGTCACATCGCGCCACACCTGCCCGCGCTGCTCCAAGCCGACGCCGATGCGCGGATCCTGATCATCGCCGGGCTCTCGCGCCGACCGCTGCTGAGCGCGAGCGTCGCCCTCTACGCCGGGCAGATCGCGCTGGCGCTGGGCGCGCGCAACGTGCGCCTGGTGGACTCGCGAGCGGAGGTGCGGGCACACGCCGAGCGGCTCGGTCTGATCGCGTTGAAGCCGCGCGAGCTACGCGGGGACGCGCCCGCACCGCTGGTCGTGCACTCGAGCGCCGATCCACTTCGCCTCGCCCTCACTCACACCGCTCCTGACGGTGTCTGCACCAGTAACGGCGGTCTGCACCGCAGCACGCGCATCCCCCTGATGCAGATGTACATCCGCCGCTGCGCGCTGCATGTCGGCATTCCGCACGCACGCACAAACATTCCCGGCGCGCTCGAGTTGATCGCGCGCGGAAAGATGCATCCAGAGCGGGTCACCACCAACATCGCGCCGTTCGACGACGCTCCGCGCGCCCTGCGCGAGCACTGCCTCGCCGGAGCGACGAAGACGGTGCTCGTGCGCGGAGCCTCGCTGTGACTGGTTCGCGTGCCCACATCGTCGGGGTGCCCGAGGCAATTCGCTCGCGTGAGGATCTGGCTGGCGCTGACCGCGCGATCACGTTTGAGCTTGCGGCTGGTGACGCCCGCTCGATGAGTGCTGAGCAGTGGGCGCGCGCGACCTGGGAGGGCGCCCCGACGATCGTCCGCGGGTTCCTGACGCTCGGTTGGCGATTCACTCTCGGGCTGCGGCTCGCGCGTGGGCGCTCCCCCACGCATGTGCTCGGCTGGCGCATGCTCGACGATCGCCCCGACACGGTGACGCTCCACGCCCGCTCCGCCCTGATCAACGGGCACAACGTCGTGATCGTCCAGGAGTCCACGGTGCTATGGACCACGTTCGTCCGCTACGAGCAGCCCATCGCACGCCCGATCTGGAGACTCGTCGAGCTCGTACACCGAATCACGCTGCCATACACGCTCACCCACGCCGGGAAGTTGCAGCGTGAACGCCGCCGAGAGGACCGGGGCTGACAAGGCGGCCGGCGACGCCGGCTGACCGTTCAACGCTGGGGTTGAGCTAGCGAACCAGCCTCCGTCCTGCCGGCGGTTCGACCAGCGTCAGGAACGACGGAGCGAACCGAAGTGAACGCGAACCACTCTGCACGACTTCCTGGCGGACTGATGTCGCTTGACGACGCAGCAAAGTAACGCCTGAGGAGCCGCGGAAAGGACCGGGACAAACGAAACCCCGGCGGTTTGGCCTGCCCCCGAGGGGGCTGCACAGGGACCGTTCCGGGGTCTTCATCTCCTATGGTAGCGCGGGCGACCACCGGATGACTACGCCCGACCCACAGCTCTCGCCATCGGACCTCAAGCGCCTCTTCAGCGCCGAGCGGCTGAGCACGTACATCGCCTACTGTGACGGGGATTTCGCAGCGGCGATCGAGATGTATCGCTGGAACTCTGAGATCACCGCCACATTCTGGGAGCCAATCGGCCACCTGGAGGTGGCACTGCGCAACACGCTCGCCGAACGGCTCGCCGTCCGCCATCGCCGACTCGAACGGTTGGGCTCCTGGCTGGACGATCCCGCGCAGGAGCTGAGCGGCCGGGCGCGTCTGGACATCACCGGCGCCCGCGACCGCGTAAGGCAGAAGGGCAAGCGCGCGAGCGACGGACAGACGATCAGCGAGCTGAGCTTCGGGTTCTGGCGTTTTCTCATCACCAAGAAGCTCACCGGACTGTGGCCGGATCTCGCCAGCGGTTTCCCACACGCACCCGACCGCCAGCTTGGAACCGTGGAGGGTCCGCTCTCGCGTCTACATGTCTTCCGCAATCGCCTCGCGCACCACCAGCGCGTCTGGAGCCATGCCCCCGACGAGCGTTACCAGGATCTCCTCGCGCTCGCCGGGTATATCGACCAGGATCTGCCAAGCTGGATAGCGGTGACCAGCAAGGTTCCGCAGACACTCAGCGCCAGGCCATAACGATCCGAGACACGAAGTACGGCTTCCAGAGTCGTGGCTGAGAACCCGCTGCCGCGCGATAATTCGAGCTATGAGACAGGCTCGCGAGCGGCGAAAACAGGCTGGAGAGGTCCGGGTCACCGTGACGAAAGTGGCCCGATCGCACGAGGTCACGACGACAGAAGTACGACTTGAGGCCGGCGAGTGGCCCTTTGATCCGATCGCCCCCGCGACGGTGTGGACTGACGACGACCGTCGCGTGGTCGATCTGCATTGCCTCGTGCAGATGGATGGCAACCAGGCCACATTCGAGAGCTACGACCTGACGGGCGAAACGCCGCAGTCGGGCGGTCCGTATCGCATCTTCTCCTGGTGGGATCCCAACCAACTCAGAGCGGCGACGGACCGAAACGTGCGATGGCATCGCACGACATACGACAAACCGGGCGATCACACTCACTGCTTGCTCACATGGAAGACGATCGGCCATGGTACGACGGCGTACCAGGTGGACAACGCCGGATGGATCACGGTCGATGCCTACGAGAAATACATTCGCGACGACATACTGAGACTGCGTCGAGCGATCGCCAACCCATGATCGCTAGCGAACTCGCCCACCAAGACGACGAGCAGCCTGAACGCGCAAGCAGCGACGACCTTGACGTGCTGCGTCACAGCCTGCGCGCCGCGCTCAACGACAGCGCTCCCACCCGCGCCAAGACGCTCCAAGCCATGATCGACGGCATACGAGTACACGCACGCGACAACATCGAGCCAACCTTCCGCATACCAGCGGTTCGCGTTGACTACCGCTACATGGAGCCAACCGACCTCAAGTCGAATCGCTCGGCGCGGCTGCCGGGCGGGCGGATGTCGCTTGACGAAGGTCGATCGTCACCTCTGTGTGCATGACCATATGACTCGGCCCCGGAGGGCCTGGGCGCTCAGGTCGAGCGCGCGTCACGGCTGGCGAGACCTGCCCCGAAGCGCATGGTCCGCGGCATCCGGCGCGCCAGGGACACGGCAAAGCGGTCGGAGCGGCGCATGTAGCCCGCTGCCCCGTCGAGCTGCACGCGTGGGGCGCGCTTCTCCCCGAGCGCGTATAGACGCCATGCGCCGGGCACGCCCTTCAGCTCATGCTCGCCACGGTCGGCGAACTGCATTCCTGAGCCGATCACGAGCTCCTTGACAGTGGAGGAGACGACGATCTCTGCGGGCTCGGCGAGCGCGCTCACACGGGCACCGATATGGACCGCCAAGCCGCCGAGATCCTCCCCGATCGCCTCGCACTCACCCGTGTGGATGCCGGCCCGCAGCTCGATTCCCAGCTCGGTGACGGCGTCACGCAGCGCCTCAGCGCAGCGGATCGCCTTCGCCGGCCCGTCGAAGGCCGACAGCGCGCCGTCGCCGAGGTGCTTGACGATCCGCCCGCCGTGATCGAGGACGATGCGCTTGACCAGCGCGTCGTGTTGCTCCAGCAGCTCGCGCCAGGCGCCGTCGCCAAGTTCCGCCGCGCGCCGGGTCGAGCCGGCGATGTCGGTGAACAGGACGGTCGCCAGCACGCGGTCGGTTCGGGATCGCCCGACGGTGCCGGTGACGAACCGTTCGATCTCCGCGGGGAAGATCTCCTCACGGTTGGCACCGATGTAGTAGGCGTGGTCGCTACCCGGGAGCCTCGCGAACCGCGCGTCGGGAATGCAGGCGGCGAGCAGTTCGCCGGCCTCGACGGGCACCACACGGTCGTCTTCGGCGTGCAGCACGAGCGTCGGCACCCGCACCGAGGCAAGGATGTCACGCACGTCGATTTGCATCGCGGTGTCGACGAGCGCCCGGGCCATGCGCGGGCTCGCGGCCGCGCGCGCGAACATCCCGTAGAAGCGCTGCTGCATCTCCCCGAGGCTCGGCGCGAACATGCCTGCCAGCCGCGCGCCGTCGCCCCAGTGGTCGATGATGTCCTGGATCGCCTGCCACTGCTGCTCGCCGCGTTCGGCGATCCTCGGCGAGTAGCTCTCGGGCGCGACGAGCATGTCCGAGAGGTTGGCGAAAGCGCCGTGCAGCACCAGCGAGACGATCCGCTGCGGTCGCGTGGCAGCCAGCAAGATCACCGAGGGGCCGCCCTCGGAGATACCGAACAGCACAGCTCGCTCGGAGCCAGCGGCGTCGAGCACCGCCTCGATGTCCGCGCTTCGCTCCTCGAGCGTGGGCAGATGCGCAACCGGATCGGACAGGCCGGTGCCCGGCTTGTCGTAGACGATCAGCCGCGCGAACGACGCCAGCCGAGCCAAGAAGCCCGCGTAGCGGGGTTCCGTCCACTGCAGGTCAAGATGCGTGATAAAGCCATGCGCGAGCAGCAAGTCGAGGGGACCGTCGCCGACTACCTGATAGGCGATCGCAGTCCCATCGCGCTCGACATACTGGGTGGCAGGCGACTGCACCAGACGAGTCTGACAGAGGGTCGAGTATGCGAACCATGCGCCGGTTGATACCGCCAGTGCCAAGGCGCTCGCTACCTCGTAGCGCAGCAGCACCGGAGCGTGCAACTCCTCGCCTTCGGCCTTCCAATCACGTAGCAGTCCCTCAACGACGAACGCGCGTTGCCGATCGAGCGCGAGCACGACGAGCGCATTAGCGTCAAGGGCGACGCTCAACTGTCGCCGCGGTGTTCGAGCTGCGCACGGGCGTCGCGCGCGAGCACGATGCTGTCGATCTCGGGTAGCGTCGCACGGAACTCAGCGATGCTCTTGAGCGTCGTCTCAAGGTCTTGCTCGCCATGTGCCGCGAGGTCGGCGCGTACTATCTCGTCTGCCAGCTCGTCCGGGTCCAGGCCACGCCGCTGCGCCTCCACACTCAGCAGCGCGTAGGAACTCTCTGGTAGATGGATCGTTCACGTGGCCATACGCTTGGATTGTACGATCCTGAGCCGCCGGCGACGGCTCAGTTCGACGACCTGGCTGCCTGCGGACGGGGGAGCGGCGCCATGCCCTTCCCACTACGAATGTCAGCCACAACAGTCCCTGCCCCCAGAGCTGCAGCCAGAAGGATCCAACCAAGAACGGTGCTCCGTGTGTCGCCGAGATGGAGCCCACAAAGATCCAGAGGAGGATCGTCGGCAGGATCGAGAGGCGATCAGCCAGAGGCGACGCATCTGACGAGCGTATCGGCGGTACCATCTTCGTCGGTGGCCGTATGGTCCGGGCAACCGGCCCGCCTCCGAGCCTCGGCGAACAGATGCGCGATTCGACCACCGTCAAGGCTGCGCCGTCGAAACGCGCTGTAAATCGGGACTTATGGAGCCAACCGAAGTCAATGCGAACCGCTTTGCGCCGCTCGCTGGCGGGCGGATGTCGCTTGACGAAGCGGGATAGGGGAGCACAGCCGCGCTGGCGTTGACGCTTGCGGCGCTCCGTCCGACTCAGAGCCGCCGCGTTGCCTGCGCTCGCTGGTCAGGGGAGGTCACGTATCTTTCGGGCTGATGCTGCGTGACACTCGCGTCATTGGTGACGCTGGCGTGTTCCTGGTCGGTGCGGAGCTTGCTCTGCTGGGCTGGCCTGCCGCGCTGACGAGCACCGGGACAGCTCGGACTGATCTGCTGGCTGAGGTCGGAGAGGGCCACTGGCCTGCTGCCATTCAGGTCAAGATCAAGAGCGCGCGAAGTAGAGACTTTCAGCTCAAGAACATAGTCGAGCCGGCCGCGCCGCTAGCAAACGAGTGGGTCATCCTGGTGGCGCTCTCCGACGATCGCCAGCACAGGGTCTACGTTGTTCCCCGCGATGTTGCCGTCGCCACGGTCAAGGCGCTGAACCTCGCCTACGAAAACCCCTCGCGTGTAATGCTCCGTGAGGAGGAGTTCATGGCTTATGCCGGCGACTGGGATCTCTTGCGGCGACCAGCGTCGGAGGCACCGTGGCGAGTACGGGAGTGGGTAGACGCATACCGGCACGAGATGACCTGGCCTTAGGGCCATGCCGGTATCCCCAAGAGTCGTGAGGTCACGCCATAAGACAGCGGGCAATCGCCCTCCGGGCGTGAGGCGCCGAGCATCATGTCCGGGTCTGTGCGGACAGCGTGCTCTCGGTGCGCGGGGCGGTCTGTAGGCTGAGTTCGTCGTGACGGACGGGCTGATCGACATTGATACGGCTAGGGCACTGGTCGAGGCTGCCGCCAACGATGCGGATGGTCGTGGTGCGCGCGAAGGCGTATGCAAGGCGCTCGCGGCGACGTTCAGAATGGCTGGCGAGCGGCTGTGGGCTGGGGGCTACATCCTGGGCACGGATCGCAGAGACGGGCGATCTCCGTTTGGCTTTGGGAGTGACGCGACGGTCGGGCTGGCGGTCGTCATGCAAGTTGCTGGAGAGCTTATGTCCGGGACGATCGAGCTTCTTGCGCACGGCAACCTCTACGGCGCTGCTGCGTTGCTCCGACAGCTTGTCGAGGCCGAGTACCTCACGTGGGCGTTCGCCGAGGACGAGCAGGAGGCCACGATGTGGATGCGTTCAAGCCGAAGTGAGCGGCTGCGTATGTGGCAGCCGAGGCATTTGCTCACGCGATCCGGCGGGCGCTTTCGAGCCACCGATTACCACGGGCATTGCGAGCGAGGCGGTCATCCAACCCCGGACGCAACGATGCTGCTACCGGGCCACGGTCGCTATCAGTCGCCGGAGCTGTGGCGGCTTGACCTTGCCGAGCACGGTGTAAGCGCGTGGCGATATGCGATGGATGCTGCGCAGCGTCTCGGTTACCAGGACTGGGTGCAGTCGGCGTCTGATGAACACGGATTGCCCGACGCGATCGTGTGTTGGGAGAAGCGTGACAGCCTGCGATCGGTGGCCCGCGAGACGCGCGCAGACCTTTCTGCCGGCGCATGAGGACTGCGCGAACCTAGCACGACCAGCCGGCCAGACGGCTGAACCGCGATAGGCCCACGGGAGCGGCGATTGGCGGGAATCGGTCTGTCCGGCGGCGTCGCTATCTCATCCGCGTCAATTGACCATTTATGCGGCCGGACGGGTCTTGTCCACCCGCCCGGCCCGAGCACCGAAGCAACCACCTTCGATGCCCAGGGCCTACCGTAGCTGTCTGCGGTGTGGTCGTCTGCTCGCTGGCGGCTTTCTTCGGTGCGCCGAAAAGGAGGCCAGATGACCGCCACGTCCACCGAGAACCACGCCCCGCCTGCGCACGCGCCCGATGCCACGGGGCGACGCTCGCTCCTGAATGATGACCCGATTGTGCTGCTGCTCTACGGCGAGGAGCACGTGAACCTCGCGCTTGCCGACGAGTTGGCGCTGGACGGCTATGAGGTCCGTCGCGCCAGCGACACGGCGAAGCTGCGCGCCGTATGCAGCGAGTGGGAGGCCTTCGAGACCGGCGACCTCAGCCCGGCACGATTCAACGAGCGGCTATCCAGCCTCGACGCACGCCTTGACAGCCTGCACGGCCAAGACCAAGCGCTCGCCCGTGAACTCGCCGCCGACACGCCCACGACCCCGGACGCTGCCGCCCTCAACGCCGTCGCCGACCAACTCGGCCAAGTCATCGAGACGGGCGACCCCGACCAAGCCAAAGCACTGCTGCGCATCCTCATCGCCGAGCTACGCGTCAACAGCCGCAGCGAGATCCTGCCCACATACCGCGTCGGCGCACCCGTGGTTTGCGCACAGACAAGTTCAGTGGAGCGAACTGGGATCGAACCGATGACCTCCTACTTTCAAAACAGGCTCTGCTGCTGCGCAGCCCGTGGCACGGCCGCGTCCTCGCCCGCTGCATCCTCAGCCTGCCGTGGGTTCCTGCGCCAGAACGCACCCGGCGCGCCGCCACGACGGACCATCCGTGCGAGGCGCTCACGTTCCTCCTGTGGCGCGTACGCACGGCGACGGTAGATCTCCTCGTAGCGGGGCACCAGGTCGGGTCGCTGCGAACGCAGCCAGTCCATGAACACCTGACGCACCTCGCCTCGCAGGTGCAGGGCTACGCCGCCGATGCTCGTCGCGCCCGCCTTCGCCGCCAGCTCGAGCAGCGGCTCGACCTGATGCGGGGCGTCGTTGATGCCCGGCATCAGCGGCGCGATCAACACACCCGTCGGAATGCCCGCCCGGTTCAGCTCGGCGACCGCCTCCAGCCGCGCGCGAGGGCTCGGCGTGTGCGGCTCGGTGGCCCGCCACGCCTTCTCGTCGAGCGTCGGGATCGACAGGCACGCGCTGAAGCTCGCGCGCTGCGCTATCTCGAGCATCAGCGGCAGATCGCGCAGCAGCAGCGGCGACTTCGTCAGCACCGAGCACGGGTTGGCCGCGTCACGCAGCGCCTCCCAGATCCCCTCCATCAGACGGTAGCGGCTCTCCACCCACTGGTAGGGGTCGGTGTTCGTCCCGAGCGCCACGTGCTCGTGCTTCCACGACGGTCGCGCGAGCTCGACGCGCAGCACCTCCGGCGCGTTGACCTTCACCACGATCTCGCGCTCGAAGTCGCGGCCAGGGTTGAATCCAAGAAACGTGTGTGTTGGCCTAGCAAAACAGAAGTTGCATGCATGGCTGCAACCCCTGTAGGGGTTGATCGTCCAGCGGAACGGCATGCGGGAGCGCTCGGGCACGCGGTTGAGGACCGACTTGGCGTGAACCTCGTAGAAGCGCATGTCGAGCGCCTCGGGCGCCTGAAACCGGCGCACCGCGGCCGGGTCGCGGTAGCCCGGCAGCTGCCGCTGCTCCTCGCCGTCGAGCGTGAGGTTGCTCCAGCGCACGAACATATGTTCGCATAACGGGCGGGCGGACGGCGCACGCCGCGCTTACACAACCCCTACGCGCCGCTGCCCTGCGACTTAGCGGCACCGGCGACGATCCGCTCGCACACCAGCAATCGACCCAGGAGGCTCGATCCGATGACAATCTCGAGAATGCTCGGCGCGACGATGGTCGCGGGCGCGCTCGCCACCGGAGGCGCAGCCGCCGGCATCGCGAGCGCGTCCGCCTCGCCGACGACACAGAGCACAGCCGCGACGACCTCAACGACCACGCAATCGACCACACCGCCGAGTACGAAGACGCCGCCGGGCCCGAAATCGGGCTCGACGAGCGGGAAACCTTGCCCGAACATGGGCTCCGGCTCGAACGGGGGGCCCAACGCGGGCGCGAGCTACGCCCCCGGGCCCGTGGGAGCGAGCGCACAGTGACCGGCCGCCGCTGGCGGCGGCCCAGATGACACGGGATGGGCGGGGCCTTCAGCGGCCCCGCCCACAGCGCGAAATCCGTGTCAAACCGTGTGGAAGTGCGGGTTTCTACGGTTCTAACGTACGTCCACGTCGCACCGTCGCGGTAATCGTCCGTATGGCCTAGGCCGAGCGTTTACACGTGAGCACCAATCGCCCCCAGCAATCCGAGCGCAAGGTCAGCAGGTCGTCGTGGCTGTGCCGCGACGACGCCGACCGCGAGCGCATGCTGGACATGGAGGATCGGGTCCGTCCGTGCCGGCAGCGGGCGTTTGCGATTCTGGCCGTTGCGATCGTTGCGGTCGCCCCGTGGCTGGGCTGGTGGCCGCTGCTGTTCCTGATTCCCTCGGCGGCGTTCTTCGCCACCGCCGACCACTTCCTCAAGCGCGTCGCTCGCCCCGAGCTGGTGATGTTCGCGGCGTGGATCGGCAGCGAGCTGACGATCGCCGGGGCGGTGTCGCTCGAGGGCGGGGCGCGCGTGGTGGCGCTGTCGTGGCTGGCGATCCCGGTGATCACGCTGAGCACGCGCTTCTCGACGCGCGGCGTCGTCGCCGGCGTGATCATCGCGGGCGCGTTGGTGCTCGCCGTGGGCTTCGGAGTCGCCCCCCACGCGGTGCTGCGGAGCCCGGAGCTGGTGATAGCGCCGCTGGCGCTGGTGCTTTGCGTGGCCGTCCTCTCCACCCCGCTGATGCACTCCGACATCCAGCACCGCAGCGACGCGGTCATCGACCAGCTCACCGGGATGCTCAACCGCAAGGCGCTGGGCGTACGCACGCACGAGCTCACGCAGCAGTCGGAGGTGACGGGCGAGCCCGTGGGCGTGATCGTCGCCGACCTCGATCACTTCAAGCGCATCAACGACACGCACGGGCACAGCACCGGCGACATGGTGCTCAAGGAAGTCGCCTACGTCCTGCGCAAGCAGTTGCGCGCGTTCGATCTCGCATACCGGCTCGGCGGAGAGGAGTTCCTGGTCCTCGTGCCAGGCTCAGACCTGGCGCACACCGGCGAGCTGGCCGAGCGGCTGCGCGAGGCGATCGCCGCCGATCCCGTCGGTGGCGGGGTCGCTGTCACCGTGAGCCTGGGCGTCGGAGCCTCACAGCAGAACGAACGCTTCGACTACCACGCGGTGTTCGCCGTGGCCGATGCGGCGCTGTACAGGGCCAAGCGCAGCGGCCGCAACCGCGTGTGCGTGGCCGCGCACGACGAGGACGCCACGGTGCTCGCGCTCGTCGCCGACCGCTACGGCACCCCTCACGGCGGCGCACCGGCGCTGGCCTGAGCCTCGGCGAGAGCGGCGCACGCGCCCGCTCACAGCTCGATCACGCTGCGGATGCCGTCCTGGGCCTCCATCAGCTCGAAGGCGCGGTTGATCTCGTTCAGCGGGAGCCGGTGGGAGATGAACGGGTCGAGCGCTATCTCGCCGGCGAGATAGCGCTGCACGAGCGCGGGCACATCCTCGCGCCCCTTCAGGCCGCCGAACGAGGAGCCGCACACCCGCCGGCCGGTGATCAGCAGGCGCGGCACCACGTCGAGCGTCTCGCCGCGAGCGGCGACGCCGCAGACGGTGCACAGGCCCCAACCCATGCGCGCCGCCTCGACCGCCTGGCGCATCACCGCGACGTTTCCGGTCGCCTCGAAGGTGTAATCCGCGCCGAAGCCTCCCGTCATCTCGAGGATCTGCGCCACCGCGTCGGCTCCCCCCGTCAGCACGTCGGTGGCGCCCTGGCCGCGTGCCAGCGCCAGGCGCTCGGGCGAGAGGTCGACACACACGATCCGCTCGGCGCCCTGCAGGCGGCACCCCGCCACCGCCCCCAGCCCGACCATGCCGGCGCCGAACACCACGCACGTCGAGCCGGCGCGCACGGACGCCGTCTTGATCGCCGCGCCCAGACCGGTCGACAGGCCGCACGCGAACAGGCACGCGCGGTCGAGCGGCGCATCGCGGTCGATGCGCGCGAGCGCGATCTCCGGCATCACCGTGTACTCGGCGAACGTCGAGGTGCCCATGAAATGGCGCAGCGGCTCGCCGTCGCGCGATAGGCGGGTGGTGCCGTCTGGCAGGTAGCCACGGTTCTGCTGCTCGCGGATCGCCAGGCACAGGTTCGTCAGCGGGCTCGTGCAGTGCACGCACTCGCCGCACTGCGGCGAGAACAGCGTCACCACGTGATCGCCCTCGCGAACGAGCGAGACATCCTCGCCGCAGCGCTCGACCACGCCAGCGCCCTCGTGACCGAGGACCGTCGGGGCATATCCGGAGGGATCGACGCCAGAGGCCGTGTACATGTCTGTGTGGCATACCCCGCAGGCCTCCAGCCGCACGAGCACCTCGCCCGGGCCGGGCTCGGACAGATCGAGCTCCTGCACCACGAGCGGCTTGGTGAACTCCTCGAGCACCGCCGCGCGGATCTTCATCTCGTCCAGCCGGCGCGCGCCAGCAGTCGCTCCTCGCCGCTCAGCGTCTGGCTGGTGGCCGCGTGGATCTCCACGCCCGTCAGCTCGCCCGGCGCCGCCAGGCCGGCGAAGTTGACCGCCTTGTTGTGGCGCGTGCGTCCACGCAGGCGCTCGGAGTCGGTGCGCGAGGGACCTTCCACGAGCACCTCCAGCGTGCGCCCCACGAAGCGCTGGGCACGCTCGCGCGCCTTGCGCTGGACGAGCTCCACCAGCTCCTGCATGCGCTCCACCTTGACCGGGTGCGCCACGACGGCGTCGGTGACGGTGGCCGCCTCGGTGCCGCGTCGCGGCGAGAAGATGAACGTGAACGCGCTGTCGTAGCCCACCTCCTCGACGACGTCGAGCGTTTCGCGGAAGTCGGCGTCGGTCTCCCCCGGGAATCCCACGATGATGTCCGTCGTCAGCGCCGCGTCGGGGACGTGCTCGCGGATCATCGCCACGCGGTCGAGGTAGCGCGCGCGGTCGTAGGTGCGGCGCATCGCCTTGAGGATGCGGCTCGAGCCCGACTGCAGCGGCAGGTGGATGTGCTCGCACACGCTCGCCAGCTGCGCGTGCGCTCGGATCACGTCCTCGCGCATGTCCTTCGGGTGCGGGCTCGTGTAGCGGATGCGCTCGATGCCGTCGACCCCGTCGAGCAGCCGCAACAGCTCCGCGAAGCTGGTGCGCTCGCGCAGGTCGCGCCCGTAGGAGTTGACGTTCTGCCCGAGCAGCGTCACCTCCTTGACGCCGTCCGCGGCCATAGCCTGCACCTCGGTCACGAGCTCCTCGGCCGGACGGCTGACCTCTCGCCCGCGCGTGGAGGGCACGATGCAGTACGAGCACGCGCAGTTGCAGCCCACGCTGATCTGCACCCAGCCCTGAAACGCGCGCTCGCGACGCGCCGGCAGGTGGCCGGTGAAGCCCTCGAACTCGAAGAAGCCCTGCGCCGTCAGCGAGTCGCTCGTGAGGAACTCGGCCAGCTTGTGCACCTGGCCGGGGCCGAACGCGACGTCCACGAACGGAAAGCGCTCGAACACCTCGTCCTTGACCGACTGCGCCCAGCAGCCGCCCACGCCCACCACCAGCCCGGGCCGCTCGCGTTTCAGGCGCTTGGCCTCCCCCAGATGCGCGATGAAGCGACTGTCGGCGGTCTCGCGGATCGAGCACGTGTTGAACAGGATCAGGTCGGCCTCGGCGCGCTCGGGCGCCTCTGCGTAGCCGAGCGACTCGAGCATCCCCTTCATCCGCTCGGAGTCGTGCTCGTTCATCTGACAGCCGAACGTCGTCAGGTGGTAGCGTTTCTGCATAGTCAGGACCAGGGAGTCAACATGGCATTCTCGAAGAGTCCCAAGCATGGCAGACCGCAGCGCCAAGCGATCGGCATCGTCCGCGTGTCCCGCGTGTCGGGACGTGACGGCGAGAGCTTCGCCAGTCCCGACGAGCAGCGCCAGCGCATCGAAGCCGAGTGCGAGCGCGACGGCCTAGAGCTGCTGGATGTCATCCCCGAGCTGGACGTGAGCGGCGGGACACCCCTAGCGAAGCGTGAGGGCCTGCGGACGGCGGTCGAGCGCGTCGAAGCTGGCGAGGCCCAGGTCGTGGTGGCCGCATACTTCGACAGGCTCTGTCGCAGCCTGAAGGTCCAAGGCGAGCTGATCGAGCGCGTCGAGGCCAGCGGCGGTCAGGTGCTCGCGGTCGATGTCGGTCAGGTCACCAACGGCAGCGCCGGCCAATGGCTTTCCGGGACGCTGCTCGGCGCGGTCAACGAGTACCAGCGCCGCACCACGACCGAACGCACCGCCGGGGCGCAAGCCCGCGCGGTTGCTCGTGGCGCCACGCCGTGGGCGCGAGTCCCGCTCGGCTACGACCGCAGCAACGGCACGCTGAGCCCGAATCCGGATGAGGTCCCGATCGTCCGGCGGGCGTTTGAGATGCGCGCCGACGGCGAGTCCATTACGCAGATACGGAAGATGCTCAAGTCCCACGGCGTCGAGCGCTCTCACCGTGGTGTGCAGGTCATGCTCGCCAGCCGTATCTATCTCGGCGAGGTTCACTTTGGGAAGCTGGTCAACCTCACCGCGCACGAACCGATCATCGACCGCGAGTTGTGGACTCGGGTCCAGCGGATGGTGATCCCACGCGGGCCGCAGCCCAGCTCGGACCGGCTGCTCGCGCGGCTCGGGATTCTGCGCTGTGGTTCCTGCGGTGCACGGCTCGGCGCGATGAAGCTCCCGAAGCAGGGCGACTATCCGATCTACCGCTGCCCCAGCACGAGTGACTGTGCTCGTCACGTCACCATCTCCGCCCGCATCGCTGAGGATGTCGTCAGCGCGGCCGTCCGTGACGCCGTAAGCGACGTGGAGGGACGCGCGAGTGCGGCCGAGAACGCCCAGCAGGCGATCCGGGAGCGCGACCGCGCGCAAGCCGAGCTGGACACCGCCCTGCGGTCTTTCACGTCGGCCGGGCTTGGGGATGAGCCCGTTGCAGTGGAACGCCTCGCCGAGCTTCGCACGGCGCGTGACGATGCGCAAGCCCGGCTCGATCAGATGGCGCCCCAGGCGGAGCTAACGATCAACGCGGTTGACGATTGGGAGAAGCTCTCCCCAAGTGAGCGGCGCGCACTCATCCGCGCCACAGTACAGAGCGCTGTAGTGGCTCCCGTAGGACGCGGCGCCGAACGCATCACACTGCGCCTATACGGTCAGTCAGCCGGATAGTTCCCCCACGGCGAGTGGAGAGCACGGCCACCAGGTCTCGATTTGCCCCAGCGCCCTAGCAGCCGGGCGCTGTGGACGGTCCTGACGGATTCGCGCCCGCCGGGAGCATGATGAGCGCGTTCGTCACAGCGCTTTCATCGTACGATTCCGCGCCGGATTCGCCGCTCCCAAACTCCACCAGTGCTGTGCCTTCGTTGTCTCCGATGGTCTTGCCGCTCAGCGCTTTGCGTAGCGTGTCACTCTGGACGAGCATGTCCGCGCATGACCCCTTGTCGGTAAACCAAACGATGTGCGTTTCCGTCGGGAACTGACTGCTGAGCACTTCGGCCTTGGCTTCGGAGATCGACTTGCTTTGGAAGTTGTAGTAGTAGTTGAGCACGTGGCCGTCCTGATGAATGACGGCGGTGTATTCAGCGCCGGTGTGGCCGTTGATTTCCTGGAGCGAAGGATTCTGGTTGTAGACCGACCCTGACGAGAACTGGGAATCTTCCATATGGGCGCTGTTCCAAGCGGCGTCCGTCGCGCCCCAGCCTGTGAGTTCACCGGGCTTCGGTTCGCTCGATGCGCTGGCCGTCGTCGGCTGTTCGCTCGCAGCGGTTGTCGCTGATTCGTTGCTGACGGCTGCTGTGGGCGTCGAGGAAGATGACGATTCCGAGCTACCGCAGCCCGCCAAAGCAATGGCGAGCCCGGCAAGGGCGATAAGGCGACAATGCATCGGTTGTCTACCCTTAACTGTCAGCGCCTTGCGGGGATGAGAGCGGGGTTGACCACTCGTTCTCGCCCCCGACCTCAGCGGCGCGAGGGGGCGAAGAGTCATCACCGACCCATGCGGGAACGACCGGCGGCTCCATAATCGTCCCGTCACTGCTCTCCGGTTTGGTGCGCAATTTCGGCGGTGGTGCTGGCCAGGGCTTCAGGTTTTGCACGAGGTCCCGGTAGAACTCGACCGCCTGGGCGCTGGTCTCCCGCACGAATGAGCCTTCGGCGCGCCCGCGCTTCTGGCCCATCGGCCGGGAGCGCGCGAGGACGAACGAGCGTGGCTCTCGCTTTGGGTCCGGCGGGTAGTACAGGAGCTTTGGATCTCCACGGACATCTCCGAGCGAAGCGGCAGTGGTGACTCGGGCGTTTGGGAAAGCGGCTTCGACGCAAAGATCGTCCGGAGCCTCCTTGAGCTGGCGCGTGAGCCAGGTGAAGCGCGTTTTCAGGCTGCCTTCCCGAGGCGCGTCGATAGCAACGCTGGTGACGGTCTGGCGGGCACGTAGATCTGTCCGGATCTGGAGCGGTCCGACCGCATCGGGAATCCGCAGGATCGCGTGCATCTGACCTGAATCCGCGAGCGACTTGACGATTTGGTCAAGGCGCGCCGTGGCGGTCTGCTTGCGCGGATGCTGCGACACGACGGTGGCTCCCAGCTCCTGAGAAAGGCTGAGCGCCAGGTAGTTGGCGAACTGCTCCCAGCGTTCGGCAACATCACGCGCGGCGTCTCCAGGGCGCAGCGTGCCGTCGTGAGCGGCCCTGCGTACCGTGACCCAGTTCTCACCCATGTCCTCAAACCCAACCGCGCCTGACGCCTCGCTACTGAGGTAGTGGATCAGCTCGCGTAGCACCCACTCCTGATCCGGATCGGAGATGCCGTGGTAACGCTGTTGCACGACCGCCTCGGTGAGCACTTTCCACCAGGAGAAGTGCCACAGGCCCTTCGTGCGCAGCTTGCGCCCGTCTACCGAGATCGGTGATTCAGCGGAGGTCGCGGTGATCTGCGTTGAGATTGTGAGGACTCCATCAAAGCCGTTCTTGCGCGCCACGTCGAGGTAGCTGACCACCTGGTCGTCGTTGAGACGCGCAGAGCCAGTCTTGACCTCAACAAGACACGTCCAGGTTTTGCCAGCCCGCCGGCAGACGATCGCACCGTCGGGGATCACGGTCTTGCCGGTCGCATCCTTGAAGCGCACCTCGGCGAACGTCTCGATCACGGGAGACTTCGGAGCCCCCAGCTCGGTGAGGAGAGCATGCCCGAACTCCGGGACACCGTGCATGACCGCCAGCAGGCAGGACGTCGCGCGCTTCTCCTGCTCCTGCTGCGTGCGCGTGCCAAACGTCGGGATCAGACGCGCATGCCGCCATCCGTCGGGCTCGGAGCCAACTGGCGCAGCAATATTCCCAGGAACAGCCACGGCGAAGCGAGCCTACATAGTTCATCGGGACCATGCAAAGCCGGCGTTCAAGGCGAGCGCGACGAGGTCGTCGGTCGGGCCAGGGAGGGCAGCGTCGCGTCGCGTGGAACACGTACAAGCGATGACGTCGACAGTGGCGATGAATGACCGGGCCAGAGCGGTCGCGGAGCGTATGCAGAAGCCGCTGATCGTGGCAGCGCTACTCACGATTCCCACGACCGTGCTCCAATTCGTGCATGTCGTCGAGCCGTGGCAGACGATCGGCGACGTACTCGATTGGGCCATATGGCTCGCGTTCCTCGCCGAGCTGGTTGTGATGCTCTCCCTCGTGCGGCGACGTGGACGCTATCTCTTCGATCATCCGCTCGACGTTGGCATCGTCGTCCTGACGCCGCCGTTCTTCTTGGCGGCTATGCAGAGCATCCGCCTGCTACGGCTCTTGCGCCTGCTTCGCCTGGTTCGCCTGCGTGGGTCCTCGAGCGCCATGTTCTCGATGGAGGGCGTGCGGTTCGCGGCAGCTGTCGCCCTGCTGACGGCGGTGGGGGGCGGTGCAGCATTCGCGGCGGTGGAGCACATCTCGTACGGCGACGGCGTGTATTGGGCTATCAGCACGATGGCGACCGTCGGATCTATCGTTCCGAATACGGTCGCAGGCAAGATCATCGCTGTGCCCGTCATGCTCGTGGGTATTGGGGCGGCCACGCTTGTGATCGGGGCCGTCGCTCAGCGCTTCTTCGCGCGGACAGTTGAACACGTTGAGCTGGCCGAGGATGACCTGCTCGTGCAGGTCCGCGAAATCTCACAGCGCCTGCAATCGTTGGAGCGGGCACTCTCGAACCGACAGAGCTCGCAGTCCCGTTAGGCAGGTAGGCCCGCGGGGGCGGTCGGGCGTTGCGCGTCTATGTTGGCGAGGTCCCCCCGTACTTCTGCGACCAGATCGGCGACGGTGTTTCGGTAGTGCGCCAGCGCCAGATCGAGGCGGAAGTCGAAGTTTGCCGACAGTCCCGACCCGTAGTGGATGGTCGTGGGCTTCTGGCGGTTGGAGACGGAGAACGTCGTGGAGCCCTCGCTGTCGGCATGCTCGAAGCCGATCAGCTTTGCGAACAGACACTCGCGGGTCTGTTTTGCCCCTTGGAAGATGACGCGCTTGTTCGTGATGAACACCGTGCCGGTATCGATCGCCGTCGGTGTGGGCGTTCCCTGCTCGTAATGGCCGCGCGTTTGACCCACGCGGTATCGCACCGAGCGCCCGTGGACGCTGCCGATCGGGATCGACACCCCCTGCGAGGCCCCCTTGTAGGTGCCCCTGCCTCGGCGGTCCTCGATCAAGCTGGCACCCGTCACGTAATAGAACAGAGCCTCGTCCGAACCGAGCATGATCTCGGCCTCTGTGCTGCCGTTGAACTTTTCGGCGAGCTCCAGGTATCGCGCGTACCCGTTACGTTCCGACTGCCACCGCGTCAGCGCCTGCTGGTACGCCTCTGCGGCCTTCTTCGTCTTGTGGCCCTCAAACATGCTCTCGTCCCTGCTCGTCCCTGACTATTTAACTGTAAACGAGCGAGACGAGTGCTGTGAACGCCCCGGCGGCGCGCAAGGAGCGGAGGGTCTCTGGTAGGCGTTTACGAGCCGAGTTCCGCTTCATGTGTCCGGGCTCCTGACCCAGCATGTGGCGGGCTCATTCGACTTCCTTGTGGTAGTTGCAGAGTTTCTTCATGCCGTCTGCTTCGACTTCGTCCCAGTTGATCTGGCTAGCGTCTTCGCGCGTGCATTCCAACCAGTAGATCGTCCCTGTGCTTTTCTGGCCGCCGACGCTCGTGACCGGCCCTTCGACTGTGATCTTGGCGGCCTTGATACTCGGATCCTCAAACAGGGCCTTCCAGACCTGACGTGTCGGCTGCATCAGTTCGTCGTCGAAGCTGATGCCGGTCGGTTCCTTGATCACGTAGCTGATTGAGCATTCGCCCGCAGAGCAGTTCACAGTGGGTGGCTTGGCGAGGCCAGGCGACGTGCCTCCGTTGATCGCTTCCGTGACAGCCTTGCTCACACTTTCGTCGCTGGCCGTGAACGAGGCCGGAGCCTTGAAGCCTTCCGAGTCTCCGCAGCCCGCGAGCAGCAACGCTCCCACGATCAGCCCAGCTATTCCACATGCCCGTATATCGCTGCGTTTGGATCGCGAGGGGAGCGTATGTCGCGTCATGAGAACAGTTTCGACCTTGCCATGCGTTGCCCTGCCCGAGAACCGGCGCATCATGACCGGCAACCTAGCATAAAGGGGAACATGTCGAGTGTTCAGTCCGGCGTCGCGTCCCGAGACTGCCGGTGCCATGTTCCTCCAGAGCACACCAGCCGGTGCCTCGCCGCACCGTCGCTGACCCGATCGCGCAGCAGTTCGGCGCGGCTGTCCGCAAAGTTCGTGGACAGCGCGGCGAGACGTTGGAGCAGGTCTCACACCGAATTGTCCGTATGGACGCGAAGTACCTGGGTGAGATCGAGCGCGGATGGCACGCGCCGAGCATCCCAACCGCAAAGCGCATCGCCGACGCGCTGGAAGTGACCCTCGCTGAACTCACCGACGGCCTGTAGGAGCGTCCGACAGCGAGGTCGGCCGGTTGCGTGACGAACTCGCCGTCAGTACAACATGATATCTTCAGAAGTACCGAAGTACCGAGCGACCCATTATGAGAGCGCAATCCCCGATCAAGGTCCATGAGGCCACGAAGGAGAAGGTCCGCTACGCCGCGTTGATGTCCGGACTCAAGCAGGCCGAGCTCGTCGAGCGCGCGGTCGATGAGTACGTCGAGCACCACCGCGAGCTGTTTGCGCTGCGCATGGAGCGCGCGCAGGAGGCGCTGCTGGGCGGCAAGACCTCCACGCTCGCGTACTCGCTAGGAGTCGGCGAGGCCGATGTCGAGCGGGTCGGCGGTGTCTCTTCCGATCAGCTTGGTGGCTCGTCGCGCAGGCCGAGGCGCGCGACCTCGAACCAGGCGAGCTCGCCTGAGGGCCAGTCCGCGCGGGGCTCCCAGAGCTCTGCTTCTGCGGCGTCCAGGGCCAAGCCGAAGAGGACGTCTCGTAGGCGCTCCTCGACGAAGCGTCCGTCGGTCGCCTGAGTCGCGATCGCGACCCATACCTCCTCGCCCGGCTTGGTGACGTGGAGGCGGGCGTCGACCAGGCCACCGAAGCAGGTCGTGACATCGCGGTCTCGATAGGCGAAGGCATCGGCGAGGATGGAGGGGATCGAGTCGGCGGCGTCATCGATGATGCGTGCGTTGCGCTCAAGCTCGTCACGAAGCCGGTCATCGTCATCGGGCAGCAGTCGCCCGGTTCGATGCAGTGCGGAGAAGATCTCGTAGGCGTCCTCGCCGGAGCCCTCTTCGCGTTGCGCGCCGGCACAGAGCCAGAACCGCGCGGCCTCCGTCTCCAGCCACGTTGCGCCACGCCACCGTCCGTGGCGCAGCCGGTACACGAGCGGACGCTCGATCGAGAGGATGCGCCTCTGCCCGCGCGGTGCCGCCGGCGCGAGGCGCCGTGCCTCACCGAGGAGCGGGTGGTGGAGGCCGCCGAGGTCAATCTCGACGGGTGGCACTTCCACCTCGAGATCCTCACGCAGGCAGCGCAGCGTCACGCGCGTTCGTCGTTTGCTCGACATCGAGCAGGAGACCATATCCAGCCGCTCCGACCCCTCCCGCGTAGACCTTCCGCTGACGCCGGTAGACCACTTGCGCTGTGACTGACACGCTCAGTCGCCAAGTATGAAAGCGATTGCTTTCAGATGATGTGGACTTGTGGTGTTGCGGTGAAGCGCGGCGTACGGTCGCGCTATGGACATCTTCGTATGTACTCACGTACGCGCGAATAGGGGTAGACGCCGGCGGCCATGTGGGGCTACACCTGCGGGCATGGTCATTGCTCGCGTCCTCCGTTGTGCTCGTCGTCTCAGCACTCCCAGGGCTCCAGTGGTGTGCAAGTTGCGTGCAAGTGATTTGTCAGCGATTTGTCAGTGCTCCGTGGAATGAATGGGATATGAGAAGCCATCACGCACACCATCATCATGCGCTTGCGCACGCGGCGCACCATCTCCTTGTTCAGCACGCGGCGCCTGCCGGCCCGGGCGGCGCGTGGTACGTGCGCGCGGTCGAATCCTTCTCGCATTTCTCGGTGGGCTGGCTGCTCGGCGGCATGGGTTATCTGCTCGGTCGGCTGTGGCTGCCGGTGGGGCTGATCGCGGCCGGTGCCCTCGCGGTGCTCGCGGGGCGGGTGTGGGGCCGGCATCGGCTGGCCGGCGCGGGTAGCTGTTGGGAGCTTCACCTCGGCGAGCAGGTGTCGCGTGCGGCGCTTGAGGCGTTCACCCGCACGCTCGCGGGTGGGCTGCCGCGGCCGTTGCTCAGCGCGAGGCCGTGGGTCGCGCTGTCGGTGTCCTCGCAGGAGGACAGGGCGACGTGTGGCTTGTTTATCTCTGGTGGGCTTTCCCCGGCTCAGGTCCGCGCGTCGGTCGAGCAGGCGCTTGGAAGTGTCACAGTCCAACCCGAGGACGCGACGCCGGCCGCTGCTGGTGGTGGGAGTGTGCGGTTGAGGGTTGCGAGTCTCGCGCCAATCGGCTCGCGGTTTCTTCCGTTGCGTGTCGATCACCGGGTGGACCCGGCTGGTCAGCTACTCGCGTCTCTGCGAGCGCAGGAAGCCAGCGAGGGCGGCGTCGTGCAGTTGGTGTTGCAGGCCCCGCCCAGGTCAGCGAGCGCGAAGGCCAGGAGCCAGGCCGCGCGGCTGCGCTCCGGTCGCGGGCTACAACCAAGCGTCTCGCTGCGCGCGCTCCAGATGGTCGCCTCGATGTTGGGTGAGGTACTTGACCTGTTCACTCCCAGTTCGCCGCACCCGATGAGCCGGCCGGCGCTGGCAAGGGCGGCGGACCCGTTCTCGCTGGAGCGCGCCCGCGCGATCGACGCGAAGGCCGGCACACCGCTGTTGACGGCGACGCTGCGGGTGGGCGCGTGGGCGACCGACCGGCAGCGGGCGCGTGGCCGGCTGGGTGGGCTGCTCGCGGCGTTTGGCCAGTACCAGGAGCTCGGCGGGCTGCGCCGGGGCTGGGAGCCCTTCTGCGCCGGGCGGCTCACACGGTGTTTGCCGCCGGTCAAACCGCGGTTGTTGTTGGGTAGTGGTGAGGTCGCGGCGTTGATCGCGGTCCCGGAGGAAAGCGCGCTCGCGCCCGTGTCGTTCACCGAGGCGCCATCGCGCAGGGTCGCGCCTGTCGCTCAGGCTCCCTCGCGTGGGCTGCTGTTGGGTCGCAGCGACCACTCGGGGTTCGACCGTGAGGTCCGCGTCGAACCGCGGGCGCTGCTCCAGCACACGCATGTTCTCGGGCCGACCGGCCGTGGCAAGAGCACGCTCTTGTTGAACATGACGGTCGAGGCGATCCGTGCGGGGATGGGTGGGATCGTGCTCGACCCGACCGGGGAGCTGACCGATCTCATCCTCGCCCGCGTACCCCGCGACCGGGAGGAGGATGTTGACCTGCTCGACCTCGGGGACGAGAGCTATCCGCCGGCGCTGAACCTGCTCGCGTGTCCGCCGGGGGAGGGCGATGCGCAGGCGCAGGCGATCTGTGGCATCTTCGCGCGGCTGTTCGCGAGGTTCTGGGGGCCGCGCACCGAGGACATCCTGCGCTCCGCGCTCACCACCCTGCTTGTCGGCCGCGACCCGGCCGGGCCGGCACCGACATTGGCGGATGTACTCACGCTGCTGTCCGATCCCGGCGAGCGCTCCCGGTATCGCGCGAGCGATCCGGTGGCGCTGGATGTGTTTTGGCGGCAGTGGCAGACGCTCAGCGAGCCCGCGAGGGTACAGGCGCTCGCGCCCCTCTCGAACAAGCTGCGGGCGCTGCTGGGGAACCGCACGCTGCGCAACATGCTCTGCCAGCCCGCCGCGCCGGACATGCGGGAGCGGATCAACGGCGGACGGTGGCTGATCGTCTCGCTCCCGCAGACCTTGGGGGAGGATGCGGCGGACATGATCGGCTCGGTGCTGTTGCACCGCGCGTGGCAGGCCGCGCAGCGCCTCGGGCCGCTCGCGCAGAGCGACCGGCCGCCGTTCCTGTGCCTGATCGATGAGTGCCACCGTTTCTGTCACTTGCCGCAGGGGATGGCGACCGCGCTCGCGCAGGCCCGCGGGTATGGGCTCGGGTTCGTGCTCGCTCACCAGCATCTTGCGCAGGTCTCCGATCACGGGCTCCTGGAGGCGATCGACGCAAACTGCCAGACCAAGATTTGCTTCGCGCTTCAGGCCGCCGACGCGAAACGGATGGCGCCGCACTTCCAGCCGCGCCTCGATGCTTACGACCTTCAGCACCTCGGCTCCTACACGATCGCGTGCCGTATCCTGCACGACGCCCGCCAGCTGCCCGCCGCGACCGCGACAACGCTCCCGTCGCCCAAGCCGACACCGGGAGATATCGCCTGCCTGATCCGCCAGCGCGCACGCGGTCACGCCACGGAGCGCGGGGTGGTGGAGGCCGCGATCCGTTCGCGCTATGGGAGGATCGAGCAACCGCCACCCGGACGTGCTCAGGCTGATGACCTCGACCGTGAAGTGCTCGGCCTGGAGAGTGTTGAGGGTGCTCCGTTGGACGCTCCGTTCGATGCTCTCTCCGACGGAGCGCCCCCACCGCCTGTAACCCCGCACCACGACAGCGATCCGGGCTCGTCGGCAAACCCCGACAATGAACAGTACCTTCCCCTTCCCGGGCGGCGGCTATGACGCCGAGCCTGCCCGCCGTGACCGTCCGTGACCGGGAGCTGCTCGACCGCCTCTCCCAACACGAGCCCCTCTCCACCTCAGAGCTTCACCTTCTCTTCTTCACTGGTCTTCGTACCTGTCGTCGTCGCCTGCTCAGACTCGAAGGCGAGGGCTTGCTGGTACGTGTCTTCCCGACGCGCTCCACTCGCGGCGGGAGCGCCGAGGCGCTGTGGTTCCTCTCGCCCAACGGCCGGCGGGTGATCGGTGCTCCCGCACGGCGGCTGCCCGGCCTCTCGATCCCCGACCTCGAGCACCGCCGCTCCGCCGCCGCCTTCTTCCTCGAACTGGTCGAGCGGAGCCTTACTCGGCGCGAGGAGGGCTTGTATAGCTGGCTCGGCGAGCAGCAGGCGCAGGAAGGCACCGGGGCGAGCGTGCGCCCGGACGGGTACGGCCGCTACCTGCTCCCGGACGGAGAGATCACCTTCTACCTGGAGCTCGACCGAGGCAGCGAGCCCGCGCGACGCATCAAGAGCAAGCTCGACGCATATCGGCAGGCGCTCGCCGCCGACCCGCACCGCGACCGCGGGAACATCCTGCTCGTATGCCAGGGGCCGCGGCGGCTTGCCAACCTCGCTCGCTGCGCGCCGCCCGGCCCGCCGTGGGTATGGGGCACCGTCGAGGGCGAGCGCTACACGCTGCTACCCGGCCGCGACCAGCAACGCGCGTTCTGCGAGCTGCCCGCAGGGCCTCGCCAGCCTGGCCGCCGCGCCGCAGACTGCCTCGGCCGCCGCTGGCGCTGGCGGACAGAGTGTGCAGCGGGCGCGGGCGGCGTTCTTGGCGAGCCGGGGCGCGGAGAGCCCCTGCGCAGCACACGCCCTGGGAGCGTCAGTGAGCTCTGATCTTCCGCCTCACGTGCAGGCCGAGGTACGCCGCATCCTCGATGCTGCCGCCCGTCGCTTGCTGCGCGAACGTCTTGCTAGCGATGCGCCCAACGCCATCGACGGGCCATGTCGCCCAGCGCTCAGACAGCGACGCTCACGACAAGTCGCGCATGGCCGCGACGCCGCCGGGCTCTCTCGCCGTCGGCGGCGAGCACGATCCCGCTCGCAGATCTAAGAGCTGGCCAATCATCGCAGCACTCACCGTCGTGCCGCAAGGATTCGTGCGCGAGTGCGCGCCGCCGCGAACAAGGGTGAGCGGCTCGTTCCCTTACGAGCAGAGGGACGGATCGAGGCGGCCTGGAGGCGTGACGCGGCCTCTTATCGCAGACGCTGGAGAAGTGTCTGACTCCTTTCGGGCTTCTGTTCCGGAGCGTTGTAGATCGTTACGGTGCTCACTCGATGGTCTGGGATCAGCGTCAACTTCCGATGCACACCTATGTAGACCCCGTCGTTCGTGGTCGACACGTAGTCACCGATGATCGGTTTCGGCGCCCCTTCGACATTGACGGCCACGCGCGGCAAGGGGCCGGGCCGGATCGCTTCGCCGATCAGCGTCATCGAGGCGACGCTGCAGGCAGTGATCACGCCGAGCAACACCGCCTCGGCGCGTATCGACATGATCCCGGCATCGCGACGTCGGGAGACGGCGGACAGGGCCCTCGCCTGAAAGACGACGATGACGGTGGCGTAAAGCGTGAACGCGGTCCACGGAACGAGGAATGCGTAGAGCAACCCGAGGGTGATCCAGAACTTATGCCGCACGTGCGAGAGCGTGTGCCGCCAAACGATGACGGCACCGCGGAGAATCAGTAGGAACAGTCGAAGTGCCGCCCTGGCGGCTCGATGGATCTGCAACGCGCGCGTGACCCGCCCGAGCAGGCGACGCGCCGAGCGGAACAGGCGGGACAATGGTGCCAGCGACGCCTGGACCGTCTGCCACCTACGTTTCCTCGCGTTCGCGCGTTCCCCGCGGCGCAACACCGCCTCGGGCGCCGTCATCGCGGCGGCGCGGCCTTTCGCCCAGATCATGAACAGAGCTGTCAACACCCCCTGGATCAAAACCTTGAGGAAAATCGCATCGATAGCGAGACTCACCAACGCCGTCTTTGGGATCACGGCGAGCGCCTCCGTGACCGGTAGACCCGCGGCATTGAGGCGTAGCGCCTCGATCCCGAAGCCAACGCAGTAGACGACGGCTGCAGCGCCCGCAACGCCGCCCGCGGCGGTCCACAGGTTCATCCAGTTGAACCCCACGGGCGCGGGCGCGAGGACGTTTGCGGGCTGGTCTATTGTGTCGGACATCAGGCCATCCAGCGTAGCCACCGCACCGGCAGCGCCCAGCTATTTCCGGCGCCGAAAGCGTCCCCTATCTGTACTTGCGAACCTACCTGGTCAGGTGGTAGCGCTTCATCGGGACAGCGTATCCAGCGCCGGGTGAGCCGTCCCGCCGGGCGCGATGTCCCCACGAGGCTCACGCGGAACGCCTGTACAGCGTCACGTTGCGATCCAGCCGCCCGCCGGCGAAGCCCTGCGGGCGCCCGCCCTGGGCGTCGAGGTAGGCGAGCTCCCTGGAGATGTCGCCGAGGCCGCGCACGCCGCCGGGGACGTGGTCGAGCATCCATGTCTCCAGCGCCACGCCACCGCCCGCAGTCGCGAGCACGCGCAGCGCGCGCGCCTGCTGCGGGTAGTCGATCAGCGAGGCCGTGCTGATCAGCCAGTAGCCGCCGCCCGCGCCGGGCCGCGGCGTGATGCGGTTGCGATGCGTGTGGCCCGAGAGGACAGCCAGCACCCGCGGGTGGCGGTCGAGCATGGCCAGCAGCTCGTTTGCGCCTTCGGTGCTGGTGAGCGGCTGGTGGGAGAACACGAGCACCCAGCGCTCGGCGGCGGCCGCGAGCTGGCGCGCCAGCCACCGCGGCTGCGCCGCGTGGACGACCCCGCCGGAGCCCCCTTCGCGGCGCACCAGGTCGAGCACGATCACCCGCAGCCGCTCGCCCACGTCCAGCGTGTAGTCGAGCAGCGGTGCGTCAGAGCCCTGGCCGGCGGCCGCGCGCAGGCGCTCCAGCGCCTCGACGCTCGTGAGCTCGCGCCGGCGCGGATCGGCGGGAACGTGCACCGAGGGCGCCGACAGCAGCTCCGCGATGATCGGCTCGATCAGCGCAGGCGCCGGCAGGCCGTCCGGCGCGGCTCCCGCCAGGCGCGCCACGCCCGCCGGCGCCGCGAGCCCTTGCGGAAGCTGCCACACCGCCCGCTCGCCGACCGCTATCCCGCCGGTCAGCGCGTTCGGCGCGACCACGCCCTGGACGAGCAGATCGTGGTCGCCGAGCACCGGGTAGCAGGGCGCGCGCAGGCCCGCGGCCCGGAAGCCACTGGTCGCGGCGGTGAGCATCCCCGGATGGCGCGGCGCGTCGAGGTCGGGGCGGTAGTAGAACGGGTCCGCGTCGCCTGCCCACTGCACGCCGAAGTAGCCGGGCGCGCCGCTGTTGGGATCAACGGCACCGCCGCGCAGAGCGGCGAATGCCCGTTCCAGCTCATTCGCCTGAGCGTTGTCGATCAGATCGCCGCCCTGTATGACCACGTCGGGAGCGAGCGCGTCGATCGCCCGCACGGCGCCGTCGAGCACCTGCGCGGTGAGGGCCTCCTGGGGACGGAACGTCGATGTGAAAGGCGCCCCAAGGCGGTTGAGGAACGTGACGCGGGCGGGCGACTCAGCGTCGAGCACATGGGCGTCCGTCAGGTGCGCGAGCGTGCCCAGCACTGCGGTGGGCCGTGCTCGCGGCGCCAGCTCGGTGCGGTCGATCAGGCCCGAGCCGGCCGCGACGCCGAGCACGCCGCTGCCGCTCGGGTCGGCCCACGTGCTGTGCCGGGTCGAGCCGTCGCCGGCAGCACGCAGAGCCCCGCCGCCACCGCAGCCGGCGAGCCCGAGCGCGAGCGCGCCGCCGGCGCCGCGGGCGAGCAGCTGGCGGCGCGTGAGCACGCGGACGCTCATGCCAGTCCTCGCGCGATCGGCTCTCTGCTCGTGCGTCTGGCCACCCACCACACCGCGCCCGTCGCCAGCAGCGCCAGCCCCAGCAGCAGGACCGTTATCTCCAAGGGCCCTGCGCTGAGCGGCAGCGAGGCGTAGCCGGCGGCGATCGCGGCCATCGCCGGCCCCAGCAGCAGACGCTCGAGCACGATCCCAACGAGCGCCGCCGGCACGAGCACCGCGAGCGCGGCGCCGGCGAGCAGCATGCGCACAGAGCCCGCACCGGCGCCGCATGCGCGCAGCAGCGCGATCGCGCCACGCCGCTCGTGCGCGGTGAGCGCGAGCGCCTGCAGCAGCGCGTACAGGCACACGAGCCAGTCGACGACGGCGATCGCGCGCAGCAGCGCGCTCAGCGCGGCGACGAGCGTCTGGCCGTTGCCGGTGACGGTGGCACTGGAGGCGACGGCCACGCCGCTCGTGCGCAGGCGGGCGCTCAGCACCGACGCGCTCGCGCCCGGATCGAGGCGCACCGCGAGCTGCTCGGGCGCGCCCGGATCCCGCGCAAGCAGCGCGGCGGCGGGGACATAGGCGATGCGCCCGTCGTGCTCGAGCGAGGACACGACCCCCGCGACGCGCAGGCGCAGCTCGCCACCGGACGGCAGCGCCAGCGCGAGCGTCGAGCCCACGTCGAGCCCCAGGACATCGGCCAGGCCCGTTCCGACCTCCGCTTCGTCGCTGCCCCGCAGGCGCCGGCCGCCGACCAGCGGCGGGTCTTCGAAGGTCGTGTGATCGCCGGGGTAGGCGATCACGTCGATCACCTCTCCCAGTGAGAACGAGTCGAGCGCGCTCAGCTCATAGCGCGGCGCCACCGCTTCGATGCCGGGCAGCCTGCGCACGCGCGCCGCTTCGGCGGCAGGCAGCGACACGCTCAGCTGGTAGCGCTTGCCGAGCGCGGCGGGGTCGTTGGCGAGCGTGCTCAGCTCGCTCGCCAACGCGAGCATCAACAGCACGAACGCGCAGGACACCGCGAGCAGCGCCAGCGTCGTGGCGAGCCGTACGCGTCTCGCCGAGACCAGCGTCGCGCCCAGCCCGATCAGGCCGAGGAACCGCCGGCCCGCGGGCCGTGCCCGCCGGTGGCGGCGCCCGTACCCCTGTAGCTCGGCGCCTCGCAGCAACTCCGTGGTCGGCCGTGCGGCCGCCCGCCATGCCGGCCACACGCCCGCGAGCGTGGGGATCGCAACCCCCACCGCGAAGCATCCAGCCAGTGGCGATGCGAGCTGTGCGCCCGGGCCCGTCTCGTTGAGCAGCGACAGCAGGCGTGCGCTCGGGCCGGCGGCGAGCAGCGCGCCCACCGCCACCCCAACGGCGGCGGCGGGCACGGCCACCAGCAGCGCCTCGAGCGCCGACACCGCCGCGACGTAGCCCTGCGCGGCGCCGATCGCGCGGCGGATGCCGATCGCGCGCAGGCGCCGCTGCACCTCGGCGCGCGCCGAGGTCGCGAGCATCACCGCCGCGGTCACGAGTGCGACCAGCGACAGGGCCACGAGCAGCGCGATCACGATCCCAGCCGCTTCGTCGATCAGGACGCGCACGCCGCTGCGCGTCACGATGCTCAGGTCGTGCAGGCCGTAGCTGGTCGTCCGCGCCTGCACGAGCACCGCGTTCAGCTCGGCGGGATCGCGCAGCCAGATCTCGGCGAGGTCGACCGTCGGATCGCGCACTTCGCCCGCGTGCTCTTCCAGTGCGGCCGCTGGGGCGTACAGGCGCGGCGTGGTGAGCGGGTAGGCGACGTTGTCGGGCGACTGCGTGAGCCCGGCGATGCGCTGCGGGCCGAGACCCGCGACTTCGATCGTCTCGCCGGCGCTCAGACCCCACGCGCGCGCGACGCCCTGTTCGAGCATCACGTTGCCAGGTGCGCTGGAGATGTCGTGGCCGGCGACGATCGCGTAGCCGCGTGGGCCTCCTCCGTCGATCACCTCGACGACGCCGTTGGCGGCGGAGTGTGATCCGGCGTTCAGGCCGACGTTGGCGACTTCGTCGCGCAGCGAGAACGCGGCGACATCGGGCAGCGCGCGGATGCGGCTCGCGACGGAGCTCGCGGGCTGCCCGTCGAAGCGAGCGATGATGTCGGGGAGGTCCGCCGCGCGGGCGCTGCGCGAGAAGCCCGTGTGCAGCTCGTAGCCGACGGTCGCGGCGACCGCGAGCATCGCCGCGGCGAGCGCGATGCCGAGCGCGCTCAGCGCCGCGCGCCCGCGTCTGGCGCGCACACCGGCCAGCGCGTCGCGCAGCGCGCCGCTCACGGCGCCGGGTGCCGAGCGCCGTGGCCGGGCCGGCTTTGGCTCTGCTCGGCGGCCGGCTCGAGCACGCCGTCGCTGAGACGCAGCACCCGGTCGGCGGCGCCCGCCGCCTGCGGCTCGTGCGTGACGAGGACGACCGCGCGGCCCCTGGCCGCGAGCCCGCGAAGCAGCTCGAGCACGATCGCCCCGGAGGCGGTGTCGAGATTGCCGGTGGCCTCGTCGGCGAGGACAAGCGCGGGGTCGTTGACCAGCGCCCGGGCGATCGCAAAGCGCTGCTGCTCACCGCCTGAGAGCTCGTGCGGCGAGCGATCGGCGACGGCCGCGACGCCGAGATCCTCGAGCAGGCGCGCGGCGCGCTCGCGACCGCCCGTCGGCGCGCCCGGCAGGTTGGCCGCGAGCAGCACGTTCTCGGCCCCCGTCAGCTCTTCGATCAGCTGGAAGGACTGGAAGACGAAGCCGAGCCGCCGCAGGCGGATGCGGCTGAGCGCGCGCTCGGAGGCGCCCGTCAGCGACTCGCCGCATACGGTGATCGACCCGGCATCCGGCCGGTCGAGCCCTCCGAGCAGGTGCAACAGCGTCGACTTGCCCGAGCCCGAGCGTCCGAGTACGGCGACCATCTCTCCAGCGTGCACCGAGAGCTCCACGCCGCACAGGATCTGGCGTGTCGCGCGCCCGCGCCCGACACGCTTGCTGACGGCGTCGACCTGCAGGACCGGCCGCTCACCGGCGCGAACCCAATCGCCGCCCGGACCGGCTCTGCTGCTCGCGCGCACGGCCGCCACCCGCCCACGGTAGCGCCAGGCCGCCAAGGCTCGCGACGGTCCGCGGACGCGCCCCCGCGGCGCCATGACGGCGACCCGCGGCGGGCACCCTGGTAAATACCCACGGGGCAGACCGCAACACCCGGCGATCCGCCGGGTTGCGTCCATCAGATACTCCAACGCGCCGGCCGTCCGCCGGCGCGAGAGAGGTGAATGGGTGTGAGACACATGACCAGAGCGCTCCGGCGCCCGGATCACCGCCACCTTGCGCGCGCCCAGCTGGCGGCGCTTGCGGTGACGATCGTCGTGGGCGCCTCGCTGGCCTCGGCGCCCGCCCAGGCGGCCCCCCTGCTGGCCTGGTCGGCGCCGGCCACTTTCGACTCCGGCGCAACCCCCAACGCCGTCTCGTGCGCATCGGAATCGCTATGCGTCGCGGTCGACAGCGCGGGAGACGCGTTCAGCACCTCCGACGCGACGGCGACCAATCCGTTTTCGAGCCCTGACGCGATCGACCATGGCCAGTCGTTGAACGCGGTCTCGTGCGCCCCGGGCGGCCCCTGCGTCGCGGTCGACGGCCGCGGGGACGCATTCGTGAACCCCGAGTCCGGCTCCTCCAAATGGGAGGAACAGCCGCTCCCCAATGGCGGCAAGGAACTGACCGGCGTCTCCTGCCCGACCTCCTCGCTTTGCGTCGCGGTCGACAGGGAAGGCGACGTGCTGACCAGCACGAGCCCCGGATCGGGAGACTGGACGGCCTCCGCGGCGCTGGGGCAGCATCTGACCGGCGTGTCGTGCTCCTCGCCGTCGCTATGCGTGGCGGTCGACAGCGCCGGCGAAGTGCTCGCGAGCGCCAACCCGACGCGCGGTGCGGCGGACTGGTCGCTGCGCAAGGTCGATTCCGAAGAACTGCTCGCCGTCTCCTGCTGGACGGCGGGCGCGTGTGTGGCCGTCGACGCCGGCGGCGACGCCCTCGCGAGCGCCGACCCGACCGCCGCGTCGGCTACATGGAGCCTTACGCCGATCGACGGCGAACGCCTGACGGCCGTCTCCTGCGCCTCGTCGGGGCTGTGCATAGCCGTCGACGGCCACGGCGGTGCGTTGGCGAGCGATGACCCCACCGCGCCGGTCCCCGACTGGACCACGTCGAGCCCGCGCCCGGATTCGACGGGCCTCGCGGGCATCGCCTGCCTGGCGGGCGGCTTCTGCGTGGCGCTCGACACGACCGGGCACTCGCTTGGCGCGCGCGTCCCGTCGCCCTCGGCCACGACGGTCAAGCCGACGGAAGTCACCGACGCCAGCGCGACGCTCGCGGGAGTCGTCGATCCCAACGACGCGGTGCTCGGCTCGTGCTCGTTCGAATACGGCACAGAAGGAGCAGGCGGGCCAAACAACCTCTCGATCGCCTGCGCGGTGCTGCCGGCGGCGATCGGCGGCGCGCAGGACGTCTCGGCACAGCTCTCGGGGCTCTCCCCCAACACCACCTACGGCTACCGCGTTCTCGCCTCGAGCCCGCGAGGATCGGGAGTTGGCGCCAGCGAAGCGTTCACGACGCCGGCGTCCTCGCAGGTGGCGCTCGTTCACCCGAGCCCGTCGATCACGGGCACGCCCGCGAACGGGCAGGTGCTCAAGTGCCATGCGGGCACGCCCGCGGGCGCCACCGCCCAGCTGAGCTACGCGTGGCTGCGGGACCTGATCCCGATCGCGGGCGCCGACGCGGCGACGTACACGGTCAAAGGGCAGGACACCGGCCATCACCTCCAATGCCAGGTCACGGCCACCGACGGTGGCGGCAGCGCGAGCGCCAAGAGCGCGTTCGTGACGATCCCCGTGGGGGGCGCGCCCGCGTCCGCCGGCGAGACCGCCGTCGGCACGGCCGCCTTCAAGAGCGGGAAGGTGAGCGTGCCGATCACATGCTCGTCGTTGGCGAGCCGCGGCTGTGAGGTGGATCTGCGCCTGACGACCGTCGAGTCGCTCAGCGGGCGTCGCATCGTGGCAGTCGCGGCACGATCGCGGCCCAGCGCTCATAGGAGCGCCGCGACGCTGCGCCATGTGACTGTCACGCTCGCGAGCGTGAGCGCGCACCTCGCACCGGGAGCCCACGGAGCTCTCGCCGCCGCGCTGAGCGCGACCGGCAGGCGCCTGCTCAGCGCCGAGCGGCGCTTCACCGCCTACGCGTACGTCAGCGGGACCGTGATCGGCGTGATCGAAGCGCAGCTGGCGCATCAGCTGGTGGTACTGGTCGCTGCGCCGCGCGCGCGGCGCGCGCAGGCGCAAGCGTCGATCCGCTCTGTGGTCACGAACGCGAGCGGGCGCGCGAGCAACGCGCGGCCGACGGCGAGGCTGACGGCGACGACGAGCGCGAAGGCCAGCGTCCTGGCCGCGACCCCATACATGGGCTGGGACACATATCTCGGCTTCGGCGCGGACTACAGCGAGGCGACGGTGCTGCGCCAGGCGAGCGAGCTGATCTCGCTAGGCCTCGAGCCGCGCGGCTACCGCTACGTGTGGCTGGATGTCGGCTGGTGGCACGGCACGCGCAACGCCGACGGCGAAATCACCGTCAGCCCGACCCAGTGGCCGCACGGCCTGGCGTGGCTGACGCGCACGCTGCACGAGGCCGGGTTCCTCGTGGGCCTGTACACCGACGCGGGGCCGAACGGCTGCGGGGGCGCCGGGCAGGGCAGCTACGGCCACTACCAGCAGGACGTGAACACGTTCGCCGCGTGGGGCTTTGACGCGGTCAAGGTCGACTTCTGCGGCGGCGAGGAATATGGCCTGAACCCGGCGGCCGCCTACTCCGCGTTCCACGCGGCGATCGAGGCGAACTCGAGCCACCGTCAGATGCTGCTGTCGATCTGCGACTACCTGCAGCCCGAACAGTACGGCGAAGGCCGTCCGGTGCTCGACGAATCGGCCTTCTCCTCCTACAGCTTCGGCCCGAGCGTCGGCAACAGCTGGCGCACGGACACCGACGTCGGCTTCCCGGGCAACGTGTCCTTCGCGTCGGTGCTGCGCAACATGGACGCCGACGCCGCGGCGCCGCAGGCGGCCGGCCCCGGGCACTGGAACGACCCCGACTACCTCGCCCCCGACCAGGGCATGTCCGCCGCCCAGTTCCGCACCCAGCTGAGCATGTGGTCGATGCTCGCCGCGCCGCTGATGATCAGCAGGGATCTGACGAAGCTCAGCCCGGCGAGCCTCGCCGCCGTGCAGAACCTCGAAGTGATCGCCATCGACCAGGACCCGGCTGGAGTCCAGGGCACGCTCCTGTCCTCCCTGGGCAACGGGCAGGTGTGGGTCAAGCCCCTGATCGACGGCTCGCGCGCGGTGGCGCTGCTCAACCGCGGCTCGAGCCCGATCGCGATCGAAACGAGCGCCAGCGCAGTGGGGCTGCCGGCCGCCTCCAGCTACTCGCTGCGCAACGTGTGGGCGCACACCACGAGCTCGAGCCACGGGACGATCAGCGCCGAGGTGCCTCCTGACAGCACGGTGCTGCTGCGCGTGTCGGCGGGCTAGACGCGCCTGAACGCTCGATCACTGCGGTGGCCCGCTCGCGAGCTTGACCGTCGCGCTCTGCTGCCCTCCTGCCTGCGTGCGCCACGTGACGCGGACGCTGTCGCCGGGGTGCTCTTGCAGGATCGCGTCAGTGAGGGCGGTCGGCGAGCTGACGCCGGCGCCGTCGAGGGCGGTGATGACGTCGCCAGCGCCGAGGGCGCTTTCAGCCGCGGGCGTACCCGAGAGAGCTTCCTCGACGAGGGCGCCGTCGCTGCTGCGGCTGTCCACGAGCACACCCAGGAAGCCGGTCGTGCCGATGTGGATCGTGCTCGAGCCGCGGCCGTCGAGGATCTCGGCCGCGATCGTCTGAACCTGGTGGATCGGGATCGCGAACCCCTCGTCCGCGGAGGACTCGATCTGGAACGTCGTAGACGCGGCGGTGTCCATGCCGAGGACTTCGCCAGAGGTGTTGACGAGTGGCCCGCCCGAGTCGCCGGGCTGGAGGTCGCCGTTGAGCCGCCTCGCCGTCGCGCGGGCTAGTGTGGCTTTCCGGCCCGCGCCCCGCGTGGCGCCTGGAGCGTGTTGAGGACTCTCGCTCGCGGATGTTGCACCTGGATGTCGGTGAGTGCCACGTTCGCGGCGGTCGCCGGCAGGTACTCGTAGGTGAGGAACCGGTCGGTCTGGCCGCCGTAGACGATCTCGACCGGATGGAACGTTTCAGGTTCGACGTAGGCGTAGGCTTCGCTGTGGATCACGGGGTGGCCGGGCGGAAGTGGCGGCGCATCGGCCGGCAGCTGCTGCGGGAGATGGATATCGATTCGCTGCACGGTGCGGCCGTCGAGCTGCCTCGTGCCCGCCATGCGCGCCCTGCCTTCGCTGATCGCGGCACGAAGCGCGCTGACCGGGTCGGCGCCGTCTTCGATGATCTGATCGTGCGGGCCGGGCAACGATGGGCCGAGCGTGACCCGCAGCCGGGCCCGCAGCAGCTCGTTGGGGGGCAGGAAGGTGAGTGTCGGCGGCAGGCTGCCCGGGTTCGTCCTGCCCGTCGCCGCTTCCACAGTGCCGCCGAGTTCGAGCGGTCCTCCGCTGGTCGCGCGCTGCACACGGGTCAACACGGGGATCCCTCCCGGGCGGGGGCCGAAGCCAGACCAGCCGAGGGTCACGCCGTAGGTGGAGGCGAGACCAACACCGGCGGAGGCGAGACCCGCACCGACGCTGCTCCCTTCGCTGGGGCCGCTCCGTGGCAGCAAGATCGTCCGGTAGCGATGCGGATGGCCACCTTCGATCCAGAGTTGCTCAGGGCCGAAGGTGATCGCCTGCCGACGCTCGGGGTTGCCCGCTTCGGGTGCGATCGTCTTTTCCCAACGCTCGTAGAGGACGGTCCCGCCAGCCGGTGTGAGCGCCGCGGCGGCTCTGGCGAGGAAGTCGGATGAGCCGCCCGATGGCGCGAGCGCGAGCACGGCGATGATCGCTCCGGCGGCGCAAAGGGCCAGGCCCGCGAGCACGCCGCCGAGTCTCGATGAGACCCGCCACCGTCCACCGGCGACAGCCGGGGTGCCGGCAGGACCACCGAGCTCACCGTCTTGCTCGCCGGCCACCCGCTCTCTCACTGACCCCCAATCGGGCTCGACCACGCCCGGGACGGGGTTTGCATCCCGTACGCGCTCGAACAGGTTGGCTCGGCGAGTCATCTCGACAGCTCCGTGGCTGCGTCGTTGGGGAGGACGGGGTCGGCCTCTGCTTCCATTTCGTCGAGGACGCGCGAGAGCCGCCCCCGGGCCCGGTGCAGCCGGACGGCGAAGGTCGCAGCGCTGCAACCCACGACCGCCGCCGCCTCCTTCGTTGAGAGGCCCTCCCAGGCGCACAGCAGGAGCGCCTCGCGGTCGCTCTCGCGCAAGGCGGCCAATGCCTCGAGGATCTGGTGGTCGCCCGCGGCGGCGGAGGCGTAAGGATGCGCCTCGGTGGCGATGCGTGATGCGAGCGCCCCGCGGCGACTCGCCGCGCGCGTCTCATTCGCGAGTATCCCGCGGGCGATCCCGTACAGCCACGGCAGTGGCTCAGTCGGCATCTCTGCCCGCCTGCGCCATGCGATCAGGAACGTCTCGGCAGTCACGTCCTGGGCGGCCTGGGAGTCGGTCCTGCGCAGCGCGAAGGCATAGACCCGCGCCGCATGGCCTCGGAAATACGCGTCGAAGAGCCCTACCTCGTCGATCTGCACAACGTTATATGTCCAGGACAGGCCGATTGCTTACACGGCAATGGGAAAGACGCCACCGCCGTGCGCCATCGTCAAACGCTAAACCGCGACGGCGACGCCCGCTGGGACGCCGCGCCCACCACCCGCGCCCTACGCTGCCGCGACCGCCGGTTCGCTTGCAATCGGCGGCTTGACGTCCTTGTCGCGGTCGATCGGCGTCACCAGATCCTTGCCCAGACCCAGCGCCGCGTAGATCTTGTCTTCGATCTCTTTCGCCACCGTCGGGCTCTCGTCGAGGTGCGCCTTGGCGGCGGCGCGACCCTGGCCCAGACGATCGTTGCCGTAGGAGAAGAACGAGCCCGACTTGGAGACGATGTTGTGCTCTAGGCCCAGGTCGATCAGGCAGCCAGAGGTCGAGATGCCCTTGCCGAACTCGATGTCGAACTCGGCCTGGCGGAACGGCGCGGCCACCTTGTTCTTGACCACCTTCACACGCACGCGGTTGCCGACCGCTTCGGTGCCGTCCTTGAGCGTCTCGATGCGCCGGATGTCCAAGCGCTGGGAGGCGTAGAACTTCAGCGCGCGACCGCCCGGCTGCGTCTCCGGCGAGCCGAACATCACGCCCACCTTTTCGCGGATCTGGTTGGTGAGGATGCACAGCGTCTGCGTGCGGTTGAGGTTGCCGGCGAGCTTGCGCATCGCCTGGGACATCATCCGCGCCTGCGCGCCGACCGTCTGGTCGCCCATCTGCCCCTCAAGCTCGACCTTCGGGGTGAGCGCCGCGACCGAGTCGATCGCCACCACGTCCACCGCGCCCGAGCGTACGAGCATGTCGGCGATCTCCAGCGCCTGCTCGCCGTAGTCGGGCTGGGAGACGAGCAGCTCGTCGATGTCGACGCCGATCTCTTTGGCGTAGAGCGGGTCCATCGCGTGCTCGGCGTCGATGAACGCGCACACGCCGCCGAGCTTCTGCGCCTCGGCGAGCACGTGGTAGATCATCGTCGTCTTGCCCGATGACTCCGGGCCGAAAACCTCGACGATCCGCCCCCGCGGCACGCCGCCGATGCCGAGCGCGAGATCCAGCGAGAGCGCCCCGGTCGGAATCGCATCGCAGCGCACCTGGGCGCCCTCGTCGCCCATGCGCATGACCGTGCCCTTGCCAAACTCGCGCTCGATCTGTGTGAGCGCGCCCTGAAGGGCGGCGTCGCGCGCCTTGGCGGCCTTCTCCTGGTCGGTCACGGACATGATCTGACTCCTCCGGTTCGAAATGGAGCCGACAAGCTAGTCGGCGCTGCGGACGGAACAGTTGTTCGCATTTCCGCGGGGCCCGCGCTTCGTCCAGCGACCGCCGCTCGCGCTCGCGCCGCGCCCGCGAGCCGACGATAAGCCAAGCGAGAGCCGTCCCGTCTACGAGACCCCACTCCTCCCTTGACCATCGGCCAACACCGCCGCCGCCTCCCCGTCGCCCTCACACTAGCGCTGTCGTTGGGCGTGCTCGTGGCGGCGCTCCTCGGACCCTCCCAGACGCTCGCACAGACGCACAAGCCGGCCTGCTCGAGCGCCGCCACCCGCGCCAAGGCCGAGCGCTCCGCCCACACGTGCCAGCAGTCATCGCACGCGCGCAAGAGCAGGCCGCCGGCGCGTCACGCGACCAGGCATCACGCCAAGCACGCTCACGCCCGGAAGGCTCCCAAGCAGGCCCCGACGTCCCCGGCTTCCTGCGAAGACGGCAGCACGCCCGTGCGCGCCAGGAACGGGTCCTTCGCGTGCGACGACGGCTCAGAACCGGAATGCGAAGACGGCGCGACCCCGACGCTCTCGAGCAACCGCAAGAGCCTCGTGTGCGCCGCCACCGACGAAGGCGAATCGAGCTCCAGCGAAGCGGAATGCGAAGAAGGCGAAGCCTCGGGCTGCAGCATCGAAACCGGCTCCGAATCAGGCGAACAGGCCTGCGAAGCCCCCGCGGGCGACGGTCCGACGAACGCGACCTGCGAAGGCGAAAGCGAAGGCTGACGGACCTCGGCGGGCGCTCAGCGCCCGGCCGTCACCAGCGCGCTGCGCGCGAGCTCCTCGTAGCTGGCGCCCTCCGGCGCGAGCCACGAGCGGTACATGACGATCGCCTCGGCGGTGAAGCTCAGCCGCGGCGTGGCGGGCAGCGCGCGCTCGTGGCCCGATCGATCGCCCGCCCCGCGGCGCACGCGCGCGAGCGTGATGTGGGGTCTGAAGCGGCGGCGCTCCGGGCGCCAGGCGCTGGCGCCTGACAGCACCTCGCTCAGCCGCTGCCGCACGAGCGCGAGCTCGCCCTCGTGGTCGTGAACCTCCACCGCCAGCGCGTGCGGCCGTCGTGTCGGCAGCCACAGCGGAGCCCCCACAGACAGCTCGCACGGCTGCTCGGCGCAGGCAGCCAGCGCCGCCGCCAGCGCCTCGATCTCGTCGACCGGACGGCTGCCCAGGAAGCACAGCGTCAGATGCAGCGACTCCGCGTCCAGCAGTCGCACCGCCCCGCGCGAGCTGCCCGCCGCCCGCGCCGCGACCGCCGCGCCGCGGGCCCACTCGACGAGATCCTCGCGCACCGACAGTGGCGGGTCGACCGCCACGAACAGCCTCGCTGTGGCACCGCGGGACATCGCGCGCAGACGATGCTAGCGCCGATGCGCCACGGCCACGTTCACACGCGCGCACGTTGGGCCCTCGCGGTGGGTCAGGGCTCGCTCAGCGCCCGGCGCACGAGGTGCATCGCGACCGTGGTCGCGCGCTCGCGCACGTCGGCCCTGCCGCCGGGCAGGTTGACCGAGCGCGTGAGGGGCTCGACATCGGCGAGCGTGACGCTCAGCCATACCAGCCCCACGGGCTTCTGCTCCGTGCCACCCCCGGGGCCCGCCACGCCGGTGATCCCCACGCCGACATCCGCGCCCAGGCGCTCTCTGGCGCCGTCTGCGAGCGCGCGTGCGACCTCGCCGGAGACCGCGCCGTGCGTCTCGATCAGCTCGCGCTCGACGCCCGCCAGAGCGACCTTCGCCTCGTTGGAGTACACCACCAGCCCGCCGTTGAAGTAGTCAGAGGCGCCCGCCAGATCAGTCAGCCGCCCCGCCAGCAGGCCGCCGGTGCAGGACTCGGCGGTGGCGATCGTGCGCCGCGGATGCGAGGGCTCGCCTCGCAGGAGCGCCGCCACCTGCTGGTCGACCGTGCTGCCGTCCGGCGAGAACAGCGTGTCGTGGTGGCGGGCGCCGATAACCGCCACGAAGGCGTCGTAGGCGTCCTGCGCGTCGGGCTCATAGCGCGTCACGACCTCGATCTCGCCCCGTTTCAGGCATGTCGTGACCTCCAGCCGGGAGAGCTCGACCCCCTCGCGCTCGGCCGCCCGCAGCGTCTCCGCGATCTCCGACTCGGGTATTCCGAACAGCCGCAGCGTGTGCTGGCGGTAGACCGTCGCCCCCGCCAACGCCGCGCGCAGCGCCTGTGTCCGCAGCGCCGCCGCCCACATCGGCTGCAGCTCGCGCGGTGGGCCCGGCAGGACCACGATCGTCGTCCCGGAGGCTGAGCTCGAGGAGCCAGCTGCTGTCGCGTCCGCCGGCGGCACGACCAGCCCCGGCGCGGTCCCGACCGGCTCGAGCACGGTAGCGCCCCGCGGGATCGTCGCCTGCTTGCGGTTGGCCGCGGCGACCGCCTCCGGGTCGACGTCCGGCCAGCGTTTCAACAGCGGCGCCACGATCTTCGCGATCCGCCCGGCGAGCTCGTCGTCGAGCACCATCTCGCGACCCTGGAACTCCCCCACGACCTCCGCCGTGAGGTCATCCGCTGTCGGCCCCAGCCCGCCGCTGGTCACGACCATGTCGATGCCGTGCTCGGCCATGAACGCCAGCGCCGCGTGCATGTCCGCCGGCCGGTCTCCGACGATCGTCGTGTACGCGACGTCGACGCCAAGCTCGCGCAGGCGCTCTGCCAGCCACGGCCCGTTGCGATCGCTGACACGACCAGTCAGCACCTCCGTGCCGGTCACGACTATGCCGGCGCGCACGCTCACCGCGCGCTCACGTGCACGTCGGACGCTGGGCGGCGGGCAGCGGCTGGCGACCGTCGGCCTTGGTGATCGTGTAGCCGATCGGTTCACTGGAGGGCGCCACCGTGCGCGCGATGCCGTCGACGAGCATCGTCACCGAGTTGTTGCCGAGCGTGAGCTCGAAACGCCGGGCCCTGTATGTCGAGGTGCTTTCGCCGGGCTGCAGCTCGATCCCGGGCACCAGCTTGCGCCCGTCATCGCCGATCAGGCATACGTACACCACCGCGGTCGCCTTCAGCGACAGTGCCACGAGCGCGTTGGGCGAGACGGCGCCGTGGCGGGCGCCGGTCGCGCTCGTGTGCTGCCTGGAGTGAGCCGCGTGAACGGGCGCGGTCGTGGCGCCGGAGGTGCCCGGCGTGTTCGTGTTGGAGCCTCCGCCGGAGACGAGCAGCACGATCAGCGCCACGATCACCACCCCGATCGCGCCGACCGCGAGCATGTAGCCCCGCGAGGGGCTCGCGCCTGAGCCCGGCCGCCCGCCTGGGCCCGAACGGGTCTGTGGGCGACGGCTCTGCGGCGTGGATACGATCGGCTCGAGCATCGCCTCGCTCGGGTGCTCGTGCTCGCGCCGGTACTCCTCCACGAGCGCCTTGCCATCGAGGTCCAGCGCCTGCGCGTATGTGCGCAGGAAGCTCTTGACGAACGTCGGCCCCGGGAGCAGGCCCCACTCTTCGTTCTCCAGCGCGCGCAGGTACTTCGCGCGGATCTTGGTCTTGGCCTCGATCTCCGACACGTCGACGCGAGCGCGCATACGCGCCTCGCGTAGCGTTGCTCCGATCTCGGACATAGCTCAGGAGGCTAGTCGGTGACGGCGGTCGCGGACTCGCCGAGCGCAGCGAGCACACGCGGCAGGTCGGCCTCGGTGATCAGCACCTGCCTCGGCTTGGAGCCCTCGTAGCCGGAGATCACGCCGCGGCGCTCGAGCATGTCGATCATCCGCCCCGCCCGCGTGTAGCCCAGGCGCAGGCGCCGCTGGAGCATCGACGTGGAGGCCGTCTGCATCTCGGCGACCAGGCGGATCGCGTCCGTGAGCAGCGGATCCTCGTCCGGGTCGAACTCGTCGTTGCCCCTGCCTGCGCCCTCGCCCTCCTCGGGCTCGACCTCCTCGAGCAGCTCCTCGCGCAGCTCCGGCTCGCCCTGGCGGCGCCACAGGTCGGTCAGCTTGGCGATCTGCGCCTCGTCGATGTAGGCGCCCTGGATGCGCTGCAGGCGCGAGCTGCCGACGGGGCTGAACAGCATGTCCCCCTGCCCCAGCAGCGACTCAGCGCCGTTCTGGTCGAGGATCACGCGAGAGTCGGTCTGCGAGGAGACCGCGAAGGCGATGCGCGAGGGCACGTTCGCCTTGATCATGCCGGTGATCACATCCACGCGCGGGCTCTGCGTGGCGAGCACGAGGTGGATGCCGACGGCGCGCGCCTTCTGCGCCAGGCGGATGATCGAGTCCTCGACGTCGGCTGGCGCCACCATCATCAGGTCGGCGAGCTCGTCGATCACGCACAGGATGTACGGCAGCGGCGCTTCGTCGCGCTTGGCGCGCGCCTTGTTCAGCTCGATCAGGCTGCGCGTGCGCGCCAGCGACATGATCCCGTAGCGCTGCTCCATCTCCTTGACCAGGTTCTGCAGCGCGTTCGCGGCCATGCGCGGGCTCGTTATCACCGGCGTGAGCAGGTGCGGGATCGACTCGTAGTGGTTGAGCTCCACCTGCTTGGGGTCGACGAGCACCAGGCGCACCTCGTGCGGCGTCGCGCGCAGCAGCACGCTCGAGAGCATCGCGTTGATCGCGCCGGACTTGCCCGCGCCGGTGGTGCCCGCGACGAGGATGTGCGGCATCTTCGCGAGGTCCGCGCCGATGGCCTTGCCGGCGACGTCCTTGCCGAGCCACACCGTCAGCGGCGACCAGTCCGGAGGCGGCGCCTGGAAGACGTCGCCGAGCTTGACGATGCGCCGGTGGGCGTTGGGCACCTCCACGCCGACGGCCTGCTTGCCGGGGATCGGCGCGAGGATGCGGATGTCCGTCGCCGCGAGCGCGTAGGCGAGGTCGTCCTTCAGCTGCGCCACCTTCGCGACCTTCGTGCCGGGCGCCAGGCGCAGCTCGTAGCGGGTGATGTGCGGGCCCGCGACCGTGCCGATGACCTTCGCCTGCACCCCGAAGTGCCCCAGCGCCTCGACCAGGTTGCTCGCCGTGCGCTCCTGCCCGGCGGTGTCCGGGCGCGTCTGCTCGGCGCTGGAGCGAGCCAACAGCTTGGCGGCCTCGGGCAGCTCCCACACGAAGTCCGGATCGTCGGTCACAGCGCCGCGGAGCCGCCCCTGCGGCGTCAGCTGCGCGGAGTCCAGGCCCCCCGCGTCGGCGTGCGCCACGCCCGAGATGTGCTCCTCCTCGCCCGCATGCGCCTCGCCCGCGGCCGGCACCTGCTCGTCCGCCAGATCATCTTGCAGGCCGCTATCTGGATGCTCCGGGGTGTCCGGCGGGTACGGCTCGTCCTCGTCGCGCCAATCGTGCGACGGCGCCTCCACGTGGGTCGCGCGGACGATCAGCTCGCGCGGCGAGGGCTCCGGGGGTGTCAGCGGCGAAGCGTCCAGATCCTGCTCGATCGCGGCCAGCTGCGACGGCGTGCGTGCGCGAGCGCCGCGGGCCTGCGGCTCGCGCTCTGCCAGGCTGCGCACCATCCGCGTGGTGTCGAGCACGCCGCTGCCCGTCGCCCGGATGACGCTGGCGATCGAGGCGCCGGTCAGCAGGATGACGCCCGTGACCAGCAGGAACACGACGAGGATGTCCACGCCCACGTCCTGCACGAGCCTGTGGGTGAGCTGGTAGAGCGCCTCGCCGGCGATGCCGCCATGCGTCTGCAGGTGCGTCGAGCTCCACACGTGCGCGCCGTTGGCGGGCCCGGAGCTGAGACCGAGCATGCCCGCCGCCAGCGCGAGCGTGACCGCGGCGAACACGCACAGCGCACCCGTGCGCAGCGGTCGCAGCGCGGGCAGCACCGGGCGCAGCAGCAGCGCGCCGCCGCCCATCACGAGCGTCACCGGCGTGAGCACGCGCGCGCGCCCGAGCGTCCAGCCGAGCGCCACCGCCAGGCCATGTCCGGCGCGCCCGCCGTTCCAGCCGCCGTACAGGACGAAGCCCATGAACACTCCCAACGCCACCAGCGCCAGGCCGAGCACGTCGCGCTGGCGCTGATCGAGCGCCGGCAGTCGCGGCAGCCCGCCGGAGAGCAGCGATCCAAGGCTCGGAGCGCTTCGCGAGCGACGCCGTCGCGTGGAGCGTGCCCGGGCGGGAGCGCGCCGACGCGAGCTCTGCGGGCGCGAGGAGGCGCGTTTGCGCGTGGATGCCATCTCGCGCAACTTCGACACCGGGCGCCCGGAACCTGCCTCCTGGCCTTACCATCGCTTTACACGCTGCTACTTACATAAAGACATGAACGACTTCTCCCGCGCACCACGCGTCCTCGTGGTAGAGGACGACGAGGACATCGCACAGGCACTCCAGCGCTCCCTGCGCATGGAGGGATACGAGGTGAGGACGGCCGCCGACGGGCGCGCGGCGCTCGAGCAGGGGCACGCGTTCGCGCCCGATCTCGTGATCCTCGACCTGGGTCTGCCCAAGCTCGACGGCGTGGAGGTCGCGCGCGAGCTGCGCGCCGACGACGACGTGCCGATCCTGATCCTGACCGCACGCGACGCGCTGGAGTCGCGCGTGGAGGGCCTGGACGCGGGCGCCGACGACTATCTGGTCAAGCCGTTCGAGCGCCAGGAGCTGCTCGCGCGCATGCGCGCGCTGCTGCGCCGGCGCCCCCCGCGTGGCTCCGCGCCGCTGCGTGTCGGCGACCTGTCGCTGAACGTCGACACCCACGAGGTGCTCCGCGGCGCGAGGAGGATCGAGCTCACCCAGCGCGAGTTCGAGCTGCTCGAGTACCTGATGCGCAACGAGCGCATCGTCATCTCCCGCCAGCGCCTGCTCGACGAGGTGTGGGGCTATGACCCGTTCTCGACCACGAACACGATCGAGGTGTTCGTATCCAACCTGCGCCGCAAGTTGGAGGCCGACGGCGAGCCCCGCCTCCTGCACACCATCAGGGGAGCCGGCTACGTCCTCCGCGCCTAGCCTCTCCGCGTCGCTGAAGCGCGTCGGCTCGCGCCTGCCCGCGTCCTTGAGGATCACAGCCGGCTTCGACCGCCTGCCGATCCGCGTGCGCCTGGCGGGAGTCTCGGCGCTGTTGACGTTCGTGATCCTGTGCGCGTTCGCGCTGGCGATCGGCTCGCTGACGGTGCACCGCATCCGCTCGGACTTCAATCACGACGTCAGCGAAACGGCCAACCAGCTGCCAACCGAGCTGAAAGTCACGGCCGACCCTTCGCTTGAGCTCCACATCACCCCGCCGCTGCCTGACATCGCCACGCCCGACACGGTCATCAGGATCCTCTACGAGGCGGGCGGCGTGCTCGAACAGTATCCCGCCCACGCTCCCTCGTTCGGCATACCGCAGCAGCTGGAGGCCGGAAAGCCCGTGGTCGGCACCGCGCACGGCTACCGCGTGATCACGAGGATCGTGCGGGTCGTGGAGCCCAACCTGTCCCCCCTCGGCGAGCTGATCTTCCAGTATGCGCGCGAGACGGCGCCCACCGAAGCGACGGTCAAGCGCGTGGAGCTGTTCCTGGTGCTCGGGGTGCTGGCGGGCAGCCTGCTCGCGCTGCTCGCGGGGATGGCGATCGCGCGTCGCGCGATGGCGCCGATCGCGACGCTCACCTCCACCGCCGCGGAGATCGCGCGCACCCGCGACCCCTCGCGCGGCGTGCCCCAGCCGCAGGCCGACGACGAGGTGGCGGAACTCGCGCGCACGCTCGAGGGCATGCTCCGCGAGCTGGACGCCGCGCGCAGCGAGACCGAGTCGATGCTCGTGCGCCAGCGCCAGTTCGTGGCCGACGCCTCGCACGAGCTGCGCACGCCGCTGACGAGCGTGCTGGCCAACCTCGAGCTGCTCGCGGAATCCCTTCAGGGCGACCAGGGCGAGGCGGCGCGCTCGGCGCTGCGCTCCTCGCAGCGGATGCGCCGGCTGGTCGCCGACCTGCTGCTGCTCGCGCGCACCGACGCCGCGCGCGTGGTCGCGCGCGAGCCGTGCAACCTCGCGCAGATCGTCGTCGAGGCGGCCGCCGAGCTGGGGCCGGTGAGCACCGCCCACGAGATCTCGCTGGACATCCACCCGGCGATGGTGATGGGCTCGCGCGACGAGCTGCACCGCCTGACGATCAACCTGTTGGAGAACGCGCTGCGCCACACGCCGCCGGGCACCGCGATCCGCGTGGCGACGCTGACGGGCGGGGACGGCAAGGTGCAGCTGGTGGTCGAGGACGACGGTCCCGGCGTGCCCCCCGAGCTGGCGCCGACGCTGTTCGAGCGCTTCGTGCGCGGAGCGGGCGACGCCGGCAGCTCGTTCGGCCTCGGCCTGGCGATCGTCCACGCGGTGGCCGTCTCGCACGGCGGCAGCGTCACCCTGGAGTCAGCGCCCGGGTCCACGGGCGCGCGCTTCGTGGTGCGCCTGCCGGCCTACTCAGACCTCGACGACGACCGGGAGGACCATCGGCCTGCGCTTCAGACGATCGTAGACTAGCTTCGCGAGATCGTCGTGCAGCACCTGCTGGAGCAGGTCGACCTCCCTGATCTCCTCGCCCGCCGCCCGCCGCAGCGACTTCTCGACGGTCAGGCGTATCTCCCCCACGAGCTCATCGGCCTCGTCGAGGAACGGGACGCCGCGGAAGATCACCTCGGGATCGGCGACCGAGCTGCCGTCCTGCTCGGCGATCGTGACCACCACGATGAAGATCCCGTCGGCGGAGAGCATGCGCCGGTCGCGCAACGCCGCGTCGGCCATCTCGCCGATCTCGACGCCGTCGACGAAGATCATGCCCGCCTGCTCGCGCGAGCCGAAGCGCGCCCCGCGCTCGTCGAGCTCCAGCGGCAGGCCGTTGTCGCCCTGGAAGATGTCGCGCGGCGGCACGCCGACGGCTTCCGCGAGCTGAGCGTGCAGGCGCAGGCGCTTGAAGTCGCCGTGGAAGGGCATCACGTAGCGCGGCTTGACGAGGTTGAGCATCAGCTTGACCTCCTCGGCGTAACCGTGCCCGGAGGCGTGCACGGGCGCCTCGCGCGGCGTGATCACGTCGCAGCCGATGTGGTAGAGGCGGTCGATCGTCTCGTTGACGGCGCGCTCGTTGCCGGGGACGGGCGTCGCGGAGAAGACGACGGTGTCGCCTGCCTTCAGCTCGACCTGCGGATGGTCGCGGTAGGCCATGCGCCGCAGCGCCGACAGCGGCTCGCCCTGCGAGCCGGTGGAGATGATCACGACCCGCTCGTCGGCGAAGTCGGCGATCTCGCGCGGCCCCACGAGCATCCCGTCGGGGATCTCGATATGACCGAGCGTGCGCCCGATGCCGACGTTCTTGCGCATCGAGCGCCCGACCAGCGCGACCTTGCGGTCGAGCGCGTAGGCGGCGTCGACGACCTGCTGCACGCGGTGGATGTTGGAGGCGAAGCTGGTGACCACGATCCGCCCCTCGCAGCGCGCGAACACCTCCTCCAGGTGCGGGCCCACGACCGACTCCGACGGTGAGAAGCCCTTGCGATCGACGTTGGTGGAGTCCCCGCACAGCAGCAGCACGCCCTCGCGCCCGAGCTCGGCCAGGCGCGAGACGTCCGCGGGCGGGCCGTCGACGGGCGTCTGGTCGAACTTGTAGTCGCCGGTGATCAGGACGGTGCCGAGGTCGGTCCCCAGCGCGACCGCGCTGGAGTCGGGGATCGAGTGCGTCATGTGCACCATCTCCAGCGAGAACGGGCCGAGCTCGAGGCTCTCGCCGGGGTCGATCTCGTTGAGCTCGACGTCGCGCAGCTTGTGCTCGTCGAGCTTGGAGCGGGCCATGGCGACCGTCAGCGCGCCCCCGTACACCGGCGGCAGGCTGTGCTGGCCGAGCTCGCGCAGCACCCACGGCAGCGCCCCCAGATGGTCCTCGTGGCCGTGGGTGACGACGATCGCCTCGATCTCGCGGGAGCGCTCGCGCAGGTAGGAGAAGTCGGGCAGCACCAGGTCGATGCCGACCATCTCGGGTGTGGGGAAGCGCAGGCCGACGTCGACGACGATGATGCGCCCGTCGTACTCGACGACCGTCATGTTCTTGCCTATCTCCCCGAGCCCTCCAAGGGGCAGGACGCGCAGCTTTGAGCTCACGCGGGAGCGCTCGTGAGCAGGCCGTGGCGTGCGAGCATCGCGCGCACGGCCTCAGTCTCTTCGGCGGTGGCCTGTACCAGCGGCAGGCGCAGCCCGCCGGCGTTGTGCCCCAGCAGGTTGAGCGCCGCCTTCGTGCACGTCGGGCTGGAGGTCAGGAACAGGGTCTCGTAGACGTCGCGCAGCGACGCGTCGATCTCGGCGCGGTTCTCGGGCTGCTCGAGCATGCGGCGCATCTCGTTGCCGACGATGTGGCTCGCGACACTGATGACGCCCGCGCCGCCGATGTCGAGCGTCCGTACGAACGTCGCGTCGTCGCCGGCGTACAGCGCGAGACCGTCGATCAGCTGCAGCTCCTGCGCGTTGGCCTGCTTGACGCCTTCGATGCCCGGGATCTGGGCGAGCTCGGCGAGCAGGTCGGGTGGCATGTTCGTCGCCGTCCTCGTGGGGATGTTGTACAGCAGCACCGGCCTGTCGGTGGCGGCTGCGACGGCTTCGTAGTGGCGTCGCAGGCCGAGGCGGCTGGGCCTGTTGTAGTAGGGAGTGACCGACAGCGTCGCGTCGACACCGAGCTCGGTCGCGCGCTTGGTCAGGTGGACCGCCTGGCGCGTGTCGTTGGTGCCGGTGCCGGCGACGATCGTCTTGCCGGGGGGGCGCTCGGCGACCGCCAGCTCGATCAGCCCCAGCTGCTCCTCGCCGGTCATCGTCGAGGCCTCGCCTGTGGTTCCGGCCACGACGAACCCGTCCGAGCCGTTCTCGGCGAGGTGCTGCATGAGCGCCACGAACGACTCCTCGTTGACGCGCCCCTCCTCGTCGAAGGGGGTCACGATCGCCGTCAGTATCGCGCCCAGGCCGCCGATGTCCTTCAGAGTGCTCATCGGCTCCAGTATCTCATGCGCGCCGTCATTCAGAAGAGCAGCTGCTCGAGGCCCACGGTGGGCGAATGCTCGAGCGTGCCGACGCGACGCACCGCCAGCAGCACGCCGGGCATGAACGACTCGCGCCCGATCGTGTCGTGGCGGATCGTGAGCGTCTGCGCGAGATCGCCGAGGATCACCTCCTGGTGGGCGACCAGGCCGGGCAGGCGCACGGAGTGGATCGGCGGTGGCGCGCCGCCGCTGGCCGCGGCCATCAGCTCGGCGGTGCGCTTGGCGGTGCCGCTGGGCGCGTCGAGCTTGCCGTCGTGGTGCAGCTCGACGATCTCGGCCTTGCTCATGTAGCGGGCGGCCTCGGCCGCGAAGCGCATCATCAGCACCGCGCCGATCGCGAAGTTGGGGGCGATCAGCACGTTCGCGCGGGGCCGGGTGGGCTGGATGTCATCGAGGCGGGCGTGCTCCAGCGGCGCGGGGTCGAAGCCGGTGGTTCCGATCACGACGTGCACGCCGGCGCGCACGCACTCGAGCGCGTTCTCAAGCGCGGTGTCGGGCTGCGTGAAGTCGACGACCACGTCGGCGCCGTCGAGCACGTCGGCGAGCGCGGTGTCGAGCAGCGGGTCGGCGCGCCCGACGAGATCCATGTCGTCGGCCCCCAGTACCGCTTCGCACACCGCCTGCCCCATGCGCCCGGCGGCGCCGGCGACGGCGACCCTGATCATCGGGCGACCGTCTCGCCGTCCGCCGGCCGGCTCGCGGCGGCGCCCGCGCCGAGCGGCTCGATCGCGGCCAGGAACTCGCTCTCCACGGGCCCGACGCCGGCGACCGACAGCGCGCTGGACGTGAACAGCTCGCCGGCGAGCTCGCGCACGGCGTCGATCTCGATCGCGTCGATCCGCTCGATCAGCTCGTTGACCGACAGGATCGGCATCTCGTTCAGCACGGAGGCACCCAGGCGGCTCATGCGCGCGCCGGTCGACTCCATGCCGAGCACCATGCGCCCCTTGAGGTTCTCGCGCGAGCGCACGAGCTCCTCCTCGTTGGCCGGATCGAGCACGCAGCGCTCGAGCTCGGTGGCGACGACGGCGAGCGCCTCGCGGATGTTGTCCGGCCGCGTGCCCACGTACAGGCCCACCTCGCCTGTGTGGGCGTACAGGTTGGAGAACGTGAACACCGAGTAGGCGAGGCCGCGGCGCTCGCGGATCTCCTGGAAGAGCCGCGAGGAGGACGTGCCGCCGAGCACGCCTTCGAGCACGCGCAGCGCGAAGCGCCGCTCGTCGGTGCGCGCGATCCCCGCGCCGCCGACGCACACGTGGTACTGCTCGGTGTCTTTCTGCAGGAACCGCGCGCGGGGCGTGAAGTCGGGAGCGGCTGCCGCGTCCGCGTCCGCGTGGGCGGACTGCGCGGAATGGCCGTTGCCGAACGCCGCCTGCGCGAGCTCGCTGGCGGACGCGGGCTCGACGGCGCGGGCCATCTCCACGAGCGCGTCGTGGTCGACCGAGCCGGCTGCCGCGATCACGATGCTGCCGGGCAGGTAGCGCTGCGCGTGAAACGCCGCGAGCTGCTCGCGCGTGACGGCGCCGACGACCTCGGCGGTGCCGATCACGGCGCGGCCCAGCGGGTGCGAGCCGAAGATCGCCCTGCCGAGCACATCGAAGACGCGGTCCTGGGGGTCGTCTTCATACATCGCGATCTCCTCCAGCACGACCTCGCGCTCGGCCTCCAGCTCGCCGAAGCGCGGCTGCCAGATCATGTCGCTCATCACCTCGAAGGCGTGCTCGAGATGGCGGTCGAGCACGCGCGTGTACAGCGACGTGGCTTCCTTGTCGGTGCCGGCGTTGATCTCCGCTCCCATGGAGTCGAATATCTCGTCGATCTCCTGTGACCCGTAGTGCTCGGTGCCGCGGAACAGCATGTGCTCGAGCAGGTGCGAGATGCCCGCCTGATCCTCGTGCTCGGCGACCGAGCCCGTGGCGATCCAGAAGCCAAGGGCCACCGAACGCACGCTGGGCACGCGTTCGGTGACCACCCTCACGCCCGAGTCGAGCGTGGTTATCCGGTGCTCGTCACTCACGCCCGAGGACTCTGCGGTCAATCGCGACCGTGGCGCGGGCGCCCTGAGCCGCGCTCGCCCTCACGCCGGCGGCCACGGTCGGAGCGCTCGCGGCCGTTTGATGAGGACCCGCCCCCACCCCCCCTGCCGCCCTCGCGCGGTCCGCGGTTGCCGCCACCGCCGCCGGTGCCGACGCCGGCGAGCTCCTCGACGGACTTGCCGGCGATGTCCGGGTCCTCGCTCAGGCGCAGGCCGATACGTCCGCGCTCGCGGTCGACCTCGACCACGCGCACGTTGACCTCGTCGCCCTTGTTGAGCACGTCCTCGACGCTGTCCACGCGCTGGCCGGGTGAGACGTTGGAGATGTGCAGCAGCCCGTCGGTGCCCTTGGCGAGCTCGATGAACGCGCCGAAGGTGGTGGTCTTCACGACCTTGCCGACGTATTCGTCGCCGACCTCGACCTCCTTCATCATCATCCGCACGCGCTCCACGAGCGCGTCGCCCATCTCCCCGTTGGCGGAGTAGATCAGCACCTGGCCGTCGTCGTTGACGTCGATCTGGGAGTCGAACTCCTCCGAGAGCCCCCTGATGGTTTCGCCGCCCTTGCCGATCAGCAGGCCGATCTGGGAGGGATCGATCTGGATCGTCTGGATGCGCGGCGCGAACTGCGAGAGCTGCTCGCGCGGGCTCTTGATGACGTCGGCCATCTTGCCGAGGATGAACGTGCGCGCCTCTTTGGCCTGCGCGAGCGCGTCGCGCAGGATGTCGAAGGTGACGCCCGTGATCTTGATGTCCATCTGCAGCGCGGTGATCCCGTGCTCGGTGCCGGCGACCTTGAAGTCCATGTCGCCGAGGTGGTCCTCGACGCCGGCGATGTCGGTGAGCACGATGTAGTCGTCGCCCTCTTTGATCAGCCCCATGGCGATCCCGGCGACGGGCCGTTTGATCGGCACGCCGGCGTCCATCAGCGACAGCGAGGAGCCGCACACGGAGGCCATCGAGGAGGAGCCGTTGGACTCGAGGATGTCCGAGACCACGCGGATCGTGTACGGGAAGTCCTCGATCGAGGGGATCATCGGCACGAGCGCACGCTCGGCGAGCGCGCCGTGACCGATGTCTCGGCGCTTGACGCCACCCATGCGTCCAGCCTCCCCGACCGAGAACGGCGGGAAGTTGTAGTGGTGCCAGTAGTACTTTTTGGTCTCCAGGCCGAGCGTGTCCAGACGCATCTCCTCCTTGAGCGTGCCCATCGCGACGACGCTCAGCGCCTGCGTCTGACCGCGGGTGAACAGCGCCGAGCCGTGCGTGCGCGGGGTGACGCCGACCTCTATGGAGATGTCGCGGATCTCGTTCTCCGAGCGCCCGTCGGGGCGCTTCTTGTGCACCGCGATGCGCTCGCGGATGATCGACTTCTCGAGCTTGTCGAACGCGAGCTGAACCGCCGCGCGGCGCTCCTTGGCGGCCACGAGCTGCTCCTCTGAGGCTCCCTCGGGCGCCGAGGGAGCGTGCTGCTCGAGGATCGCCGCCTCGACGGCCCTGGTGGCGTCCTGGCGCTCGAGCTTGTCCTCGACCTGCGTGGCCGCGTCGAGCTGCGAGCCGTGCGAGGCGCGGATCGCGTCCAGCACGGCCGGATCGACGGTGATCGGCTCGAAGACTTTCTTCTCCTTGCCGACTTTGGCGGCTAGGTCGCGCTGCAGCGCGCACAGCTTCTTGATCGCCGCGTGGGCGATGTCCAGCGCGTCGAGGATCTCCGCCTCGGGGATCTCGTTGGCGCCAGCCTCGACCATCAGGATGGCGTCCTCGGTGCCCGCGACGATCAGGTCGAGGTCGGAGCTGTTCTCCGCATCCGGGAGCAGATCCTCCTCCGGGGGGTTGACGACGAAGTTGCCGTCGATCTTGCCGATGCGCACGGCGCCGACGGGCGTCGGCAGCGGGATGTCGGAGATCATCAGCGCGGCTGAGGCGCCGTTCATCGCGAGGATGTCGTACGGGTGGACGTGATCGATCGACAGCGGGATCGCCACGAGCTGCGTGTCGTAGCGCCAGTCCTTGGGGAACAGCGGCCGAATCGGCCGGTCGATCATGCGCGCGGTCAGGGTGCCCTTCTCGCCGGGGCGGCCCTCGCGCTTGAAGAACGAGCCGGGGATTTTCCCGGCGGCGTACATGCGCTCCTCGACGTCCACCGTCAAGGGCATGAAGTCTGTGTCGCGAATGCCTCCCGCGACGGCGGTGCAAAGCACCATCGTGTCGCCCTGGCGGACGACGACTGCGCCGGAGGCCTGCTTGGCCATCCTGCCGGTCTCGAACGAGATCTCGCTACCAGCGATCTCCACGGAGACCCGTGTAACGGCGTCACTGCTCATATTCACTGCCTTCCTGTTCCGCCCGTCGGTCGGCGGTCCGTTTCTCTTTTTCTCTTTTCCCGAACGGACGGAGCTTAGCGGACTGGGCTGGCGGGTCAGGCTAGGAGCCGGCGGCGGCGAGACCCTCGCGCAGCAGCTCGACGCCGGGCAGCTCGCCCGGCGAGTCGGCCTGGAAGCTCCAGCGCACCACCCCGTCGGGGCCGGTGATGACCAGTGCGCGCTGGGGAAAGCCGCCGGGGTGCAGCACCCCAAACGCGGCGCACGCGGCGCCCTTGGGCTCGAAGTCTGACAGCTGCTCGCTGCCGACTGCGAGCTTCTCCTTGAACGCGCTCTGCGCCCAGGTGGAGTCGCAGGAGACCCCGTACAGCGCGTCCCCGCGCGCGGTCAGCTCGCCGCGCAGATCCTCGTAGAGCTGCAGCTGGTCGGTGCACACGGGGCTGAACGCGAACGGGTAGAACACGAGCACACTCGTGCGGCCCTGCAGGTCCCGCTCGGTGAAGCTCTCGCCGTCGGCGCGCGCGAGCGTGAAGCTCGGCGCAGGCGTGCCAGGCGCGATCACCGCCATCGGACTATCTACGCAGGCCGAGCTCTTTGATCAGCGCGCGGTAGCCCTCGAGGTCGTGGCGTTTCATGTAGTCGAGGAAGCGCCGGCGGCGCCCGACGAGCATCAGCAGGCCGCGGCGGGAGCTGTGGTCTTTGTGCTGCTCGCGCAGATGCTCGGTGAGGTGGTTGATGCGCTCGGTGAGCAGCGCGATCTGGACCTTGGTGTTGCCGGTGTCCTGCTCGCCGGAGCCGAACTGGGTGGCGAGCTCGCGCTTGCGCTCGGTGGTGATGGCGGCCATTAGCACCGGCACGGTAGCAGACGGCCGTCAGACCCCTGGCGCCGCGGCGACCTCGCGCGTGCGCTCGACATCGCGGTGCATCTGCTCGATCAGGGCGGCGGGATCGTCGAATCGCCGCTCGCCGCGCAGTCGCTGCAGGAACTGCAGGCGCAGCGGGCGGCCGTAGAGATCGCCGTCGAAGTCGAGGATGTAGGCCTCGATCAGCTCGCCGCGGCCGGTGTTGAACGTCGGGCGCACGCCGATGCTGACAGCCGCCGGTCGGCCGTCGGCCAGGCACGCGTACACGCCGTGGCCGGGACACACGAGCGCCTCGTCGGGGACGAGGTTGGCGGTCGGGAAGCCGAGCTCGCGCCCGCGCTCATCGCCGTGCACGACCTCCCCGCACAGCTCGAAGCCGGCCCCCAGCAGCCGGTTGGCCTCGGTGATCTCGCCGGCGAGCACGAGGCCGCGGATGTGGCTGGAGGAGACGATCTCCCCGTCGAACTCCAGCAGCGGGTGCACGATCGTGCTGAACCGCCCGTCGGCGGACAGCAGGCGCGGATCGCCCTGCGCCCTGTGGCCGAAGCGGAAGTTCTCGCCGATCGAGACCTGGCCGGCGTTGAGCGCGCCGACGAGCACGTCGTCGATGAACTCGGCGGCCGAGCGGCTGGCGAACTCGCGGTCGAATGGGATCACGATCAGCTCCCGCACTCCGAGCGAGGCGACCAGCTCGGCCTTGCGCGCGAGCGTGGTCAGCAGCTTGGGCGTGTGCTGCGGTGCGACCACCGAAACCGGGTGGGGATCGAAGGTGAGAACGCTGTCGGCGCCCGCGATGACCTCGCGATGGCCAAGGTGCACGCCGTCGAAGGTGCCGACAGCGACGCTGCGCCGTCTGTCGCGCCGCACGTCGGACAGGCGAGTGACCTCCACGGCCGCGAAGCCTATTTGGAGATCACCTCGAGCGCGTGACCGAGCGACAGCAGCGGCGGATCGGGCCACGGCTGCGCGCGGGCGGGCGGCGCGACGGCGTCGCGCACGTCGAACGGGCCGATCGCGGTGCGCCTGAGCTCCAGGCAGTAGGCGTCGCGGAGATCGGCGATCAACGAGCGCACGTAGGTCCCCGACCCGCATTCGATCGCGAAGGCGGCGCGCGGCGGCGCTCCCGGCAGGGAGACGCCCGCGGGCGCGTGGGGATCGCGCCAAAGCTGCTCGAAGCGCCGCACGGTGACGATCCGCTCGGGCATCTCGAAGCCCTCGCCGCGGCGTGCGCGCTTGTACGCGCGCTCCCCGCCGATCTTGACGGCCGAGTACACCGGCGGGCGCTGGCGCAGCTCGCCGGTCGGCAGCTCGGGCGGGTCGGGCGGCACCCGTCCGGTGTGTGTGATCTCCCCCTCGGTGTCGCCGGTGCTCGAGAGCGCTCCCAGCTGAGCGAGCGTCTCGTAGCGCTTGGGCAGTGCCATCAGCGCGCTCTGGGCCTTGGTGGCCCTGCCGACGAGCACGAGCAGCAGGCCGGTGGCGAACGGGTCGAGTGTGCCCGCGTGCCCGGTGCGCGCGCCGCCGAGTGATCGTCGCACGGCGGCGACGACGTCATGGGAGCTCATGCCGGCGGGCTTGTCGATCAGCAGCACGCCGTCCATCGCCCCGCCACACCCGCCGATCCGCCGCCGCCGCGAGCGCTCAGGCGAGCGTGGCGGCCGCGTGCCCGTCTGAGGATTGGTGCAGCTGCGCGGCGATCGCCTCGCGCAGGAACGCGATCAGCTCCCCCGGGTCGAGCGTGGTGGAGAAGCCGGCGGCGCGGCGGTGGCCGCCGCCGCCCTGGGCGCGGGCGATGATCGACACGTCGACGTCATCGTCGGTGGCGCGCAGCGAGACTTTGTGCTGGCCCTTGCGCTCGCCGCTGGAGAGCTCGCGCACGAGCACCGCCACCTTCGTCCCCTCCAGCGCGCGCAGCTGGTCGATGATCCCCTCGGAGTAGCTCTCCTCGGCGTCGGCGCGGTCGAAGTCCTCGGCGCTGAGCGTGGCGATCGCGAGCTCGCCGGCGTCGAAGCGCTGCAGCTGCGACAGCGCGAGCGCGAGCAGCGTGAGCTTGCCCAGCGGCACGCCCTCGTACAGCCGGCGGTAGACGCCGGGAACGTCGACGCCCGCCTCGATCAGCTCGGCGGCCATGACGTGCGCGCGCGGCCCGGTGTTCTCGTACATGAAGCGCCCGGTGTCGGTGATCAGCCCGATGTACAGCGCCTCGGCGATCGCTGTCGTGGGGCGCACGCCGAGCCCGTGCATCAGGTCCCACACGATCTCGGCCGTGCAAGAGGCGTCGGGCACGACGTGGTTGAGCGTGCCGAAGCGCGTGTTGTCGTGGTGGTGGTCGACGTTCAGCAGATGCGCGCCGTCGCGCAGCACGCTGGCGGAGTTGCGGTCGATGTTGCCGCAGTCGAGGAACACGACGGTGCGCTTGGCGACGTCCGCCGGCGGCAGCGTGATGAGGCCGTCGAGCGAGAAGAAGCGGTACTCGCGCGGCAGCGGCAGGTCGTCGGGCGAGATGAACATCACGGAGTCCTTGCCGAGCGCGCTCAGCAGACCCTGCATCCCCACGAGCGAGCCGAGCGCGTCGCCGTCGGGGTTCTCGTGGGCGGCGAGCACGAAGCGCTCGTCCTCGCGCAGCCGCGTGAGCACCAGCTCGCGGGTGACCTCGACGGGCGGGATCTCGCTCATCGGCGCTCGGTCTCCTCCCTCTCCCCTTCCGAGGACGATGCCGGGGAGCCCGCGATCAGCTCCTCCACACGCAGCGCCCGATCGGTGGTGTCGTCGTAGAAGAACTCCAGCGCGGGTGTGCGCTTGAGACGCAGCTCGCGGGCGACGCGCGCCTGCAGGAAGCCGTGGGCGCTGCGCAGCCCGTCGAGCGTGAGCTCGCGCTCGTCCGGCCGCGAGACGCCGCCGTCGGCGCCGAGCACGCTCACGTACACGCGCGCGTGGCGCAGGTCTGGGCTGGTTCTGACATCGGTCACGGTCACAAATCCCACTCTCGGGTCCTTGAGGTCACCCGCCACGGCATCGCCGAGCACCTGCCGAATCGCCTCATCGACGCGGCGCATCCGTCCGCTGCTCATCCTACCCCTCCAATTCCGCGCGGCGACCCCGGTCCCTGCACGGTCTCAGCTGGAGAGCTCGCGCTCCACTTGTCGCGTCTCATAGGTCTCGAGCACGTCGCCCTCGTGCAGGTCCTGGAAGTTGGTGAGCACGATCCCGCACTCGAAGCCGCTGGCGACCTCGCGCGCGTCCTCGTTGAAGCGGCGCAGGCTCTCGATGGTGGTGTCGTAGATGACGGTGCCCTCGCGCACGACACGCACGCGCGCGCCGCGCGTGACTTTGCCCTCGGTGACGAACGAGCCGGCGATGGTGCCGATGCGCGAGGCTTTGAACAGCTGGCGCACCTCGGCTTGGCCGAGCGGCGTCTCGACCTCTTCGGGCGCGAGCATGCCCTGCATCGCCGCGCGCAGCTCCTCGATCGCGCGGTAGATGACCGCGTAGGAGCGGATCTCGACGCCCTCGCGGTCGGCGATGTGGCGCGCGTCGCCGACGGGGCGCACGTTGAAGGCGAGGATCACACCGTCGGAGGCCGACGCGAGCATCACGTCGGACTCGTTGATGCCGCCGACGCCGCGGTGGATGATGTTGACCTTGACCTCCTGCTGGGGCAGCTTGGCGATCTCGTCCTCGATCGCCTCCAGCGAGCCGGCGACGTCTGCCTTGACGACCAGGCCGAGCTCCTTGACGGTGCCCTCCTGGGCGAGCTTGAAGACGTCCTCGAGCGAGACCTTGCGCCCGGAGCGCCGCGCGAGCGCCTCGGTCTTCAGGCGGTTGGCGCGCTCGCCCGCGAGCTGACGCGCGCGGCGCTCGTTCTCGACCACGCGCACGTGCTCGCCGGCCTCGGGCACGCCGTCGAAGCCGAGCACCTCGACGGGCTGGCCGGGCATCGCGCGCTTGAGTTTGCCGCCGGTGAAGTCGTGCATCGCGCGCACGCGCCCGAAGTGCGCGCCGGCGACTAGCGCGTCGCCCACCCGCAGCGTGCCGCGCTGGATGAGGATCGTGACGACCGGCCCGCGACCGGGATCGAGCTTCGACTCGATCACCGCGCCGGAGGCCTCGGTGTCGGCGTTGGCCTTCAGCTCCTCTAGGTCGGTCACCACCTGGATCGTCTCCAGCAGCGTGTCGAGACCTTCATGGGTCTTGGCGCTGACGTCGACGAACTCGGTGTCCCCGCCCCACTCCGACGGCTGCAGCCCGTGCTGGGTCATCTCGGTGCGCACGCGCTCGGGCTGGGCGCCCTCCTTGTCGATCTTGTTGACCGCGACGATGATCGGCACTTCGGCGGCCTTGGCGTGGTCGATCGCCTCCTCCGTCTGCGGCTTGACGCCGTCGTCGGCGGCGACGACGATCACGGCCAGGTCGGTCACTTTGGCGCCGCGCGCGCGCATCGCCGTGAAGGCCTCGTGGCCGGGCGTGTCCAGGAAGGTGATCTCTTTACCGGCGTGGCGAACCTGGTAGGCGCCGATGTGCTGGGTGATGCCGCCGGCCTCGCCTGCGACGACCTCGGTCTCGCGGATGGCGTCCAGCAGCGAGGTCTTGCCGTGGTCGACGTGCCCCATGATCGTGACCACGGGAGGCCGGTCGACGAGGTCCTCGTCGGCGTCCTCGTACTCGGGCTCGACCTCGACGTCGTCGGCGGCGTGGACGATCTCGATCTGCTTGTCGAACTCGTCCGCGAGCACCTGGATGGCGTCGTCGGAGAGCGTCTGCGTGAGCGTCGCCATCTCCCCCAGCGACATCAGCTTCTTGATCACCTCGGGCACGGCCACGCCGAGGTACTCGGCGATGTCCTTGACGGTCGACCCGGAGTTGACGCGGATCAGGTCGGTGGCCTCCATCGCGGCGGTGTCGATCGGCGCGATCGTCTCGTCGTAGGTGCCGCGCCGGCGGCGTCCGCGGCGGGGACGGCGCTGGGGCTGGTTGGAGGGCCCGCCCTGCTGACGGCGCGAGGCCTGCGAGTCGATGACCACGCGCCTGCGTCCTCCCGGCCCGATGTCGCCGGGCGTGCGCTCGCCGGTGCGCGAGTCGCGCGTCGGGCGCACCCGGTCGCGCTCGGCGGCCGCGGCCGATGCCGACGGGGCGGAGCCCGAGGGGGCCGGCGCGGCGGGGGCGGTCGCGACGGCCGCTGGTGCGGGGGAGCTGGACTGTGGCGCGCTCGCGGCTGGCGGGGATGCCGGCGGCGCGGAGGCTGGCGCCGGAGGGGCTGGCGCCTGCGCGCTCGTGGGCGGGGCGCTCGCGAGCGGTGCCGGCGCGGCGGCCGGGGGCGCGGGCGCCGCCGATGCCTTCGGCGCGCCGTTGGAGCTAGCGGGGACTGCGTGCGCGCCTGCGCCGGCGCCGAGCGCCTTCAGCGCGGCGCTCTCCTCGACGGAGGAGGCGGCGGCCTTGACGTCGATGCCGGCGGCCTTGAGCTTCTCGAGCAGCTCCTTGCTGGAGAGACCTTGCTCCTTGGCTATCTCGTGTACGCGCTTCTTGCTCATCGACTCACGGATTCTACGAGCTTGCGATCGAGCGTCACGGGCGAGCGCAGCGCGCGCGCGATCCCGCCTCGGCGCGTCGCGCGCTCCAGGCAGGCCGGGTCGGCCAGCGCGGGGCCCTGGCCACGGCACAGGTACGCGCCACGGCCGGGCATCTCGCCGGCGGGATCGAGCAGCACGCGCCTGGGAGGACGCTCGCCGTCGGGGTCGGCGGCGAGGCGCAGGAGCTCGGACTTCGGCGCGATCCGCCCACAGCCGACGCAGCGGCGCCGGGGCACGTGACGCTCTATGTCGCCTGCTCCCCTGTGGCTGCCTCGTGCGCCTGCTGCTCGATGACGGCGGTCGAGACGTCCTCGCCGCCCTCGCCGGCGAGATCGCCGACGTTGTCGCTGGCGATGTTGGCGAGCGCCTGGTGTGTTTCCAGGCCGCAGTAGCGTGAGCCTGGCAGCGCGGCGTTGGGGCAGCGCCGGCCGTTGGAGAGAATCGCGGCGCAGCGCCCCTGGACCTCCTCCTCCTCGTAGCCGTGCTCGGCCTCCTCGGCCGCGAACTCGGTCTCCGAGCGGATGTCCACGCGCCAGCCGGTCAGGCGCGCGGCCAGCCGCGCGTTCTGACCCTCGCGTCCGATCGCCAGCGAGAGCTGGTCGTCGGGCACGATCACGGTGGCCTGCTTGGCCTCGTCGTCGACGAGCACCTCGCGCACACGCGCGGGCGAGAGCGCCTTGGCGACGAAGCGCGCGGGCTCGTCGTTGAAGGGGATGATGTCGATCTTCTCGCCGCGCAGCTCGGAGACGACCATGCGCACGCGCGAGCCGCGCGGGCCGACGCACGCGCCGACGGGGTCGACGCCGTCGGTGTGCGAGATGACGGCGATCTTCGAGCGGTAGCCGGGCTCGCGGGCGACGTTGGCGATCTCCACGAGTCCGTCGGCGATCTCGGGAACCTCGAGCTCGAACAACTTCTTGATCAGCTCCGGGTCGCGCCTGGAGACGATGATGGCCGGCCCCTTGGTCGACGGCGAGACCTCCTTGATGACGGCCTTGATGCGCTGGGAGTGGTCGTAGCGCTCGCCCTCGACCTGCTCGGACTTGGGCAGCAGAGCCTCGACGCGTTCGCGCAGCTGCACGAGCGTGTAGCGCGAGTCGGACTGCTGCACGATGCCGGTGATCAGCTCGCCGACGCGGTCGCGGTACTCCTCGTACATCATGTCGCGCTCGGCCTCACGGATGCGCTGCAGGATCACCTGCTTGGCGGTCTGCGCGGCGATCCGCCCGAAGTCGTCGGGCGTGACGTCGCGTTCGTCGATCTGGTCGCGGTATTCGGCGAACTTCGCGGGGTCGATTTCCGGTTCCTCGGGTTCGCGCATCTCGCCGGTCTCTGGGTCGACGGTGGTTTCCTCGTCGATCGTCTCGACGATCAGGTGCGCCTCCAGGCGCTCGGGGATGATCAGTTCGATGACGCGGAAGTCGGCGGTCTCGCGGTCCATTTCCACACGCGCGTACTTGGCCGAGCCGGGCTGCTTCTTGTAGGCGGACAGCAGCGCGTCCTCGAGCGCGATCATCAGCTTCTCGGGCTCGATCCCCTTCTCGCGCGCGAGCGCGTGCATTGCCTCAAGGATTTCGCGTGACATGGCTTGCTCTACTCCTCGATCAGGTTCGAACGACGTATCTCCGAATAGGGGATCGCGATGACGCCCCCGTCGGCCGCTAGCGTGACCTCCTCCTCGGAAGCCCCCACCAGCTCTCCGGTGAAACTCTGCATCGGCCGCGCGCCGCCCGTCCGCTCGCCGTCGAGCTGGACGATCGGGCGCGGATGGCGCGTGCGCACACGCGCGCGGTGCCCGACGAAGCGGCGGAAGTGGGCGGGCTTGGTCAGCGGGCGCTCGCGACCGGGCGAGGAGACCTCCAGCGAGTAGCGCTCGCGCAGGTCGTTGAGCGCCAGCGTGACGCGTTCGCACGTGGCGAGCGTGACGCCGTCGGGGTGATCGATGAACACGCGCAGGCAGCGACCGCCGGAGACCTCTGCGAGCAGCACCTCGATCTCGGGCTCGCTGTCGGCCAGACGCCTCTCTATGTCTGTCTGCAATGCGCTCATCAATTCGCTCCCTTACGCAAAAAGAGCGGGCGGGCGCCCACTCTCGGCACTGCTACCGCCGCCTGCGCGCCGGCACGAAAGTTCTCGTTCGAGGATAGCAGCGGGGCGAGCGCCCGTGGCTGGCTCAGGCACGCTCCCCCTCATCCGTCGGGGACGATGCGGCGTCACGGCGAGCACGTTCGCGGTACAGCCGGTAGTCGGCGCGTTCGGGCCGCAGCGAGCACGCCAGCGCCAGCGGCTTGCACGCCTCTCGGTGGCGTCCGAGCAGCTGCATCGAGCGGCCCAGGCAGAACTGCGCGTAGTCGTTGGTGGGCGTCCTGGCGGCGACCGCCTGGAACTCCGCGGCGGCGCCTGCGTAGCGCTGCGCGTGGAACAGCGCGCGCCCGAGTGCCTCGCGGATCGACTCCTTGTCGGGCTCGAGGTCGCGCGCCTTGCTCAACGGGACGATCGCGGCCTGATGGTCGCCGTGGCCGAGCAGCTCGCAACCCCGTTGATAGAGATCGTAGACGCTCTCCATGGGATGAGTTTAACCGCTGCCCCGCAGACTCTCGACGGCGTCGAGGATCGCGTCGGCGACCGTCGCCTTGCTCGCTCGCGGGACGTGGCGCTCCTGGATCCGCGGGCCGCCGGCGGCGCTCGAGGTGGCAGCGTGCGACCCGTTTGGAGCGGGCGCGGCGGTGAGGATGGTGACCTCGTTGGCGTCGACGTCGAAGCCGATGTCAGAGCGGGAGATGTCGTTGACGACGAGCGCGTCGAGGCCCTTGGCGGTGAGCTTGCCACGCGCGGACTCGACCGCGTGCCGACCGTGCTCGGCGGCGAAGCCCACGAGCGTCTGCCCGTTGTGGCGCTGTGCGGCGAGCCCCGCGAGCACGTCGGCGGTGGGCTCGAGCACGAGCTCCATGCGTGTGCGCTCGGCCTTCTTGATCTTGCCGTCGGCTGGCTCCGCGGGCGTGAAGTCGGCGACGGCGGCGGCCATCAGCAGCACGTCGCAGCCGGGGAACTCGCGCTCGCACGCCGCCTTCAGCTCCGCCGCGGTGACGACCTCGCAACGTGTCACGCCGGGGGGCGTAGCGAGCCCCACGTTGGCGGCCACGAGCGTGACCTCCGCGCCGCGCTCACGTGCGGCCTGCGCGAGCGCGAAGCCCATGCGCCCGGAGGAGCTGTTGCCGATGAACCTGACGCTGTCGATCGGCTCGCGCGTGCCGCCGGCGGTGACGAGCACCTTCAGTCCCTGTAGGCCCGTGCGTGGAGCGGCGTCCTCGCCCGCGGCCACGGCCGTGCTGGAGCCCTCACCGCTGGCCGAGGCGGGGTCCTGCCCCGTCGCGCGGTCGGTGATCGCCTGCACACACGCCGCGAGCACGCGTGCGGGCTCGGCCAGGCGCCCGACGCCCTGCTCCCCCCTTGACGCGAGCCGGCCGACGTCGGGCGCGACGACGATCGCCCCGCGCTCGCGCAGCGTTGCCAGGTTCGCCTGCGTCGCGGGGTGCTCGTACATGCGGTTGTTCATCGCGGGCGCGAGCACCAGCGGACAGCCGGCCGCCAGCGCGCAACTGCTCAGCAGGTTGTCGGCGAGGCCGGTGGCGAGCTTGGCGATCGTGTTTGCCGACGCGGGCGCGATCACGAGCACGTCGGCGTTGGCCACAAGCTCGAGATGACTGAGCGGCTCGTGCGCCGGCGGCTGCTGATCGGGGAACGCGCCGCGCGCGGGGTCGCGCTCGAACTCGCTGACGAGCACGGGCGCACCCGTCAGCGCAGCGAACGAAGCCGCGCCGACGAACTGCTGGCTGGCGGGCGTCTGCACCACTCGTACGGCGTGCCCCTCACCGGTCGCGAGGCGCACGAGCTCGAGCGCCTTGTACGCGGCAATGCCGCCGCTGACGCCAAGCAGGATTCGCGACATGACCTTTAGGTTGTAGAGCGAGTGGCCAGCGCCCGCAACCCCTGGCCCGTTCCTTGCGGCTACAGGGAGTCGTGGGCCAAGCGATTCAAGGACGCAGGGAGCGTGGCGTGCTACGCACGCGAGCGACCGAGGACGCCGAAGCGCGCCGGCCCACGGCTACCTGTAGTGGTACTTCATCTTTCCTGCGGCTACCTCCTCGAGGGCGATCGTGAGGTAGTTTTTCGAGCCGGTTTCGACCATCGGGGGCGGGAACTCGTCGAACGTGCCCTCGCCGAGGTTGTGGTAGTAGCTGTTGATCTGGCGGGCGCGCTTGGCGGCGACGATGACGCCGGCGTAGTTGGAGTCGACCTGCTCGAGCAGGCGGTCGATGCGGGGGGAGATCACGGTTGCGTTGCCTTTCCTGGTTGACCTACCAGTGTAGTGCGCCGCCGGCGCCGACTACTCTCGCGGCACGTGGTGTATAGCCATCGCTATACACCACACGAAAAAGAACAAAAAGAACAACACCAAACGCCGGCTTTGCCCGACACCGCCCCGACACCGGCCGAACACCTCGCCGGACACCGCCGCCCGGCTGTCAGTCGAGCTCCTGGGCGACGATCTGGGTGAGCTCCTCGAGCGCGTCGTCGAGGCGGTCGTTGACGACTACGTGCGCGAACTCCGGCTGCGCGCCGAGCTCCTGCTCGGCGACCGCCAGGCGCCGCTCGACCTCGGGCGTGTCGTCGGTGCCGCGCCCGATCAGCCGCGTGCGCAGCGCGGGCAGCGATGGCGGGGCGATGAACACCTGCACCGCCTCGGGCATCGCGGCGCGGACCTGGCGGGCGCCCTGGACCTCGATCTCGAGCACGACGGGCACACCGGCGCGCACGCGCTGCTCGAGCTCGGAGCGCAGCGTGCCGTAGCTGCGACCGGCGTAGTCGGCGTGCTCGACGAAATCCCCGGCGGCTACCCTGCGATCGAACTCCTGGCGGCTGAGGAAGTGGTAGTCGACGCCGTCGCGCTCGCCGGGGCGCGGCGCGCGCGTGGTGGCGGAGACCGACAGCTCGAGCTGGGGCAGCCGCCCCATGAGACCACGGATGAGCGTTCCCTTGCCGACCCCGGAGGGCCCAGTGATGACAAACACGCGCGCCACGGCCGCCACCCTAATGGTGCCCCCGGTGGGAAAGGGAATCGACGCGGGCCGGCTGGCTCAGTGATGACTCAGTGGTGCAGGAGGGAGACGAGCTCGCTCCGCTGGCGCTCTGAGAGCCCGCCGATGGTCTTGCTGGGGGCGATGCGGCACTGCGCGAGGATCTTGTTGACCTTGACGCGGCCGTACTTGGGAACGGCGAGCAGCATGTCGAAGACCTTGGCGGTCTCGACGTACTCGGGCGGCTCGAGCAGCAGCGAGTGGATGGAGCGTCGACCGGACTTGAGGTCGCGCTTGAGCTGGGCCCGCTGGATGCGGATCTGGTTGGCTCGCGCGAGGGCGTCCATCCGCTGGTTGAGGGAGCGCTCGGGAGCTGTTGAGGTGTTTGCGGACGTCGTTCCGGTCGCAAGCGCCATGGGCGGCGAGTCTACACACCAGCGGCCGGCGATCAAGCGAAAATACCTTAATTCACCTGTACCTCAAGCTGAGGTATAGAGACGTCGAGGCTGGTGGATGGTATGAGGGCGGGTTTGCAGGGGTTTTTATGTAGCTTATGTCTACGCGTAACCGGCTTATGCCTTCGAGCGGTCGGGATGACTTTGCAGCCCTAGCGCGATCCTCGCGCCGGCCTCTGGGTCGCGGAAGCTCTCAGTGCCGACGGCCACGAGCGTGGCTCCGACGTCGAGCAGGTCCCGTGCGTGCGCGGCGCTCTGCACGCCACCCATGCCGATGACCGGAATCGCGACGCGCGCGGCGACGGCGGCGACCTGGGCGAGCGCGACGGCGCGGATGGCGGGGCCCGACAGCCCGCCGGTGCGACCGCCGAGCCAGGGATGGGCGTGCCCGCCCGCGCGGTTGTCGCGCACGCGCGGCGCGAGCGCGCTGGCACGCAGCGTGTTGATCAGCGACAGCGCGTCGGCGCCGCCCTGCTCGGCGCCCTGCGCGCAGGCGCTGACGTCGGCGGTGTTGGGCGTGAGCTTGACGATCAGCGGCTTGCGCGTGCGCCCGCGCACCGCGCGCACGACCTGCTCGAGCTGGCGCGGGTCGGCGCCGATGTCGAGGCCGGTGTGGACGTTGGGGCAGGACACGTTGAGCTCGATGGCGGCGATCTCGGCGCGCTCGTCGCACGCCTCGAGCAGCCTGGCGAGCTCCTCGGCGCTGGCGCCCATGACGTTGGTGATCAGCGGCACCGTGCGCTCGCCCTCGCCGCCTGGCGCGCCGATGCCGAGCTCCGCCAGCCGCGGCAGGTCCTGCTCGATGTAGCCATCAAGCCCCTTGTTGGGCAGGCCGATCGAGTTGATCAGCCCGGCGGGGGTCTCCCACAGCCGCGGCGGCGGGTTGCCGGCGCGGGGCGCGAGCGTGATCGTCTTGGACACGTACGCGGCGAACGGGAAGCGCTCGCGCAGCTGCTCGCCGAAGACCTGCCGCGCGGCGATCGCGTCGAAGGTGCCCGAGCCGTTGATGACCGGGTGCGCGAGCTTCAGCCCGCAGAGCTCGACGCTCATGGCACGGCCGCGGTGGTTTCGCGAAGCAGGCTCACGCGGGAGCTCCGGCATGCTCGTCCACATGCTCGAGCTCGGCGGCGTCGACGACGGGGCCGTCGACGCACACGCGCAGGTAGCCGCCGCCGCGCCTGGGCACGACGCAGCCGTAGCACGCGCCGAAGCCGCACGCCATCCCCGCCTCGAGCGCGAGCTGGGCGGGCACGGCGGTGTGCTCGCACATGGCCCTGACGCCCTCGAGCATGGCGGCGGGCCCGCACGCGTAGACGACGGCGTGAGGGTCGCGCTGGAGCTCGGCGGCGAGCAGCTCGGTGACGAGGCCGTGGTGGCCGACGGAGCCGTCGTCGGTGGCCACGCGCGCGCCGTCCAGCAGCGCGGCGCCCTCGGCGCGCGCACGGTCACGAAAGCCGAGCAGCACGGTCGTGGCGCTTGCGGACGCCGCGGAGCCGGGGCCCTCGGCGGCGGCGTCGCCCGCGAGCGTGTCCTGCAGGATGGCGAGCGGCGCGATGCCGACGCCGCCGCCGACGAGCAGCGCGCGGCGGCCGTCGTCCGGCGCGGTGAAGCCGCGCCCGAGCGGGCCGAGCGCCCACAGCCCGTCGCCGGCGCGCAGCTCGCACAGCCGCCGCGTCCCGGGGCCGACGTGCTCGAGCAGGAAGTGGCACTCGTGGCCGCGCAGGCGGGCGATGGAGAACGCGCGCGGGAGGTACGGCCGCTGCTCCTCCCCCCCGCCCCAGTGCTCGGCGGCGGCGATCATCGCGAACTGCCCCGGCGCAGCCGGCGGACCGTCGGGGTCATCGGCGCGCAGCACGCGGTATGCACCGAGCTGGTCGTTGCCGGTGACCGTCAGCAGGCGACGGCCGAAGAGGGCCTCGCTCACGCGACCCTTTGGCCGTGCAGCTCCTGCAGGCAGAGGACTGGAATCCCGCCCACCCCGCCGTTGCGGTGAGCGCTGGCGATGGCGCGGGCGGCGGAGATGCCTGCGGCGAGCGTGGTGAGGCAGGGGATGCCGTGCGCGACGGCGGCGCGGCGGATCTCGTAGCCGTCGCTGCGCGCGCCGACGCCGGTGGGGGTGTTGACGACGAGGTCGACGTCGCGGCGCTCGATCCAGTCGAGCACGTGCGGCGAGCCCTCGGCGATCTTGTTGATGGCGAGCGCGGGCACGCCCATGCGGGCGATGGCCTCGGCGGTGCCGCGCGTGGCGACGATGCGAAAGCCGCATTCGTGCAGGCTCTGGGCGATGGCGAAGGCGCCGGTCTTGTCGGAGTCGGTGACGGTGATGAAGACGGTTCCCCGCTGGGGCAGCGGCACGCCGGCGGCTGCCTGCGCCTTGGCGAAGGCGGTGGGGAAGTCGCGGGCGATGCCCATGACCTCTCCGGTGGAGCGCATCTCGGGGCCGAGCAGCGCGTCGGAGCCCTCGAAGCGGTCGAACGGCAGCACGGCCTCCTTGACGGAGACGTGATCGCCGAAGCCCAAGCCCTGACGCGCGGCGGGCAGGCCGAGATCGGCGATGCGCTCGCCGAGCATGATCCGGCAGGCGAGCTTGGCGAGCGGCAGCCCGACGGCCTTGGACACGAACGGGACGGTGCGCGACGCGCGCGGGTTGGCCTCGATCACGTACAGCTCGCCGGCGGCGATGGCGTACTGCACGTTGATCAGCCCGACGACGCCGATGGCGAGGGCGATGTCGCGCGTGGCGGCGCGGATCTGCTCGAGCATGTCCTCGCCGAGCGAGTGCGGCGGCAGCACGCAGGCGCTGTCGCCGGAGTGGATGCCGGCCTCCTCGACGTGCTGCATGATCCCGCCGATCCACACGTCGGAGCCGTCGCACAGGGCGTCGACGTCGACCTCCGTGGCGTCCTCGAGAAAACGATCGAGGAAGATCGATGGAGAGCCCTCCGGGCTCCTGCTCGGGTCGGCGTCGTGGGCGCAGGCGGCGCCGAGCACCTCCCGGCGCAGGTAGTCGGCGAGGCCGTCGTGGGCGTAGACGATCTCCATGGCGCGCCCGCCGAGCACGTAGGAGGGGCGCACGATCAGCGGGAAGCCGACGAGGTCGGCGCACCTGAGCGCCTCCTGCAAGGAGCCGGCGGTGGCGTACGGCGGCGCCTTGTAGCCGAGGGAGTCGAGCAGCGCGCCGAAGCGCGCGCGGTCCTCGGCGAGGTCGATGGCGTCGACGCTGGTGCCGAGCAGCGGCACGCCGGCGTCGACGAGCCCGGCGGCGAGCTTCAGGGGGGTCTGCCCGCCGAACTGGACGATCACCCCCAGCGGCTTCTCGACGTCGACGACGGCGAGCACATCCTCGAGCGTGAGCGGCTCGAAGTACAGGCGGTCGGAGGTGTCGTAGTCGGTGGAGACGGTCTCGGGGTTGCAGTTGATCATGACCGCGTCGCGCCCGGACGCGCGCACGGTCATGGCTGCGTGCACGCAGCAGTAGTCGAACTCGATGCCCTGGCCGATGCGGTTGGGCCCGGAGCCGAGGATGACGACCGACTCGCGCTCCCCCCTTCGGACCTCATTCGCGCGCGTGCGCTCCCAGCCGGAGTAGTAGTAGGGGGTGCGTGCGGGGAACTCGGCGGCGCAGGTGTCGACGGAGCGGAACGAGCGCTCGCCGGCGAACGGCGCGTCGGGTTCGAGGGCAAGCTGGCGCAGCTCGCGCAGGAACCACGGGTCGATGCGCGTGGGCTCGTGCACGGCGTCGATGCTCGCGCCGCGCCGCAGCAGCTCGAGCACGGTCTCGAAGCGCGCGGCGGTGGGCGTGCGCAGGCTCTCGAGCAGCTGCTCGTCGGGCACGCCGGCCAGCGACGGCGTCTTGTCGAGCTCGCGCGAGCGCAGCGCCTTGGCGAACGCCTGCTGGAAGGTGCGCCCGATCGCCATCGCCTCGCCGACGGACTTCATGTGCGTGGTGAGCGTGGGATCGGTGCTGGGGAACTTCTCGAAGGCGAAGCGCGGCCACTTGACGACGACGTAGTCGATGGTCGGCTCGAAGCACGCGGGCGTGACGCCGGTGATGTCGTTGTCGATCTCGTCGAGGCGATAGCCGACGGCCAGGCGCGCGGCGATCTTGGCGATGGGGAAGCCGGTGGCCTTGGAGGCGAGCGCGCTCGACCGGGACACGCGCGGGTTCATCTCGATGACGAGGATCTCGTCGGTGTCGGGGTTGACCGCGAACTGCACGTTGGAGCCGCCCGTCTCGACGCCGACGGCGCGGATGACGGCGATCGCCTGGTCGCGCAGCTGCTGGTAGAGGTGATCGGTGAGCGTCTGCTGGGGCGCGACGGTGACGGAGTCTCCCGTGTGCACGCCCATCGGGTCGACGTTCTCGATCGAGCAGACGATGACGACGTTGTCGGCGTGGTCTCGCATGACCTCCAGCTCGAACTCGCCCCAGCCGATGACCGACTCGTCGAGCAGCACCTGCCCGATCGGCGAGGCCTCCAGGCCGTGCGCGACGATGCGCTCGAACTCCTCCTCGGTATAGGCGATCCCCCCGCCCCGCCCGCCGAGCGTGAAGGCGGGGCGGACCACGCATGGCAGCCCCAGCGAGCCCTTCTGGCCGTTGGCCCCCGTCATCGCCGCGCGGGCCTCGTCGAGGCTGGTGACGATCTCGCTGTTGGGCATGCGCAGCCCGGCCTTGGCCATCGCCTCGCGGAAGAGGTCGCGGTCCTCGGCGCACGCGATGGCGTCGTAGTTGGCGCCGATCAGCTCGACGCCGTAGCGCTCAAGGGTGCCGTCGTCGTGCAGCTCCTTTGACAGGTTCAGCGCGGTCTGCCCGCCGAGCGTGCCGAGCAGCGCGTCGGGGCGCTCGCGCTCGATCACCTGCGCGACGGGGCCCGCGAGCAGCGGCTCGATGTACGTGGCGTCGGCGAACTCCGGGTCGGTCATGATCGTGGCGGGGTTGGAGTTGACGAGCACGACCTCGTAGCCCTCCTCGCGCAGCACCTTGCACGCCTGCACGCCGGAGTAGTCGAACTCGGCGGCCTGCCCGATCACGATCGGCCCCGAGCCGAGGATCAGGATCTTGTGGATGTCGTCGCGGCGGGGCATCAGACGGCCTGCGCGATGCGCTCCAGGAAGCGGTCGAACAGGTACAGGCTGTCGTGCGGGCCGGGGCCGGCCTCGGGGTGGTACTGGACGGTGCCGCCGGGGACCTCCAGCAGCTCCAGGCCCTCGACGGTGCGGTCATACAGGTTGACGTGCGAGAGCTGCGCGGCGCCGAAGTCGGTGTCCCAGCGCACGGGCTCGTCGCTGTCGATCGTGCGCGCGCCGCCGGGTCCGAGCGCGGCGAAGCCGTGGTTCTGCGAGGTGATCTCCACGCGCCCGGTCTGCAGGTCGCGCACGGGGTGGTTGGCGCCGTGGTGGCCGAACGGCAGCTTGAAGGTCTCCAGACCGACGGCGCGGCACAGCAGCTGGTGCCCGAGGCAGATGCCCCACACGGGCTTCTTGCCGACGATCGCGCGCACCGTGTCGACGATGTAGGACAGCGCGGCGGGGTCGCCCGGCCCGTTGGAGAGGAAGACGGCGTCGGGGTCCTCGGCGAGCAGCTCCTCGGCGCTGGCGGTGCACGGGTGCAGCGACACGCGCGCGCCGCGCGCGACGAGCTCGCGCACCATCGACGCCTTGATGCCCGTGTCAATGACGGCGATGCGCGGGCCGTCGCCGCCGCCTGACCGCCCCGCCGGGTCGCCGCCATCGCCGTAGCCGTGGCGGCTGACGTGCGCCGGCGTGACGAGCTGGGCGAGATCCTGCCCGGCCATCGGCGGCTCGGCGTCGATCAGCTCACGCGCGTGCGCCTCGGACATCGCCGCGGGGAACACGCCCCCGCGCATGGCGCCGGCCTCGCGGATGTGCATGACCAGCGTGCGCGTGTCGACGCCGCTGATGGCCTGCACGCCGCAGTCGCGCAGCCAGTCCAGCCAGCCGCGCTCGGCGCTGGGAGCGTCCTCGCGGTTGCACGCCTCGCGCATGATCGCCGCGCGCGCCCACGCGCGCTCGGACTCCATCGCCTGCGAGCTGGCGCCGTAGTTGCCGACGTGCGGGTAGGTGTAGGCGATCAGCTGTCCCGCGAACGACGGGTCGGTCATCGACTCCTGGTAGCCGGACATGCCCGTGGTGAACACGATCTCGCCGACCGCGTGACCGTCCCCCTCCGGGGACGATGCCGCGCCGCATGCCTCGCCGTCGAAGCGCGTGCCGTCCTCCAGCAGTACGTATGCCGTCGCGTCGCTCACAAAATCAACTTCTGCACGGCCTTGAACTCGGGCGTGCCGGCGCGCTCGAGCAGCTCGAACAGGGCGGCCTCGACGGTGCCGACGACGGCGCCGGCGAGCTCCATGCGCTCGAGCCCGCGCTGGTAGTCGAGCTCGTGGCGCGAGCCGACGGCGTCGGCGGGCACGTGCACCTCGACGCCGTCGTCGAGCAGGTCGTGGACGGTCTGGCTGACGCACACGTGCGCCTCGATGCCGCACACGATCGCCTGCTCGGCGTTGTGAAGATCGAAGCCGTCGGCGCGCACGGCGGAGAACACGGTCTTCTCGATCGGCGACTCGTCCTGCAGGCCGACCTCGGGGGCGGTGTGGCCGAGCCCCTTGGGGTACTGCTCGCTGACGACGATGGGAACGCCGAGGATGCGCGCGGCCTGCACGAGCTTGGCGCACGCGCCGGCGACGCCTGCGAACGCGGCGTAGGAGCGAAAGCCCTCCTGCACGTCGACGACGACCAGCGCGGCGCGGTCGCGCGAGAGCAGGCCCATCATGCCTCCACCATCGCCAGCGCGCGGTCGCGGTGGGCGACGCCGCCGGCGGCGAGCGTCAGCAGCACGCGCCCCCGCAGCCGCCGGCCGGCGAAGCAGCAGTTCTCCGAGCGGCTCTCCCAGCCGTGCTCGCCGGCGACCCACTCGCCGGCGAGGTCCACGAGCGTCAGGTTGGCGCGCTCGCCGACTGCGATCAGCGGAGCGGGGAGACCGAACAACGCTGCCCCGGCGGTCATCCTCAAAACGAGCGCCGCGAGATCGAGCGCGCCCGTGAGCACCAGGCCCGTGTGCAACGCCGCGAACGCGGTCTCCAGGCCGGTGGTGCCCATCGGCGCCTGCTCGAACGGCACCTCCTTCTCGTCGCGCGCGTGCGGCGCGTGGTCGGTGGCGACGCAGTCGATGGTGCCCGCGCGCAGCCCGTCGATCAGCGCCAGGCGGTCGGCGTCGGTGGTCAGCGGCGGGTGCATCTTCATGCGCGTGTCCATCCCGCGCACGTCCTCCTCGGTGAGCAGCAGGTGGTGGGGGCTCACCTCCGCGCTGACCCTCCAGCCGCGCGCCTTGGCGTCGGCGACGGCCTCCACGGAGGCGGCGCAGGACAGATGCTGGAAGTGCACGCGCGCGTCCTCGTAGCCGGCGAGGGCGGCGTCGCGCGCGACCATCGTGGACTCCGCGATCGTGGGGATGCCGGCGATCCCCAGCGCGGCGCTGACCGCGCCCTCGTGCATGGAGCCGCCGCGCGAGAGCGTGGGGTCCTCCTCGTGCAGGGCCAGCACGCCGCCGCACAGGCGCTGGTACTGCAGCGCCTTGCGCAGCATGCCCGCGCTGCGCACGGGCTTGCCGTCGTCGCTGAAGCCGAGCGCGCCCTGGAGCCTCAGCTCTGCCATCTCCGTCAGCTGCTCGCCCTGCAGGCTGCGCGTGATCGCCGGCAGGAAGCCGACGGGCACGCGCGCCTCGCGCGCGGCGGCGTCGCGCAGCGAGCGCAGCAGCGGCGCCGAGTCGAGCACCGGGTCGGTGTTGGGCATCGCGATGACCGCGCCGAATCCCCCCGCCGCCGCCGCGCGGGTGCCAGTTTCGAGGTCCTCCTTGTGCTCCTGCCCGGGCGTGCGCAGGTGCACGTGCGGGTCGAAGAACGCCGGCAGCAGGCGCAGGCGCCCGTAGCCATCGACCAGCTCCTCCCCGTCCCCCGCCTCCAGCGTCCCTGGCTCGCCGAGCTCGGCAATGCGTCCGTCGCGCACGCGCACGTCAAGGCGCGCGTCGAGCGCCGCGCGCGGGTCGAGCACGCGCACGTCGCGCAGCAGCAGCTCGGCGGGCGGCTGGCTGGCGCCGACCAGCGGGGAGGCATCATCGGCGAAGGAGGACGCGGCGGCGCTCACGCGACCCCACTCCCGCCGCCGGCCCCGCCCACGGCGGCGAGCGAGCGCTGCTCTCTGGCGCCGGCCAGCAGCTCGAACAGCACGGCCATGCGCACGACCACGCCCGCTTCCACCTGCGCGGTGATGACCGCCTGCGGAGAGTCGACGACCTCTCCCGAGAGCTCCACGCCGCGGTTGACCGGACCGGGGTGCATCAGGATCTGACGCGGCGTCAACCGCCGGCCGTTGATCTGATACCAGGACGCGTACTCGCGCAGCGACGGCACCCACGTCTCGCTCATGCGCTCGCGCTGCATCCGCAGCGCGTACACGATGTCCGCGGAGCGCAGCTCGTCGAGCGTGTAGCGCACGTCGCAGCCGAGCTGCTCGATGCCCCGCGGTATCAGCGTGGGCGGGCCGGCGACGGTCACCCTTGCGCCCATGCGCTGGAAGGCGAGGATGTTCGAGCGCGCCACGCGCGAGTGCATGACGTCGCCGACGATCCAGATCGACGCGTCGTCGATCGCGCCCACGTGCTGGCGCAGCGTGTACACGTCGAGCAGCGCCTGCGTGGGGTGCTCGTGCTTGCCGTCGCCGGCGTTGACGATCGCCGCGCTACACCATTTGGCGACCAGCTCCGAGGCGCCCGCCCACGGGGTGCGCAGGACGATCGCGTCGGGCTTGTGCGCGCTGAGCGTGAGCACGGTGTCCTTCAGCGACTCGCCCTTCTCCACGCTCGAGCCGCTGGCGGCGAAGTTGACCACGTCCGCTGACAGCCGCTTGGCGGCGAGCTCGAACGAGCTGCGCGTGCGCGTGGACGCCTCGTAGAACAGGTTCAGCACCATCCGCCCGCGCAGCGTCGGCACCTTCTTGATCTCCCTGTCCGCCACCTCCGCGAAGCGCTCCGCCTGCGCGACGATGCGCTCGATGTCGGCGCGGTCGAGATCCTCGATGGAGATCAGGTGGTTCATGCCCCGACCTCCGCGGCGGGCGCGCGCCCGCCGGCGGCTATCGCGACCTCGTCGAGCCCGTCCAACTCGTGCAGGCGCACGTGCACGTGCTCGGATCTGGACGTGGGCAGGTTCTTGCCGACGTAGTCCGGGCGGATGGGCAGCTCGCGGTGGCCGCGGTCGACGAGCACCGCCAGCTGCACGCGCTGCGGGCGGCCGTAGTCGAACAGCGCCTCGATCGCGGCGCGCACGGTGCGCCCGGTGAACAGCACGTCGTCGACGATCACGACCGTCAGCCCGCTGACGTCGAAGTCGACGTGCGACGCGTGCAGCACCGGCGCGTCGGGGCGCGTGGCGACGTCGTCGCGGTAGAAGCCGATGTCGAGATCGCCGAGCGGCACGTCCGCGCCGAGCAGCTGCTCCAGCAGCTCGTGCAGCCGCTGCGCGAGAAACGCTCCGCGACGGTGGATGCCGACAAGAGCGGGCGCCGGCTCTCCGGTGTTGCGCTCGAGGATCTCGTGCGCGATGCGCGTGAGCGCCCGCCCGATTTCCTCCTCATGGAGGACCACCTTGTGATCAGCCGCCATCGTTTTCCTTCCTGGCCTCTCTGGACCGGGTTAAAGGAGCAGAGTGGAATGTATCAGGGGGATGCGACGGGCTCGGATGCCCCCTGGAGGGAGGAGGCCTCCTGCGGTGACGACGCGGCCCGCGGGGGCGACGCCGACGACGGCGCCTGCTGCTCCGCGAGCGCGCGCTCGCGCGCGAGTCGCTCAGACCAGCGCTCGAGCGTCGCGACGCCGCGCTCGGGGAACGGCACGTCGATCGTGTCGAAGTCGCGGGCGGCCTCGGTGGCGGGGAACACGGCGCGCGCCTCGTCGCGCAGCTCGCCGCCGGCGTAGCGGCTGGAGAAGTGCGTGAGCACCAGCAGCCGCACGTCCGCGTCGCGCGCGAGCTGCGCGGCCTGACGCGCGGTGCTGTGGAAGGTCTGTCGAGCGCGCTCGGCCTCCTCCTCGACGAACGTCGCCTCGTGCACGAGCACGTCCGCCTGGTGGGCGGCGATGGCGAGCGCCTCGCACGGCGAGGTGTCGCCGGAGATGACGATCTTGCGCCCCTCCCTGCTCGACCCCATCACCTGCTCGGGCCTCACGCCGTCGACGGTCTCCCCCCGCTGCAGGCGACCGAAGTCGGGGCCCGGCCTGACGCCCAGCTCCTCCGCCAGATGCGGGTCGAGGTGGCCGGGCCTGGGCTCCTCGACGAGCACGTAGCCGAACGACGCGGCGCCCTTGTGCGAGACGGGGATGGCAGCCACGATATAGCCGTCGCGCTGGACCGTCTGCGCGGGCGCCAGCTCGACGATGCTCAGCTCGTACGGCAGGCGGCCGTAGACGACGCGCATCGCCTTCATCAGATCCGCGAGACCCGCCGGCCCGTAAACGCTCAGCGGCTCGCTGCGCTCGCGCAGCGCGAACGACTTCAACATCCCCGGCAGCCCCAGCCAGTGGTCGGCGTGGAAGTGCGTGATGAACACGCTGTCCAGGTCCAGCAGCCCGACCGAGCGCAGCAGCTGGCGCTGCGTGCCTTCACCGCAGTCGAACAGCATGCGATCACCGCCACGGCGCACGAGCACCGCCGGCAGCCCGCGCCGGGCGCTCGGCACCGAGCCGGCGGTGCCTGCCAGGAAGATCGACAGATCCATGGGGGCTACGGTAGCGACGGGGCGGGCGGCGCGGTTGGTCAGGCGAGCCCGGCGGCGGTAAGCTCCCTGGGTCGGGGATGCCGTTGGTGCGGTGTCGTCTGCGCCCGTAGCTCAGTGGATAGAGCGCTCGCCTCCGGAGCGAGAGGTCGCAAGTTCGAATCTTGCCGGGCGCGTGGTTGGAATGCCTTTGCTGGAGCGGGGTTTGGGCTCAGACGTGATCGGCAGTCGTGGCGAGAGGTCGCCCGTGCGAGCGCCCGTCTGCCAATTCCACGACGATCGTCTCGTGGCGCGCTACGTCGCGAGTCACGAGGAAACGCTTGATGTCGTCGTCTGGCTTATCTAGATCGTGGCGGGGCCGGTGTGCGTATCGCGGCTGCCCGATCGGGCTGCACAGCCCGCAGACCGCTAAACAGCAGCGAGAGCGGGGGCGAGCTGCTCCGCGGTGGTCTCCACGGTCTCGGGAACCGTGACCGCAAGGCGCCCGTCTTGCTCCAAGACCTTTCGCGCGCCGAGCACCGTCAATCCGACCACACGGCTAGACCCAGGCGCGTAGCGGATGACGTGACCCTCGGGCGTCTCCTCACCCTCGGCGGGCTCAGGCGCACCGATATGCAGGTAGAGCACATCGTTGTCGGCGTCGTAGTCGGCGTGATCGAAGCTCAAAGGCCCGATCGTGATGTTTACGCGCTCCATGACTTGGGGTCCTTCCGATTGGCGAATGCGGAAACTATCCGCGCTGGCGTCTGCTCATAGCTTACGACGACCAGCAGCCACTGGCTCGGGCCGGCTCCTCGCACGTAGTATCGAGTGCGTTCCCCGAACACGGGGTCGGGCGCAACGTGATCGGGTGTGTTCGCGGCTCCCAGGACGGCCGCCAAATGCGCGGTCATCTCTGGGTGGTCGCGGACGATCTTCTCGCGCCAGACAGCATCAAGCAGAACGATCCGCTTGCCGTCGGGGTCCGTCGTCTCGCCTGCGAGGGCTTCGTCCGCCACGACTGCTCAGCATGGCCGTCGGCTCGGATGCAACGCACGGCTGTCGAGCCTTCGCCATCGACGCGCTGATCCTCGTTCAGCGTCCGAGCCGAGATAGAGCCACAGCCGCGACCCAGTTCGGCGCGGGCGTGCCGTCCTCCAGCTTTCCACCACTCCGGCGGCGACGGCAGCATCGGATAGATCTCGTTCCGCACATCATCGAGGGCGCCCGGGGCGATCAAGCGCCGGCGCTGCGGCGTCTCTGCCCGCAGACGACCGTCTCGTATCCAGCGACGCACGGTCCCAGGACTCCTCCCCACCCGCCGCGCCGCTTCGTTCGAATCGGCCCGGGCGCGTCTGGGCTTTAGCGACCCCTTACCTCCCCTTATACCCTCCCCACCGAATGAGCACCGAGAGCATCGCGCCTGGTGGCCGTCCCGGAGTCGACTGGCGGCGTGCCGAGTTCGTCCTCACGCTCCTCGCGTTCCTCGGCTTCCTGACGCTGCCGATCCGCATCACCACGATCTACAGCGGCCTGCCCGCCCATCCGCTGTTCGTCCACGTGCCGGTGGTGCTGATCCCGACGACGATCGTGGCCGCGATCGTCGTCACGTTCAAGCGGGAGTGGCTCTCGCGCTACGGGATCGCGCTGGCGTTGGTGTCGATCGTCGCGATGAGCTCGATCTTCCTCACGATGCAGGCCGGAGCGGCGCTTCGCGCGGCGTTGCACCTGCGGGGCCAGGCCGCGCAACTGATCTCCGAACATTCGCAGGCCGCGCACATCCTCGCCGTCATCTACGTGCTCTTCACCGCAACGCTGATCCTCACGTTCGCCGCGCAGCGGATCTCCGGCGGCATGCCGACAGGCCTTGACATCGTCGACCGTCTGCTGTCGCCGAAGCCGATCGTCGCAGCGCTGCGCGTGGCGCTCGTGGTGCTGTCGCTCGTCGCCGGCTACATGGTCTTCAGGACCGGCGACCTCGGCGCGAAAGCGGTGTGGGAGGGGCGGTTGCACGCCGCCGAACGCGGGTTCCCCGGCGGTGGCGGTCCGGGCGGACCGGGGCTGTTCGGGCCGTCCAGCCCCGGCGCTCCGTAAGGACGCCTACCAGTCGACTCGCACATCATAAGCGCGCAATCTCTCGTCGCTCGAGATGAGGATCGCGTTCTCGAGTGACGCTTGCGCAACCAACAGCCGGTCGAATGGGTCGCGATGGTGCCAAGGCAGCGAGCGGACCGCCCTTGCGTGGTCGATACTGATCGCCAGGGGTACAGCACCGGCATCCAACAACTGCCTCGAGAACCCGTCGGGCGCGTCGAGCTTGCCGAGTGAACGCATGATTGCGACCTCCCAAACCACCGCCGCGCTGAGGAGAACCTCATTGGACTCATCGGTGAGCAGCTCGTCGGCGCGCCGACTCAGTCGTTCGTCTTCGCCCAGCAGCCAGAGAGCCGCGTGGGTGTCGGCCAATAGCCTCACCGGGCGCCAAACGCCTCTGCGATGTCCTCGGGAAGCTCGTCGAAGTCCTCGGCCATGCGCATATGGCCACGCCATGCGCCGCGCACCGACGCCAGCGATTGTGACTCCTCGACTACTGGCACCAACCTCACCACGGGCTTGCCGTTGCGCTGAATGACAACATCCTCACCCGCCTCGGCACGCTCCACGAGCCTCGACAGATGGGTCTTGGCTTCATGCATTCCCACGCGGGCCATACCGCGATCGTAGCAGGACTTAGCTAGGGCTAGTCTGCCCTACTCCGCGCCCTCGACCTCAGGCTCGTCGCTGGCGAGTCGCAACACGAAGCCCAACGTCGTGGCGCCGACGGCGAACATCGCCAGGACGGCGAACACCAGGGCGACCACGCTTTCCTCGACACACGCCAGCGCGATCAGACCGACGGGGATCGAGATCCCGACCACCCCGACGAGCAGCGGTGAGGTCTCGGCGGCACCCGCCGCGAAGCTGCGCTTTTTGTCTGTCTGCTCCACCTGCGGTCCTCCTTGGGAGTACGTTGAGCCTTCGGCGCGAAGATTCTACTACTGGACCTGGCGGCGGGTGAGCACCACGACCGGAATCTCGGCGTCGGGATCGGCCGTGAGATTCTCATACCAGCCAGGACTCGCCGGCGCGCCGCCCGGCGCGGGCTGCTACTGATCTAGCGGTGACAGCAGACGCCGACGCACCCGCCGCCAGCCGGGCCGAGCGTGCCAGCTCCTTCGCGCGGGTGGCGGGCTCGTATGACCGTGGCCGCCCGGGCTACCCGCGCGAGGCGATCGAATGGCTGCTCGGCGCGGATCCCCTCGACGTGCTCGACCTGGGTGCCGGTACCGGCAAGCTGACAGCTGCGCTGCTCGACGCCGGCCATCGCGTGATCGCCGTCGAGCCGCTCGCCGAGATGCGCGCGATCCTCACCTCCAGCCTGCCCGCGGCGCACGCGCTCGCCGGCTCGGCCGAGCGGCTGCCGCTGGCGGACGGCAGCGTGGACGCCGTCGCCGTCGGAGCCGCGTTTCACTGGTTCGACCAGGGCGTCGCCCTCGCCGAGATCGTGCGGGTCCTGCGCCCACCCGGCGTGCTCGGGCTGCTCGGCAACGGCTTTGACACATCGCTGGCGTGGGTGGCGCACGTGCGCGAGATCCTTGGGCCGCCGGCGATCGAGAAACCTGGCCACTGGCCCTCGGGCGAAGACCTGGGTGAGCTTTTCGCCGAGGTCGAGGATCGCGAGTTCCCGCACCGCCAGCGCATCGACCGCGCGAGCCTGCGGGACCTCGCGAGCTCGCGCAGCAGCCTCGCGATCATGTCCGACGCCGAGCGCGAGGCGGTACTCGCGAGCCTCGATCTACTATGGGAGCAGGAGCCCGAGCTCGTGGGACACGACGACGCGCCGCTGCCCTGGCGGGCTCGCGTACGGCGCTGCGGGCGCCTGCGTTGAGCGCCGCCGAGTTGGCGGGCCGCCCGGCGCTCGAGCCGGCCCAGCGACGATGACCCACCTGCCCATCGCATTTCTGCCGAGCCCGTCGAGCAACGGGTTCTACCTGGGGCCGCTGTTCATCCACTTCTACGGGCTGTGCTACGTCCTCGCCGTGACCGCCGCCGTGCTGATCACCTCACGCCGCTGGGAGGCGCTCGGCGGCAAGCGCGAGCTCGTCTACGACGTCGCGCTGTGGGGCTTCCCCGCGGGAGTGATCGGCGGGCGGCTGTACTTCCTGGCGACCAGCTGGAACGAAATACCGCCGCACTGGTGGGGGCCGTTCGCCATCTGGAAGGGCGGGCTGGGCATCTGGGGCGGCATCGCCCTCGGCACGCTCGCCGGCATCTGGGTGCTGCGCCGCCATCACGCCGACGTGCCACTGTTCATGGACGCCGCCGCGCCGGCGCTGCTCGTGGCACAGGCGTTCGGGCGCGTCGGCAACTACTTCAACCAGGAGCTCTTCGGCAGGCCGAGCACCCTGCCGTGGGCGCTCGAAATCTCAGCCGCGCACCGCCCGGTCGGCTATGCGCAGTACGCCACCTTTCAGCCGACGTTCCTGTACGAGCTGATCTGGAACCTCCTGTTGGCGGGAGCGCTGGTGTGGCTGGGGCGACGCAAGAGCATCAGGCCTCCTGGTCTGTTCGCGCTGTATGTCGCCGGCTACTCCTTCGCACGCATCGGCGAGGAGCTGCTGCGCGTCGACCCCGCCCACCACATCTTCGGGCTGCGGGTTAACTTCTACGTTGCGAGCATCCTGTGCCTGGCCGGAATCGCGTGGTTCGTGCGCATTCAGCGAGGCGCCCGCCGGCAGGCCCTCACGCCCGGCTGATCGCCGTCGCGCGGGAGCCCCACCGCGGCGTCCGTCCAGCTCGCGCCTATTCTTCGTCGTGTTCGGTGAATTCGATGACCTGCTGGTAGGTCGAGCGGTTGGTCCAGCTCATCGTGTAGTTCTGGATCAGCCCCGGCGGGAAGTCGATCCGAACCTCTTCTGCCCGCCACGCCTCCGGTTCAGAGCCCTGGGAGGCGGAGAGCTGTTCTACGGCTTTCTGGATCACCGCCCACAGCGATGCCCGGCACGCTTCCAGGCTGCCGTCGCCGCAATAGTGGCGGCTGTACGGCTGGGCGACCGGCAGACCCAGCTCGGAGCGCAGGTCCTTGTACACATACCCGTACCAGCCGCCGTCGAAGGACGATCCTCCCGAGTTCGGCGGGTTGTCGGGTGCTTCGATCGACTCGAATTCGGGCAGCAGTTCTCCGAGGACCGGGCCGAGTACCGCTTCGGCGATCGGCGTCCACACCGCGTCCATGATCGCCGCGCCCGGTTCCTTCGGTTGGTTCACCCCGAACAGGCTCGCGCCGTGCGCAGTCCATTCCGTCACGATGTCGGCCGCCCGTTCGGCGAGTTTGCTCGGTGCTGGGCCACCGGCGAGAACCTGCTCTATCACCGGCCACACCTTGACCGCGCGCAGGTCCTGCGTGGCCGCCCGGTTCATGACCGACACATCCTTGGCCTCGGTCATCTTCTTGGTGAAGCCGTTGAACATCTGCACGCGCTGCACCGGTCCGTAGGAGTAGGTGCCCGACGCCGCTCCCCATTCGGGCGCCGGCTTGTTGTTCCAGCTCAGCAGCACGCCGTTGCTCGGCGCGATTTCGTGGGGGTGCTGGGCGAGTGACAGAAAGCCCTGCCAGTTGTATTCGCCGTTGCCCAGCGTCGGCAGGCTCGGGTCTGTGCCCGGCGCCGGGATCGGCAGGCGACCGGTCGAGAAGTAGGCGATGTTCTTGCTGTCCAGGTAGACCATGTTGAACGTCGTCCCCAGCTGGTTTGCCGCTTCGAAGAACTGTTCGGGCGAGTGCACCCGGTCGGAGTCCAGATCGCTGAAGGCCAGCTCTCCCGCGGGCTCCTGGCCGCGGTCGGCGCGGTCGTTGGCGATCGCGTACGGCTGGCCTTTGACCATCACCGTGCCGCTGACCGGCCCGTACACGCTTTCTTTGAAGTACACCTCGTGTGCGGGTTCGCCGGGGCCTGGACCGATTTCGCCGGCGTTGAAGGTGCTCATCGCGACGCATTCGCCGTCGTATTCGTAGTAGCTCGATTCGCGGGTGACGGGTCCGTCTTCGGGATTGCACAGCTTCAGCAGGAACTGCTGCTCGTTCTCGCTGTCTGCGCTCGTCAGGCTCCACGCGAAGTCGCGCCCGCGCCCGATGAACACGTACGGCGAGATCGGCGCGACGACCCCGTCGGCGTCGATGCCCGGGCCGTGCATGTCGACCTCCATCACGATCTCGGGGTAGAAGTAGCCGAGCTGCGGGCCCATCACCGCGATCGGATGCCCGCTCTTGGTGTCGGCGGCTCCTACGACCACGAAGTTGGACGCGTTGCGATGCGAGGCATGCGTGACCTTCATCGCCTTCACCGCCTCGGCGCTCGCCGATCCCGGTTCGATCACCATGGCCCCCGGCGTCGGCCCGGTCGGCACCTGGTCATACGGGAACGGTTTGCTGGCGGTGGTCGGCGCTTCCGGGTCGTTGACCTCGCGCAGGTCGCGAAAGACCTTCAGGCCTTCTTCGCCGCCCAGCTTCCTCTCCAACGCAGCCAGGAAGTTCGAGTTCACCACTTCGTTGCCGCCGCCGTCGCCGAAGATCGAGCCGATAAACGCGAAGCCCGCGATCGCGTCGGCGAGCGTCACGGTGGGCAGGCGCTGTCCGATTGGCAGCGTCTGCTCGTAGGCGTTGACCCCTTCCGTCCATTCTTCGAGGTCTTCGAGCACCTGTTCGCCTTCGGCCCCTTTTTCGATCAGTGACTGCTTCTGTTCTTCGACCCATTTGATCGCCTGCGCGCTGGGTTTGAACGAGCGCTGCGTCAGCAGCATTTCGAACGCGTTGAAACCGGGGACGCTCATCGCCGCCACGTACGCGGGTCCGAGGCCCAGCGCGAGCAGCAGGCCGCGATACTGGGCTGCCACCCAGCCTGAGCCGAACATCACGTCGCCGCGCGTGGCCCCGAAGATATGCGGGATGTCGCTTTTGTCAACCCAGATTTCCAGGCCGGCCCTGCTCGTGAACTCCTCCGTGTCTCCCGCCTGGTGGGGCTCTTGGAACTTCTCGGAGACGAAGTCGCGTTCCAGGGCGCCTCCCCCGACGTTCCCCAGTTTGCCGGTCAGTTTGTTGTAGAGCTTGCCCTGCTGGGTCGAGAACACGTTCGCTTCCTCGGCGCCCGCCTCGCCTGGAGCGAGGATCTGGTGGGCACCGCCCGACATGTCGACGATCGCCGCGCTCGACGGCGCCGCGGCCAGCACCGCCAGCAGGCAACCGACCAGCGCCGCGAGCACAAGACGCTGCAGCCCAAGGGCTCCGCGCACCGGCACCATCCTCGTCCGAGAACCCCCACGCAAACGCATCCTCGCCTCCTAGCTGCCCGTCGAAGAACGACCAGGCAATCGTCTCCACCCCTGGAGACACGATCCTACCACCAACTGTCAACCCCCCTTTACGGCTGCCGGCTCACCTCGCCCGTCTCACGAGCGGCGCCGCGGGTCCCCCAGGAAGCAGCTGATCGCGCGGTTGAACAGCCCCGCACGCTCCCGCTGCAGGAAGTGCCCCGCGCGCTGCACCTGGCGCACCGCGCCCACGCGCCGCCGCACCGAGGCCCCGCGCGTGGGCTCGGCCCTACACCTCCAGGAAGCGCAGCACCACCCGGCCGAGCACGATCACGTCGCCGCTCGACAGGTCGGCCTGCTGGATGCGCCGGCCGTTGACGAACGTGCCGTTGGAGCTGCGATCGTCGAGGATGCGCGCGCCGTTGGGGCGCGGCACGAGGATCGCGTGGCGTCGCGAGACGGAGCTGTCGTCGAGGCGCAGCCCGGCGGACAGCCCACGCCCGACGTGCAGCGCCTCGCCAGCCAGCGGGATCAGCAGCGTTTGATCCGACCCTTGGATCTCGATGTAGCGGCCGGGCTCGATCGGTGCCGCGGGCACCGCCCGGTGGCGAACGCGCTCGTCGAGACAGGCGATCGCGTCGAAGCGCTCGGTCATTCCGTCGACGACGGAACGGATGAGTGTCTGTGAGCTCATGTCAGCAGCTAATCGAGCGACGCTCACGCCTACCTCAAGCGTCCCTAAGAAATGAAGAAATAAAGCTGCATCGACCTCGCTGCCGCCGCGCCGGCCCGCGACGCGCTCGCGTAGTCTGAGCGGCGATGCCGACCCTGTCGCTGACCGACCTCTCAGCCCCATCCGCCGCGCTCGAGCTCGGAATCCCGGCGATCGTCGGCGTGCTCTACGCGCGGCGCACGCGCGCGCTCGCCCGCGGCGCCCAGCCCGTGCGCGGCTGGCGCCAGGCGTGCTTCTACGTGGGCCTCGCGGTGATCGGCGCGACGCTCACAGCGCTCGCGTCCGCCGGCCGGCAGCTGGCCTACGTGCACACGATCGAGCAGCTGCTGCTCGGCGACGTCGCGCCACTGCTGATAGCTCTCGGTCTCACCGGCCCGCTGCTGGCGCCGCTCGGGGCCCTCGCGCTCGGCTCGCTCCATCCCTTCGAGCGCCTGCGCGCCCTCGCTGACCCGCTGGTCGCGTTCCCGCTGTGGAGCGTCGATCTGCTCGCCTGGCACCTGTCAACGCTCAACCACGCGGCCCTGCGCCACGGGGGCGTGCACGCGCTCGAACACGTTTGCCTCGTGGGCTTCGGCATCGACATGTGGGTCTGCCTGCTCGGGCCGCTGCCGCGGGCGAGAGCCCTCGGTGAGCCCGGCAAGCTCCTCTACGTCCTCGCCGTGCGCGTCAGCGGCGCGATCCTCGCCAACGTCCTGCTGTGGTCGGGGACGGTCCTCTATCCCGTCTACGTCAACGGCGAGGCGCTGCATCGCATCTCCCCCGTCGCCGACCAGAACATCGCCGGGGCGATCATGCTGGCCGAGCAGGCGATCGTCACACTCGGTCTGTTCTGCTGGCTGTTCCTGCGCGCCGGCGCGAATCGTCCCCGCAGCGGGAGCGCGCCCGAGCCCGCGGCGAGCTGTCAGCCGCCAGCCACGGCCGGGAGGATCGTCAGCTCCGCACCGTCGAGCACCGGTGTCGCCAGCCCGTCCAGGAAGCGGATGTCTTCGCCCGCGAGGTAGACGTTCACGAAGCGCCGCAACGACCCGTCGTCGTCGGAGATGCGCACGCGCAGCTCCTCGTGGCGCTCGAACAGGCCGTTCAGCACCTCCTGCACGGTCGCGCCGTCGATCTGCGCCTCGGCCTCGCCGCCGGCGGCCGCCCGCAACTGCGTGGGAATCTTCACGACGACGCTCATCAGACAGCCGCGCCCACGCGCACGTCGGAGCGCTCGAACGCCGCGACCGTCGGGGCGATCGTCTGCGTCTCGAACGTGCCGCGCACGGCGTCCAGCGTCTTCAGGCCCTCGCCGGTGATCACCAGCACGACACGCTCGTCCGGGTCGATGTCGCCGCGTGCGGCCAGCTTCGCCAGCACGGCTGTCGTGACGCCCCCGGCGGTCTCGGTGAACACGCCCGTCGTCTCGGCCAGCAGCTTGATGCCCGCCCGGATCTCCTCGTCGCTGACGGCATCCACCGAGCCGCCCGTGCGGCGCGCCAGATCGAGCGCGTACGGACCGTCGGCGGGGTTGCCGATCGCCAGCGACTTGGCGATCGTGTTCGGCTTCACCGGCCGGCACACCTCGTGGCCGTCGGCGAACGCGCTCGCCACCGGCGAGCAGCCCTCGGCCTGGGCGCCGTTCATGCGCGGCAGCCGGCCGTCGAGCAGCCCGAGCTCGGTCCATTCCTCGAAGCCCCTGGCGATTTTCGTGAACAGGGATCCTGATGCGACCGGCACGATGCAGCGGTCGGGCAGCTCCCAGCCGAGCTGCTCGGCGATCTCGAACGCCAGCGTCTTCGAGCCCTCGGCGTAGTAGGGGCGCAGGTTGATGTTCACGAACGCCCAGTCGCGCTCCGCGCACAGCTCCGTGCACAGGCGGTTGACGTCGTCGTAGCTGCCTTCCACGCCCACCAGCCTCGTGCCGTAGACGCCGGTGGCGAGGATCTTCTGCTCCTCCAGGTCCGCGGGGATGAACACGTAGGACTCGAGGCCCAGCGCCGCTCCGTGCGCGGCCACCGAGTTGGCGAGGTTGCCCGTGGAGGCGCACGCGATCGTCTCGAAGCCCAGCTCGCGCGCCCGTGTGACGGCCACCGACACGACACGGTCCTTGAACGAGTGTGTCGGGTTGGCGGCGTCGTTCTTGACCCACACCTCGCGCAGGCCCAGGCGCTCTGCCAGCCTGTCGGCGCGGATCAGCGGCGTGCACCCCGCGGGCAGGCCCACGCGCGAGGCCAGCCTGCCGGACGGACCGGGCGGCCCGCCCGCGAGCGGCAGGAAGTCCGCGTAGCGCCAGATGTTCTGCGGACCGCCCTGGATCCGGCGACGCAGCTCGCCGATGTCCCGCTTCAGGCGGCTGTGGTCGTAGGCGACCTCCAACGGCCCAAAGCACTGCTCGCACACGTACAACGCCTCCAGCGGATACTCGGCCTTGCACTCCTTGCACTGAAGATGACTGACAGCCATTCGGGGCTCCCTTCGCTTGTCTTCGCCTTGTCACGGTGTGGCGAAGGGCGCGGAGCCCGCCACACATCTGTCTGGAATTGGCACCTTCCCGCTGTGACGGACGGTGGTTGCCGGGGTTTCATAGGGCCAGTCCCTTCACCCCTCTGGATGTGTCCAGCTATGTCTAAGCGGCAGTCTAGCAACCCTCTCGGCGAACGCAAGCCGATCGGAGAGCGCAAGCGTATCTGGTTGGACGGACGTTCAGCGCTCCCGGTAACGCTCGCCCGCGCTCGGTGTAGGGCCTGGCAATGAGCTCCCCCACACGCGAACGCGACGAGGCTACCGGCCAGGCCGGCGCGCCGTTCCGCTTTGCCTCCCCGGCGAGCAAGCGGCGGATGCTGATCATCGTCAACCCGTATGCCACGACCGTTTCCGACCGCCTGCGCCATCTGGTCGTGTACGCGCTGCAGGGACGCTTCGAGGTCGACGCCGTCGACACCGAGGCCCGCGGGCACGCCACCGAGCTCTGCCGCGAGGCCGCGCACGAGGGCTACGACGTGGTCGTCGCCTTCGGCGGCGACGGCACCGTCAACGAAGCAGCCAACGGTTTGATCGCATCTCCGGGCGGGCCCTCATCGACCCCGCTGTGCTGCCTGCCCGGAGGCTCGGCCAATGTGTTCGCCAAGATGCTCGGCATTCCCGGCGACGTCGTGGACGCGACCGAGCACCTGCTGGCGATGGCCGACGACTGGCGCCCACGCAAGGTCGACCTGGGCGTCGTCAATGGCCGCTGCTTCACGTTCTCCTCGGGTCTTGGGCTGGACGCCAGCGTGGTCGAGCGCGTCGACGCCAACCCCAGGCTGAAGGCTCGCCTGGGGCCGTACTTCTTCGCGTGGGTGGCCGTCAGCATGCTGCTGCGCCGCTACCTGCTGACGCCTCCGCGGCTGGAGGTCGACGCCGCCGGCAGGACGCTGCAGGGCGTCACCGCGGTCGTGCAGAACGGCTCGCCGTTCACCTACTTCCAGAACCGCCCGATCGAGATCGCCGACGGCGCGGCCCTGGACTCGGGCGCGCTCGCGGGCGGCGTGCTGCACCGCGCGACGCCCCTGTCGATGCCGTCCATCGCCTGGCGCGCCGTCTCCAGCCGCGCGCGGGTGGCCGCGCACCGCCAGGTGACGGGCCTGCCGGACCTCAGCGAGATGGTCGTGCGCAGCGCCGACGGTCGCCCGCTGCCGCTGCAGGTCGACGGCGACTATCTCGGCGAGGTCACCGAGGCGCGCTATTCCGTCATGCCACGTGCGCTGAACGTCGTCAGCTGAGGACCGCGCCGCCGCGGCCGGTCGACCATTGCGCGCGGCCGTCTACGCCGCGGCGCCCGGCGTCACCCGGTAGGCGTCGAACACCGACTCTGTGTTGCGCAGGCGGGTGATCGCGCCCTTCAGAGTGTGCGTGTCGGCCACCTCGACCACGAAGCGGTTCTTGACCATCGGCGGCATCGACAGGCAGCGCGCTTCGAGGATGTTCGCGCCGGACTCCGAGAACGCCCGCGAGAGGTCCTCCAGCAGTCGGTGGCGATCCCAAGCGTCGATCTGGATCTCCACGACGAAGCCCGTCGACTGATCGCCTTCCCACGCCACGCTGGTGAAGCGCTCGGGGCTCTTGCCCAGGAGCGCCGCGTTGGGACAGTCCTCGCGGTGGATGGTGATGCCGCGCCCGAGCGAGATGTAGCCCACGATCTCATCGCCGGGAACCGGCCGGCAGCACTTGGCCAGGCGCAGCATCACGTCCTCGACGCCGTCGACGCGGATCCCGTACTGACCGGAGGACTTGGTCGGCCGCCGGCGCGCGCGCCCGACGCGCAGCAGATCCGCGGCGCTGTCCTCGCTGTCAGCGGCCTCGCCCTGCTTCAGGCGCTGCATCACCTTGTTGACAACGAGCTTCGGCGAGACCTTGGCCGCCCCGAGGGCGATGTAGAAGTCGTCGGCCTTGCGGTAGCCAACCTCCCTGATCACGTCCGCCAGCAGCGCCGAGCCGGTGATCTTCTGCGCCGGCAGGCCCTGTTTGCGCAGGTGCTCCTGCAGCAGCTCGCGGCCGGTGTGCTCGGTGTCCTGGCGCGACTCCGCCTTGAACCACGCCTTGATCTTGTTGCGCGCGCGGGTCGTCTTGACCATCGCCAGCCAGTCGCGCGAGGGTCCGCGCTCGCGCTTGGCGGTGAGGATCTCGACGATGTCACCCGAGCGCAGCTCGTAGTGCAGCGGCACGATTTTCCCGTTCACGCGCGCGCCCACGCAGCGGTGGCCGATCTCCGTGTGCACCTCGTAGGCGAAGTCCAGCGGCGTCGCGCCGGCCGCCAGCGACTTGACTTCGCCCTTGGGCGTGAAGACGTAGACCTCCTCCTCGAACAGGTCGGTGCGCAACGTCTCCATGAACTCGCGCGGGTCCGAGAGCTCCTTCTGCCAGTCGAGCATCGAGCGCAGCCACGTGAGCTTGGCGTCCTCGCCCGCCGCCGGCCAGCCGGAGCGCCGATCGCCGCCCGCGCCGGGCGCCGGCTGCTTGTACACCCAGTGGGCCGCCACCCCGAACTCGGCCATCTCGTGCATCTCGTGGGTGCGGATCTGGATCTCCAAGGGCCGGCCCTCGGGCCCGATGATCGTCGTGTGCAGCGACTGGTACATGTTGAACTTGGGCATCGCGATGAAGTCCTTGAAGCGCCCTGGCAGGGGCTTCCACAGCGAGTGGATGACGCCGACCGCGCCGTAGCAGTCCTTGACAGAGTCGACGATCACGCGCATCGCCGTGAGGTCATAGATCTCGTTGAACTCGCGGCCCTTCTTGGTCATCTTCGAGTAGATCGAGTAGAAGTGCTTGGCGCGTCCGGCGATCTGCGCCTGCACACCCACCTCGGCCAGCTCGCTGCGCAGGTACTCGCCGGCCTCTGAGACGTAGCGCTCGCGCTCCTCGCGCTGCTGGGCGACCAGGCCCTTGATCTCCTGGTACTTGCGCGGATGCAGGGTGGCGAAGGCCAGATCCTCGAGCTCCCACTTGATCGCGTGGATGCCCAGGCGGTGTGCCAGGGGCGCGTAGATCTCGAGTGTCTCGCGCGCCTTCTCCATCTGCTTCTGCTTGGGCATCGCCTCGATCGTGCGCATGTTGTGCAGGCGGTCCGCGAGCTTGATCAGGATGACCCGCACGTCGGTGGCCATCGCCACCATCATCTTGCGGTAGTTGTTCGCCTGCGCCTCGTCGTGGGACTTGAAGGTGATGTCCGTGAGCTTCGTCACGCCGTCGACGATCGTCGCGATCTCGTCGCCGAAGCGCTCGCGCACCTCCTCGATCGACGCCGAGGTGTCCTCGACGGTGTCGTGCAGCAGCGCCGCGCACAGCGTCTCGGTGTCCAGGCGCATGCCCGCGCAGATGCGCGCCACCCCGACGGGATGCGTGATGAAGTCCTCGCCCGACTTGCGCCGCTGGTCGGCGTGGTGCTCGCACGCGAACACGAACGCGTCCTGCACGCGCCCGCGGTCGATCTCCACGGAGGAGTCCGACGCGTGCTCGGAGACGATCGCGAACAGGTCGCTCAGCAGCTGGCGCTCGGACGCGTCCAGCTCGAGCGGTGGCGGGGCCTGCTCGCGCGGGGGCGCCTGCTCGATCACCTCGGTGACGGCGGTCGCGTCCGCTACCCCGGTGAGCTGTGTCTGCTTGGGATCTTCGGCGATTGCCATGCTCTAAGGGTAGGGGACTGTGAGGGTGGATTGAAGGCGCTGCTCGCTCAGAGCGCGAACAGCACGAGCTCCTCCGCCTCGACCTCTTCCCCGGCCGGCTCCCGGCCGCGATGCTCCTCTCCGGCAGCCGGCGTCTCGGCGCCGATCTGCTCGATCTGTGCGCGGCGCAGCACCAGCCGCGGCTCGCTCACGCCGTTCCACTCGTTGACCTCCAGCGTGAACGTCGCCCGCAGCTCGCCGACCGACTCCTCGCCGTTCAGCGCCAGCCGCCCACCCATGCCGAACGCGACCGCCCGCGCCCGCACGCCATGGGACTCCACGGTGAAGCGCGCGTGCTTTCCTTCGCCCATCGGCCGGACGTCCGCGAAGCTCGCGTCGGCGACCATCAGGCAGGCCACCGGGTTGCCGCGACCGAACGGCGCCAGCGCCTGCAGCTCCTCCGCGAGCCCCATCCCGAGCTCCTCGCCGCCGACGATCGCATCCACGCGCTCGACCGTCACGAGATCCTGCGGCGCGAGCACGCGCTCGGCGTGGGCACACAGCGCGTCGGCGAAGTCCGCCACGCGCTCGCGATCGATCTCCAGGCCCGCCGCCGCGCGGTGCCCGCCGTAGCGCAGCAGGTGCTCGCCGCACGCGGTCAGGCCAGCGAGCAGGTCAAACGCCTCGACGCTGCGGCCTGACGCCTTGCCGGTGTCCCCGTCGAGCGCGATCAGCACGACCGGACGCCCACTGCGCTCGACCAGGCGCGAGGCGACGATCCCGATCACTCCGGGGTGCCAGCCCTCCTGCGCCAGCACATATGCGGAGCGCTCGCCGAGCTCGTCCATCTGCGCTTCGGCCTGAAAGCGGATGCCCATCTCCACCTGCCTGCGCTCGCGGTTGGCCGAGTCGAGCTCCTGCGCGATCTGCGCCGCCCGCACAGGATCCGTTGTCAGGATCAGCTCCAGGCCGGCGTCCGCCCGGTAGAGCCGTCCGGCCGCGTTCAGCCGCGGCGCCAGCGCGAATGCGACCGCGCGCTCGTTGACCTTCGAGGAGTCGACCCCCGCGACGGCCATCAGGGCGCGCAGACCCGGCTTGGTCGTGCTCGCCAGCGCCCGCAGCCCGCGGCGCGCGAGCGCGCGGTTCTCGCCCAGCAGCGGCACGACGTCGGCGATCGTGGCCAGCGCGACGAGATCGAGGTCCTGCTCGAGCGCCTGTTTCGCGCCCTCATGGCGGGGGTCATCAGAGCCCGGCGCCCCGATCGCCCCGTCGGCGACGGCCTCCAGCAAGGCCTGCGCCAGCTTGTGGGCGACGGCCGTGGCGCACAGCTCGGGGCAGGGGTACGCGCACATCGTCGGGTGCACCAGCGGCGCATGCGGCAGCGCGCCGTCGGCGCGTGGCGCGTGGTGGTCGGTGACCACCACGTCCATGCCCAGCGCCCGCGCCATCGCTACCTCCTCCACGGCGGTGATCGCGCAGTCGACCGTCACGAGCAGCCGCGTCCCCCTCCCCGCCAGCCGCTGCACCGTCGCCGCGTTCAACCCGTAGCCGTCACCGGCGCGGTCCGGTAGGTAGAAGTCGACGTCCGCCCCGAGCCCCCGCAGCGCGCGCACCAGCACCGCCGTCGAGCAGATGCCGTCGACGTCGTAGTCGCCGTGGATCGTGATCCTCGTGCCACGCGCTACGTGATCGAGGACCGTCGCGACGGCGTCACCGATACCGGCGAACGCGCTCGGAGGATGCTCCTCATCGCCCGCCAGAAACGCCCGTGCGAGCGCCGGCTCGGCCATGCCCCGGCGCACGAGCACCTGCGCCAAGGGCCCGCTCACGCCGAGCTCGCGCCGCAGTCGCGCGACGTCCGCCGGCGGGCAATCGGGGATCTCGAAGCGGCACGGCTGCATTCCGGCGAGAGTATGGGCAGCGCGGGACGGAACGGCGGAGGCCGAGCGGGAGAGGCGAGCGACGCGCCTCTCCCGCTCGACACCGAGGCACTCGCGGCCTCAGCGCATCGATCTTTCAGCCACTGATCTTGAAGTTCGGGTGGCCGACATTCACTACCGGGCCCACGACGCTGTCGCTCGTCAGCGCCAGCCCACCTTCGAGCGCCCCGATCGACGGTTCGACCTGGATCGCGGCCGTGGTTCCTTCTAGATAGTCGCCCATGGAGCTCGCGTCCGGAGCGTATTCGGACGGCGTTCCGAACCCTCCACCATATTCGTTCTCGTTCACGTCCAGCGCGATCAGGCCACCGGTCAGTTTGTTGTCTCTCATCGAGACCCTGCCCTGATTGACCTGCACCGAGGCATATCCGCCGCTAATCTTGTCATGAATGAGCGTCAACTCGGACGTGGCCGGACGCGTTTCACTTCCCGAGATGTACTCGACGCCGATGTTGTTGGCGCTCAGCGTGGCTTTTTCTACCGTCGTTGCCGCTCCCGGGAGATAGAGCAGCAACCCGGATGCGTCTTCCTCCCACTCGGAGGCGGATTCGTGGCCACACACTGACATGATGTCGCATTCGTTATCCGAGATCGTCACATCGTCGATCGTGGCCACAGCGCCCCTGCTGACCTGGATGCCGTTCTGACCCTGATCATCAGGACCATCACCGATTATCGTGACTTTTTTCCCGATCGCGGCGCTTGAGCCATCCCCGTCGACCGTGATGCCGTTCTTCTGATATTCGGCGATCGTGTCGTCGGTGAGGATGGCATGTCCGACCTCCAGCGCCGGCGTGCTCACCGACGATGGGCCTTCTTCTCCGCTGACCCCAACCTCAATTCCGACTCCGCCTTGGCAACCGCCGTCCGGGCTGCCCTTTTCGACGCCCGCGTCGGCAAACGTGACTTTGGTGGCTTCAAGCAGGCCATGCCCTCCGACCATGGTGTTGTAGAGACTGTCGTAACACTCTGTGGGGAACTTGGCTTCGAGGGTCAGACTGGACAGTTTGACGGTCCCCGTGGTGCAAATCGAGAGGAGATCCCGGTCGGGCTGGGACACCCGCGCGTCGATCGCTTCGTCGCATTTCGTGCGCGAGTCTTCGATTTTAGTCGGAAGCGGCAGCGTGACCTTCGCACCGGATTTCCCCACTATCGACATGCCCCCGGTGACTTCGAGCTGTTCTGCGTAGGTCCCGCCACATACCTTGATTACGGTTCCAGCCGTGACATCGGCCTCTTCGATCGCCCTCTGAATTTCCTTGAAGCCAGCATGCGAGCAACTGGTGCCGGGCGCCGATGGATGTTCGCTCACGTAGAGGGTCTGCGCACTGGCGGCTGCAGGGGCGCCGGCCAGCAGTGAAAGCGTTGCGACCGTGCCGATCACCTTCGCGGCGTGTGCACGAATCCGTCCGCTCATGTTCGTCTCCGTTCCTGATCGTGTTCCCAATGGTCAGTCCGGGTCGCCCTTAGAAGCGCCCAGTCCAGTCGTGAGCCCACGCTCTTTACAGAGCGATAACAATTGGACCGCGTATCGTTCACATATACGCGATAAGCAGAGCCCCCGACCGCGCCATCGTATCTAAAGCCAACTACCAGCAGCCAGCTCGTACTTTTTTAGTACCCGGGCAGTTCCACTATCCGGGAGTGGACTCTCGCGCCGAGCGTTCGCGACGCATGCCCTCCAGGTAGATCAGCGCGATCCCGATCAGCGCGCCCGGGACCGCGTACAGCACGACCCCGATGTCCGTAGCCTTTTCGCCGGGCACGCGCAGCGCGGAGACTTTCACGCCGTAGATGATGAACCCGACGACGATCGAGCCGATCAGCGAGCCCACGAACGCGCCCACGATCCCACCCCAGAAGCGGTCGGGCATGAAGATCGTGAAGTGCCAGATCGCCAGCCCCATGATCACCCAGCCGAGCAGTCCCATCAGCGCGACCGTCCGTGACGTCGAGTGCGTGGGCGGCGATTCTTGGGGCGCTGCTTGGGGTCTTCCTTGAGGACGAGATCCTCGGGCGTGAGATCGGCCGTGGGATCGCGCTCCTCCTGCGGGGGCGATGCGGGCGCGGCGGGCGGCGCGGGCGGGGCGGGCGCAGCCGTCGCGCTGCCCTCGCCGGCGCGCGCACGCCGGCCGCGCCCGCCCACGGGCGCGCCGTTGGGCTCGCCCTCGACATCGAGGTCGCGCACGAGCTCCTGGAACTCGTCCCTGGAGATCTGCTGGCCGGGCTGCTCGGGCGCGATGATGCTCCCGCTTCGCGTGCGCCTGCGCTTGCGCTCGGGCTCGACGTCCTCGGGCGCGCCGGTGGCGGTCGTGGCGTACGCCGGCACCATCCCCGCTTCGCGCACGATCCGCGCGCGCCGCGAGCGGTAGCCGGGCTCACGCTCCTTCCAGTGGGTCAGCACCGGCGAGGCGATGAATATCGAGGAGTACGCGCCGGAGGCGATGCCGATCATCAGCGCGAACGCGAAGTCCTTGAGCGTCGTCCCGCCGAACAGCAGCAGCGCGATCACCGGCAGCAGCGTGCAGAAGCTCGTCGCCAGCGACCTCGTCAACACCTCGGACATCGAGCGGTTGACGATCTGCGAGAACGCGGCGCGCGGCATGCGCGGCACGTTCTCGCGTATTCGGTCGAACACGATGATCGTGTCGTACAGCGAGTACCCCAGGATCGTCAGCAGAGCGGCGACCGTCGCCGTCGTGACTTCCCTCCCCGTCAGCGAGTAGACGCCTGCGGTTATCAGCAGGTCGTGCATCAGCGCGACCAGCACCGGCACCGCGTACTTCCACTCGAAGCGCAGGGCGATGTAGGCGGAGATCACCAGCAGCGAGGCGATGATCGCGATCACCGCCGCGTTGGCGACGGTTTTGCCGAACGTCGGCCCGATCGAGGTCGAGGAGAAGTCCTTGGTCCCCGGATGGCTGGCACCGTTGCCGAACTTCGCGTTGAGCGCGCGTTCGACTTCCTTGAGCTCTGCCGGAGCGAGCGTGCTGGTGGAGATCTGATAGCCGTTGCCGCCGATGCTCGCGTTCGTGAACTTCTGCACCTGGGCGTCGGGATAGCCGGCGGCCTTCATCACGTTGTCCACTTCGGCCTCGGACGCAGGCTTGATGAACGCCGTCTGAATGCGCGTGCCGCCCTTGAAGTCCATGCCGAAGTGCAGCCCTTTGCCGCCGATCGCCAGGGCGCCGACCAACAGGATCGTGCCTGACAGCGAGAAGAACCACTTCGACGCGCCCATGAAGTCGAACGTCCAGCCTTTGCCGCGGCGCGCCGCGCCGAGCGCCGCCGGATGGGAGACCAGCCGCGAGCGGCCCATCGCGCCGAGCGCCGCCTGTGTGGCGAGCACCGCCGTGAACAGCGACACAAGCACGCCGATGCCGAGCGTGAACGCGAAGCCCTTGACTTCGGCGGTCGCCAGCGCGAACAGGATGAACGCCGTCATGAACGTCACGACGTTCGCGTCGACGATCGCCGCGAACCCGTGCTTGTAGCCCGTCGCGATGCCCGAGATGATCGATCTGCCGCCTCGGATCTCCTCCTTGACGCGCTCGAAGATCACGATGTTCGCGTCCGCGCAGACGCCGATCGTCAGGATCAGGCCGGCGATGCCCGGCAGCGTCAGCGTGACGGGGATCAGCTTGACCAGCGCGAAGAAGTACGCGCCGTAGATGACCAGGCCGCCGACGGCGATCGCGCCGAGCACGCGATAGAAGAGCAGCAGGAACACGCACACCACGAGGAAGCCCGCGATCAGCGCGGTCAGGCCCTGGCTCAGCGCCTGTTTGCCGAGCGTGGCGGAGACCTGCGAGCGGGAGATCAGCACCAGCTTGAGCGGCAGCGCGCCCGACTGCAGCTCGTTGGCGAGAGCCTGGGCCGAGGTGATCGTGAACCCGCCGGAGATCTCAGAGCCCGTGGATGCGTCGATCCCTTCCGGGTATTTGGTGTAGTCGATCGACGGAACCGTGACCAGCTGGCCATCGAGCACGACGGCGAAATGCTGCAGAGCCTCTTCCTTGCTGATCCCTGGGAGCTGTGCTTCCTGGCCGCGGTGGGCGATTTCCTTGGTGACCTTTTCGAAGACGCTCTGGCCGTGCGACGTGAAGCCGAAGGTGACGTCTGGCTGCCCGGTGGATTCGTCGTTGCTCTGCTGCGGGTTGGTGATGCTTTCGCCTTCCAGCACCGGTTCATCGTTGAGCACGTAGTAGCTGTTCGGAGAGGCGTCGATGATCTTGCCCGTGTTTGGATTTTCTGTCGCGCGTGCCTGGACCACCACGGTGCCGGGGTTCACGCGCACCGCCTTGAGCTTGGCGCTCTTGGGCTGCTTGGGGAGGTTCGAGTAGAGGTTCTGTTCGGTTTCTTCAGGGCCGCGCACGACCTTTTCATCTGCCGTGTTGAGCAGATACCAGCTGCCGTAGATGCAGCCCTTGGCCTGCGCCGGCGTGCAGTCGACGCGCCAGCTCCACGTGGTGTCGGACTTGCGCAGGATCGGCGCCCGTTTGGCGGCGCGCATGACGGCCTGGTACTCGGGAACCCCGTATCCGGAGGAGCCCGCGAGCTCGCCGCCGGTCACGGTCGGTTCGGATGTGCCCGCCGGCTTGCCGCTGGGACCGATCACGTTCGGCTCCCAGTCGTAGAACTGCAACTGCGCCGTCTTGCCGACCTCATTTTCGGCCTGGATGATGTTCTGCACCGCGGGCAGCGCCACGTCGATCTCGTCTTCGCCCGAGCTCTGGATTTCGGGCTGGGCCACGCCTAGCTGGTCGACGCGCTTGCGCATGATGTTGACCGCGCGTTCGAGCGATTCGGGGCTGACCTTCGTCGCGGCGGTGGGCCTGGCCTGGTAGACGAGCTCCACGCCTCCCTTGAGTTCCAGGCCCAGGCGCGTCTTCTTGGTGGCGATCGCGGCCAGCGACGCGACCACGAGGCCAACGACGACCAACAGGATCAGCGTGTTGCGGCGGCGGTCGGTCATGGTCTTGAGAGAGACTACTTATCCAAGGTCTATTTGTCTGGGGTGAGCACCAGCAGCAGGCCGCCGTCGTCGTCGTAGGCGGGGAACATGTCAGCTTTCGCGCTGGCCGCCACGTCGCGTTCGCCGCTGACCCGCACCGGCACCTCCAGCGCGCGCACGCCCCATTCGAGGACCGTCTTGACGGGGTCATCGCCGTTGGCGAAGCTCAGGCCGAGCACCTGCTCGACGCGCTGGCCGATCACGTCTTCCTCCTCCAGGCCCGTGAACGCGAACGAGTTCTTCCCGCAGCCCACGACGCGACCCTCGCCGTCGCACACGAAGAACGCCGCGTCGGGCGCAGGGTAGTAGTCGTCGAGCAGTTCGAACAGGAACGCGAAGCCGCACTTGGCGCAGCCCTTGCGCTGGCGCGTGAAGCCGATGTTGCGATCGAGCTCTGAGGTGCGGTGACCGCAGTTTGGGCAGATGAAGGGATGGGCCATGGTGTCTCCACACAGACTACGCAAGCCGGAGGATCAAGGCCGCCGGCTGGATCGATGTGCCCGCCCACCCCGCCCACAGTCCCAGTCGGCTCAGAATAGCGGCTGTTCGAGCCGCGCCGGCGCGGTCAGCCCAAGGTGCTCGTAGGCGGCGGGCGTCGCCATCCGACCCCGCGGTGTGCGCTTGATCAGCCCCTCCTGCAGCAGATACGGCTCATACACGTCCTCGATCGTGTCCTGCTCCTCGCCCACCGCCACCGCCAGCGTGGACAGCCCCACCGGGCCCCCCTCGAACTTGGCGCAGATCGCGCTCAGGATCTCGCGATCCAGACGGTCGAGCCCGCGCTCGTCGACCTCCAGCATCTCCAGCGCGGCCTGCGCCGCGTGCGCCGTCACCACGCCCTCCATGCGCACCTCGGCGAAGTCGCGCACGCGCTTGAGCAGCCTGTTGGCCACCCGCGGCGTGCCCCTGCTGCGCGCGGCGATCGCGACGGCGCCGTCGTCCTCGAGCTCGATCTCCAGGATGCGAGCGGAGCGGCGCACGATGATCGCCAGCTCGGCCACCGCGTACGGTTCCAGGCGCGCCTGGATGCCGAAGCGATCGCGCAGCGGCGTCGTCAACAGGCCCGTCCGCGTCGTCGCCCCGACGAGCGTGAACGGCGGCAGCTCGAGCGTCACCACGCGCGCGCCCGCGCCCTGCCCGACGGTGATCGGCAGGCGGTGGTCCTCCATCGCCGGGTAGAACGTCTCCTCCAGCGTGCGCGCCAGCCGGTGGATCTCATCGACGAAGAACACGCTGCGCGGCTCCAGCGCCGTCAGAAACGCCGCGATGTCTCCCTTGCGCTCGAGCGCCGGTCCGGCGGTCTGCACGAACGGGACCTCCAGCTCGGCGGCGACGATCTGCGCGAGCGAGGTCTTGCCGAGCCCCGGCGGCCCCGCCAGCAGGAGATGGTCGAGCGCGTCGCCGCGGGCGCTGCACGCCTCGATCGCCACCGCCAGCTGCTCGCGCAGCGTCTCCTGGCCGACGAACTCCCGCAGGCGGCGCGGACGCAGCGAGCGGTCGAGCTCGTCCTCGGCGACGAGATATGGAGTCTGGATGCGGGCGGCGGTCTCGGTCATCGGCTCACGAGACCGTGCGCGCCAGGCGCAGGGCGCCGCCGATCAGCTCCTCGGCGGTCTCGCCCTCGACGCCGGAGAGCAGCTCCTCGGCCTCCACCGGCGCGTAGCCGAGCTCCAGCAGGCCGTCGCGCGCCAGCAGGCGCGGATCCTGCGCCTCACCGCGCCGCGCGATGATCGGCGTGCGCGCGGACGTGGTGGCGTCACCGTCCACGCCGACCTTCTCGCGCAGCTCCACGATGATCCGTTCGGCCGTGCGCTTGCCGATGCCGGGCACCGCCTGGAAGCGCGCGGCGTCGCCCGCCGCCAGCGCGCGGATCAGCTCGCGCGGCGCGCCCGCCGAGAGCACCGCCAGCGCCACCTTGGGGCCCACCGCCTGGACGGACAGCAGCATCAGGAACAGGTCGCGCTCCTGCTCGGAGGCGAAGCCGTAGAGGGTGAGCGCGTCGTCGCGCACGATCAGGTGCGTGTGCAGCGTCACCTGCTCGCCCACCGCCGGCACGTGCACGAGCGTCTGCGCGGACACCGCTGCGCGGTAGCCGACGCTGCCGCTGAGGATCACCACGTGGTCGGTGCGCCGCACCGCGACCTCGCCCCGCAGCAGCGCGATCATCCGCCGGCCCCTGCCAGCGCGAGCGCGAACGGCGCGCAGTTGGCGTGGCAGACGGCCACCGCCAGCGCATCGGCGGCGTGGTCGGGGCGCGGCTCCTCGGTCAGTCCCAGCAGCGTCTTGACCATGCGCGCCACCTGATCCTTCTGTGCGCGCCCCGAGCCGCAGACCGCGCCCTTGACCTGCTGCGGGGTGTAGCTGGCGCACGGCAGCCCGTGCTGCCCGCCCGCGAGCAGCACCACGCCGCGCGCCTGCCCGACGGCGAACGCCGTGCGCACGTTCTGGCCGAAATAGAGCTCCTCCAGCGCGACCGCGTCGGGCTCGTGCTCATTCAGGAGGGCGCCCACGGCGGCGTGGATCTGGGCCAGCCGTCGCTCCGGCGCGAGCTCCGCGCTCGTGGTGATGACCCCGCCGTCCAGCGCCAGCAGGCGACCGCCACGGCGCTCCACCACGCCGTAGCCGGTGTTGGCCAAGCCGGGATCTATGCCGAGGACGACCACGGCCTGTGATTCTGCGCCCGCCATCGGACGCCTGCCTGCCTTACGCTGGCAGCCGATGGCATCGCCCCCGCCCGAGCCGATCGACTTCGCCGCCGAGGGCCTGCTCGACGGGCTCGAGGGCGAGGCGCGCGGCGAGCGCCTGGCGCTGCTAGAGCAGCTCGCCGGCGAAGGCGTGCCGCTGGCCGAACTGCGCCGCACGACCGCCTCGGGGACGGTCATCTTCCTGCCGGCCGACCGTGTGATCGTCGGCAAAGAGCGATACACGGCCGCGGAAGTGGCCGAGCTGAGCGGGGTGGAGCCGGAGTTCCTGGCGGCGGCGCGGCGCGCGATGGGGCTGCCGATCCCCGACCCCGAGGAGCCCGCGTACACCGAGGCCGAGGTCGAGTCCGCCGCCAGGACTCTGCTCGCCCGCGAAGCCGGCATCTCCGACGAGGAGATCCTCGAGCTCCTGCGGGTGCTCGGCCGGGGTCTGTCTCAGGCCGCGGAGAGCCTGCGGCTGCTCCCGCTGAAACTGGTGCTCGAGCCGGGGATGAGCGAACGTGAACTGGCCAGCCGCTACGGCCAGGCCGCGGCCGCGCTCTACCCGATGGTCGATCCGCTGATCAGCAACGTGCTCGCGCTGCACCTGCGACACACAGCCCAGAGCGAGGTCATCAGCGCGCTCGAGCGCAGCGGTGGGAACCTGCCGGGCTCGCGCGAGGTGGCCGTGTGCTTCGCCGACCTGGTGGGCTTCACCCGCCTGGGCGAGGAGGTGGCGCCGGAGGAGCTCGGCCACCTCGCCGCGCGGCTGGAGGCACTCGCTTCGGAGGTCGCAGAGCCTCCGGTGCGGCTGGTCAAGACGATCGGCGACGCCGCCATGCTCACGGCGCCGGAGCCCGAGCCGCTGCTGCACGCGGCGCTCAGCCTGATCGACGCAGCCGATGCCGAGGGCGAGGACTTCCCCCAGCTGCGCGCGGGCGCGGCCGTCGGGCTCGCGCTCCCGCGCGCGGGCGACTGGTTCGGGCGCCCGGTCAACCTCGCCAGCCGTATCACCGCGATCGCCCGCCCCGGCAGCGTGCTCGCCGAGCGCGAGGTGCGCGAGTCGGCCCGAGACGCGTACGGCTGGTCCTACGCCGGCGAGCGCCGCCTGCGTGGCATCCGCGAGCCGGTGGGACTGTTCCGCGCGCGGAGGCTGTCGGGCTGAGTGGTATCCGTGTCCCGCCCCCACAGCCGCCACGGCGCGCGGCCGCTGGCCCACAGGTCGTTGAGCGCGACCGCGTCCTTGTAGGTGTCCATGCACTCCCAGAAGCCTTCGTGGCGACGCGCGCGCAGCTCGCCCGCGATCGCCAGCCGCTCCAGCGGTCCGCGCTCGAGCACGCTGTCGGTGTCCAGGTAGTCGAGGACCGGCGCGCAGAAGCAGAAGAAGCCACCGTTGATCCAGCGCTCGGACGCGGGCTTCTCGTGGAACCCCGTGACACGGCCGTCGTCGGTCAGCTCCGTCACCCCGAACTGCAGCAGCGGGCGCACGACGGTCATGCTCGCGAGCGCGCCATGGCCGTGATGGAAGGCCAGCAGCGCGCCCAGATCGACATCCGCGAGACCATCCGAGTAGGTCGCACAGAACATCCCCTCCCCCGCCAGATGTGCCTGCAGCAGCTTGATGCGTCCGCCGGTCGGGGTCTCAGGACCAGTGTCCACGCACTCGACGCTCACGCCCGCCGGCCACTCGTGCGTGGCGACGAACCGCTCGATCAGCTCGCCCCGATACCCGGTGGCGAGCAGAAAGCGGCGAAAGCCCTGCACGGCGTACAGCTGGATCACGTGCCACACGATCGGCATACCGCCGATCTCCACCAGCGGCTTGGGGATCGCCTGCGTGTGCTCCTGCAGGCGCGTGCCGCGCCCGCCGCACAGGATCACCACCGGCGGCGGCCGCTCCTCGACGGGCTTCACCGGCGGGCTCGGGCGCTCAGCCCGCGACACGCTCGAGCACGTCTGCGGATACGTCGAAGTTGGCGTGCACGGCGCTGACGTCGTCGCTGTCTTCGAGAGAGTCGATCAGACGCATCAGTTTGCCGGCCTGGGCCTCGTCGATCGGGACTACGCTCGACGGCCGGTAGACCATCTCGGCGCTCTCCATCTCCACGCCCGCGTCCTCCAGCGCCTTGCGCACCGCCGCGAAGTCGGCCGGCTCGGCGATCACCTCGAAGACGTCGTCGTCGGTGGAGACATCCTCGGCGCCGGCCTCCACAGCCGCCATCAGGTCGTCTTCGGAGTAGCGCTCCCCGTCGATCACGATCACGCCCTTCTTGTCGAACAGATACGCCACCGAGCCGGGCTCGCCGAGACTGCCGCCGTTCTTGGAGAACGCGTGCCGGACGTCGGCACTGGTGCGGTTGCGGTTGTCGGTCAGCGCCTCGACCAGCACCGCCACGCCGCCGGGGCCATAGCCCTCGTAGAGCACGCTTTCGATCGCGTCAGCCTCGCCGCCCTCGCCCGTGCCTTTGACGATCGCGCGCTCGATGTTCTCCTTCGGCATAGACGCCTCTTTGGCCTTGCGCACGGCGTTCTCCAGCACCACGTTGGTGTCGGGATCGCCGCCGCCGTCGCGCGCGGCGACCATGATCGCGCGCGACAGCTTGGAGAACTGCGCGCCGCGGCGCGAGTCCACGACGGCCTTCTTGTGCTTGATGCTCGACCACTTGGAGTGTCCTGACATGACACACAGCTTAGGATGCGAGCCGACATGACGGCAGTCCCAGCGGACATCTTCAAGGCCTACGACATCCGTGGCCTGTACGGCGAGCAGATCGACGGCGATCTCGCTGAGCGGATCGGGCGCGCGTTCGCGCACGTGCTCGGCGAGCTGGCGGGCAAGCCCGTGAGCGAGCTGCGCGTGGGCCTTGGGCGCGACATGCGACTGAGCGCGCCCGAGCTCGCGGCGCGCTACGGCGAGGGCCTCTTGAAAGAGGGCGTGAGCGTGATCGACGCCGGCCAGGTCGGCAGCGAGATGCTCTACTACCTGGTCGGCTCGCGGGAGCTCGACGGTGGGCTGATGTGCACCGCCTCGCACAACCCGAAGGCCTACACCGGCGCCAAGCTCATGCGCGAGGGGGCGCTGGCACTATCGGGCGACACCGGAATCCAGGACATCCGCCGCGAGATCGAAGCCGGGGACACCCCCGGCGCGGGCGCGCGCAGCGAGTGGCGCACACGCGGCACGTTGGAGCAGGTCGACCTTTACGCAGAGTTCCAGGCGGCGGCGCTGCGTTTCATCGACGCCGACGCCGTGCGCACCGCGCCGCGGACGCTGCGCGTCGTCGTCGACGGCGGCAACGGCATGGCCGGGCCGATGGTCGGCCCCGTGCTCGAGAGCCTCGATATGGAGCTGGTCGAGACCTACTGGACGCCCGACGGCAACTTCCCCGACCACGAGCCCAACCCGCTGTTGCCCGAGAACCGCCGGATGATCATGGAGAAGGTCCGCGAGACCGGCGCCGACCTTGGAATCGCGTGGGACGGAGATGCCGACCGCTGCTTCTTCATCGATGACAGCGGCGCGTTCGTCGACGGCGACTTCCTCACCGCGCTGCTGGCCGGGTCGCTGTTGCGCAAGCACCCGCACGAAGCGATCCTGTACGACGTGCGCGCCTCGCGCGCGGTCCCCGACACCGTCGCCGCGGCGGGCGGGACGGCGTACCGCAACCGCGTCGGTCACGCGTTCTTCAAGTCGCGCATGCGCAAGGAGGGCTCGCTGTTCGGCGGCGAGGTCTCGGGGCACTACTACTTCCGCGACTTCTACTGCGCCGACTCCGGCACACTGCCCGCGCTGCTCGTGCTCGAGCTCTTGTCCACGAGCGGCAGGCGCATGTCGGAGCTGCTGGCGCCCTACCACGCCAGGTACTTCATCTCCGGCGAGGTCAACTCGGAGGTCGCCGACCCGCAGGCGAAGATGGAGGAGATCGCGGCGCGCTACGCGGACGCCGCCCAGGACCGCCTGGACGGGATCTCGATCGACTACGAGGACTGGCACTTCAACGTGCGTTCCTCCAACACCGAGCCGCTGCTGCGGCTGTGCCTGGAGTCGCTCGTCTCGCCCGCGGACATGGAACGCAGGCGCGACGAGGTGCTCGCGCTGATCCGCGGCGCAGACGACGAGCCCCCGTCTCGACCGTGACGCTTCGCGTGTCGGTCGAGCCGAGTGCTCGCGCCCGCTGGGCAGGCAAACGGTGAGCGACGCGGAGGACCGGCAGCAGCAGGCCGAGCGCGAGGCGCTGGCGCTGGCGGGCGACGCCGGTATCCAGCGCCTGGCGATCCCCACGCCGTTCATGGTCGGGCGCGTGAACGCGTATCTGATCGAGGACTCGCCGCTGACGCTGGTGGACTCCGGGCCGAACTCCGCGAAGGCGCTCGATGAGCTCGAGCAGGCGCTGTCGGCGCGAGGGTACGCGATCGAGGACATCGAGCTGCTGGTGATCACGCATCAGCACATGGACCACTTCGGGCTGGCGTCGATCCTCGCGCGTCGCTCCGGCGCGGAGGTGGCGGCGCTAGATGGCCTCGCGGCGTTCCTCGCCGGCTACGGGCATCAGACCGACCTCGAAGACCAGTTCGCCGAGCGCCTGATGCTGCGTCATGGCATCCCGCCTGAAATCGTGACCGCGCTGCGCGCCGTCTCGGCCGGCTTTCGCGCGTGGGGCGCGGCCGTCGAGGTCACCCGCCCCCTGGCCGACGGCTCCGCGCTCGAGCTGCGCGACCGCACGCTGCGCGTGCTGCACCGCCCCGGCCACAGCCCCTCCGACACGGTCTTCCTCGACGAGTCCCGCTCGATCCTGCTCGCGGCCGACCACCTGATCGCGCACATCTCCTCCAACCCGCTGCTCGCGCGACCGCTGGACGCCGAGGAGGAGGAACCGACCCCGCCCGCCCCCCGCCCGCAGGCGCTGATCACCTACATGGCCTCGCTGGAACGGACGCGCGCGATGGATCTCGCGCTGGTGCTGCCGGGGCACGGCCGTCCGATCACCGACCACGCAGCGCTGATCGACGAGCGCTTTCGCCTGCACCAGCGACGCGCCGAGAAGATGCTCCGGCTGATCGTCGCGCGGCCGCGGACCGCCCATGAGATCGCACAGGAGCTGTGGGGCAACGTCGCCGTCACGCAGGCCTACCTCACGCTGTCGGAGGTGCTCGGGCACGTCGACCTGCTGCTGCGCGACGGCCTGGTCGTGGAGGAGGAGAGCGACGGCGTGGTGAGCTTTCGCGCGGCGTGAACGAGCGGCCCTCGCGGCTACAGCGTGCCCGCGGGGGCCGATGCGCATCAGCGACCGCCGCCCGTCTCGCCCACCGGCGCGCCGTCCCCCGCTGGCGCCGGTAACGCGTGCGCGATCGACTCCAGGAACAGCCGGTGCAGACGGTCGTCGTCGCCGAGCTCAGCGTGAAAGGAGACCGCCAGCATCCGCCCCTGGCGCGCCGCCACCGCGTGACCCTCGACCTCGCCGAGGATCTCCACGTCGGGGCCGTGCGCGGCGATCCACGGCGCGCGGATGAAGATGCCCCTGATCGGCGGACCGCCCACACCGAGCAGCTGCACATCCGCCTCGAAGCTCTTGATCTGGCGGCCGAACGCGTTGCGCTGGGCGCGCATGTCCATCACGCCGAGGTGGTCGCGGTCGAGCATGATCAGCCCCGCGCACGAGCCGAGGATCGGGAACCCACCCGCCCCACCCCGGGCGGCCAGTGCGCGCAGCGGCTCGGCCAGGCCCTCGCGTGCGATCCCCAGCGTCATCGTGGTCGACTCGCCGCCGGGCACCACCAGCGCGTCCAGGCCGTCGAGATCCGTGGGGACGCGCACCTCGCGAGTACACGCCCCCAGGCCGCGCAGCATCCGCTCGTGCGCCTCGAACCCGCCCTGCAGCGCCAGCACGCCGACCAGCGGCGTGTCCTTACCAGCCACGCTGCGCTAGGAGCTGCTCGCCCTCGAGCTTGGAGCTCTCCAGGCTCTCCATCGCCGGGCCGAGCCCGCGCGAGGCCTCGGCCACGCGCTCGGCGTCCTGCCAGTGAGTGGTCGACTCCACGATCGCGCGTGCCCGCGCGGGCGGGTCCTCGGACTTGAAGATCCCAGAGCCGACGAACACGCCTTCGGCTCCCAGCGCCATCATCAACGCGGCGTCCGCCGGCGTGGCGATGCCGCCCGCGCAGAACAGCACGACCGGCAGGCGCCCCGCGATGGCCGCCTCGCGCACGAGATCCAGCGGCGCGGCGAGCTCCTTGGCGGCGGTCGCGACCTCGTCCGCGCCGAGCGTCGCCAGGCGGCGCAGTTCGCCGTTGATCTGGCGCATGTGGCGCACCGCCTCGACGATGTCGCCGGTGCCGGCCTCGCCCTTGGAGCGGATCATCGCGGCGCCCTCGCCGATGCGCCGCAGCGCCTCGCCGAGATTGGTGGCGCCGCACACGAACGGCACCTTGAAGTCCCACTTGTCGATGTGGTTGGCCTCGTCCGCGGGCGTGAGCACCTCCGACTCGTCGACGTAGTCGACATCCAGCGCCTCCAGCACCCGCGCCTCCATGAAGTGCCCGATGCGCGCCTTGGCCATCACCGGGATGGTGACCGCCTCCTGGATGCCGGCGATCATCTCCGGGTCGGACATGCGCGCGACACCGCCGTCGCGGCGTATGTCGGCGGGCACACGCTCGAGCGCCATCACCGCCGCCGCGCCCGCGTCCTCGGCGACCTTCGCCTGCTCGGGCGTGACCACGTCCATGATCACCCCGCCCTTGAGCATCTCCGCCAAGCCGGTCTTGACCCGGAATGTCGCCTCGTCGCGCATGCCGGTGAGTCTATCTCCTACCCCCCGAGGATGCTGTATAGCGATAGTGATACAGAGTCCGCGAAAGCAACCACCAAAGGGCCGGCGGACACCTTCCGGGCGGCCGGCGAGCTACTTGAGGCGAAACGCCTTGATCCGGTCGTCGTACTGCGCGGTGTCCTGCGCGTAGACCCCGTAGGCAAGCGCCTGGATGATGCTGAGCAGCGCGGTGTGCGAGCGCACGTAGGCGGGGCTGTTGGAGGAGTAGTAGAGCTTGATCTGAGCGAGCTTGGCGACCTCCGAGAGCGTGGCGTCGGTGATGGCGGCGGTGCGCGCCTGGCGGTGGCGGGCGAGCTTCATGGCGCGCACGACCAGAGGGTGCGGGCGCCCGGCGGAGAGGCCGATGACGAGTGTGGAGGCGTCGATGCGCCCGAGGCGGCTGAGGGCCTCCTGCGAGGGGCTGGCGACGACGTCGACGCGCAGGTCGAGCAGCATCAGCAGGTGGCGCAGGTAGCTGGCGAAGAAGGCCATCTGGTCGGTGCCGGCGACGAGCACCTTCTCGGCGCCGACGATCGCCTCGATCAACGCGTCGACGGAGCTGCGCGAGACCTTGCGGGCGGTGTCCTCGACGTTGAGGTGGTCGGCGGCGAGCGCGGCCTCGAACTCGTTCTGGTCGAGCGAGAAAAGCGGTGTGGAGGATGAGGGCCCGCCCGCCCCGCCGTCGTTGGCGGGCTTGGCGTTGACGCGCCTGTATTCCTCGCGCGCGGCGGCCTGCAGCTCGGGGAAGCCCTCGAAGCCGAGCGCCTGGGAGAAGCGCACGACGGTGGAGCTGGAGGTGTTGGCGCGGCGCGCGAGCTCCTCGGCGGTCTGGAAGGCGGCCTCGTCGAGATGGTCGACGATGTACTGGGCGACGTCCTTCTGCGAGCGCGAGCACTCGTCGAAGCGCGCCTGGATGTACTTGGACAGGCTCTGGTGCTCGCTGGTCCCGTTCGCCGGCGGTCGCTCGGCTGTCTTTGTCGCCACTCGCTTCATCGTCGGCGCTTCTGTTCGACATGTCCCGCTCTCACTCCTCCTCGATAGGGTGAGCGAAGATGAGGCGCAGCCTGTTCGAGGACGTGCACGAGGACTTCCGCGCCAGCTTCCGCACGTTCCTGGAGCGCGAGGTGATCGGCGAGGACGGCCGCTACGGAGAGTGGGAGCGCGCGGGGATCGTGCCGCGCGAGGTGTACGAGCTGGCCGGCAGGGGCGGCTTCCTGGGCATGGCGGTGCCGGAGCGCTACGGCGGCGCGGGCGCGGAGGACTTCCGCTTCAACATGGTGATCGGCGAAGAGACACAGCGCGCGGCCGTGGGCAGCGTCGGGCTGGGGATGTCGGTGCACACGGACATCTGCGTGCCGTACTTCCTGAGTTACTGCACCGAGCCCCAGCGCGAGCGCTGGCTCGAGGGGATCGCCTCTGGCGCGCTGATCACGGCGATCGCGATGACCGAGCCGGGGATCGGCTCGGACCTGGCGGCGATGTCCACCAGCGCCAGGCGCGAGGGCGAGCACTACGTGGTCAACGGCGCGAAGACGTTCATCACCAACGGCATCAACGCGGACCTGGTGATCGTCGCTGTCAAGACCGATCCGTCCGAGCGCCATCGCGGTATCAGCCTGCTGGTGGTGGAGCGCGGCATGGAGGGCTTCGAGCGCGGGCGCAACCTGGAGAAGATCGGCCAGCACGGCCAGGACACGGCGGAGCTGTCGTTCGCGGACGTGCACGTGCCGCTGGAGAACCTGCTCGGCGAGGAGGGCGAGGGCTTCCGCTACCTCGTCTCCAATCTGCCCCAGGAGCGCCTGTCGATCGCCGCCGCCGCGGTCGCCGCCGCCGAGGCGGCGCTCGGCTGGACGCTGGAGTACGTGCGCGAGCGCCACGCCTTCGGCCAGCCGATCGGCTCCTTCCAGGCCTCGCGCTTCACACTCGCGGAGCTGCATGGTGAAACGCAGATCGCGCGCGCGTTCGTCGATCAGTGCGCGCTCGCGCTGAACGCCGGCGAGCTGACTCCCGAGGACGCGGCAACGGCGAAGTGGTGGTGCACGGATCTGCAGGGCCGCGTCGTCGACCGCTGCCTGCAGCTGTTCGGCGGCTACGGCTACATGCTCGAGTACCCGATCGCGCGCGCGTTCGCCGACGCGCGCGTCACCAGGATCTACGGCGGCGCCAACGAGATCATGAAGGAGATCGTCGGGCGCTCGCTGGGGCTGTAGCGCCCCGTTTCACGGGCGCGGCCGGCGGGCTTGCACAACCTCTCGGTCGCGCAAGCCCGCACGGCTGTGCGAACGCCTAGATTTCCTGACGCGTGTCTGCCTCGATCGCTTCTTCGTCGCTCTGCGTTCCCGCGGCGCTCAGGCCGGAGAACAGCATGGGCCCGCCGCCGATCGAGCTGAACGGGATCTGCCACGCGCCCGTTTCGCCGCACGCCATGGGTTCGTAGCAGCTGGGCTCCTGGGCGCCTTCCTTGCCCACCCGCAGCAGCTCGGCTTCGCTGCTGAGCGTCTTGTCGCGCTTGATCACGTGCAGGATCGCGCCTTCGATGAGAACGCTCGTGCCAGCGCATTCGAAGCTGGCGAGCGCGCTGCCCAGCGCGGGCGACCAGCGGACCAGCGCCAGGCCCCAGTATTCGTCCTTGTCGGTGACGAGCAGGCCTTCAAGCGGCGCGAACTGGACTTCGCCGGCGGACGCCCCCGTGGACTGGCAGGCGGCCGACCCCGTAGTGCATCCCGTCAACGTCAGCTCGAGGCTCTCGCTGTTGGCGCCCGTGAATTCGCCCGTCGTCCTCGACGCCGAGCAGGTGAGCACCGGTTTCGCCTTCTTGCCGGTGATCCTCCCCGACCACTGGGTGAGCGCGACGCTGCCCGTGGAAGCCGTGAAGCCCGGCTTGGAGCCCGGTCCCGCCAGCCAGTGGTAGCGGGCGCCCGACACGACGACACCGGTGCACGCAGCGTCGGCATAGCCGCTGCCGGATTCTCCCCTCGGATACTTGACGCAATGCCCGAACTCCGGCGCTACGAATCTGGAGCTGGCGCTCGCCGTGCCCGCCGACACGAGAGCCGTCGTCATAACCGCGGCCGCAATGACCGCGAGGCGCAACTTTCTCATGAGATCCCCTTCCCCTCCTCCGCGCCATGGCGCGGAATCCCCGTTTGTTCGCCCCCCGGCCTCTTCCGGGTGGCGTCGCACAGACAACTATATGTCTGATCGTGCGTGGTATGTCAACCGGTAGGGGCGTGGAGGCCAGGAGCACCTTTGGGGGGTCACGCCCATCGATGGGAGGCAATCGCGCCCGCAGCCCGCATGACGGCTCATGACGCCGGCCTCAGCGCGCGCTGGCCGAGCCGTTAGGAGAAGTGCGGCGTCGGGCGCTCCAGCGCCTCAGCTTGCGCGGACGCGGAGCTTTGGCGGGAGGCGAGATCGAAGTACAGCAGCGCTGTCGCGAGTGCCGTGAAGGCGAGCGCGAATGCGTGCAGCAAGACCCCGCCGACAAACGCGGCGGCGAGGGTGTCGTGTCCGGTCGCGCCGGCTTTGGCGATGACGAGCGGAATCTCACCGATGATCCCGATGAGGATCCCGAACCCAAAGAGATGCCCGTAGGCGCCAACCGTGAGCTCGCGGCTTCGCCGCATAGCCGCAAGCCATCCCTCGTGCTCGATCGCGATCGAGCGAGATGGGCTCGATCTCAGCCTTGGCGCTCAGCGTGCCGGTCCTGGCGGTTGAACTGTCGATCCGCGGCCGGCCCGTTCGTCACACGGGTGAGACCCCGCAACGGGCGGGTCACGACAGGAAGGAGCAGACGATGAGCCAGTACCTGCTGAGCGTCTACCAGCCGGACGGGCGAACGCCGCCGCCGGCGGAGCTGGAGCGAATCGGCCGCGAGTTGGAGGCGCTGCGCGAGGAGATGCGAGCCACCGGCGCGTGGGTCTTCTCTGGAGGCCTGCAAGCCGCACAGGATGCCACCGTCGTGCGCGACCGCCGCGGCGAGATCGTCAGCACCGACGGCCCGTTCGTGGAGGCCAAGGAGCACCTGGGAGGGTTTACGATCCTCACCGCACCCGACCGTGACGCCGCGATCGCGTGGGCACGGAAGCTCGCGCGCGTGACCACGCTGCCGATCGAGGTGCGCGCCTTCAGGGAGTGACGGGCCGCTAGGAGAAGTGCGTCGTCGGGCGCTCCAGCGGCTGGCCGCCGACAGTCAAGTCCACCTTCTCATTGTAGAAGGCGATCAGGCCGGCGATCGGGCGCAGTCCCGCGGTCGGGAAGTCATACGCCCACGCCAGGTCCTCATGGACCTCCTCGCCGATGCGCACCGACCAGTAGGCGCTGGTCGTGCCCTTGTACGGGCATGAGGTGACCGCGTCGCTGGGCACGAGGTGCTCGAAGCGCACGGACGTGCGGTCGACGTAGTAGCGCGTCGGCAGCCCCGTCTCGAACACCATCACCGGGCACGCGGACTCCGCGAGCAGCACGCCGTCCAGCTCCACGCGGACCGTGCGCGTCGAGCGCAGCGCGTCCACCCGCGCGTAGGGGTTGCGGGGGTGGACGAACACCTGCTCGTCCTCCTCGAACCACGCGTCCAGGGCGTCCCACTCGAAGCGCACCGTGCCCGCCAGGCCCTCAAGCGCGTCCTCGCCGTACACGTGCGCCACGCCAGGACGGCTGATCTCACCGACACGCAGGCCGTGCCGGCGCGCGCTGCCGCGGCCGAGATGCTCCGCGCGCTGCTCGTCGACGAGCACCTCCGGGTTGACGTCCGCCAGCGGGATGTAGAACTGGGGATACTTCGACCACTCCCACACGTACAGCGCGCCGATCGTGTCGAGCACCAGCGCGCCGCCCAGATACGCGCGAACCCGTCGCGGAACGGGCTCGACGTGGTTCACCGGGGTGGTGATCCGCGGGTAGTCGCTCACGCCGAGGACAGCTCCTTGGCCATCTCCACGAAGTAGTCCAGCGAGCGCGGGTTGGCGAGCGAGTCCACGCTCGCCGCCTGCTCCGGCGGCGTGCCCATCAGGATGCGCTTGACCGGCACCTCCAGCACCTTGCCCGACAGCGTGCGCGGGACCTCCTGGATCTGGCGGATCTCGTTGGGCACGTGCCGCGGCGAGCAGTCCTCGCGGATACGGCGCTTGATCTGCGCCGCCAGCTCGTCGTCCAGCACAACACCGTCGCGCAGGACCACGAACATCGACATCCACAGCTCGCCGTCGCCGTCCTGCCTGGGCACGTCCACGACGAGCGCGTCGAGCACCTCCGGGACGGCGGCCGCCGCGCGGTAGATCTCGGCGGTGCCCATGCGCACTCCCTGGCGGTTGATCGTCGAGTCCGAACGGCCGTAGATGATCGCGCCGCCGCGCGGGGTGATGCGGATCCAGTCGCCGTGGCGCCACACGCCCGGGTACATCGCGAAGTAGCTCTCGTGCAGGCGCGAGCCGTCGTCGTCGCCCCACAGGAACAGCGGCATCGACGGCATCGGCTCTCTCACCACCAGCTCCCCCACCGCGTCGACCAGGCTGTCGCCCCGCTCGTCCCACGCCTCCACCGCGCAGCCCAGCGCGCGGCACTGCAGTTCGCCCTCGTACACCGGCAAAAGCGGGCAGCCGGCGACGAACGCCGTGCACACGTCCGTGCCGCCGCTGGTCGAGAACAGCCACACGTCCGCGCCGACGCGCTCGTACACCCAGCGGAAGCTCTCCGGCGCCAACGGCGAGCCCGTCGAGCCGATCGCGCGCAGCGCATGCAGGTCGTGGTCGCGCGCCGGCTCCACCCCCGCCTTCTCCATGCTCGCCAACAGGCCAGCGCTCACGCCCATGCACGTGATCCCCGTGCGCTGCGCGACGTCCCACAGCACGCCCAGGTCCGGCTGCGCGGGGCTGCCGTCGTACAGCACGATCGCCGCCTCGCTGTGCAGGCAGCCGACGAGGAAGTTCCACATCATCCAGCCGGTCGTCGTGAACCAGAACATGCGGTCGCCCGCGCGCAGGTCCAGGTGCATGCGCTTCTTCAGCTGCTCGATCAGGATGCCGCCGTGCCCCTGCACGATCGCCTTCGGCAGTCCGGTCGTGCCCGAGGAGTACAGCACCCACAATGGGTGGTCGAACGGCACCTGCTCGAATGCCAGCTCAGAGCCCTCGCCGCGGGCCAGCAGCTCATCCCATGTAAGGACGTCGCGCACGCCGAGCCCGCCGCCGAAGGCGGCCTCATCAAATCCATCATCAGCCAGGTACGGCAGCGCGATCACGTGCTCGACCGTCGGCAGCTCCTCCAGGATGCGCTTCACGTTGTCCGTGCGGTCGAAGTCCTTGCCGCCGTGGCGGTAGCCGTCCACCGCCAGCAGCACCTTCGGCTCGATCTGCGCGAAGCGGTCGACCACGCTGCGCGCGCCGAACTCCGGCGCCGCGCTCGACCAGATCGCGCCGATCGACGCCGTCGCCAGGAACGCGATCAGCGTCTCCGGGATGTTCGGCATGTACGCCACCACGCGATCGCCGCGTGTGACGCCGAGCGCGCGCAGTCCGCCCGCCGCCGCCGCCACCCGCGCCGTCAGCTCGGCCCAGCTCAGCTCGCCGAGGTCGCGCAGCTCCGAGGTGTGCAGCACCGCCACCCGCTCCGAGCGCTCCGCCCCGCCGGGGGCCGACGCCGAGCGGCTCGGCGCCGTCGGCAGGCCGCCCAGCAGCAGGTTCTCCGCGTAGTTCAGCTGCGCCCCCTCGAACCAGCGCGTGCCCGGCATCTCATGCGAGCCCAGCACCCGCTCGTACGGCTGCGACGCACGCACGCCGCAGAACTCCCAGATGCTCGCCCAGAAGTCCTCCAGCTCGTCCACCGACCAGCGCCACAGCTCCTCGTAGTCCGCGAACGCCCGCCCGCGGCGCTCCCCCGCCCAGCGCATGAAGCGCGCCATCTCCGTGTCGCGGAGCATCTCGGCCGTGGGTTGCCACAGGGGCTGCTGGCGGTCTACGTCGGGCATGCGGGTATTCTCGCGGTTTGTGAGCCTGCCGGGGTTGCGCGACGAGTTTCCCGTTCTTGGCGCCGTCGCGTACCTCAACGCCGGCACCGACGGGCCGCTGCCCTCCCGCGCCGTGCAGGCATCCGCGCGTGAGCTTGACCGCGAGCTCTCCGAGGGGCGTGCGATGGCGCACTTCGAACGCCGCTCCGAGCTGAGCGCCGCGCTGCGCCGCGCCTACGCGACAGCGCTCGGCGCCGACCCCGCGGACGTCGCGCTCACCACCTGCACGAGCGAGGGCATGGCTCAGGTGGTCGGCGGGTTGGACTTCTCGCGCGGCGATGAGATCCTCACCAGCGACGAGGAGCACCCTGGGCTGCTGGGCGCGCTCGCCGCCGCCCGCGAGCTGCACGGCGTGGAGGTCCGCGAAGCGCCGTTCGCCGAAGTCGCCAACGCCGTCGGCCCGCGCACCCGCCTGGTGGCCTGCTCGCACGTCGGCTGGGTCAGCGGCTCGCTCGCGCCCGTGGAGCTCGCCGAGCTGGACGTCCCCGTGCTGCTGGACGGCGCGCAGGGCGTGGGCGCGGTGCCCGTGGACGTGCACGCGCTCGGCTGCGACGCCTACGCGGGCGCTGGGCAGAAGTGGCTGTGTGGACCCGACGGCACCGGCATGTTGTGGGTCAGCCCCGAGCTGCGCGAGCGGATCTCCGTCTCGCGGCGCGGCTACGCCAACCTCGCCGACCCCAACGCGGGCCTCGACGCGGAGCTGCAGGCGGACGCCCGACGCTTCGACACGATGTCCATGAACGCCGAGACCGCGGCGTGCGCGCTGGCCGCGATCGGCGTGCTGGAGTCCGTCGGCTGGGCGGCCGTGCACGAGCGGGCGTGCTCGCTGGCCGCCCGTCTTGCCGAGCTGCTGGGCGAGCGTGGGCGCGAGCCGGCGCCGCGCGGGGCCAGCACGCTCGTCTCCTTCCAGAGCCCCGACCCCGAGGGCGAGCGCGCGCTGCTGGCGGAGCACGGCGTGATCGTGCGCAACATCCCCGACCGCCCGTGGCTGCGCGCGTCCGTCGGGGCATGGAACGACGAGCACGACCTGCAGCGGCTGCTGAGAGCGCTCGACGCGTGAGCGCCGCCACGCCCGACAGCGCTCGACGCGTGAGCGTCCGGCCCGACAGCGCCCGCCGGCTGGACGCCGCCCGGCCGTACCTGCGCCATGCCGGGCTGCCCGTCGCGATGGCGCTGTCCGCCGTGCTCGGCATCCACAGGCTCGCCCAGAACGGCTACGCCAACATCTTCTACTCCGCCGGCGTCAAGTCGATGCTGCGCTCGCTGCACAACTTCCTGTTCGTGTCGTTCGACCCCGGCGGGCTGGTCACCGTCGACAAGCCGCCGCTGGCGCTGTGGGTGCAGGCCATCAGCGCCAAGGTCTTCGGCTTCTCACCGCTCAGCCTGCTGCTGCCGGAGGCGATCGCCGGGGTGCTTGCGGTCGCGCTGCTGTACGTCATCCTCGCGCGGCGCGTGGGAGCGCTCGCGGCCTTCGCCGGCGCGCTCGCTCTCGCCGTGTTCCCGTCGTTCGTCGCCGTCTCGCGCGACAACGGCGTCGACCCCGTGCTGATCCTGCTGCTCGTGCTCGCCTGCGGCCTCGCGCTGCGCGCATGCGAAACGGGACGCTGGCGCACGCTCATCGGCTCCGCCGTCGTCGTCGGTCTCGCGTTCAACACCAAGACGCTCGCCGCCTACCTCGTCGTGCCCGGCATCGCGCTCGCGTTCCTCGTCTGCGCCCCCGGGTCGCTGTGGCGGCGCCTCGCGCAGCTGGCGGTGGCCGGGCTGGCGCTGGTCGCCGTGTCCTTCGCCTGGATCGCCCTCGTGGAAGTCACCCCCGCCTCCAAGCGCCCGTACGTCGGCAGCTCCACCAACAACACCGAGATCGGGCTGACCTTCGAATACAACGGCCTCGGCCGCGTCGAAGGCCAGACCGGCGGGCCGAACAGCGTCACCGTGCGCCCCGGCGCCTACGTGCCCGCCGCGCGCGAGCAGAGGGTCGACGCCGCCGCCCGTGCCCACCCGTCCAAGCCGCCGCCCGCCTCGCCGTCGATCGCCCTCGATCCCGCGCCGGTGCCCGCGCCCGCGCCCGCGGCCACCGGCCGCGAAAAGGACCCCATCCCCTTCGGCGAAGCCCCCAAGGTGCTGCGCCTGTTCGGCAAGGGCCTCGGCGACCAGGCCGGCTGGATGCTGCCGTTCGCGCTGTTCGGGCTGCTGGGCGTGCTCGCGCTCGTGCTCGTCGACCGCATGCCCCGCGAGGGGCGCCCGCCGCGCAGAGGGGCCGACGCAGCGGCGCGGAGCGACGGGCCCCCAGCGCCGGCGTCCTGGCGTCGCGACCCGCGATTGGCGCTCGCGCTCGTGCTCGGCGGGTGGTTCGTGGTGGAGGCCGCCGTCCTCAGCCTGTCCAAGGGGATCGTCCACCCCTACTACGTCTCCGCGCTGGCGCCCGGGACGGGCGCGATGGCGGGAGCGGGCGCGGTGGCGTTCGTCAAGCTCGCGCGCGAGCGGCGCTGGCGCTGGCGCATCCTCGGCCTGGCGCTCGCGGCGAGCGCACTCGCCACCACGCTGATGGTGCAGGTCGTGCTGATGCACCGCGAGCACTACATGGTGTCGTTCGTGCCCGTGCTCGTCGCCGCCAGCGCGCTCGCCTTCCTCGCGCTCGCCGCCATCCGCCGCCTGGCCGTGCCCGCCATGGCCCTCATCTTCGTGCTGCTCCTGATCGTGCCCGGCGCCTACGCGACCACCACCTGGCTCGCGCCGGTCGAGGGCACCTTCCCGGTGGCCGGGCCGAAGGCGTTCGCCGGCACCGGCGGATACGGCGTCGACGCACACGACCTCGGGATCGATCGCGCGCTGCTCGACTACGTCGCCACGCACCGCCCCGGCTCGCGCTGGGCGCTGTTGACCGTCGCCGCCGACACGGGCTCCCCGATGATCCTCATGGGGCTCGACACGGGCGCCCTCGGCGGCTACAGCGGCACCGACCCCGCCGTCGACGGACCGCAGCTGGCGGGCATGGTCGCCCGTAGGGAAGCCCGCTACGTGCTGCTCGGCGGCGAGTACTCGCTGCGCGGCGGCAACCTGGCGACCAAGGCCGTCCTCGCCGCGTGCAAGGAGCTCCCCCCCACGCAGTGGAACAGCCCCGTCGCCTACCCCTACGGCCTCGTGCTGTTCGACTGCGCGGGCGACGAGAAGCGGCTCGCGGCAGCGGGCTGAGGCTCAGCGGGCAGTGCGGGCGCCGCGGTTCGGGCAGCCTTCAGGCTGCCACCGACAGGTTGCGGTGGAAGGCACGCGCGAACAGCTCGCGCTCGCGGCCGGCCGCCCAGCGCGGCACGGCCGACTCGCCGTCGGCGATCAGACGCAGCTGCACCTCGCCGTTGGCGAGCGCCAGGCTGGTCGCGCGCACGAGCTGGTCGCGCGAGCGCTCGAGGTCCTCGGCCAGGCGCAGCAGGGTCGCGCAGCGATCCAGGCGGGCTGCGTCGCCGTCGCCGAACAGCGCCGCCATCGGCCCCGCCACGGGCATGCCCTTCCGGTGATAGCGCGCCGCCTGGGCGATGATCGCCGTCTCCACCGGCGTGAACCCCGGCAGCGCGCCGTTGAGGATCAGGTAGCGGGAGTGCTTGTGGTGGTCGTCGTAGTCGATCGACATGCCGATGTCGTGCAGCATGCAAGCCGCCCACAGCAGCTCGCGCTCGCGCGGGTCGCCGTCGTGCAGGCCGAGCGCGGCGAGCTCGTCGAACATGCCCAGCGCGAGCGCGGCCACGTGCTCGGTGTGATCGACGTCGACCTGGTATTGGGCGGCCATGTTGAGCACGCTCGCGCGGCGCACGTCCGCGAACAGCGGCTGCTCCTGATCCGCGAGCAGGCGCTCGAAGAACACGCCCTCGCGCAGCCCCGCCTCGGTCGTCTCCAGCGCGTCGAAGCCGCCCGCCAGCAGCACGCCCTGCACCACAACCGCGCCCGCCAGGATCAGATCCGCGCGCGCGGGCTTGATGCCCGGCACGCTCGCGCGCTCGGCCGCCGGCAGCGCGGCCAGCCGCCGCACGAGCTCATCCAGCGCCTCGCGCTCGATGACCATGCCCTGCACGCCGTTGGAGGGAAGGCCCGCGGCGCGCTGCGCGGCGGCGGCGAGGTTGCGCACCGTCCCGCCGATGCCCACCAGGCGCCCGCCGCCTGAGCCCTGACCGCCGGGCGCGAGCCACGGCGCCTGCGCCAGCTCGGCGGCGACGTGCTCGCGCAGCTCCTCCAGCTGACGGCGCTTGGCGGGGCCGTTCGGCGGCAGGAAGCGCTCGCTCATGCGCACCGTGCCCAGCGGCCACGAGCCCGAGCGGCTGATCAGCCGCTCGGCGACGCGCACCAGCTGCAGCGAGCCGCCGCCGAGGTCCAGCACGCTGCCGCCGCGCAGGGTCGTCGAGTTGACCGCCGCCAGATAGCCGTAGCGGGCCTCCTGCTCGCGGCTGAGCACGCGGATCGGCAGCCCGAAGCGCTCGCGCGCCAGCGCCAGGAACCCGGCGGCGTTCTCGGCGTCGCGGATGGCGCTCGTGGCGACCGCGTCGACCGCCCCCTCGCCCAGCCCGCCGGCGCGGCAGAAGTGCGCGAACACGTCGAGCGTCGCCAGCGCGCGCCGCATCGGTTCCTCCCCCAGCCTGCCACTCGCCATCAGCCCTTCGCCGATGCGCACCGGCTCGTAGATCTCGTCCGTGCGCTTCCACCAGCCCGCGCCTGCCATGAACACGACCAGGCGAAAGGAGTTCGATCCGAGGTCTATGACCGCGAGCCGCTCGTTTGGCTGCATGTGTCCAGCGTATTCACCGCGCCGGAGGGGTCTTCGGCGTGGCCTGCGCGAGCGCCTGCTCGGCGCTCTCGACGTACTCGTCCACGAGCGTGAAGCCGATGCTCGCGCAGGGGTGCAGCACGTCGTCGCCGACGTCGACGCCGCACGCCGCCACCACGTGGGCGAGCCCCTCGGCGACGACCGCGAGCCCCTCCTCGTCGATGTGCGGCAGCAGCACCGCGAACTGGTCGGGCCCCACGCGCGCGATCAGGTCCGTCTCCCTGAGCCTGCGGGTGAGCGCGCGGGCGATCGCCTCCAGCGCACGGTCGCCCGCCTGCTCGCCGTGGATGTCGTCGACGCGGCGGAACGCGTCGACGTCCATGACCATCAGGCCGGCGACCTCGCCGTAGCGGCGCGAGCGGGCGACCTGCAGTTTGAGGTCGTGGCCGAACAGCCTGCGGTTGCGCAGGCCGGTGAGCGGATCGTGGTCGCCAAGCGCCCGCAGGTTCTCCTCCAGGCGCCGGCGCTCGGAGATGTCCTGCAGCTGGGCGATGTAGTGCAGCGGCGTGCCGTCGCGCTCGCGCACGAGCGACATCGACAGGATCGCCGAGACGGTCTCGCCGGCGGCGTCGAAGTAGCGCTTCTCCACCCCGAACGCGGGGATCTCGCCCGTCAGCAGCTGGCGACGCTGCTCGGCGTCGTTGCCCGCGTCCTCCGGGTGCACGATCCCGTCGAAGCGCTTGCCGATCAGCTCGTCGGACGTGTAGCCGGTGATGTCGCACAGCTCGCGGTTGACCAGCAGCCAGCGGCCGTCCATGTCGAGCAGCCCGATGCCGATCGCCGTGCGCCGCGGACGCTCGAATTCTCCGTCGAAGTCGCTGTACGGGCTCGGCTCCAGCAGCTCCGCCTGGCGGCGTGCGGTGATGTCGAGCAGGACCGCGATACCGCCCGCCGCGCCCTCATCGTGCTCGTGCTCGTGCTCGTGCTCGACGCCGGCGCGGGCGAGCGGTCCGATGTCGACCATCACGCAGCGTTGCCCCGCCGACAGCCACACCTCGCGGGAGCGCATCTCACCGGCGAGCGCCGAGCGCAGCAGTGGCTCCATCGTTCTCCAAAGCTCGGCGGGAATCGCGTCGGCGAGTGCCCTGCCCGGGCCCCAGCTGTCGGGGTCGCCGAGGCGCTCCAGCGCCTGCCCGGCGGTGCGCACGAGGCGAAGCTCCGTGTCGAAGGCCAGGATCAGCGCCTCCGGCAGCTCGCACAGCGCCGCCGCTGCCGCACGATCGGCGCCCGCGCGCAGCGGGTCCACACTCGGCTCGCGCGCGAAGGACACAGACACCCCTCTGTATCGGCCGATGCGTCCGTTCGCATGACCGCCGCCGGCGCCGGCTGGACAACCGGGGGAGCGATGATCCCACGGTTGCCGCTCGCCGGCGGCGCCATGCGTGCCTGCGCTACTTCACCGCGCGTCCAGCCGCGTTGATCGCGTCCCAGCTGCCGCCGAACGCGCTCACGCCCACGTAGGAGGTCGCACCGGCGCTGTCGCCGACGTAGGTGTAGAGCGCGTGTCCGTCATATGTGACCTGCTTGGCGCCGCCGGATATGCGGATCGTGGACAGCAGCGACGCCTTCACGCCCGAGCCCGCCGTCGGACGTCCGCTGGCCTGCAGCGCCGGCCACGCCTGCGAGCAGCCGTGGATCTTGACGCAGCTGTCTTCGTTGGCGCGGTCCCTGGTGAACTCGTACAGCGTGAGCCCTGACGAGGTGGTCAGGATCGTTCCGACTCTCGTGTGGCGCAGGACGACCTCGGTGGTGTGACTGGCGTGTGCGGTCGCGCTCGCGCCGGCGCCCTGCGCGGCGGCGATGGTCGAGCCGCTCGCGATTGTGGCCAGCGTGACGGCCAGGATGACGTGCGTTCGCTTCATTGAGACCTCGCAATGTCGGGATGTGGGGATTGGACTCCAGGGGTGCGCTGGAGGTTTGTCGCTCCTCAACCCGCTAGACGCCGCGTGGCGCGCAACCTTCCCCCGCCAGCCGCGCCGAAGACTCGGCGCGGCTGGCGGCCGTCGCGCTACTGCAGCTTCGATTTCCCTGTGACTTCGTTGGGTCTGTCCACGACCGCTCCGGTGTTGGCTTTCACGGTGAGCGCCCGCGCGACCCTGTTGTGCGTGACGGTCGTGCCCCCGGAGTTCCCGCTCACGGTCAGCGAGGATCCGAAACCGTCTCCGTCGACGAGCACGCCCGCCGTGGCGCCTTTGATGTTTGCCGCTCCCGAGATCGTGTTGGCGGCGCATTCGGCTGTGCCTTCGCCGATCACGACCATGCCGCTCGCGTCGGTTGCTTTGACGGCGCCGGCGATGCTCGCTCCGCAGACTCGCAGAAGCGCGGCGTGCGTGGCCGTGAGCGAGCTCGACAGCGTCGCCCCCTCGATGTCGAGCGCGCCGCCGGCCTTCACCGTCACCCGTCCGCCGACCCTCGCCGTCGAGGTGAGCTCGAATGCTTCACCGGCCCTGACGGTGAGGTTGCCGTTGACAGGCCCCGAGACGACCACGAAGTACCCGACCGTGGTCGTGCACGAGCTCGTCGTCTGCAGACCGACGTTGGAGACGGCAGTGCGCGTGATCGTCTGCGGCCCGGCCCTGCCGGTGTTGATCGGCACCGTCCCGCTGGGGTTGCTCGCCAACCCCGAGTAGCCGTCGGATGCCACCACTGTGGCATCCGCGTTCGAGCCGATGCCGACCGTCGCCGGGCATCTCACTTCCAGGCTCGGCGGCGTCGCGTCGACCTGCACCGTCAGGCATCCCGGCGCCGAGACGTTGCCGACGTTGTCGGCCACCGTCCCGCACACCGTGTGCGAGCCACTGGCGTCGAACGTCTGCGGCGAGGACAGCGTCGCGAGGCTCACGCCGCTGCCGGGGCTCCCGTCAGACAGGCTGGGGTCACCTTTGCTCGCAAACGACACGGTGGCGCTGTCCTTGTACCAACCGCCGTCGCCGGAGTAGGTGGGCGCCGGCGCGGAGGCCGTCGGGGCGTACGGCGGGGTCTCGTCGACCACCACCGGCGCCGAGGCGGGCGACCATTCCGTCGTCTGGCCGTGCTCCGGGTCGGAGGCGCGGACGCGGTAGACCCACGTGCCTTCTTCCTGTCCCGCGCCGGTGAGCTCATAGCTCAGCGCTTCGATCCCGCTGGCCACCGTCGACCATTCAGAGGTGGCCGCGTCGTGGCGCTGCAGCGTGTAGCTGAGGCCGAGGTACTGCAGCGGGTCGGCGCCGGTCCACCCGAGCGTGAACAGCCCATTGGCGTTGGGGCTCGTGCCGAGCGCCAGAGCCGGCGCGCCGGGCGTGGAGTAGCCGACGTCGGTCGTGCACGACTTCGTCGTCTGCAGGCCGACGTTGGAGACCGCCGTGGTGCTGACCGTCTCTTCCCCGGCGGTGCTCGTTTCGATCGGCATCGTCCCGCCCGGTTCGCTCGCCAGGCCCGAGTAGCCGTCGGAGGCGGTGAACGTCGCGCTGGCTTCGCCGCCGACCGTCACCGACGCCGGGCAGCTGATCTCAAGGCTCGGCGGCGTCGCGTCGACCTGCACCGTCATGCATCCCGGCGCCGAGAGGTTGCCGGCGTTGTCGGCGACCGTCCCGCACACCGTGTGCGAGCCGCTGGTGTCGAACGTCTGCGCGGATGACAGCGTCGCCGGATCAACGCCGCTGCCGGGGCTCCCGTCGGACAGCGTCGGGTCGCCGTTGGCGGCGAAGGCGACTTCCACGCTTTCCCTGTACCAGCCGCCGCCGCCCGCGTAGTCGGGGGAGCGCGAGGCGCTCGCCGAGGGCGCGTTCGGGGCGGTCTCGTCGACCTTGACTTCGGCCGAGACGGGCGAGTATTCGCTTTCGGGGCCTTCGTTGGCCGCGGTGACGCGGTAGGTCCACGTTCCTTCGCCCTCCGGGCCGCCGGCCGTGAACGCGTATTCGGGGCTCGTCAGGCCGCTTGCGAGCGTGCTCCAGCTACCGTCGGCGTTCCTGTGCTGCAGCGTGTAGGTCAGCGCGGCGGCCGCCTGCGACGGTTCCCAGGAGAGCGTGAACACGCCGCTGGAGCTCGGGTTGGCGCCGGCGCTCACGCGCGGGGCGCCGGGCACCGCTGGGGTGACGTTGCGCGCGAGCGTGTACGCCGGCGGCAGGTACTCGGCCAGCGGCTTGCGCACGAGCCCTTCGTCGCTGCCGGGCGCTTCGATCGTGGGCAGGCGCAGTTCGAGGTTCTTCACCTGGATCGACGCGGCGGGCGTGGTCGCGCTCGAGGAGCTGCGCGCGTACGTCGAGTCCTGCACGAGCAGCTGGAGCTTGACGACGTGCCCGCTTTCGACCTTCCACGCCTGCGGGTGCAGCTGGAAGACCTGCTTGGTGAAACCGCCTTCGGGGTCGATCGGCCGGTAGAGGGCGCGGGCGATCAGCCGCTGCTTGCCGGCGCCGCCTTCGCTGACGTCCATCAGCCGCGCGACGATCTGGTCGTTCTTGATCGGCGTCGAGAATTCGGCGACGACCGTCGGCGAGCCGGCGATCGTGAAGCCGGCGGCGGGAGCGGGCGCGAGCTTGTACGTCGCGGCGGAGGCGTTTTCGCCGGCCACTTCGGTCGTGCACACGGTGCCCGAGGTGAAAGCCGTTTTCGGCGCGGTCCCGGGAGCGACGATCGTCTGTTCGCCGGCGCCCTGGAGGTTGACTTCACCGGGTGACAGGCTCGCCCAGTTGGACGCTTTGTACACAGTTCCCGCGGTCGTCGCTTCGCCCGTGCAGGCGCTCGTGATGGCGGTCACGCCGCCGTGAGCGTTGGCGGGTTCGCTGCCCTGACCCCTGACGTAGTATTCGAACCATTCGTTCTGAGCAGCGTTGAGCAGCGCCACGTCGGCCGCCGAGGGCGACGTCGCCGAGCGCGGGTTGTGGCCATAGTCGAGGCCGTAGAGCTGGATCGGCGCGTTGGGGTAGCTTGCGCGGACCTTGTTGTAGTAGTCGACGCTTTCGCTGACGGGGAACAGGTCATCGTTCCAGCCGTTCTGCAGCAGTGCCGGCGCCGGCGCTTCAGAGAGGTTGGTGTAGTAGGCGCTGTGGTTGGGCAGCTGGGCTTCCTGCTGGATCGCCAGCGCTTTGCCGTTATATGGGCCACCCGTGGCGTTCGAGTTGTACCATTCGGTGATGTTCGCTTCGGGTTCGGCGGGCGCGGTCGCGTAGTAGGCCCCGAGCAGCGTGCCGTCGAGGTACAGGTCTTCGTTCCAGGCCCGCTTCTCGATGCCGAATTCGTGGTTGCCGAGCATGCCCGAGTAGGGCGCTTCGGCGACATAGTCGAGGTTGCTGCCGTTTGGCTGCAGCGCCTGTGCCAGGTCCGTCCACGGCCATTCGGGCGCGGTCGCCGCGATCTTCATCGGTTTGCCGCCGGGGCTCACCCATGGGATCAGTTCGCCGTCGGTGAGTTCGACGCGGTCCTTCAACGAGCCGAGCTCCTCGGACATCCCGCCGCCGTAGCTCTCGCCGGTGGCGCCGATCTCCTGCGGGTTGATCACGCCTTCTTCGGCGAGCAGGCCGAGAAGGTACTGAGCGTCGCGCACTTCGTAGCGCCTGCTCATCAGGTGGACGTAGCCGTGTTCGCATCCCGCGAGGGCTTTTTCGCTGGCCTTGCATGAGTCGCCCCAGCCGCGGTCGGTCTGGCTGAAGACGGCGTAGCCCTGTTTCAGCCACCGCTGCGCCTGCGCGCTGGAGGGGAGGATCTTGGTGGAGCCCCAGCCGTGGTAGATGCCGATCACCGGATAGTCGTCGTCCGCTCCCGTGGCGGGCGGGAAGGCGACGGACACGTCTATTTTCGTGCCGTCCCAGCTCGGAACCGTCGTGCCGGCCGTGCTGCCGCACCAGCGCTGCCCAGCGGTTTCGCCGGTCGCCTGCGTCGTGCAGCTCACGGTCCCGAAGACCGACGTGATCGTGGCGCTGGCGACCGACGGCACGAGCAGCGCGGCGATCACCCCCGACAACAGCAGCATCCTGCGCACAGCGAAGCGATCGAGCACAGCGGTCCCCTTGACCATCCCCAACTCCTCCCTCTGGCCGCACGAGTCGGCCGATAGCTCGCCGGTCCGCACTTTCCCCTCGACGGACCGCGGCGAGCGGCGACCGTAGCACACCCGCGGTACCAGATGTCAACCCGGCAGTGCGACGCCGGTGAGCTGCTCGCAGGCGCTGAGGAGTCCCTCCTGGACCGCGACGTCCACCGCGGCGGGGTTAACCGCGTGTGGCCTTTGATGGAAGAAGTAGCTTGCGGTGACGGTCGCGTCGGGGTCCTCGCTCACCGCCAGCCACGCCTGCGTCTCAGCGCCCGCCTCGAGGTCGTCGGGCGCGCCAGGACCGCCCATCTTCGTCGGAACCCAGCCCGGCTCGACCGCATTCGAGAGCACGTCGGGCCAGCGGCGCGCGACGGCGAACGCGAGCACCACGTCGAACAGCTTGGAGTCCGAGTAGGCCTGCGAGCCATCCCATGCTCGCCGCAGCCATTGCAGATCGCTGATATCGGGGTCGCCGCTCCGGTGCATGCCCGAGCTGAGGTACACGAGCCGGCGCGGAGGCTCGATCAGGGCCGTGAGCAGATAGGGAGCGAGAGCGTTGACGGCGAACACGTGCGCGAGCCCGTCGACGGTCTCGATCCGGCGCGGCTCGCGAGAGCCGACGGCCGCGTTGTGGATCACCGCATCGAACCGTCCGGCGGCGTTCGCCTGCTCGGCGACCGAGCGCGTCTGCGCGATGCTCGACAGGTCGCCGACGAGCACGCGACCGGCACCTGGTAGCGCGAGCTGCGCGTCCCGTGCTCGCTCCTCGTCGCGCGCATGCAGGACGACATCGTGGCCGCGCGTGAGCAGCTGCCGCGCGGCCAGTTGGCCGAGCCCGTCGGCGGAGCCGGTGATCAGGACGGTGCTCATGCCCCCCAGATCCGGTCGGCCATCTGCGACTCCTCTCGGACTCTCACCAAGCAGTTGCGATGGTAGTGCAGGACGAGCAGCCCGTCGGTCCTCAGGCTTGGCAGCGTGGGCTCACGGGGACTTCCGGCGGGTTGCCGGGCAGCGGCGACGGATCGACGGCCCGGCGTCCGAGCTCGGGGGCGACGCCGAACCGCGCGGCGCAGCGCTCGTGAGCGTCGGGCCAGGCAGCGAGCGAATCGGCCTCGCTCAGTGGCTCGAAGATGAGGGTGGGTCGATCGTCGATCGCTTCAAGGCTGGCGTCGGTCATGGGCTCTCCTCCAAGCTGTCGCGGCCTCGCCTGCGGTGTTCGTGCAAGTCTGACCGACGAACGTTGCGCCAGCATCACCAACATGACCGTATCCCAATCCCATGACACCGAGGGCGCCTCGCCGGCGACGCTCGTCCAGCTGAGCGACCTGCATATACGCGCGGGCGAGGATGGCCGCGGCCCGGCCGAGAGGCTGGAGCGTGCGGTGCGCCGAGTGGAGGCATTGCAGCCGCGGCCGCAGGCGGTGCTGCTGAGCGGCGATCTCGCCGACACGCCGTCGCGCGCCGCCTATGAGCAGGTGTACGAATTGCTCGCACCGCTTGGCGTGCCCCTGCACGCGATCCCCGGCAACCACGACGATCGCGACCTGCTGCGCGCCAGGTTCGGGCCAGCCCCTGCACAGGCCGGCACGCGAGTGCACTTCGCGGTGGAGTGCGGGCCGATGCGCCTGGTCGGGTGTGACAGCACCCGACCGGGCGACGACGCAGGCGCGCTGGGCGACGAGGAGATGAGCTGGCTCGACGAGACGCTTGGGGAACAGCCCGACGCGCCCACGCTGCTGGCCCTGCACCATCCACCGGTGCTCACGGGGGTGCGCGTGATGGACGCGATCGCTCTGGACGCTGAGGATCGGGGCGCTTTGGAGGCGCTGCTGGGCGGCCATCCACAGGTGCAGGCGATCACCTGCGGGCATGTGCACACGACGATGACGACCACGTTCGCCGGGCGGCCTCTGTTGATCTGCCCGAGCACGAACTCGACGGTGCTTCTCGATCTACGCGCTCGCGATGATCTGCGGTTCGTCGCGAGCGATCAGCCGCAGGGGTTCGCGGTACACGCGCTTGTGGACGGGCGGCTGGTGTCCCACGTGCAGACGGTGGAGTAGCGCAGCGCGCTCATTTGCGCCGGATCAGTAAACAAAAGCGCCGAGCGCAGCCGCGATGTCCGCCGCCGGCAGCGGACCGAAGCGGAGCGTCCATGCGCCGTCCAGCTCCTGGCGGAAGGTGTGCGGGACGCCGTCATGCTCGAGCTGCGCCCGGTGCTTCTGGGCGCGTTCGTAGCCGGTGGCGCCATGGAAGGTCGCGTCGAGCCCGTAGCGGCCGTCGTCGACCGGCCAGATCGTCAACCTGTCCGGGACCGGGCCGGCCTTCGAGGGAAGCAGCGTGTTCACAGAGCCATGTAACCGAACTTGGCTAAAGACCTGTCCCGTGAGACTCAAGAGACCGCGTTGGCATTGGTGTGGGTGGATAGAACCTTGCCATTGGAGTCCAGCCACGTGATGCTGATGGGGATCTCCGGGGTTGGACCGGGACTCGGCTGTCCTGCGTTGCCCGTGATGGGCCCCGCGGGCGCGGGATAGCCCTGCCACGAGAACGTGTTATCCGTCACCGTCTCGGTCTGGGCGGGATGGTCGGAATAGCGCAGGATGACGGTGGCGACGCCGTCGGGCACGAGCCCGTACCCGTCCAGGCCGGCGCTCTCAAGCCAGTGTCCGGATGTCAGCACGCTCGTTTCAGTGCAATCCCCGCCGGCGCCACTGGCTTCGACCTCCTCGACGCAGATCAGGTTCTTGGCTTCGATCGCCGGATCGGCGCCCGCCGGCGGGTCTCCCACCCCAAGGTCACCGCTGGTGGCGGTGTAGAGCAGCTGGTGCGGGAATCCCGGCGCCGGCGGGAGCAGTCGGATGTAGTTCATCCTGACCCCATGGATACCCGGGAGAATCGATGAGCCGAGCATCGCGGGATCCGCGGAGGCCCCCGGCGGGGGATCACGCAGAATGCCCAGCAGCGCGAGCTGTTCGGCGGGCGGGGCGTCGGCGGTCGTGCTGACAGGCTGCCCGAAGAAATCACGCAGGATTGGCGCCACCCCGATCGCGATCGCCGGGGTGGCGATCGCGGCAACCGCAGTCAGAACGGCCAGCATCCGAAGCCTCCCGCGGCGCGAGAGGCTCTGCAGCGGAGCCGGCCATGACCGCCGAGTGGCGACCGGTGCATCACAGGCGCGGACGAGGTCGGTTTCAAGGCGATCGATAAAGGTCGACATGGTCTAGCTCCCCATTGCGGCTCTGAGGGTGGCAAGCGCGCGACTGACGCGCTTTCGGATAACGGCCTCGCTGGTGTTCGCACGACCAGCGATGACCTCGTAGTCGAGCTCGTCGACAACGCGCGCGGTAAGTGCGTCCGCCTGCTCGACCGGCAGCAGCTCGTAGATGCGCCTGAGCAGCTCGTCGTCTCGACCTGCCTCGACGATCAACTCGATGTCACCGTCGTCCAGTGCGACGGGTGCGAGCTGGAACCGTCGGCGTGCCGCCTCGGCGACCATGCCGTGCCGGTGGCGATCGATCAGCAGATTTCTGGCCGTGACCAACAGCCACCCCAGCGGGCTCGCAGGTAGATCCCGCCGAGGATCACGCACGACCGTGAGCAGTGCGGCAAACGTCTCGGCGAGCAGGTCCGCCGCGACCTCTGGCTCATCGACGCGGCGAGCCAGAAACGCCAGAACTACGCGGTGGTGCTCGCGAAAGAACGTTCCGAAGCACTCTGCGTCCCCGCGCCGGGCGGCGCGCAGCAGCTCTCGGTCATCGTGCGCCGTCGGCTCCATATATCTCTTACACGAACAGGACCCACCGTTTGTGACCAGCTCCGCCGAGGGTGCGTATCAGTTCATTTGCAGGCATTCCCGCCATGGGCCCGGCAGGACTCGAACCTGCGACCTATCGATTATGAGTCGACAGCTCTAACCAACTGAGCTACGGGCCCGCCGCGCGCTCGGCACTGGGCCGTGCGCGCTTGCGCAGACGCTACCAGCGAGCATGTGGGATGCTCCCGCGCGCCGCCCCGCTGGTCGGGCGGTCGCTTCGATTCGGACCACCAAGGGAGAGGACGGCAGATGTCAGCAGAGCGTGCAGCGATCGTCACCGGAGCGTCCAGCGGCATCGGGCTGGCCATCGCCAGGGTGCTCGGCGAGGAGGAGTTCGGCATCACCATGACCGCCAGGCGACCCGACAAGCTCGACGCCGCCGTCGCCCGTCTCGCCGCCGACGGGTTCGACGTCCACGGCGTCGCCGGCAACGTCTCCGACGAGGCCGACATCCAGAAGGTCGTCGCCGCCCACCGCGAGAAGTACGGGCGCCTCGACGTGCTCGTCAACAACGCCGGCGTCGGCGTCGGCGCCGCCGTCGCCGACATCCAGACCAAGCGCATCGACATGCAGCTCGACATCAACCTCCGCTCCATCGTCATCTTCTACCGCGAATGCGTCTCCCTGCTCAGGGAGGCCGCCGGCGAGCACAAGAACGCGCTCGTCGTCAACACCTCCTCCATCTCCGGCAAGCACGGCGAGGCGTGGCTGTCCGTCTACTCCGCCGCCAAGCACGGCGTCGTCGGCTGGACCGAGGCCATGAACAAGGAGCTGAGCGCCGAGGGCATCAAGTCCACCGCCCTGTGCCCCGCCTTCGTCGACACCCCCATGACCGACTTCGTCAAGGAGCATGTCCCCGCCGAGGACATGATCCGCCCCGAGGACGTCGCCGAGTCCGTGCGCTTCCTGCTCCGCGTCTCCCCCGCCTGCGTCGTGCCCGAGATCATGTTCGTGCGGCCCGGCGAGGGGCTCTAGTCAGGGGCGGCGCGTCGGTGCCAGCCGGCCGCGGGCGTCGGCTCGATCAGCCCACCGCTGAGACCGGCCGCCGCGGCCGCCGGTCGGTCACGGGGGCGACATTGTCTCCCAAGAAACGCCGTACCCACGGTCTGCGCACGCGCCTTGCCGTGATCTCCCCCGACGGGTCCGCCGCGTCCGGGAGCCTCGTGCGCCCGCGCCGCCCGCGGCTGACCAGCTCGCGGTGCTCCCTGATCGCCACGTCCAGCTCCAGGCCGCTCGCGCTCATCACGCTGTCTTCCAGCTGCGCCGTCAGGATGCGCACCACGCGCTCCGTCGCCGCCCGCGCGCGGCCGCTCGCGCGCGTGAAGCGGTCCCACGAGCGTGCGAACGACAGGAAGTCCGTGCGCCCGCCGCAGCGGTGCGCCGCCAGCATCGGGCATACGCCCCCCTCGCCATCCACGTACGCCCCCGCGATGATCCGCTCGTTCGCGCGCACGCCCGCCAGCATCGCCTCGCGCGTGGAGATCGGCATGCAGTCGATCGCCGTTCGCAGGCGCTCCACCGGGCTCGCTCTGTCGCCGTCGCCGTTTCGCATACGCTGTGCACCGCCGTCCTGGCCGTCCGGCCAATCCTCGGTGGTGCGCCGCAAGCGTATGGCACGCCTTCCAAGCTGGCAACGATTTCCCTCCTCCTGAAAGGAAACATGCACATGAAGCTCGGCGTGCACATCGGCTACTGGGGCATGGGCCTCACCTCCCAGGACCAGCTCACCATCGTCCTCGAGGCCGAGAAGCTGGGCTACGACTCCGTGTGGGCCGCCGAGGCCTACGGCTCCGACACCGCCACCGTCCTCGGCTGGCTCGCCGGGCAGACCTCCACCATCCGCCTCGGCGCCGGCATCTTCCAGATGCCCGGCCGCTCGCCCGCCATGACCGCCATGACCGCCGCCACCATCGACCAGCTCTCGAACGGGCGCATGATCTGCGGCATCGGCTCCTCCGGGCCGCAGGTCGCCGAGGGCTGGCACGGGCAGCGCTTCGCCAAGCAGCTCCAGCGCACACGCGAGTACGTCGCCGTCGTCCGCATGGCCCTCGCCCGCGAGCGTGTCGAGTTCCACGGCGAGACCCTGGAGCTGCCGCTCCCCGACGGGCCCGGCAAGGCGCTCAAGCTCACCATCTCCCCCGTCCAGGAGCGCATCCCCATCTACCTCGCCGCCATCGGCCCCAAGAACACCGCCCTCGCCGGCGAGATCGCCGACGGGTGGATCCCCACGCTGTTCTCCCCCGAGCACGTCTCCGAGCTGCGGCCATTGCTCCAGGAAGGCGCCCACCGGTCGGGGAAATCGCTCGAGGACTTCGACATCGCCCCCACCGTCAGCCTCTGCATCACCGACGACCTCCAGGCCGGGCGCGACACCATGCGCCCCTTCATCGCCCTCTACGTCGGCGGCATGGGCTCCCGCAAGCAGAACTTCTACAACCAGCTCGTCCAGCGCTACGGATTCCAGGACGAGGCCCAGAAGATCCAGGACCTCTACCTCGAAGGCAAGCGCGACGAGGCAATGGCCGCCATCCCCGACGCCCTCATCGACACCGTCTCCCTGTGCGGTCCTCCTGACGTCATCCGCGAACGCCTCGCCATCTACCGCGACGCCGGCGTCGGCACCCTCGGCGTCACCCCCACCGCCTTCACCGCCCCCGAGCGCCTGCAGCAGCTGCGCCTGCTCGCCGAGCTCGCCGCCTGACCCTCCAGGGCGAGCGCCCCGTGGCAAGCGACCGCGCCGCCCGCCAACGCGCACACACGGGCGCGGACATGGACGCGCCCGCGCCCAGGCGCGTACTGCTCGGCGCCTTCGGCGACCCCGGGCACGCGTTTCCCATGATCGCCCTCGGGCGCGCCCTGGTCGCCCGCGGACACCACGTCACGCTGCAGACCTGGCGCCGCTGGCAGCCCCACGTCGAGGCCGAGGGCATCGACTTCGCGCCCGCGCCCGAGTACCACGTCTTCCCCTCCGGCGGGGCGGGCTCTCCAGACCTCGACTTCTACGAGGCCGTCGTCCACGCCACCCGCGACACCGTGCCGCTCGTGCGTCAGCTCGCGCCCGACGTCGTCGTCGCCGACATCCTCACGCTCGCCCCCGCCCTCGCCGCCGAGCTTCACCGTACGCCCTGCGCCACGCTCATCCCCCACGTCCACCCGCACGGCTCCCCCCACTTCCCCATCTACTCGCTCGGCGCGCGCATGCCCCGCACCGCCGCCGGGCGCGCGCTCTGGCGTCGCGCCGGGCGCGCCGTCGACACCGGGCTCGAGCTCGGGCGCCGTGAGCTCAACCACACGCGCGCGCGGCTTTCGCTGCCCGCGCTCGATCACGTCCACGGGGGCATCAGCCGCCAGCTCGCGCTCGTCGCCACCTTCCCGCAGCTCGAGTACCCGCGCGCTCCTGGTGAGTGGGATCCAAATACGCACGTCGTCGGGCCGCTCATGTGGGAGCCGCCAGCGCGCGACATCCAGCTGCCCAGCGGGGGGTCTCGTGGCGTGGCGGCGGACGCGCCACTCGTGCTCATCGCGCCCTCCACCGCCCAGGACTCACAGCACACCATGCTGCGCGCCGCCCTGCGTGGTCTCCGTGACATGCCCGTGCGCGTGCTCGCCACCTACAACCGCCGGCTGCCGCCGCGCTCGCTGCCCGTGCCCGACAACGCCCGCGTCGTCGACTGGGTCTCCTACGCGCGCACCATGCCCGCGTGCGATCTCGTCGTCTGCCACGCCGGGCACGGCACGCTCGTGCGCGCGCTCGCCTCAGGGTGCGCCGTCGTCGCCTGCCCGGCAGTCGGCGACATGAACGAGAACGCCGCCCGGCTGGATTGGGCCGGCGCCGGGGTACGCGTGCCGCGGCGGTTCGTCACGCCGCGGGTGCTGCGGCTCGCCGTGGAGCGGGCGCTCGGGGATGGGACGATGCGGGCGCGGGCGCGGGATTTGGCGCGGTGGGCCGACGGGCGTGACTCCGGCGCAATTGCCGCCGGGCTCGTCGAGGAGCTCGCCCGCAGCCGTTGAAGGGGCTGCTCTGTCGTCTCCAGCTCCGCGAGCAGACCGAGACGGCGGCTGCACAGGCCTGCCGCCAACGCGCTGCGCACGAATCGACGGATCGAGGCGCCGCAGCTCCCCTTCCCGGGCACGACCTGCGCCGTGCCCGGGAGGCGAGCACACGGATGCCTCTAGGACGCTTTGATCTCGAGGCTTTCCTGGTTGCTGACTTTGTCGGAGGCTTTCAGCCCCGCCTGTTCGGAAGCCGTTTCGCCGATGATCATGCTCAACAGCTCTGGGGAGCCGCCTTCCAGCGCTTCTGGCGTCTGCACGCCTTTCGTCGCTTTGAGCGGGACCGTGAAGGTCGCCGTCATCTTGTTCACGGCCGAGTAGGGAACGATCACCCCGCCGGTGATCGCGACTGGAACTTCGCCGCAATGGAGCTGCGCCACATACGGCTGCTCGAGCGCGGTCGGCGTGAGCGCCATCCCCACCGTGGGTTCGGTGCCGTTCTCGATATAGCCGAGATGACCTTCGAGGGTGTTGAAGTTGACTTCACCTGAATGCGCCCCGGTGCTCTGGCATGTGATGCCAAAGCGGTTGGTGGGTTCGCAGCCGGTCAGTTTCAGGTTGACCAACCCCGATTTCGAGCCGGTGTATTCGCCGCTATAGGTGTTTTCGAGACATTTGATCTTCGCCCCTCCCACCGTTTCGAGCGTCGCCGCGCCGTTCTTGAAGGTGAACGATCGGGCGCCGCCCGGTTCGAAGGCCCATTCGTAGGACCCGCTGTCTTCGCCCGCGCTCTTGATCGTGCAGCCCGCGTCCTGGTACTTGCCTGTTGGTTTTTTCAGTTTCTGGCACCTGCCGATTTCGGGTAGTTCTTCCTCGGGCGGCAGCGTTGTGAAGCTCCGATCGAAGCCTTTTGCCGTGGAGCCGTTCGCTGCCACGATCCGGAAGTGATACGTCGTGCTGGGCATCAGGCCGGAGACCCCCGCCGAGACGGGGACTGGGCTCGTGCCCGAGCCGGGAAGCGAGGAGCACGGGATGCTCGACCCGTAGGAGATCGTCGTGCCGTATTCAAACGTGCACGTAGTCACCGCGCTGCCTTCCGGATTGACGGTCGCGTTCAACGTCGCCGCCCTCGAGGTCACCCCCGACGCAGGTTCCGTTACGACCACCGGGGGAGGCGAGGACACGTAGACGATCTCGATCTCCGGCGCCGCGCCGGGCGAGGCAAGCTCGGAGCTGCCGCCCGCAGGCACGAGCGAGGAGCCGCCACCGCCGCCACCGCTGCTGTCCAGTGAGGCGCCGCAGCCGCCGCCACCGCCGTATAGGCCGCCTCCTCCACCACCACCTATGTCTAGGCCACAGCCTTCGCCGCCGCCTTCACCGCCGATCCCGAGCTGGCCTTCCTGGCCTGGACCACAACCTCCACTACCGCCTGTTCCCCCAGCTTTCTGTGAGCCACCGCCGCCGCCTTCGTTGCCGCAACCGTCGCCTTTTTCCCCATCTTGTTCGGCGGCGCCGCCGGCGCCGCCCTGGCACTCGCCACTCTGCCCGCTACCGCCACCGCCGCCCGCCACGATCAGCCGGTCATCGGGGGAGAGGCCGTCAGCGCGCGGCGAGGTGCGTATGTCCGATGCGCCACCACCCCCTGCGCCGCCAGGCGCTCCGCCGTTGAACCCACCGGCGGCCAAACCTCCACCGTCTGGGTTCCCGTTCTGGCCGCTGCCGCCCACCTCTACATAGAGCGTCTCGCCGGGAGTGACAGCGAGCGTGCCGCTCACTTCCGCCGCAGCGCCACCGCTCGCCGCTGCGCTGCCGCCGTGCCCACCGATCGCCGTCACTTCCACGCTCGTTACGTTCGCGGGCACTGTGAACGTCTGCTCGCCTCCGGTGTAGTTGAAGGTCTGGGTATTCGCGTCCGCCGTCGCCACCCCTGTGAAGAGCACGGCGAGGAACGCGCAGAATGCGCCCATCGAGATCATGTAAGCCGGCCGCGCCGCGACCCGGTCGTTATTCGCGCGCGCGTGACTGCGCCGCACATCTTCCAGCACCCTCATTCAGGACTCCTCCCATGATCAAGTTGTCGGGACTGCACGCACTATACAGAATCTCTATATCTCGGTGAACTCATATATGCGGACTCTTGGCAGAGCGCGTACAGGTCGAGCTGGCGATCCTCGGCCTCGTACGTCAGCGCCACGAACGCGCGCAGACAGCCTTAGTAGATGCGCTGCCCGTTCGGTGTTCTGGATTTTCGAATTGGCCGATCCGCAGACGAGCGGTATGAGTGGAGGCAGGCCACCGGCTGCTCGTGTGCTCGCTCGACGCGCACGGCCACACGCGCACGCTCTTCTCCACCTCAGCGACTCCGGGAGCGCCGAAGGGCACGCGCTGGCCGTTCTTCGTGCGGGCACGGACGCCGGCCTGGTTGACTACGAGGTATCGGCCTACCCGTGCCGCCGAGGCGTTTCGCGATTGGCGCTACGCAGATAGCTCGGGAACATTCGCCCTCATGACCGAACCGCGTCGCGCCCCCTGCGGGCTACGCCTCGGCTTATACGCGCTGAGCGTCGGGCAAATCGGACAGCCGGGCCTGCAGATCCTGACCAGAGAAGCCCTCGGGGAGAAACCACCGACCACGGCATTCGCCCTAGGAGGGTTTGGCGAAACGCCAGCGCCCAATAGCGGCGGGGCGGCTCACGCGCCCGCTTCGGGCGCCTACCCCGGTTCGCGGGTCGAGCTACCCCAGGGGCGCAAAGACCCCGAACAACATCGGCGCGGTGAGCGCCGATGACCGATTCAGTCGTTGATCTCCGGCGGTGGCTCGGAGAATTGCATCAGGAGCTGGGCGACGGATTTCTTTGTGATGCTCAGCCACGTTTCGACGCTCACTTGGCGCTGGACACATGGTTCCGCGAGGATTCCCGCTTCCACGTCGATCTCGGGATTTGGCCCGGTCTTGCGGGCGTGCAGAAATGTGATCTCTGCGCCCACCTTCAATGGATTAGGTCGGAGTCTGTTAGTGCGGGTTGGGACAACACAGTCCCGCTGATCCGTGACCTCTACCCATGCCTTGACGGGCTGGACCCAGATTGGCTGGATCGTCCTGTGCTTGTCCCCGTCGTTGATCTCTTTCATCAGCGTGAGGTAGTGCCTGGGCCGGGCTCGCGCGCCCTTCTTGTATGGCTGGTGCGCCCTGATCTTTGCGACGTCTGCACGCCTAACGCCGGGGAGCTTGCTCGGCAGTTCCCCGTCGAACTGCCTCCAGGTCGTGCCGACGATCGGAAAGTAGACGGCTCGCTGCTCGTCCTTCGTCAGCTTGTCGGGCGGGGTGTGCCCTCGACAGACCACGGCCCAAGCCAAATGGTCGAGGGCGGCGCGAAAGTTGTTCGCCGCGTCCCCGAGCAGCAGGAGCTGTCTCGGTGGAGTCTCAGCAATGCGCTCGACGTAGACCCCGAAGCCGTGACGGTGCGCTTCGTACTTCGCACGGCTGGCGAACCCAGGCTGCGGGCGACCGTCGCGGCGCATGGTCTTGATCTCAGCCTCCAGCGCTTCGGAGTGACGCATGGCCTGCGCCCACTTGTGCCACGCGCTGTCGAACAGCGGGTCATACGCCACGACGCCGAGCGTAGCCATACCTGCGTCCGCGCGACTCGCCGGCCCTCCGGTCGTCATTGCCACGCAGGGTAGCCCGTCCGATGGTTCCTCTACCGTCGCGCGCGTGCCGTCGCTCGAGGAGATCACCTACGAGGCCGGCCGCTCAGCGTTGAGCGACCAGGAGTCGCTCGTGTCGGGAGTGCGCCAGCGAACCGGGACGCTGCTCGCGGCGCACGCGCTGGTCGCTTCGTTTCTGGGAGCAACGACCGTTCGCGCCCGCGGACTTCACGCGCTTGGCTGGGTCGCGCTCGTTGCGCTCGTCCTCGGGCTCGTCGCGGCCGCGGTTCTGCTCGCGCCATGGCAGCTCAAGTTCGCGGTAGATGCTCGCGAGCTCTACGACGAACTCTACGAGCAAGCTGCAACTGAGGCCGAGGCTGAGACGCTGGGCTGGTTGGCGGCGGCAGGTTATGGCTATCAGTCACTGCGCGCAGAGAACGCACCCAAGGTACGGCGTATGTCGTGGCTGTCTGGAGCCCTGGGCGTGCTCATGGTCGTCCAGACGCTCGCGTGGCTGGCAGCGCTGGCGATAGACTGAGCATCATGGCACCCAAGCCTCTACCCCCTGAGCAAATCAAGCCCCCTTCGACCTCTATCGGAATCGAAGAGGGTCGTGGCGGGTCTGTGCCGCGCCCTACGCCACGGCCGACGCCAGGCGCATAGCCGACGACAAGCCGTGACCGGGAGCGCATCGCCGGCGAGCATGCCAGCGGTGGGTTTCGACCGGACTCTCGGCTGACAGAGGCCGTCACTGCCCTGCTCTGTACCACCTTAGATTGTGCTGATTGTCACAACTCCGGGGGTGGGACTCGAACCCACAACCAATCGGTTAACGGCCGACTACTCTGCCAATTGAGCTACCCCGGATCATCATGTGCTACCCCGGAGGGGCCTGCCTTTCCAACGCATCGGCCGGGACGGACACCAACCCGTCCTCGACCTCAGCGTGGCAATTAGAGCACAGAAGCACGCACTTCCGCGCCTCGGCACGCAACGAGTCAAGGGCGAGGGCGACTCCCCTGGCATTGAGCTCGTGCCGCTTCTGCGACGGCTCGACGTGGTGGAAGTGCAGCGCGCGCATGGTCCGTCTATACCCGCAGATGCAGCAGGCGCCACCGGCCTCCTCGACAAGGATCGTCTTCATCTTCCTGCGGCGGCGAGCCACCGCTTCGGATCGACATCGCTTGCAGCGGTAGTAGCCGCGCGTATTGAGGCAGAAGCCGGTATTCCCATGGCGGGCACAGGTCATGGTCACCGTGGCAAGGCCAGCCTGCTCGGCAGCCTGCGCCTGCCCCGCCGGTCGCCTTCCGGGACCTCTACGCGTCTTCATGCCATAACGGATCAGCCAGTGCCGTACCGTCGCCTTGCTGCGACCGACCGCCTCGGCAATCTGCGCGACCGACAGGTCAGCCTCGATTAGAACCTCCAGTCGCTCCCTCGCGATGCCGCCCCGCGCCGTGTGCTTGTCGCGGTTCGCCGCCTCCAGTCCATGTTTCTTGACCCAGTAGCTGACCGTGGCTTCATGCCGGTCGAGCCGCCGCCCGATCTCAGCGAGCGACAGCCCCTGTCCCAATAGCTGCTCCAAGGAAGCGCGATCCATGGACCGAATGCTCGCACGAACATCTGTTCGTGTCTGTGTCTTCTGTGCCGGTTCTGTGACTTCTGCGTGACCAGAGTGTGCCGCTCGCCGCTCGACCGCTCGCCGGTCGGTCGCCCAAGCACCCGCCACACGCCTGCCCAAACCTCACCCCTCCCGATCCCCCGTCTGCTCCAGCACCCCCCCGTAAGCCCTATCGAAATCCCGTTTGATCTCCGCGCGCCGCCGCGCCAGCGCGCTCACGTCCGAGCCATCCCGCCCCCGCGCCTGCTGAATCTGACGGTCCACCCGCGCCAGCTCCAGCTGCAGCCGCTGCACCTCCAGCATCGCCGGGTTGGCCTGCTCGGCCCCCGCTTCCACGATCAGCTCCGCCAGCAGGCGCTTCAGCTCAGGATCCCCGTCCAAACCCTTCCCCTCCCCCGAGCGCTCGGCCATCGGCTCGCTCAGATCGCCCGCGCGCAGGCGCCTGGCGACACGCCGCAACAGCTCGCTGGAGAAGTGCGCATCCACGTCCAGCCCCTCCAGCGCCCTAGCGCCCTCCTCGGGAGAGGCGATGCAAAGCGCCAGGAACGCCCGCTCGGTCTCCTCCCGTCCCGAAAGGGCCGCGACACGCGCCCCCCCGCCGTTCGCCCGCCGCTGCCCTCCGTCCGGCGCCCCGCCCGCGCCACCGGCGCCACCCGCGCCGCCGCCAGGCGCGGTGCGCTGCGCCCCACCGGGCGCCAGCAGCTGCTCGGCCAGGCTCTCCGGCAGCGCCAACCGGCTGGAGACCATTCGCGTCAGCTCCATGCGCATCGCGCTCGGCGCCAGCGTCGCGAACACCGGGCGCAGCTGCTCGATCATGCGGTCGCGGCCCTCCGGCGTGGAGTCCTCGCCCGCCGCCAGCACGCGCTCGACGCGGAAGCGCACGAACGCCACCGAGCGCGCCACCGCCGCGCTCATCGCCTCCGGCCCGTCGCGCTGGATCAGCTCCGCCGGGTCCGCGCCCGCCGGCAGCGGCACCACGCGCAGCTCCAGCTTGCGCTTGGCCGCGAGGCTCGACGCGCGCAGCATCGCCTCCTGCCCCGCGCTGTCCGCGTCCAGCGCAAGCAGCACCGTCTGCGCCATGCGCGCCAGCTCGCCCACCTGCTCGCCCGTGAGCGCCGTGCCCATCAGCCCCACCGTGTTGCGCATGCCCGCCTGGTGCATCGCGATCACGTCCGTGTAGCCCTCGCACACGATCACCTCGCCCGCCTTCGTCGCGTGCGCCCGCGCGAGATCCGCGCCGTACAGCTGCAGGCCCTTGTGGTAGATGTCGTTGTCGGAGGTGTTCAGGTACTTCGGGCGCTGGTCATCGCGCATCGCGCGCGCGCCGAAGCCCAGCACCTTCCCGCGCACGTCCGCCAGCGGGAACATGATCCGCGAGCGGAAGCGGTCGTAGGGGCGCCCGTTCTCCTTCGAGCGCTGCGCCAGCCCCGTCGCGTACAGCTCCTGCTCCGAGAACCCGCCCCTGCGCGACGCGCTCAGCACGCGGTCCCACGCGCTCGGCGCGTAGCCCACGCGGAAGTCGCGCAGGACCGGCTCCTCCAGGCCCCTGCCCAGCAGGTACTCGCGCGCCCGCGCCGCCTCCTCGGACTCCCACAGGTAGCGCTCGTAGTAGCTCGCCGTGCGCGACAGCAGCTCCAGCAGCCGCTCGCGGCGCTTGCGCCTCTCCGCCTCGCGCGGATCCTCCTCCTCGCGCTGAAGCTCCACGCCGTAGCGTTCCGCCAGCAGCTCCAGCGCGCCCTTGAAGTCCACGCCCTCGGTCTCCTGCACGAACGTGAACACGTCGCCCGAGGCCTGGCAGCCGAAGCAGTAGTACACCTTCTGCGTCGGGTCGATCCCGAACGACGGCGTGCGCTCCTCGTGAAACGGGCACAGGCCCTCGTAGCGGGCCGGGCCGGCGCGGCGCAGGTCGGTGCGCGCTGACACCAGCTCCAGGAAGTCGACCGCGTCGCGCACGCGGTCCTTGGACTCGTTCGTGTACAGCGCCACGCAGCTACGCTAGCGGGCGAAAGCCTGCGGCACCTGCAGCTCCGTGTACTGCCTGATGCAGTAGCGGTCGGTCATCCCCGCCAGGTAGTCCGTCACCCGCTGCGCCAGCTGCAGATCGTCGCTCGGCGGGTCCTCGCCCGCGCCCCCCGGCAGCCGCTCGGGATGCTCGACGTAGTGCTCGAACAGCCTGCGCACGACCGCCGCGATCTTCGCGCGCTCCGCGCGCACAGCCGGCCCCAGGTACACGCGCTCGAACATGAACTCGCGCAGCGCGCTCATCGCAGGGCCCGCCAGCGGCCCCTGGACGATCTCTCCCGCGCGCTCGGAGTGCTCGACCATGTCGTGCACCAGCGCGTCGATCCGCGCCGAGCCGCTGTCGCCGAGCACCGCTATCGGCTCGCTCGGCAGCTCCTGCTCGCGCAGCAGCCCCGCGCGCACCGCGTCGTCGATGTCGTGGTTGATGTACGCCACGCGGTCGATCACGCGCACGATCCGCCCCTCCAGCGTCGCCGGCAGCGGCGCGCGGCTGGAGTGGCGCGCGATCCCGTCGCGCACCTGCTCTGTCAGGTTCAGCCCCGCGCCGTCGCGCTCCAGATCCTCGACGATCCGCAGCGAGTGCTCGTAGTGGTGGAAGTCGCTGCCGAAGCGCTCTTTCAGGCAGGCGTCGAGCACCTCCTCGCCGATGTGGCCGAACGGCGGGTGCCCCAGGTCGTGGCCAAGGCCGATCGCCTCCACCAGGTCCTCGTTCAGCCGCAGCGCGCGCGCGACCGTGCGCGAGATGCTCGTCACCTCCAGCGTGTGCGTCAGCCGCGTGCGGTAGTGGTCCCCGCGCGGCGCCACGAACACCTGCGTCTTGTGCGTCAGCCGGCGAAAGGCCTTGCTGTGCACGATCCGGTCGCGGTCGCGCTGAAACGGCGTGCGCAGCGAGCAGTCGTCCTCCGTGCGCGCGCGGCGCGCCGGATAGGAGCGCGCCGCCAGCGGCGACAGCAGCCGCTCCTCCTGCGCGGCCACGCGCTCGGCGAATCCGGCCGCGACGCTCAGTTCTCGCGTTTCCAGTCGCCGCGCAGCTCCGCCTTGTGCACCCAGTGGCGCCAGCCCTTCATCGCGCCCGGATCCTCGTCGAACACCGGCGCGCCGCCGCCCGGCTGGGGCAGGCTCTGCGCCGTCGCCGCATCGATGCGCAGGTCCACGCCGAACTCGTGCAGCGACGCCACATCAGCGGCCTGCACGAAGCGCAGCCCGTGGTCGGGGGTGGAGATCACCAGGCCGTGGAAGATGTCCTTCTCGGGCGCTGAGACCACGTGGTGGACCGTGCCAACGGACTCGCCGTCGGCGGCGAACACCTGGACGCCCTTGTCGAGCACCTGATACGCGATCGGAAGACCCTCGTCCACGGCGCCTCACGATACATGCATCGGCACGCGCAGCCGGCGCCAGGATCAGCCCGCGCGCCCCGCCGCCGGCATCAGGCGCACGTGCGCGTGGTGCTCCAGCGTCGCCGCGATCGCCCGCTCCACCTGGCTGAGCGCCGGCGCGCCCGCCTCCGGGACGTCCGTCAGCGCGCGGCCGAGCGCGTCTGCCATGAAGCGATGGGCCTCCTCCGCCAAGGGGAACGAGCCCGCCTCGCACGCCGCGCACACCACGCCGCCGGCCGCGCCCGAGAAGCCCACCAGGTGCTCGCGCTCGCCGCAGCTCGCGCACGCGCCCAGCTGCGGCGCCAGCCCCGCCGCCAGCAGCAGCTTCAGGCGAAACGCAAGCGCACCCGCACGGGCGCTGGCGGGGCTGTGCTCGCTGGCAGGGTGACCGCCCACGCCCGCGGCCTCCGTCGCGCGCGCGGCCTGCCCCACGCCCGCCGCCCGCCCCGCGCGCTCGTCCAGCAGCGCGAGCTGGCGGCACAGTAGGTTGAACACGCCCGGATGGGGCTCTGAGGTCTCGAACAGGCGCCCCACCGCATCGCACGCCCGCGCCGCCGCGTCCAGCGCCTGCGCGTCGCCGCGCAGGCGCGCGTGGCCGTCGATCGTCTGCGCGCCGGTGACCGTCAGCAGCTCGCCGCGGCCCTCGTGCAGCTCGATGTGCAGGCGGAAGAACGGCTCCAGGCGTCCGCCGAAGCGGCTGCGCGCGCGCCGCACGCCCTTCGCGATCGCGCCCACGCGCCCGCGGTGGGGCGTGTACAGGTGCAGGATGCGGTCGGCCTCCGCGTAGCGCATCGAGCGCAGCACCACCGCCTCCGTCCTCACAGCTCTGCTCGCCATCGCACTATGGTGATCGATGCGCCCGACGACGAGCGCATGGTCTAACTTGCCCGCATGGACGAGCTCTCCGAGAAGCAGTACGAGAAGGAGCTGCTGCGGCTGCAGACAGAGCTCGTGTACATGCAGGAGTGGATCGTCGCCACCGGGCGCCGGCTGGTGGTCGTGTTCGAGGGACGCGACACCGCCGGTAAGGACGGCGTCATCAAGCGCATCATCGCCTTCCTCAATCCCCGCACCTGCCGCGTCGTCGCCCTGCCGAAGCCGAGCGAGCGCGAGCTCACGCAGTGGTACCTGCAGCGCTACGTCGAGCACCTGCCCGCCGCCGGCGAGATCGTCCTGTTCGACCGCAGCTGGTACAACCGCGCCGGCGTCGAGCGCGTCATGGGCTTCTGCACCGACGCCGAGTACGACGAGTTCCTGCGCTTCTGCCCGCTGTTCGAGCAGTCCCTGCAGAACGAAGGGATCGTGCTCGTCAAGTACTGGCTGTCGGTCAGCGACGAGGAGCAGGAGCGGCGCTTCAAGAAACGCCTGTCCGATCCGCGCAAGCGCTGGAAGTTCAGCCCCATCGACCTGCAGGCGCGCGCCCGCTGGGTCGACTACGCCGAGGCCAAGGACCGCATGTTCGCCTACACCGACACCCAGCAAAGCCCCTGGCATGTGGTCGAGGCCGATGACAAGCGCACCGCGCGCTTGAACCTCATCAGCCACCTGCTCTCGCTCGTCCCCTACGAGCACGTCAACGAGGGCAAGCGCCCGAAACTGCCGCCACGACAGACGCGCAAGTACCTGCGCCCGCCCAAGCGCACGGAGAACGTCGTGCCCACGCGCTACGTCGTGCGTGCGCGCTGACCTGGGCGATCGGGTCCTCCGTTTGTCGGCTGCTTTCCGGTTGATCGGACCTTCGGCGCTATATTTTCTGAAGTAATGAGTCAGGTCGTCGTGTACACCACCGAGCCCTGCTCGTTCTGCGCCCGCGTCAAGGGCCTGCTGCACGCGCGCGGCGTCGAGTTCGCCGAGATCAACCTCGCCAAGGACCCCAGCGGCCGCGCGGAGCTCGCGCGCAGGACGGGCATGCTCAGCTTCCCCCAGGTGATCGTCGGCGACGAGCTGCTCGGCGGCTTCACCGAGGTGCAGGCCGCCGCCGAGAGTGGCCGCCTGGACGAGCTGGTCGGTTCAGGAATGTGAGCGGAGCGAACGTCTACCGGTTCGGCCGCGGCCTGAACGCCGGCTGGCAGCGCTCGCACACGTACGTCCCGCGTCCGGCCACGACCATCTTCACGATCGTCGCGCCGCACACGCCGCACGGCTCACCCGCGCGCAGGTGCACCAGGAACTGGTCCTGGAAGGAGCCTTTCACGCCGTCGACGTGACGGAAGTCGTCGATGCTCGCGCCGCGCGCGTCGATGCCCGCGCTCAGTGCCGCGATCACGCTCGCGCGCAGCCGCGCGTACTGCTCGCCCGTCAGCCGCCCGGCGGGCCGGCGGGGGTGCACGCCCGCCCGGAACAGCGCCTCGTCGGCGTAGATGTTGCCCACGCCCGCGATCTTGCGCTGGTCGAGCAGCAGCGCCTTGATCGGCGCCGTTCTGCCCCGCGCCAGCTCGCGCAGGTGCTTGGCCGTGAAGCCCTCGTCGAACGGCTCCAGGCCGAGCCGCGCTGCGAAGAACTCATCCAGAGCGTGCCCGCCGAGCAGCAGCTCGCCGGTGCCGAAGCGGCGCGGGTCGACGACCACCAGCCGGCGAGGCCGCGCGGGACGAGTGGCGCTCAGCCGCATGCGCACACGCACATGCGTCTGCTCTGGATCCGGCTCCGCGAGCACCGCGCCCGTCATGCGCAGATGCTGCGCCAGGTGCACGTCGCCGTCGAAGCTCCACAGCAGGTACTTCCCGCGCCGTCCCAGGCGCTCGACGCGCCTGCCCGTCAGAGCGTCCTCGAGCTCCGCCGGCGCCAGCGGGCGCGACCAGCGCGGGTCGAGGATCTCGATCCGCTCGAGCGTGCGGCCCTCCACCAGCGGCGCGAGCTGGCCTCTGATCGTCTCCACCTCCGGCAGCTCGGGCATCTCCGACACCTAGCTTATGCGCATGCTGGGCGGCCGCATCCGTGGCAGGGGTCGGGGTCGGCTTGTGCAAATCAAACGAGGTGTATAGCCATCGCTATACACCTCACGGAAAAGCGACTTCACTTCACGGCCGGATGAAAGCGCCCCCACGCAGCGCGCCCTCACCAGACGGCGGGCCGTCCCCGGACGGGGCGCCCTCCCCAGGCTCGACGGCCGCCCCACGACCGGTCAGCCACGTGAGCACCGTCGCGCCGACGTCCGCCAGTACGCCGTCGTGGCGCGCGCCGCCGAGTCGCCCACCGCCGGCGCGTACGGCGAGCATCTCACCGCTTACCGCCAGCAGCGGCGCGTACTCGCGGGTGTGGTCGGTGCCGGGGTGGGCGAGATCGACGCCGTGGTCGGCGGTGAGGATCAGCAGATCGTCATGACGCAGGCGCTCGAGCATGACCGCCAGGCGCGTGTCGATCTCGCGCAGGGCGCGCGCGAAGCCCTCGGCATCCTTGCGATGTCCGTAGACCTGGTCGGTCTCGATCAGGTTGGCGAACACGAGGCCGCGCTCGAGCCCCGCGAGCAGCTCCTCGACGGCGCTCAAGGCGCGCGCGTTCGTGGCGCCGTCGTGCGCGACGTCCACGCCGACACCCGCGAACAGGTCGTGGATCTTGCCGACCCCGTGCACCGGCACGCCGGCGTCCTGCAGCTCCTGCAGGTAGCTGCGCGCGGGCGGGCGCAGGGCGAAGTCGCGCCGGCCGTGGGTGCGCGCGAACGCGCCGGCGGCGCCGGTGAACGGCCGTGCGATCACGCGCCCGACGGCGTGCTCGCCGCTCATCACCGCGCGCGCCGCCGCGCACGCGCGATAGAGGTCCTCCACGCCGACCACGTCGGTGTGCGCGGCCAGCTGTAGCACGGAGTCCTGCGAGGTGTAGAGGATGAGCGCGCGGCTGCGCAGGTGCTCGGCGCCGAACTCCTCGATCGCGGCGATGCCGTTGTCCGGTCGGTTGCAGATCAGCTCATGGCCGGTGGCGCGTTCGAGCAGCGCGAGCAAGTGTGGCGGGAATCCCTCCGGGTAGGTGGGCAGCGCCCGCTGCGCGACGACGCCCATCAGCTCCCAGTGGCCGCTGATCGAGTCCTTGCCCGGTCCCAACGGGTGCAGGCGACCGTGAATCGCGGGGTCGGCGCTCGCGGGAACGCCGGCAAGGGGCACGATCGAGCCGAGCCCCAGCGCCTGCAGCGTGGGCAGCCGCAGGCCACCGACCGCGTCGGCGAGATGGGCGAGCGTGTTGGTCCCCTCGTCGCCATATGCGCGGGCGTCCGGCAGCGCCCCCACGCCGCACGCGTCGATCACCAGCACGACCGCCCGCCGGGCGGTGGAGACGGTCGGGCGCGGCTCGTTCATGGCGGGATGTCTACCGTGTGATGGACGCTCGGGGGTGCGCGCTGAAGTAGGCGTCCTTCAACCGCTCGGCCGAGAGGTGCGTGTAAACCTGGGTTGTGGCGAGGTCGGCGTGGCCGAGCATCTCCTGCAGCGAGCGCAGGTCGCAGCCGCCGGCGAGCAGGTGGGTGGCGAAGCTGTGGCGCAGCGTGTGCGGGCTCATCCGCTCGTGCATGCCGGCCGCTCGCGCATGACCCTGGATGATCTTGTAGAGGCCCTGGCGCGTGAGGCCGGAGCCCCTGCTGTTGAGGAACAGCTGCGCGGGCGGGCGGGCGGAGCCGGAGACGTTGGCGGCGGTTCGGTTGGCTGCGAGCAGAGCGGGGCGCCCGCGCTGGCAGTAGGCGAGCAGCGCGGCGATCGCCTGGCGTCCGATCGGCACGATCCGCTCCTTGGAGCCCTTGCCGCGAGCGCACAGCAGCGCCTCCTCGAGATCGACGTCGGCGAGCTCCAGGCCGACGGCCTCGGATGCGCGCAGGCCGCACGCGTACATCAGCTCCAGCAGCGCGCGGTCGCGCAGCGCCAGCGGCTCGGTCCCCCGTGGCTGCGCGAGCAGGCGCGCGACCTGCTCGCGGGTGAGCACGCGCGGCAGGCGCTGTGGCTTGCGCGGGCCGCGCAGCTCGGCTGTGGGGTCGTGCTCGATCGTCCCCTCGCGGCGCAGGTGACGGTAGAAGGAGCGCAGGCAGGCGACCTTGCGCGCGAGCGTGCTCGGCGCGACCGTCAGCGCGGACAGGAACGCCGCTAGATCGCCGTGCGTGGCCCGCTCGGCGACGAGCCCGCGGCTGTCGAGGAACTCGCCGAGCTGCAGCAGGTCGCAGCGGTAGGCCTCGAGCGTGTTGCGCGACAGGCCGCGCTCGAGCTCGAGGTAGGCGAGGAAGTCGAGGATCAGCGGCTCGATCCCAGACGCGATCGACGGCGAGGCCGTCTCGGCGGACGTCATGCGGTGAGCTTCGCTGACAGCACGGGCGCTCCTTGACGGTGCAACCCCGCATTCAGTCGCCGAGCGGGCGCGCGGTCGAGCGTTGAGGGCGCGGGGCGCGCTCAGATGGCTCAGACGTGCAGGCGAAGCGCGAGCCACTGCAGGCCGATCAGCGTCTTCGCGTCGCGGCACTCCTCGATCGCGCGGCCCAGCTCGGCCAGCGGCCAGGGGACGATCTCGATGCGCTCGTCCTCGCCGCTGTCGGCGTGCGCGGGGTACAGGTCGGTGGCGTGGAACAGGTGCACGCGCTCGTCGGTGAAGCCGGCGCCGGTGTAGTAGACGACGATCGGCTCCCAGCTGCGCGCGCCGCGGCCGATCTCCTCGGCGAGCTCGCGCCGCGCGGTCGCAAGCGGCTCCTCGCCGTCGACGTCCAGGCGCCCGGCGGGGATCTCCAGCAGGTCGGGCTCGCCGACGGCCTCGCGCGGCTGGCGCACCAGCCACACCTGCTCGCCGTCGTCGGCGACGATCGCGACGGCCCCGCGGTGGCGGACGATCTCGCGGGAGACCTCGGCGCCGTCGGCGTAGCGAAAGCGCTCGATGCGCATGTCGACGATGCGCCCGCTGTAGACGGTCTCGCCGCCGAGCGCCTCGAAGGAGCTGCTCACACGCTCTCCTGCACCCGCTCCTCGGAGTCCTCCCTGGCGGGCGCCGTGCGCGCGGCGAGCTGCGCGAGCACGCCGCCGCCGGCGAGCGCCGCGGCGAAGAACAGCGGGTCGGCCACGAGGCCGCGGCCCATCGTCTCGGCGGGAAGCCCGCTGGCGGCGTATGCGGGCAAATCGACGCTCGCGCGACGCCAGTCGTGGCGGGTGATGCGCACCGGGCGCTCGACGTCGAGCGCCAGCGCGGGACGGCTGGGCATGGCCCCGCCGAAGACGGCGCCGAGGCCGGCGCGCAGGTCGGCGCCGACGGGCGAGCGCATGCCGGCGGGCAGCGCCACGGTGACCGGCTCGAGCAGCAGGTCGAGGACGGTCAGGGTGTGGTGGGAGATGCCGCGGTGGCGCGGTCGCTCGTCGCTGGAGGACATGCGCGCGACCAGCAGCGTCGGGCAGCCGAGCGCGAGCGACACGTGCGCGGAGTCGAGCGCGCTCATCCCCCCGTGCCCGAGTGAGGAGCTCGAGCCGACGATCCCGGGGCCGGGCCCGCACACGGCCGCGTCCCAGCCGAGCGCGCGCAGCCCGTGGTGCAGCGCCCCGGCGGTGGTGATCGCCTCCGCCTCTCCGCCGAAGGCCGCGCCGGCGGTGAGGTGGCCGGCGAGCAGCCCGCGCTCGCGCAGCATGCGCACCGTGCGCGAGTGCCCGCCCGGCAGCGCGCCGCCCTCGGTCTGCACGTAGCCGAGCTTCGCGCCGGGAGCGGCCTGCGCGAACGCCCACGCCACCCCGGCGAGCTGGCCGTGCAGCGCGAGCACCGCCACGGGGCGCTCCAGCGGCAGTCGCAGCCGCTCCTCCTCGACCGTCTGGACGGCGTGCTGGAGGCTCGTGTAGTTGAGCTTCATCACGTGCGCGCTCGCGTGATCGCCGTCGCCGTCGAGGCCGCGGGTGAGGTTGACGTGGACGACGTCGAAGCCGCCCGAGCCGAGCCCCAGGTCGAGCGCCTGCACGTTGACGATCACTTCATCGCCCACCTGCGCGAGCCCCACGAGCGCGGTGTCGGCGATCGCCTGACGGCGCGCTCCGCCGGCCTCGCCGCTGGCGAGCTCGACCACCAGCCGCTGCTCGCCCCGCACGCCTGTACGGTCGGGTACGGTGTTATCAACGCCGGCTTCGACGCGATCGATCTCTACGACGGTTGCGGGGCGGAGCTTCAGCATCGGCGCTGCAAGCTACAGTGCCGCGGCCGGCGCAAGTGCCGCCGCCTCGTCCAGCAGGGCGAGCGCGACGTCGAGCATCTCCTCGAGCGCGAGCACGCTCACGCGCTCGCCAGGCTCGTGGTTGCGCTCGGTTCCGTTGGCCATGTTCACTGTTGTGAAGCCCTGGGCGAGCAGCGCGTTGGCGTCGGAGGCGCCGCCGCTGGCGATTCGCACGGGCTGATGGCCGCACGCGCGCAGCGCCTGCTCGGCCACGCGCACGGCGGGGCTGCTGGCGGGCAGGTGCAAGCCGGCGAAGGTCCGCCGCACGCTGACGTCCACGTCGCAGTCGCAGTCCGGGAGGTTGGCTGCCTCGTGCAGCCGGTCGACGATCTGCGCGACGAGCGCGTCGGCGCGCTCCTCGCCCAAGGCCCGCGCCTCGGCCAGCAGCGTGCAGTGTTCGGGGACGACGTTGATGGCGGTGCCGCCGGAGATCGTGCCGACGTTGACGGTCGCCCCGTCGTCGAGGCGCCCGAGCGGCAGCGAGGCGATCGCGCGAGCCGCGGCGAGGATCGCGCTGCGTCCCAGCTCGGGGCGAATGCCGGCGTGCGCGGCCGCGCCGCGGAAGGACGCCTCGATGGCGAAGTGGGTGGGCGAGTCGAGGACGATCTCGCCGATCGGCGAGGCGTGGTCGAAGACGTACCCGAAGTCGCTGCGCAGGCGCGACGCGTCGAGCTCGCGCGCGCCCGCCAGCGAGACCTCCTCGCCGACGGTGAACAGCAGCTCCACGTCCACCGGCGCGCCCTCTCGGCAGATGTGGCGCGCGAGCGCCAGCAGCACGGCCACGGCGGCCTTGTTGTCGGCCCCGAGAATCCCTTCGTTGGCGTTCTCCCAACCGCCGTCGATCAGCACAGGCTCGACCGGCGCCTGCAGAGGGACGGTGTCGAGGTGCGCGCACAGCAGCACCGAGCGTGCCGCGCCGACGTGCGCGCCGGGTGGGAGGGATCGGCCGGCGGCGGGAATGCGGGCGAGCAGGTTGCCGCAGTCCGAGCCCGCCCGTGGCCCCGCGTCGTCCTCCTCGACGCTCACGCCGAGCGCGCGCAGCTCGGCGATGACGCGCTCGCCGCATGCGCGCTCGCTCCCCGACGGGCTCTCGATCCGGCACAGCTCGGCGAACGTGCCGCTCAGGTAGCGCCGCTCGAGCTCGCCGAATCGGACTCTCGATACCGCGGCGGGGACCGTCACGAGCGGCCGGCGGGCTGCGCCGGTGAAGGCGACGGCTCCTGCTCGCGCTGCGGCGGGGCGTGCTCGTGCGCGCCGGCGCGCTGCAGGGCGGCGGCGATGAAGTCACGGAACAGCGGCGCCGGGCGCTCGGGGCGGGACTTGAACTCCGGGTGGAACTGCGATGCGACGAAGAACGGGTGGTCGTCGAGCTCGATCACCTCCACCAGGCGCTCGTCGGGCGAGGTGCCGGTGACGCGCAGGGCGCTGCCGGGGCCGTCGCCGTGAGCGTTGGTGAGGCGCTTGCGCAGCAGGTTGTTGACCTCATAGCGGTGGCGGTGGCGCTCGTAGATGACCGCCTCGCCGTACATCTCAAGGGCGCGGCTGCCGGCGTGGAGCTTGATCGGGTCGGCGCCCAGGCGCATGGTGCCGCCGAGATCGGCGACCTCCTTCTGCTCGGGCAGCAGGTCGATGACCGGGAACGGCGTCTCGATGTCGAACTCGGTCGAGTTGGCGCCCTCCATGCCGGCGACGTTGCGCGCGAACTCGGCGACCGCCACCTGCATACCCAGGCAGATGCCCAGATACGGGATCTGGCGCTCGCGCGCGACCTGCGCGGCGGCGATCTTGCCCTCGATGCCCCGCCCGCCGAAGCCGCCGGGGATGAGGATGCCGTCGACGGGGCCGATCCTTCGCAGGACCTCCTGCTGCTCGCACGCCTCCAGGCTCTCGGAGTCGATCCAGTCGATCTCGACTCTGCTGTCCTGCAGGGAGGCGGCGTGGCGCAGCGCTTCGCAGACCGACAGGTAGGCGTCCTCCAGCTGCACGTACTTGCCGACGAGCGCGATCCGCACGGTGCGCCCGCTGGGAGAGCGCCCGGCCTGCTCCCAGCGTTCGATCGGCTCCTTCCACCTGGACAGCTCCCCGTCCCGGGAGGACGCGGGCGCGGGCGCCTCCAGGCCGAAGTGCTCGAGGATGAAGTCGTCGACCCCCTGGTCGCGGAAGGTGAGCGGGACCTTGTAGATGTTGTCGACGTCGCACGCGGAGACGATCGCCTCCATCGGCAGGCTCGCGAACAGCGCGATCTTCTTGCGTATGTCGCTCGACAGCGAGCCCTCGGAGCGGCACATGAGCATGTCCGGCGCGATGCCGATGCGCCGCAGCTCGTTGACCGAGTGCTGGGTGGGCTTGGTCTTCAGCTCGCCCGCGTGGCCGATGTAGGGCACGAGCGTGAGGTGGATGAACATGCAGCGCCTGCGCCCGACGTCCACGGGGAACTGGCGGATAGCCTCGAGGAACGGCAGCGACTCGATGTCGCCGACGGTGCCGCCGATCTCGGTGATCACGAAGTCGACGTCGCTGGACTCGGCGATCAGCGCGATTCGCTGCTTGATCTCATCGGTGATGTGCGGGACGACCTGCACGGTCCCGCCGAGGTAGTCGCCGCGGCGCTCGCGGCGGATGACCGTGTCGTAGATGCCCCCGGCGGTGACGTTGGAGGCTTTGCTGGTGTTGGCGTCGGTGAAGCGCTCATAGTGGCCGAGGTCGAGGTCGGTCTCGGCGCCGTCCTCGGTGACGAACACCTCGCCGTGCTGGTAGGGCGACATGGTGCCCGGGTCGACGTTGATGTAGGGGTCGAACTTCTGCAGGCCGACCGTGAGCCCGCGCGAGACGAGCAGCCGTCCGAGCGAGGCGGCGGCGATCCCCTTTCCGAGCGAGGAGACCACGCCACCGGTCACGAAGATGAACCGGGTCTTGCTGGGCGCCTGGGCGTGACGGTCGGAGTGGTGCATGCTCATGTGGGCCTGCCCCAAGAGTCTAGTTGGCGCAGCCCGGGCGTACGTTCGATCAGCGTGGAGATCGAGCGCAGCTCGCCGTAGACGGTGATCGCGGCGAGCAGCGCGAGCGCCACGAGCTGGCCGGTGCCCGACAGCGTCAGCACCAGCCACAGGCCCGCGAGCGCCCCCAGCAGGTTGGCGCCGGTGTCGCCGAGCATCGCGCGCTCGCGCAGGTCGTACACGCCCGCCACCAGCGCCGGTGCGGCGAACAGGCCGGTCGCCCACAGCGGGCGCACGTCGGCGGAGCCGATCGCGAGGCCCGCGCCGATCAGCACGAACGCCTTGGTCGCGCGCCCGGGGCGCAGGTCGAGCAGGTTGAACACGTTGGTCGCGAGCACGAGCACGCCGGCGGCGAGCAGCCAGCGGCCGTTGGAGAGGCCGAGATAGCTCATCGCCAGCAGCGCCAAGCCGAGCGAGCAGGCGGCCTTGAGCGTGCCCGTGGACAGCTCGCCGCGCAGCAGCGCCGCGCCGTGGCCGCGCCAGCCTCGCTGGGCCGGGCGGGCGTCGCCGTGAGCGCCCTCGCGTGCGAGGGTGTCGTCGAGCAGGCCGAGGGCGAGCACGCCGAGCGCGTACACGGCGATCGGCAGCAGCTCGGGCGAGAACACGCGCGTGGACGCCAGGCGCGCGAGCAGCGTCAGCGGGATCAGCGCGAGCAGAGCGGCGGCGAGCGTGAGCACCCCGAAGGGGAACGGCAGCGCGCGGTCGCGGTAGTTGGCCCTGGTGTGGCCGGCGTCGCCGAGCGCGCGCAGCAGCGGGGCGGCGAGGAGCGCGGCGCTGGCCAGTGCGATCAGAAAGGGCAGGGCACGCATGTGTGGAAACTAGCGGCGCGAGCGGACGCGCTCGGAGCGGCGCGAGCGGGCGCTCTACGGCTGCGAGGAGCTCGCGGTGACGCTCGGCAGCAGCGAGCTGGCGGTCGACTTGACGCCGAACGTTCCGTGCTCGCCGGCGAGCACGTAGTCGAGCGCAGCCTGCCCGGCGAGGTCGTCCAGGTCATCGACGCTGGGCAGCCCCTTGCCTTTGTACCAGGGGATCTGCGACGGGTCGGTGCTGGTGAGCTCGACGCCCACCGCGGGGACGCCGACGGCGGCCACGCCCGCGAGCAGCCCGGACGCGAACGCGGCGCTCGCTTCGCTCTGTTCGGCGGAGGCGCCGGTCGGTTCGGCGCGCATCACGACGAGCCCTTCCAGGCGCGTGAGCTGGCCGTCGAAGGCGCTCAGCAGGCTGGAGCGCACGCGGCTGATCAGCTCGCGGTCGAGCACCGTGCCGCCGCTGACGAGCTGGCGGCCGATGAGGTCGCCGAACTGTTCGACCAGCCCGGTGGAGGTGGCGAGCGGCGCATAGTGCGTGCCGGCGGACTGTTCGGCGATCGCGGACAGGTCGAGCGGCTCGCGCACGGCGACGACGGTCGCGACGTTGCCGCCGGCCTCGGCGACGGCTGTGCGCACGAGCTGGTCGACCGTGTCGGAGGAGCCGCCGAGGAACAGCACGCCGACGGCGCGTCCGGCGAGCAGATCGTGCACCGCCAGCGGGTACAGGCCGTTGGTGAACGCTTCCTCCTCACCGAGGCGTTCTTGGAGCTTGCTCGCCTGCCCGCGCGTCTGGCTGACTTCCGAGCGCAGGTTGGCGACGATGCCGCTCTTGGCCGAGGAGACGAGGTTGGAGTCGCCGATGGCGACGCCGAGCAGCACGCCGATCATCAGCGCCAGCAGGACGGCCGCGAGCGAGAGCGCGTGGTAGCGAAAGTCGAACATGGAGGCTCGCTCCGGGGCTGCTGTCAGCCGGCGCCGGCCGATGGGACGTCGGCCAGCAGCTGCAGCTTCAGCCAGAGCAGTTCGGCGACGTCGCGCAGCGCGGGGGTCGTCCAGATGACGGCGATCATCGCCACCAGCCCGGCGGCGATCACGACCAGCAGCGGGGTGAGGCCGGGCCGCGGCCGGTAGAGGCGGCTGACGCCCTTGGCGTCGACGAGGATCTCGCCGATGCGCAGGCGCGTGAGGAAGGTCGAGGACATGCCTTCGCGGTTGCGGTCGAGGAACTCGACGAGGTTGAACTGCGAGCCGACCGACACGATCAGACGTGCGCCCTTCTCGGCGGCGAGCAGCATCGCCACGTCCTGGCTGGTGCCGGGCGCGGGGACGAGCTTGAACGGCAGGCCCAGCTCCTCGACGCGCTTGCGGCCGGGCGCGCGTCCGTCCCCCTTCCGGGTACCGGGCCGACCGTCCCGATGCGGGGACGATGCGGGGTAGGAGTGCACGACGAGCTCCGCGCCGCAGCGCAGTGCGGCCTCGCTCGCGGAGTCCATGTCCCCGACGATCATGCTGGGCGTCAGGCCCTCCTCGAGCAGCGCGTCGGCGGCGCCGTCGACGGCGACGATCACCGGGCGCATGTCGCGGATGAACGGCCGCAGCGCGCGCAGGTCGCGCTGGTGGCCGACGCCGCGCACTACCACGAGCGTCGAGCGGTCGCGGAAGTCGGTGGCGAAGCGGGGCAGCTGGATCCTGCCGGCGAGCAGCTCGCGCTCCTCGCGCATGTGCTCGATGGTGTTCTGCGCGAAGCGCTCGAGCGCCTCCCCCACCTCGCGCCGGCGTACCTCCGTTTCGGCGCAGACACGCTGAAGGTCGAGCACCTCGCCGGTGGCCAGCGGCTCGCCCTTGCGCAGTACCTCTACGCGGGCTGGCCGCTGGAGCGAGTCGCCGGTGTGGGGAAGCGCCCGGATGACGAGCGGGTCTCCGTCGGAGAGCACCTCGAACAGCGAGTCGCCGGGCACGTCGACGAGGACGACACCCGCCTCCACCAGCAGCTGCGGCCCCAGGTTCGGATAGGAGCCGCTGGAGGAGTGGCTGCAGTTGAGCACCGCCACGGTGCCCGCGGAGATCAGCTCCTCAGCAGAGACGCGATCGATGTCCAGATGGTCGATCAGCGCGATGTCGCCACGCACCATGTGCCTGACGAGCAGCTTCGTCCGCCGGCCCGGCCGCACGGGGCCGGCGACGCTCCACGCGGGCGTGGGCGTGGGCGTGGGCACGGTCGCGAGCGCGGAGAGTGTGTGCCCATCCCCCATCGATCGCGTAGCGGCCACAACAGCGAGAGTACCGCCCGGCTGGCGAAAACGCCGCGCGTGCGGGGGTTTCGTCGAGCGCCGCGTGCCGGACGTCTCATGCCGCGCGGCGCAGGTCGCGCGCGTGGCGGCGCGCGGCGACGTCGCCGCTGTCGGCGCCGAGCATGCGCACGAGCTCGCTGACGACCTCGCCCTCGGCGAGCTGGAGCACGGTCGTGCGCGTGGGCTCGGCGCTGGTGTCCTTGACGATCGAGAAGTGGCGCGCCCCGAGCGAGGCGATCTGCGGCAGATGGGTGATGCACAGCACCTGGCGACGCTCCCCCAGCTCGCGCAGGCGGGCGCCGACGACGCGCGCGGTGTGACCGCCGATGCCCGCGTCGACCTCGTCGAAGACGAGCGTGGCCCCCTGCGGGGCGCCCTGCGCATCGTCCCCCGAGGGCGAGGCGTGGGCGACGCTCATGATCGCGAGCATCACGCGCGAGAGCTCGCCCCCGGAGGCGATCTCGCGCAGCGGCCCGGCGGGCACCCCGGGGTTGGGCGCGATCACGAACTCGACCGAGTCCGCGCCGTGGGGCCCGGGCTCGCGCTCGCCGAGGATCACCTCGAAGCTCGCCTCGCCCATCGCGAGCGAGCCGAGCTGCTCTCGCACCGCCCGCGAGAAGCTCGCCGATGCGGCGACGCGCGCGCGGCGCACGGACAGCACGTGGCGCCGCAGCCGCGCGTGCGCGTCGCTCAGCTGCTCGCTGACCTGCGCCAATGCGACGTCGGCGCCCGCCAGCTCGTCGTGGCGCGCGCGGGCGCGCAGCTCGTAGTCGAGCACCGCGCGCACGCTGCCGCCGTGCTTGCGCGCGAGCCGCTCGATCGCGTCCAGGCGCCCTTCGAGGGCGTCCAACGACATCTCCGACCCGTCCCCTTCCGGTGACGATGCCAGCTCGTCGGCGCCCGCCCGCTCGCAGTAGTGGTGCAGCTCGCCGGCCAGGTCCTGGGACTCGATGGCGAGGGCGCGCATGCGCTCGGCGAGGGCGTCGAGCGCGGGGTCGACACCGGCGAGCGCGTCCATCTCGGCCGCGGCGCCGGCCGCGAGCTGTGTCGCTCCCTGGCCATCTCCCGACTCCGGCGAGAGCGCCTCCGCACCGGCACCGGCGGCCGCGCGCAGCGCGTCGAGCCGGCGCAGGCGCTCGCGCGCGCCCAGCAGCCGCTCGTGCTCGCGCTCGTCGGGGGCCAGCGCGTCGATCTCGGACAGCTCGTAGGCCAACAGGTCGAGCTCGCGCTCGCGCTGGGAGGAGAGCTCGCGCAGGCTCGCCAGCCGCTCTTCCAGCTGGCGCGTGTCCGCGTAGGACTGCGCACACGCGCGCAGTCGCGCGGCGTGGTCGCCCGCGCACATGCCGTCGAGGATCTCCAGCTGTGACGCCGCCAGCGTCAGCTTGCGATGCTCGTGCTGCCCGTAGAAGGCCAGCAGCACCGCGCCGACGTCGCGCAGCTCGCCGACGGTCGCCGAGCGGCCGTTCAGATAGGCGCGCGTGCGCCCGTCAGAGCCGACACGGCGCGCGAGCACGAGCTCCTGCGCGTCGGCGCTCAGGCGCTCCCCGAGTCGCTCGCGCAGGCGCTCGGATGCGGGCAGGTCGAAGATGCCCTCGACGTATGCCTCGCTGGCACCCGGGCGCACGATCCCGGGCCGCGCGCGCCCGCCGAGCAACAGGTCGAGCGCATGGGCGAGCACGGTCTTGCCGGCGCCGGTCTCGCCGGTGAGCACGTTCAATCCGGGCGCGAGGCGCAGCTGGGCCTGCTCGATCAGCAGCAGATTCTCGACGCGAAGCTCTTGCAGCACGTCAAGTGGTCTACCAGCGCATGGGGACGGATCGCGCGGGCGGGGCGATCGCTTGCGAGGTGCACGCGCGGGGGTGCGTGCGCGGGCGCGAGCCGGCGCGACTTGCCGAGTCGCAGCGGCGCGGGCATAATGCGTGGGTACGGCCCAGGAAGGGCCGTACCCGGGCGTACACTCGTCCGCTACAGGCATGGCTGCCAGCGACCCTCATCCGCGCTCCGATCGGCTCTCATCGCTCGAGCTCGAGTGTCTGACGCCGGCGGCGCTGCGTGAGCGTCTGGAGGAGGAGATCAGCCGCGCCGAACGCTATGGCACCGGGCTGAGCTGCCTGCTGGTGGTGATCGAGAACCTCGAGGAGATGGCGCGCGAGCACGGAAGCGAGCTGCGCGAGCAGACGATCGACTACGTGGCGAGCGCGCTGCGGCGCGAACTGCGGCGCTTCGACCGGGTCGGGCGGGTCGGGCGAATTGGCCGCGTGGAGCACGGCTCGGACTTGGATCTGCTGATCATCCTGCCGGGCGCCGACGGCCCGCGGGCAGAGATCGTGGCTCGCCGGGCGCTGGAGCGGATGCGCGCGATCAAGGTGGAAGCCGGTGGCGCACGCCGGCCGCTGGAGATATCGGTGGGACTGGCGCCGTGGCGGGCGGATGTGAGCGCGGAGACGCTGCTGACGCACGCGCGCGCCGCGATGCGCGCGATCAACGGAGATCAGAATCCCACCCACGCACCGCCGCCGGACGCGAGCGCGCAGACCGAGCGGACGACGGCGGCGAGCGCCGAGCACTCCGACGGCGGCGGCACCCCTCCCGCGCTCGGACGCGCGGGAGGTCCATAATGCCCGTCCGTGCTCTCCGGATCAGAGTTGTGGCTGTTGCGTTTCATGGCTGATCGCGGCCTGCGGCTGCTCGACGCGAGCACCCTGTTGATCGTGATCGAGGAGCGCGGCGACTTGCGCGCGGCGGCAACCTCGGGCGAGGCGACGCTGCGACGGAAAATCACGCCGGTGCAGGGAAGCGAGCTCGGAGCTCTCTACAGGCGGGGAGAGGCGGTGGCGCTCGACCGTCCGCGCCCGCAGGACGCGGCGTGGCTCTACGAACTGGGTCTGGAGGCGCGCTCGGCGCTCGTCGAGCCTCTGCGTATGGAGGGCCAGGGCGGGGGCATGGTGATCGCGCTGCGCAAGGACGGCGCCTTCCGCGACCCCGACCGCCAGGCGCTCAACGCGTTCTCAACGAGCGTCTCCCAGCGCCTGGCCGCCGAGCGCTCGGTCGAGATCGAACGGCTGCGCTACGGCATGGAAGCGCGTGAGCGCGAGCGCACGCGCTGGGCTCGCGAGATCCACGACGAGAGCATCCAGGGCATCGGCGCGCTGCGCCTGCAGCTGGCCAACGCGCGCGACCTCAATGACAAGCAGGCGCTGAGCGAAGCGGTGGACACGGCGCTGGAGGGCCTGGGAACGGAGATCGACGGCCTGCGCCACCTGATCACCGAGCTGCGCCCGGCGGCGCTCGACGACCTCGGGCTGGCGGCTGCGCTGGAGGCGCTCGCGCGGCGCGCGCAGGCGATCGACGGGCTGGAGGTCAAGACGGAGATCGAGATAGGACGCGAGCAGGGCGCGGGCTCCGAGGACGATGCAAGGCGCCTGGACGCGGAGCTCGAGAGCACGATCTACCGGGTCGTGCAGGAGGCGCTGACGAACGTCAGCCGCCACGCGCAGGCGACGAAAGCGGTCATCAGCGTGATCGAGCGCGACGGGATGGTGCAGGCGTCGGTGCTCGACGACGGGCGCGGGCTGCCGGAGACGGCGCGCCTGGGTCCGCGTGGCGACGGCCTGGAGGGTGGCTTCGGGATGTCGGGGATGCGCGAGCGCGCGGAGCTGGTGGGGGGCGCGTTGGAATGGGCGCGCGCGCCCGAGCGCGGGACGATCATGCGCCTGACGGTGCCGCTGGCAGGACGCCCGACGGCGCCGGCCGACGCCCACAGCTCCTAGCCGGCTACTGCTCCTCGTCCTCGCTGCCGTCGCTCTCCTCGTTCTCGTCCTCTGCTTCGTCCTCGCCACCGACGTCGCGGCGCAGCCATCCGGCGAGCTGCTTGCCGACGGAGTTGATCGACTCGCCGGCGTCGCGGAAGCCGTCGCGGATACGCTCGGCGTAGAAGCTGACTGCGTCGCTGCCGTCGGCGCGCGGGTCGACGGGGTCGCCGCGGCGGGCGTACTCGCCGCCGACGATGCGCTCGTACTCGCCCGATCGCACCCACTCCATCAGCTCGTGCGTGCGCTTGACGGGCAGGGGGTGGGTGACGCCGAGGTCGAGCATGAGCCTGGTGAGGCGCTCGAGCCCGCTGCCCTTCTCCTGGTAGTCCATGCCCTGACGCATGAACAGGTCGAGGTCGAGCTGGTCGACCATGGCGCCGGCGGCGAGCGACATCAGCGTGCGGCAGACGACGAGCGGGTCGCGCGTGACGAGCGCGGCGGCGCGGTCGGCGGACAGCTCGGTCGCGCGGCCCCACTCCATCAGCGCGGAGCGCACGGGCGCGAGCGGCAGCGGCAGCCGCGAGCTGCGGGTGAGCAGCACGAGGATCGCGAGCGCGGTGCGGTAGAGCTGATGATCGGAGAGGATGTGCGCGGCCTCGTGCGCGAACACCGCGCGCCGCTGGGGCGCGTCGAGCAGGTGCACGAGCTCGGACTGGACGACGACGATCGGCCTGCGCGCGCCGATCGCAAGCGCGTTGGGCGCGGGGTACTGGGTCAGGTACAGGTCGGGCACCTCGCTCATGTCGAGCGTGGCGTAGGCGATCGCGTGCTCGCGCCAGACGTCGCCGAGCTGCTCTTCGGACAGCCGCACGGAGGACCCGAGGTAGCTCTGGCGCAGGGCGCGCTCGTAGCCGAGCTCGATCAGCTTCCTTACGACGGTGTCGAGGTATGGGATCGACCCGAGCGCGGCGGTCGCCGCGCGGTCGGCCGGGTGCTGGAAGGCGCGCGGCGATATGTCGGTCAGGCGGTAGCCCTCGACCGGAAGGCTCGATCCCGAGGACGCCATCTGTTCAGCGTACATGGCCGAGCGCTCGGCCAGGCCCGCTGGACTTCGACGGGCCCAGCGGTGGGTGTGATTCATCGAGATGCGAAAGGCCACGAGAGCGATTCGCGCGTCTCCGTGCAGTTCCGGTCGCCGCATGCGGCGACCGGCGGGGCCGCACATGTGCGGCCCCGAACCGGGCCGTGCATGCACGGCCCGGCCGGCCGGCACATGTGCCGGCCGGACCACATTGATCCGATCAGCTGAGCGGGTCGAGGTCAAGCGAGGCGAGGACGCAGGGAGCGTGGCGTGCTTTTGCACGCGGGCGACCGAGGACGCCGCCTCGCGCCGGCCATCGTCCCGCTCAGTCGGCGAGCCCCGTGCGGCGCACGTACGCGGTGATCTCCGCGCGCGAGGAGAACCCGAGCTTCTCGATCGCGCGGGCGCGGTAGGTCTTGACAGTCCGCTCGGCGACGTTGAGCTGCTCGGCGATCTCGGGGTTGGTGTATCCGTTTGCGATCAGGCGCACGACCTCGCGCTCGCGCTCGGAGAGCACGACGCCGTCGCTGGCGCCGTCCTCGCCGGTCGCCATCAGCGCTCCGAGGCGCGGATGCAGGTAGTTGCCGCCGGCGACGGCAAGGCGGAACGCCTGCAGCAGCTCCGCCGGCTCGGCCTCCTTGAGCACGTAGCTGCGCGCCCCCGCGCGCAGCGCCTGGCGGGCGTACTCGGGATCCTCGCGCATCGTGAGGATCGCGACGGCGAGCGTGGGATGGGAGATGAAGCAGGAGGGCAGCGCGCCCAGGCTCGAGCCGCCGGGCATCGTCAGGTCGAGCGTCAGCAGGTCCGGCTTGTGATCGCGCACTTCGCGGATCATCGACGGGATGTCGGCGGCTTCCGCTACGACACGGAACTCGCCGCCCTCGCGCTGCAGCACCGCGCGGATGCCATCGCGCACGACGGCGTGGTCGTCGGCGATGATCACGTCGATCGGTCGCGTCACTCCTGGCGTGCCGGCCTCCATCTCGTTGGACGGTAGCGGCTGCGGTGGACCGATCCGCCCCGCGCAAGCGCGCTCCCGACGAATTTCCTCGCCACGGCCGCACGCTCGACGCCATCGCGGCCAGGCGCTAGCGTGGCGGCGTGCGATCTGTGCTCTCCTCACCGCGGCTGCGCAGGATCATCGCCGCGTACACGATCAACCGGCTGGGTTCGTGGGTCGGCCTGGTCGCCCTCTCGCTGGCCGTGTTCGACCACACCCACAGCGCGCTGGCGGTGGCCGCGCTGCTGTTCGCGTGGCAGGCGCTGCCGGCGTTCCTGGTGCCCGCGGTCGTCGCCCGCGTCGAGGCGTCCGCCGGCCGCGGCGAGCTGAGCGGGCTGTACTTCTTCGAGGCGCTCGCCACGACCGCGCTGGCGGTTCTGCTGTGGCACTTCTCGCTGCCGGCCGTGCTGTTCCTGGCGGTACTCGACGGCACGGCGGCGCTGGCCGCCAGCGCTCTGTTGCGCGCGGAGGTGGCGCGGGCCGCACGCGAGCAGGTGCTGGCGCAGCCGCAGCGCGGGGAACGCTCCGCGGACAGCGTCGAGGCCGACGCGCAGGACGCCGAGCGCAAGGCGAACGCGGCATTGAACGTCGCCTTCTCGATCGCGTTCGTCGCCGGGCCGGTGGTGGGAGGCGCGGCGACCGCCGTCGCGGGCGCATCGGCGGCACTGTTCATAGACGTCGGCTCATATCTGATCTGCGGCGCGCTGCTGCTCGACCTGCACCCCCACGTCGCTGAGGCCAGTGGCGAAACCGTCCGTGCGCGGTTGCGGTCCGCGTGGACTCACATCAACGGCGTGCCCGCGCTGCGCGGCCTGTTGCTGACCGAGCTGGTGGCGCTGATCTTCATTCAGGCCGCCGGCCCGATCGAGGTGACGTACGCGAAGGCCACGCTGCACGCCGGCGACCGCGGCTACGGGCTGCTCGTGACGGCCTGGGGCGCCGGCGCGGTGCTCGCGAGCGTGGTCTTCGCGCGCTCCACGCGCCGCCCGCTCGGATGGATGCTCAGCGCGGGCATCTTCGGGCTGGGAGCGGCCTTCGTCGGCTTCGCGGTCGCGCCGTCGCTGGCGCTGGCATGCGTCGCCGCACTCGTGGGCGGCGTCGGAAACGGCCTGGAGTGGCCATCGCTGATCAGCCTGGTGCAGCGCCTTACCCCTCAACATCTTCACGGCCGGCTGATGGGCGCAGTCGAATCGCTCGCCGCTCTGTCTCTGGCTGTCGGCCTGCCGTTGGGCGGCGCACTCGTCGCGCTCAGCTCGGTGCGCACGGCGTTCCTGGTGATTGGCTCGATCGACGCCGCGGCGACTGCCGCGTTCGTGCGCCTGACGCTGGCGGGGCTCGACCCGGCGGCGGAGGGCGATCTCGCGACATTGTCGGGGGGTCCGCGGGCGCAGGCCGCTGCAGCGATGCCGGTCGAGCCCGCAACCAAGAGCTGACGAGGCGCCGCCGCCAGGTCCGGTAACCACCGACGAAAGCAAGCGGCGGGACGGATCGGGCGGTTCGCCGGCACCATGCCGGCGCTCGTGCATCACCTCAAGCCCCACGCCGCGACGGTCGTTAAGGACGACAGAGCGATCTTATGCCTGCGCCCAAGCTCACGCGACGTCTTTTCTGTGGAGCCGAGATCCTGCTGCTGGCAGGCACGGCCGTTGCGGCCGCGTTGCTTTCGCACCCATCGGAATGGCATCCGCTCGCGCTTGTCGTGCTGCTGCTCGTGATAGCGCTCGGTGGCGAGTGGTTCACTGTCGAAACCAGCCACGGCGTGCTGAGCGCCTCGCTGGGCGCGATGGTGCTGGCGATGGGCCTGCTCGGACCGAGTCCGGCGGCTGTATGTGGCATCGCCGCGATCGGGCTGCACTCGGCGGTGCGCCGCCGCCCGCTAACCATCTGGCTGAACAATCTCGTCGCGTTCGGAGTTGCGGCCTTCGCCGGCGGGCTGGTGGTGCGAGCGGTGGCAGGCGATGTCGCAGGGGTTCAAAGCCAGCACCTGTCCCAAAGCATGGTCTTCGGGCTGATCGTGCTCGGCGCGCTGATGGTCCTTCTGGGCGTGAACTTCATCTTGTTCGCTCTCGACCTGAGCATCATGAAAGGCCGTTCGCTCCCACGCCTGCTGCACGAGCTGTTCCTGCCGCTGCTACCCGGCGAGCTCGCGGTGGGCGTGGTCGCGACGATCCTGGTGCTCGCATACAGGAGCGCCGGCCTCCCTATCCTGCTGGCCGCGATCCCTGTCCTGTTGATCTTCCGGCACCTGACCGTCGCGCTGCTTCGCTCCGAGGATCGTGCTGAGCAACTGCAAGCGCGCACCATCCATCTGGTGTCACTGCAGATGGGTGTCCTGCGAACGCTGGTCAAAGCGCTCGAGATGCGCGATCCCACCACCAGCCGCCACGCCTCCGCCGTCGCCCGCTATTGCGAGGCGCTGGCGAAGGAGATCGGCTGCTCCGAGGATGCCCAGGAAGTGCTCCGCACGGCGGGACTGCTGCATGACATCGGCAAGTTCACGTGGCCGGACCGTGTGTTGCACGCGGATGTCGTGCGCCCAGAGGATCAGGAGATCGTCAGGCGCCACCCGCAGGACGGCGCCGAACTCGTGGGCGCGCTCGACGGCTACGGCTCCGCGGCCGACGCGATCCTCTACCACCACGAGCGGGTGGATGGTGGCGGCTACCCGGCGGGGCTGATCGGCAAAGAGATCCCGTTGGAGTCGCGGATCCTGGCGATCTGCTGCACTTACCACACGATGACCGCGCGCGAAAGCTACCGCGCGCCGATGACCGCCGAGGAAGCGATGGTCGAGCTGCGTCACGCCGCCACGAACGGCCAACTCGACGGCGAGCTCGTTGAGAGCTTCATCGCGCTGCTCGAGCGGGATGACCTCACGGTCGCCAACGACGCGGACTTCGAGACAGCGCTCGAATTCGACCGGCGGGTACGAGACATGGCGGAGCCCAAGGCTGAGCTCACTTCGGGCGGTCTCTCCCCGCGAGCGCAGGACCGATCTGCGACATCGCCGCGCAGCTGACGCATCGACACAGAAGGCTCCCGGAGAACAGCGAGGGCGCCGAGCATGTCGCAGGGCGCCCTCCAATCTCTGTACTGCTTATGTCTACTGGCCGTGGGGCTGTGACATTGTGGTCTCCTTCTCCATGATTGGGGACGCTCAAGCCCGTGCCTGCTGTCTCCATCCCCCCTGCAGGAACACGGCCACATTGAGTAGGTTTGAGTCGGACTGTAGCGGAAATGGGAAGGTTCGTCTAGTCCGTTACGGGTTGTGCAGGAACGCTTGCAAAAGAAGGTATGGCCGTACGCGCCCAGTGGAGAAGGGGCATCGCAGGCTCAGCCGGTGCCTCGCGCGATGCTCGTCAGCGGCGCTGGCACGGCAAACGTCTACAAAGCTCAGCGGTGCTCAAGTTCCCCGCCAGTTTGGACGAAACCAGCAACATGCCACTACCACTCTCCCCCACCACGTCACGCAACGAGCGCCAGCTCGTGTTCACGAGCTCACAGGCCGCGCGCTATCTCGGCGTGTCGCTCGCCACCGTCCGCCGCTGGACCGACGCCGGCCACATCAGCTGCTACAGGACCCCCGGAGGTCAGAGACGCTTCTCGAGGACTCAGCTCGACGAGTTCATCGCCTCGATGCAGCGCACCGGCCCCGCCGACGCGCCGACGGCGGTTGCGCATCGCGACGCGCAGGTCGCCTGACGGGCCACCTGCGCGTCCGTCGCGTCAGCTGGCCAGCCGCCCGAACTTCTCGCGCAGCCGGCGGTAGAACGAGGAGCCGGGCAACTGGGCGATCGTGCCCACGTCGTTGACGAATCGCGCCTCGATCTTCCCGTCGGCTGGTATCTCCCCAGCGGGGCGCCCGTCCACGGCCACGTCGAGCGGCTCGCGCGACTGGTTGTAGATCGTCAGGCGGTCGTCCGGCGCGACGACGAGCGCACGCGCGCTCATCGAGTGGGGCGCGATGAAGGACACGACGTACCCCTCCACTCCCCACGCCATCACCGGGCCGCCGTTGGCGAGGTTGTAGCCGGTCGACCCCGCCGGGGTGGCGACCACCAGCCCGTCGCAGCGCACCCTGCCGGCCTCCTCGCCGTCGAGCGCGTACGCGAGCTCGGCGACGCGCTCGCCCACCTTGCGATGGATCGCCACGTCGTTGATCGCGATCTGCACGCCGATCTCCGACCGTCCGTCCGGCGGTTCGAACACGATCGCCGGCAGCCGCAGCAGTTCGAAGTCGCCGCTCAGCGCGCGACGGATGCCATCCTCGATGTCCTGCGGCTCGACCGTCGCCAGGAAACCGATCTCGCCGAAGTTGATCGCGAACACCGGCACCCCCGTGCCGGTGTAGCGCTGCAGCGCGCGCAGGATCGTGCCGTCGCCGCCGAGCACCACGCACAGCTCGACGTCGTCCTTCGCCGGCGCGTCCAGCGCCACTCCAGGCCCGGGCGTCAACCCGAACTTGGCGGTCTCCTCCTCATCCAGCCGCAGGGTCACGCCCGCCTCGGCGGCGCGCGCCACCAGCAGCGACAGCGCCGAGGCGGTCTGCTCGGAGCGGCGGTGGGTGATCACCGTGATCTCTCTCACGGCTCGACCTCGCGCGCCATCCGCTCGAGCTGCTTCGGCTCGCGTGAGCCCCGCTCGCTCGCGGGGTCGGTCAGCCATACGAACGTCTCGCGGTTGCCCTTCGGCCCGGGCAGTCCCGAGGAGTGGTAGCCGGCAACCGCCGCACCCAGCGCCAGCGACGCCTGTCCGGCGCCGACCAGCGCCTCGCGCCGATCCTTGGCGGCGCGGACCACGCCCCCTTTGCCGATCCGGCCGCGGCCGAGCTCGAACTGCGGCTTGACGAGCGCGAGCACGTCATAGCCGCCGGCCAGGCAGCCGAGCACGGCTCCCAGCACCTTCCCCAGCGATATGAACGACACGTCGACGCTCGCCACGTCCGGCAGCGGATCCACGCCGGCAGGCCCCTCGACGCGAGCGGCGGGCAGCATCTCGGGCGTGAGCGTTCGAGCGTTCGTGCGCTCCATCACCGACACCCGCGGGTCGCTGCGCAGGCGGTAGTCGAGGATCCCGTAGCCGACGTCCACCGCGATCACCTCGCGCGCGCCGCGCTGGAGCAGGCAGTCTGTGAACCCGCCGGTCGAGGCGCCCACGTCCAACGCGCGCCTGCCTGTGACGTCCAGGCCGCAGGCCTCCAGCGCGTTGGCCAACTTGATCCCGCCGCGCGAGACGAACGTCGGGCGCTCAGCGAGTCTCACCCGCGTCTCCACGTCGACCATCTCGCCGGGCTTCTCCGCGCGGCGCTCGCCGGCGCTGGCGCTGGGGTGGGGGGCGGCCACGAACACCTCTCCGGCCATCACCGACGCGGCCGCGCGGCTGCGCGATGGGAACAGACCGCGCTCGGCCAGCAGGGTGTCGAGGCGGCGCTTGCCCATCGTCGGAGAACCCTTACACACCAAGGCGCACGGCGCGCTCGACGCGCTCCTCACGCGTGCCCACGAAACAGGCAAGTTCGCCTATGTGAGCGATGTCACACAAGATCGGGGGTTGACCGGGCATCATGTTGAGTGATCGAGAGCGCAGCATCTGCTCTCCTGAATCCCTCCTCTGAGACGGCCCGCTTCCCCGGCGGGTCGTTTCATTTAAGCGCTCGGGCTCAGGCGCCCACGATCGCGGACCCGGCGCTCGTGGACTGCGAGCCGGTGCCCCTGGGGCTGCCCGCCTGGACCCTGCGCGTGCGCCCGCGATCGTCGATCGCGGCGGCCACACGCGCGGCGATGCGCTCGCCCGTGAAGCCGACCTCCTCGTGCAGCAGCGCGGGCTTTCCGTGCGTCACGTAGCGGTCGGGCAGCCCCACCCGCAGGATGCGCGGCGTGAGCCCCGCGTCGTTGAGCGTCTCCCATACCGCCGAGCCGAACCCACCCGCGAGCACGCCCTCCTCGACCGTCACCAGCAGGTCGTGCTCCGCCGCCAGCTGCGCCATCAGGCCCGCGTCGATCGGCTTGGCAAAGCGCGCGTCCACGACCGTCACCGCCACGCCCTGGCCCTGTAGCTCATCGGCGGCGGCCAGCGCCTTGCCGACGCCCGATCCGTAGCCGATCAACGCGACGCGAGCCGGACCAGCGGGGACGGTGTCGCCGGTGCGCGCGGATGGGGGCGCGTCCTGCGCCTCGCGCAGGATCTCACCGGTGCCTATCGCGATTGCCTGCGGCTCGCTCGGCAGCGGCGCGCCGGTGCCCTCGCCACGCGGGTAGCGCAGCGCGATCGGGCCGTCGTCGTACTCCAGCGCCGTGCGCAGCATGTTCACCAGCATCGCCTCATCGCGCGGGGCCATCAGCACGATGTTCGGCAGGCAGCGCAGGTAGGCGATGTCGAACGCCCCGTGGTGGGTGGGACCGTCGTCGCCCACCAGGCCGGCGCGGTCCATCGCGAACACCACGTTCAGCTTCTGCAGGCACACGTCGTGGACGATCTGGTCGTACGCGCGCTGCAGGAACGTGGAGTAGATCGCCGCCACCGGCTTGACGCCCTCCAGCGCGAGCCCCGCGGCGAACAGGATCGCCTGCTGCTCGGCGATGCCCACGTCGAAGTAGCGCTCGGGCATCGCCTTCTGCAGGATGCTCAGGCCTGTCCCCGAGTTCATCGCCGCGGTGATGCCCACCACGCGCCCGTCGCGTTCGCATTCGCGCACGAGCGCCTCCCCGAAGACCTGCGTGTACTGCGGCGCGGGCGCGCTCGCCGAGCCCTTCTTGCCCTTTCCGGTCGCCGGCGCGGGCCTCGTTGGCGAGCCGTTGAGGATCGACTTGGGCTTGGCCGCGTGCCACTTCTCCATCCCCTCCAGGCCGCCCTCCTCGGCCGGCGCGAAGCCCTTGCCCTTGACCGTCGCGATGTGCACCACCACCGGCCTCTGCGCCGCCAGCGCCTCGCGCAAGGCCTCGCGCAAGGCGCGCACGTCGTGGCCGTCGATCACGCCCATGTATGCCCAGTCGAGCTCCTCCCACCACAGGCCGGGCGCCCAGAACGCCTTGATCGACTCCTTCAGGTGCGGCCCCAGGCGCTCGAAAGCCGCGCCGATCCCGATCGGCAGGCGCGTCAGGCCGCCCTCCACCTCCGAGCGCGCGCGCCACAGCTTGGGGTTCAGGCGCACGCGGTTGAAGTAGCGCGACAGCGCGCCCACGTTGGGGGCGATCGACATGCCGTTGTCGTTGAGCACGACCACGATCGGCGTGCCGAGTCCGCCGGCCTGGCCGATCGCCTCGAACGCCACGCCGCCGGTCATCGCGCCGTCGCCGATCACCGCCACCACCTTGCCGTCCTCGGCCGAGTCGAGGTGGCGCATGCCCTCCTTGATCCCCACCGCATAGCCGATCGACGTCGACGCGTGCCCGGCGCCCATGATGTCGTGCTCGGACTCCGCGATCGAGCAGAACGGCGCCAGCCCGCCGTACTGGCGGATCGTGCTCAGCTGCGCGCGACGGCCCGTGAGGACCTTGTGCGGGTAGGCCTGGTGGCCGACGTCCCACAGGATCTTGTCACGCGGGGCCTCGAGCACCGAGTGCAGCGCGACCGCCAGCTCGCACGTGCCGAGATTCGCGCCGAAGTGGCCGCCGATCTCCCCGACGGTGTCGATGATGTGCTCGCGTACCTCCTGCGCGAGCTGTGCGAGCTCCTGCTCTGAGAGCGCGCGCAGATCCTCGGGGCCGTCGATGTTCTCCAGCAGGCTCATGAGGTGCGGGTGTAGATGAAGTCGGCGATCCCCTCGAGCTCCGCCGCGGCGTCGGCGCTCGGCGCTCGGCCCGCGACCTCGCTCAAGGCCTCGCGCGCCATCCGGTGCGACTCCGCCGCCAGCTCCCTGGCGCGCTCGATCCCGAACTCGCTCACGTACGTGCGCTTCCCGTGACGCTCATCGCTACCTCGTGGCTTTCCCAGTGCATCGTCGGTGCCTGTCACATCAAGTATGTCGTCCACGATCTGGAACAACACGCCCAGCTCGGCCGCGAAGCGGCGGAACGGAGCCATCTGCGTTTCATCCTCGATCCCCGTCAACAGTAGTACGCACAGCACCGACGCACCGATCAGACGTCCGGTCTTCAGCTCGTGCAGCCGCCGCAGCGCGGAGGGTCCGGCCGGGGTGTTCGGGCTCACGTCCGCGTACTGCCCGCCGACCATGCCGTTCACGCCCGTCGCCGCCGCCAGCTCCGCCGCCGCCGCAAGGACGCGCTCGGGCGCCGAGTGCTGGTGGGTGAGCAGGTGGCGGAAGGCCTCCGCGTACAGGCCGTCGCCGGCGAGAATCGCGACGTCCTCGCCGAACTTGACGTGGCACGTGGGCGCTCCGCGGCGCAGCGCGTCGTCGTCCATCGCCGGCAGGTCGTCGTGGATCAGCGAGTACGTGTGGATCAGCTCGATCGCGCCCGCCAGCGGCAGCACCTCGCGCTGCTCGAGCCCCACCGTGCGCGCCGTGGCGAGCGCGAGCACCGGGCGGATGCGCTTGCCGCCGGCCAGAAGCGAGTAGCGCATCGCCTCGTCCAGCCCGCGCGTGATCGGCTCGTCGGCGAAGCTCATGGCCGCGAGGTAGCGCTCAACCTCCTCGCGCAGGTGGTCCGGGTAGCCGGCGATCACAGCGGACGCGACCGGACGGTCGGGCTGGCGCACCGGGTGGGCACCTACAGCAGGGTGTCCTGGCCGGGTGGCGGGGCGGAGACCTCCGCGCGGGTGAGCTGCTCCAGCTCAGCGGCCGCCTGGGTCGCCAGCGAGGCGCAGTCCTCGACCATCGTCGCGGCAGCATCCGGCGAGAGCTCGCCCGAGCGCAACTGCTCGCCGGCACGCTCCAGGCGCGCGATCAACTCGTCAAGGCGCTCGATGCTGCTCATCGGATCTGCGCATTCTCTCGCACCTCGCGCAACACTGCCGCCAGCACCCCGTTGACGAAGCCCGGAGCCTCCGAGCCGCAGAACGTCTTGGCGCTCTCCACGGCCTCCTCGATCGCCCCCTCGGGGGGTATCGGCTCATCCGACGGGGCGGCGTCCGGGTGCAGGATCTCGATCAGCGCAACGCGCATGATGCTGCGCTCCAGCGGCTGGATGCGCTGCACCGACCACCCGTGCGCGTGGCGGTCGATCACCTCGTCGAGCTCCTCCGCGCGATCGGCCGCGGCGTGCGCCAGCGCGCGCGCGAACAGCGAGGACTCCGACGGCAGCGTCTGCGCCAGCGGACGACCGGTCAGGTCGTGCTGGTAGAGGGCGATCACCGCGGCCCTGCGCTGCTCGGAGCGGCGCATTCAGGCGCGCGCGACGTAGTCGCCCGAGCGCGTGTCCACCCTGATGCGCTGGCCCGGCTCGACGAACAGCGGCACCTGGATGACCGCTCCCGTCTCAAGCGTCGCCGGCTTGGTGCCGCCGCCGGAGACCGAGTCGCCGCGCAGCCCCGGGTCGGTCTCGGTGACCTCGAGGTCGACCGAGCTCGGCAGCTGCAGATCGCCCGGCGCGTCGTCGACGAACAGCACCTCCACCTCGCTGCTCGGCGTGATCCAGCGCAGCGCCTCCTGCACCGCCGACTCGGCGATCGCGATCTGCTCGAAGGACTCCGAGTCCATGAAATGCGCATCCGCGCCGTCCGCGTACAGGAACTGCATCTTGCGCGACTCGGTGCGCACCGGGCGGAACTTCTCCCCCGCCCTGAACGTCCTGTCGATCACGTTGCCGTCGGAGGTCCTGCGCAGCTTCGTGCGCACGAACGCGCCGCCCTTGCCGGGCTTGACGTGCTGGAACTCGAGGATCTTGAAGACCGTGCCGTCGACCTCAATGTGGTTTCCGTTTTTGAATTGATTGGTTGAGATCACGTTTTCCCTGCAAATCGCTAGTTTTCGGACCTGGTGCGGCCCTCTAACCGGCACATCAGTCGGGGCGTTAAAATAGGCTTGTCCAAGCCGTATGACAAACGGATGTGGTTGCCGTTCTAGTGTATGCGACGGTCACGGTCCGGCGCATAGCGCCTTCAGTCCGACGTCGAAGTCATGCACGACGATGGCCTGCCCATCCCCACGGTCCCACCGTGACCGTGTTGCGGTCCACGCCGCGTGAGTCAACCCCCCGCCGTCTCAGGCAAGCGACTCCTCAAGATCCTTGAAGGCCAGGCCTGGTACATCAAGCGCATCCGTGGCAGCCACCACATCCTGCGCGATCCCATCGTGCGCGATGCAATCCGGTCCCAGTTCACGGCAATCAGCCCATCGAGAAGGCAACTCAGGAACATCCCGCCCACGGCCCGGATCAGCCACGAGAGTTGCCGTTCAGAAAACGGATCGGGCTGCGGCGTTCGATACGGCGTGCCGAAGTGCGTCTTAGCTCTGGGAGCCAACCGGCGAAGGATCCCCACTGCCACCCTCCATCGGTTTCATATGGTCTTCAAGCCACCCCTTCAAGCTGTCAATGGAGACTATTTCGATCGTACGGAAGTCTGCAGCGTTCGCCTCAAGCGCTTGTCTCAGTCTGCTCCCCGCACCTGCCGGGACTACAACGATCGTCGTCTCGAGATTGGCAGCCGTCGCCATGTCTTTGGCACTGCTCAATATGTACCTCACCCGCGAATTACCAGGCGAATGTGGGGCGAGCTTCGCCTCAACTGCATAACGCTTAGGCGCCGTGATCAAGAAGTCCGGTCGAGAGTGAGCAGGCCCTGCAACGAACCTGGGCTCGCGCTCAAAGGCGAGCCCTGGGACCGATTCCAGAACCTCGCCCACACGGCGCTCGAAGGCCTGGCCCACACGACGCCGGGCAAGACGAAGCGACGGTAGTACCCGAGCCCCCACGGCAAGAAGACGAGCAGCCTCATCAGCATCCACCCAGTGGCCATGCACGTAGGAGTTTCGCAGCGCCGTGATGTCCAACAGGATGCGCGCCTCGGACGGTGAAGTCACCCCATATCTCGTCAACACGTCAACGCAACGACCGAACGACACGTCCACACCTGGACCCTCAGAGCCCATCAAGGCGTCGTACAGAGCTCTAACGTCACTTTCCACGTCAAACAGGAAGGCAAGCACGGCCGCCTTTGGATCTTCCCGAGCGAGCGAGCGGAGGCTCGGATGTGCCCACACCGTTCGCTGCTCTACAGCGTGTTCGGACTCAGCTTCCTCGGTGTTATCTCGCTCTGCATCGGAGGGCGGAAGGTCGTCCACCTCATGCTCAATTTGCGAGAGCGCCCGCCTGCGAAAACGGACATCGAAGCCGGCGAATTTTGCAGATTCCAGCTCGCCAGCGAGCGCCAAGACGAGCAGCATGCCCAACACGCCGAGCGTGTCTCCGTCAATTACAAATGAGCTGTCAAAGCCATGCAGAGTCACGACCGTGACGAGGACGACGCCAAGCAGGGTGCGCCATCCAAAGCGAACTCGGTCTCCCCTCATGTATTGAAATGTCTGTATTTGGGTACCGTGCTGAAAGTCTGCGACGACCATCGGACAACAAGCACCGATCGCACGCGGCTTTCCGGCTTGGAGCCTATATGCTCATGCTACAGTATGTGTATGTCCTTGGAGCATCGGCTGCAGATCTTGCTCGATGACGAGCGTCACCAACGCATCATGAAGGTGGCGCGCGAACGCGGCGTATCGGTGGCTACGGTCGTGCGGGAGGCAATCGACCGTGGCGTGAGCAATCCCGACGCTCGTCGCAAGGCGGCTGGCCGACGAGTGCTCGCCGCAGCCGACATGCCGGTGCCCGATGTGGCAGCTCTGCGCAGCGAGCTAGACGAGCTGCACAATCGCCACGCATCGTGATCGTCCTCGACACGACCGTGCTCCTGTACGCCAAGGGCGCAGATCACCCGCTGCGCGATCCTGCGCGCCGCCTGATCTCCGCCGTGACTGACGGAGCCATCGAGGCTACGACCACGGCCGAGGTGATCCAAGAGTTCGTGCATGTACGCGCGAGACGTCGCGGGCGCGCTGACGCCGTGGCGCTCGGCGGCGACTATGCAGACCTTCTTTCACCCCTCCTGACTGTCACAGCCGAGCAACTGCAGCGTGGCCTGGAGATCTTCAACCGCTGTGAGCGACTTGGAGCATTCGACGCTGTACTGGCGGCTGCAGCTATGAGCCAGGGAACGGACGCACTCGTGTCCGCCGACGCCGCTTTCGGTACCGTTCCCTCTCTGGTTCATATCAGCCCCGATGACGACGGCGTCACACGACTTTTGTCAGCGGGGTTTGGTGAATCCTAGGCAACGTGGCCGACCGATACGTTCTAGGCACGTTTCAGAATTGGTTTGTAGAGACCAAGATTTTACCTGCAAATCGCTAGTTTTGAGTAAGCGTTCAGTCCCTGGCTTTCAGGCGAGGGATGGGGGTGGGTCGCCGCGGGCGTTGGTGGCGAGCAGGTCGGTGAGGTAGGCGAACAGCGAGCGGTGCTGTAGCCGGCAGGTGATCGAGGCTGAGAGCAGCCGCTCGA
>DATHPE010000062.1:0-30735 GCA_035484215.1 Solirubrobacteraceae bacterium | reverse complement strand
GACTGCAGCACGAACGGCAGGATCAGTTCGCCGGCGCCGAACTTGTCGCCGACCTCTTTCATAGCCGGCAGCAGCACGTCGTTGAGCGTCGGCACCGCGCCGATCTTCTGCACGCTCTTGTCGATCCACTCCTCGACGCCGTCGCGGCGGCGGCGCAGGATGTGGAAGTGCAGCGCCTCCTCGGGCTCCATGCCCTCGGTCGGGTCGGCCGCGCCCTGCGCCTCGTCTTCCGGGCCCTTGGACTCGAAGTGCTCGATGAACCTCTCCAGCGCGTCCTCGCGGCGGTTGAACACGAGGTCGTCGGCGAGCTCGCGCTCGAGGTCGGGGATCTCCGAGTAGGGGGTGATGTGGTTGGGGTTGACCATCGCCAGGTCGAGCCCTGCGTCCACACAGTGGTGCAGGAACACCGAGTTGAGCACGGCGCGCGCGCCGGGGGAGACGCCGAAGCTGACGTTCGAGACCCCCAGCGAGGTCTTCACCCCGGCGATCCCCTCCTTAATAGCTTTTATTCCCGCGATCGTCTCCACCGCGGAGGGGCGCCACTCCTCATCGCCGGTCGTCAGCGTGAACGTGAGGCAGTCGAAGATCAGCAGCTGAGGGTCGAGGCCGTGCTCCTCGCAGCACAGGTCGCGGATGCGCCTGGCGATCTCGAGCTTGCGCTCGGCGGTCTTGGCCATCCCGACCTCGTCGATCGTCAGCGCGATCAGCGCGGCGCCGTGCGCGAGCGCGACGGGCACCACGCGGTCGAGCTTCGCGCGCCCGGCCTCGAGGTTCACGGAGTTGACGATCGCGCGGCCGGGGATCTGCTCGAGCGCGCGTTCGATCACCTCCGGCTCGGTCGAGTCGATCTGGATCGGCGTGGGCTGGGTCAGCGAGATCTTCTTGGCGAGGATGCGCATCTGCTCGTCCTCGTCGGTGCGCTCGGTCAGCGCCACGCACAGGTCGAGCACGTGCGCGCCGCCGGTCACCTGGTCCTCGGCGATCTGCACGAGGCCGTCGTAGTCGTCGGCGAGCAGCAGCTCCTTGGCCTTGCGCGAGCCCTGAGAGTTGACGCGCTCTCCCACCATCGTCGGCGCGGGCTCCTGCGCGAGCGGTGTTGCCGCGATCATCGATGAGAGGTGCGGCGCGCGCGGTGCGGGACGGGGGGCTGCCGGTCGTCCCGCAACCCGCTCAGCAATTGCGCGTATGTGCTCGGGCGTGGTGCCGCAGCAGCCGCCGACGATGCCCACGCCGTAGCGCTCCACGAACTCCTTCAGCGCCTCAGCCAAGGGCTCGGGCTTCTCGGGGAAGATCGTCTCGCCGTCGGGACCCTGCAGCGGCAGCCCGGCGTTGGGGATGCACGCGACGGGCACGGGGCAGAGCTCGCCGAGGAAGCGGATCGCGTCGCGCATGTCCTCGGGCCCGGTGGAGCAGTTGAGGCCGATCACGTCGACCTTCAGCGCCTCCAGCGTCGTGAGCACGGCTGAGATGTCGGTGCCCAGCAGCATCTTGCCGCCGTTTGGCAGCAGCGACACTGACGTGTGGATCGGCAGTGCGCGCCCGGTGCTCTTGAACGCCGCGCGCGCGCCGAACACCGCGGCCTTGACCTCGAGGATGTCCTGCGCGGTCTCGATGATGATCAGGTCGGCGCCGCCGTCGATCAGCCCCTCGGCCTGCTCGGTGAAGACCTCCACCAGCTCGCCGAAGCGGATCCGCCCCAGCGACGGGTCCTCGGAGGCGGGCAGGTAGCCGGTGGGCCCAATGGAACCGGCGACGAAGCGGTGCTCGCCGGCGGCCTTGCGCGCGATTTCGGCGGCCTTGGTGTTGATCTCCACGGTGTAGTCCGCGAGGCCCCACTCGCCGAGCTTGATGCGCGAGCCCTGGAAGGTGTCCGTCTCCAGCACTTCCGCGCCGGCGTCGAGCATCGAGGCGTGCACGCCCTCGATCACATCCGGGCGGTTGAGCACGAGCGCCTCATGGCACTTGCCCTGCAGGCCGCCGTAGTCCTCGCTTGTCAGGTCGAACTGCTCGAGCGTGGCGCCCATGCCGCCGTCGTACACGACGACGTGCTCGGAGATGGCTCGCAGGTAATCGCGCGTAGGCATTGCAGGCAATGCTATCGGCGATCCGATGCACCTCTCGGGCCGTCCGCGGCACCCTTCGGGCAGGCCGTTGCCCGAAGCGGCCGGCACGCGTGTACGCCCGGCGGGACGCGAACATCGATTACGCGTCGAACATCTACCGATACAGGTTTGCGGGGGTGCACACTGCCTGCGACGACGGTCAAGCGAGCGGTAGGGGGATCACGATGTCACCGGAGTTTGTACTCGACGCACCTGTCAAGGATCAGGCAGAGCACACGGCGCCGGCGTGGCCCGGCGAGCCGCCGTGGGAGACGGCCGCGGGCGCTTTGCGCATCACCCGCGGCGCGGACCCCGGTCAGGCGCTCGTCGCGGTCGTCGGCCTGAGCTACGCCGGCCTGCCGAGCGCGCTCGCGCTGCGTCGCGCGGGTTTTCGGATCGTCGGCATCGACACGTCCTCCATCCGCCTGAACGACATCCGCAGCGGGCGCGCCGAGCTCCCGGGCTCGCGGCGCGAGGATCTGCCTGGTCAGATCGGCGACGAGGACTTCGTGCTGACCGACGGGATCGAGGCCGTCCACGCCGCCGACCTGGTGCTCATCAGCGTGCCGGCCACGGTCGATCGGCAGGGGCGCGCCAACACAGAAACGCTGCTGCGCACGTGCGTGTCGGTGGTGGCGCACGCGCGTGCGGGACAGACGCTCGTGTTGACGTCGAGCGCGCGCGTGGGCAGCACACGCGAGCTGCTCGTCAAGCCGCTGGCCGAACGCGGCCTGCGCGCCGGCGAGGACGTGTTCGTCGCGTACTCGCCCGAGCGCATCGACCCCGGCGTGCCCGAGCACGAGCAGCTGTCGACCCCGCGGGTGGTGGGCGCGGTGACGGAGACGTGCTTCGCGCACGCCTCCGAGCTGCTGCGCCACATCGCTGGGCAACTGCACCGTGTCTCCTCGCCCGAGGCGGCAGAGATGGTGAAGCTGTACGAGAGCACCTTCCGGGCCGTCAACATCGCCCTCGCGTTCGAGATGGCCGACGCGTGCCAGGCGCAGGGCGTCGACCCGATCGAGGTCACCGACGCGGCGGCCACCAAGCCGTTCGGCTTCATGGCGCACTACCCCTCCGCGGGGGTCGGCGGTCATGGCGTCGGGGTTGACCCGCACTGCCTGCTTGCGCCGCTGCGTGAGCGGGGCCGCCCGGCGACGCTCGCCGAGGAGGCTGTGCGCACGCTCGCCGCGCGCCCGCGTCGTGTGGCCATGCGCGCGCATGAGCTGCTGCTGCGCTCGGGACGCCAGCTGCGCGACGTGCGCGTGCTGGTCGTCGGAGCCGCGTACAAGCCCGGCGTCGGCGACTGCACGAACACGCCAGCCGCCGAGATCATCTCGCTGCTTGCGGCGGAGGGCGCGCAGGTCGACTTCCACGACCCGCTCGTGCCCGTGCTGCAGGTCGACGGCGAAGCGATGCACGGCATCGACCCCGACCCCCGCCGCGACGCCTCCGGCTTCGGTCCCGAAGACTACGAGCTGGCGATCCTCGTCTCGCTGCACCCCGGCCACGACTACGGCTGGCTCATGCGCTGCCCGCAGGTGCTCGACTGCACCTACCGCGAGCGCACAGGCCGCCGCCGTTTTCTGCCCTAAGCCTGGCGACCGTGGGCGCTGCGCGGGGCGGCGTCCTCGGTCGCTCGCGTGCGAAGCACGCCACGCTCCCTGCGTCCTTGCCCCGCTTGACCCACGGCCGCCAGGGGGCCGGGTCACTTAATAAAAAGCATCTCCGAGTACTTGGGGAGCGTCCAGAGGTCGTCGGCGACGAGCCGCTCCAGGCGGTCGGTGACGTCGCGGACGTCTTCCATCGCGGGGATGACGGTGTCGCGCATGTACAGCGCCTCCTTCTGCGGCGAGCCCTCCGGGTGGTTCTCGTCGAGGTTGGCGTCCTCGAGCTTGACCTGTGCGAAGTGCAGCTCCTTGATCAGCGGCTCGATCTCCTCGGTCAGCTCGTCCAGGCCGCTGGCGCGCAGTTCGTTGAGATAGCGCACGGCCGCCGGCAGCACCATCGTGCGCGCGATCGACGCCGCCGTCTCCGCCTCGATGTTGATGGTCATCACGTACTGCTCGGTGAACACCTCGAAGCGGGACTCGAGCTCGCGCTTGGACAGCACCTTGTACTTCTTGAACGCCGCCACCGTTGTTTTCTCGACCAGCCACGGCAGCGCGTCGGGGGTGGTGCGCAGGTTCGCCAGGCCCCGCTTCTCGGCCTCCTTGTGCCACGCCTCGGAGTACCCGTCGCCGTCGAACACGATCTGCTTGTTCGCAGCCCACACGTCCTTGACGACGCTGGTCACGGCCTTCTCGAGGGTCGCGCCGGAGCCTTTCAGCGCGGCTTTCAGCTTGTCGGTGAGCTCGTCGACCGACTCGGCGACGATGGTGTTCAGCACCGTGTTGGGGAACGCCGGCGAGGAGCTGGAGCCGAGCGCGCGGAACTCGAACTTGTTGCCCGTGAAGGCGAACGGGCTCGTGCGGTTGCGGTCGCCGCCGTGCAGCGGCAGCGGTGGCAGCACCGGCGTGCCAAGCCCGAGGAACGAGCCCGGTTTGGAGGGCTGCACTTTGCCCGCGGCGATCGCTCCGAAAACCTTCTCCAGCTCCGCGCCGAGGAAGATCGAGATGATCGCCGGCGGCGCCTCGTTGGCGCCCAGGCGGTGATCCTGCCCGGCGCTGGCGATCGACGCGCGCAGCAGCGCCTGGTGCTTGTTCACCGCCTGGATGACGGCCGCGCAGAAGAACAGGAACTGCAGGTTCTCCGCGGGCGTGTCGCCCGGGTCGAGCAGGTTCAAGCCGGTGTCGGTGCCCATCGACCAGTTGTTGTGCTTGCCCGAGCCGTTGACGCCGGCGAACGGCTTCTCGTGCAGCAGGCAGATCAGGCCGTAGCGGCGGGCGGTGTTCTGCATCAGCTGCATCGTGATCATCTGGTGGTCGGCGCCGACGTTGGAGTTCTCGAAGATCGGCGCGACCTCGTACTGGTTGGGCGCGACCTCGTTGTGGCGCGTCTTGATCGGCACGCCCAGCTTCGCCAGCTCCAGCTCCAGCTCCAGCATGTACGCGAGCACGCGCTCGGGGATCGAGCCGAAGTAGTGGTCGTCGAGCTCGTGGCCCTTCGGCGGTTTGGCCCCGAACAGCGTGCGCCCGGTGGTCACCAGGTCGGGACGTTCGAAGAAGTACTGCTCGTCGATCAGGAAGTACTCCTGCTCGCAGCCGATCGTCGTGAACACGCGTGCGGCGTTCTCGACCCCGAGTAGGTCGAGCGCGCGCATGGCAGCCCCCGACAGCGCGTCCATCGAGCGCAGCAGCGGGATCTTGTGGTCGAGCGCCTCGCCCGTCCACGACGTGAACGCAGTGGGGATGCACAGCAGCGCCCCATTGGGGTTCTCGAGGATGAACGCCGGGCTGGTCGGATCCCAAGCGGTGTAGCCGCGGGCCTCGAACGTCGCACGAATGCCGCCAGTCGGAAACGACGACGCGTCGGGCTCGCCCTGGATCAGCTCCTTGCCCGAGAACTCCGCGATCGCGGTGCCGTCTCCGGCGGGCCCGTAGAAGGAGTCGTGCTTCTCCGCCGTCGAGCCCGTCAGCGGCTGGAACCAGTGTGTGTAGTGCGTGGCGCCCTTCTCCAACGCCCATTCCTTCATCGCCTGCGCGACCGCGTCGGCGAGCGTCGTATCGAGCGCCTCGCCGCGCGCGAGCGTCCGCTGCAGCGCCTTGTACACGTGCTTGGGCAGCCGGCGGCGCTGCACGGCCGGAGAGAACACGTTCGCCCCGAAGACCTGGTTGTCGGCGATGGTCAGATCGGGCGAGCCAAGGGCGGCTCCGTTGGCGCTCCACTGCGCGGCGGTGACGTTCTGCTGACGGGTCCTGGGCATGGGCGAGGTCGATTCTCCTGGAGAAGGGGTCGGGTACGCCCGCTCCGACGAGCGCGGCGCCGCACGCAATCGTAATGCCAACCTAGCGGAAGGGGATCACCCGATGGCGAAATCGGAGGTGGGATTTTTCGACACCCGGCCAAACGGGCCAACCGGGCCCGGCTTCTACGGCGTCGCCGGCGCCTCGCCCACTTCGGGGCGGAGGGTCGCGGGGTTCACGTGGGTGAGCGGCGGGGCGGGGGCGATGTCGACCGCGAACTGTCCCTGCACGGGCGCGCCCGACGTGAGCGCGGCCTTCGCCTTCCCGGCGAGCCCGGCGACGACGGTGTAGTGGACGGTGTAGCTGCCGGGCTTGACGGGCATGACCCGCCAGGTGAACGTTCGCGTCTGGCCGGCCGCGAGCGCGCCGAGCGCCCAGGTGTTGACGTACGCCGTCTCGCCGCCGCCCGGCACGCTCACTTCCTGCGTTTCCACGGGCGGCTCGGCCGTTGCCCCGGGGCCACGTTCGATCACCCAGATCGGCCGTTTGTCATCGGCCAGCCCGGGATAGTGCGAGGCGTAGTCGAACGAGTCGACGCTCACCGCCACGTTCGGCGCCGTGCGGGTGCCGGTGTTGCGCACCTGCAGTTCGAGTTTGGACTGGCGCGCGATCGACTGATCGGTGGGGAAGCTGGCGTGAACGACTTCCATCGCGAACGTGCCCGTCGGTTCGTTCGCGTCCTGACGCGCGGCGCCGCCGCACCCGCCGAGAACCAGCGCGCTCGCCAGCGCCGCCCCGAGGGCGAGCCCATTAGGCGCTCGTCGGGACACGCCGCGAACGCGGCGTGCGACGACACAGAAGCCTTTCCGCCTCCCCCTCACATCGCGCCACGATACCAGCGGGGGTGGCGCCCCGTCACCGCCCGCGACAGGGCCGCCAAGCACTGCTGGCGGCGTACGGGTGGCCCATCGCGTAGAGTTTGACGAACCACCGGTCGACCCGAGGAGGGGCAGGGATAGATGGTTCGCAGCGTCGCCGAACGGGTGTCTGTGCCGCTCGGACATGTGCTCGAAGAATTCGGGGACATGATGATCCTCACGGGCAGGACGATCTGGTCCGCCCTGCGGCCCCCGTATCCATACGGCGGGGAGCTCGTCTCGCAGTTCCTGTTCACGCTGCGCCTGGTGTGGTTCCCGCTGCTGATCTCGATCGTGGCGATCTGCTACGGCGCCCCCGGTCTGCAGGCGGCGGACTTCCTCAACCTGATCGGGGCGCTCGACCGTCTCGGCGGCTTCTTCGTGCTCGCCGCGGTTCGCGAAATCGGTCCCTTCATCACCGCCATCGTGGTCGCCGGCGTTGCCGGCACGGCGATCACCGCCGACCTGGGGGCGCGCAAGGTGCGCGAGGAGCTCGACGCGCTGCAGGTGCTCGGCGTGGACCCCGTCAAGAACCTCGTCGTGCCGCGCTTCCTGGCGCTGATGGTGGTGACCGGCCTGTTCGACATCTACGCGGTGCTGTTCGGGCTCTACGGCGGCCTGCTCGCGGAGATCTTCAACGGCGGCACGCTGGGGCCGTTCTGGAACACGCTGTTCGCCAACGCGTCGGTGACCGACCTGTGGGGGTCGGTGCTGAAGACCACGATCTTCGGGGCGATCATCGCGATCGTGTGCTGCTACAAGGGCATGACCGCCTCCGGCGGCGCCGAGGGCGTCGGGCGCGCGGTCAACGAGGCGGTCGTGATCGCCTTCCTCGGGATCGGCGCGTTCAACTACGTCTTCACCCAGACGTTGCTGGCGACACACCCGCAGATTCTGGTGATCAAGTGAGACGGCCGATGACCTTCGCCCAGCGGCGTCCTCGGTCGCTCGCGTGCGAAGCACGCCACGCTCCCTGCGTCCTTGCTGGACTCGATCCTCGACCGCCTCACTGGGCGCGTGCGGGAGGCTTCGACCGATGAACGAGCTGCTTGCGCTGCCGCGTGAATGGCTCGCGGCGACGGGAGAGATCGGCCGCTTCACCGGCGGCATCGTCCGCGACGTGTGGAGCCTGCGCGTGTTTCGCTTCTTCGGCGAGTCGCTGCGCCAGGCGGGGATCCTGATCGTCGGCTCCACGCTCGTCATCTGGAGCCTGGTGTTCATCACGGGGCTGAACACGTGCGGCATCGAGGCCGCCTACTTCAACCAGGCCACGGGCACGCCCAACTACGCGGGCGTGTTCGCCGCGTGGTGCAACCTGCGCGAGGCCGTGCCGATCGTGTTCGGCTACATGATGGCCGCGAAGGTCGGCACTGGGATCGTTGCCGAGCTCGGCGCGATGCGGATCTCCGAGGAGATCGACGCGCTGGAGGTGATGGGCGTGGACTCGATGGTGTTCCTGTGCGCCACGCGCCTGCTGGCCACCTGGATCGTGCTGCCGTTCATGTACATCGGGGCGATCGGCATCGCCTACCTGGGCTCCTATCTCGGCGTGGTCGACCAGCTCGGCTTCACCTCCTCCGGCGGCTACCTGCTGATCTTCTGGCAGTTCCAGAACCCGGTCGACTTCCTGTACAGCGTGCTCAAGGGGATGACCATGGCCACGGCGATCGTGCTCGTCGCCTGCTACTACGGCTACAACGCCAGTGGTGGGCCCGTCGGCGTCGGCCGCGCGACCGCCAAGTCGATGGTGCTAAACCTGATACTCGTGAACCTGATCGACGCATTCGGCACCCAGATCTTCTGGGGCACCAACGCGCGAGCCCCGATCGGCGGCTGAGGATGGCGTCCGCGGGGCCCGACCAGCGTTCGGGCGAGGACGAGTTCGAGTACCACACCGGGACCATCCGCCCGTCCGAGGCGCCCGACGCGATCGAGTTCGTGGAGGTGCACAAGTCGTTCGGGCGCAACCACGTGCTGCGAGGGCTGAGCATGGGGCTGCCGGAGGGCAAGATCTCGATGATCATCGGCCCGTCGGGCACGGGCAAGTCCGTCTGCATCAAGCACATCGTGGGGCTGCTGTACCCCGACGAGGGCGACGTGCTCGTGCACGGCGTGTCGATCCCGAGCCTGTCCGACGACGAGCTGTTCAAGCTGCGCCGGAAGTTCGGCGTGCTCTTCCAGGACGGCGCGCTGTTCGGATCGCTCAACCTGTACGACAACATCGCCTTCCCGCTGCGCCAGCACACCGAGAAGGGCGAGGACGAGATCGCGGAGATCGTCAACCGGCGCATGCGCGAGGTCGGCCTCGGCGGAGAGGGCGCGAAGATGCCCAACGAGCTCTCCGGCGGGATGCGCAAGCGCGCGGGCTTCGCGCGATCGCTCGTGCTCGACCCGGAGATCGTCCTGTTCGACGAGCCCGACTCGGGCCTTGACCCGGTGCGCACGGCGCTGCTGTGCGAGCTGATCAAGGAAGTCCACGCGGAGAACGGCGGCTGCTACGTGGTGATCACCCACGACATCATGAGCGCGCGGCGCGTCGCCGAGCACATCTCCGTCCTGTGGAAGGGCCGCATCGTCGAGTCGGGCCCGGCGGAAGAGCTGTTCGCCTCCGAGAATCCCTTCGTCCGCCAATTCCTCTCCGGCGAATCGACCGGCCCATTGGGCATGGAGTAACCCGGCGACCGTCTCCTCGTCCCTGGCTGTGTCCTCGATCGCTCGTGTGCAAAGCACACTTCGCTCACCGCGTCCTTGCCAGGAACGACGATCCGGCCCCCGGGAGGATGGTCGGGACTAGCCTTCTCCTGCTGTGAACTCCTCACGACTCCTCTCGGCCCTTGCGGGTGGTGCGGCCCGGCGGCCGCGGCTGGTGCTGGCGATCGCGGTGGTGCTGGGGCTGGGGGCCGCCGGGCTCGCGCTGCGCCTGCGTCCGACGGCGGCGACCGACACGCTTGTGTCGAGCTCGAGCTCGGAGTACCAGGCCACCCAGCGCTTCTACCGCGGCTTCGGGGAAGAGCCGATCGTGGTGCTGGTGAAGGGCAGCCTGCAGCAGCTGGTGCTGAGCTCGGACATCGAGCGGCTGGCCGGCCTGGAGGGCTGCCTGTCGGGCAACGTCCCCGTGAGCGCGCTTGCCAGCGAGGGCGGGGTGGACGGGCCGTGCGGTCAGCTGGCACGGGCGAAGACCGTCAAGGTCGTGTTCGGGCCGGGCACGTTCCTCAACGAGGCCGCCGAACAGATCGAGACGCAGTTGCAGACCGACACGCACCAGGCCGAAGCGCAGGCCAGGCGTGCAGAGCAGGAAGTCTCGCGCGCGGCGCTCGCGCGCGGGCTGGGAACCGCGCAGGCTCGCTCGCTGGGGCGCAAGGCCAGCAACGTCATGCTGGCGGCGTTCAAGTCGAGCCTGCTGACGCAGGCGCTCGAATACGGGCTGACCGCGACCCCGAGCATCGAAAACGCCAACTTCGTCTCTGATGTCGTGTTCGACTCGAACAAGCCCGCCGGCACTCCCAAGTCGCGCTTCGCCTACCTGTTCCCGAGTCGCGACGCGGCGCTCGTGTCGGTGCGCATGAAGGCCGGGCTGTCCGAAGCGGCGAAGCTCCGCACGATCGCGCTGATCCGCCAGGCGGTGCGGATGCCCCAATGGCATCTGACGCACGGAGAGACATACCTCGTCACCGGCGAGCCGGTGATCGTCGCCGATCTGACCAGCTCCATCAGCCACTCGATCGAGCTGCTGCTGATCGCCGTTCTGCTGGTGATGGCCGCCACGCTAGGCCTGATCTTCACCGGACGTCCCCGGCTGCTGCCGCTCGCGCTCGCACTGCTCGCCGCCGCGCTCACGTTCGGCGCGCTGTCGGCGGTGGGCGCGTCGCTGACGATGGCGTCGATCGCCGTGCTGCCAGTGCTGGTCGGCCTCGCGGTCGACTACGCGATCCAGTTCCAGGCACGCGCCGGCGAGGAGCTCGAGGGCGATGCCGGGGGGCACCCGGGCGCCACGCTCGAGAGCCCGCGCACCGCGTCCGAGCACGCTGCGGCGGTCGTGCGGCGCGCGGCGGCGGCCGGCGCACCGACGATCGCGACGGCCGCCGCCGCCAGCGCCGCCGCCATGCTCGTGCTGCTGCTCTCACCGGTGCCGATGGTGCGCGGCTTCGGACTGCTGCTGGTGGTGGGCGTGGCGATCGCGCTGCTGTGCGCGCTCACCGCCGGGGCAGCGGCGATCTCACTGTCATCCGCCGCAGGCCCCGTGCGCGCCGCCGATGCGATGGCAAGCGGTCCCGTCGCGGCCGCGTGGCGCGGCGCGCGCGAGCTGCTGGCCGACAACCCGCTCACGCGTCTGCTCACGCGCGCCGCGCTCGTCGGCTCCGTGCGCCACCCCGGGCGGGTGCTGGGCGTGGGGCTGGCGCTCGCGGCGCTCGGCTGGGGCTTGGACACGCAGACCCAGGTGCAGACCGACATCACCAAGCTCGTGCCGCAGAACCTCAGCTCGCTGCAGAGCCTGAACACCGTCGAGCGCATCACCGGCGTGGGCGGCGAAATCGAGCTGATGGTCGAAGGCCACGACCTGACCAAGCCGGCCACGATCGAATGGATGATCGACTACCAGAAGAGCGTGCTCGCCCGCTTCGGCTACAGCTCCGCCAAGGGCTGCGCCAGGGCGCGCCTGTGCCCGGCGTTCTCGCTCCCCGACCTGTTCGACGGTCAGGCCGCTGGCACCGCCCGCACCGCAAAGCTCTCCCAGGGGGAGATCGACGGCCTGCTCAGCGCGATCCCCGCGTACTTCTCCAAGGACGTGATAGCGCCCGACAGGCACGTGGCGACGCTCGCGTTCGGCATCCGCCTGATGGGGCTCGACCAGCAGCAGCGCCTGATCGAACGGATGCGCGCGAGCCTGCACCCGCCCGCGGGGGTGCACGCGAGCCTCGTCGGGCTGTCGGTGCTGGCCGCGCAGTCGGGATCGCAGGTGGCCGACCCGTGGCGACGCCTGGAGACCCTGCTGGCCGGGCTGGCCGCGGTCGCGTTGGTACTGCTGCTGGCCTTCCGCGGGGATCGCCGCCGCGCGCTCGTGCCGCTGGTGCCGATCGTCCTCGCGAGCGGATGGTCGGCGCTGATCCTGTTCGCGGTGAGGGTGCCGCTGAACCCGATGTCGGTCACGCTCGGCGCGCTCGTGATCGCGCTGTCGACCGAGTTCAGCGTGCTCCTGTCCGAGCGCCACCGCCAGGAGAGGCTCGCCGGCTACGACACGATCGAGGCGCTGCGCCGCAGCTACCGCCGCACGGGCGCCGCCGTGGCCGCATCCGGGGTGACCGCGATCGCCGGCTTCGGTGTGCTCGTGCTGTCGGACATCACGATGCTCCGCGACTTCGGCCTGGTGACGCTGATCGACCTGAGCGTCTCGCTCATGGGTGTGCTGGTCGCCCTTCCCGCCACGCTCGTGATCGCCGAGTCGTCCCTGAAGGGGGACGCCGCCGCCGCAGCGTCAGGCGGTGGTCGTGAGCAGCCGGTGGCGGTGGCGCATGGGGTGCGCCGGGCGTGGGTCCGCTCGTGAGCGCGCGGCGCAGGCGCTATTCGACTCTGCTCGGGCTGGCGGTCGTCGTGCTGGTGGTCGTCAACATCGTGTTCGCAAAATCCGCCGACGTCACAGGCATCGCGCCCGGCCACACGCTCGCGCCGTTCGCCACGCCGCTGGTGCTGGGGAGCCTCAACGGAGACGCCGACATCGCCACGCGCGCCGACGATGGCGCGGACGGACGGGTGCCGGCGTGCGCCGAGCGCGGGGCGCAGATCCTGAACGTGTGCCAGCTGTACGAACGGGGACCGGTGGTGCTGGCGCTGTTCGTCGACGGCGGCTCGTGTCCGCGGGTCCTCACCGAGATGCAGGCGCTCGTGCCGGCGTTCCCGCGGGTGCGCTTCGCGGCGGTGTCGATCGAGGGCGATCGCCGCACGCTGCGCCGGCTGGTGCGCTCGCTCGGCTTGACGCTGCCAGTCGGCGTCGACAGCGACGGCGCGGTGGCGGCGCTGTACAAAGTGGTCACCTGCCCGCAGGTGAACTTCGCCTACCGTGGCGGCGTCGTGCAGAGCGATGCGCTGCTGGGCAGCGCGTCGCTGGCGACGTTGCGCCGGCGGGTGAGCGAGCTGGTGGCCGCGTCGCGGGTCCGCGAACGGCCGGAGCCGGCGGCTTGAGCGAGTGCGAGGGGTCCGTCCGGGGCTGGTGCTCGCCCGCGGTCGAGGAGGAGCTGCCGGGGCTGCGCCTGCTCGTCGGCCAGGCGCTGCACACGCGCGGGCAGTCGCTCACCGGCGCGTCGCCGCCGGAGATCCTCGAGCGGCTGCGCGAACTGTCCAACCGCTGGCGCGGCGCCCGCGCCGTCAGCGTGCGCCGGGAGCCCGTAGCCGCCGCCTACCGCGTCTTCTTCCGGCAGATCGGTCTCGACCCCGATGTCGTGCGCACGCCGATCGAGGCCGCCGTCACCGAGCGGATGCTGCGCGGCGGCTTCCTCACGTCCGGCCTGCTGGCGGACGTGCTGCTGATCGCGCTGGCGGACACCTGCGTCCCAGTGTGGGCGCTGGACGCGGAGTCGCTCGACGGTCAGCTCGGCGTGCGCGCGAGTGGCGAGGGCGAGCCGCTGGGACGCTCCGCGCAGGCGCCGCCGCTGCCCGCCGGGCGCCTGGTCGTCGCCGACGCGTCGGGCGCCCTCGCGACCCTGTTCGGAGAGCTCGCGCCCGGGCACGAGCCCCGCTCGGGCACGCGTCGCGTGACGCTGTTCGCGATCCAGGTGGCGGGGGTGCCGACGCTGTACGCGGAGGAGTCGCTGTGGATGTGCCGCGCGGCGCTCGAGCAGCCGTGAGCGTTCGGCGAAGTGGCGGTGCTCGCAACGTTCGCTGGTAGAATTGTCGCCTGCCGGAGAGGAGGCGGGTGTGTCCCACTACGAGCAGCAGGTCATCGATCGAGACGAGCCGGTGCACCGGCTGACCGATGCTCGGGATCATCGCCTCGCCGGCGGGAAGCTCATGGCGGATGCTCGGGCGGGCCGCACGCAGGCGGACGAGCGCGCTGCCAGGGCGTCCCTGCGGGCGCAGATCGCGCGGCTCGAGCGTGAGCTCTCGAGCACGGTCGCCGAGCGATTCCCCTACATCGCCGCGCCTGCCTGCGCAGGCGTTCCCGGCGCGGCCGGCGCCGCTCCCACGCTGCTCGACCTCGGTGGGCTCGAGCGTGTGCGCGACCAGCTCGCCGCCGCCGTGCAGGACCTGCGCGCGCGAGTGCTCGAGCGCGCCGAGCACGAGCGCCGCGCGCGCGAGCGATTGGCGCAGATGCGGCTGGACCCGGGCAGCTACAAGTTCGCGCGGCTGCCCGTCAGGGATCTCGGGCAGGGCGGATGCGGCGTGTGGGAGGTGAGACCGCGACTCGGCCTGATCGGCATGCTCGCCGGCTGGTGGCAGCTCACGCTCTCGTCAGGCTGTCCGTTAGCCAGGGGGTCGCGGTCCACGCGCGACCCCGGCTCACCGAAGTCAGCATCGCCGCCAGCGTGCGGCGCTGGCGCTCGGTCATCGACCCGACGGTCTTCTTCTCCGACATCGGAACCTGGGCGAGGAACTTGCGGCAGCGCGTCTGCCCCCAGCGGCGCTGGCTCATCAGCAGGTCGGCGACGGCCATGCTCTGGGCCTCCCACGGGCATTCGAGGATCACCTCGGCCACATGGATCTCGCCGACCGCCACGCGGCGCTTGAGCTCCGCGCGAGCGAGACGAACCTTGTTGGCGCGTTCAAGGGCGCGCATGTACTGCGGACCGGCAGGGGCAACCGTCGCTGTCGCGTTCATAGGGCACTCTCCCCGTCCTCGCCGCGAGCCACGCGCGTCGAAGACGTGCTTGCTTGTTTTCAGTTGAGCGCCAGCGAGGCCGTGCGAGGTCCCCCCGCGACTGGTCGCGGCTGTCCCGCCTAAGTCGCCCCTCTCCCGACGGCGTGTGGGGGGGCGAACCTCGAAACGGTCTTGCAGAGCGCACGTGGAAGCTATGTCAGGACGGGGTCGCCGGTCAACAGCGCGGCGGGCGCTTCGTACGCTAGAAGCGATCTTTTTCGATCGCGATGCGACTTGTGAAGAAACGGACAAGTCCTTAGGCCGCCTGGGCGCTCGGCTCGAGCGGCGGGCCGGAGTCGCGCCGGTATGCCGTGGCGGGATCAGTCGACGTTCGGTCCCGGCAGCGGCCCGTGCTCAGCCTCGAACTCGCGCTTGACGCGAGCGAAGACCTCGAGCGCACGGTCGAGCGTGTCGCGGTCGTGGGTGGCCATCACACTGGTGCGAAGGAGCGATCCTCCGGGGGGCACGGCGGGGTGCAGGGCGGTGTTGACGAACACGCCCTCGTCATACAGCGCTCGCCACAGCAGCGCCGCCTTCCAGTCGTCGCCCACCAGCACGGGGACGATCGGGGTGACGATCGACGGCCGCGCGGCTCCCTCGTGCAGCACGCCCGGGGCGGAGGCGACGTCGGCGGGCAGCGGCTGGGGCTTGACGACCGCGTAGCCGAGGTCTTCCAGGCCGTCGCGCAAGCGCCTGGCGTTGGCGAGCACGCGCTCGAGCAGCGGCTGGCCGTCGTCCGAGCGCAACACCCGCAGCGCCGACAGGGCGGCGCCGAGCGCGGCCGGGACCGCGGAGGCGGTGAACAGGAACGGGCGCGAGTAGATCCGCAGATACTCGATCACGTCCGCCGGTCCCGCGACGAAGCCCCCGCAGGAGGCGAGCGACTTCGAGAAGGTGCCCATCCGCAGGTCCACGCGATCCTCGACCCCGAGCAGCTCGGCGGTGCCGGCCCCGCGCGCCCCGAGCACGCCGGCGCCGTGCGCCTCGTCCACCATCAGGCGCGCGCCGTAGCGCTCGCACAGCTCGCAGATCTCGCCCAGCGGCGCGATGTCCCCCTCCATCGAGAAGACCCCGTCGACGACCACCAGCACCCCGCCGCCGTCGTTCTGGGCGCGCTGCAGCGTCCGCTCGAGCTTCTCCAGGCGGTTGTGCCGGAACGGGCGCAGCTTTGCGCGCGAGAGCAGGCAGCCGTCGAACACCGACGCGTGATCGCCTGAATCGACTATCACCGTGTCCTGAGGGCCGAGGATCGTGCCCAGCGCGCTCAGGTTGGCCTGATGGCCGGTCGTGAACACGATCGCCGCGTCGGTGCCCATCCACTCGGCTATCTCCCGCTCGAGGTCCAGGTGCAGGGGAATCGTCCCGTTCAGGAAGCGCGAGCCGGTCAGCCCGGTCCCATAGCGGTGCAGGGCGTCTTCGGCTCCTTTCAGCACGCGCTCGTCGCCGGTCAGCCCGAGGTAGTTGTTCGAGCCGAGCATGATCCGTGTCGTCCCCTCCATCTCCACGACGGGCATCGCCGCCGAGGTGAGGACGTGGAAGTAGGGCAGCACGTCGGCCTCGCGCGCGGCCCGCAAGAGATCCTCGCGCTCATGGCCGCGGACCTTGGCGAAGACGTCTGTCGAAGTGTGCATATATGGTCTCGCTTGGTGGGCGTTTCCCAGCAGACAGGCGTTCAGGTCACCCCGGTGTCCGGCAGGTCGGACCTGAAAGCGTTCATCCATCTGCCCTTCCGCCTGCATGCTAACCACCCGCTTTGGATTCCCCTGCCGAAGCTCGAGCGCTGGCTGTTCCTGAACCGGCGCCTGAACGCGTTCTTCAGCCACGGCGAGGCCGAGTACTTCCTAGCGCGCCGCGACGGGCGGGTCGTCGGACGGATCACCGCCCAGGTCAACCACGCGTTCAACGACTACCAGAAGAAGAACTGGGGTTGGTTCGGCTTCCTCGAGTTCGAGGACGATCTCGAGGTGCTGGACGCGTTGCTGGAGGCAGCCGCCGGGTGGCTGCGTGAGCGCGGCAAGGAACGCATGGTTGGCCCCGCCGACTTCTCGATGAACGAAGAGAGCGGCGTCCTGATCGAGGGCTTCGAGCTGCGTCCGATGATCAAGCAGCCGTGGCACCCGCCCTACTACCAGCAGCGCATGGAGCAGGCGGGCATGAGCAAGGCGATGGATCTGCTGATGTGGAAACTGGAGGTCGAAGACCGCGGCAAGGTGCTGCCGGTGATCTGGGAGCTCGCGGAGAAGGCGCAGTCCGAGCACGGGATCAGGGTGCGTCCGATGCGCCGCAGGCAGCTGCGCAAAGACATGGACGCGTTCGCCGAGGTCTACAACGCCGCGTGGTCGAAGAACTGGGACTTCGTGCCGTACTCCAAGAAGGACCTCGACGCCTACGCGCAGGAGATCCAGCTGGTGTTCGACAAGCACTGGTGCTTCATCGCCGAGCGCGAGGACACCGGCGAGGTGGTGGGGATGGCGATGACCTTCCCCGATCTCAACCAGGTGCTGGCGAAGATGAAGGGCAAATTCCTGCCGCTCGGCTGGTGGCACTTCCTGCGCAAGGGCAAGATCACGACGCGGGTGCGTGTCGGCTTCCTCGGCGTCAAGCCCGAGTACCAGCACACGGGCGTGGCGGCGAAGCTGTACCAGCTGCACTTCGACGCGGCCGAAGCGCGCCCGCAGAAGGGCGGCGAGATGGGCTGGATCCTCGAGACGAACACCGCCATGAACCGCGGCATGGAAGCGATGGGCGGACAGATCGTCAAGCGCTACCGCGTGTATGAGCGGCTGCTGCAATAGCGGTCTGGGCAGCCCTCTACACTCCCCCGCATGAGCGAGACGCCGCAGCCAACCTCGCCGCCGGACATCGATGCGGGCGCCGGTGAGGAGATAGACGCGCTGCCCGTGCTGACCGGCGAGTCGCAGGTGGCGCACGCGCATGCGTCCGTTGGAGCGCTCGCGCCGCAGCGGCGCTCGGCGGGCGTGGTCATCCCCGCGGTGCAGGCAGCGGCGGTGGCCGCGGGTGGGTTCGTCGCGGGCGCCGCGGTCGCCGGGCTGGTGCATCGCCGCCAGCGGCGCTCGCCCGCGATCACCAAGCGCCGGCGCGCAGGGCGCGCTGTGAGCAGAGCCCGCACGCCGGGCGCCAGCGGAGCAGGCAGGGCCGTCGAGCTGGTCCAGATCGTGGGCAGCCGCTCGCTGCTCGTGGACGTGCACCTCCTGGGCGGCTCCGGCGATCACTGAGGCGGAGCCGCTGAGCCTTCCGGTGGAGCTGCGCGTGGAGCTCGCGCCGGCCGGCCCGTTTCGGCTGCCGCGCTGGAACGGGGGGGACGGGCTGGTGCGCCGCCGCGGGGCTGTGCTCGAGCGTCTGCTGCACCACGGCGAGCTGCCGGTGGTCGTGCGGGTCGCGCAGCCGGCGCCGGACAGAGTCGTGCTGGGGGCGCGCGCGGTGAGCCGTGCGGCCGCGGCACACGGCATCCAACGTATGCGCTTCGCGCTCGGAGTCGACGAGGATCTGCGCGCCTTCCTGCGCGGATTCGGTCGCGACCCGCTGATCGGGCGTTCCCTGCGCCGGCGTCCGTGGCTGCGCGTATGGCGCCCGCCGGAGCCCTTCGAGGCGCTCGTGTGGGCGATCTGCGAGCAGCTGATCGAGTACGAGCGGGCGGCCGCGATCGAGCGTCGCCTGGTGGCCGCTCTGGGGCGTCGCGGGCCGAGCTGGGACGGGGTGCAGGGCGGTCTGCGCGACCTGCCCGCGGCGGACGTGCTGGCGGGTACCGCCCCCGCGCGCCTGCAGTCCTTCGATCTGGCCGGCGCGCGCTCTCTCGCGCTCGTGCGCGCTGCGCGCGAGGTCGCGCGTGGCCGCGTAGACCTGCACAGCGCCGAGCACGAGCGCGCGTGGCGCAGGCTGCGCGCGATACCCGGCATCGGCCCGTGGACGGTCGAGATGCTCGCCCTGCACGGACAGGGCCGCCACGATCAGGTGCCTGCCGGAGACGTGGGTCTGCTGAAGCTCGTCGGGCGCCTGCTCAGCGGCGGCGACCCCTACGCCCGCGCCGAGGAACAGCAGGTGCGCGACTTCTTCGCGCCCTACGGCGAGTGGGCGGGCCTGGCCGCCACGCACCTGCTCGCCGGCTCCGCCTGAGCTCGCGCGGACGTCTCCGCGCAGGTTCGCGCGGGAGCGCAGCGCACCTACGCGCTGGTGGGAACGCGGTAGCGGCGCGAGCGCGGATCCTGCTCGAGCAGGCCCACTGCCAGCAGCGTGGTCATGTAGCGATGGGTCGTGCTGGGACTCAGGCCGAGGCTCGCGGCGACGTCGGTCACCGCCAGCGCGCTGCCGTCGTTGGGGAAGCACGCGAGCACGAGCAGGCCGAGCAGCAGCGATCGTGACAGGCGCGGGCTCGCCGACAGCTCCGGGTAAGTCGACATCAGCCCGCGATCGGCAAGGCTGTGCAGCGCGCTGGTCACCCCGTCTCCCTTGGAGCGGCCGCGCACGACCTGATCCACCTGTGTGCGCGTCAACTCTATGGTGATGGCGCCGTTCATCCGGATCTGATCTGCGATGTCAAACACGAGCCGGACGCCGCCCGGCGCCCGGCTCGATCACTGGCGAGACGAAAGCGGGATCTGGATGTTGCGCACCCTGCGTAGCTCGCACATGGACCCAGTTTCACGCCCCTTGATGATCGCGCCGACGCACCTTCGCGAGCAAGGGGAAAGTCCAATACTTGAGTTTCAAGTGCGCCATCGCGCCCCGGCGGCGCCCGCCCCGTCGAGCAGCCGGCCGGCGGCGCGCCTCGCTCTCAGCACTGCCATCGTCGGCGTCGCCAGGGCGCCCATCGTCTCCATCACGCGCTGCGTCGCCAGCAGCGCGCCGGGCGCGGCGGTGGCCGGTGCGGACAGGTAGAAGCTCGCCATAGCGGCCACGATCAGCGCATGGCGCGCGCCGTCGGGGAGAGCCTCGGCGGCATGCACTGCGTGCCCTGCGATCCACGCCAGGCGGTGCGCGGCTTCGAAGGGCGAGGAATAGTGGTCGATCAGATTGTGATGGCCGTGCTCGAGGTCCTTGGCACGGTCGATCAGGCTGTCGAGCAACACGTGCAGCGCGCTGATCCACGGGAAGTACGCATCGTGGGTCGCCGCCGTCTCGGCGGCGCTGAGCCCTGGCTTGGCCGCTGCGGCGATCAGCGCGAACACGGTCATCGAGGAGGCGCCGCCAGCTGCTGCCTCCCACCAGCGCAGCCTGCTCTCCGGCGGAGCCACCGTCGCTCCCCATTGTGCGAGCGCCTGGGGACGGTCGCCGGCTTCTTCGTGATTGAAGCTCTGGTAGGCGACGATCGTGCTGGCGGCCCGCAGCGCCGGCTGCGCGACGGCTGCGTAGGAGGGCAGCGTGCCGAGGGCATCTCGGCACGCCTGTACCAACTGCCTGATGTATCCGTTGTCGCGTCCGCCCGAGGAGTGTCGGTAGTAGTCCGGCTGGTCGCTGCCGGGATCGAGCGCGGTCAGCAGCGCCAGGTGCAGCTGGCGGCCGTTGGCGACCGGATCGGAGCTCGGCTGCTCGGACAGTGTGTCGACGTAATCGTAGGTCGTCTGAAAAGCGACGACGGCGCGTACCACGCGCGCCCGATATGCGCGCGGGACGAGCGCGGCATAGGCGGCCGCGCCCTCGTAGTTGCCGTGCTCGACTCGTTGGGTGAGCAGAGCGAGGCGACGGAGCACGGGGTCGGGTATCTGGCGCGCGCGTTCGTGCCAGTGGCGCAGCTCACAGCCGACGAGTGGGAAGACTCCTAGCCAGTATCGGGAGGCGGTGCTGGCGAACGCGCTCGTCAGCGCGAGGCGGCCCCTCCTCGAAGAAGCAATCACCAGAACAGTTTTGTTTACCTGAGCGGCGATACATAGTCACTCCTGAAGGCTTGCTCGCGCCGGAGCGCGCGCCGCGACGAGCCCCGGCACCGCGATGACGGCGAGCGCGCCCGCCGCGAGCAGCGCCAGCGTGAGGAGCACTCTGCCTGGGCCGACCTGGAACGGCGCTGGGAAGCCAGTCTCCAGCCTCAGCCAGCGGCTTGCCAGCGCATGGCCGTAGATGCCCGCGAGGGCGCCGATCGTGCAGCCGACGCCCAGCACGATCGCGCTCTCCAGCAGCAGGGCGCGCCACAGCTGTCGTGTGTCGTATCCCTGGATCTTCAGCGACGCCAGTCGCGAGCGTCGCTGCCAGATGTTCGCGCTGAGTGCCGCCGCCACCGCGAGCGCGGCGGCGATCAGCAGCAACGTGGCGATTTGGCCCAGCGCGCTCAAGCCCTGGCGAGCGTTCGCGTCGTACTCGCTCTCGCGTTCGCTGAGCGTCTGCACGCCGAGGCCCGGGCGGTCTGCCAGCGCCTGCCTGACCGCCCGCCCGCCCGCCGCCTGGCTCACGCCTGGCCTGAGATCGACCTCCAGCGCGGAGGGTTTGGCGGTCTGCCAGTAGCGTCGGTAATCCGCCGTGTCGAGGATCACCGCGCCGGGCGACCAGCCAAGGTTGGTGGTGATCGCGGCGACGCGCAGGCGCGCGGCGCCCGCTGGTGTCGGCAGTGTGAAGGAGCCTCCCACGCCGAGGCCGTGTTCGTCTGCGAACGCACTCGAGACAGTGGCCCAGCCGCCCTCGCGCAGCAGCCTCGTGGCGCGGGCGATATTGCCCTTCACGAGCTGGCTGGCCGGGACCATCACGCTGTCGGCGGCGGGCCTGGCGATGATCCACATACGCCGCGTGCCGACATCGAGGTAGCCGCCCTGATAGAGGCGCACGGATGCGACCCCGGGGGCGCGCGCGACCGCGGCGGTGGCGTCGCCGGCGTCGAAGGCGTTGGTGGTGAGGTCGTTGCCGCCGGTCGTCACCCATACGTCGGCCGTTCCCAGGTATTCGCCGAAGCTGGCGTCAAGGCCGCGGATGAGGTCGGCGCGCGCTCCGCCGATCGCCACGCTCCCGTACACCGCCAGCGCGGCGATGCCGGCGAGCGCCACAGAGCGTGTGGTGATCGCGCGCAGCTCCGAGACGACGACGATCAGCGAGCTGCTGGCCACGCGCTCGCCGGCCCACTGCAGGATCCACGCGACGCCCGCGAACAGGATCGGGATCGCGAGCAGCGCCGCCAGCGCGAGCGCAGTGCCGCCGACGATCGTCAGGTTGGGCGCGATCAACACCATCGCCGTAATCGACACGAGCAGAGCCGCACCGACGATCGCCAGCTTCAGCGGGGTTCCCCGCGCGAGTACCTCGCCTTCGCCCGATCGATCGCGGAAGATCGCGTCGGTCGGCCTGTCTGGGCGCAGGTCGAGCACGGGGGACAGTGATGCGAGCACCGTTGCCAGCACCCCGCACCCGACGGCGATGAGGACCGTGCCGAGGTGCAGGGTCTCCTGCGAGCCGATCGGGAAGGCCGTGGTGAGATAGCCCGGAACGCGGTGCAGGAACGCATGCGAGATGGCGTCTCCGAGCGCGACGCCGACGGCAGACGCCAGCACGCCGAGTACGACCGCCTGGAAGGCCAGAAGCACGACGATCTGGCGCCAGTCATAGCCCTGCATGCGCAGGTCCGCCACGAAGCGCCGTCGCTCGGGCACGGTCAGCAGCATCGCGTTGAGCGCGAGCAGGAAGCCGACCATCACGCTGATCGCCGCGAACAGCGACGTCGACTGGTCGTTCGGCTTGACCGCCTGCGCGAGCAGCGCCAGTTCATCGTTTGCGGCCAGCACGTTCAGGCGTCCGGCGGCGAGCTTGCGCAGTCCAGCCGCGACGAGCTGCTCCTCGCCGGGCCGCGGCTCGACGAGAACCTGCGTGACCACGCCGCGCAACCCGGTCAGCTGCTGGGCGCTGCCGAGCAGGGTCACGGCCACGGGGCTCGCGGCGAGCACCCCGAACACAGAGCTTTTCAGCACGGCGCCCACCGTGATCGTGTGCTCCCTGCCGAGCGCGAGGACCGTGACGCGGTCGCCCGGTTCGACGCCGATCGCGCTGGCGATGCTCGCCGGCAGGATCAGACCCCCGGTGAAGCGGAAGCCGGCCAGCCCCAACTGGCGCGCGCCGAAGCCGCCCAGGCTGACGACAGACGGGCTGACGCCGAGCAGCTGCAGCGACTGGCGGCCGTGCGGCCCTACAACGGCGACGTTCTCCCTCAGCGCCGGCGAGGCGACGGTCACGCCCGGGAGGCGGCTGGCGGTGGCGGCGAGCCGTTCGTCGAACCCATCCTGTGAGCGCGCCGCCAGCTGCAGGCGTGCGGAGCCGATGACCTGGTGGACGAGCTCTCCAGCCGAGCCGGTCAGGCTGGCGTTGGCGATGAGCACGCCGAGCACCAGCGCCACACCGACCGCGATGCCGCTGCCGGCCAGCAGCTCCTGGACGGCGTGAGAGCGCAGCCGCACCCAGTACAGGTGGCCCAGCATGCTCAGGCGCACCCCCGCGATCGGGGGGTTCAGGGGACTCCTCACGACGAGGTCGCGACCAGCTCCGGGTCCAGGCCGTCGGCGAGATGACCGTCGCGCAGAGTGTGCACGCGGTCGACGAACTGGGTCGCGTCGAGGTCGTGCGTCACGAGCAGCCCGGGTATGCCCCGTTCGTGGCAGATGTCGCGCATGAGCGCGAGGATCTCGCGGCTGCGCTTGGAGTCGAGGTTGCCGGTCGGCTCATCGGCAAGCAGCAGCCGCGGCTCGTTGGCGAGCGCGCGGGCGATCGCGATGCGCTGGCGCTCGCCCATCGACAGCTGCTCCGGTGTGTGCTCGGCCCGCTCGGCCATGCCCACGCGCTCCAGCCACGGCAGCGCCCTGATGCGGCCCTCACGCAGCGTGCACCCGCCGCCGGTGAGCTTGATCGTCGCGTTGTCCAGCGCGGAGGTGTGCGGCATCAGGTGGAAGGCCTGGAAGACGAAGCCGACGTCTCTGCGACGGTAGAGCGCGCTGTCACGCTCGGACAGCTCACCGAGCACCTGCCCGTCGAAGCGGATGCTGCCGCTGTCGGGCGTGCTCAGCGCGGCCGCGAGCATCAGCAGCGTCGTCTTGCCCGATCCGCTCGGGCCGTACAGGGCCACGAACTCCCCCTTGGAGATCGTCAGCGACACGCCATCCACGGCCCTGACGGTCTCGATGTCGGTCGAGTAATGCTTGACGACCTCGCGCAGCTCGAGCGTGCTCACCAGCCGGTACGCTCCGCCCCCGCGCGCCTGCGGCCGGGCAGCGCCACGACCGTGCCTCGCTTCTCGGTTGACGCCAGCTCACCGTCGGCGATCGACATCAGCACGCCCACGCCCTGCAGGGCGGCCATTTCCTCGGAGGCGATCAGCAGCGCCATGTTGCGCTCGCTCGTCACCGAGCGCAACAGCGCGTAGAACCTGTCGCGGTCGCCGAGATTCGGCAGCATCGCCGGTTCGTCGAGCACCAGCAGCGCCGGCTGGCGGGCGATCGCCCGTGCCAGCATCACACGCGCTCGCTCGGTCAGCGAAAGCGCGCTCGTCGGCTCCTCGGCGCCGACGGCGCCGACTTCGACACGGTCGAGCACGCGCAGCGCCCGACGTCGAGCCTCGCGCATCGTCAGTCCCTCGCTCCCCAGCGACGTGGCCACGTGATCGACGACGCTCTCCCCAGGGTTCGCACGCCAGTCGGCGGCCGACATGAACGCGATCTCGCGGCGGAGCAGGCGGCCGCGCTCGCTGCCCACCATGCCAGTGATGTCGCGGCCCGCGTAGCGGATCGTGCCGGAGTCCGGCAGCGCGATCCCGGCGGCGAGGCGCAACAGCGTCGACTTGCCCGAGCGCCGCGCGCCGTACACGCCCACCGACACGCCCGCGTCAATCTCCAGCGACACTCGGTCGAGCACCAGGATCTCGCGCTCGCCGTCAGGGTAGCGCTTGCTGACGTTCACAAAGGAGAGCAGCGCCGTCATCGCGGTGGTGACGTTACTGGCTGCGCTCTAGGAACTCGTTGATCCGCCGTCGTGTGCGCGTCGCCCAGTCGATCTCGATCTGAAGCTGCGCGTAGACAGCGTCGCGGGTGCAGTCCATACACAGTGCCGTCCACGAGCGGCCCCGGCCATCTGTCGGGCTGACGAGCTGCGCCAGCACCAGGCACTCGCGCTCGTACGCTTTCAGCGCGTGCAGCAGCCGGTGGGCATCCTCTTCGCGTGCGACCGACAGCTTCGCCTGCAGCCCCAGGCGCACCGGCTCCCTCGGCAGCAGCGTCTCCATCCACAGCGTCAGCGCCGCCGGGGTCTCCTCCGTCGGGTGGTAGACGAGATGCATGCGGCGGCGGTTGTTGCGCTTGGGCTCATCGCGAGAGACCGCCAGCCCTGTCTTCTCGAGCTGCTCGAGCAGCCTGTAGACATCGTTGGTGTCCACCCGCCAGGTCTCGCCGAGGCGAGCGGCCAGCCGGTTGGCGAGATCGCCGCCATGCCCGGGACGTTCGAGCAGCAAGCCGAGCAGTGCGCCCCGCAGCGGCGTCGAAGGACCCCGCATCCAATTGGTCTTCTCTAGGCTAGCGCCCGCCATCGCTCCTCGTCTCCACCGAGTTTGGCCGACTGGACAATACACGACCGGGCGACCGGGTACCGAATAGTTCCGACATTCTGTCGACTGGTCCCTACGGCACGAGCACCGCCGCGCCGCTGAAGCGACCCGCTCGCAGATCGGAGAGCGCCTCGTTGGCGCTCTCCAGCGGGTACGTCGCCACGTGCGTTCTCACGCCCGCGCGCGGCGCCAGCTCCAGCAGCTCCTCGCCGTCGCGGCGGGTGAGGTTGGCGACCGAGCGCACGCTGCGCTCCTCCCACAGGATGCCGTACGGGAAGGAGGGGATGTCGCTCATGAAGATGCCGCCGCACACGACCGTTCCGCCGGGTGCGCTCGCGCGCAGAGCGAGCGCCACCAGCGCTCCGACCGGGGCGAAGATGATCGCGGCGTCGAGCGGCTTCGGCGGTGGCTCCTCGGAGGAGCCCGCCCACACGGCGCCGAGCTCGCGCGCGAAGTCCTGGGTGCGCTCGTCGCCGGAGCGCGTGAACGCATACACCTCGCGCCCCTGCCATGTGCAGATCTGCGTGAGGATGTGCGCGGAGTCCCCGAAGCCGTAGAAGCCGACGCGGTGCGCGTCGCCGCACATCCGCAGCGCCCTGTAGCCGATCAGCCCCGCGCACAGCAGCGGAGCCGCCTGCTCGTCGGTATAGCTCGGCGGGACCGGGAAGCAGTAGCGCTCGTCGGCGACCGTGTACTCCGCGTAGCCGCCGTCGATGTCCCGTCCGGTGAACAGCGCGTTCGGGCACAGGTTCTCGCGCCCGCTGGCGCAGAACTCGCACGTGCCGTCCGTCCAGCCGAGCCACGGCACGCCGACGCGGGCGCCGAGCTCACCCACGCCCACCTCGCTCGTCCCCTCGCCGCGCGCGGAGATCGTGCCGACGATCATGTGGCCGAGGATGCGTGGCGGGGAGGGGACCTGGACCTCGCCGTCGAGCAGGTGCAGATCGGTGCGGCACACCGCGCACGCGCGCACGCGCAACAGCAGCTGGCCGGGGCCGGGCTCGGGGATCGGGCGCCGCACCGCGCGCAGCGGCTTGCCGACCCCCTCGAAGAGCATCGCCCGCATCGTTCGAGCCGCGCCCGCTTGCGCCATAGTTACATCAGTGAACCACGAGCGCGCGCGCAGCACATGACAGCCGCGCTGTACTTCAGCCACCCCGCCTGCCTGGAGCACGATCCGCGCGTCCACTCGCCGGCCCATCCGGACACCCCGGGGCGCCTGATCGCGCTGGAGCGCGCGCTCGCCGAGCGCGACTGGCTGGGATGGCGGCGGCGCGAGGCGCCGCCCGCGAGCGAGGCCCAGCTCGAGCTGGTGCACTCGGCCCGCCACGTGCGCGCCATCGCCGAGCTTTGCGCCGCCGGTGGCGGGGCGATCGACCCCGACACGTTCGTGGGCGAGGCGTCCTTCCGCGCGGCCCTGCACGCGGCTGGCGGCGCCAGCGCGATGACCGCCGCGCTGCTCGCCGGCGAGGCGCCGGTGGGCTTCTGCGGCGCGCGGCCGTCGGGCCATCACGCCGAGCACGGGAGGGCGATGGGCTTCTGCCTGTTCAACAACGTCGCTGTCGCCGCCGCCGTAGCGATCGCCGAGCTCGGCCTGCGCCGCGTGTTCGTCCTCGACTGGGACGTCCACCACGGCAACGGCACCGCCGAGATCTTCCGCCGCCGCGCGGACGTGCTGTTCGCGAGCATCCATCAGATGCCGCTGTACCCGGGCACCGGCTTTCTGGAGGACGCCGGCGCGGGGCCGGGGGAGGGCTACACCATCAACCTGCCCGTGCCCGCGCGCTCGCGCGAGCCGCTGTGGCTGGGGCTGCTCGAGCGCGTCGTGCTACCCGCGGCGGTCGCGTTCGAGCCCGAGCTCGTGCTCATCTCCGCCGGATTCGACGCCCACATCGAGGATCCGCTCGCGGACTGCTGCCTGCAGACGGGCTCGTTCGTGCAGATGGCCGTGCGCGTGCGCGACATGGCGCGCGCTGCGGGGATCCCGGTGGGCGTTGTGCTCGAGGGCGGTTACAACCGCCGCGTGCTCGCCGAGTGCGTGTGTGCGACGCTGCCCGCCCTGGCCGGCGATGGGCCGGCTGAGGCGGCGGACGCGCCGGGCGAGGCGTCGGCCGCGGCCGACGCCGAGCCGCTGCTCACGCGCGCGCTCGCGCAGGTCGGGCGCTACTGGCCCGTGTGAGTCGTACGGCCGGCGCTCGCTCGCCGCGGTGCCTGGTGACTCAGCTGCGCGCCGACGCCACCCGCTCAGATGCCCTGGCCGGGCAGGAACTCGTTGGTGAACGGGGGCAGCCCGGTGGTGTTCGGGTCCTGCGCGAGCAGCCCGTGCGTGTACATCCAGTTGCCGAACGCCGCCCACGCCGAGGGTTCCTGCCAGCCGAACGGATCGCTCGAGTTGGCCGGCTGGGCCGCCGGCAGCGTCTGCTCGATCGATTCCAGCTGGAGCTTCGGTTCCAGCGACGGGTTGGCCTTGACGACGAGCGCCGCCGCCGCGGCGGGGTCGGCGCGGACCTCGCGCTCGCCCTGTGAGAACGCCTGCAGGAAGGCGCGCAGATCGACGCCGTCGGTGTTGGCCTCGCTGTCGCGCACCACCAGCACGAGCTCGTCGTAGCTCGGCACGCCCGCTTCGTTGATCGGGATCACCGTCGGATGCTTGTGCGCCAGACGCAGCTGGATCGCCTCGTAGTTCCAATAGCCTCCGAGCGTCGCCGCCACCTTCCCCGACAGCATCGCCGGCACGAGGTTGAAGCCGACGTTCGCTTCCTTGACCGTCGCCGGGTTCACCTTCGCGTGCGTCAGCGCAGCCTTCAGCTCGGCCGCCTGGTAGGGGATGCCGGCGGTGCCCACGGTCTTGCCCGCGAGGTTCGCCACGCTGCTCACGTGCGCCGCGGGCAGCGCGATGATCGACGTCAGCGGGCGCTGCACGAGCGCGGCGATCGAGACCACCTTCAGACCCTCGTCGCGCGCGAGCAGGACCTCCGGCTCATAGGAGATCGCCATGTCCACCTTGCCCGCGGCGAGCAGCTTCAGCGGTTCGGCCGTTTCGGCGGGGATCACCGGTTGCACGCTCAGGCCGACCGCGCGGAAGTTGCCGTGAGCGATCGCCGCGTACAGCGCCGCGTGGTCGGCGTTGGGGAACCAGTCGAGCATCACCGTGAACGGCTTGGCGCTCGCTGCGGAGATCGTGTCCTGCTTGGCCCCGCACCCCGACACGGCCAGGGCGCACGACACGGCAAGGGCGGCGGATGCGACGCGGACGGCGGATGATGCTCTCAACGGGTGTCTCCTCTCGATTGAACCGCCCACGGCGCCAGACGCCGCTCGGCGAGGGCCAGCGCATAGAAGCAGGCGATCGCGAACGCGAACAGCACGACGGTCGCAGCGTACGCGCGCGGCGTCTGCAGCCCGCTGCCGGCGTCGCTGATGATCTCGCGTCCGAGCCCCGAGTAGGCCGAGGTCGTGGGGGTGCTGGTCTCGGCGATGAACGCGCCGATCACACCCACCGCGAGCGCTATGCGCGCGCCGCTCAGCGCCGCCGGCAGCGCCGCCGGCAGCTCGGCGAAGCGAAACGCCTGCCAGCGCGAGGCGTCGAGCGTGCGCAGCAGCTTCGGCTGCTCCGGGTCCACCGACGCGAGGCCGTCGACGGTCGTGACCAGCACCGGGAAGAAGCAGATCAGTGCGATCACCACCAGCTTGGGGAAGACCCCGAAGCCCCACCAGAACACCAGCAGCACGCCGATGACGGGGATCGGCACCGCCTGCGAGCCGACCGCCAGCGGGTACACCGCGCGGCGCAGCAGGGGCGAAAGGTGGATGGCGACCGCCAGCGCGAGGCCGCACGCCAGCGCCAGCGTCAGGCCGAGCACGACCTGCTCGGCGGTGACCGTGAAGTTGCTCCACACCAGGCCGCGGTTGTCCCACAGGGCCGACGCGACCGCGTGCGGGGCGGGCAGCAGGTCCTCTTCGACGCCGGCCGCATCCACGTACAGCTCCCATGCGCCGAGCAGCCCGGCCGCCAGCAGCGCCGCCGGCAGCGCTCCGCGCAGCGAGCGCCTCATGCGCTCGCGCCCATCGCCAACGCGCTCAGCGCCCGCTCGCGCAGCGCCACCACCTCGGCGTCCGTGCGCGCGCGCGGGCGCTCGATCTCGACCTCCAGCTGGGCGGTCACCCGCCCCGGCCGCGGCGAGAGCACCGCCACGCGGTCGGCCAGCAGGATCGCCTCCTCGACGTCGTGGGTCACGAGCACCACCGTGCGCGGCTCGCGCGCGAGCGCGCCGGCGAGCCACGCCTGCATCTCCCCGCGCGTGATCGCGTCGAGCGCGCCGAACGGCTCGTCCAGGCACAGCAGCGGCTTGCCCGCCAGCAGTGTGCGCAGGAAGGCCACGCGCTGGCGCATGCCGCCGGAGAGCTCGCTGGGGCGGGCCCGCTGAAAGCCGTCGAGCCCCAGCTCGGCGAACAGCGCACCCGCGCGAGCGCGTGCCTGCGCGCGGGATAGCCCCGCGATGCGCAGCGCAAGCCCAGCATTGTCCAGGGCGCTCAGCCACGGCAGCAGCAGGTCGCGCTGGGGCATCAACACCGCTGGCGGGCACGCGATCGAGCCGCCGTCCGGGGACTGCAGTCCGCAGATCAGCTCCAGCAGCGTGCTCTTGCCGCAGCCGCTCGGCCCGACCACCGCCAGCAGCTCGCCGCCGGCCGCATGCAGGGACACATCCGCCAGCGCCCGCACCTCCGCGCCGTCGCCAGAGCGGTAGCTGCGGCTCACATGCTCGAGCGCCACATCCGCGCCACGCGCCGCCACCACCGGCCGGGAGGCCGGCTGAAGACGAGATTGCAGTTCGGTTGGCACGTCGCTCCCTTCGCGGGCATTACCCCACAGGTTCTAAGGGTCGGCGCCGGGATCCATCGGACGCCCTCTCAGCCGGCTCACCCGCCAGCCCCCCTGGTGTCTGCTCAGTCGTGCCGATGCTAGCGCGCGGCGGCGATGACCGGGCGCGTCAGCGCGCGCACGAAGTCCTCGAGCTGCGCCGTCGTCCAGCACTCGAAGGCCGTGCAGTACTGCTCATACGCGGCGATCACCGAGTCGCCGTAGTTCCAGTACAGGCGCGGCTCCGGATTCAGCCAGAACGTCCGCCCGGCGCGTGCCGCGATCTGCGCGAAGATGTCAGCGCGCGGGTCGCGCCCGTTCGTGCGCGCGTCGCCGAGCACGATCACCGTCGCACGCGGATGCAAGTCGTCCTCGACTTGCACGAGGAACTCCGACCAGACGCGGCCGTAGTCGGTGTAGCCCGAGATGTCCGCGACGCCGGCGTCCGAGCCGATTCGTTCGGAGACCGTCTTGAAGTTGCGCTCGTGCTCGAAGATGTCCGTCACCTCCGAGATCCGCTCGATGAACACGAACGAGCGCAGCTTGCGGAACGTGTCGTGAAGGGCGTGCAGGACGGACAAGAAGAAGGTGGATGCGCTCGTGACGCTTGTCGACACGTCGCACAGAACGAAGATCTCGGGTCGTCTC
>DATHPE010000061.1:0-29477 GCA_035484215.1 Solirubrobacteraceae bacterium | reverse complement strand
GCTGAATACGACGATCCATCGCCAGCAGAACCTCGACTACAGCCTCACGCCCCGCGTCATAGATCGCCTCCGCCTCCGCGCGCTCCACACCCCAACATTCGCCGAAGCAGAGTTATGTCCCCCTACCCACTGAACGCTTACAGGTTTTGAGGTTTTGAATTGGCAGCAGCGCCTGGCGACGCCAGAGCTCAAGCAGAGATCAAGCATCGCATCTAGTCGCGACCGCGACAGCAGCGAGCGCTCCGCGAGGCGCTTGCGCAGCTCGCTGGTACGCGGGAGGTCGGTGCGCGTAGTGTTTTGGATGCTGGGCTGACGATCGCTGAGGCGTCCCGAATGGGCACTATCCTTTGCGATGGCCGTGACTGGCGCTGAGGTGGAGAACCACCGGGGAGCGGTCTCGCCGACTTCTGCGGTCAGCGAAACGAGCCGAGCGCCTGGGCGATCAACGAAGCGTAAGGAGCGCCCATGCAGGCACCGACTCATGCCCAACTGATGGACGGCACCGCTCTCTCTCGTGAGCTTCTTGCCGAGACGACTGAAAAGGCGCGGAGCTTCCTGGCGGATGCAGGGCGGCGCCCGTGTCTCGCGGCGGTATTGGTTGGCGATGATCCCGCGTCCGTGACCTACGTGAAGATGAAGCGCGCCGGGAGCGAGCGGGTGGGAATCGAGCCGAGGCTGATCTCGCTGCCCGCAAAGGCGAGCACGGCAGAAGCCGTGGTAGCCGTGAGAGGACTGTCTGACGATCCAACGGTCGATGGCATTCTCGTACAGCATCCGGTCCCACCGCACGTCGATGAGCGTGCGCTGTTCGAGGCCATCGCTCCGAGGAAGGACGTCGATGGGGTCACGATGCGATCGTTTGCCGCAATGGCCTTCGAGCTACCCGGGTTCGTCTCATGCACGGCCGGCGGGATTATGCGCCTGCTCGATGCCTACAGCGTCGAGCTGGCCGGCAAGCACGCTGTGGTCATCGGCCGCAGCCCGATACTCGGCAAGCCTGTCGGGATGCTCCTGCTGGCTCGCAACGCCACGGTCACCTACTGCCACTCGCACACAGACGACCTCCCCGGCATCCTCCGCGACGCCGACATCGTGATAGCCGCCGTCGGCCGCCGCTGCTTCGTGCGGGGCACCTGGCTGAAGCCAGGCGCCGTTGTGATCGACGCCGGCTATGACCGCAACGTCGGAGACGTCGACTTCGACGAGGCCGTGGGTATCGCGAGTCTGCTGACACCTGTACCAGGCGGCGTCGGGCCGATGACGATCGCCGTTCTGCTCGATCAGACGGTCGATGCCGCACACGCTATGTCCACAACGACTGCCTGACTCGACTGACATCCGCCCGCCGGGAAGCAGGGCAGAGCGGTTCGCATTGAGTCTTGTTGGCTCCCATACCATGTAGACCCTGCAAGCGGATCTCTCGCGGCGCGAGATCGGTCCGCATCGGGTGATCGAGGAGCGGACCCCGGGAGCGCGACGGTGGCGAGCGCAGCGGTCAGCCTCGATCCGGTGCTCCGATGGGTTCCGTGGTGGCCAAGACGCCACCATGCCGCCGCCGTGGCCGCTCCGCCTCGCGCCGACTTGACGTGATCGGGACATTGAAATACTCTGAGTAAGTGAGTCCTGGGAGCAGCGAGCCCGCCTTCGAGGCGGTCGTCATCGGTGCCGGCTTCTCGGGCATCGGCGCCGCGATCAAGCTGGACGAGGCGGGCTTTCACAACTACGTTGTCCTCGAGGAGGGCGACGGTGTCGGGGGGGCGTGGCACTGGAACACCTACCCGGGAATCGCCGTTGACATCCCGTCCTTCAGCTATCAGTTCTCGTTTGAGAAACGCAGCGACTGGTCGCGCGTCTACGCGCCGGGTGAAGAGCTCAAGGCCTATGCGGAGGACTGCGTCGCCAAGTACGGGCTGCGCGAGCGGATCCGGCTGGGTACGAAGGTCACCGGGGCCGAGTTCGACGAGCAGTCACACATCTGGCACATCCAGACCGCCGTCGGCGAGACGCTCACAGCACGTTTCGTCATCGGTGCGACCGGCGTCTTCTGCCAGCCAAAGCCACCGGAGATCCCGGGAATCGAGACATTCGCCGGGACGACGATGCACTCGGCCCGCTGGGATCACTCGGTCGAGCTGCGCGGCAAGCGAGTCGGCGTCATCGGCACGGGCGCATCGGCGATCCAGCTGATCCCGGCGATCGCCCCCGAGGTCGAGCACCTGACGGTCTTCCAGCGCACCCCGATCTGGTGCCTGCCCAAGCTCGACCGGCCGCTCAGTCCGTTGGTCCGGCGAATCCTGCGTCGGGTTCCCGGGGCGCAACTACTGATCCGCTGGGCCAGCCAGGCGTTCGTCGAGACGACCTTCGTCCTGGCCGGGCAGTTCGCCGGCAATTTCCCCAGCCTGCGGTTGAAGGGGGAAGGCGCTGGGCGCAAGCACCTGCTGGCCGTCGTCGATCCCGACATCCGCGAGAAGCTGACACCGACGTACTCGCTCGGCTGCAAGCGGCCGAGCTTCTCCAACGAATACCTGCCGACGTTCAACCGCGACAACGTCCAGCTCGAGACAACCACGATCGACGCGGTCACGCCGACAGGCATCCGGACGGCCGACGGTGTCGAGCACCCGCTCGACGTCCTGGTCTGCGCGACTGGCTTCAAGGCCTTCCAGACCGACAACCTGCCCCCGTTCGAGGTCCGTGGCTCCGCTGGCGTCAGCTTGGGCGAGTGGTGGGATGCGAACCGCTTCCAAGCCTACGAGGGCGTCAGTGTTCCGCACTTTCCCAACTGGTTCTCGATCCTCGGGCCCTATGGCTTCAACGGCCAGTCCTACTTCGGACTGATCGAGACTCAGATGCGCCACATCACGCGCTGCCTCGGGCACGCCCGTAAATCGGCCGCCACCCGTGTGGAGATACGGCCCGAGGCGAACCGCCGCTACTTCGAGTCGGTCCTGGCCCGCCGCCACAACCAGATCTTCTTCCAGGGCTCTTGTGAGACGGCCAACAGCTACTACTTCGACAAGCACGGCGACGCACCGTTTCGCCCCAGCTTGACGCTCGAGGCCGCATGGCGAAGCGCTCGCTACGACCTGGACGATTACACCTTCGCGGGAGGGGCGGACTGACGCGAGCCGAGCCCCAGGCCCGGACGCGAAAACTGATCGTCGAGGCAGCTACCCGCCTCGCAGACCGCCGGGGACTCGTAGAGCGTCGCGCAAGGAGGATGGAGTTGTCCCTGTCTCGCTGCGAACCACGCGGCAGAGGTGGCTGTGATCTGCGAAGTCGAGGTCGGCAGCCAGGCGTGCGAGGTTCTGCTCTCCGTCGGCGAGCCTCTCGAGTGCGGCACTGACGCGCAGACGCGTCCGATGGCGAGACAGCGTATGGCCTGTAGCCGCTCGAAAGAGCCGGCTGAGGTGATGCGGCGAGACCGCCAGGGAGCGAGCAAGCTCGGGCAGTGACTGGCTGGGATCTGCCGCCAGCGACTCGCGTGCGTCGTCTATCAGCGCGCGCTGAGGTGAACCCGTCATCGGCCTCCCCGACTGCGGGCGAAGCGGGTCGCTGTTTTCCAAGACCTGGGCTATGAGCAGGATCGACCGTTCGCCGATCTCATCTACACTCGCACCCCGCTTGTCCGCTTCGGTGAGCAGCAGCCTGTGCTCGAGGTCGAGCCGGGAGGATATGTGCAGCGGCTCGGTGGGCAGTACCGGGTCGCCTCCCCACAGCGACGCCAACAGCTCCGGGTCGAGAAAGAACGCCGTGCAGTCGTCGCCGCCTGAATGGGGATGGTCGTAGCGCTGCTCATCCCCGGGGTTGACGAAGAACACCGTGGACGGGTCCAATAGCGCCTCGCCGTTCTCGCTGCGACGGACGAAGCATCCCCGGCGCACGAAGCACACGCCGTGCCTCGGCGCCTTCTCGGGGAGACCTTTGCCGCGTCGATGGCGACACGCAATGTCGGCAACCTCCAAGCCCTCAAGCGAGAGGATCCTCCGTGTGCGCAGCATCGGAGCAGTCTCCCACATGCGCATGAATGTCCAAGCCGGGCAAGCCCCGCGACATCATCATCTCCCGTGTCTCTTACACGAAGGAGGTTTAGATGGCGTCTATCAGCAAGGAGAGAACGATCGAGGCCGACCCTGACGACGTTTGGGGTGCGTTGCGCGATTGGGGTGCCCTGCATGAACGTCTGGTGCCGGGCTTCGCCCTCGACACGCGCCTCGATGGCAGTGACCGGATCGTCACGTTCTTCAACGGTGCGGTCGTGCGCGAGCGTCCGATAGACGTGAACGACCAGAACCGTCGGCTGGTGTGGTCGATCGTCGATGGCCCCTACACACACCACAACGGCGTCGCCCAGGTGTTCGCCAACGACGATGGCACGACGCGATTTCTTTGGATCGCCGACCTGCTGCCGGACGAGCTAGCCGAGGTGACGAGCGATCTGATGGAGCGCGGCATCGACACCGTCAAGTCAACGCTCGAGAGCCACTCCCACAGATGAGTCCTGTCCATCGGGCGAACGCCCTCTGGCATCTGGAACCCACGACACCATGCAACAAGAAGGAGACGGCAGCGAGACGCCATCTCAAATGAGGCTGGGCCTGCGCAGCCGTCAGGAACCGTCGTTCACGAACGGCTGGTAGGGACGGCAGGGCTCGTTGCGCAGGCTCGGGCATGCGGGCAGCGCTGTCGGCACGCTGACTCCCGGCACGATCGGCAGCGTGAGGCTCGATGGCATGCTCGGCGAGAAGGCGATCGACTCCGTTGCGGTCCCGCCTTCCGGCTGGGTCTCGCTGAACGACCACACTGGCTCCGTGCCGTTCGGCGCGGCGATCGTCACCCTTATGCGCGAGCCGGCGCGGTACGCGTGACCCTCGAAGTACAGCGGGATGGTCACCGGGACGAACTGGCCCGCGGGCATCGGTTCCTCGTCGGAGGCGAGGAACGTCGGGATCGGCTGGAGTTCGGTGGGCTGCTGATCGAACATGTTCTTCGCGCCGGTGGCGAGCTTGCGCTCACTCGCCCGGAGCCAGCCGTCCTGAACGAACGTTTCGTTGCCGTCGGGACGCACCTCGCTGACGGTCGCCTGGAAATCGACGTCCGGAGTAGAGGACTTGACCCAGAGGTGCACCGCTCCGCCACCGATCGCGGTCGTGTTCGCCGTCAGCGCCGCCGAGACGTAGGACACCGCCGAGCCTGACGGCGGCTGCGCCCAGTTCCATTCCCACTGGGAAGCGTTGCCCCAGAGCCCGCCCGAGCCGGTGTTGGCCGAGTAGTCCGTCAGCGGCGTCGCGCTCGCGTCAGAGGTGTAGGAGTCGACACCTTCCGCGGTCGGCTTCTGTTCGGTCAGCGTGCCGTGCGACCCGAGATACCAGCTCTCGGCCTTCGTGCCGGGGATCGGGAAGCTCGAGAACGAGTCTTCGAATCCCGGGTACGGATCGCCCGCCGTCGTGGTGCCGAGCGGCGAGGTCCCGGCGCCGTTGTCGAACAGGATCCTGATCGACGGGAGCGCTTCGAAGGCAGCCAGCGCCGATTCGTAGGTCAGCTTTTCCTGGACCGGATCCGCCGGGAGCGTGACCAGGTCGGTTTTGGGCAGCCCCATCGCTTCCTGGTAGATGACCGGCGCCGCGAGATGAATGACGGCCGCATTGACGATCGGCGCTTTGTGCGCGACGTACAGCTCCAGGAAGTCGTAGAGCCGGTCGAACGTATACGGGTCGAGCGAGTCGACGTGGGCGCCGTTGGTGAACGTGAACCACTTGCGGCTCGTGCCGGTGAAGTGCTGCGCCAGGTCAGCGCAGTGTCCGCCGGTCTGCTCGTCCTCCCACTGGCAGGCCATGAAGGTCGGCACAGTGATCTTGTTCACGAACGTGACGGGGTCCAGCGGGTCGGCTACCGCCGGGTTGTAGGTCGCATTGGCCTTGATCTTTTCCATCAGGTCCGCGGCCTCGCCGTGCAGGGCCTGGTTGGCCGCGCAGGTCTGATCGCCTTCTTCGATCCGCTTGGTCGCCCATGCCTGCCCGTGGCCGGGGCTGGCCGGTTCGGCGTTCTGCTGGCGCTGTTCGGCCCACGCGACCGCGAATCCGGTGTTGAGGATCCCGCCGGGATAGAGCGTCGAAGCGGTCGCGTCGATCGTCGACAGCGGCGCGATCGCCTCCAGACCGGCGGGCTCCGTCTGCGCGGTGAACAGCTGGCTGATCGCGCCGTATGAGATTCCGAGCATGCCGACCTTGTTGCCGAGCACCCACGGCTGGTGGGCGATCGTTTCGATCACGTCGTAGCCGTCGAGGTTCTGCAGCGTTTCGAAGAAGTCAAACGCGCCGCCCGAGCAGCCGGTCCCGCGCATGTTCACGTCGACCACTGCGAAGCCCATCAGGTTGGCGAGCACGGCGATGCCGTTTTCCGGGCCGGCCGGGTTGGCATACCCGTAGCCCGAGTACTCGATCAGCGTCGGGTAGGGAGGCGTGTAGTTCAGCGACGGCACACCCGGTATCGGCAGGGTCGGGAAGTGGAACATCGACGGTACGCCAGGCTCGCCCGCCGGGCTGGTCGGCGGGTGGACGTCGATCGCCAGCTGGGTGCCGTCACGCGTGGTCAGGTACGTGTAGCCGTTGTCGGGGATTTCCTGGTCGTAGATGCTCGGATCCCACGGCGCCGACGCGTCCGTGTGGACGGTGATCGGAGGAGACGTTTCGCCCGTCGAGGTCAGGCGAACCCGGTAGTTCTGCCCAGGCTTGACGTTCCGGAACAGCAGGCCTCCCTGCGAGTCTGCTTCCTGCGTATACACCGTCGTGCCGCTGTTGCTCAGCAGCGACATCTGCGCGTTCGCGGCCAGGCCGGTGACGTCGACCTGTTCGACGCTCCCCCGCACGGCGAAGGCCGATGCGCTCGCGGCCGCGATCAGCCAGAGCGAGAATGCTGCGAGCCCCAGGGCCGCGCTGATTCGCGCACGGCGCCGGAGCGCAGGTCCAAGCATCGACCGGCGATCCTGTGCCGGACTCACGGGAGCGGTTCCAGCGGGTTGCCCGGGGCGATCTGTGCGCAGTTCCGCGGCGCGGGCAGGCCGAGGAAGCGTTCGGTGAGCCACGAGTACGCTTCGGGCAGCCACGCCAGCGCGCTCGGCACGTGGCTGAGGTCTTCGTACTGCTCGTACTGGACCGTCACGCCGCGGCTGCAGTACTCGCGCGCGAGGCTGCGCACGTCGCCGGCGATCATCACGCCGTCGCCGGGTCCGATGCCGGGCTTGTCGCCGGGCGTTCCTTCGAGTTCGCCGCCGGCGCCCTGCCCGATGAACAGCGGCTCGGTGGGCGTGCCGCGGCTGCCCATGATGAGCTGGTTGGCGACCTGGACGTAGACGGGGATCGTTTCCGGCGTCGGGTACTGCGGCTTGGCGAGCTGCGACCAGGTGAGGCCGGCGTACTGACCGAGCACTTCCGTGATCGATGCGTGCTGGAGCTTGTTGTAAAGCGCGAGCCCGTATTCGCTCAGGTAGGGGGTGAAATCGACCTGGTAGGCGCGCCCGATGCCGATCAGCGCCATCGGGATCACGCCCGCCCAGATCGTGCTTCCTTCCACGTAGTGGAGGTTGTGCGCCGGGTCGACGAGCGTTCCTCCGAACGCCGTGCCCACGATCTTGGAGTCGAGCTCGGGCGCGTAGGAGGGAGCGAGCTCCGCCGCCCACTCGGTCGCGATCGCTCCGCCCGAGTACCCGATCAGGCCGATCTCCTTCGCACCCGCGAGGCCCGTGGCGGGCGAGGCGAGCGCGGCGCGGAGCGCGTCGAGCGTGTTCATTCCGTACTCCGGGCCAGCGGCGAAGTCCGCGTTCTCGCCCTCCGTGTCGTCCACCACCACGGTGTCGCCCGCGAGCAGCGCGGGCGCGATGAGGGCCGACTCGACGTCGGGGATCAGCCCGCCGAGGCTCACCCCGCCGGAGATCGCGTAGGACGGCTCGTCTTCGTTGTCGAGCGAGTCATAGAAGGACTGGTAGGAGACGACCGTCGGCGTCCCCACGCGCAGCGGCGGGAGCAGCACAGAGGTGACGTTCACGGTCGGCTGGCCTACCGCCCCCGTCGAGCGGTACAGCAACTGCACGGCGCTAACCGGCAGCGGGACGCCAGCCACGTGGTAGGACAGCGTGCGCGTCTTCAGGACGGAGCCGGGCGCGATGCTGGCGAGCGGCACGCTGCCTTCGTAGCGATAGAACGGATCTTCGGAGGGAGTGGGGATCGCTCGCGCGCCGGGCGCCACGAACGCCATCCATGCCACCAGCACCAGGGCCAGCAGCATGCCCAAGTTCCTGCGCCTCGTGTCGATCGACGCCATCTTGGCATCCGCTCTACCCGCTCCCGGCCGATTACATGCATTCGCGTTGGAATCCTCCGTCAAGGCCACTCCGTCCGCAGAGAGAAACACGCTTTGCATATGTGAATGCCCCGCCTATTAAGTGAACAGCCCGCTCGCGTACCAGTCCTGCTCGTCGCGCACGCCCGGCAACGCGAAGAAGTAGCCACCGCCGATCGGTGATATGTAGTCGACCATCGGCTCGCCGATCAGCCGGCGCTGGGTCGCTTCGAACTGGCGCGTGACGTTCTGTTGGAAGCAGTTGAAGACCAGGCCCATGTCGAGGTTGCCGTTGACGTCGACGCCGTTGTCGTAGTTGTAGCCCCGCCGGTAGATGCGGCTGTCCGCGGTCGGCTCGGTACGCGGATTCGCGAGGCGGATGTGCGCTGTCAGCGGGATGCTCGCGCCGGTCGGGTCCGCTGCGTAGTCGGGTATGTCGGTTTCGACGGTGCCGTCCAGCGGGGCGCCGCTGTCGCGGAAGCGGCCGATCATCTGCTGCTGCTCGGTCAGCGACACGCGGTCCCAGAACTCGATGAACTGCTGAATGATGCGCACCACGTGGTAGCTGCCGCCGACAGCCCAGCCGGGCTCGCCGATCCCGTCCGTGACCCACAGCAGCCGGTCGGCTACGCCCGCGTCCTGGACGTCGGGGTTGACGATCCCGTCCTTGAACGCGAAGTGGTTGCGCGGCGCCCCGGCCGGCCGCGGCGGCGAGTGGAACCCGTCCTGGCGCCAGTTGATCTGCATCCCGCCGCTCGTCACCGCGGCGATCTGGCGGATCGCATGGATCACGGTGTCGGGGCTCCCGCCGCACAGCTGCAGCAGCAGGTCGCCGCCGGTCAGCGCCGGGTCGAGATCGTCGTTGGGGAACGACACCATCGGCTTCAGATCGATCGGCTTGCGCTCGGCGATCCCGAAGCGCTCGTCGAACAGCGTCGAGCCGAAGCCGACCGTGACCGTCAGCCCGTCGGCCGGAATGATCGGTCCGAGCGTGCCGCTGTCCGACGGCGGCGCGTCTACGCCGAGTCCCGGCGGCGTGCCACCGGCGGTCAAGGAGCGCGCCTTCTCGGTCAGCGTCCGCAGCAGCTCGATCAGCTCGCCCCTGGTTTCGGCGACGACGTCGAACGACACCAACGTCGCGGCCGGCGGTGGCGGCGTCAGGATCCCGGCCTGATGCGGCCCGTGGAACGGAACCGGCGCGAGTGTCGCCTCGGGGTCGGCGACGGTCGGGATCAGCGGCGCGTCGGTTTCCAGCGACGGCTGCAGGGTGCCGCTGGCTCGCTCGCCACCGTCGGCACCCAGCGGAGCCAGGGCGCCGGCCCCGAGCGCCCCGGCAACGCTTAGGCCCGCCCGCTTCAAGAACCCGCGGCGATCCTCCAGCGGGCTCACGTGTTGCCCACCTGCATCAGCTCGGATACCGGCGCGAGCGTCTGCAGCGCCGTGTCGACGGTCGCGTCGACCCGCTCGCGGGCGCGCGGCGGCAGCGAGGCGATCGTCGGCCACGGCAGCGCCATGCCAGGGTGGACGGCGGCGATCGCCCGATCGATCGCCGCCAGCTCGCCGCGAGCGGTCGGCACCAGCGCTGGCTGTCGCGGCGCAAGCAAGGGCGCCAGCACGTCCAGCATCTCACGGGTCGCGGCCACGTCGGCGGATAGCGACGGAAGGTCGGTGTGAGAGCCGTAGTCGTCCTCGCCCGACAGCGAGTCCCGGAGCGCGTCCTCGAGGATCTCGTGGCAGCGCAGCACCCAGCTGTCGATGCCCAGCGTCGTCGCCGGCAGGTCGCCGACGACGCTCGCCGGCGTGAGCTGGTCGACGAGGCCGATCAACACCGCGGTATCGCCGGCGGCGGCGGCGAGGTCGCGGCGCTCCCACAGGTCGAACTCAACCTTGTGAAAGCCGGTGAAGCGAGGCCCGGCGGCGGCGCCGACCTTGCCGGCGGCGCTCGCGTCGATCTCCCCCCCGAGCTCGCCGAAGGCGCCGTACGCCTCGTCGTCTTGACCGATCCTCAGCCACGTCAGGTGCGCGGTCAGCCACGCCTGCTCCGCGCCGGCGAGCGAGCCGGCGGCGATCTGCGCGCGCAGCGCCTCGAGCTGGCCGCGGAGGGCAGGAAGCAGCCGCTCTACGTAGGTCGTGTACAGGCCGAGCGGCCGGATCAGGTCGACGGTCGCCGGCGCCGCCGGCGTCCGCACGCCGCCAGCGCCGCCCGCAGCAGGGACCTGGACGGCGGCGGAGTAGCGCGTCGAGCCGGCCACGGTGCAGCTCCAGCGGTAGACATCGCCGGCCTGCAGCGGCACGACGAGCGGCTCACGGCGGCCCGGCGCCGCCGTCGGCAGGCGCGCGACGATGATTCCGGACAGCGCCTGCTCGAGCGCCACCGAGGCCGCGTGGGGGGAGCCGTCGACGACCACGAACCTGTAGCGCCCGCCGCTCGGCGCTTGCCAGCCGGGGGCGCAGGTAGCGTCGCCGAGCGCGATCCGCTCGACCCTGGCGCCGCTCTCGCTGGAGGTGGTGATGGAGGGGGAGCTCCCGCAGCCAGCGACGGCGATGACCACCACCCCCACCGCCACCACCGTCCATACCGTCGCACGCGTAGTCATCGTCGGCCGCACTGTAAGCCGTGCGTGGGCTCTGGCGTGGCGTTCTCTCGGGCGACCACGGCCCTGTTCTCAGATCTGTCACGCCACGGTTACACCTTGTCTACATCTGATGATCGTCGAAGCCAGAAAGTGTCGTCACCGGCTGGATCGGAGCATCGAGCCTGGATCTTGGAAGCCTGGATCTCAACCTTGTGAAGAAAGGGGACGTGCACGACATGGACAGTCTGTTCGGCAGGAAACGCAACGCGCAAGGAGGTCGCTCGCGGAGCATGCGACGTCGACTCGCGATGGCTGGGATCGTCGTCGCCTCCGTCGGCGGCGGCGGCGGGACGGCCGTGCTGGCGAGCGGCGCGCAGGCGAGTGCCCCCGCGGCAGTTGCCACGATCCCGGCGATGACGACCCCGCCGGACTCGCCGACGATCGAACCATCCGGCTACCAAGCTCCCGCCGCCGACGGTCTCGGCGTCAAGCCCGGCAAGATCAAGCACGTGTGGCTGATCGTCCTCGAGAACAAGGCATACGACGCCTCGCTCACCGGCCTCAACAACGACAGCTACCTGTCGCAGACGCTGCCGTCGCAGGGTGCGCTGCTGACGAACTACTACGGCACCGGCCACTCGAGCCTCGACAACTACATCTCGCTGTTCTCGGGTCAGGCGCCTGTCACCGACGACCAGGACGACTGCCCCGCGTACGACCAGCTCGACGGCACGGTCAACACGAGCGGCTCGCTTGCGAGCAACCCCGACTACGGCCAGTTCGTCTCGGCCGCGGGGGTCGACGCGCCCGCCGGTGACAACGGCTGCGTGTACCCCAGCAGCGTGCCGACGGTGTTCAACCAGCTGGACGCGAATGGACAGACCTGGAAGCTCTACGCGCAGGATCTTGGCAACCCCGACCCCAGTGGCGCCGCGACACACGACGCCGGGACCAAGTACTGCGGCGCCCCCGATCCTTCGCCCGGCGCCTCGCCGGCAAGCGGCGACGGTGGCAGCGCGAGCGAATACCCGAACCCGTCGAGCGCCGACGCGACCGACCAGTACGTAGCCAAGCACAACCCGCTGGCGTGGTTCGAGTCGACCCTGGGCTCGGTCGACTGCTCTGAGGGCCTGGAGTCCAACGGCGTCGACTCCGACCATCTCGCGGCGCTGTTCGGCGGCTACGACGCGCTGTACTCGGATCTGCAGAAGGCGAAGACGACCCCCGACCTGAGCGTGATCATCCCCAACAACTGCTCCAACGGTCACGACGCCGTGTGCGCCGGCAACAACCTCTCCGGCGGCTTCGGCGGCGGCAATGGCCAGATCCCGAACTCGCCGGTCAACTACACCGGTGGCGTGTACGCCGAGAACCTGTTCCTGGAGCACATCGTCCCCGAGATCGAGCAGTCTCCCGCGTTCAAGGAGAACGGCCTGATCCAGATCGTCTGGGACGAGGCCTATCCGCCGTTCACCTACAGCAACAGCAACGCCAACTCGACGCGGACCTCGCCGACGGCGGCGGGCGCGCTCGCCACCACCGACAACGCCGGCGAGACGCTGTTCGGCCGCTCGGTGAACTGGGAGCCGGCCGGGCCGAACACGCCGATCGTGGTGGGCGAGAACGGCCAGCAGCTCTCGGCCGGCCCGGGCTTCAACGAGAACCTCGACCGCCCGAACTCGAGCACCGCCGAAGGCACCGACCTCGTGCCCTGCACGAGCAACGGAAAGGTCAGCCTTGGTGAATGCTACCTCGGCGGCGGCAGCACCACGCCCGGCACCACCAAAAACACGGCGAGCGCCGAAGCCGGCACCTCGACGATCGCGGACAACTCGATCGAGATCAACGAGGAGGGACGCACGGTCACCGGCGCTGGGATCCCAGAAAACTCCTATGTCGGCCAGGTGACCGATAAGCCGGCGACCGCGACCGCGCCCTCCGGGGCCTCGCCGGCGGGGATCGCCTTCACGGGCTCGTTCGAGCTGGTGAACGCCGCGGGCGACCCGGTGGAAACGACGGGCACCGTCACGTCGATCACGCTCGGCGCCGAGAGTGCCGCCGACGACCCGCAGTACGACGCGTACGACCCGACGCTCGGCGGCGGTGACACAGGTGCGATCCTGATCAGCCGCTACATCAAGCCGGGAACGGTGAGTAACACCTATTACAACCACTACAGCACGCTCCGCAGCCTGGAGGACATCTTCGGGGTGGCGGCGGGGTCGCCGGGCCTCGATGGCGAGGGTCACATCGGCTACGCAGCCCAGCCGGGGCTGGCGCCGTTCGGGCCCGACGTGTTCACCAACGGCGGTCGCCCGTAGATGCCGGCGTATCCCGCTGCGTCGAACGGCAGCGACGGGGGTGGGGCCTTCGGGCCCCGCCCCCGCGGCCGTGTGCTGATTGGGGCAGCGGCCGTGGTGCTCGCCGCGGTCGCGGTCGCCGCGGGGCTGCTGATCGGCAGCTCCGGCGCTGCCGCCAGCCGCCGCGCAGCTGTCTCGACGTACGGCGGTTACCCGACATGGCTACCGCGGAAAAAGGCGCCGGCGGTCAACACGATCCTCAATGCGAGCCCGTCCCACCCGCAGCTGGATGCGATCGAGGGCAACACGATGGAGGTGGCGCTGCCCGCCGGCGCCGAAGCGGAGATCACCGCCGTCGGCCCGTCGTTCCCCACCTGGGTCGCCGCTGCGGCCCAGGCCGGCACTCTGAGTGAGGGCAGCGCGGTGCCCGCGGCGTTCACGGTCACGGTGATCGCCCGACGCGGCACGGTGCCGCTGCGTGCCTCCGCGTTCTCGATCCTCACCGCCGCCGGGCAGCTGTTGCACCCCGCGATCTCAGGGCCCGGCGGCAAGCCCGCGCCAGCGGCGCTGCGGGCTGGGCAGCACCTGAGCCTGACGGTCAACGCCAAGCTGACGGAGGGCGACGGATCGCTGCGCTGGGCGCCGACGGGAGCGCGCGTGGTGAGCGGCTGGCTGTACCAGCTGGAGCTGGACTGACCGCACATCGCTTACGCTTGCGCTCGTGTCGCAGAAGCTCGCCGCCCTCACCGAACGCGCCTGTGCCCCGCGATCCGGGAGCTGACCGGGCGGGTGCTGCCCGCGCGCACGGAGCAGCTGTGATGGCCACCCTCGCGCGTCGCTAGCGTACGCCCCGTGCGGGTGGCCACGTGGAACGTCAACTCGGTCAAGCAGCGGCTTCCGCGGCTGCTGCCCTGGCTCGATCAGCGCCAGCCCGACGTCGTCTGCCTGCAGGAGACGAAGCTCACCGACGACGCCTTCGACGAGCTGCTCGGCGACGAGCTCGCCAGCCGCCGCTACGCGTTCGCCCGCCACGGCGAGGCGCAGTGGAACGGCGTGGCGATCCTCTCGCGGACGGGGCTCGGCGACGTCGTCGCGGGCATCCCCGGCGCGCCCGGCTTCCCGCATCAGGAGGCACGCGCGCTGTCCGCCACCTGTGGCGGGATTCGCGTGCACTGCGTGTACGTGCCCAACGGCCGCGAGCCGGACTCCGAGCACTACCGCTACAAGCTCGCCTGGCTGCACGCGCTGGCGGAGATGGTCCGCTCCGACCCACCCGACGCGATCGTGTGCGGGGACATGAACATCGCACCGGCCGACATCGACGTGTTCGATCCGGCCGCGTACGTCGGGCACACCCACGTCACGGCGTCCGAGCGGGCGGCGCTGGCGCAGCTGCAGGAGCTGGGCCTGCGCGACGCCGTGCGCGATCGCTGGCCGGACGCGCGCGTCTTCACCTACTGGGACTACCGCGCCGGCATGTTCCATCAGGACCTTGGGATGCGCATCGACCTGGTGCTCGCCAGCGCCACCGTCGCCGGCAGGGTTCGCGCGGCGTGGGTCGACCGGCAGGCGCGCAAGGGCACCAGGCCGAGCGACCACGCCCCGGTGATCGTCGATCTCGACGAGGCGCCCGACGGAGACATCGGACCGCTCGTGCCGCCGCCCTCCGCCGTGGCGGGCAGACGAGGCTCGGTCAAGCTGCCCCAGGCGTCGTGACGCATACACGCCGAGCACCGTCGCGCTGTTCGTCGCGACGTGGCTGCTGTCTGCGCTGAGCAGCTCAGCACGCGGCGATCTCGTGCAGCAGCTCGGCCAGCGGCCCCGGGAGCGAGAGCATCGGCCAGTGGCCGGTGGGGAGATCGTGCAGCTCCCAGTCGCCGTCGGCGAAGGGCGCCGCGCGCGAGTCTTCCTGTGCGATCAGGCGACGTACGCGCTCGACGTCGATCCCGCCAGCCGTGCAGAAGATCGCGCTGCGCCGAACGCCGTCGGGCCAGCCGTGCGCCAGGTGAACCGGTGAGGTGAAGGTCGCGTACGGCTGCGGCGTGGCGCGCTCCGCGATCAGCCGCAGGTGCTCCGCGCCGAGACCGCTCGTGCTCCCGAACGTTCCCGCCGTCAACGTCTCGCGGTCGGGCACCGGCCAGCGCCAGCCCTCTCCGCTCTCCTCGACCGCGCGGCGCTGCTGCTCGCGCTGCTCGGGCGACTGCACGTCTGCGATCGCCATCCCGTCCGGGAGGGGGGAGGTGTCGAGATACACGACCGCGTTCAATCGCCGCGGCCTGCGGTCCGCCACCGCTCTCACCACGATCCCGGAATAGCTGTGCCCAACCAGCACGGCATCCTCGAGCGCGTTGTAGTCCAGCACGTTCGCCACGTCGGTGACGTGCGTCTCCAGGTCGATCCCCGCGTGTGCGAGATGTACGCGCTCGCCGAGCCCCGTCAGCGTCAGCGCATGAACGTCATGCCCGTGCGCGCGCAGCTGGGCGGCCACGTCCTGCCACACCCAGCCCCCGAGGCACGCCCCGGGGACGAGCACGATCGTGCGCCGCGTGACGCTACTCGCCATCGCCCTTCGCGCCTCGCGCCTCCGAGCTCCGCGCCGCCGGCTCGCCTGGATCCCGTGCCGGCGGGCCGCCTGCGAGCCACGCCAGCAGCGCCGTCCGCGCGAACCGCCACTCCTCGCCGAAGGCTCGACCGGGCAGCTTCCCGGCCGCGGCGCTCGCGCGGACGGTCCCGGCCGGAAGTCGCAGCAGTGCCGCGGCCTCTTGCAGCGTCAGCACCTCCTCGCCCTCGCCCTCCCCGGCCGGGGAGGGCGCGCCGCCGGCGCTCTCCAGGACCTTGGCGTATCCCACCGTCAGCTGGTCCGCGAGCAGCTCGCTCACCAGGGTCTGCTTGCGCTGGCCGGTCGAATCGACCAGGCGATCGAGCGCGGCCGCCTGATCGCGCGGCAGCCTCACGAACAGCGGTACACGATCCTCGGGCACGTCCGCCAGGATATCATCTTGATATCAATCGATAGCAAGCTCTCGAGCCCTTCTACAGCGGCTCGGAGCGTGTCACGCAGTGCTCAGCCGGAGTGCGCCAGCTCGGCCATCCACTGGAACGCCTCAAGCGGGTTCGGCGGCTCGTGAGCGCCCGACAGCTCGCCGTAGATGTTGGCGATGTTGACGACCAGGCGCTCGCACTCGCCCCAGTCCGCCCAGCGCCGCATCGAGATCGAGCGAGCGGCCTGCAGCGGCGTCATCCCCTGCTCGTGGCGGGTGCGCGCCTCGGCGTACAGGTACTCGAAGTACGCCTTCAGCTCGCGCACCGCATCCGGTCCCGCCAGCGGCCCGTGTCCAGGCACGATCACATCCACGTCCATCGCGACGATGCGATCGCACGCGGCGATCCAGTTGGACACCGGTCCCGCCCACGCGATCGGGTGGGCCTGGGAGAACAGGATGTCGCCGCAGAACAGCACGCGCTCGGCCGGCGCGTGCACGAGCGTGTCGCCGCGCGTGTGCGCCGGGCCGACCTCGATCAGGCGCAGCTCGCGGTCGCCCACGCGCATGCTCAGCTCGCCGCTGAACGTCTCCCCGGGGAGCGCCAGATCGATCCCCTTGAAGTCGAACGCGCCGAAGCACTCCTGGAAGAACGCGCCCAGCTCGCCCATCGCCGGCGCCTGCTCCAGCAGCGCCGCCATCGCCGCCGGCGGCAGCTCGCTCATCTCCGCCGCCGTGCGCTCGGACGCGAGTATCCGCGCGCCGTCGACGAGCTGGTTGCCGTAGCAGTGATCGCCGTTGGCGTGCGTGTTGACGAGCGTGTCGATGCGCGCCGCCGACGGCACCGCCCGGCGCATCGTCCGCAGCATGCGCTCGGTCAGCGCGAGGTCGTACAGCGTGTCCACGAGCAGCGTGCTCTCGCCGTCGACGATCAGCCCCGCGTTGCTCCAGCCCCAGCCGCCGTCGGGCTGCAGGTAGGCGTACAGGCCGTCGCCGACCTCGTGTAGTCCCTGTTCATAACTCACCGGGATCATGCTCTCACAGTGCGATAATCGCGACCATGGCGTTCGATCCGACGCGCGCCGTGCCCCGGTACCTCGCCGACTCCGCCCGCTACGAGCGGATGCCCTACCGGCGCGTCGGCGCCAGCGGCATCCAGCTGCCGGCGATCTCGCTCGGGCTGTGGCAGAACTTCGGCGACGACCGCCCACTGGCGGGCAGCCGCGCGACCCTGCGCCGCGCGTTCGACCTCGGCATCACGCACTTCGACCTCGCCAACAACTACGGGCCGGGCTACGGCGCAGCCGAGAGCAACTTCGGGCGCGTCTTCGCCGAAGACTTCCGCCCCTACCGCGACGAGCTGATCATCTCCACCAAGGCCGGCTACGACCAGTGGCCGGGGCCGTACGGCGACTGGGGCTCGCGCAAGTACCTGCTGGGGAGCCTCGACCAGAGCCTCGCACGGATGGGGCTCGACCACGTCGACATCTTCTACTCGCATCGCTTCGACCCGCGCACGCCGCTGGCGGAGACGATGGGCGCGCTCGACAGCGCCGTGCGCCAGGGCAAGGCGCTGTACGTCGGGATCAGCTCCTACTCGCCGCAGCGCGCCGAGGAGGCGATCGAGATCCTCGCCCGCCTGGGCACGCCGCTGCTCATCCACCAGCCCTCCTACTCGATGCTCAACCGCTGGATCGAGCACGGCCTGCTCGACGTGCTCGAGCGCCACGGCGTCGGTGCGATCGTGTTCTCGCCGCTCGCCCAGGGGCTGCTCACCGATCGCTACCTGCACGGCGTCCCCGAGGACTCGCGCGTGCGCCGCGGCGAGGCTTTCGACGAACGCCTCCTCAGCGACGAGAACCTCGCGCGCGTACGGGCGCTGAACGACATCGCCGCCCGTCGCGGCCAGTCGCTCGCGCAACTCGCGATCGCATGGGCGCTGCGCGACCCGCGCGTCAGCTCCGCGCTCGTCGGCGCCAGCAGCGCCGCGCAGCTCGAGCAGAACGTCGCGGCGCTCGCGAACCTCGACTTCGGCGCCGACGAGCTCACCGAGATCGATCGCTACGCGGTCGACGGCGCCGTCAACATCTGGGCGCCCTCCAGCGACGCCTAGGGACGCCTGGCGCACGGGACGCACGCGCCAGCGTCAATCAGCGCCGCGCTCGCCCGCGCTCAGTCTCCTTCTGAGCGCCAGCGCCGGTAGAGGTCGATGAACTCCTCGCGCATCTGAGGCGTGAGGTCCTCGACCTCCAGGCGCCCAGTCAGCCGGATCGTCTCGCGCATCTGCTCGAGGTACTCGGTGCAGTGCTCGCACTTCGCCAGGTGCGCGTCGAAGCGACGGCGCTGCGATCTGGGGAGCGCGCCCTCCAGGTAGTCGGTGACCAGCTCCACCATCTCCTGACACACCAGCTCGTGTCTGCGCCAGAACATGCTCACACTCCCCCCAGCTCGTGTTCCAAGGACTGGCGCAGATGGCTGCGGCCGCGGTGCAGCAGCACCCGCTGGTTGGCCTCGGTGATGTCCAGCGCCGCGCACACCTCCTGGCCGCTCAGCCCGTCTACGTCGCGCAGCATCACCACCTCGCGCTGGCGCTCCGGCAGCTCGTACAGCGCCGCTTGGATGTGGTCGCTGAGCCCCTGCGCGAGCATGCGGCTCTCGCTGTCCTCGATCCAGTGCTGCGGCGGCGAGGACCACGCGCCGGAGGCGTCGAATCGAGACTGATCGACGACCGCGCCGGCGTCGGCCACGGCCACGCTGCGGTGCTCACGCACGCCCGTGCTCCGCGCCCGGTTGACGAGGATCCGCAGCAGCCACGTCTTGAACGACGAGCGCCCGGCGAAGCCGTCGATCCCGCGCAGCACCGCAAGCCATGTGTCCTGGACCACCTCCTCGGCCACCGCCGTGCTCGACACCAGCGCGCAGGCGACGTGCATCATCGTCGCGCGATGGCGTGCGACCAGTTCCACGAACGCCTGCTCCTCGCCCGCGCGCATGCGCTCCACCAGATCGTCGTCGTCGACCATGCTGTTCATGCGTCGCCGCGCAGGCTACGGCGCCCGCGAGGGCGCCGCAACCCGCATGGCTCGGCAGCGCCGTTAGCCGGCGACGATTCCCTCGCCCCCGATCGCACTCGGGACCGTCACCGATCCGATCTCGCTCAGCGCCCCCCCGGCGCCGATCGCGAACTCGTCGACGATCCCCGCCGCGCCGGTCTGCGCGTACAGGAAGCGCGCATCGCTCGACACCGTCGCGTCGACCGTGCCCGCGTTCGTCGTCGTGTCGCCCAGCAGCGTCAGCGCTCCGCCGAAGCCCGACTGGAAGCGGCTGAGCGAGCCGCTGCCCGCGTTGGAGGCATAGAACCAGCTCCCGGCCGCCGCCACCCAGCACGTGGCCGCCTGGTCGGTTGCGACCGAGTCCAGCTGCGTGACCGTCCCGCCGGCGCTCAGCCGGAAGCTCGCGAGCGCGCCCGCCGCCTCGGCCACCACCAGGTTGCCCTCGTGGTCGAACGTCACCGCGAACGGCACCGTGCCCGGCTCGGAGTTGACGACCGGCGTCGGCGAGAGCTGCCCGAAGCCGAACACGCGGAAGACGTCGATGTCGCTGCCGTTTTCCTTGGTCGTCACGATCAGCTGCGAGCCGTCCGGTGAGAACGCGACCTGGCCCGGCGTGTTCGTGAACTGGGGGCTCGCCGTCGGGCTCAAGCCGAGAGCGCGCGAGGATCCCGGGATCGGGTACAGGCGTCCGAACGCGCTCACGTAGCCCTGCAGCGATCCGCCGTCCTCGCCGTTCAGCACGTACACGAGGTTGCCGTGGACCGCGATGCTGACGGGGAACGAGCCGCCGGAGCTCAGCACCTGGCGCAGCGCCAGATGGTCGCCGAGCACCGCGAACACCGAGATCGTGTCGCTGCCCGCGTTGACCGCGTACAGCAGGCCGCCCTGCGGGTCATATGCGAGCGAGCCCTGTGAGGCGAGATGGTCGACGACCGAGCCTTCGAGCTGGCCGCCGAGACCGCCCGTCGCGTACACGCCGGCCTGGGTCAGCGTGCCATTCGCAGCACGGTCGTAGGTGACCACCTGGTTGCCCGCGAGGTTGTCGGTCTGCACGAACACGGCCTGGTCGGCTCCAAACGGAAACGGGCCATGTGGCCCTCCGAACGCGCTGGCGGATGCGCTGGCGCCCGCCAGCACGGCCGCCGCCGCGACCGTCGCCACGCTGAGACGAGTCATTGCTTTCATTGCACGTTCTCCTCGAAGTTGGGGTGGACTTGCAATCCTTCAGTCCGTCGAGGAGGCTCCGCGTTACACCGGGGCGGGGGAGTATCGTCGGAGGCGGATGACGCTCGAACAAGCTGTCGAGGAGCATGCGGCCACGAATGAGCGCCCGGCCCTCGATGCGCCAGAGCCTGCCGCCGTCGAGCCGCGCGCGGCCGGGGTCGACACCGTCGACCGCGTCGCGAACGTCGTCGTGATGGTCGTGCCGATCGTGCTCGTGGGCCTGGCCGCATGGCTCGCCTGGGGCGGGGTTCTGCGCTGGCCCGACCTGGTCGTGTTCGCGATCACCTACCTGCTCACCGGCGCTGGCATCACCGTCGGCTTTCATCGACTGCTCACACACCGCAGCTTCAAGACCAGCCCGGCGCTGCGCGGGCTGCTGGCCGCGCTCGGCTCGGCTGCCGTCGAGGGGCCGGTGATCGAGTGGGTCGCCAACCACCGCAAGCACCACCAGTTCTCCGACGCGCCCGGCGATCCGCACAGCCCGCACGTCGACCACGGCCATGGCTGGCGCGGGGCGCTCGGCGGACTGTTCCACGCGCACGTGGGGTGGATCCTCGGCGGCGACGCGCTCGCGGACAGGGAGCGCTACGCCAAGGACCTGCTCGCCGATCCCGTCGTGCGCCTCGTCGATCGCACGTTCCTGCTGTGGGTGGCGCTGGGGCTCGCGTTCCCGTTCGGTCTCGGCTTCGCGCTGACCGGCACGCTCGTCGGGGGACTGACCGGCCTGCTGTGGGGTGGCGCGGTGCGGATGTGCTGCCTGCACCACTCCACCTTCTCGATCAACTCGCTGTGTCACTTCTTCGGGCGGCGCAGCTTCGACACCGGCGACGAGTCGCGCAACCTCGTGTGGCTGGCGCTGCCGACGCTCGGTGAGGCGTGGCACAACAACCACCACGCCTTCCCCACCTCCGCGCGCCACGGCCTGCGCTGGTGGCAGCTCGATCCCTCCGCATGGCTGATCGCCGGCCTGGAGCGCATGGGCCTCGTTTGGGACGTCATCCAGATAACGCCCGAGCGTCAGCTCGCGAAGATCGCCGGCGGCGGCTAGGAGGGGCGAGCCGGACCGCGGGCCGCACACACGCATGGGTGTCGACGCTGCGCGCGAGGAGTATCGTGGGCAGCAAGGAGAGCAAGCGGCGAAGGGGGTTTGGGGCATGTATGACTACGTGATCGTCGGAGCCGGATCGGCCGGGTGCGTGCTCGCAAGCCGCCTCAGCGAGGATCCCGACGTGCGGGTGCTGCTGCTCGAGGCCGGGCCGCCGGACACCAACGAGAACATCCACGTGCCGCTCGGCTATCTGCAGCTGGGGCGAACGGAGGTCGACTGGGACTACTGCACCGCGCCCGAGCCGCAGTGCAACAACAGGCGCATCCCGCTGCCGCGCGGCAAGGTGCTGGGCGGCTCCTCCTCGATCAACGCCATGGTCTACATCCGCGGCAACCGCCGCGACTACGACGAATGGGGCGTGCCCGGCTGGTCGGCGGCCGACCTCATGCCGTACTTCCTCAAGGCCGAGGACAACGAGCGCGGCGCCTCGCGCTGGCACGGCGCCGGCGGTCCCCTGCCCGTCAGCGAGGGACGCTCGCGCAACGTGATGGCGAGCGCGTTCGTCGAGGCCGGGGTGCAGGCGGGACTCGCGCGCAACGAGGACTTCAACGGCGAGGAGCAGGACGGGGTGGGCATGTACCAGGTGACCCAGCGCGGGGGCATGCGCGCCAGCGCCGCCGTCGCGTACCTGCACCCCGCGATGGAGCGCGAGAACCTCACGGTGATGCCGTACATGCTCGTTCAACGCGTGCTCTTCGAGGGCACCCGCGCGGTCGGCGTGCAGGCCATCCAGCTCGGCCAGGTCCAAGAGCTGCGGGCCGACCGCGAGGTGATCCTGTGCGGTGGCGCCTACAACTCGCCGCAGCTGCTGATGCTGTCGGGAGTCGGCCCCGCCGAGCACCTGACGATGCGCGAGATCGAGGTGCTGCTCGACCAGCCCGCCGTCGGCGAGAACCTGTCCGACCATGCGGGCGCGTACGCCGTGTGGAGCACGCCCGAGGAGCAGAGCCTGCTGCTGTCGCTGCAGCCGGCGGCGCTCGAGGAGTACGAAGCGACGCAGACCGGCCCGTTCGCCTCCAACTTCGCCGAGTCCGGCGGCTTCGCCCGCGTCGCCCCGGACGCGCCCGCGCCCGACATCCAGTTCCACGTCGTGCCCGTGCAGCTGATCGACGAGGGCATGAGCGATCCCGAAGCCCACGGCGTGCTGGTGTCTCCGTGCCTGCTCACGCCGCACAGCCGCGGCAACGTGCGCCTGGCCTCCAAAGATCCCAGCGCCAAGCCGATCGTCCACCACGCCTTCTACACCGCCGGCGACGACATGCAGCGCATGATCGCCGGCATGCGCCTGACGCTGGAGATCTGCGCCCAGCCCGCGCTCGTGCCCTACTGCGCCGAGCCGTGCATAGGGGCCAGCGGTGACAGCGACGAGGCGCTACGCGATCTGATCGCACGCACGACCTACTCCGTCTATCACCCAGTCGGCACATGCCGCATGGGCGAGGACGCCCACGCGGTGGTCGACGAGCAGCTGCGCGTCAACGGCCTCGACGGCCTGCGCGTCGTCGACGCGTCGGTGATGCCAGTGGTCCCGCGCGGCAACACCAACGCCCCGACGATCGCCGTCGCCGAGCGCGCCGCCGACCTCATTCGCCACGGCCGCGCGCTCAGCGAGCCCGCCTCCGCGCTCAGCGCCGCCTGACGTGAACACCGCCCCCCGCGCGATCCACCACCTCAACTGCGGCACCATGTGCCCGCGCGGCGCGCGCATGCTCCTCGGCGAAGGCGGCCTGCTCGCCGAGGCGCGGCTCGTGTGCCACTGCCTGCTGATCGAGGGCGCCGAGGGCCTCGTGCTCGTGGACACCGGCTTCGGCCTTGAGGACATCCGCAACCCGCGCCAGCTCGGCCTCCCCTTCAAAGCCATCGTACGGCCGCGCGTGAACGGCGCCGAGGCGGCCATCGCCCAGGTCCGCGAGCTCGGCTTCGATCCGCACGACGTACGCGACATCATCACAACTCATCTCGACCTCGATCACTCCGGCGGGCTGCCTGACTTCCCCGACGCCAACGTGCACCTGCTCGGACGCGAGCTCGTCGCCTCCGCCAACCCCAGCTGGCGCGAACGCCCTCGCTACGTCGCCGCGCACTGGGCCCACGGCCCGCGCTGGGTCCAGCACGACACCGGCGGCGAGCAGTGGCTCGGGTTCGACAGCGTGCGCGTCATGCCCGACAGCGACGAGGAGATCCTGCTGATCCCGCTGATCGGCCACTCACACGGGCACACCGGCGTCGCGATCAGGCAGGGCGACGGCTGGCTGCTGCACTGTGGCGACGCCTACTTCCACCACGGCGAGGTCGCCACGCCGCCGCACTGCCCGCCGGGGGTCGCCGCCTTCGCGGCCTTCGACCAAGCCGACGGCGCCGCCCGCCACGCCAACGTCGAGCGCCTGCGCGAGCTCGCCGCGCGCCACTCAGACGAGGTCGAGCTGATCTGCTCGCACGACCCCGCCTACCTAGCCGCCCGCTGAGCGCGCGTCGCGCACGAGCCGGCGCATGCCCTTGATCCAGCGTTCCGGGTCGCTGCCCTTGCGCGCCATGAACTGCGCCACGTTCTCGTGCGGGAGGATCAGGAAGCGCTCCTCGGCGATGCCCGCCACGACCGCGTCGGCCACGTCCTCCGGTTCGATCAGCCCACCCGACGCCAGAGCAGCTGCCGCCGCAGCCTCCAGCATTCCCTGTTCGAGCATCGGCGTGCGCACGCCCTGCGGGCAGATGCACGACACGCGCACGCCCCGATCGCCGTACTCGATCGCCAGCCACTCCGCCAGCGCCACCGCCGCGTGCTTGGTCACGCTGTACACCAGCGCCGACACCTGCGTCAGAAGACCCGCCGCCGACGCGGTGTTGATCAGGTAGCCCTCTTCGCGCTCGAGCATCTCTCCCAACAGCGCGCGCGAGGCCCACACGTGCGCCATCACGTTCACCCGCCACGCCTCGTCCCACGAGTCGTCTGGGACCTCCGGGCCGCCGCCCATGCCGCCCACGCCGGCGTTCGACACGAAGACGTCGATCGCGCCGTTGGCCTCGCTCGCCGTCGCGATCAGCTCGCGCACGCTGCTCTCCTCACCCGCGTCGAAGCCCACCGCCAGCACGCCCGGCCCGACCTCGCGCGCCAGCGCGCGCGCTCCCTCCAGGTCGCGGTCGGCCGCCACCACCGCGCGTGCGCCCTCCGCGGCGAAGCGGCGCACGAGCGCGCGCCCGATGCCGCCGGCCGCGCCGGTGACCACCACGTGCTTGTCCTTCAGGTCCATCGGGCGTACTCTATGTCACTGATGTCACGAGGGATTTGGGAGGGGGACGTGGAGCGGGCGTCTGTCGCGCCGGTGTGGGGAGAGCTGCGCTACAGCGGGGAGCTCGCGCGGCTGCTCGCCGACGGGGCGCTGCGCAGCCCGCGACGGCGCGAGGACGCTCCGCCGGTGCTGCTGATCCCCGGGTTCATGGCCGGCGACGCCTCGCTGAGCGTGCTGCGCCACTGGCTGCGCCGGCGCGGGCATCGCGTGGCGATGAGCGGGATGCTCGTCAACGTCGGCTGCGCGGAGCGGATGGTCTCGCGCCTGGAGGACCAGCTCGAGCGGCTCGCCGCCGAGTGCGAGCGCCCGGTGGTCGTCATCGGCCAGAGCCGCGGCGGCACCTTCGCGCGTGCGCTCGCCGTGCGCCACCCGGACAACGTGTGCGGCCTGGCGATGCTCGGATCGCCGATCCGCGACGGCCTCGCCGTCTCGCCGCAGGTGCTGCGCACCGTGCGCTGGGTGGCGATGCTCGGCGACCTCGGCCTGCCGGGGCTGTTCTCGACCAACTGCCGCGACGGCGACTGCTGCGCCGCCTTTCGCGAGGACCTGCTCGCGCCGCTGCCGAGCGAGATCCACGCCGTCGCCGTGCACTCGCGCAGCGACGGCATCGTCGACTGGCAAGCGTGCGTCGATCCCTACGCCAAGGCCGTCGAGGTCGACTCGAGCCACTGCGGCATGTCCGTTCACCCCGAGGTGTACAGGGTGCTGGAGCAGGTGCTCGACGGCTCCACGGAGGCTGCATGGAATGGATGAGCTCGATCGACTCGTCCTTCCTGCACGTGGAGAACTCCACCACGCCGATGCACATCGGCGCCGTCAGCATCTTCGAGGGGCCGCCGCCACCGTTTGAGGAGCTGCGCGCGATGGTCTCGGGCAAGCTCGCGCTGGTGCCGCGCTACCGCCAGAAGGTCCGTTTCGTGCCGCTCGCCGCCGGCACGCCCGTGTGGGTCGACGACCCCCACTTCAGCCTCGACTACCACCTGCGCCACACCGCCGTCCCCGCGCCCGGCTCAGAGCAGCAGCTGCGCCAGATGGCCAGCCGCGTGTTCTCGCAGCACCTCGACCGCGACAAGCCGCTGTGGGAGCTGTGGGCCGTCGAGGGCCTGGAGCGCGGCCGCTGGGCGCTGCTGTCGAAGGTCCACCACTGCATGGTCGACGGCGTCGCCGCCACCGACCTGATGTCGGTCATGTTCTCCGACACCACCGCGGGCAGGGCGAGCGGGGAGTGGGCCGCCGCGCCGGAGCCGACAGGGGTGCAGCTGCTCGTGCGCACGCTCGCGCGACTCGCCAGCCCGGCCGGGCAGCTGGACGCCCTGCGACGTGCTCTGAGCGCGCCCGCCGACACCGCGCGCTCGCTCGCCGAGGCCGCGCGCGCGATCGCCGCCGCCTCTCCCAGCATGCGCCCCGTCGCCGCGTCCTCGCTGACCGGCCCGATCGGGCCGCACCGGCGCTGGAGCTGGGCGCAGGCGCGGCTGTCCGACGTCAAGACCGTGCGAAGCGCGCTCGGCGGCACCGTCAACGACGTAGTGCTCACGCTCATCACCAACGGCTTTCGCGCGCTGCTCGACGCGCGCGGCGAGGACGTCGCCGAGGATCGCGTGATCCGCACGATGGTCCCCGTCTCCGTGCGCCGCAAGGGCGAGCGCGGCGTGTACAACAACCGCGTCTCCGCCGTCTTCGCCGGGCTGCCCGTCGGGCTGTCGGACCCCGCCCGGCGGCTGGAGGCGATCCGCGCCGAGATGGACGGGATCAAGGAGTCCAAGCAGGCAGTCGCCGGCGACGTGCTCAGCTCCATGTCCGGGTTCGCGCCGCCGCTGCTGCTCGCGCTGGGCAGCCGTCTGGTGACGCTCTCGCCGCGCCTGAACATGCACACCGCCACCACCAACGTGCCCGGCCCCCAGCAGCACGTACAGACGCTCGGCCGGCGCCTGCTGCGCTCCTATCCGTTCGTCCCCGTCGTCGGCTCGATCCGCATCGTCGTCGCCATCTTCTCCTACGACGGCGGCCTGTACTTCGGCGTCACCGGCGACTACGACGGCGCCCCTGACATCGACGTGCTGACCGCGGGGATCGAGCGGGGGATGGACGATCTGCTCGCGGTGGTTGCGCCGGCGCCGGCGCCGGCGAAGCAGCGGGCGGGGCGGAGCCGCGCCAAACGCGCCGCCGTCGCTTGAGGGCAGGCAAGCGCGCCACGGTCGCGTAAAGTCAGTCGACCACCACCAGGAGGTCAGCAGATGCAGTACGTGAACCTCGGCGCGAGCGGCCTACGTGTCTCGCGCGTGTGCCTCGGCATGATGAGCTTCGGCGACGACAGCGACAAAGCGTGGGTGCTCGACGAGCAGGCCGCCGAGCCGATCGTGAAGGCCGCCGTCGACGGCGGCGTCACGTTCTTCGACACAGCGGACACGTACTCGCAGGGCGCCAGCGAGATCGCCACCGGGCGCCTGCTGGCGAAGCTGTTCACGCGCGAGGAGGTGGTGCTCGCGACGAAGGTGTTCATGCCGATGACCCCCGGCGAGAACGGGGGCGGGCTCTCGCGCAAGCACATCCTCAGCGCGATCGACGCGTCGCTGACGCGCCTGCAGATGGACTACGTCGACCTCTACCAGATCCACCGCTGGGACAACCGCACCCCGATCGAGGAGACGATGGAGGCGCTGCACGACGTCGTGCGCGCCGGCAAGGCGCGCTACATCGGCGCCAGCAGCATGTTCGCCTGGCAGTTCGCCAAGGCCCAGCACATGGCCGGGCGCCACGGCTGGACGCGCTTCGTCTCGATGCAGAACCACTACAACCTCGTCTACCGCGAGGAGGAGCGCGAGATGATCCCGCTGTGCGTCGACCAGGGTGTCGGCGTGATCCCCTGGAGCCCGCTCGCGCGGGGGCTGCTCGCGGGCAGCCGCACGCGCGCCGGTGAGCGCCGCACGACGCGCGCCGGCTCCGACCCGTTCGGCGACTACCTCTACAACCAGCCGACCGACTTCGACGTCGTCGACCGCGTCGCCGAGGTCGCCGGTGAGCGCGGGGTGCCGCCCGCGCAGGTCGCGCTCGCGTGGCTGCTGGCCAAGCCCGCCGTCACCGCGCCGATCATCGGCGCGACCAAGGCCGAGCACCTGACAGACGCGCTCGCCGCCGAGCAGCTGACGCTCAGCGACGAGGAGATCGCAAGGCTGGAGGAGCCCTACGCTCCGCACCCGGTGCTCGGGCATGGCTAGGGCGCTGCCGGCGGAGATGACTCAGGCCGATGAGATGCTGCGGGTTGCCGCCACGCGCGCGGGGGAGCTCGCGGCGCCGGGGCTCAGCCCGCGGCCGCGGCGCAAGGTGGCCGTGCTCGCTTGCATGGACACGCGCATCGATCTGTTCCCGATGCTCGGGCTGGAGCGGGGGGACGCTCACATCATTCGCAATGCTGGGGGGCTGGTGACGGATGACGCGATCCGGTCACTCAGCGCTTCGCAGCGGCTGCTCGGGACCGAGGAGATCGTCGTGGTGATGCACGATGGGTGCGGGCTGCGCGGGGCTTCTGAGGATGAGTTTGCTCAGGCGCTTGCCGCTGATGGGGTGTTGCCCACCTGGCGGCTGGGGGCTTTCGAGGATGTTGAGGAGACGCTGCGGCATAGCCTTGCGCGGCTGCGGGCGGCGCGCGAGCTGCCGGCGCGGGGGCATATCCGGGGGTTTGTGTTCGACCCGGAGACCGGGGGGTTGCGGGAGGTGGAGGGGGAGGTCGGCTGAGTCAGGGGCCGTCGGGCGACTCGCGCGGCGGGTCAGTCTTCGGCGGCTGCTGCCGTGGGCACGCCGCGACTCGGTCGCGCTCAGCCTCGCGCTTCATCTCGATCGCGCGGCGAGCGCCCTGGGAGAGCAACATCGCGCTTTCGGCCAATTCGCGGATGGACTCTGGGGTTGCGTCCACGAGCTTGCCTCCGCGGGCGATCTGTGCGACGTCGCGCGTCCCGTTCGAGCGATGTGAGCTGTTCTCCATGCCTTGAGGGTACCTCACGTCGCGGGCTTTCTGACCGGAGGGTCGATGAGGTCTCCTGCGCGAGCGGGGCGAGGGGCCACCGGGCTGTCGGTGTCGGTTGTGCGAATAGTGTTGGTCAGAAGATCTCCGCACTTTGCGTATTATTGTTGAGTCCTGACTCTTGAATAGTTGCGGTCACTCGGTTTAAGCTGCCGGCCGAGCGTGTCGTGTGCAGGCCAGGGCTTCGACCGGATGGGCGCAGATGCGGAAAGCGGGGCAGGGTGCTCGGGAAGCGTGTGGCCATAGGCGGCGAACAGTTCGGTGCACATCACGCCCGCGATCGCTCTCGCCAGCGGACGGGAGTCTTCTGGCTGGTTCTGCTCGCCACCGTAGTCCTGGCGATCGTGTCGCCCGCGACGGCGTCGGAATCCTCCGGCGCTGCCGCCTGGGGCTTGAACAACGACAGCCAGCTCGGCAACGGCACGACCACGACCGAGAAGGAAGCGGTGTCGGTGAAGGTGTTGACCGAAGCCACCGCGGTGGTGGGAGGCGAATTCCACAGTCTCGCGCTGCTGAAAAGCGGGAAGGTCATGGCTTGGGGTGAGAACGCAGATGGGCAGCTCGGCAACGGCACGACCACGACCGAGAAAGAA
>DATHPE010000060.1:0-57791 GCA_035484215.1 Solirubrobacteraceae bacterium | reverse complement strand
TCATGAGCGTCCGATCGACGATCTCGCCGTTCACCCGAGCGAGCGTCTCACGCAGCGCCCCCACCCCCAGGATCGCCGCCTGCGGCGGGTTGATCACCGGCGTGATCGCCGTCATCCCGAACATCCCCAGGTTCGACACCGTGAACGTCCCGCCGGAGAGCTCCGGCGGCGTGATCTCGCCCGCCCGCACGCGCTCGGCCAACCGCCTGGTCTCCCGCGCGATGCTCCCCAGCGACTTCGTGTCCGCGTCCTTGACCACCGGCACCACCAGCGCGTCCTGCGCCGCCACCGCCACCCCGATGTTCACCCGCCCGTGCAGCTCAAAGCCGCCGTCCACGTAGGAGCCGTTCGCCGCCGGGTGCTTGCGCAACGCCAGCGCGCACGCCTTCACGATCAGGTCGTTCAGCGACGGCGCCGCGTCACCGCTCACGCTCGCCTTCAGTTCCGCCCGCAGGGCGATCGCCGCGTCCATCGCCACCTCGGCCTGCACCTGGAAGTGGGGGATCGTCGCCTTCGCCTCCGCCATCCGCCGCGCCACCACCTGCTGCAGCCTGGTCGGCTCCACGCGCTGCGTCTCGCCCTTCGCGCTGTCGCGCGCGACGACGCCTGAGCCCGGGAAGGTAGGCGAGCTGGCCGGGGCGACGGGCGCAGGCGCCTGTGTCCGGCGGGTCGGTGCCGTCCTGACACCCGCGGCGCTGAGCACGTCAGCGCGCGTTATGCGCCCCCGCGGCCCGGTGCCAGCGATGCCTGCCAGCTCGACCGCATGGATGCGCGCGACGCGTCGCGCCAGCGGCGTCGCCAGGGCCCGCGCGGGGAGGCCCGCGCCGCCGTTCACGCCGGCCGGGGTCGGCACGACGGCCTGCACGGGACGATCGATCAAATTCGCCACCCCATTGAGCGCCGGCTCCGTGATCGCCACCGGCTCCGTGACAACGCCCGCGCCAATCCGCCCGATCAACTCACCAACAGCGAGTGTGACTCCCTCAGCTACAAGAATCTCCAGCACCCCATCCGCCTCCGCCGCGTGGCCGATCGTGGCCTTGTCGGTCTCGATCTCCACCAGCTCCTGCCCGCGCGCGACCGGCTGGCCGTCGGCGATCAGCCACTTGACGATCGTGCCCTCCTCCATCGAGTCGGACAGCCTGGGCATCGTGATGTCGGTCGTCTCGGTCATGTGCACGCTCAGCGGATCAGGTCGAGGGCGGCGCCGGCGATCGTGTCGGCGTCGATTCCGAAGTGGCGGTAGAGGTCCTGCACGTCGCCGGACTGCCCGAAGTCCTGGACGCCGAGACACGCCAGTGGCGCCCCCGCGATCGCCGCCAGGAACGACAGCGTGTGCGGGTGGCCGTCGAGCACGCTCACGATCGGTGAGAAGCGCTCGGCTGGGAACAGCGTCCGCAGGATCTCCTCGTCCCCGTCGTAGAGGCCCTGGCGCGTCTGCAGCGCCCGGAACAGCAGGTCGGGGGAGGTCAGGCACACGGCGTCCACGGCGATCCCCCCGTCCTGGAGCTCCTCGGCCGCGCCGAGCAGCTCGGGCATGATCGCGCCCATCCCCACGAGCGTCACCTCCGGCGCGCCGGCGCTCTCGCGCACGCGGTAGCCGCCGGCGAGCACCTGCAGGCGCCGGCGCTCGCGCAGCTCGGGATCGTCGGGCACGCCGGCGAGCGACTGCTCGAGCGGGCGCGTGCTCAGGCGCAGGTAGGAGGACGTGCCGCCGTCGCGGCCCAGCTGCGCGAGCGCGTGCAGCAGGATCCACTCGAGATCCTGGCCCCACGCGGGCTCCCACGCGACGCAGCGCGGCTGCTCCAGGCCCACCGACGGGGTGATGATCGACTGGTGCGCGCCGCCCTCCGGCGCGAGCGTCACCCCCGCGGGCGTGCCCACGAGGATCGACTGGCCGCCCGCGTAGATGCCGAACGACCACTGCTCCAGCGCGCGGTTGACGAACGGGTCATACAGCGTCCCGATCGGCAGCAGCGGCTGGCCGTCGCGCGAGAACGTCGCGCCGAGCTCGCCGAGCAGGCCCACGAGGTTGCCCTCCGCGATCCCCAGCTCGATGTGCTGCCCGTGCTCGGACTCGCGCCAGCGCACGAGCGTGTCGCCGTCGTCGGCGAACCAGTCGATGCGCGGGGTGGGTGGGCTTCCATTCCACACGCCCGCGCGGTTGATCCAGCCGCCGAGGTTGGTGGAGGAGGCGACGTCGGGGCTGACCGACACGACCGCCGCCGACACCTCGGGCGCGGCGTGCGCGAGGTCCATGAAGAAGCGCCCGAACGCCTGTTGCGTGGACACCGCGCCCGCGTGCGCGCGCCCGACGTCGCGCGGCACGGCCGGCGGCTCGCGCCTGTCCATCTCCGCTCGTGTCAGGCGCTCGGCCGCGCGCTCGCACAGCCGCGCCTCGGGCGAGCCCTCCTCGAAGCGTGCCCACGGCAGCGCCGCGTCCGCGCCGAGGTCGACGGCGAGCTGCCGCCACTGGCCGCTCGACAGCAGCGCCGAGTGGTTCGCCGGATGCGCCTCCGTCGGCAAGCTCCAGGCCTTGATCGTGTACGCGAAGATCACCGCCGGGCGGTCGTTGACCGCGTCCGCGCGGCGAAACGCGTCGAGCAGGTCCGCCAGGTCGTGGCCGGCGAGGTCGCGGATCGCCGCGGCAAGCTCTGAGTCGTCGAGATCCTTGATCAGCCGCTCCAGCTCGCGCCGTCCACGGCCCGTTCCCGGCAGCCGCTCGCGCAGCTCCGCCGCGGGGCTGCGCAGCAGGCGCTGATACTCCTCGTTGGGCATCGCGTCGATCCGCCGTCGCAGCGCCTCGCCGCCGGGGCGCTCGAACAGCGCGCGCAGCCGCCGCCCGTACTTGATCGTGATCGCCTGCCAGCCCGCCGCCTCGAACATCGCCGCGGTGCGCGCGACCGCGATCTCCGGCACCACGCGATCCAGCGACTGGCGGTTGACGTCGACGATCCACAGCACCTCGCCCAGCGAGGCGACCAGCGGGTCGATCAGCGCTTCCCAGATGGCGCCCTCGTCGAGCTCCGCGTCGCCGACCAGCGCTACCTGGCGCCCGCCGAGCGGCACCTCGAAGTGGCCGGCCACGTAGCGGTGCGCCAGCGCGCTCCACAGCGTCGCCGTCGCGCCGATTCCGACCGAGCCCGTCGAGAAGTCCACCGGGTCAGGGTCCTTCGCGCGGCTCGGGTAGCTCTGCAGGCCGCCGAACGCACGCAGCTCTGTCAAGTAGCTCTCGTCCAGGCGCCCCATCAGGTAGTTGATCGCGTGCAGCACCGGCGCCGCGTGCGGCTTCACCGACACGCGATCGGGGCCGCGCAGGTGCTCGAAGTACAGCGCCGACATGATGCCGACCATCGACGCCGAGGAGGCCTGATGGCCGCCCACCTTCACCCCCGAGGACGTCTCACGGACCTTGTTGGCGTGGTGGACCATGCTCATCGCCAGCCACAGCACGCGGCGCTGCACCGCTTCGAGCACCTCCAGCCGGCCGCCCTCCGAGCCCTCGCCCGCGTCGGGCTCCTGCGCCAGCTGCGTGACCTCTGTTGCCATCGCAACATATGGAAGTCGATGTGGCCATCTGGCGCAACGCCGAGAGTGTCAAAGGGCCGAATTGCGCATGATTAACCCACATATCGACCGTCAGCTATATGATTCTTGCGTGCCTACGGCCGAAGCCGAACTCGACGCCACCGATCTGGAGATCATCGGGCTGCTGCGCGAGGACGCGCGGCGCACGTTCGCGGACATCGCGCCGCGCGTCTCGCTGTCGGCGCCGGCCGTCAAGCGGCGCGTCGACCGGCTCGAGCGCGAGCGCGTGATCACCGGCTACACCGTGCTCGTCGACCACGGCAAGCTCGGCCAGCCGCTGCAGGCGTTCACCGAGCTGCGCTTCGCCGGCAACTCGCGCGTCGACGAGATCGCGGGGATCGCCAACGACATCCCCGAGGTGCAGACCGTCTTCACCACCGCCGGCGACCCCGACGCGCTCGCGTGGATCCGCGTCAAGGACGTCGAGGATCTCAAGCGCGTGATCGACCTGCTGCGCCGCAGCGGGCGCGTCACCGGCACCAAGACCCTGATGGTGCTCGGGACCTCCACGCACGAGGTGCAGGCTTGACCGCGCAGGGCAACGCCAGCGAGCGCGTCGCGATCGTCGGCGCCGGCCTGATGGGCGCGCAGATCGGCTGCGAGTACGCGCTCGCCGGGTGTCCGGTGACGTGGATCGTGCGCGAGCGCGCGGGAGCCCAGCAGCGCGTCGAACGGGCGCTGGCGCTGGCGCTGCACCACCGCCTGGCCGACCCGGCGGCGGTCGAGTCCGCCCGCGCGCGGATGCTCTACCGCGACGGGCAAGGCGGCTCCGACGGGCCCGCCGGCGGCGAGGGCGCGTTCGAGCTGATCGTCGAGTCGCTGCCCGAGGATCTCGAGGTGAAGGCCGACGTGCTCGGTGAGCTGTGTGCGCGCCACCCCGGCGCCATCCTCGCCACCAACACCTCCTCGATCTCGATCACCGCGCTCGGCGAGGCCGCTGGCGCGGGCGAGCGGATCGTCGGAACCCACTACTGGAACCCGCCGCTGCTGATGCCCTTGGTGGAGGTCGTCGCCGGCGATCGCACGCCGGTCGCGCTGCGCGAGCGCGTCGCGGCGCTGCTGCGCACGATCGGCAAGCGCCCGGTGATCCTCGACCACGAGGTTCCCGGGCTGCTGTGGAACCGCCTGCAGCTGGCGGTCTTGCGCGAGAGCCTGTGGCTGGTCGAGCACGGCGTCGCGACCCCGCAGGCGATCGACGAGGTGATGCGCGACGGCCTCGCGCGGCGCTGGCGGCTGACCGGTCCGTTCGAGACGGTCGGGCTGGGCGGCGCGCGGACGTTCGACGCGATCGCCGAGAACCTGTTCCCGGTGCTCTCCGACGCTGCCGCCGCCGGCTCGGGCTTCGCCGCGCACGTGCCCACCGATCCGCAGGTGCTGGGCGAGCTGCGCGAGCGCCGCGACGACGCGCTCGCGGCCGACCTGCTCGCGGAAAGGACATAGGCAGAGAGCGATGGCCCGGGATCCCCGCCACGACGTCCTGTTCGAGCCGGTGCCGATCGGCCCGAAGACGCTGCGCAACCGCTTCTATCAGAGCCCGCACTGCACGAGCTTCGGGGCGGAGCTCCCAGGCGCGCAGGCGCACATCCGCGGCATGAAGGCCGAGGGAGGCTGGGCCGCCGTCAACACCGAGTTCTGCTCGGTGCACCCCTCGAGCGACTCGCGCCCGCTCGTCTCCGCGCGCCTGTGGGACGACGACGACGCGCGCAACCTCGCCGCGATGGCCGATCTCGCGCACGAACACGGCGCGCTCGCGGGCATCGAGTTCTGGCACGGCGGCTGCGTAGCAGGCAACCTCGAGTCGCGGCTGCCGGCGCGCAGCGTCAGCCAGATGAGCGACGACAGCCTGTACGCGACCAGCTGCTACGAACTGGACAAGGCCGGCATCAGGGAGATCCAGGGCTACTACGTGGCGGCCGCGCGCCGCGCGCGCGACGTCGGCTTCGACATCATCAACCTCGAGGGCGCCGAGTGCGGGGCGATCACGCAGCACTTCCTGATGTCCAAGTACAACCGCCGCGGCGACGAGTACGGCGGCTCGCTGGAGAACCGCGCGCGCTTCTGGCTGGAGACGATCGAGCAGGTGCGCGAGGCCGTCGGCGAGGACTGCGCGATCACCGCGCGCCTGTGTGTGGACACGCTCAACGACAGCCCGCTCGGGATCCGCGCCGCCGAGGAGGCCTACCGGTTCATCGAGCTGGGCGATCACCTGGTCGACTTCTGGGACCTGCAGGCCGGCGGCTGGGTCGCGGCTGAGTGGGCCGGCGACGACGCCGTCGCCTCGCGCTTCGCCGGCGAGTTCAGCCACCGCGAGTACATCGAGGCCGTCCGCGGCGCCACCGCCAAGCCGATCGCCGCGGTCGGGCGCTTCACCAACCCCGACACGATGGTCGCGGCCATCCGCTCGGGTGTGATCGACATCATCGCCGCGGCGCGCCCGTCGATCGCCGACCCGTTCCTGCCGGAGAAGATCGAGCAGGGCCGCTACGAGGACATCCGCGAGTGCATCGGCTGCAACATCTGCGCCTCGCGCTTCGCCCAGGGCGCCCCGATCGTGTGCACCCAGAACGCGACCCTTGGCGAGGAGTTCCGCCGCGGCTGGCACCCCGAGCGCTTCGCCAAAGCGGCCAACCACGAGAAGACCGTGCTCGTGGTCGGCGCGGGGCCGGCCGGCATGGAGTGCGCGATGGTGCTCGGCAAGCGCGGCATGAGCGCCGTGCACCTGCTCGACGAGCAGGATGCGCTCGGCGGCTGCGTGCGCGCGATCAGCGCCTACCCCAACCTCGGTGAGTGGGGGCGCGTGACCACCTACCGCCAAGTCCAGCTCGACAAGCTCGCCAACGTCGAGGTCATCCTCGCGACCGAGCTCGACGCCGAGGCGATCCTCATCTACGGCGCCGAGATCGTCGTGATCGCCACCGGCGCGCGCTGGCGCGCCGACGGCATGAACGGCCCCACGCAGGCGACGATCCCCGGCGCGGAGCACGACTTCGTGTACACGCCCGAGCAGGTCTCCGCGGCGGGTGGTGCGATCGACGGCGAGCACGTGCTCGTGTACGACACCGACGGCTACTTCACCGCCGTGGGCGTGGCCGAGATGCTGCTCGCGGCGGGCAAGCGCGTGAGCATAGTCACGCCGTTTCCCAACCTCTCCCCGTTCATGTTCCTCACCGGCGAGGCCTTCCGCGTGAATCGCGAGCTGCGCGTGCGGGGCGTGGAAATCGTGCCCAACCACCTCCTCTCGCGGATCGCGGGCGAACAGCTGCTCGGGCAGAACGTGTGGGCGCCGCCCGGGTCCGATCCGGTCGTCTGGCACGCCGACGCGGTCGTGCTCGTCACCCAGCGCGAACCGCGCGACGCGCTCTACCACGAGCTGCGCGCCGACCCCCAGCGCCTGGAGCGCGAGGGCATCGAGTCGGTGTACCGGATCGGAGACTGCCTGGCTCCGCGCACGATCGCCGAAAACATCTTCGACGGGCACCGGCTCGCGCGCGAGATCGACACGGCCGACCCGGCGACCCCGCTTCCCTACATCCGCGAGCTGCCCGACGTCAACCGCGCGCGCCCCGTCGCCGCGGCGGGCGCCTAGCGCATGCGCGCATGAGGGCTCTGGTCCCTGTCAAGTCGGTGGCGGTGCTCGAGCGTGACTTCACGCTCGCCGGCGCGACCGCCGTAGCGCCCGAGGCGCTGGAGTGGCAGCTCAACGAGTGGGATGCGTTCTCGCTCGAGGCCGGCCTGCGGCTCGTCGAGCAGGCCGGCGGCGGCGAGGTGGCGGTCGTGAGTGTCGGCGACGAGCACGCCGAGGAGGGCCTGCGCGCGTGCCTGGCCAAAGGCGCCGACCGCGCGCTGCGTGTCTGGGATCCGGCTCTGCAGGACGCGGACGCGCTCGCCGTCGCGTGGGTGCTGGCGGCGCTCGCCGTCAAGGAGTCGCCCGACGTGATCCTCTGCGGCGCGCAGTCCTCCGACGCCGCCGCCGCTGCCACCGGGATCGCGCTGGCCGGCCTGCTCGCGCTCGCGCACGTGGCCGTCGTCAGCGCGATCGAGTACGACGGCGCCCAGCTGACCGTGCGGCGCGAGCTCGACGGCGGCGCGACCGAGGTGCTGCGTCTGTCGACGCCCGCGCTGCTGACCGTTCAGACTGGCGCCAACGAGCCCCGCCACGCGAACCTGCGCGCGATCAAGCGGGCGCGCGAGCAGCCGCTGCGGATGCTCGGGCTCGCCGAGCTGGAGCTGCACCCGGACGCCGTGGGTGCGTCCGCGGGCTCGCGCACGTTGCGGGTGCTCGAGCGCGAGCGCGGCGATGGGCCGACGATGCTCGGCGAGGAGCCCGCCGAGATCGCGGCGCGCATCGCCGAGATCGTCGCGGAGCGGATGAGCGCCTGATGGGCGGCGTCCTCGTGTTGGCCGAGCTGGACGGCCCGGGCGCCGGCGTGCGCCCGGCGAGCATCGAGCTGATCGGCGCGGGGCGCGCTCTGTGCGAGCAGCGCGTGGGGGCGCTGACGGTCGCCCTGATCGGCCACGACGCCGAGGCCAAGCTCGACGCGCTCGACGTGGCCGGCGTGCAGGAGATCGTCGCCGTACCCACGCCGTGTGAGCATTTCGAGGCGCACGTCTGGCAGGTGGCGCTCGAGGGGTTGATCGAGAAGCACAGCCCGACGGTGGTGCTCGCCGGGCACACGCTCGACTCGCTCAATTTCGCGCCCGCGCTCGCGGCGCACGCCCGTCACGGCTTCGCCAGCGACGTGATCGGCCTGTCGTGGGGCGAGAGCGGCGTGCTCGCCCGGCGCGGCGCCTACGGCGAGCGGCTGGTGGCCGAGCTCGACTTCCCCAACAGGGAGACCGTCGTGCTGCTTCTGCGCGCGGGCGCGTTCGCGGCCCCGGACACCAACGCGCAGGCTCCGCACGCGGCGCCCCTGCGCACACGCCTGGACGTGGAGCTGAAGGGGCGCGAGCGCACCGAGCGCGTGCAGGGATCGGAGCTCGGCCGCCAGGAGTCCTCGGCGGGCGAGCCCGACATCGCCGGCGCCGGCTTCCTGCTGTCGATCGGGCGCGGCGTCGGCGCGCCCGAGAGCATCCCCGGCCTGCAGCGGCTGGCTGAGCGCATGGGGGCGACGCTGTCGGTCTCCGGCCCGCTGGTGGAGAAAGGATGGGCGCCGCGAACGCGCAAGGTCGGGCAGACGGGCCGGACGGTCGCGCCACGGGTGTACCTGGCGCTCGGCATCTCCGGCGCCGCGCAGCATCTCGCGGGCATCGCCGAGGGGAGCACGATCATTGCCGTCAACTCCGATCCGGGCGCGCGCATCTTCGACGTCGCCGACTATGGCGCGGTCGCCGACCTGTTCGCGGTCGCGGCCGAGCTGGAACGAAAGCTGGGTTGAGCGACCCATGGACTTCAGCGAGCCGCAGGACGCCCGCGCCATCCGCGAGGCCGTGCGCGCGCTGTGCGCGCGCTTCCCCGGCGAGTACTGGCGCGCCCTGGAGCCCGACACATATCCGAGCGAGTTCGTGGCCGCGCTCACCGAGCAGGGCTGGCTGGCGGCGCTGATTCCGGAGGAGTACGGCGGCTCGGGGCTGCCGCTCGCGACCGCCAGCGTGATCCTCGAGGAGATCTGCGCGTCGGGCGCCAACGCCGGGGCCTGCCACGCGCAGATGTACACGATGGGCACGCTGCTGCGCCACGGCAGCGAGGCGCAGAAGCGCGAGCTCCTGCCGCGGATCGCCGCGGGCGAGCTGCGCCTGCAGGCGTTCGCCGTGACCGAGCCCGACGCTGGCTCGGACACCACGCGCATCGCCACGCGCGCCGAGCGCCGCGGCGAGGGCTACGTGGTCAACGGGCAGAAGATCTGGACCTCGCGCGCCGGGCACTCCGACCTGATGATCCTGCTCGCGCGCACCACCCCGCTGGAGCAGGCCGAGAAGCGCACGGCCGGCCTGTCGGTGTTCCTGGTGGACATGCGCGGGCGCGACGCAGAGCAGCCGGGGGGCGCGGCGCAGCTGACGATCCGCCCGATCAAGACGATGATGAACCACGCCACCACGGAGGTCTTCTTCGAGAACCTAGAGCTGCCCGCGGACGCGCTGATCGGCGAGGAGGGCGAGGGCTTTCGCTACATCCTCGATGGCATGAACGCCGAGCGCATCCTGATCGCCTCGGAGTGCATCGGCGACTGCCGCTTCTTCCTCGATCGCGCCGTCTCCTACGCCAGCGAGCGGGTCGTCTTCGGCCGTCCGATCGGCGCCAACCAGGGCGTGCAGTTCCCGCTGGCCAAAGCCCACATGGCGATGACCGCGGCGGATCTCGTGCGCTGGAAGGCGGCCTGGCTCTACGACGGCGGCCAGCCGGCGGGCGCTGAGGCGAACATGGCCAAGTACCTCGCCTCAGAAGCCTCGTGGGAGGCGGCCAACGCCGCGCTGGACGCACACGGCGGCTTCGGCTTCGCCCAGGAGTACGACATCGAGCGCAAGTTCCGCGAGACGCGGCTGTACAAGACGGCGCCCGTCAACAACAACCTCGTGCAGGCGTTCGTCGCCCAGCACGTGCTGGGTCTTCCCCGCTCCTACTGAGCGCCGCCGCGGACGGCGGCGGTGCGCGCGGGGTCGCTCACTGGCCGTGCTTGGGGTACTCGTGGACCGCCACCAGCAGCACTGGGCCCTCGATCACGCGATAGCTGTGCGGTCGGTCGGCGCGGAAGCTGATGAGATCGCTCTGGCCGAGGACCTCCGAGAAGGAGTCGGTGGAGATCTCCACGGTTCCCGTGGCCACCGTGAGGTGCTCGAACATGCCGCTCGTATGGGCTTGGGCCTGTCGCACCGCCCCCTTCTCGAGCACCAGCGTGTAGATCTCGATGAGGGCTCCGCCGGCTCGCGTGAGCAGGTGGCGGGAGACGAGGCCGCTTGTCTCCAGCCCCGCCGGGTCGACGGCTATCACGGCGTCATCCGCGCGCACGACGGTCACGTCATCCGTCGTGGGCTCGTCGTGGAAGAGGCTCGCGAACGGCACCCCCAGGGCGACCGCGAGCGCCCACACGGTGTCGATCGACGGGTTGCCCTGGCCACGCTCGATCAGCGACACCGTGGACTTCGCCACGCCCGCCTGCTCGGCGAGCGCGGAGAGGGTCATCCCCCGGGTCACCCTCCAGCGGCGCAGATTGCGCGCGATCGGCTGAACGGCCCCTTGCACGGCGGTAGTTCTATCGTACGGCGCTGCTGGCACGTTGATTACTCTCCGTGGTAGGGTATATCGGTATAGCGGACAAGATATCGAACGATATCGGCCTGTCTCGTGCAAGACCTCTAGGAATTGGGGATAGATGAGCAGTCTCGTCCTCGCGGCGGACGCGCGAGCAAGCGTCGAGGAGACCTACGCCCGGCGCACCCCGCGCTCGGCGCACGCGATGGAAGAGGCGCGCCGCTACATGGTCCGCGGCCTCACCCGCGGCTGGGGCTATCACCGCCCCTATCCGATCGTCGCCGAGCGCGGCGAAGGGCCGTACCTGATCGACCTCGACGGCAACCGCTATGTCGACCTGGCCAACAACGGCCTCAGCCTGATCCACGGCCACGCCTTCCCGCCAGTCGTGGCGGCGCTGCACGAGGCGCTCGAGCGCGGCTCCGGCTGGCTGGTCGGATCGGAGGAGCAGATCGCGTTCGCGCGGATGCTGTGCGAGCGGATCGAGATCTTCGAGCGCGTGCGCTTCACCAACTCGGGCACCGAGTCGGGGATGCTCGCGATGAAGGTCGCCCGCGCCTTCACCGGCCGCCCGGCGGTGCTCAAGTCCATCGACGGCTTCCACGGCTCCTACGACGACCTCGAGGTCGGCCTGTACGAGCGACCGGAGATACCCGGGCGGGTCTACCTCGCGCCCTTCGGCGACGCCGAGGCGTTCGAACGCCAGCTGGAGGAGCATGGCTCGGAGATCGCCGCCGTGGTGCTCGAGCCGCTGCTGTTCAGCGGGCTCGTGACGACCGCCCCGCCCGGCTTCCTGGCGCGCGTGCAGCAGGCCGCGCAGCGCGCCGGCGCGCTGTTCGTGCTCGACGACTGCCTGATGCTGCGCCTGGCCTACGGCGGATCGGCAGAGCTGTACTCGCTGACGCCGGACCTGACGTTCCTCGGCAAGTTCATCGGCGGCGGCCTGCCGATGGGCGTGCTCGGCGGGCGCGCCGAGGTGATGGACGTGCTCGACCCGCACCGCGAGCACCCGCTCTACCACGGGGGCTCCTTCAACGGCAACCTGCTCAGCTGCGTGTCCGGCCGTGTCAGCCTGGAGCATTTCACGAGGGACACGATCACGGCGATGAACGAGCACGCGCAGGACCTCGCGGTGGCGCTGGCGAGGCAGGCCGCCGCGCTCGGCCTGCCGCTGAGCATCGTCAGTGAGGGCTCGGTGATGGGCGTGTACGTGACCGACACGCTCGAGCGTCACGAGGGCAGCACGTTCAACGCCGGCGAGGCCACGCAGCTGCTGCACCTCGCGGCGCTCAACCATGGGGTGCTGATGGGTCCGGGCGGCGAGATCGCGCTTTCCAGCGTGACCGCCGGCGCGGCGCTCGACGAGGCTCACGAAGGACTGCTCCGGGCGCTGCGGGACGTCGCCCGGCTCACGACCACATAACGAGAGGAGATGGACGCGATGGCAAAGCAGCGTGTTGACAGCCCTTGGGGGACGTCGTTCTGCGACTCGATCAGCTTCAGCGGCCCCGGCCGCTGGATCTACATCTCGGGGCAGATCGGCGCGGACGCCGACGGCAACATGGTCAACGACACCTTCGCCGCGGAGGCCGACCAGTGCTTCGCGCGCATCGGCCAGTCGCTGGAGAAAGCCGGCGCGAAGATGAGCGACGTGGTCAAGATCACCGGCTATCTGACGAGCAAGGAGCTCTACGCCGAGTACGATCTGGCGCGCGGCAGGGCGTTCGCGGGCCACCCCCCGAGCAGCGCCACGGTGCAGGTCGCGGGCCTCGCGAACGCGGCGCAGCTCGAGGTCGAAGCGGTCGCGTTCATCCCCGAGGGGGCATGAGGCTCCCACGCCTGTGAGCCTCACCTTCTCGGCTCACATCTCCTGGCTGTTCGGCGAGCTGCCCTATCTCGAGCGAGTGGGGGCGGCACGCCGGGCGGGCTTTCGCTCGATCGAAACCGTCTGGCCCGAGGCGGCCGAGCGCGAGCGCCTGCCGTCGCTCCTCGCCGAGCAGGGTGTCGACGTCGTGCTGCTCAACTGCTGCGCCGGCGATGTCGAGCGCGGCGAGCGCGGCTTTGTCAACGATCCCGCCCGGCGCGAGCAGGCCGAGCGCGCGTTCGTGGAGGCGGCCGAGTTCGCACGGGACGTGGGCACACGCCAGCTGAACCTGCTCGTCGGCAGGGCGCTGCCCGGCGTCAGCCACTCGCGCCAGCGCGAGGCCGTCATCGATGCGCTGCGCGCGTTCGCGCCGCAGGCGGCGGCGCGCGGGCTGCGCATCCTGATCGAGCCGGTCAACGCGATCGACCATCCCGGCTACCTGGCGCCGACCCCGCGGGAGGCCGTCGAGCTGATCGAGGAGGCCGGCTCGGATGCGCTCGGCCTGCTGCTGGACATCTACCACGTGGCGCGCGGCGGCGGCGACCCGCTGGAGGCGATCGATCGCTACGGCGATCTCATCGGCCACGTGCAGATCGCCGACTGCCCTGGCCGTGGTCAGCCGGGCACCGGGTCGTTGGACGTGCGCGGCATCCTCGAACGGCTCGACGCGAGCGGCTACAGGGGAGCGGTCGGGCTTGAGTACGAGCCCCGCGGTGGCAGCGAGGAGTCGCTGGCGTTCCTAACCGAGCTGCGCGACGTCGGCTAGCGCCGCGCGCAGGCCGACGCGCACGTCCTCGAGATCGCCGTCGTCAAGCGCTGTGCACAGGCCGAACTCTCCGCCGCTTCCGTAGTAGACGCCGTGGTTGACGGCCGCCAGGTGCAGCAGCGAGGTGGCCCTGAAGTCGATCTTCTCGTCGTCGTCGCCGGTGTCGTCGAGCACGTACAGGCCGAACGCCGAGCCCAGACCCTGGGTGAGCACGGGCACGCCGATCTCCTGTGCCGACTGCGCGATGTCCGCACGCAGCTCGTCGCCCTGCGCGTCGATGCGCGCGATGTCCGCGGCGGTGAGGTCGCCGACCGCGATCGCGCCGGCGATCATCCCGAGCGGGTTGCCGTTGAAGGAGCCGCCGTGGTACAGGGCGCCCTCGGCCGCGGGGTTGGGGTCGAAGATCGCCATCAGCTCGGCCGATGCCGTGATCGCGCCGACGGGCAGGCCGCCGCCGACCCACTTGCCCAGGCAGGTGATGTCCGCGGCCTGGAGTCCGAAGCGCTCGGCTGAGCCGCCCTCGGCCAGGCGGAACATCAGGCAGTCGTCGAGCACGAACAGCACTCCCGCATCGCGCGCCAGCGCGCGCAGCGCCGGCAGGAAGCCGTCGGGCGGCGGCGTGACGACGCCCGTGTACTGCACGGGCTCGACGACGATCGCGGCGACCTCACCGCGGTTGCGCTCCAGCGCCGCCCTGTAGGAGTCGAGATCGCCGAACGTCGCCAGCGCGACGCGCCCTGGGATCTCTCCCTGTCCCTGCAGCCCGACCTCGAGATCGTCGTAGGAGCCGTGATAGCCGTGCCACGCCTTGATCACGACCTGGCGGCCGGTCGCGTGGCGCGCGAGTTTGACCGCCAGCATCGTCGCCTCGGTGCCGGTGTTCGCGAAGCGGACCTGCTCGGCGCCGGGCACGCGTCTGCAGAGCAGCTCGGCGAAGGCGATCTGCTCCTCGGAGGCGCCCGGCCAGGCCGTGCCGCGCGGGAGCGCGCCCGCGAGCGCCTCTTCGATCGGGCCGTAGGCGTGACCGTGCATCAGGCTCAGGCCGTTGCTGAAGAGATCCACGTAGCGGTTGCCGTCGACGTCGTAGAGCTGCGCGCCGCTACCGCGCTCGAAGACGACAGGGTAGGGCGCGAACCAGCTGAGCGTGCGCGTGACCCCATGCGGCATGCAGGCTGACGCCCGCTCCATCAACCGCGCCGAGGCGGGTGTGCGCCGCGTGTACTCCTGCTCGACCGCCGTCAGCTCATGCGTAGACACATCGGACCCCGTTCTCGCTCTCTTCGTCAGGAGAGCGGTCTCCCCATTTTGCATATCGATTGGTTGATATGCATCATAGACAAGACACGCCCGGATCGGCAATCCAAGCTCATCGAGAGGTCCGGTCGGCGGCGTCCCGACGAGCGGCTCGCTCTCTGCTGAGGGTCTCGCGCCGCTCGCGCGTGCCCTGGGGATCGACGGTGAGCCCCGGATCCGGGCCTTCCTCGGCGAGCACCACGCCGTAGACGTCGTGTGCCGCCCTGGCGCTGACCCAGCGCTCGATCACGTCCCGCAGGACCGCCTGCGGGTCGCGCTCCAGCGGGTCGCCGTAACCGCCGCCGCCGGCCTCTATCCCGCGGATCCACTGCCCGGGCGCGAGCAGCGAGTCGCCCACGGGCTCCACCTGGCGCTCGCTGCCGTCGAGGTCGATCACGCTCGCCCAGGCCGCCGCTCCCGGCTCCCCGCCCCGCACGCCCTGTGGCGGGTTGACGGCGAAGTCGGCGAGGTAGAAGACGCGCAGCGGCTCCTGCGATCTGGGCCCGTAGACGACCTCTCCCGCGGGCCCGCCGCGCAGGCGGCCGGCTCCGCCCGAGTCGGCGAGCAGCCGCAGCGAGCGGAAGTGCAGCGGGTAGGTGCGCTCGAGCATCTCCACGCTGTCGATGTAGATCGTCTTCGGGCAGTCGGGCATCGCGTATGTGATCCAGCCGTCGCAGTGGGGCGAGGCGGGACCGCCGTTGTTGCCGATCACCATCGAGCTCACGTACGGCTCGCCGCTGTCCGGATAGGCGCCGGAGAAGACCGAGAAGCCAACGCCGAGGGCGCCGGCGCCCTCGGCCAGTCCCTGGCCGTCGCCGAGCTGGCAGAAGGCGCTCTGCGCGGCGTTGATGATGCGGTTGAGGACGTTCGTGGTGGACACCGAGGCGGAATACGGCTCCACGAGTCCGCCCGCGAGCGAGCCCTCGCGCAGCAGCACCTCGATGCGCCGGAAGCTGCCCGCGTTGCGGGGTATGTCCTCCTCCAGGCAGTTGAGCAGCGCGATCATGCAGCCGCCGCGCGCGCAGTACTCCGACACGTTCAGCCCGAACGGGATGCAGTCGGGGTTCTCGCGCAGGTCGAAGCTGACGAGCCCGCGCTCGGGCTCGACGTCGATCGTGACGTTGACCTCGACGCCTCCGGGCAGGCCCGGGATGGGATCGTGGCGCGAGCGCGCGTGCAGGCGCTTGGCGGGCAGCCGGCGGATCGCCTGCTCCATGCAGCGCTCGGAGTAGTCCAGCCACTCCGCCACGAAAGCCCTGATCGTCTCCACGCCGTAGCGGGCGATCACCTCGCCGAGCCTCCGCTCGCCGATGCGGGCCGCGCCGAGCGCCGCCAGATAGTCGCCGTACCACACCTCCGGCACGCGAATCCGCCGGCGGCACATGCGGATGATGTCCTCGATGTCGCTGTTGTCCTGCTGCACCTTCACGCACGGGAAGATCAGTCCACCCTCGGCGTAGACGTCGGCGACATAGGCCATGTAAGTGGAGGGCTCCGAGTTGCCGCAGTCGGCCTGGTGGGCCTTGGCGGTGGCGGTGAAGATGTGCTCTCCGGCGAAGAACACGGGCACGAGGATCGTGTGGTCGGCGGTGTGCGTGTTGCCGAGCATCGGGTCGTTGTGCAGGTAGGCGTCGCCCTCGCGCATGTCGGGGTGCAGCTCGCGCATGGAGGCCGTCTGCAGGCCCGCCCCGAGCACGTGCACCTGCAGCCCCTCGGCCGCCGCGAACAGCTGATCGTCGGCGGTGACGATCGCGCAGGAGAAGTCGCGCGCCATGTTCAGGATCGACGAGCGGCCCGTGCGGAACAGCGTGTTGGTCATCTCCCGCACGATCGCTTCGAAGCGGTGGGCGAGGACCGCCGTCAGCGTCGGGTCGAGCTGGCGGGGCGCCTTGCTCTGTGCGTCGGTCTGCTCAGGCGTCATGCGAGCTCCAGCCTGTAGTTGCCCAGGGCGCTCACGTGGGCGCTCCAGCCGGGATAGACGACGATCGTCGTCTCCGGCTCGATCACCAGCGCCGGGCCCTCGACGCCGGCCCCGGGGGCGAGCTCCGAGCCGAGGTGCACCGGGATGTCCACCTCGCCGAGCTCCGGGAAGTAGGCCGTGCGCCGCTGCGGCATGCGCGCCTCCGGGGCGGCGTGGCGTCGCGCGGCCACCGGTGGCGTGGTGGTGGCGATGACCACGCGCCCCTTCCACTGGCTCATCTCGATCCTCTGGCCTGGCTCGCGCACGGCGAAGATGCGCTCGTGGGCGTCGTGGAAGCGCTCGAGCAGGCGCTCGAGCGCCTGCTCGTCCTCGACGCCGTCGCCCTCCAGGGGGATGGACAGATCCCACACCTGATAGGCGTAGCGGGCCTCGACGAAGTAGCGGCGCTGCGCCTCGCCGGCGAGCCCCGCGGGCAGCTCGGACTCGAACGCGAGCATGCGTGCGCGCAGCCCGTCCAGCGTCTCGCGGACCCCCGGAAAGTCGAACGCCTGCGAGCTGGTGACGTGGGGCGCGGTGACCTCGCGCACGATGTCGCTGTGCTGGCCGCCGAACGCCGACAGCACGCCCGCGGCCCTGGGGATGAGGACCTCGCGGCAGCCGAGCTCGCGGGCGATCGGCAGGATCGTCAGGCCGGCCGCGCCGCCGCCGGCGACGAGCGTGCTGTCGCGAGGGTCGACGCCCTCGTTGACGGTCAGCTCGTGGATGGCCGCGATCATCCGCTCGTTGGCGATCGACAGGACCGCGTGCGCGACCTCGCGCAGACCCACGCCGAGCGTCCCGGCGAGTTCGCCGAGCGCCGTCTCCGCGGCGGGCGTGTCCAGCGCCATGGCGCCTCCGAGGAAGCGCTCGGGGTCGACGTAGCCGAGCACGAGCGCGGCGTCGGTGACGGTCGGGCGCGTGCCGCCGCGGCCGTAGCACGCGGGGCCAGGATCGGCGCCGGCGCTCTCCGGGCCGACGCGCAGCAGCCCGCCGGGGTCGACCCATGCGATCGAGCCGCCGCCCGCGCCGATGCTGCGCACGTCGACCGCGGCGAGGCCTGTGATGTGACCCTGGAAGGGTTCACCCAGCCACGTCTCGTTCGTGAACACGAGGTCGCCGTCGCGCACGAGGCTGACGTCGAAGCTGGTGCCGCCGGTGTCGCACACGATCACGTCGACGCGGTGGGATCCAGTCTCGGCCGCCGCGACCGTGCGTGCCGCCACCGGCGCCAGCGACGGGCCCGAGCGCACCGACCACAGCGGCCGCTCGATCAGCTCCGACATCGGCACGACGCCGCCGGCGGAGCTGGCCGCGAGCAGCTCGCCGGCGAAGCCCTCCGCCTGCAGCCCGCTCGCGATCTCGGGCAGGTGGCTCTGCATCAGCGGCTTCAGCGAGGCGTCGATCGAGGTGCCCGAGGCGCGGCGGTACTCGCGCACGATCGGGTTGATCTGATGGGAGAGCGAGTAGGGAACCCCGGGCAGCTCCCGCTCGATCAGCTCGCCGAGGGCGAGCTCGTGAGCGGGGTTGGCCGTCGACCACAGCAAGCACACGGACACCGCCTGCACGCGCAGCGCCCTGGCCTCGGACAGACGCGCACGCGCGCCGGCCTCGTCGAGCGCGCTGACGATGTTGCCGTCGGCGTCCACGCGCTCGGGGATCTCGAACGTCAGCCGCCGCGGCACGTAGGGCTCGCCGAACGCACGCGTGTAGTCGTACGGGCGCAGCGAGCCGCCCTCGCGCCGCACGAGGATGTCGGGGAAGCCCTCCGTGCACAGGAACGCCGTGCGCGCGGTCGTCCCCTCGAGGATCGCGTTGGTCGCCTGCGTGGTGCTGAAGATGAACAGCGAGGTGCGGCCGAGCAGCGCCGCGAGCGGCTCGCGCAGCTGCTCGGCGGCCCGCTCGAGCGCCGCGCGCAGGCCCCCGAACAGGTGGCTGGGCTGCGTCAGCGCCTTGGCCACCGTCAGCCCGCCGCTCGAGTCGGAGACAACGACGTCCGTGAACGTCCCGCCGATGTCGCAGGTGATGCGTGCGCTCATACGTCGGGTACGAACGCGACGGCGTCGATCTCGATGTGGGCGCCCGCGAGCAGGCCGGCGACCTGAACGGTGGCGCTCGCCGGCAGCAGCTCGCCGAAGCGCTCGGCGCGCGCCTGCGCGTACGCGGGGTATTCCTCCAGCGAGGTCACGTACGCGTTGATCTTGACGACGTGCGAAATGTCGGCGCCGGCGGCCTGCAGCGTGCGTTCGATGTTGTCGAAGGTGGCTCGCGCCTCTGCCCCCATGCCCCCCGCCACGACCTTGCCATCGGGGCCGAAGCCGACGTTGCCGGCGACGTGGATCAGACGGCCCGCACCGACGGCGGTTACGGCGTCGCTGAAGCCGGATGCGGGATTGGTGGTCAGACGCTCGATGCTCATGCGTGTGCGCTTCCTCTCAGTCGGGGCGGCTGTTGCAAACCGATCACTCGGTATGCGACTATAGGCAGATCCGGCGTGAGCGTGCAACAAAGCGCGCGCACGCTGGCTAGAACACATGAGCAGTCACTTTTCTCACCTACTAGCATCACGACGGCGTGGCGCGTGCGCGCCGAGCGCGCGGTGGCCCGCAGTGCAGGCGGGGCCGGAACGGGATCGACGGAAGGAAAAGCGGTGCCGAAGCTGGGAATGGGGCCTATACGCCGGGAGCAGATCTGTCGTGCGGCGGCCGCGGTAATCGCACGCGAGGGGTTCGCCGGCTCCACCATGCGGATGGTGGCGGAGGAGGCGGGGGTGAGCACGGGAATGCTCAACCACTACTTCGCCAGCCGCCAGGACCTGCTGACGCAGGCGCTCGTGTTCGTCTCCGAGCGCGCGCAGGCGCGCTTTCGCGAGGCCATCGACGGCATCCCGCCCGGGATCGAGCGCCTGACGGCGCTGCTCGACAGCGCGCTGGCCGACGAGGAGGAGGTCGCCGAGACCTGGCGCGTGTGGATCAACGCCTACGGCGAGGCCGTACGCCTGCCCGACCTGCGCCACACGATCGAGTCGCGCCTGCACAGCTGGTTCGAGCTGATCGATCGCGCGCTCGAGGGGCTCGTTCCCGCGGACGTGCCCGACACGATTCCCTGGAGCTGGCGTTTCGACGCAGTCCTGAACGGCCTGGCGATCCAGGCGCTGACCTCGGAGGCCGTGCTCGACGGCCGCCAGATCCGCGACGAGGTCATCCGCACGCTCTTCCCGGAGCGTCACGCGAGCCTCGTGGCCGCGGCGGCCGCGGCGAGCGGCTGACGCTGGATGGCGGCCTACCGGACACTCGAGCTGACGCGCGTGGGCGCCGTCGCGACGCTGACGCTGGACCGCCCCGAGGCCCTGAACGCCTGGAACGAGGAGCTCGCGCGGGAGCTGCGCGACGCCGTCCAGGAGCTGGGGGCCGATGACTCGGTGCGCGCGGTGACGATCACCGGCCGCGGGCGCGCGTTCTCCGCCGGGGCGGACGTCAACGAGGGCTTCCCCGAAGGCGCGGACGGCCACTGGGACATCCACACGCGCCTGGTCGGCGTGCACCACCCGATCATCACCGGGATACGCGAGATGCCCAAGCCGGTGATCGCGGCGGTCAACGGCCCGGCGGCGGGGATCGGCTGCGCGCTGGCGCTGGCGTGCGACCTGGTGGTAGCGGCCGAGTCGGCGTACTTCATGCTGGCGTTCGTGAAAATCGGGCTCGCCCCCGACGGCGGCGCGTCGGCGTTCGTGGCGGCCAGGGCGGGGCTGGGACGTGGCCTGGAGATGGCGCTGCTGGGCGAAGCGATCCCGGCGGCCAGGGCGCTGGACTGGGGCCTGGCCAACAGCGTGGTCGCCGACGAAGACCTCGACGCCAGCGTCGCCACGCTCGCGGCCAGGCTCGCCGCCGGCCCCACGCGCGCGTACGCGGCGACCAAGCGCGAGTTCAACGCGTGGGCCTACACGCAGCTGCGCCAGCAGCTCGCGCTGGAGGCGGACGAGCAGCAGGCGCTGGCAGCGAGCAACGACAACGCTGAGGCGGTCGCGGCCTTCCTGGCGAAGCGCCCGGCGCTGTTCACGGGCACCTGAGGCGGCGGGAGGGTGGCCGTCCAGCTCGAGGACATCGAGGTCGGCGCCAGCTTCCAGACGAGCAGGCGCACTGTCACCGAGGCGGACATCGTCGCCTTCGCGGGCGTGTCGGGCGACTTCAACCCGCTGCACGTCGATGAGATCTTCGCGCGCGAGCAGACCCAGTTCGGCGGGCGCATCGCCCACGGGCCGCTGGTGCTGTCGATGAGCTATGGCCTGCGCAGCGTGCGCGACGACTGGCAGATCCTCGCGCTCGCCAGCTGCGAGCGTCGCTTCCGTGCTCCGGTGTTCCCGGGCGACACGGTTTGGGGCGTGTACGAGGTGCTGGAGCGCCGCGCCAGCCGCTCGCGCCCGGGCACTGGCTTCGTGACGCTCGGCGTGAGCATCCACAGCGATCGTGGCGAGGTGGTCCAGGAGGGACGGGACGTGCTGATGGTGGCGGCGCGCCGCTGACGCTGGTACGTTATATCGGTCTATGGTGCTACATATCGAACGAGGATGAGACTGGCTGCGGACACGGGAGGGACGTTCACCGACCTCGTGGTCGAGTGCGGCGAGGACGTGCGCCTGTACAAGTCCTCGACCACGCCGCACGACCCCGCGGAGGGCATCCTGGCGGCGGTCGCGCAGGCGGCGCAGGACGCCGGCCGTGAGATCGAGGACTTCCTCGCCGACGCCGAGGTCTTCATCCACGGCACCACCCGGGCGATCAACGCGATCCTCACGAACAGCACCGCGCGCACGGCGCTGCTGAGCACGCGCGGGCACCCCGACGTGCTGCTGCTGCGCGAGGGCGGGCGCACACAGCCGTTCGACTGGACCCACGGCTATCCCGAGCCGTACATACCGCGTGCGCTGACGTTCGAGATCGACGAGCGGATCGGCAGCCAGGGCGAGATCGTCAAGCCGCTCGATCGGGACGCCGCGGTGCAGGCGATCGGCGATCTGGCGGCGCGCGGCGTGGAGTCCGTGGCGGTGTGCCTGCTGTGGTCGATCGCCAACCCCGCGCACGAGCTGGCGCTCGGCGAGCTGCTCGAGCGCCACCTCCCGGGCGTACCGTACACGCTCTCGCACGCTCTCAACCCGACGCTGCGCGAGTATCGCCGCGCGTCGTGCGCGGCGATCGACGCGTCGCTGAAGCCGCTGATGACGGCCTACCTGCGCGGGCTGGAGGACAGGCTGCGCGCCAGCGGCTTCGCCGGACGGCTGCTGATGGTCACCTCCAGCGGAGGCGTGGTCGATGCCGCGGACATGGCGGCCGCGCCGATCCACTCGATCAACTCCGGCCCCGCGATGGCGCCGATCGCGGGCCGGCACTACGCCTCGCTGGACGGCCTCAGCGAGAACGCCGTCGTGGCCGACACCGGCGGGACGAGCTACGACGTGGCGCTGGTGCGCCGCGGACGCATACCGGTCACCCGCGAGACGTGGCTGGGTCTCGAGTACGAGGGCCACATCACGGGCTTCCCGGCCGTCGACGTGCGCAGCGTGGGCGCGGGCGGCGGCTCGATCGCGTGGATCGACCCCGGCGGGCTGCTGCACGTGGGGCCGCAGAGCGCGGGCGCCGACCCCGGACCCGTGTGCTACGGGCGCGGCGGCGTCGAGCCGACCGTGACCGACGCGTCGGTGGTGCTCGGCTACATCGACCCCGAGTACTTCCTCGGTGGCAAGATGAGCCTGGACGCGGCCGCCTCCGAGCGCGCGATCGCCGAGCGCGTCGGCAAGCCGCTGGGCCTGGCGACCGACGAGGCGGCGGCGGCGATCATGGCGGTGGCGACCGAGCGCATGATCCAGTCGATCGAGGAGATCACCGTCAACCAGGGCGTCGACCCGCGCACGGCGGTGCTCGTCGGCGGCGGCGGCGCGGCGGGGCTGAACGCCGTGGCGATCGCGCGCCGGCTGGGCTCACCGCGGATCGTGATCCCGCAGGCGGGCGCGGTGCTGAGCGCGCGCGGAGCGCTGATGTCAGACCTGATGAGCGAGTACGCGGCGGCGTTCTTCACGGGCTCGGAGGACTTCGACCACGAGCGCGCGCAGGAGCTGCTCGGGGACCTGCGCGGGCGCTGCGAGGAGTTCGCGCGGCGCAGCAACGCCGCCGCGGAGCCGGAGATCGAGTACGTCGCCGAGGCGCGCTACCGCCACCAGGTGTGGCAGCTGGACGTGCGGCTGCGCCAGGGCTCGCTCGGCTCCCCCGAGGATCTGACCCAGCTGGTCGAGGACTTCCACGCGGTGCACGAAGAGGTGTACGCCGTGCGCGACGATCGCGCCGAGCTGGAGGTCGTCAACCTCAGGGCGCGCGTCACGTGCCCGCTGGGCGGTGGCGTCGCGGACACGGTCGCGATCGAGCGCGACGACGGCGCGCTGCCCAGCCGCCGGGTGTTCTTCAGCGGCGTCGGCGAGGTGGACGCGGCGATCTGGCGCCTGGAGTCGATGGCGCCGGGCGCGCCGGTCGCCGGGCCCGCGATCGTGGAGTCCTCGTTCACGACGATCGTGCTCAACCCCGGAGCCAGCGCCGAGCGCGCGGCCAGCGGCAGCCTCGTGATCGTGCCCGACGTCGCCGGGCAGCCCGACGCGCACAGGCTCGCGGGCTCGAGCGCCGTCTCCGCCGAGGGGGTGAGCTGAAGCCCATGGCAGGGTCCTCCTCCGGGCACAGCCGGGACGTGGTCGCGCTGGCGGTGATGACCAACCGCATGGAGGGCGTGGTGCGCAAGATGACCAACACCCTGTTCCGCACCGCGCGGTCGACCGTGCTGAACACCGCGCGCGACTTCTCCTGCTGCGTGGTCAGCGCCGAGCACGAGCTGCTGGTGATGGGCGAGTCGCTGCCGATCCACGTGATCAGCGGCCCCGACCTGATCAACCGCTGGCTGGTGCGCCTGCACCCGCACATGCGCCGCGGCGACGCCTTCATCCACAACTCCCCCTATCACGGCAACTCCCACGCGGGCGATCACTGCATCATCGTGCCGGTGATCGACGACGAGGGCGTGCACCGCGCGACGGCGTTCGTGAAGGCGCACATGGCCGACATCGGCAACGCCGAACCGACGACGATGACGGCCACCGCACGTGACGTGTACGAGGAGGGGGCGCTGATCTTCCCGTGCGTGAAGATCCAGGAGGACTACAGAGACGTCGGCGACGTGATCCGCATGTGCCAGAGCCGCATCCGCGTGCCCGAGGACTGGTACGGCGACTACCTGGGCATGATCGGCGCTGCACGGGTGGGCGAGCGCGAGCTGCTGAAGATCGGCGAGGAGGTCGGCTGGGACGCCTTCGACCGCTACGTGGCCGACTGGCTGGACTACAGCGAGGAGCGCATCCGCGCGACGATCAAGACGCTGCCGGCGGGCCGTCGCACCGGCCATGACATCCACGACGCGGTGCCGCTGCCGGGGGTCGAGAACGGCGTGAAGCTGGAGGTGACGGTAACGGTCGACCCGGAGGCGGGGGAGATCGAGATCGACCTGCGCAACAACCCCGACTGCCTGCCCTGCGGCCTGAACCTGACCCAGTCGACCTCCCAGACATCGGCTCTGATCGGCGTGTTCAACAGCATCGAGCACACGGTGCCGCGCAACACCGGCAGCGCCCGCGCGGTCAACATCAGGGTGCGCGAGAACTGCTGCGTGGGCATCCCCGTGCACCCCGCCAGCTGCTCGCTCGCCACCTCCGGCCTGGCGGAGCGTCTGGCGGGCATCGTCCAGCGCACGCTCGCGGAGTTCAAGGACGGGATGGGGATGGCCTCCACCGGGCCCGAGTGCCCCCCCGCGGTCGCAAGCCTGTCCGGGCGCGACCCGCGCCACGGCGACGCGCCGTTCGTCGACATGATGATCCTCGGCAACTCCGGCGGCGCGGCGCACGCACACGGCGACGGCTGGCTGACCAACGGCGAGACGAGCGACGGCGGCTCGATGATGCGCGACAGCACCGAGGTGCTAGAGCTGCTGCACCCGATCCGTGTGTGGGCCGACCGCATCGTCCCCGACACAGGCGGGGCCGGACGCTTCCGCGGCGCGCCGTCGCTGTACATCGAGTACGGACCCGTCGACACCGAGCTGGAGGTCCTGTACACGGCCGACGGCACCGTCAACCCGGCGCTTGGCGCGCGCGGCGGCGGCGACGGCGCGCTGTGCCGTCCGCTGATGCGCACCGCGCAGGGCGAGGTGCGCGAGCTGGAGGCGTGGGGTCGCGTGGTGCTGGCGCCCGGCGAGACGATCATCTCCGTCTCCTCAGGCGGCGGCGGCTACGCGCCGGCGCGCGAGCGCGACGCCGAGCACGTGCGCCGCGACGTCGCCGAGGGATGGGTCACGGCCGAGCGGGCGCGCAGCGTCTACGGCGTGGCGCTGGCAGCGGATGGCGGCGTCGACGAGCAGGTCACGGCGGCGCTGCGCGGCGCGCTGGCAGCCGGCGAGACGCCGAGCGCGCAGGCGCCTGAGGATCCGGTGCTGCGCCTGATCGCCCCCGGCGAGCGGCTGTGGCCGGCCGGCGCCCGTCAGCGCTGACCGGTAATCGCGAGCTCCCCGGGGAAGTGGCAGGCGACCTGGTGTCCCTCGGCGGGGCTGGTCAGCGGCGGACGCTCACCACGGCAGATGTCGCGCCCGTGTCCCACGGGACAGCGGGGCTCGAACGGGCACCCGGGGGGGCGCTCGCCGACGGAGCCGACCTCGCCGATCAGCTGCGGGCGCGAGGCGCGGCGACTGCGCCCGCCGGCCCTCGGCACGGGCACGGCCGTCAGCAGCGAGACCGAGTAGGGGTGCAGCGGCTTGCGGAACAGCGTCTCGCGGTCGGCCAGCTCCATGACCTGGCCGAGATACAGGACGGCGACGCGGTCGCAGAAGTACTCGGCCACCGCCAGATCGTGGCTGATGAACACGTACGTCAGGCCCAGCTGCTCCTGCAGGCCGCGAAGCAGATTCAGCACCTGCGCCTGCACGGACACGTCGAGCGCCGAGATCGGCTCGTCGAGGATCACCACCTCCGGGCGCAGGATGAAGGCGCGGGCGATGCCGATGCGTTGTCGCTGCCCGCCGGAGAAGGCGTGCGGCGGCCGTCCGGCCTGCTCAGCCGTCAAGCCGACCTCGGCCAGCACCTCGAGCATCGTCCGCCGGCGCTCGGCGCGGTCCCCGATCCCGTGCACGACCAGCGGCTCTTCGACGATCGCCCCGGCGCTCATGCGCGGGTCCAGCGAGGCGTAGGGGTCCTGGAAGACGAACTGCATGCGCCGGCGAATCGCCCGCAGCTCCGCGCGATCCAGCGTGGCGAGGTCGACGCCGTCGAACATGGTGCGGCCCGCGCTCGGCTCCAGCAGGCGCAGCAGGCAGCGCGCGAGCGTCGACTTGCCGCAGCCCGACTCGCCCACCAGCCCAAAGCACTCGCCGCGCCGTACGCTCAGCGAGATCTCGTCGAGCACGGTAACGCTGTGCTTGCGCGCGAAGCGGTCATCGCCGCGCACCTGGAAGCTCTTGGAGAGCGCCTCGGCCTGGAGGATCGGCGTCTGCAGCGCGCGCTCGGCGCCGTCGCGAGCGCCGATGCTGTGCGGCGCGCTCACGTCGTGACCTCGGCGATCCGCTGCGCGGCGAAATGGCACTCGACGACCGCCTCTCCGGCCGGCCCGCTCACGCGGTGCGGCGCTGGGACGTGCTCGTGACAGCGGACGACGTCGCGCCCGACGGGGCAGCGCGGCGCGAACGAGCAGCCCGTGGGCAGGCGGGAGAGATCGGGGGGAAAGCCGGTGATCGCCGGGAGCGGACCCTCGGTCAGTCGCTCGGGGTCGGGCACGCACTTCAGCAGCGCCTCGCTGTAGGGGTGCGTGGGTCGCAGGAAGATGTGGTCGACGCCCGAGGTCTCCACGAAGCGCCCGGCGTACATGACCGCGATGGAGTCGCAGAACTCCGAGACGATGCCGAGGTTGTGCGTGATCAGGATGACGGCCGCCCGGTACTCCTCGACCAGTCGATCGAGCAGCGCCAGCACCTGGGCCTGGGTGGTCACGTCCAGCGCGGTGGTGGGCTCGTCGGCGATCAGCACGCTCGGGTTGTTCGCGATCGCGATCGCGATCGCCACCCGCTGGCGCATGCCGCCCGAGTACTGGTGCGGGTAGTCGTCGAGGCGGCGGTCGGCCTGGGAGATGTCGACCTCGCGCAGCAGCTCCGCCGCGCGCCTGCGGGCGGCCGCGCGCCGCAGCTCGGGGTTGTGGACGGCGATCGCCTCGACGATCTGCGAGCCGATCGTCTTCACGGGGTCAAGCGCGCTCATCGGATCCTGCAGGACCAGCGCGATCTCCTTGCCCCTGATCGCGCCCAGCTGGCGGTCGCTGAACGCGGCGATGTCGCGGCCGGCCAGCTCGATCTCGCCACCGACGACCCTTCCGGGGGGATCGATCAGGCCGAGGATCGAGAGCGCGAGCGCCGACTTGCCCGATCCCGACTCGCCGACCACTCCCAGCCGTTCGGTCGCACGCAGCTCGAAGCTGACGTCGCGGACGGCGTGCACCTGCCCCCGGGGCGTCTCGTACACGGTGTTGAGGTTGCGCACGGACAGCGCGAGCGAGCTCATCGCTAGGCGCTCGCCGCCGCGACGACGCGCACGCGCGGATCGATCACCGCGTACAGCAGGTCGACCACGAGGTTGATGATCACGAACATCACGGCGGCCAGCAGGATGAACGTCTGGACGACGGAGAAGTCCTGCTTGAGGATCGCGTCCAGGACCAGCGAGCCGACGCCGGGCCAGTTGAAGACCCTTTCGACCAGCACGCTCCCGGCCAGGAATTCGCCGAGCGCGAGGCCGCTGGAGGTGAGCGTCGGCAGGAAGGAGTTGGGCAGGGCGTGGCGGCGGAAGGCCGTCCAGCGCGAGAGGCCCTTGCCACGCGCGACGGTGATGAACGGCTCGCGCGAGACCTCGAGCAGGTTCGCCCGCAGCAGCCGCACCAGGAACGAGAACGAGGTGAGGCCGAGCGCGATCGAGGGCAGGATCAGGTGCTTGACCGCGTCCCAGAAGGTTCCGAGCTGCCCCGCCAGCAGCGCGTCGATCGTGTACAGGTGCGTGACGGTGGGTGGCGCCGCCGCCAGCGGGCTCAGGCGGCCCTCGGGGCCGGGGAGGATACCGAGCACCGAGTTGAAGATGATGATCAGCACCAGCGCGACGAAGAACTGCGGCGATCCGAAGCCCAGGTAGGCGATCCCGCGCACGATGCGGTCGGCCACCGGGCGGTGGCGGTAGGTGATCAGCAGCGCCAGGCCGACGGTGGCGATCATCATGACCACGAACGCGAACAGGGCCAGCTCGATCGTTGCGGGCAGCTGTTCGACGATCAGCTTGCGGACCGACTCGCCCTCGGTGTAGGAGTAGCCCCAGTTCCCCTGGACGAAGTGCGAGATGTAGATCCAGTACTGGTCCCACAGCGGCTTGTCGAGACCGAGCTCGCGTTTGACCGTGGCCACCGTGGAGGGCGGCGCGAGCGGGCCGGTGACCAGCCGCGCGGGGTTGCCCGGGAGCACGCGCATGATCAGGAACGCGAGGATCGAGGCGCCGATGATGGCGCCGAAGGAGCCGACCAGCCGTTTGCCGATGACGCGGATCACGCTCTACAGCCTCGCGTACTGGCCGCGCGGGTCGAGCAGGTCGCGCATGCGGTCGGAGAGCATGCTCGCGGCCGTCACCGTCGTGAGCAGCGCGACGCCCGGGAAGATCGCGATCCACCACTGCCCGGTGAGGGCGTACGTGAGGCCGCCGGTGATCATGGCCCCCCACTCGGGCGTGGGTATCTGCGCGCCGAGGCCGACGAAGCTCAGCCCGGCGAGCCCGACGATCGCGTAGCCGAAGGCGGCCGCCATCTGGATCAGGAGCACCGGCAGCAGGTGCGGCAGGACGTGGCGGGCGACGACGCGCCCGCGGGTCGCTCCGATCGCGTGCGAGGCCTCGATGAAGGGCAGCGAGTTGATGCGCAGCGCCTCGCTGCGGATCAGGCGCGCGTACCACGGGATCGACACGAGCGTTATGCCGATCGCGGCGGTGTCGACGCCGACGCCGAGGCCGACGGTGACGGCCATCGCGAGGATCAGCGGCGGGAACGCGAGGATCGAGTCCATCACGCGCATCAGCGCGCCGTCGCTGACCCCGCCGATCGTGCCCGCCAAGAGGCCGATGAGCCCGCCGATGAGCGCGCCTGCGAGTGCCACGAGCAACCCGGCCAGCAATGAGATGCGGGCCCCGTAGGCGACGCGTGCGAGGATGTCGCGGCCGAGCTGGTCGGTGCCGAAGGGATGCGCGAGCGACGGGCCTTCGAGCGAGTTCAGCAGGCTCTGCGTGTCCGGGTTGTGGCTCCAGACGATCGGGCCGAAGATCGCGAACAGCACCATCGCCAGCAGCACGCCCAGCGGGACGGCCAGCTTACGGTCGGCGAGCACCGTGCGCAGCAGGCGCCCGGCCGCCCCGGAACTGCCATCTGTTCCCTGTCCCGCCGTGCCCGTGGGCTGCGCGACGGCGATGTCCCCGGTGCCGAGCGTCAACGATCCCGAACCCATTCGCTACCCCTGTTCGGCCCCATTCCTACCCCGGCCTCCGCGTTTGATTTGCGAGTACGCCGTTCGGTATATTACGACAACCCTGTGCGCGCGCGCAAGGCGCAGATGCATGCGCACGGAGCAACCGCGAGGATAGGAGCCGCCGATGAATCGTCATGCAGCGCAACGCAGGTCTCCCGCATGAGCGATCAGGTGATGCTCACGTGCGCGGTGGCTGGCGGGGTCATCACGGGCAACCCCCATCAGCCCGTCAACCGCGACGACGTGATCAGGGAGGCGGTCGGCGCCGCGAAGGCCGGCGCCAGCATCGTGCACATCCACGCGCGCACGGTCGACGGCGAGATGACCCAGGCGCCCGAGGACTACCTGGCGATCAAGCAGGCGGTCCGCGAGCAGGTCGAGGACGTCGTCCTGAACTTCACCACCGGCGGCAAGCTCGGCTCGCCCCCCGAGGAGCGCCGCCGCTCGCTGGAGGCGCAGCCGGAACTCGCGTCGTTGAACTGCGGCAGCATCAACTTCGGTCCCGACGACGTCGTGTTCGAGAACCGCAACTCGCTGATCGCCGAGCTGGCCGGGGAGATGGCCCGCCGTCAGATCGTCCCCGAGTACGAGTGCTTCGACGTCGGCATGGCGGTGACCGCGGCCAGGCTGGCCACGGAGGCGAGCGGCCCGAAGGGAATGATGCACATGGTGCTCGGCGTGATCGGCGGCGCTCCCCCGAGCGTCGAGACGATCTCGCTGTTCGCGGGCCTCGTCCCCACGAGCGTCCCGTGGATGGTCACGGCGATAGGTCGACACAACTTCCCGATGATGGCGGTTACGCTCGCGCTCGGTGGTCACATCCGCACCGGCCTGGAGGATGTCGTGTATGTCGCCCCCCGCGAGTACGCGGAGTCCAACGCCCAGCTCGTCATGCGCGCACGCGCCCTGTGCGAGGCGATCGGCCGGCCGATCGCCACACCGGCGCAAGCACGCGAGATACTTGGGATTGGTGCGTGAGGGGAGGCGTGAGGCGCCAGGAGTTTTGCATATCGATCAGTCGATACGGAAAGTAGCTCCATGCCGAGAGAATGTCAAGCGAGCCCTGGATAACACCGTTGGACGGCTGTCCAAAGCGCGACCCCGCGCTTCCGCCAGCGGCGGGCTTGACGCGCTTGGTAGGGGAGGGTAGGTTTGGCATATCGACTGATCGTGATGAATAAGAGGCATGGATGCCTCTCCCCGTCAATCCGCCGCCGAGCACGGCGGCCTTGGTCGTGAGTGATCTGATGAATCGCACTAGGGAGGGAGACCCCATGAATCGCAATTCAAGACAACGCAGGCGAGCACGGTCGACGGGATCGGGCGCTCTCGTGGCAGTCGCGGCCGCGCTCGTGCTGGCGGCGTGTGGCGGCAGCTCGAGCTCGAACTCGAGCTCGACGTCCAACGCGAGCTCGGGAAGCCTGAGCAAAGCGGCGAGCAACCCGAACGCCACGATGGTCGTCAACTTCGCGGTCGCGCCGGCCACGCTCGACCCCGACTTCACCGAGGCGAACCAGGAAGTCGGTATCGACGGCTCGCTCTACTCGACGCTCACGCAGCAGGAGCAGGTCCCCGGACCGCTCGCCGGCACGACCGAGGCCAACCTGAGCCCGACAGCCGTGAAGGGCTATCTGGCGACGTCGTGGCAGTTCACCAACGGCGACAAGACGCTCACATTCCACCTGCGCCCCGGCCTGAAGTTCCCGAGCGGCGACCCGCTCGACGCCGAAGCGGTCGTGTGGTCGCTGAAACGCGACATAACCTCCGGCAGCGGCGGCTGGTCGGTCTTCGAGGAATCTGAATTCAAGCCGGAACTGGTCACGTCGATCACGGCTCCCAACCCGACTACCGTCGTGTTCAACTACCGCAGGCCCGCTCCCAACCAGCCCGCGGTGCTGGCCTCGCCGGAGATGTCGATCTACGACCCGGCGCTCGTCGAAGCGCATGGCGGCCAGAAAGGCAAGAAGCCCAACGAATGGCTGGCCACCCATCAGGCCGGCCTGGGCCCCTACATCCTCAAGAGCTACTCGCCCGGCCACCAGATGGTGCTCGAAGCGAACGCCAGCTTCTTCGAACCCGCGAAGACCAAGAAAGTCATCGTCAACTTCATCCCCGACGATGAAACGCTGCTGCTCGACGCTCAGTCGGGCGCGGCGGACGTGACGTTCGGGCTGTCCAACGAGGCCGCGCACAGCCTCGTGGGCAACTCGTGCTGCACCGTCGGCGCCTTCACCTCGCGGGAAGGCCAGGGGATCATCCTCCCCGAGAACAGCAAAAACCCGGAGTTCGAGAACGAAAAGTTCCGCCAGGCGCTGAGCTACGCGACACCGTTCGAAGGAATCCTCAAGACGGTCGCATACGGCTACGGCCAGCTCTACTTCGGCGAGTGGATGCCCTCGTACTCCTTCTACAACCCAACCATCGGGGCGCCGCGCGAATACAACCTCGAAAAGGCCAAGCAGCTGCTGAAAGAATCGGGAGTGAAAACACCCATCAGCTTCCCGATCTACGTGGCCGAGGGCGCCCTCTCCAGCAAGGAAATCGCGACGGCCGCCGCCGGCTCCTGGAGCCAGCTCGGCGTGAACGCCCAGGTGAAGGTCGTCTCGGCGGGCCAGTCGTTGGAAATCGAGTACGAATCGCACACGGGTCCGGAGGTGATCGCCATAGGACCGCAGATCGTGGCGCCCGAGTACTACTGGGCGTATGACCTGCAGTGTCCCGACGTCAATCCCTACAACGACTCGCTCGTCTGCATCTCCAAGGCAGACAAGCTGATGCGTGAACTCGCGTACACGACCGATCCCGAAAAGGCCCAGCAGATCGACAACGAAGTCGACTCGCTGTACATCAAAGCGACGCCGCAGATCTGGGTCTACAACCAGAAGCTGGTGACGATTCTGGGTAAGAACATCACCACCTTCTACTCCAGCGACCTACCGGAAATCCGCTTCTGGGCCAAGAGCTAGGAGCGTCCGCCGCACGCCGGCCGGGTCTGCGCACGACCTGGCCGGCGCACGCGGAGGGACTTGGCGCGCGTGGGCGCGTAGTACGCTCCCGCGAGCCATGAGAGCCGTCACCTTCCAGGCGCCCGGCGTCGTCAGCGTCGAGGAGCGTCCCGAGCCCGAGCCGATCGACCCCGAAGACGCGGTCGTCCGCATCGAGGCCACGGGCGTGTGCGGCTCGGACCTGCACATCTTCCACGGCCGCGTGCAGATCGAGCCGGGCTTCACGATCGGGCACGAGTACGTCGGCACCGTGATCGCCGCCGGCGATGCAGTCACGCGCGTGACGGTCGGCGATCGCGTGCTCGGCTGCTTTCAGTCGGCGTGCGGGACCTGCTGGTTCTGCAGGCGCGGCATGTATCACCGCTGCGAGCACTCGCGGACGTTCGGGCACGGCGCCGCGCTCGGCTCGCTGCAGGGCACGCAGGCGGAGCAGGCGCTCGTGCCGCACGCCAACCTCGTCCTGCGACGCGTTCCCGACGGCATGAGCAGCGACGTGGCGCTGTTCGCGGGAGACGTGATGGGAACGGGCTTTCACGCAGTGCAGGAAAGCGGCCTGCGCCCGGGCGACGTGGCGGCCGTCCTCGGCCTCGGCCCCGTCGGCCTGTGCGCCGTCCAGGTCGCACGCGCCGCCGGCGCCGCGCACGTGTACGCGATCGACAGCGTACCCGAGCGCCTCAGCGTCGCCGAGGCCTTTGGCGCCGAGCCGGTGCACCTGCGCGAGCAGGACGTTCGCGCGATCGTGCGTGCGGGGACCGAAGGCCGCGGGGTCGACGTCTGCATCGACGCCGTCGGCGACCCCCAGGTGCTGGACATGGCCATTCGCCTGACCCGGGCGTGCGGGAGCGTGCAGTGCATCGGCGTATACGCCGAGCGCGCCGAGGTCCACCTCGGCCTGCAGTGGCTGAAGTCGCTGACCTTGCGCGGCGGTCAGGCCAACGTGATCGGGCACGTCGACCGCGTGCTCGCGATGATGTCCGCCGGCGTGCTCGACCCCACGCCGCTCGTCACCCGCCACATGAAGCTCGAAGAGGCGCCCGAGGCCTACGCCGTGTATGACCGGCGCGAAGCGCTGAAGATCGTCTTGACGCCCTGAGCGAGTCGGTGCTAGGCGCTGGCTCGTCCTCATGACACCTTCGACACATGGTGTATCGCAGGTGCGATACACCATGCGCAGCAGCACTCACTGACATGGGCGTCGTGTGAGTGCGCCCACGACCCGGTGTATCGCAGCTGCGATACACCGTGCGACGCGCGCAGCGGGAGACTCACGGGTGCAGGCGAGGCGAGGTCAGCCGCCCCTCGGGGGCCCCAGGATCTGCGCCCCCGAGGACGCGCCGCGCGCGGCGAACCGTCGCCAGATCGACCATCTGTCCGTCGGCGAGCCCGGCGCCGCGCTGTCCCCCGAGCGAGCGCTCGTAGGCCTCTACGACCCTCCGTGCGCGCTCGAGCTCGGCGGCGGAGGGTGTGAAGGCGTCGCGCACGATCTCAAGCTGGGCGGGGTGGATGCACAGCTTGGCGGCGAAGCCGAGCGCCCGCGCGCGACGCGCCTCGTCGGCGAGCCCGCCCATGTCGGTGACGTTCAGGTACACGCCATCGATCGCGGGAATGCCGCCGAGCGCGCACGCGAGCACGAGCCGGCTGCGGACGTGCAGCAGCTCGAGGCCGTCGGGCAGCTCGCCGAGGCCGAGCTCGGCGGAGAGGTCGACCGTGCCGAGCGCGATCGCCAGCACGCCATCGAGCGCCGCGATCGCCTCCAGCTCGCTGACTCCCTGGGCGGTCTCGACCAGCGCGATCACAGGCACCCCGGCGGCGCGCGCGAGCGCGATCGTCGCGAGGCAAGCCTTCGGCACCATCACGGCCGCGGGCGCTCTCCCGCCCAGGCACTCGAGGTCGATGCGTCCGCGCTCCGTGCACGGGTCGTTGACGCGCACGACTCTGAGCGGCCGCTCGTCGCGAGTGGCAAGGAAGCCCAGCGCCTGGCCGCGTGCAACGTCCTTGCGCTCCTCCGCGACGGCGTCCTCGAGATCGGCGATAACGGCCTCCGCGCCGCAGCGCACACCGGAGTCGAGCCGGCGCCGGTCGTCGGCGGGGGTGAACAGCCACGCCCGCGGCCACGGGTGAAGCTCGTGTTCGCCCGAGCGCACCGTGGGTGACGGCGGCGGCGCGGCGCTCACGCGAGCACCGCGACGAAGCGCCAGTCGAGCACGTCGACGGGGTCGCCGTCCCCCCGCGCCGCCACGCGTGAGCGCAGGTGCGCGAGCGCGCCGCCGTTCGGCAGCTCCTCCAGACGCTCGAGCTCGAGCTCGCTGCGCAGCGTGTCGCCCTCGTGCACCGGCGCGAGGTGCTCGCACGAGTGCCAGCCGACGATCGTCACGATCTCGGGTAGCGCCCGCGTCGCCTGCGCAGCGGCCAGGCCGATCGTGTGGCCCCCGTAGACGAGCCTGCGCCCGCCCGGCTGCGCATGGCGGTCGTGGTGCACGGCGGCGACGTTCAGCGTCAGCCTCGCCAGCTCGGGCGCGCTGCTGACGACGTCGCCTCCGTGCGGGCTCCAGCGCGCACCGGCGCTCAGCTGCGCGGGCCGCTCGCGCCCGGCGCCGGGCAGGGCGTCGAGCCGCCACGTGGAGACGGCCGCGCGCAGCGCGTCGGCGGGCAGCTCGGCGGGGATGTCATCGAAGGAGTCGGCCCGCCCACTGCAGCCGTGCGGGTCGCGCAACGGCAGCATCGCGCAGCGCCAGAAGTCGAGCACCGGGCGCGCGTCCTGGTCGGTGGTGCGCACGCGCAGGGCGGCAAGGCCGCTCGCCGGCCGCCCGGGTCGCGACGTGGTCTGTCGCAGGCCCACGACCTCGGTGCTCGTGGAGAGCGTGTCGCCGATCACGGGCGCCCGCTGCAGGACGAGCCCGCGATAGAAGAGGTTCGCGATCACGCGACCGGTCAGCAGTGTCGACTGGCCGATCGCCACGTCCCACACGAGCGCGGGGTGCGCGAGCGGGGCGCGCAGGCCGAGGACCTCACGCGCGAGCTTGCGGTCCAGCGCGAGCCGCAGACGGTCGCCGAGGATCGCCTGATGCACGGCCGCCATCCCCTCGGTCAGCGTGACGGAGGGCGCCGAGCGCTCATGACGCCCGACGAACAGGTCCTCGAAGAAGGGCGCGGAAGATGGATGGGGGGCGTCGGTCTCGGGCATGCTCGGCTGGACGGTGTCAGGTGCGGGGCAGATACAGCCCGTCGGGGACAGGCTCGCGGCCGTGGGAGAGCACGAGGAACCCGACGAGCAGCGCCCCGGCGATTGCGGCGTACGCCCAGCGCTGCCCGGCGGCCTGCGCGATCGCCGAGCCGCCGCTGGAGCCGACGGCGTTGCCCGGCGGCCACGTCAGGTCCATGATCGCGACGGCCATCACCTGGCCGATGCCGGCGGCGTTGCACGCGTCGGAGAGCATCAGCATCAACGGCGCCCACAGCACGCCCGTCAGCACGAGCGCCGCGATCACGAGCAGCGCGAGCGCCCAGCGGTTTTCGGCCCAGGGCACGGCGAGCACGATCGGGAAGCTCGCCAGCAGGGCCAGGCGGATCGGGCGCAGCGGTCCGCGCCGGTCCGACCAGCGCCCGAACGCCGGGCGCACGAGGATGCCGACGATGGCGGCGACCCCGAAGGTGGCGGCGATCTCACTCGGCCCCGCCCCGAGGCTGTGCTGCTGCAGCGGCGCGAGCACGCTGATCGCGGCGAGCACGATCGCGGGCAGGATCGCGATCCACATGGCCATCCGCACCTGTGCGGAGGACAGCATCGAGCGCAGCGCGAGCTGCTTGTCCTGCACGGCGGCGGGGGAGGGGAAGCGCAGCGTGACGGCGGCCAGCAGCAGGCTGAGCACGGCGATCCCGGCGAATGTCCATGAGCGCCCGGCCGCGGCCGCGACACCGCCGATCACCGGCCCGGCGATCGCGCCGGCCTCGCTGACGCCGAAGGCGACGCCGAGCATCTCGCCGCGCCGCTGCACGGGGGCCGCCCCGAGCAGCCACACCATCGCGGCCGTCCAGCACGCCGCACCCGCGAGACCCTGAGCAAAGCGTGTGGCGAGCAGCGCGTCATAGCTGTGCACCAGCCCGAAGGCGACGCTCATGGCCGCGAACGTGGCGAGGCTGGCGAGCGCGGTGGTCCTGACCCCGACGCGCACGGTGATCATGACCGCGGGGATCGCGCCGACGAGTGCGCCGAACGCGTACATCGCCACCAGCACGCCCGTCTGCGACGTCGACAGGCCCAGTTCGTGCTTGAGCTGCGGCAGCAGCGGTGAGAGAACCGCGAAGAAGAACAGCTCCAGGAACATCAACGCGGAGATCAGGAAGAGCAGCCGGCGCACTTTTCGATCCTAAGCGCTCAGCGGGTCTCGGCAGAGGGCGCGCCGATCGTCGTTCCCGCGCGCTCCTCGACGAGCTTGACGATCTCCGTGCAGTCGGCGTCGCGCGCCGTGAGCGACTCGGCCTCGGCCCACACACACGCGATGGTCTCGCCGACGGGCATCGGCACGTGCGCGCTGGCCGCTTCGGCGAGGCACAGCTGTACGTCCTTGTTCATGAGCGCGAGCGCGAAGCCGAAGTCGAAGGTGCGCGGCAGCACGGCGTTCGGGAGCTTCTGCGCAGTCGCGGAGTTGCGCCCGCTGCTGGCGTTGAACACGTCGAGCAGCATCTGCGCCTCCAGGCCGCACTTGACGCCCAGCGCGACGGCCTCCGCCGTCACCGACAGCGCCGTCGCCGAGAGCAGGTTGTTGAGCACCTTCGCGAGCTGTCCCATGCCCGGCTGCTCGCCCACGTGGAAGACGTGCCCGGCGAGCTCGTCCAGGAGCGGGCGCAGCGCGTCGACGGCGCTCGCGCCGGCGGCGGCCATGACGGTGAGCGTGCCGTTCTCCGCCCCGCTGACGCCGCCGCTGACGGGTGCGTCCACGTAGGCGATGTCGGCGAGCGCGAGCGCGTCGGCGACCTCGCGCGCGGTCACACGCCCGGTCGTCGACAGATCGACGCACGTCCGAATCGCGGAGCCGTGGATCAGCCCCTGCGGGCCGGTGGCGACGGCGCGCACCACCCGCGGCGCGGGCAGGCTCAGCAGCACCGTGGGCGCGTGGTCGGCGAGCTCCTCAGGTGAGCCGTAGGGCTCGGCCCCGAGCTGAGCAGCGCGGTCCACCGCCTGAGCGCTGGTGTCGTGTACGAGCACCCGATGGCCGCGCGTGAGCAGCCGCGCGGCGATGCGCCCGCCCATCGCGCCGAGGCCGACGAGGCCGACGACCTTCGCGCCGGACACGCCCTCACCCCTCGGCGGCCGCGAAGACCTGGCGCGCGATCCGTGCTGCGCTGATCGCGGCGGGCACGCCACAATAGATCGCGCTGTGCACGATCGCCTCGACGATCTCCTGCTGGCTGCAGCCGTTCTCGAGCGCTCCGCGGATGTGCAGCGCGAGCTCGTGTTCCTGGCCGCGGGCGATCAGCATCGCGACGGTCAGCATGCTGCGGGTACGCGGCGCCAGCTCCGGGCGCGTCCACACCGTCCCCCAGCAGTATTCGGTGACGAGCTCCTGCAGCGGGCGGAAGACGTCCTCGGGGTCGGACGTCGCCGAGCTGACGTAATCGGCGCCGAGCACGCGCGTGCGCATCTCCAGCCCCGCCTTCCAGCGATCGGTGCTCATGACAGCGACGTCCACACGGTCTTTGTCTCCAGATATGAGTCCAGGCCCTCGCGCCCGTGCTCGCGCCCGACGCCCGAGGACTTGATCCCGCCGAACGGGACGGCGGGGTCGCTCATGCCCCAGCGGTTGACGTACACGGTGCCCGCGCGCAGGCGCTCGGCGACGCGGTGAGCGGTGGCGAGATCGCGCGTCCAGATGCCCGCCGCCAACCCGTAGTCGCTCGCGTTGGCGCGCTCGATCGCCTCGTCGACGGTGTCATAGGGCGACGCCACGAGCACCGGTCCGAAGATCTCCTCGCGGACGATGCGCAGATCGTCGGCGGGCGCGCTGAACAGCGTCGGCTGCACGAAGTAGCCGCCGCTGTCGCCGAGCGCGGCCTCGCCCCCTGTGACGAGCTCAGCGCCGTCACGCAGCCCGTCCTCGATGTAGCCGAGCACGCGCCCGAGCTGCCCGGCGGACACCAGCGGACCGAGTTGCGTCTGCGCGTCCAGGCCGGGGCCGAGACGGGTGCGCGCCGCGCGGTCGGCCAGCGCGCCGAGCACCTCGTCGTAGAGCGCCGCGGGGATGAGCAGGCGCGAGCCGGCGTTGCACGCCTGGCCGGAGTTGTAGTAGATCGCCTGAAAGGCGCCCTTGACGGCGGCGTCGACGTCGGCGTCGGGAAGGATGATCGCGGGCGACTTGCCGCCGAGCTCGAGCGTCACGCGCTTGAGCGCGCCGCCGGCCTTCATCCCCACCTCGCGCCCGACCGCCGTCGACCCCGTGAAGGTCAGCTTGTCGACGCCGGGCTCGTCGACCAACGCCGCCCCGGTGGCGCCGTCGCCGGTGAGCACGTTCAGCACGCCCGGCGGGATCCCCGCCTCGAGCGCGAGCTCGGCGAGGCGCAGCGCCACGAGCGGGGTCTGCTCGGCGGGCTTGAGAACCACGGTGCAGCCTGCCGCGAGCGCCGGCGCGATCTTCCAGACGGCGATCAGCAGCGGGAAGTTCCAGGGCACGATCTGCGCGCACACGCCCACCGGCTCGCGGCGCGTGTAGCACAGCGTGTCCGCCTGGGAGACCGGCAGCACGGCGCCCTCGATCTTCGTCGGCCAGCCGGCGAAGTAGCGCAGGTGCGCAACGGTCAGCGCGACGTCGACCGCCAGAGCGAGCTTGGCGGGCTTGCCGTTGTCGAGCGCTTCGAGGTCGGCGATCTCGGCGCCGTGCCGCTCGATCGCGTCCGCGAGCGCGTTGATCGCCGCCGATCGAGCGGACGCGGGCATCGAGCTCCACGGGCCCGACTCGAGCGCGTCGCGCGCGCTGTGCACCGCCCGGCGCACGTCCTGCTCGCCGGCGTGCGCCACCTCGGCGATCGCCCGGCCGCTGGCGGGGTCGAGCGTGTGGAAGGTGCGCCCGTCGGCGGCCGCCATGCGCTCGCCGCCGATCACCAGCTCGTGCACCGGCGTGCGCCCCAGCCACGCGCGCGCAGCATCGCCCAGACCGTCAGGCGCTGCGGCGATGGCTGGCGGTGCGGCGTGGGCGAGCGCTGTGGCGGCGGTGGGCGTTGCGGCGTCGGTCATGGCGTCAGCACGATCTTCAGCGCCTCGCGCCGGTCGAAGATTCCGTATGCCTCGGGGGCGTCGTCGAGCGGCATGTGATGTGTGACCAGTGGTGCGGGATCGAGGCGGCCGTCGGCGAGCATCGCGAGCACGGGGTCCAGGTGCGCGATCACGTTCGCCTGGCCGCCCCTGACCGTCAGCGACTTCAGCCAGGCGAGGCCCATGTGAACCTCGCAGCGCTCGGCGTATACGCCCATGCACTGGACTCTGCCGCAGCTGCGGGTCAGGCGGATGGCCATGTCCAGCACGTCCGGATGCCCGACCGCGTCGATCGCGACATCGACCCCGCCCTGGCCGTCGGTGAGCGTGCGCACCTCCGCGCGTACGTCCTGCTCGGTCAGATGCACGGGCGTGGCGCCGAAGGACTCGGCGAGCGCCAGCCGCTGCTCGACTGAGTCGATCGCGATCACACGCGCGCCCGCGAGCTTGGCCACCTGCACCGCGCACAGGCCGACCGGGCCGAGTCCCAGCACGGCCGCCACCTCGCCCGCCTGCAGGCCGCTCGCGCAGACGCCGTGATAGCCGGTTCCCATGACGTCGCCGGCGAACAGGGCGACGTCGTCGGGCACGCCCTCCGGGATGCGCCGCAGTACGAGGTTCGCGCGTGGGACGAGCGCGAACTCGGCCTGGGTTCCCTGCAGCGAGCCGAGCGTGGCGCCGAGCCCGAAGCTGCGCGCCTCGACGCAGCGGTGGTACTCGCCGCGCACGCAGTGAAAGCACGTGCCGCACGCCGTCAAGAAGCAGCCGGCGACACGGTCGCCGACCTCGACCCGCGTGACCGCCTCGCCCGCTGCGACGACGGTGCCCACGTACTCGTGTCCGATCGTGAATCCGGGCTCGATCTGCAGGCGCCCGTGGTAGATGTGCAGATCCGAGCCGCACACGCCGGACGCGTCGATGCGCAGGACGACGTCGTCGGGGGCGTGCAGCTCGGGCATCGGGCGCTCCTCGATGCGCACCTGCTCCGGAGCCTGAAATGTGAGCGCTCGCATGGCTCGCTGTCCAAACCGATCGGTCGATATATTGCTCGTTCGGGCGATATATTGGCACAGATACCGATCGCTCGCGATCTCGGCCGCTGTGGGAGCGAGTAGGCGGCTCAGCTGGTCCAGTCGAGCGACCGCGCGACCGCCTTCTTCCACTGTGCGTGCTCGCGCTCGCGGCGCTCCGGCTCCATCCGCGGCTCCCAGCGACTGTCCTCGGACCAGCGCTCGCGCAGCTCTTCCTCGTCCGACCAGAAGCCTACGGCCAGGCCGGCGGCGAACGCGGCGCCGAGCGCGGTCGTCTCGGTCACCCGCGGGCGGACCACCGGCACGCCGAGCACGTCCGCCTGGAACTGCATAAGCGTCGCGTTTGCGGTCATGCCGCCGTCGACCTTCAGCTCAGTCAGCGCGACCCCGGAGACGGCGTTGGCCGCGTCGAGGACCTCGCGCGTCTGCCAGGCGGTCGCCTCGAGCGCCGCCCTGGCGATGTGCCCGGCGCGCGCGTACGCGGTCAGCCCGACGATCACGCCGCGCGCGTCATCGCGCCAGTAGGGCGCGAACAGCCCCGAGAAGGCCGGAACGAAATACACGCCGCCGTTGTCCGGCACGGTGCGTGCGAGCTCCTCGACCTCGGCCGCGGTGCCGATCAGCCCGAGCTGGTCGCGCAGCCACTGGACGGCCGCGCCGGTGACCGCGATCGAGCCCTCGAGCACGTACGTCGTCGACTGCTCGCCGATCTTGGCGGCGACGCTCGTCAGCAGCGCCCGCGAGCGCACGATCTCCTGGCCGGTGTTCACGAGCAGGAACGAGCCGGTTCCATACGTGTTCTTGGCCTCGCCGCGCGCGAAGCACGTCTGCCCGAACAGCGCCGCCTGCTGGTCGCCAAGGATGCCGGCCACGGGCAGGCCGGCGAGGGCGCCGCCGCTGAGCTCTCCGTAGATCTCGCTGGAGGAGCGGATCACCGGGAGCATCGCCCGCGGGATGCCCATCAGCGCGAGGCTCGGCTCGTGCCACTCGAGCGTGCGCAGATCCATCAACAGCGTGCGGCTGGCGTTGGTCGCGTCGGTGGCGTGCACTCCGCCGCGCGGCCCGCCGGTGAGGTTCCACAGGACCCACGAGTCGATCGTGCCAAAGGCCAGCTCCCCGCTCTCGGCGCGCTCGCGCGCGCCGCTCACGTTGTCGAGGATCCACGCGATCTTTGGACCTGAGAAGTACGTCGACAGCGGCAGCCCGACGTGCTCGCGCAGGCGGTCGACCCCCTCGCTCCCGGCGAGCTCGCGCACGAGCGCGGCGGTGCGCGTGTCCTGCCATACGATCGCGTTGTGCACCGGCTCGCCCGTGCGGCGGTCCCACACGACCGTTGTCTCGCGCTGGTTGGCGATGCCGATCGCCGCGACGTCCGCGGCGCGCGCCTGCGTCTGCGCGAGCGCGCCGTCGATCACCTCGCGCGTGCGCTGCCACACCTCGCGGGCGTCGTGCTCGACCCAGCCGGCGCGCGGGTGGATCTGCTCGTGCTCGCGCTGGTCGAGCGCCCTGATGCGCCCGTCCGCGTCGAACAGGATCACACGGGTGCTGGTCGTGCCCTGGTCGATCGCCGCCACCAAGCTGGCCATGGCCGCACCCTACGCCCCCGTGCAGCGGGCCAGGTGCTCGCGGGCCGGAGATCGGGCGTATCCTGCATTCCGGTGCGCTCCGCGCTGGTGATCCTGGCGGTGACGGCTTTCCTGGGGATCGCCGGGTCGACCCAGGGCGCCGGCGGCACCGGCGGCACGAGCACAGGCGCAGGCACGGGGCCGGGCAAGGGGTCCAGCGAATCGCCCACTCCACCGTCTACGCGGGGCGCCGTCCTCTATCGCATCACCGGGTGTCGCAGCTTCGGCACGAGCGCGTACACGCACGGCCCGGCCCGGCGCGAGGTGGCGATCGGCTTCGACGACGGGCCCGCGCCTGACACCCCCGCGTTCGTGACGATGCTCGAACGCGGCCACACGCAGGCGACCTTCTTCATGATCGGCGAGCAGGTGAGCGCCGCGTACAGGCGCACGCTGCTGCGCGAGCTGCGGGGTGGCGACGTGCTCGGCGACCACACGTTCACCCACCCCGACCTACTCGGAAGCGGCGAAGTGCGCGCGCAGCTGCGCAAGACGATCGCGGTGATCCGCTCGCTCACCGGCTACACGCCCTGCGTGTTCCGTCCGCCATACGGCGACTACGACCAGTCGGTGGTCCAGACCGCTCGCTCGCTGGGTCTGGCGACGGTGCTGTGGAACGTCGATCCGAGCGACTACACGCTGCCGGGGACCGGTGCGATCGTGCAGCGCGTGCTGGCCCAGGTACAGCCGGGCTCGATCATCATCTCCCACGACGGCGGCGGCCCGCGCGGGCAGACGCTGGCCGCCTACCCGACGATCATCACGGACCTGCGGGCGCGCGGCTACCGGATCGTCACGATCCCGCAGCTTCTCGGCTTCCACCCGACATACGTGCCCTGCATCAAGCTGTGCGATGGCATCGGCGTGGCGCGCGGCCAGCTGCCCCGTGACGCGATCATCGAACGGGCGCCGTAGCGGCCACGCGCGGCCCCTCGACGACCCGCGGGCCCAGTCGGAGACGCGCGCGCCGCCGGGCGCGCATGCGGCGGGGGCCCGCGTAGAATAAGGTGCTCGTCGGAACGTCTAGTCGGATACATATCCACAGCGCGCGCCCGTAGCTCAGTGGTCAACGGTTCTCTTCGGGGAGCCAAAGAGCAGCGGTCTTTCAAGCCGCAGGCCGCGGGTTCGATTCCCGCCGGGCGCACTCCCTCCCCGCCTCCGCCGTCCCCGGCCAACGCTGGCCGCAAGGCGGTGCTCTGGCGTCCGTCTGACGGGCGCCGGCCCAGCGTCAGCTCGCTACTCCCTCTCGGCGCCGATTTCCGCTTGCGCGCATAGATCGGTACGTGGCATCGGCCATCGGTCCAATTGTCAATCGATCGACTAAAGTTGACAAGCTGCGTAAAACCTGATTTATATGTGTTGATCGGGAAAAGCTCCCGACCTAGATGGAAGGGATTGGACGATGGACTTTCGGTCAAGCAAGAGGCGAGACCAGACAGAGGACGGAGGGCTCTGATGGAAATGAGGCTGTTTGCCTGCCACGAGCACCGGATGCTCCGCGCGCTGCACGGTCGCTGGCCGTACCGGCGCTCGCACTGTCGCCACGATCTGCACTGGCTGGTGCGGGTGCAGTCGCAGAACTGCTGGTGCACCAGCGGGCGCACGCACTCGATGCTTGGCCTGCGTGCCTGCAGCCGCCGGCCGCAGGGACGCTGAGGGGGAGAGACCGGGGGGCAGGGACGGGTGGGGGAATCCCGTCTTCCTACCGGCCCGCGACGGGGCGGGCCGGTAGGAACAACTGCCCATTGGCGCGGCCGTCGGCGCGCAGCGCGTGGGCAGCGATCGCGTCGATCAGCTCTGGCCACACCGCGCGCGGCAGGTCGTGGCCCATGCCCTCGATCGTCATCAGCTCGGCACCGGGGATCGCTCGCGCCGTCGCCCTTCCACCGGAGGGGGACACAAGCGGGTCGGCGGTGCCGTGGACGACGAGGGTCGGCGCGGTGATGCGTCGCAGCTCCGCCGTGCGGTCCCCAGAGGCGATGATCGCGGCGAGCTGGCGCCCCGAGCCTTCGGGGTCATGGTCGCGATCGTAGCTCGCCGTCGCGATCGCATGCAGATCCTCCGCATCCCGCGGCAGGCCGGGTGAGCCGATGACGGTGAACAGGCGCTCCATGTGCGCGATCAGCTCCTCGCGTCCCCGTGGAGGGTGGCGCAGGAAGATCGGATAGACGCGCAGCGAGGGCTGACCGCTGCGCATGCTGCCGGTGTTGGACATGATCGAGACGAGCGAGCGTACCGCCCGCGGATGGCGCGCTGCGAGCGTCTGGGCGATCATCCCGCCCATCGACGCCCCGATCACGTGCGCGGGCGCGAGGTCGAGCTCGCTCAGAAGCCCGGCGGTGTCCTCGGCCATGTCACCAAGGGTGTAGCGGGCGGCACGCCTGGAGCGCATCAGCAGCTGTGCGGCGGTCGGTGGCCGGCCGGTGACGTGCGTCGAGCGCCCGATGTCGCGATTGTCGAAGCGCACCACATACAGGCCGCGCCCGGCGAGCTCGCGGCAGAAGTCCTCCTGCCAGGCGATCATCTGCGTGCCCAGGCCCATGATCAGCAGAGCGGTCGGATTGGAGGGCTCGCCGAAGGTCTCGTAGCAGAGCGTTATCCCCCGGCCGACATCGCAGAGCTCCTCGGACACTGTCCCGCGACTCTAGCGCTCCACATCGCTAGTAGGATCGACTGCAATGGCGGCTCCATCCGAAACGAACGGGGCCACCGCCGCCACGGGCGGTGGGGTGGCCGCCACTGCCGTGCGCGAGCAGGCCGAGATCCGCAGGCTCTCGATCGACACCATCCGCGGCCTGTCGATGGACGCCGTGCAGAAGGCGAACGCCGGGCACCCTGGCACGGCGATGGCGCTGGCGCCGCTGGCGTACACGCTCTTCAGGCGCTTCCTGCGCGCGAACCCCGCGGACGCGCACTGGCCCAACCGCGATCGTTTCGTGCTCAGCTCTGGTCACGCGTGCATGCTGCAGTACTCGCTGCTTCACCTGTGCGGCTACGAGCTGAGTATCGAGGACCTGCGGCAGTTCCGCCAGTGGGGCTCGCTCACGCCGGGACACCCCGAGCGCGGTCACACGCAGGGCATCGAGATCACGACGGGGCCGTTGGGGCAGGGCTTCGCCAACGCGGTGGGGATGGCGATGGCCGAGCGCTTCCTCGCGGATCGCTTCAACCGCCCCGGGCACGAGCTGGTCGACCACCACGTGTACGTGATCTGCTCGGATGGCGACCTGATGGAGGGCGTCAGCCAGGAGGCGGCCTCCATCGCCGGCAACTTCGCGCTGGGCAAGCTGGTCGTCTGCTACGACGACAACCGCATCACGATCGACGGCACCACGTCGCTCTCCTTCGACGGCGAGAACCACACCAAGCGCTTGGAGGCCGACGGCTGGCACGTGCAGCGGGTGCAGGACGCAGAGGATCTGGATGCACTGGACGCGGCTATCGCGGCTGCTCGCGACGAAACCGAGCGCCCGTCGTTCATCTCGATCCGTTCGCACATCGCCTACCCGGCTCCGCACGCGATCGACACCGCCAAGTCGCACGGCGCGCCGCTCGGCGAAGACGAGGTGCGGGCCACCAAGGAAGCGATGGGCTTTGATCCGGACCGCAAGTTCGCGGTGGACGAGCGCGTGTACGAGCACATGTCGTTGCGCGAGTCGGGCACGCAGGCCCAGGACGCGTGGAACGAGAGGTTCGAGGCGTGGCGCGCGGCCTTCCCGGACATGGCGGCGGACTGGAACCTCGCGTGGGCGGGAAAGTTGCGCGAGGGCTGGCGCGAGTCGCTGCCGCAGTTCGTCCCGGGCGAGGAGATCGCCACCCGCTCGGCCGGCCAGAAGGTGATGGCCGCGTTCGCCGAGTACGGGCCGACGATGATCGGCGGCGCGGCGGACCTGGTCGAGTCGACCAAGACCCTGTTCGAGGGCGGCGGCGAGTTCTCGAAGGTCCACGCGGGCCGCAACATCCCCTTCGGCATCCGCGAGCACGCGATGGGCGCGATCGTCAACGGCGCGTCCGCCCACGGCGGCATCGTCAAACCGTACGGCTCGACGTTCCTGATGTTCTCCGACTACATGCGCGGCGCCGTGCGGCTGTCGGCGCTGATGGGCCTGCCTGTGGTGTGGGTGTGGACGCACGACTCGGTGGGCCTCGGCGAGGACGGCCCGACACACCAGCCGGTCGAGCACTACGCGTCTCTGCGCGCGATCCCGCACCTGTGGGTGATGCGCCCCGGCGACGCCAACGAGACGGCGGAAGCCTGGCGTGTGGCGCTCGAGCGCGAAGACGGCCCGACAGCGCTTCTGCTCTCACGTCAGAACGTGCTGGTGCTCGACCGCGACGAGGTCGCGAGCGCGAGCGGTGTCGAGCGCGGCGCATACGTCCTGTGGGACTCCTCTGGTCCCGACCCGGAGATCATCCTGATCGCCACGGGCGCTGAGATCCCGCTGACGCTGGCGGCAGGCAGGGCGCTGGCCGAGCAGGGCACGCGCGTGCGCGTCGTCTCGATGCCGTGCATGGACCTGTTCGAGGAGCAGAGCCAGGACTACCGCGACGAGGTTCTGCCCCCCGCGGTGAGAACCCGCCTGGCGGTCGAGCCGGGCGCGACGATCAGCTGGGGGAAGTGGGTGGGCCTCGACGGCGATGTCATCGGCCTCGACCGCTTCGGCGCGTCTGCACCGGGTTCCACGGTGCTCAAGGAGTTGGGCTTCAGCGTCGAGAACATAACCGCCCGAGCGCAGGCCCTATTCGAACAGCGACATTGACAGGAGAGACCATGCCCTCCGACGCACCTCCACTCGCACGTCTTTCAGGGCTTGGCCAGAGCGTGTGGGTGGACTTCCTCTCGCGCGAGTCGATCCACGGAGGACATCTGCAGGAGCTGATCGATCACTACTCGGTCGTCGGCGCGACGTCGAACCCGACGATCTTCGAGAAGGCGATGAGCTCGGGCAGCGCGTATGACGAGCAACTGCACAAGCTCACCGACCGAGACGAGCACGAGGCGTTCTGGGCGCTGGCCGAACAGGACATCAAGGACGCGTGCGATCTCTTCCGGCCGGTGTGGGACGCGGGCTCCGGTCGCGACGGGTACGTCTCGTTGGAGGTCGATCCGCGACTGGCGTACGACACGCTGCAGACCTACCGCGAGGCGATGCGGCTACATGCGAGCGTCGCTCGTCCCAACCTGATGGTGAAGATCCCCGCCACCAAGCCGGGGCTGGCGGCGATCGAGGACGTGATCGCCAAGGGCCACTCGATCAACGTCACGCTGATCTTCTCGCTGCAGCGCTACGCGGAGGTGGCAGGGTCCTACATCCGCGGCCTCGAGCGGCTCGTGGCCGAGGGCGGTGATCCGCGCACGGTGGCGTCGGTCGCGAGCTTCTTCGTCTCGCGCATCGACACCGAGGCCGACAGGCGCCTCGACGAAGTCGACGCCCCGAACGAGCTGAAGGGCAAGCTGGCGATCGCCAACGCGAAGCTCGCCTACGCGCACTACCTGGAGGCGTTCAGCGGGCCGCGGTGGGAGTACCTGGTGGGCAAGGGCGCCGCCCCGCAGCGGGTGCTGTGGGCGTCCACGTCGACCAAGAACCCCGACTACCCGGACACGCTGTACGTGGAGGAGCTGATCGGATCGGACACCGTCAACACGATGCCCGAGGAGACGATCATGGCCTACCAGGATCACGGCGACCCGCAGCCGCGACTGCAGAGCGGCCTCGACGAGGCCCGCCGCGTGTTCGAGGCGCTCGCGCGCGTGGGTGTCGACTACGACGACGTGACCGACACGCTCGAGCGCGAGGGCGTCGAGAAGTTCGCGGCCTCCTTTCACGAGCTCTGCCAGGCGCTGTGCGCCAAGCAGGAGTCGCTCGCGCCGGCCTGAGCGCCCGCGCGCCGCGCGCCGCCGCGCCACGGTGGTAGCGCTCGTCTCAGCTGTAGGGGACCGGTACGAGCACGCGGATGGTCAACGGCCCGGACGGGAACGCCTCGGCGTGGACGGTGAAGACGCGGAAGTTGTGCCGTTCGTAGGTGAAGGGGCCGTTGGCGGGGACGCTCGCGAGCGCCGGCCCGGGCGCCGGCCCAAGGCTGTCCTTGACCAGCTGCGGTTGGCTGAAGCCGGCGATGTTCATGTACATGAGCACGTCGAGTCCCGCCAGGCGGTGGGTCAGTCGCAGGTAGCCTTCGTCGTCCTGGATCGAGAGCACGAAGCTACCGATCGTGTGCCCGTTCAGACGCAGCGGGGCGCTGATCGGGCCCAGCACGTAGGGCCCGCCGACGTCTGACAGCAGCTGCCCGCCGGCGTCGAGTACGCGAAGGCGCACGACGTGCTCGTGCAGCAGTGTGTCGATCGCCAGCCTGGTGGCTTCGGGATCGCGGTGGGCGACCGCCTGCAGCAGCGGCTTGTTGCTCTGGACGCGCCGGATCTGCTTCTGCGCGGCTTGGCCGATCTCCCCGGCGTAGATGAGCTTCGCGACGCGGGTGAGCGTGTTGACGGTCGTGTCCTGGCTCGTGTGCCCGCACACGGCGGCGGTCGCTGTGAGCGGCATCAACAGGTAGATCCGCACGGCGCCCGACGGAAACGCTTCGGCCGGGAGCGATGTGTAGCGGTAGACGACGTGTTCACGCGTGAGCACGCCTTCGTTCGCGAGCGCTCCCGAGCCGAGCGCCGGTGAGCCGCCGATGCTCTGCGAGCCGGCACGCAGCGCGACCAGCCCCTGGGTGATGCCCCCCGCCTCGATCAGGAAGCCGTTGTCGGCCCACACGCTCGTGACGTAGTTGGCGATCGTGGCTCCGTTGGCGCCGGTGAGCGTGCCCCGCAGGGGCGTCAGCGCGGGCCCACCCACGTCGACGAGCGTCTGCGTGCCGCGCGTGACGAGCAGGTTGGTGAGGTGCCCGGTCGCCAGCAGCGTCTTGGCGGCGGCGCGCGCGCCGGCCCTGTTGTCGCTTTCGACGGCTTCGCGCAGCGCCAGCGAGTGCGTGACCAGGTACTCCGCGCTCCCGACCCTTTCGCCGTGCGACCCCTCACGGTAGACGCGCTGGAGAACCTTGGAGAGGGTTTCGAGCACCGTCGCCGGGCAGCTCACCACCGTGCTCGCTGAGGTGGGCGCGAGCGTCGCGAACGTGGGCCCGGGGCTCGCCTTGAGCGCCGAGCCGCAGCCGGCGAGAGCGGCGACGGCGGCGAGGAGCGTCACCGCGCCCGCCGCGCGGCGGCGCGCGGGTCGGGCGGCGAGAGAGGGCATGTGCACGCGCGAAACCATCGCCGCGCATCCTAAGCGCGCGCTAATCGGGCGGTGAGGTCCCTCACACCTTCGCCGTCGAGTAACGTCGCGGGCGTGCCGCTCGCACTCGTCACCGGCGCATCGACAGGGATCGGCCGCGCGACCACGCTGCGTCTCGCCGCGAAGGGGTGGACGGTGCTGGCGGGGGTGCGCGACCCGGCGGCCGGCCGGGTGTTCGGGCGCGCGTAGCGGCCGTCCACTTGCGCGCGCGCCAGTCTGGCGTGGTTAGCATGGGGTGCTGTGCCCACGGCTCCGTTCGCCTCCCCGCCGGCTCCGCCGTCGGAACGGGGGGCCTGGCTCCTCGCCTGCGCGATCGGGGTGGTAGGGCTCGCCGTGCTGGTTGCGGTGCTCACCGGCGTGGTCGGCCAGACGACGAGAGCCGTGGCGCCTCCCCCGGTGCTGGTCTCGGTTGCGACACCCGCGCCGGCGCCAGCCTCCTCGACCGCCACGACCGGCGCCGGCGCGCTCGGCGTCAAGCATGCGGCGATCGTCGCGCAGCCGTCGGCCGAACAGCAGCGCCTGGATGCCCGGCAGTTCGTCGACACCACCCAGACGCACATCTCCAGGCGCTGGATGGAAGGCTTCTATCCGATCTACGCGACCGCCCAGAGCACCTTCGGCGTCAACTGGCTGCTGCTGGCTTCGATCCACAGGCAGGAGAGCGCGTTCTCGACCGCGCCCGGCACTTACGAGGGGCTGAACTTCGCCCACTGCTGCGGCGGGCCGATGCAGTTCAACGTCACCAACGGGGGGGCGGGCACACCATCCACGTGGGACCTGGTCGCCGACTCTTACATCTACGGCAAGCGCCCCGCGCACTACGACCACATGACCGCCACGCACCCGTCGATCTACGACGACTTCGACGCGATCATGGCAGCCGCCCACCTGCTGTCGGCGGACGGCGCCGAATACGCGCTCGACGAATCATCGTGGGATGCGGCGTACGCCTACTACGGTCACGACGCCACCGGCGTGACGTACGCCGATCAGGTGCTCGCGCGCGCGATCGGCTGGTCACAGCACGGCTTCTGCATCAACTGTGGGATCGAACCGGCGATGATCGAAGCCGTCCAGGCCGCCTACGGGGCCCCCGTGCTGGCGGCGCTAGAAGCTGAAGAAGCCAAGGCGAGCGAAGAAGCCAGGGCGAAGGCGAAGGCTGTGGTGGCCGGGGGCGCTCACAGGTCCCGCGCCGCGGTGGGTAACTCCTCCTGAACGTGCTGTATAGCGATGGCGATACAGCACTTCAGAAGAGAGTCATCGTCCCGCTCGCTTCAGGCGGCGTCGGCCCGCTCAGGCGGCGTCGGCCCGCTTCAGGCGGCTTCGGCCCGCTCAGGCGGCGTCGGCCTGCGCGAGCAGCTCGCCGGCGACCCGGTCGGTCGCCTGGGCGGTGCCGCCGAGCAGGCGCCTGGAGAGCTGCGCGCGGCGGAAGTACAGCGGCGCGTCGTGCTCCCACGTGGCGCCGATGCCGCCGTGGACGGAGATCATCGTGCGCGCGGCCGTGTCGAGCGCACGTCCGGCGACCGAGCGCGCGGCGCTGGCGGCGAGCGGGAACTCCGCGGGCGCGCCGCCGCGCGCCCAGCCGGCGTAGTAGAGCAGCGAGCGCCCGTTCTCGAGCTGCCGCAGCACCTCGGTGAGGGAGTGCTTGACCGCCTGGTATGAGCCGATGGCGCGCCCGAAGGTGAAGCGCTCCTTGGCGTAGGCGACTGACACGTCGAGCGCTGTCTCGACGCTGCCGAGCGACTCGGCGGCGATCAGGGCCTGCGCGAGATACCAGGCGGCGGCGAGCGACTCCTCGGGCGCGTCGAGGACGATGGCGGGGGCGTTCTCGAGCGTGACGTGACCGAGCGAGCGGGTCGAGTCATAGCGCATCGTCGGCTCGACCTGCACACCTGGGGATTCGTTGAGGATCGCCACGCCGGTCGGCTTGCCGTCAATCAACGCCACTCCCACGAAACCGCTGGCGCCGGGCGCGTCGGGAACGAACGCGAAGCTACCGCTCACGTTGGTCTGGCCGTCTTGATCCGAATCCCGCCCACCCGCCGTGGCGACGGGCAGCTCGCCGCGCGCGAGGCCGCCCCGTGAGTCGCTGCTCCAGCCGCCGCCGATGTCGTTGGGCGGGCAGCTCGGCAGATATGCGGCACGCTTCTCGCCGCTGGCCAGCTCGCCGATCCAGCTGGCGGCGTTGGGCGAGGCGTTGACGATCGCGCTGGCCGGCAGATGGCCGAGCAGCGGGATTCCGGCGAGCACGCGACCGCACTCGCCGAGCACGAGCATCGCGTCGAAGGCGTCCAGGCCGGCGCCGCCGTGGTCTTCGTCGATCAGCAGGCCTGGCCAGCCGGCCTCCTTGGCGGTAGGCCAGAGGTCGGGCATGGCGCTGGCGTCGCCGTCGAGCGCCTCGCGCGCGGCTTCGAGCGTCTTGAAGCGCGACAGCGCGCCGCGGGCGGCCTCGCGCAGGAACACCTGCTCGTCTGAGAGTGCGAGATTCACGCCGGTGCCCCTTCCTTTGAGCGCAGCTCCGAGAACGGGATGCCCTTGTCCAGACGCGGCTCGGGCGGCAGGCCGAGGACGCGCTCGCCGACGGTGTTCCTGAGGATCTCTTCGGTCCCGCCGGCGGACTTCAGGCCCGGCAGGAACGAGATCATGTACGCCCACTGGCTGTCCTCGGTCAAGGCGTCGGGGCCGAGCACGTCGGCGATCAGGTCGCCGGCCTTGATCGCGCCAGAGACGATCGTGACCTTCGCCAGGCCCGCCTCGGGACCGGGGATCTGGCCTTTCTGCAGCGCGGTGAGCGTCCTGTAGCCGGTGAACCTGACGGCCAGCAGCTCGCTGGCGATCTCGCCCAGCTGGTGGCGCACCTCTGGGTCGCGCCGGGCGTGCGCGTCGGCGGCGATGGCGCCGGCGAAGCGGGTGGAGTTGTAGCCCATCCCCTCGCTGCCGAGGCCGATGGTCACGCGCTCGAACATCAGCGTGGTCAGGCCTGTGCCCCAGCCGTTGCCCACGCCGCCGACGACCGCGCCCTCGTCGAGCGCGACGTCGTCGAAGAAGACCTCGTTGAACTCCGCCTCGCCGGAGATCTGGCGCAGGCCGCGCACGGTCACGCCCTCTGCGTCCATCGGCACGACGAACATCGTCAGGCCCTTGTGCTTGGGCACGTCGGCGTCGGTGCGCGCGAGCAGCAGGCCGTAGGAGGCGAACTGCGCGTTTGTCGTCCACACCTTCTGGCCGGTCAGCCGCCAGCTGCCGTCGTCCTGCTGGCGCGCGCGCGTCTGCACGGCCGCGAGGTCCGAGCCGGCGGCGGGCTCGGAGAACAGCTGGCACCAGACCTCGTCGCCGTGCAGCATCGCCCCGAGATAGCGCGACTTCTGCTCCTCCGAGCCGTGCGCGATGATCGTAGGGCCGAGCATGCCCACGCCGATCGCGTCGAGGATGCCTGGCACTTTCGCGCGGCCGATCTCCTGGTTGCAGACGACCTGCTCGATCGGACCGAGACCCTGGCCGCCGTACTCCTTTGGCCAGGTCACGCCCGCGAGCCCCGCCTCGGCGAGCTTGCCCTGCCAGACGCGGCGCGCGGCGATGATCTCGTCCTCGTCCTCGATCGCTCCAGGACCCTGCAAAATTGGCGCTTCGGCCTTGTGCTCGTCGAGCCAGCTGCGTACCTGGGCTCGGTAGGCGGCCTGCTCGGGCGTGTCGTCGAGATCCACGGCGTCTCCTTTGGCTGACTGACCAGTCAATCTAGCGAACCTGAACGGTACACCCCGTGGGTGGTGGTGTCCAATTACGACCGCCGTATAACGATGGCTATCGGTGCGCGTATGAGAAGTACCGGCACGGACCGCGCGAGGCGAGGCTCAGACGGACCGACGTATGACGATGGCTATCGGCGCGCGTAAGGGGAGACATCGCGCGGCCCAACTGGACCGCGCGCGGCGAGGCTCAGACGCCGGGCGGGAACGGCGGCTCGGGGACGATCGGCTGGTGGTAGACGTCCTCGAAGCCGAGGTCGAGCAGCTGGCGATCCTGGGTGCCTGGGTCTTGGGAGTGCAGCACGATCGCGCCGAGGCGCACGCCGTGGCGTTCGGCGGTCGCGACTACGCAGCGCCCGGCGGCTTCGGTCTGGCCGGTCTTCATGCCGGTGACGCCGGGGTATTTGTAGATGAGCAGCGGGTTGTTGTTGTCCAGGTAGAGCTTGCCGCCTGGGATCGGGAAGGGCAGGATGGCTTCGTAGGCCCCGACGACCTTGGCGATGCGCGGCTGCTCCATGTCGACGTGCGCGAGCACGGCGAGGTCGGCGGCGCAGGAGAAGTTGCCCGCGTTGTAGAAGCCGGACGGCGAGGAATAGCGAGTGCAGCCGAGCCCGAGCTTGGCGGCCTCCTGGTTCATGCGCACGACGAACTTGTTGACGCTGCCGGCGACGTGCTGGGCGAGTGCGACGGCGGCGTCGTTGCCGGACGGCAGCAGCAGCCCGTAGAGCAGGCTCTCCAGCGGCACGTGCCTGCCGAGCGGCAGCACGCCGACCTTCGACCCGGGCATGTCGATGGCTTGCCTGGTGATCAGCACGGGCGCGTTCGGCGGCGCCGACTTCACGACCAGCAGCGCGGTCATCATCTTCGTCAGGCTGGCGATGGGCAGGCGCACGTATGCGTTGCGCTGCCACAGAACCTGCCCGGTCGTGAGATTGAACAGCAGCCCGGCCCGCGGCGGGTCGCGGAAGGCGACATGCACGGGGTCCTTCCCCGGCGTGGAGATGCCGGCGAGCGCGAGCGCGGGCTTGGCTAGAGGGAGGCCGTAGGGCGAGAGCTTTACTGGGGCCGCCGGCGCTGGCTTGACGCCGCTTGCGGCGAGGGCGGAGCGATGCTGACCTTCGCCCGAACGGCTGGCGAGCGCCCACTCGACGAGCAGCACTACAAGCACGGCGACGACGAGCGCGCCAAGCGCGGTGAGCCTGCGCCTGCGCCGGTGCCTGGCGGCGAGCGCGCGCCGGTTGCGGCTGTGGCCGGGAGTGAGGAAGGGCGAGATGCTCATCCACGGGGAGGATTGCGCAGCGCGCCGACGATGCCTACGGTCAGCAGCACGAGGATGAACACGGACACGACGCTGGCGAGCGATATCCCGCCCTGTTCGACGATCGAGGTGTAGGTGAGGAAGGCGAAGCCGGCGATGAAGATGAGCGCGGCGCCGAGCACGACCAGGCGGGTCATGCGGGGGCTCTCGCGCGAGGGAGCATGGGCTGTGTCTGGAGCATGGGCTGCCTCTAGTAAACCGGGAGCGGCCGCTGCGCCTTGCCGCGCCTGACGAACAGCCGGATGACGAGCAGCCCGAACACGAAGGCGCCGATGTGCGCGAAGTAGGCGATGCCTTCCCCGCCGCTGACCGGACCGGCAAGACCGGCCAGTCCGAAGTAAAGCTGCTCGACGAACCAGAAGGCGAGCAGGAACACGGCGGGCACCTCGATGAGCGTGAAGAAGAACACGATGAACACCAGCGAGAGCACGCGCGCCCGCGGGTACAGCAGGATGTAGCCGCCGAGCACGGCGGCTATCGCACCGGAGGCGCCGAGCGTGGGACCGGTGGAGATCGGGTCGGCGGCCACTTGGGCGCCGAGCGCGAAGAGTCCTCCGAGCAGATAGAAGGCGAGGAAGCGTGCGCGCCCGACGGCTTCCTCCACGGTGGGGCCGAAGATCGCCAGGAAGATCATGTTGCCGAAGATGTGCAGGAAGCTGCCGTGCAGGAACATCGACGTGAGCACCGTCTTCCAGGTCGCGGGCTGCGTCTCGTGGTGGGTGAGGTCGTAGGGGATCGCGCCGTAGTGCAACGCGACGCTGGCGGTGGGCCCTGCGAAGAAGCTGCCGCCGTGGCGGATCTCAAGCAGGTAGGCGATCACGTTGATCGCTATCAGCGCGACGGTGACGATCGGGAACCGCGCGAGCGGGACGTTGTCTTTGAGCGGGAACATGGTTTGGGGGGCGACTGCGCCACCGTGACTGTAATCGGCCTTTGCCGCGATCGTAAGCCAGATGGCCTAACCCTTCGCGCGCGCGACGAGAAATCTCTGGTAGGGCGCTCACCAGGGCCGGCCTGTCCTGAGGACCCATAGCGGGCAGGCGCTCGTCACCGGAGTCCGACGTGTCGTGTTTGGCCGTTGTCACCTATTTGGGTTACCACAAACGGGTTACCACAAACTGGTATCGGCGCCCGCGACCCTGGCAGCGCGGGAGATCAAACGCCGGCTGTAGCAAAAATCTCCTAGAAGGCGTCCGGTGCCTTCTAGAGAATTGGAATGAGTGTCGCTGACTATCGGGGAGGAAGGAGCTTGTTCGCACTCAGTGTGACGTCTCAGTAGTGACGTCTTCATCGAGTGCTCCGAGTAGGCTGCATGTTGCGCGCGATTCTCTCCTGTTCTATTCTCGCCGCGCTCGCGCTCGCGGTCATCCTCCTCGCCGGCGGCGGTACGCTCGTCAACCCCCGGCAGCGGACTGGCTCACACGTGCGCACAATGCTCGCGAATGGCGCGACGCCGGGATCCCCGGAGCGTGAGAGCGCGCACGGCGGACGAAGATTGGCCGGTAGCCATGCCAAGCCAGCCAGCACGCCCGTCGCGCGCAAACGGCGAGCGGTGTCCAAGCCGGTCGAGTTTGGAGCAGCCACCACAGTCACCGTCGCCGCGGCCGGTCGCCCGGGAAAACCTAGCCTCAGAGGAAAACCGGGCCCCAGAGGTGTGGTCGGATCCCCTGGTGCGAAGGGCGCCACCGGCCCCGCCGGCGAAGTGGGGAGAGAGGGCCCGCCGGGTGCGGTGGGACACGATGGCGACCAAGGCCCTCAGGGTGCATCGGGTCCGGAAGGCAGAGGAGGCAAAGAAGGCCCTCGTGGCACGGCCGGCCCTGAAGGCAAGGAAGGCGTTCGGGGCGAGGCTGGCGCGGCGGGCCCTGAAGGCAGGGAGGGTCCACAGGGGGTGGCTGGTGTGAGGGGCGAAACGGGTGCGGCGGGTCCCGAAGGCAAAGAAGGCCCCACAGGCGCGACTGGCGCTGCCGGCCCTGAAGGCGAGGAAGGCAGGGAAGGACCGCGAGGATTGTCGGGCGCGAAGGGTGAAACTGGCGCGACTGGTCCTGAAGGCGAGGAAGGTCCGCGGGGTGCTGTCGGCGCGACTGGAGCTGCGGGCCCTGAAGGCAGAGAAGGAAAAGAAGGTCCAAAAGGGGCAACTGGCGTGGAAGGGAAACTCAGTCCCGAAGTCGTCCTGACGGAAGACCTCGAGAAAGGGGCGGTGACAAGCGAGAAGATAGCCGCGCACACGATCGAATCAAGCGAGATCGCAGCAGAAGCTGTTACGGCCAATCAGATGGAGAAGGAAACGATCACCGAATCACGACTGGCCGATTCGCTGAAAAAACTCATACCCCTGGCGGTTGGTCGCTCGGGAGAAATGGTCCTCGGGAAAATCACGATCGCCAGTGCGGCTGTGACTGCGGCTGGGCCGATTATCGTCTCCGCTGAAGGCGGTGCTGCGCTTGGAGTGTCGGTGACGGCGCGTAAAGTCGGCGAAAGCTTCACAGTCGAAGCGACGTCGCCTGTCAGTGATGACAGGGTGGACTGGGCCGTATACGGGGAATAGGCCGTTCGATCAGATCTCGGCCGCGGCGATGCTCGGGGTGGCCAGCGGTCCGACGCCGGGCCGCGCCTGCGGGACGTGCTGGTCGGCGTGGTAGGAGGAGCGCACGAGCGGGCCGGCGGCGACGTGGTCGAAGCCGAGCTCGTACGCGGCGCGCTCGAGCGCGGCGAACTCGTCGGGGTGCCAGTAGCGCACGATCGGGAGATGGCGCTCGGATGGGCGCAGGTACTGCCCGACGGTGAGCACCTGCACGCCGCTCTGGCGCAGCGCGCCGAACGTGTCGACCATCTCCTCGTGTGTCTCGCCGAGGCCGACCATCAGCCCGGACTTGGTCACGACCTCTCCCTGGCCGAGCTCGCGCGCGTTGCGCAGTACGCGGCAGGAGCGCTCGAACTCCGATCCGCGTCGCGCCAGCGGGTACAGGCGCGGCACGACCTCGACGTTGTGGTTGAACACGTCGGGTCGCTCGGCGATGACCTTGGCGAGCGGCATCTCGTGCCCTTGGAAGTCTGGTGTGAGAACCTCGATCTGGCAGTCGGGTGCTTGGCGGCGGACCTGGCGGATGACGCCCACGAACGCGGAGGCGCCCTTGTCGGGGTGGTCGTCGCGGTCGACCGAGGTGACGACGGCGTGGCGCAGGCCCATGCGCGCGATCGAGCGCGCCACGCGCGCGGGCTCCAGTGGATCGTTCCAGGTGGGCTTGCCGGTCTTGACGTTGCAGAAGCCGCAGCG
>DATHPE010000059.1:0-1668 GCA_035484215.1 Solirubrobacteraceae bacterium | reverse complement strand
CACAGACTACGGGTATGAAATACCGCTCGGGCCTGCTGTCCGGTGGCGATCGTAGGGTCGCGTGATCGGGACAGGGGCTTGTGGGAAGGACGCTTGTGGGCAGGCCGCCGTGCATTTGGGCTGCGAGCCCGTCAATGACTAGATGGCCGCCCCTGCGACTCACCCGGTTGGGCTGAGAGCCCGTATCCATAGTTGTCGCTGCCCGCGGTGCCTTCCATCTCATAGATCACGGTTCGTGGAGGGAGGCGGTTGTTGTGCGGTCGTTTGGTTTGGATGTTCACCTTGATTTCTGCGAGGTCGCGGTCGCCGAGGGCGGCCGGGTCTCGCGCGTCGGGCGGATCGCGAGCACACCGGAGGCGATCCGGGAGTTCGCGGCCGATCTGGGGAGTGGCGACCAGGTGGTGTTGGAGGCCAGCTGCGGCGCGATGATGATCGCCCGGCTGCTCGAGGAAGGACCGGTTGGGCGGGTCGTGGTCTGCAACGCGGCCGAGACGCGAGCAATCTCTCACGCCCGTGTGAAGTCCGATCGCTTTGACGCGGCGATGCTCGCCAAGCTGCTCTCGGCGGGGATGCTCAAAGCGGTGTGGGTGCCTGATGAGGCAACGAGCTCGTTGCGCCGGCGGGTCGCTCGCCGCGCGGGGCTCGTGCGGGCACGCACGCGCGTGAAGAACGAGGTGCACGCGGTGCTCGCCCGCTTCCCTGCTCGGCCGCCCGCCGGTCAGTGATCTGTTCGGCAAGCAGGGCCGGGTGTGGCTCACAGAGCAGCAGCTGCCCGAGGAGGAGGCGGAGACCGTCCGCAGCTGTCTGCGCCACATCGACTTCCTCGGCGGCGAGATCACCGCCCTGGATCGGCGAATCGCCCAGCAGGCCCTCGCGTTCCCGGGATTCCAGCGGCTGCTGACGATCCCCGGCGTCGACGTCGGCACGGCCGCCGCGGTGATCGCCGCGATCGGGGACATCACGCGCTTCCCCACCACCGGCCAGCTCGTCGCCTATCTCGGGTTGGACCCGAAGGTTCGCCAGTCTGGGTCAGAGCCTGCGCGCTATGGGCACATCTCAAAGCGCGGGGATCCGCAGGCCCGCTCGATGCTGGTCGAGGCCGCGTGGATCTCGATCCGAAGCCCCGGCCCGCTGAAGGCGTTCGGCGAGCGCGTCCGCGCCCGCCGCGGCGCGCAGATCGCAGCGGTCGCCGTCGCACGCAAGCTCGTCGTGCTCTGCTGGCATCTCCTCACAAAGGATCAGGACTACGCGTTCGCGCGCCCGTCGCTGACCCGGCAGAAGACCCGTCGCCTGGAACTGCTCGCCGGCGCCCCACCGCTGGCGCGCCGTCACGACGGGCCGCCCGTCAGCCCAACGAGCAGCCAGCGCGCAGCCGAGCGCGAGCTGCAACACCAGGCCGAGATCGCCTACCGGCGGCTGGTTGATGACTGGCGCGCGACAGCACCAAAGGGCGGTGCGGATGCGACACCGGGGCGCGCATCTCAAAGGCCCTCGAAGGACAAAGCCGCGCGGCAGGCCACAAGCCCCTGACGCCTGCGCCTCGCTACGTCAGTCACCCGCACCACCCGAAATTATCCCACCACGAAGCGCTCGACGCGACCACGCCGGTCGACGTGACCGCCTGCGCCACGACACGCCCCCAGCACGACAACAACCCCGCACAGACCA
>DATHPE010000058.1:0-104106 GCA_035484215.1 Solirubrobacteraceae bacterium | reverse complement strand
CCCGCCCGCGTGCCGCTCAGGGAGATGGTCGCGATCGACTACCTCTACATCGCCAACTGGTCGCTATGGAGCGACATCAAGATCCTCCTGCGCACCATCCCCCACGTCCTCGGACGCAAAGGACTATAAAACGACGCCACCCGCAGTCGCCCGGCTGCCCGAGCGGGGAGCTAGCGGATGCCGTGAGCGGACAGTCGCTGGCTGCGCGCTCGCCCGCCGTGTCGCGGCTCCGGGCGCCGGAACTGGCGCCCGCCCCGCGCCGTGCCGGGAGCCTGCTCCCACACGACCACGCCGGGACGCAGCGGACGCGCCGTGGCTTCGATCACGAGCGCCGGTTCCGTGTCGCCTCGCGAGGCAGCTCGGCAGACGGCCACCACCAGCGCGGTGACGGCCAGCCAGGCCATGGGGATCAGGATGAAGAGCACGTGATCAGAGGTTCGAGGGAGAGTCTCGGTCTATTCCTCACAACCGAGGTGTACTCCTTCTATCGGCCGGAATCTCGCAAACCTTGATCCCGCTCGATCGAACGTCCAGCCGCCGGCGCGGTGTTCGCGTCGATCGCGACCGCCGGCTACTCGACGCCCGCGCCGTGAACCAGCCGCTCGAGCGCGTCTGAGATCTGCTCGCACACGACATCCGGCGCAAACCGCCGCTCGGCCTCCGCGCGCGCCAGCGATCGTGTCTCGGTCGGGTTGGCGCTCAGCCGCTCGAGCATCTGCGTGATCGCCGTGGCGATGCCCGCGACGTCGCCGAGCGCGACCTCGGCGGCGACCGTGCGGTCGATGCCCTCGATCGAGCCGACCTCGCTCGTCGCCACGACCGGGACTCCCGCGGCCAGCGCCTCCAGCACGGACATCGGACACGGGTCGTACTTGCTCGTCAGCAGCACGATGTCGCTGCGCTCGAGCTCCTCCACCATTCCAGAGTAGGGGACCGCTCCGCCGTATTCGGAGTTCTCGGGCGGCAGGTCATCGAGCAGCTTGGTGTAGTCCGACCAGATGCTCGGTCCGCCCACGACGCGAATCCGCGCGTTGACACCCCGCTCGAGCAGCGTTCTTGCCACCGCCGCGACATCCTCGATGCCCTTGCGCATGGAGATCCGCGCCGGCAGCAGGACGATCGGTGGATCCTCCAGTGGCTTGTTGGAGTTGGCGAACCGATCGAGGTTCACCGGGTTTGTCACGACGACCGTGTTCTCCAACGGGAAGCGGTAGTCGTGGACCATGTGGTCGCGGAACACGCTGCTGATGCAGATCAGCAGGCTCGCCTGTCGAATCTTGACCAGCTGCACGAGCGCGCGGAAGGACGTGATCGCGACCACGATGAAGAAGATGTAAGGAGGCTGGCAGCGGAAGGCCAGTTGGCGCTCTTTGAGCAGCCATCTGAGCTCGCCCGCCTGGTGGCTGTCGGGGCGGATCACCAGCGGCACCGATTTTGTGACACTCGCGGGGACGCCCAGTGACTCGATCGTCTGGTTCTGGTAGATCAGGTCGTATGGCTGTTGACCGTGCCGGCGCGCGATCTCGCGGCGAAGTCGCACAGATGCGACGGCGCGCGCGAGCAGCCCCGACGCGAATGCCGCGGTTTTCGTGCGGCTGTACCACCGGTTCCATTTCCACTCACTCGTTCCCCATATGACAGTGAGGTTCTCGTGCGCGACCAGACGCTCGGGCAGCTCGCGTCCGGCGGCCGGGAAGAAGCAGTCGATCTGGTGGCCGCGCCTGGCCAGGCCGTCGAGCAGCTCGGTTGCCACGCCCGGTGCGCCTCCCGTCTCAAACGGGGCTCCGCCGAGCCACGCGATCCTCAGTGGTCTGGGGGTTGGCACCGCCGGCACCCTAGCAGTCGACTTGAGTCATATCCGTTCGGCTCGACGTTCGACGGCATGCGCGACATGCTCTGACAGTCTGCGCTCGAACACCTCCACCGAGAAGCGCGCAGCCTGCCGCACGGCACGATCGGGGTCGAAGTCGAGCGTGTCTATATCTTCGATCGCCCGCGCGAAGGAGTCGACGTCGTCCAGGCGCGCGAGTCGCCCGGTCTGTCCGTCCAGCACCGTCTCCAGCGCTCCGCCGGCGGCCGCCGCGACCACCGGCCGCCCGGCCGCCTGCGCCTCGACGGCGGTTATCCCGAACTCCTCGATGCCCGCCACGACGACCGCGCGCGCCGTCGCGTACAGCTCGACGAGATCCTCGTCGCTGGCGCGGCCGAGGAACTCGGCCTCGGGATATGCCGCGCTGAGGGCGGCGTGATCGGGCCCCGAGCCGACGATGCGGATCGGAACGCCCGCACGGCGCGCGGCCGCGAGCGCGATGTGCACGCGCTTGTGCGCCACCAGCTCGGAGACCACCAGCAGCTTCTCGCCGGGAGTGCCGACGGCGAAGCGACGGGTCTCGACCGGCGGGTGGATGACGGTGGCGTGGCGGCCGTAGAAGCGCTCGATCCGCTCGCGCGTGAGCTGTGAGTTGGCGATGTAGGAGTCGACCCGCCTGCTGGCCGACAGATCCCAGCGGCGCATCCGCCGCAGCTGCACGCGCAGGAGCCCGCGCAGCGCGGCGGGGACCTCACTCAAGGCGCGCGTCTGCTCGTACCACGCATAGCGAAACGGCGCATGGCAATAGCAGACGTGCACCGCTCCGGGGGGGATGCGCACACCGTGGGCGAAGGCGCTGCTGCTGCTCAGCACGACGTCGCACGGCGGCAGCCTGAGCCGTTCGACGGCCGGGGGATACAGTGGCAGCAGCCGCCTGAAGTTGGCCTGACTCACGCCCAGGCGCTGCAGCGGCGAGGCTGTGAGCGGGTGCGCGGCGAAGCGCTCGCGCGTGCCGTCGCGGTCATACAGCAGGGTGAAGATCGGAGCCTGCGGGTACAGGTCGGCCATCGCCGCGAACGTGCGCTCGGCGCCGCGCATGACGAGCAGGTAGTCGTGGATCAACGCTACGCGCTCGCGTCCTCGAAGTGTGGGAACAGGGGCATTCATCTCGGCCAAGGGTAGCCGCAGCGACGATCTTCGAGATCTTCGGATAACCTCAGACGGTGAGCGAGATGCCGGGAAGTCGAGGGTGAGCTCCGGGCCCCTGCACCGATGCGCATTCTCGTAACTGTGCCTTGGGGGCGCCGCCTTGGCGGCGCCGAGGAGATGCTTCAGATTGCACTTGACGGAGCAGCCGTCGCCGGGCACGAGCTCGAGCTCGTGTTCTTCGAGCCGGGGCCGTGGCCGGATGAGCTGCTGGACGCCGGGTTTCACGTGGAGGTGATTCCCGCCGGGCGTCTGCGCGAACTTCACCGTGTGCTCGCGACCGTCGTTCGCCTCGCGAAAGTGCTGCATGCGCGCCAGCCCGACCTGATACTCAACTGGATGACCAAGACGCATCTGTATGGCTCTCCGGCCGCGACGCTGGCCGGCATGAGCGACCGCGTGCTCTGGTGGCAGCACGGGATTCCGGGAGGTGACTGGGTCGACCGCTGCGCCAGGCGCCTCCCCGCGATCGCGATCGGCTGCACCTCCAGCGCGGTCGCGAGCGCGCAGGAGCGCCTGCGCCCAAGGCGCCCGACGTTCGTCGTCGCCGCCGGCGCCCGCGTGCCTGCGCCGGGCCGCGCGCGCCCGGCGCTGACGCTCCCCTCCGGCGTACCCGTGATCGGGATCGTCGGACGGCTGCAGCCGTGGAAGGGGCAGGATCGACTGCTGCGCGCGCACACGCTCCTGCGCGAGCGCGGACACGCGCTGCACACGCTGATCGTCGGCGGTGACGCCTACGGCCTGTCCTCCGAGTACGCGGATTCACTGCCCGCGCTCGTCGAGCGGCTGGGCCTCGGTGGGGCTGTCACCATGACCGGCCAGGTGGAGGACGCCGGACCGTACATCGAGCGGATGGACATCCTCGTCAACGCGTCTGACCCCGAGCCGTTCGGGATCGTGCTGTTGGAGGGGATGGCTCGAGACGTGGCGGTCGTCGCGGTGGACTCCGGCGGTCCCCGGGAGCTGATCGAGGACGGACGGACGGGCGTGCTCGCGCGCTCGGGCGAGCCGAGCGCGCTGGCGGACGCGCTGGAGCCCCTGCTGGTCTCGCCCACGCTGCGCCAGGCGATCGCCCAGGCGGGCAGAGAGCGGTTCACGCGCGACTTCACCCCCGCGGCGATGTGCCGGCGGCTGTTCGATCAACTCGAGCGCCTCAGCGACACCAGCTCGCCCTCGGCGGGCGATCCTCGCTCATGACAGCGTCCGGCGTGCAGGCGGGCATTGCGCCGACTCCGTGCGCCGTCACCATCGTCGCCCATCACGTGGGCTCGGTCGGGGGCATGGAGCGCCAGCTGGCCGAGCTGGCCGTGGGACTGCGAGCGCTCGGGCACGAGGTCACGGTCATCGCTCACGTGTGCGAGCTACCAGCCGATGCCGGGGTCGTCTTTCACCGTGTTCGCGGACCGAGTCGCCCGTTCCTGCTGGGCTATCCGTGGTTCATGCTGGCGGGCTCGCTGGCCGTGCGCAGGTGGCGGCGCGGAGTGGTGCAGGCGACCGGAGCGATCGTGGTGGGCCCGGTGGACGTGATCGCGGTTCACTACTGCCACCAGGTGGGCGTCGTCACCCCCAGCCGCACCACCAGGCTGTTTCGTGCGCATGTCAAGGCCATGGGGCTCATGAGCCGGGCCGCGGAGCGGCTGTGCTTTCGCGCCAGCGCCGCCGCCACTTTCGTGTGCGTCTCCGAGGGCGTCGCCGCGGAGATTCGCGAGCACTATCCGCAGCTGACCGACCGCGTGCTCACGATTCACAACGGCGTGGATACCGACACGTTCGCGCCCGGTGTGCACCGCGAGGCCGCGCGCGCGATGCGCCAGGGGCTGGCGCTGCCCGAGGAGCGTTTGGTGGCGGTGTTCGTTGGCAGCGAGTGGAAGCGCAAGGGTCTTGCGCCTGCGATCGAGGCGCTCGCATCAGCGCCCGAGTGGGATCTCGTGGTGGCCGGGGATGGTGACAGAGAGCATTATCAGCATTTCGCGGATGAGCTCGGGGTTGGCGACAGGGTGCACTGGCTGGGGGTGGTGCGCGACGTGCAGGTCGTGTATGAGCTCGCGGACGCGTTCGTGCTGCCGTCGAGCTATGAGACGTTCTCACTGGTGACGTTCGAGGCGGCGGCGAGCGGCCTGGCCGTGCTCGCCACCCCGGTGAGCGGCGTGCGCGAGCTGATCGACGATGGGCGCAACGGCTTCTTGATCAGCCAGGAGCCGCGGGTGATCGCCGAGCGCCTGAGACGGCTGGCGGGCGACCCGGCGCTCAAGGCAAGTCTCGGGCAGGCCGCCCGTCAGTCCGCGCTCCAGTTCAGCTGGCAGGAGATGGTGGCCAAGCACCACGAGCTGTATTCGCGCCTGAGCGGCCAACCGATGGTGTATAGCGATGGCGATACACCATCAACTTCGAGCTGAACGCTCGCCGCCCAGCTGAACGCTCTGCCGCCCGAGATGAACGCCGTTAGCCGCGATCGTCGGCGCGAGCGCGCTCCGCCAGTATGTCCCGCACGAACGCGCTCATCCGCCGCTGCTGAGCGAGCTTGTCGAACGGTTCCCCCCGCCGCTCGCGGATCGCCTCGCGGCGCCGCGCGATCTCGACCGCGCTCAGCCCCTCCAGGAACTCGGCCAGCGCATCGACGTACGTCGAGCTCCAAGGTGACGCTCCGGGAAGGCGCCACATGCAGCCCTCGTCGAGATCGTATGCCGCCGGGATCTCACCCGTGAGGATCGGCAGCTCGCTGGCGAGGTACTCGCTCAGTTTCGTGGTGTAGCGGAACGATCCAACCCCGTCGACGCTCTGGGACAGGCTGCCGACGTCGAAGGCGGCGAGATAGTCGGGCACGTCCCGCGCGGGGACGCGCCCCGGCAGCAGCACGCGGCTGCCCAGGTCCTCGCCCGCCATCCGCTCGAGCCGCGGGCGCCCGGAGCCGTCGCCGACGATGCACACGAGGACATCGCGACGCTCCACGCGGCGAATCGCGCGAACGAGCTCCGCTCCGTAGGCATAGCCGACGTGCTCGTTCCAGTGCAGCGAGCCCACCAGGCCCACGACCAGCGCATCGGGGGGGATTCCCAGCTGGGCTCGGATCCGCTCGCGCGCGCCGTCGGCGGCATGGCTGCGCGTCCACCCGGGCGCGGTCATCCCCCGCGGCGCTCCGAACGTCAGCGCGCGCCCCACCAGATAGGGCGTCCAGCCGACATAGCCGGCGCAGCGCCGGCACAGCAGGCGCTCGTACAAACCGCCGAGCAGCCCGAGCAGGCGCGAGTGAAGGCGCAGGTAGGGACCGACGGCGTCGCCGCTGGAGAGGATGAACGGGATCCCCACGACGGCGTCCAGCGCGATCAGCGTGAGCCCGCCCGCGGTGCCGGTGCCCTCCATCACGATCAGCGCCGGGCGCCGCGCGCGCACGGCTCGCACGAGGCCGACCGCCGAGCGGATCTTGTTGCCGCGGTCGAACGCGTAGTCATCCGGGCCGAGGGGCTCGAGCAGGCCGCGGATCCGCTCCCCCTCGATATGCCCTTGCCCCTGCGTCGCAAAGCACAGGATCCGTCCGTTGTCCGCGCCGCTCATGCCACTCTCCTCGATCGCGGCGGGATCTTACGCGATCGCGTCCAACCGCCTAGAATCTGGGTGCACGCAGGCTTGCGAGGATGCAGGTTTGGGGTTGGGTGGCCGCTACTCTTTAGGGTCCAATTACGCGAGTCCTTATGATCGCTGGTCCCACGGCCTTGGACGGATCCTGTAGTCATGAACGCGACCACCGACGCCACCTCCATCTTTGCTCCGCTGTGGAGGCGCAAGTGGCTGATCCTCGCTGTTGGACTGGTGGTTGCGGCGGGCAGCTACCTGTACTACAAGCGCGAGCGGCCGCTCTACCAGACCTCGACGGAGATATACCTCGGCGCGGGCAACGAAGAAGCGCCGGCGGATGAAAAAATCGTCGCGAAGGCCCCCGGATCCAACGCCAGCGAACAGGCGACGGTGATCAACTCGATCGTGGTCGAAGGCGTGCGCAAACAGCTGCACAGAGAACACCGTGCGGGGGTGGCGCGCGGCGCGACGGTGAAAGCCAAGGCGCCCGAAAAGAGCCAGTTCATAGCGATCACCAGCGAAGCACATACGGCCCGGAACGCCGCGCTGATGGCGAACCTCACCGCTCAGGCTTACATCAGGCGCCGGCGCGCCAACCACCAGCGATCGATCGAAGCGGCGATCGCGATTGCCCGCCGCCAGCTTCGCCGGGTTGAAGCCGCCAGGCCACCCACGACGTCGGCGGGCTCGAAAACCAAGAGCTCGGGGCCGAGCGCGACGAGCATCATCCAGTCGGCGACTCTGAACACCAAGATCAACCAGCTCGAAGCGAGCCTCGCGGTCGCGGGCGCGCAGCAGATCAAACCAGCCACCACCGACTCCACGCAGATGCTCTCGCCCAAACCGCGCAAGGACGCGGAGTTCGGGTTCGTGCTCGGGGTCGTGCTGGCGGCGATCGCGGCCTACGTGCTCAGTCGCTTCGACCGCCGCCTGCGTTCGCTGGCCGGCATCGAACAGGTCTTCCAGGCGCAGATCCTGACCGCCTTGCCGAAGGTCGGCAATCCGATCGTCCGTCGCGACGGCAACCCGACGCCGTCGAAGCTCCTACTCGAGCCGTTGCGGCGACTGCAGACCGCCCTGCACCTGGCGGGGATGCCAGGGCAGGAAGCGGATGGCTCGCGGCGGGTCATCCTGTTCATCAGCCCCGACGCGGGGGATGGCAAGTCGACGCTGGTCGCGGATCTCGCCCTGGTTCAGCGCGACGCCGGCCAGCGGGTGGCGATCGTGGAGGCCAACTTCCGCCGGCCCGTGCTGGCGAGGCTGCTGGGTCTGGAGAGCGCGCACGGGCTCGCCGCGGTGCTGGCCGGAACGCTCTCGGTCGAGGACGCGACGCAGCGCGTGATGCCCACGCACCCGCCGGCCGAGCCCGAGTCGGCGGGCGCCGTCGTCGCGCAGGCCAGCACCGCGGTCGACTCGCGTGCCGGCTCGCTGTTCCTGCTGGCGGGCGGGGGACCGGTTGACAACCCACCCGCCGCGCTGGCGAACCCGTCCGTCGCGGATCTGCTGCGCTCGCTCGCGGCGGACTTCGACTACGTGTTGATCGATGCGCCCTCGCCGCTGGAGGTAAGCGACGTCATGCCGATGCTCAGCGTGGTGGATGGCATCGTGATCGTGGCGCGGGCGGGACACACGCGCGAAGCGTCGGCACAGCGGCTGGCGCAACTGCTGGCTCGTGCCTCGAGCGCGCCCGTGCTCGGGGTGGCGGCCAACTGCGCCGCGCGCTCGGACAGTGAGCGCTACGGCTTCTCGGCACCCGGTGGGCGGGGATTGTCGGGAATGCTGAGTGGCCGATGAGCGCAGCCGACGTGCGTCCTTCCGCTCTGGGCGGGGCGGCTCACCCGGCCGTCCTGGACCGGCGTGTTCGCGAGCTCCTGCTGCTCGCGCTCACCGCGCTCGTTCCCACGGTGCTGGCGCTGGCCGTCACCGTCGAGCTGGGGCCAACGAGCCTGGTGCTCGTCATCGCGGCGATCGTGGCCGTCCTCGGCGTCGTCGCGCTGATGGCCAGCGACCGCCTCGAGGTGACGGTCGCGATTGTCGCCTTCTACCTGCTGTTGCTGGATGGACCGGTCAAGCTCCTGCTCGGGGAACGCGAAGAGACCTCGTCGCTCCCGAATGTCCTGATCCTCGCCATCTGCGCCGGCGCGCTGATGCGCTTGGTCGTGCGCAGGCAACGCGTGACGATGCCGCCACTGTCGAGCTGGGTGCTGGGCTTCGTCGGCATCGTGGCGGTCGAGGCCTTCAACCCGCACACCGAAGGGGTGCTGAAGGTCCTCGCCGGCTTCCGAGAGCAGCTGGAGTGGATGCCGTTCTTCTTCTTCGGGTATCTGCTGATGCGCTCCAAGAAGCGCTTCCGCCAGCTCTTTCTCATCCTGGGTGTCGCCGCGCTGGCGAACGGCGTGGTCTCCGCCTACCAGACGAGGCTCTCGCCGGCTCAGATGGCGAGCTGGGGTCCCGGCTACTACAAGCTGATCCATCCGATAGCGGGCACCTCGCGGGTGTACACCAGCGAAGGCGAAGCCAGGGTCCGTCCAACGGGACTCGGCTCCGACGAGGGCTTTGGCGCGGGCGTCGGTCAGATCGCGCTGCCGTTCTGCCTGGCGCTGCTCGCGACCTGGCGCCGGCGCCGGCGATGGCTTCCCGTGCTGCTGTGCCTCGGAGCCATGCTCGCGATCATCACCGGCCTGGGACGATCTCAGGTCATCGGCGGGGCCATCTCCGTCTTCGCGTTCGCCGGGCTGGCCTCCCTTGCTGGGCGCCATGTGAGCCGCCGGGCTCTCGGCGCGATCCTGACGGTGGGTCTGCTGGCGATACCCAGTGTGGTGGCGCTGACGGTCGTCCTGCGCCACGGAACCTTCAGCCGTTACGAAAGCATTGTCGGGACCAAGGTGGTGGAAGCTCCGGGCTATAAGGAAGGTGCCCGCGCGCTGCTCCCGAATGAGCTGTCGGCCAATCCGTTTGGCGTCGGCCTGGGCACCTCGGGCACGACGTCCGGCGTTGGCGGAAAGAGCAGCTACGTCGCGCTGCAGTACCGGGCGATCAGTGACGAGACGGAGTACAACGTGTTGGCGAACGAAGTGGGCATACCGGGCGTCGTGATGTGGTTCGCGATGTCGGTTTACGTCATCGGGCTCGCTGCGCTCGGGGTGCGGCGCGTGCGCGACGACGGGCTCGCCCTGTATCTCGCCGGCGCGCTCGCGCCCTTCCTCGCCCTGTTCATAGGCGGATTTTCGGGGGCGTTGAACTCCAGCGCGGTGGCGGGGCCGTACTTCTGGTTCGCGATAGGCATCGTCGCGTACTGGTTCGTGGGTCCGGGGCGCACGAGCAGGCTGATGCGAGGGGTGAATCCGGCTAACGCGATGAATGTCGGCGCGACGATCCCCGTGGGGGCCTGATGCGCCGTCCGGGGTCACGCAATGGGACGGGACCGGATGTGGCGCCGTCCGGCTCTAAGCTCTCGCGGCTGGATCTGCTGATCGGCGACCGGCGCAGGTCGGTGGCGACCCTCGGCATCTGCTCGATCCTCGCCGGCTTCGCCGAATCGGCGACGCTCGCGCTGATCGCGGAGATCGCCGCCTCGCTGGTGCAGTCGAAGAAGGCGCACGAACACTTCGCCCTCTTTCACCTACACGCCTCGACCGGAACCCTGATCAAGGTCGCGTTCGCGTTCACGCTCTTTCGCATCGCGCTGCAGGTGCCGCTCTCGATGCTGCCCGCGCGCATCGCCGTGGAGGTGCAGGCGAAGCTGCGTCGGGAACTGTTCGGCGCGTACTCGCGCGCGTCGTGGGCGGTGCAGTCGCGCGACCGTGAGGGACAGCTGCAGGAAACCATAACCGGCCAGGTGATGGCCGCGACCGGAGGCGCTGTGCAGGCGACGGGCCTCATGACCACGACCTTCACCTTCCTCGTGCTGATGGCCTCCGCTGTGGTGCTGAACCCGCTCGCGGCGATCATCGTCGGGTTCGCATCGGTGCTGCTGTTCGGGTGCCTGCGGCCGCTGCGCTCGCGCGGCGTGCGCAGCGCCCACAAACTCTCAAAAGCGCAGGTGGAGTACGCGAGCGGGATCGCGGAGGGCATTCGGCTTGTGGAGGAGACGCAGGTGTTCGGTGTGCTTGCAGCCCAGCGAGACCGCATCGAAGGCTTCTCGCTGGTCGTTCAGCGCTTCTACTACCGTACGCAGCTGCTCACCAAACTCGTCGGGGGTGTCTACCAGAGCGTCGTCTACCTGCTGATGGTGGGAGGCATCGCCGGCTTCTACTACTTCGCCAATCCCAGCCACGCGGGCGAGCTTGGCGGTGTCGTGCTGCTGCTGATCCGCGCGGGGTCGACCGGCCAGGGCGTTCAGAGCGCCTACCAGGGCATCGCCCAGTCGATGCCGTTCATCGAGCGCACACAGCAGGCGGTGGAACGCTACCGGGACAGCGAAGTGCGTGACGGTGGACAGCCGCTGTCGAGCGTGCAGACGCTGGGCTTCGAGAAGGTCTCATTTGAGTACTACCCCGATCGGCCGGTCCTCACGGATATCAACTTCGAGGTGCTGAGCGGGGAGGTGGTCGGGGTCATCGGACCGTCCGGCGCCGGCAAGTCGACGCTGGTTCAGCTGCTGCTGCGGCTGCGGACCCCGGTGGCGGGCCGCTATCTCGTCAACGGCGTCTGCGCCGATGAGTTCGCCCGCGATGATTGGCACAAGCTGGTGTCCTACGTCCCGCAGGAACCGCGCCTGCTGCACACGACGGTGGCCGACAACATTCGCTTCTTCCGTGACATCGACGACGACGACGTCGAACGGGCCGCCCGTCTTGCCCGCATCCACGATGACATCATGAGCTGGGCGAACGGCTATGAGACGACCGTGGGCCCTCGCGCGGATGCCGTCTCCGGCGGACAGCAGCAGCGCATCTGTCTCGCCCGCGCGCTCGCGGCACGGCCAGAGGTGCTGGTGCTCGACGAGCCGACCAGCGCCCTCGATCCGAACTCCGAGGCGCTCATCGGGGAGTCGCTGACCGCACTGAAAAGTGAGCTGACACTGTTCATCATCGCTCACCGCATGTCGACGCTGGACATGTGCGACCGCGTGATGGTGATCGTCGACGGCCGTCTGGTCGCCTTCGACACGAAAGCTCGGCTGCAGGCGCAGAACACCTACTACCGTCACGCGTCGGCGCTCGCCGCGGGGCCCGCCGGACACTGACCGTCTTCACCCGACGCGTGCTCGCTCGACTGCACCTCGGACATGAGTGAGCCGGCCGACAAGATCGAGCGGACGCTCGCGGCATCCGCTGAGCGCGGGCGCATCCCCGACTTCTTCATCGTCGGTCATGCCAAGAGCGGCACCACGGCGCTCTACCAGATGCTCAGACGCCATCCGCAGATCTTCATGCCCGCCGGCAAGGAGCCGTGGTTCTTCGCCGACGAGTTGCACGTGCGAACCCCGCCGCGACCGGAAGGAACGCCACAGACCCTCGAGGACTACATGGCGTTGTTCGCCGGCGCGCGTCCCGAGCAGCGCGTCGGTGAGGCGACGGCGTTGTATCTCTGGTCGCGCACGGCCGCCGCGCGCATCGCGCAGGTGCGCCCGGATGCGCGCATCATCGCCATCCTGCGTGAGCCCGCGAGCTTCCTGCAGTCGCTGCATCTGCAGTTCACCCAGACCTACGTGGAGGTGGAGGGCGACCTGCGCAGGGCGCTCGCGCTCGAGCGCGAGCGCAGCGAGGGCAGGAGCCTGCCCCGCTACACCTACTGGCCCCAGGCGCTGCTGTATTCGGAGCACGTGCGCTATGTCGAGCAGCTGAGCCGCTATCGCGCAGTGTTCGCGCCCGAGCAGATGCTCGTCCTCGTCTACGACGACTTCCGGCGCGAGAACGAGGCGGTCACCCGCCAGGTCCTGCGCTTCCTGGACGTCGACGACAGCCATCCGATCCAGCCGGTGCAGGCCAACCCGACGGTCCGCGCGCGCTCGCAACGCCTGAACGAGCTCGTGCACGCGGTGTCCGTCGGTCGCGGCCCAGTGTCGCTGAGCGTGAAGGCGGCGCTCAAGACGATCATGCCCAGCCGGCTGCGGGGCAGAGCGCTGCGGGCGACACAGCGCCATCTCGTCTTCACCGAGCCCCGCGCTCCCGACGAGCGCCTGATGGCGGAGATGCGTCGCCGCTTCAAGCCGGAGGTGCTCGCCCTGAGCGAGTACCTGGGGCGCGACCTCGTGACCCTGTGGGGCTATGACCGGCTCGACTGATCCGACGGCCGCGACGGCCGAGCCCGCGGCGCCGGTCGAGGCCGGCGGGCGGGCTGTGCATGTCGCCGTCGTCGGCGCCTCGACGAGCGCAACCTGCGGTGTGCGCGACCACGCCACGCTGCTCGCCGACGCGTTGAGCGCCGAGAACGTGTCGTGCTCGACGCATTGGCTCGATCGCGTCGAGGGGGAGAGCGTCCTCGCGACGCGCACGCGGATCCGCTCGTGGGCGCGAGGGCTGGCCGCTGAGCGCGAGACCCACCGGCCCGACGTCGTGCTGCTGCACTACTCGGTCTTCTCATACTCATATCGGGGCCTGCCGCTGTTCGTGCGTCCCACGCTCGCGGCGCTGCGCCAGGAGGGGATACCGCTGATCACGCTGCTGCACGAGTTCGCCTACCCGTGGGGGCGGGGAGGCTTGCGCGGCAGTGCCTGGGCGCTGAGTCAGCGGGCGCTGCTGGTGGAGGTGATGCGCGCGTCGGCGGCTGCCGTCGTGACGATCGAGCCGCGAGCCGATTGGCTGAGCTCCCGCGTGTGGCTGCCGCGGCGCCCGGTGGCCTTCGCGCCGGTCTTCTCCAACCTGCCGGCGCCGGCTGTCGGGTCCCGCTCGGATCGCCCGCGCGCGGTCGTCGGGCTGTTCGGCTACTCGCACGAGGGCGCCGCCGTCTCGCTGGTGCTCGACGCGATGCGGCTGCTGCGGGATCGAGGTCGCGACGTGGAGCTGATGCTGCTGGGTGCGCCCGGTCGCTGCTCGGCCGTCGGCGAGGCGTGGCTTACGGGAGCGCGCACGCGCTCGATCGCGGGCGCGCTGTCCTTCTCGGGCACACTCGCCGCGCAGGAGCTCTCGGACGCTCTGGCGGCGTGCGACGTGATGCTGTTCGCGGACTCAGCGGGCCCGTCCTCGCGGAAGACCACGCTGGCCGCCTCGCTCGCGTCCGGCAGAGCTGTGCTCGCCATCGACGGTCCTCTCGCCTGGTCGGAGCTGATCCAGGCACAGGTGGCATGCGTGGTCGCGCCGGCGCCTGACTCGCTGGCGGGCGCAGTCGAGGCGCTCCTTGGCGACGAGGGCCTGCGTCAAGCGCTCGGCGAGCGCGGCCGCGCGTTCGCGCAGGGGCGGATGGGGGTAGCGCGCAGCGCGCGAGTCATCGCCGGCCTGCTCGACGACGTCCTCGACAGGCCCGCTTGACGCGAAGTAGACACCCGCCTCGCCAGAGCCGCGTTCTGTCAAAACCCGGCGAGCGGCGACCGCCGCGCATGCCGACAAATCCGCCACGAATCGTGTCCAACGGTGTACACTACCGCGCATGAACGCCCCACGGACGGATGTCGGCGCGGGCGTCGCAGGGCGGCGGTGGAGATGAGGCCCGCCAGGATCGTGCTGCTGTGCAGCGTCGCGGCGTTCACGCTGACTGGGTTTGCCACAACGGCCGCGCAGGGCCAGGAGGCATACTTCAAGTGTGTGAGGAAGAAGCACGGCGCGTACACCGAAGCGGGGTGCGCCACAAGGGTGGGAAGCACGAGCAAGGGCAAGTTCGAACGTGAATCAGCCGTCGGTGTGGCCTACACCTCCGGTACCGAGCAGGCGGCAAAAGTGGTGCTGTCGACACCCGGCCTGGAAATGGATGGCCGACCGGCGACCATGACCTGCAGGCTTGGGGCAAAGGCAACCGGCAGCATAACCGCCCCCAATCGCGGCGAAGAGGTGATCACGTTCCAGGCCTGTGAATTGCTGGAACAGGGAATAAAATACTGCACCAGTCCCGGTCGTCCGCTCGGCGCGATAAGGACGAACGCGCTGGAAGCGGAACTCGTCGAGACTCCGCCGGATGAAGTCGGCGAGGAGTTGCGCGCAAAGGGCGGTGTCGCCGGCTTGCTCACCGAATTCTCGTGTGGAAGGGGCATCCGCCTCAGATTGAGGGGTTCCACCGTCGGCGAGATCGCCTCCCCGGAACCGGAACATGCCCTCTTGACCTCGACGGTCGTGTTCGCGGGGGGACTCGACCTCGAAGTCGAATTCTCGCGCGATCAGGGCGTGACATGGCTTGGCCCGCTCCCATCTGAACTGAGGATGATCGCCACGAACAGGGGCAGCAGGGGCGTCAAGCTGGGGGTCGAGCTCTGACTCCAGCCCGCCGGTAGGGCTGCCAGGTCGAACGTGCGGACCGGTAGGCCTCGATCAAGGCGGCGACATGCAGCTCGGGGGAGAAGCGGGCGGCCACCATCTCCCTGCCGGCCGCTCCCATCCGGCGCTGCCGGTCCGGGTCCGCGAGCAGATCGTTGAGCGCGCGCGCAAGCGCGTCAGCGTCTCCGGGCGCCACGCAGCGCCCGCTGACGCCATCCTGCAGCCAGTCGCCCACCCCTCCGGTGGCACTGGCGATGACCGGCCGGCCAGCCGCGAGCGCCTCGATCCCGACGAGCCCGAACGGCTCCGGCCAGACCGACGGCATCGCCACGACCGACGCTTCGGCCAGCTCGTGGGCGAGCTCATCGGCGCCGAGCCAGCCCTTGAAGACGACCCGCTCCTGGACGCCCAGCCGGCGCGCGAGCCGGCGCATCGCGCCCAATCGCCACCCGTCTCCACAGATCACGAACTCGGCGTCCACCGTGCCAGCGGCGCGGATCAGCACCTCCACACCCTTTGGAGTGACTATCCGGCCGGCGAACACCACGCGCCGTCGTGCGGCGTGATCCGACCCCCTCTGCGCGACCATGGTGGTGAACAGCGGAACCACCCTACGCCGAGTCACGCCGTTGGTGGACAGGTGTCGATCCACCGAGCTGGAATACGAGATCGCGAGATCAGCGCGTCTCAGCGCTTGCAGTCCTCTGCCCGCCCTCCCATACGAGGACGGCAGCGAGCGAGGGTCACGCGTGTGCGCGCAGCCCCGTGCGAGCAGGTTGGGCACACATCCCAGCCCGTGCGCGCGCGTGCATTCCTCCCCGGGCCGAAAGTAGTACACACCGGATGTGCAAGCGGTGTAACCGTGCGCGCTGATCACCACGGGCGCGCCTGTCCGCATGAAGGCGAGCACGTCAGGGTCATCGAACTGATGCAGGTGAATCACGTCGGCGGCCGCCGGAAGAGTGTCACCCAGCCTTTCAGCGGGTGACGCCTGAGCGTTGAACAGCTCCGGGCCGTGGTGCACGGTGACGCCTGGGACGGGCTCTCCGGCCTCGATCCGCGCTGCCAGCACATGCACATCCAAGCCATGTCGTGCGAGCATCTCGGCACTCGCCATCACATGCGTAGCGACCCCGCCATCCCTGGTCCATCGCGGTGTGACAAGCAGCACCGAATTGAGCGTCCCATACATCTGGTCAGATCATATGACAGACTGGGACCATGGCACAGCCAGCAAGCTCCGAGGCTCCCTCGCCGGTGGCGGCCGGGCGGCCGAAGGTTCTGTATGTGATGGGGGCGGGCCGCAGTGGCAGCACGATCCTTGGGGTCGCGCTGGGAAACTGTGAGAACGTGTTCTTCGCGGGCGAGCTCGACCGTTGGCTGGCGAGATCGGGCGTTCCACGTGACGGATCGGAACGCACGCGCTTCTGGGGTAGGGTGAGTGAGGACGTCGAGGACGCGTCCGATCTCTTCGGCGGCAAGACCGCATCGCTGGAGCGCTCCTCGGCCCTGTTTGACATTCGCAAGTGGTCGATGCGGCGCCGGCTGCGCCAGCGCTACCGTCGTGTGTCGGAGGAGCTGTATCTTGCGATCGGGGATGTGACCGGGGTGAGCACCATCGTTGACAGCTCCCACTACCCGCTGCGCGCGCGCGAGCTGCGAGCGCTGCAGGGCATCGATCTGCACCTGCTGTTCCTGGTACGCGATCCGCAGAGTGTCGTCGCGTCGCTGGGGCGCGAGGACGTCCCCGAGCGGAGGTTCGGCGTGCTGAGGGCGAACGCCTACCTATGGTTGACGTATCTGCTGTCGGTGTTGGTGTTTCTCCGTCATCCGCGGGATCGGCGTCTGTTCGTTCGCCACGAGGACTTCGTCGCCGATCCGCATGGCGTGCTCCGGCAGATCCTGGGCGGCTGCGCTTCCACCGCGCTGCCCCCCGACATGAGCGCCCTGCGCACGGGAGTGCCGTTTCACGGCAACCGTCTGGTCAAATCAGAGGTGGTCGCGCTGGGCGCGACCGGCGCGCGACCGGTTCGCGCGTCGCGTCTGACGGCCGTGCTCCAGCTCCCTTGGACGGCCGTCTTCTCGCGCTTGCGCCCGTCCACTATCGTGCCAACCCATGACTCAGCCTAGATCTCAACCCCCCACGCCACCGCCGGCGGTCGGGAGCGGGCGACAGGTGGTTCGCTCCGCGCGCGGCGGCCTCGGTCGTTGGATGGCCAGCCAACGACGGACCCTCGCCGGTCGGGCCGCGCACTCGATCTCCGGCGGGCACTTCATCCGCTTTCCCTACTCACCGTCGGCTCGAAATGAGCCCCGCTACGGCCACGGCGCGCCTGCGCACCAGCGCCTGGCGAGGCTTCTGAGCCAGGGCGACGGGGAGTACAAGGACGTGCTTGACGGATTCACGGAGTACGCGCAGGAGTTGCGCGCCATACCGCTCGATCGGACGGATCCCGGCGAGCCGCACTGGCGCAACCCGTTCATGTTCGGCTTGGACGGCGTCTCGCTGTACGGCTTCACGCGCGCTCGCGCTCCCCGCCGATACGTAGAGGTCGGCTCGGGGTACTCGACGCTGTTCGTGGACAGGGCCCGCCGCGATGGCGCCATCGACATGGAGATCGTCTCGATCGACCCACATCCGCGCCAGGAGATCGACGCCATCTGCGACCGCATCTTGAGGCAGCCTTTCGAGTGTGCCGACCTAGACGTGTTCGACGGCCTCGAAGAGGGCGACATCGTGTTCCTCGACGGTACCCACCACGTGTTCATGAACTCCGACGTGGTGGCGTTCTTCTTGGACGTGCTGCCCGAGCTGCCGCCCGGCGTGCTTGTAGGGGTTCACGACATCCATTTGCCGGACGACTACCGTCCTGAGGAAGCTGAGCGCTACTACTCGGAGCAGTACCTGCTCGCCGCCTATCTCCTTGGTGAACCCAGATGGATGCGCACAGTGCTTCCCTGCTGGTATGTGTCACATCACCGAGAGCTCGGGAGCCTTGCACGCTCACTGATTCCCCAGCCGGTCCTGCAGGCGCGCCCAGACTCACACGGACTCATCTTCTGGCTGCAGACTCAGCCGCGCCGCTGAGTCGCAGGCTATGTCACGAGGACCGTGAACGGTTCGCTCGTGGCTCCCTGGCTTTCGGAGTCGGCGGGTACCTTGATCCTCATCACGTAGGTGGCGACGGCGGAGAACGTGTGGAGGATCGAATAGGCGCAGGCGGCGTCGACGGTGCTCGCCGCGACGAGTTCGAAGCCGACGCCGGAGGGGCTCTCGCGTTCGAGATAGACGACCTGCCCTGCGCGGGCGGGGACGACCGTGCCCGAGAAGGTCAGGCTCGTTCCCAGCTGCGCGAGCAGCTTCCCGGCCTGTTCATCACTTGGCGAGACGGTCGTCGTGAGGAGGTCTTTGAATCCCTCGGCCAGTTCCGTGGATGCCGTCTTGGCGTCGCTCACCCTGTAGAAGCTGTTCTGTGCCGGTGATGTTGTGAAGCTGTAGGCGCCGCCTGCGTCTGTCGTGGTCCTGGCCACCGCCACGAAGCCCTGCCCCCGGGTGCGCGCGAGCAGCGTGACCGGCTGGTTGGCGGCTTCCGCGGCGACTCCCATGATCGTCAGCGGCTGTCCCGAGGAGATCGGGTCGACCGAGGGCTGGATCGTCAGTCGCGGGTTCTGCGCCTGCGCGATGTCATAGCTGAGCGGTTCCGAGGCGGCGGCGACGTTCGTCCCCCGCGGGTGGAGGATCACACGGACGCTCATTTCGCCCGGGGACCTGAAGCTGTGGGTGATCGAATACTGGCCTTCGGGCCCGATGCTGGCGAAGGCGATGGTGCGCCACCGTTCGCCGCTCGCGGCGTACTCGCGCTGCAGCGCCACGCGCCCGCCCGTGGGAGCTGGAGTGACGGTGCCGGTGAAGGTGAACGTGTTGCGAGCGGCGCCGCTGGCATGATCGCCGCGCGTGGCCAGCTGCGCGCCGGTGGCGGGGCCGGCGATGGTCACCTTGGGGGCGACCTTTACCTGTGTGTGCGCGCCGAGGGACCGTTCCGCGTGCACTGAGAAGACGGTGTCGGTGTCGAAGGTGGGCGGCGTGAGCTGGTAGGAGCCGTCCGCTTCGGTGCTCACCGTCGCGACTTCGACGAGCGCCGAGCCGGCGCCACGTTCGCGCTCGTAGACGGTGACGGGTTCTTCGGCCGCGCTCCTGGCGCTCGCGCAGACGAGCGTTCCAGACAGGCTCACCGCTTCACCGGCGGTGATCAGCGAGGCGGATGCCTCGATGCTCAGGTGGCATTTGCCGCGGCGGCCGGCTGGCGGCGGGCTCGATTCATCCGGCGGGGTCGGGCTCGATTCGCTTGGAGTGCTCGTCGTGGATTCGGAGCTCGCCGGGGTTTCGGCGGACGTGCCGGTCGCTGCGGGTTGGGACTTGGCACTCGAGCCGCCGCGCCTGGCCGCCGCGCCCGCGGGCGCGAGCAGGACGCTGGCGAGGATGGCGGCGCTGAGCAGCGGCGCGAGGGCGAGGGTGCGGCGAAGGCATCTGCGCATGTTTGATGATCCTCGAGCGGGAAGAGGGACGGGAGGACGCTCCTGCGATCCCTATCGGCGGCATACGCCTGAGACTTGAAGCCACTATGTTTGCGCGTCATGTGTGGGATCGCGGGGAGCACGGAGGACTCCGATGGACGCGTGGTGCAGGCGATGTGCGCGCGGCTGCGCCACCGCGGCCCTGACGACGAAGGAGCGCACACCGACCCCGCCACCGCGGTGAGCATCGGCATCCGCCGCCTGGCGATCATGGACGTTGAGGGCGGACATCAGCCGCTGTGCAACGAGGATCGCTCGGTGTGGGTGGTCTGTAACGGCGAGATCTACAACCACCCGCAGTTGCGCGAGGACCTGCGCGCGCGCGGGCATCGCTTCGGGACCGGCTCGGACACCGAGGTGCTGGTCCATCTCTACGAGGAGTACGGCGAGGATCTGGTGCACGCGCTCGATGGGATGTTCGCGTTCGCGCTCTGGGACGAACGGCGCGGGCGCCTGCTGCTGGCTCGTGACCGCTTCGGCGAGAAGCCCCTCTTCGTCCACGAGCACGACCGCGAGCTGACATTCGCCTCCGAGCTGACGGCCTTGCTGGAGGTCACGCCGCGAGCGCGGGAGCTCGACCCCGCCGCGATCGACGCGTTCTTCGTCTTCGCCTACGTGCCGGGACCGCGCACGATCGTGCGCGGCGTGCGCCAGCTGGCGCCCGGGCATCTGCTCAGCTGGGAGCGCGACGGCGCGTGCCGTGAGCGGCCCTGGTGGACGCCCGGCGATGATGCGCTCGCGCCGCGGGAGCGCTTGGAGTCGGTTCTCGCCGAGGCTCGACGACTGTTCGACGAGTCGGTGCGCCGGCGCATGATCTCCGACGTGCCGCTGGGCGTGTTCCTCAGCGGCGGCGTCGACTCCACGCTGGTGGCCATCTCCGCCGCCAGGGCATCCTCCAAGCGTCTGCGCACGTTCACCGTCGGCTACGACGTGGGGTCGGTCAACGAGACCGCCCAGGCGCGCCGGACGGCCGCCTACCTCGACAGTGACCATCACGAGGTGACGCTCACCGAGCAGCAGGTCGCCGAGCGCGCGCCCGCTCTGCTGGCCGGCCTCGACCAGCCGCTGGCCGACCGCGCGCTGCTGCCGCTGAACGTCCTGTCGGAGTTCGCCCGGCCGCGCGTGACGGTCGCGCTCGGTGGCGAGGGCGCGGACGAGCTGTTCGGGGGCTATCCCCGCTATCGCTGGCTGGAGCGTTCCAGGCAGGCCGAGTCCGCCCTGCCGTCCGCCGCCGCTCGCTCGCTGGGAGCGCTGTGGCGCGGCGGCGCCGATCGCCTCGGGCGCGGCCAGCTGCTCGCGCGGCGACTGGCCCCCGCGCCGCTGCTGGAGCGCAACCTCGACTGGGTCACGGCCGAGCGCCGCAGCCGTCGCCGTGCGCTGTACGGGCCGCGCCTGGCCGGCGTGGGGGAGGGCCGAGTGCTCGCGGACCTCGGCGCCCGCGCCGGTGAGCTCCGATGTGACGGGAGCTCGACGGTGCGCTGGCTGATGCGCCTCGACCAGGTCGACTACCTGCCCGACGACGTGCTGTTCAAGACCGATCGTGCGGGCATGCTCGCCTCGCTGGAGATCAGGACCGTCTTCCTGAACCGCGAGCTCGCCGACTTCGCCGCGTCGCTGGACACCGCCGTGCACCTCGCCGGCGGCGGCAAGGCGCTCGTGCGGGCGATGCTGCCCGCGGGCGTGATCGAGACCCCGCGCGTGGGGCGCTATCGCAAGACGGCTTTCAGGGTGCCGGCTGCCGACTGGCTGCGAGGCCCGCTGGCCCCCGTGCTCGATCGCCAGATCGAGCACGGCGTGATCTACTCCGAGGGCTACTTCGACCGTGACGCCGCCGGTGCGCTCGTGCGCGAGCACCGCTCCGGCGCCCATGACCACAGTGACCAGCTCTGGCCGCTGCTGTCACTTGGACTGTGGGCCGACCGCTTCCACGGGCTCGATGGCAGCTAGGCTTCTGCGATGACCGACTCGAGCAGGCAGAGCCCGCTGGCGCTGGCGCGCAGGCGCGCGCTGCGCGCGGGACGCAAGCTCATGGGCACGGTGCGCACGGATGCGCCGACTCGACACGAGCTCGTCGGCCCGCCCGATCTGTGGGCGGAGAAGCGCCGCTTTCAGTTCGAGTTCCTGACCTCGCAGGGGCTGGCGAGCGAGCACCGGCTGCTCGACATCGGCTGCGGCGCGTTGCGTGGAGGCATCCCTCTGATCGAGTATCTGCAGAGTGGCCACTACGTGGGCGTCGAGGCGCGCGCGGAGGTGCTCGAGGAGGGCCGCAAGGAGCTGGCCGAGTCGGGCCTGGAGCACAAGCGGCCGCTGCTCGTCAACGCCTCCGATCCCGCACAGATACAGGTCGACGCCCCGTTTGACTTCGCCTGGGCCTTCTCGGTGCTCATCCACATGCCCGACGAGGTCGTGCAGGCGTATCTCGGCTTCGTCGCCGGCGCGCTGGCCGACGGCGGCAGGTTCTACGCGAACGTGGGGCTCGGCGAGCGCCCCGAGGGCGAGTGGCAGGGCTTTCCCGTGGTCGCGCGGCCGCGCGAGTCCTACCAGCGCTGGGCGGCGTCCTGCGGGCTGAGCGTGACCGACGTCGGCACGCTGGGAGCGCTCGGTCACCGGATGGGACGCGGCGAAGAGATGATGATGCTCTGCTTCACGCAGGCGCCACCAGTGACCGGTCCGCTCGATTAGGGCGCTCAACCCAGCAGGACCTCCCGATGGCAGCTAGACCGCGGCTGTTGATTCTCACGCCGGACTATCCGCCGGCGCCGGGAGGCATACAGATGGTCAGCGAGCGCCTGGCCGCCGGCATCGACTCCTTCCAGACGCGCGTGCTCGCGCTCGCGGAGCCGGGCGCCGCGCAGTTCGACCGGTCGCGCTCGACCTCCGTGCGCCGCGTCAGGGGATCGGCGCTCCCGCACGCCGGGCGACTCGCCGTGATGAACGCCTTCGCCGTGCGCGAGGCGCTGCTGTTTCGCCCGGACGTGACGCTCAGCATGCACATCGTCGCCAGCCCCGCCGCGGCCGCCATCAAGCGGGCCCTCGGCGTGCCCGTGGTGCAGTACTTCCACGCCGAAGAGATCGGCGCGCGAGCGAGGCTGGCTGCGTTCGCCGCGCAGCGGGCGGACGCGGCGATCGCGGTCAGCGGCTACACCGCCGGCCTCGTGCGCGCGACGGGCGCCACGCCGGCCAAGATCACGGTCATCCCCAACGGGGTCGACGTCCCCGCCGCATCGGCACCGGCGCCGGCACCGGCATTGGCACCGGCATCGTCACTGGCACCGGCACCGTCCCCGGAGGGGGAGCCCGCGCCCGAGCCCGTCGAGCGCCCGACCTTCCTGACGCTCGCGCGCATCCAGGAGCGCTACAAGGGGCACGACGTGCTCGTGCGCGCTCTGGCGCTGGTGCGGGCGAAGGTCCCCGATGTGCGATGGGTGGTGATCGGGGACGGTTCCCTGCGCCCGGGGATCGAAGCGCTGGCCCGCTCCTACGGGGTCGCCGACTCGGCCCGCTTCCTCGGGTCGGTCTCCGACGAGCGGCGCAACGCGTGGCTGCGCCGCACCCACCTGCTGGCGATGCCCAGCCGCCTGCCCGCCGGCGGCTTCGCCGGTGAGGGCTTCGGGATCGTCTACCTGGAGGCCGGCGCGTACGGCAAGCCGGTCATCGGCGGCAACGTCGGCGGCGCGCCCGACGCGATCCTGGACGGGGTCACCGGGCTGCTCGTCGACCCGCTCGACGAGCTGGCGCTCGCGGAAGCGATCACCACGCTGCTGCTCGACCGGCGGCTGGCGGGCCGGCTGGGCGCGGCCGGCCGGCGGCGGGCCGAGGAGCACGCCTGGCCTGTGATCATCGCGCGGGTGCAAGCCGTGCTGCTCGAGCAGCTCGCGAAGCCCATTGGCTCGAGTGCCTTCGCCGGGCGAAACGGCAGCTCCGCGGGGACGTCCGAATGAGGGTCCTCTATGTCAACCACACGGCGGAGGTCAGCGGCGGCGAGCGCTCGCTGTTGGTCCTGCTCGGCGCGCTGCCCGATTCCGTGACGCCGCTGGTGGCCAGTCCACAGGGACGGCTGCAGGCGGCGGTGGAGGATCTGGGCATCCCCACCACGACCATCGCCGGGACGGCGGGCAGCCTCAGGCTCCATCCCGTGCACACTCCGCGCACGCTGGCCGAGCTGAGCGTCGCCGCACTGCAGGTGCGCCGAGCCGCGCGCCGGCACCGCGCCGATCTCGTGCACGCGAACTCGATCCGCGGCGGGATCGTCCTCGGCCTGGCGCGGCTCTCCGCGACGGCCACCGTCGTTCACGTCCGCGACTGCCTGCCGCCCGGACCGCTCACGACGGCGACCATGCGCCTGATCACCGCCACCGCGACCACGGTCATCGCCAACTCCAGCTACACGGCTCGCTCGGTTTGGGCGGCGGCGCCGCGGGCGCGGGTGGAGGTCGTCCACAATCCCGTCGACCTCGCGCGCTGGGATCCCGCCCGCATCGACCGCGCGCAGGCTCGCGCACGCCTCGGCACGGCGGGCGAGCGTGAGCTGCTGCTCGGTGTGGTCGCCCAGCTGAGCCCCTGGAAGGGGCAGGACACCGCGATCGACGCGCTTGCGCTGCTCTGCGAGGAAGGCGTCGACGCGCATCTGCTGCTGATCGGCTCGGCCAAGTTCGTCGCCCGTTCGACGCGCTTCGACAACGAGGGGTACGTGGCCCGCCTGCGCGCGCGGGTCGCGCAGGCGGGCCTGCAGGATCGGGTGTCGTGGCTGGGAGAGCGCGAGGACGTTCCCGAGCTCGTTCGCGCGCTCGACATCCTCATGCTTCCCTCCGCGGAGGAGCCGTTCGGGCGCGCCCTGATCGAGGCGATGGCGCTGGGCGTGCCCGTGCTCGCCACGAACGTCGGCGGACCGGCGGAGATCGTCGAGGACGGGCGCGAGGGGTATCTGCTGGCGCCACGTCAGCCGGCCGCCTGGGCACAGGCGGTCCGGCGCATCGCCGACAGCGCGGACCGAGGCCGGGAGATGGGTCTCGCGGGTCGCCGCAGGGTGCGGCTGGAGTTCACCACCGAGCATCACGTGGCGGCTGTGCTCGCCGTCTACGAGCGTGCCATCGCCCGCGCCAGCGCTTGACAGCAGCTGAGCGGATCGAGTCGGCTGCCGCCGTCCGCGCCCGGTGAAGCTCTCAGCGTCCGGTCATCTAGGGGCCGCCCGGGGTCTGCCACGACGGAGCGAACCCGAGTAGTTCGGCAAGCTGGCCCGTGTCCTGCTCGTAGTGCTCCCGCAGCCGCGCCAGCGTCGCGAGACTCGGCTCGGCATTCGCCCCAGCTTCATCCGGGCCGCCGCGCCGCTCGCGGCTGTGGAGGACTACGCGGTTGGCGACGCGATCGTAGGGGCCTCTCAGGCGACGCCTGCGGGCTTGTGGCATCGCGTCCCAAACCGCGCGCGCGGCCGAGCTGCGCACAAGGGCACGGCGCACTCCTTGAGGGCTCAGCGGTGAGGAGGGAGTGACCCACGAGGAGGGGCTCGACCAGGAGAACTCACGCTGCACAGCGCCCATCAGATACCTCGTCCCCAGGTTGTCGGGCTTGATGTCGGCTCTCACACCTATGAAGTCCTGGACCCGGCTCAGGAGCTGTGCGGGAGCGCGCTCGAGCTCGTCTGTGAAGACCACCAGGATCTGCTCGCGGGGAAAGACGTCGAAGTAGCCGGCCAGGAGTCGGCCATACTCACCCCACGTCACATAACCTGTCTGCTCGCTCTCCCGCGGGGATCTACGCGCACGCTCGAGCTCCTGCGGGAGCAACAGCTCAGCGATCGCCTCGTCGAACGACCGCGGCTCGCGGCCGCGCTTCACCGTCATGCGGTGATGCGAGCGTGCGCGCTCGACGGGATCGCGCAGGATCGCGATCAGGCGTACGTCCGGAAGGCGTTCCCGTATCCGTAGAGGCACGGTACGCTCGTCATAGCCGCTTATCAGCGCGACGTCACCGCTCGACTGGTAGACGCCACCTGCCATGTAGTGTGGCGTCACCGTGCCCCACTTCTGCGTTGAATCGGCAGCGTCTTCGTACTCGTGGCGCGCGAGGTGCGTTATGTAAGCCGTCCAGCCACCGGTGTACATCGAATCGTGGCTGAAATACGGCGTCTCCTTGCCGGCGGGTAGAGATATTTCCGGATGATGTCTGAGGTACTGGAAGAGCGACGTGGTACCAGACTTCTGCGCGCCGATTACGATGAAGTCGAGTGTGTGCTTCTCCCCTTGCATGAGATCCTCAAGGCTAACGCATAGGCCCGCCTCTGGTAGTATGACGTCTGTTGCACTCCGATGAGCGGCCCGCACTTCTATGTATCTCGCAGTCGTTCTCCCCTGATACCACTCCCACGGCGATTCGTGCCGGCAAGCTGCTGCACAAGCTGAGCGCACAGTGGGACATCACGGTTGTGACCGAGGCGCAGGGTCCGCACCGTGACGGGCGCCTTCAGGTGGAGGTCGTGCGCAGCTGGCGACCCGGCAGGCTGCTCACGGCGTTGCGGCGACTGCGCCTGAGCAGGCTGCTGGAGCTTGGCGTGTGGCCTGACGAGTCCATCTTCTGGGTACTACCGGCAGTCCTGGCCGGGCGCCGTGTGGCGCGGGCGCGCGCGCCGAGCGCGATCGTCGTGTTCATGATGCCTTACTCCGCCGGGCTCGCGGGCATCCTGCTCAGTCGTCTCACCCGGTTGCCACTGATCCTCAACCTCGATGACTCGCCCACATGCACGGACATGCACCCGGACTTCCCCACGCGACTTCACTATCGTCTGTCCAAGGCGCTGGAGGATCTGTATGTGAGATGCGCGGATGCGGTCGTGTACGTGTCCGAGACCAATCTCGAGGAGGTCAGATCGCGACAGCGCGAGCACGCCCGCGGCAGGTTTCACCTCGTTCGCTACGGCGCCGATGCTGACGACTTCCACCCGCAGCCCGCGCGCACGGAGGATTTCGAGATCGCCTACGTCGGCGCCATGTCCGGATGGTGGACGCTGATCGAGGAGCACTCGCCGGCACGCGGGCTCAAGCGCCTGTACAGCGCCTGGAACCGGCTGGGCCGCCACCAGTTGACGGTGCTGGATCAGCGCACGTCCTCGCCCGCGATCGTCGGTCGGGCGATCATCGACGCTCTGGCCGAGCACCCCGACTGGGTGGGGCGCGTGAATCTGAGAATCCACGGCAACCCCTACCCAGCCGACGTGGTCGCTCGTGCGGTCGCGGGCGCCGGGGTCGACGGCGTGGTGACGGTTCTCGGTCCGGTTGCGCACGAGCGGATCGCGGCGATCCTGTGCAGCGCCGACCTGCTGTTCATAACGCTGCCCGCGCGCATCGACGGATCCCGAGGTGGGCGAATCTCGGCCAAGACATACGAGTACCTGATGACCGACCGGCCGATCCTTGCGGCGGTGCCGCAGGGTGAGAACTGGAGCTATCTGGCCGACAAGCCTGGCGTGTGGCTGGTGGAGCCGAACGACCGTCAGGGCATGCGCGAGGTGATCGCCGAGCTGGCGCGGGCCAAGCTCGCGGGAGCGCCGATCACGTTCGACCGCTCCCACCTGCGTGAGCAGCTGTCATACGACGCTCGCGCGGAGCAGTTCGCGAGCGTGCTCAACGCCGCGATCGAGGGAGGATCTCACCGCGGTAAGCGGCATCGATCGCCTCGCTGAGCGCGTCCAGGTCGCCAGTCGGCAGGATCACGCCGCTGTCGGGGGAATCGATCAGCTCCTTCATCCCCGTGTCCTCGCTGACGATCATCGGCACCCCGCACGCGAGAGCCTCGGCGGGGGCGTACGCAAAGCCGTCCTCGTAGGTGGGATGGACGTAGAGCCTCGCGGCGCGCAGATGCGCCAGCGGATCGCCCGGTGCGCTGCTGATGCGCGCGTCCTCGGCGCACGCGCTCTGGATGAACCGGCGCATGCCCCGCGTCGCCCAGCCCCCGACGAGGATCAGCCTGATGTCTGGATGGGGCAGGCGACGCACGGCGTCGATCAGCAGCGGAACGCCCTTAGCGACGGTCAGGCTCCCGGCGTGCACGATGTCGAACGTGTCGCAGGCCGGCGGCGGCTCGCGAGGCTCGAAACGGGGATGGGGCGTCAGCGGAAAGCGCACCAGCGACTCCTCGCGAAAGCCCTCGCGGAGAAACGACTCCCTGGTGTACTCGGAGGCCACGTAGATGCGATCCGCCTGCGCGTACTCCTTCAGATTGCGGGCGATCAGGCTCGTCGTCCACGAACCCTCGAATGGGTAGCGCCGGTGCGCCTTGGCGTGCTGGCGCGCGACGTGTCGCAGATGCGAGTTCGCGGCCATGAGCGAGCGCGACTGAAAGCCCGCGCGCCTGGCCGCCCTGAACTGGGTGAGCGCTTGGCCGTTGAACGCGATCAGGTGCTCCGCACGGGGCAGGCGCTCGGCTGCGTAGGCGTCGAACTCGACGGTGAACGCGCGCGTGCGCAGGCCGAGCGACAGCGGAATCGGCGAGCGAGCGAGCAGCGCCGCCGGGTCGGGGATGGCGTGCCCGGCGCGCGCGCCCCGCGGATCGGACTCGCGCGTGGAGCCGCAGATGCAGACCGTCGGCCGCGCGCCGCGCTCGAGCGCATGCACGATCTCCTCTAGGTGACGCCCGAGGCCGCCGGCGCCCAGCGGGGCGGAGCACGCGACGACGACGCTGCCGGACGGCAGCGCCTGCTGCTGCGCCGCTTGCGCCAGCTCGCGCCAGCGTGCGTCGAGCGGATGCGGCCGTCGCCCGCCGGAGAGCGCAGGCTCAGGTGACGCCGTCATAGCCCCAGAACGTCACGAGGTCGCGCCCGAGGTACTCGCTCAGCGCCACCACCTCGTCGTTGAAGCGCACGCGCAGCTCGCGCATCAGCTGCTCGTCGGGTGGGGGTGGGGCGCTGTAGAGGACGCGTTCGCGGGTGCTCTCGAGCGCCTGCCGGCGCAGCTGCTGGGGTGTGAGCGCCTTGATCCCCGCCTTCGCGACGCGCGCGAGCGGCCCCCGTCCCAGGTACAGCGAGCGTACGAGCTCGTACATGCGCAGGGATCGAACGTGCACGGTCGGGTTCGCTTCCGTGGCCTCGATCGGGATCGTGTCGTCGACTTCCAGGAATCGCAGCACGCGCCGCACGGTCGCCTCGTTGTCGTTGCGGAAGTCGTCGTAGATGAGAACCAGCACCTGCTCGCGTGAGAACACGGCGTGATAGCGGCGCAGCTGCTCGACGTAGCGCACGTGCTCTGAATACAGCAGCTCCTGCGGCCTGATGGCATAGCGGGGAATCTCCTTGCCTTCCCGTCTTGGCCCCTCGAGCGCCAGCGCCTTGCGCAGATCGGTCTCCGTCTCGGCGTGGTTCTTGACGCTCTGCAGGTGCAGCGAGCGCAGGAAGCTGGCGGGCTCGCGCAGGATCGCGATGATGCGCGCGTCTGGCCGCAGCCGCGCGATGTCGGCTGCCGCGGTGCGGGAGAGCAGGTAGGACGGCGTCGCCTCACCTATGTGCTGCCCGGGGCTCGCGGCGGCGAACAGCAGGAGGTACTCCTCGAGTGTCTCGGGAAGCGGGTTGGCCGGTGGGAAGCGAAGGCTGAGATCGCGCGCGAAGAACCACGGCTCCTTCACCTCGGACATGTATATCTGGGGGTGGCGTCGCAGCATCTCGTAGAGCGCCGTCGTCCCGCACTTGTGATGGCCCACGATGAAGAAGTCCGGGACCTTGTCCTGCGCGGAGCTGCGCGCGGCGGCCTGCGTGTCAGCTGATGCCGTCATAGCCCCAGAGCGCGAGCAGGTCGCGGTCGAGGTACTCGCCCAGAGCCGCCACCTCTCCCTTGAAACGGCGTCGCAACTCGAGCATCAGGCTCTGATCGGGCGGGGGAGGCCTGCCGTGGATCAGGTGTCGCTGGGTCGCGTGTAGCGCGTCACGACGCAGCTTGCGAGGTGTGAGCGCCTTGACCGCCGCCTTGACGGCTGCCGCGGTGGCGCCCTGTCCCTGGTAGAGCGAGCGCACGAGTTCGTCGAGCTTGCGAGAGCGCAGGCTGACCGTCGGGTTCGCTTCGGTTGGCTCGACGGGAGCGGAGTCGTCGACCTGCAGGAATCGCAGCACGCGCCGCACGGTCGCCTCGTTGTCGTTGCGGAAGTCGTCGTAGATGAGAACCAGCACCTGCTCGCGTGAGAACGCGTCGTGATAGCGGCGCAGCTGCTCGACATAGCGCACGTGCTCCGAGTACATCAGTGCCTCTGGCGCAACGCAACTCGATGGGATCTTCTTACCTTCGCGCCGCGGCCCCTCGAGCGCGAGCGCCTTGCGCAGATCCCTCTCCGTCTCGGTGTAGCTCTCCATGATCTGCAGATGGAACGAGCGCAGGAAGCTGGCGGGCTCGCGCAGGATCGCGATGATGCGCGCGCCGGGCTGCAGCCGCGCGATGCGCTCGGCGGCGTGGCGCGAGCGAAGGTAGGACGGCGTGGCCTCGCCGACACGCTGCTCCGGCGCGGCTGGCGCGAACAGCGCCAGGTACTCCTCGAGCGTGTCCGGACGCTTGACGGTTCTGCCCGGCTGGGGGCGCGCGCGCAGCTCGGGCACGAAGAACCACGACTCCTTGAGCTCCGGCATGAAGATCTGCGGGTGAGCGCGCAGCATCGCGTGCAGAGCGGTCGTGCCGCTCTTGGGATGGCCGACGACGAAGAAGTCAGGCACCCTTCCCCTGGGGCGAGAGGACACGGCCGCTGTCTCAGCCGATGCGGTCATAGCCCCACGCGGTCACGAGGTCGCGTCCCAGGTACTCGCTGAGCGCGACCACCTCGCCCTTTGAGCGGCGACGCAACTCGAGCATCAGCTCCTCGTCCGGGGGGGCGGGCTTGCCGTAGAGGACTCGGCGCTGAAGCGTGCCGAGCCCATCGCGGCGCAGTCGCTGTGGTGTGAGCGTCTTGATGCCCGCCTTCGCAACCCGTGCGACGGGCCCATCGCCCAGATACAGTGAACGCACGAGCTCGTACAGGCGCAGGGAGCGGACGCTGACTGTCGGATTCGCATCTGTCACCTCGATCGGAGCCGTCTCGTCGAGTTGCAGAAATCGCAGCACCTTGCGCACGGTTGCCTCGTTGTCAGACCGGAAGTCCTCGTATATGAGAACCAGCACCTGCTCAGGTGGAAACGCGTCGTGATAGCGGCGCAGCTGCTTGACGTAACGCACGCGCTCCTGTGAGTACCGGAGCTCGTGCTCGATCGTGGGATCTCCCGCTTGACGCCTCGCCTCTTCGATGGCGATCGCCTTGCGCAGATCCTTCTCCGTCTCGACATGATCCTGCAACAGCTCCAGATGAAGTGAGCGGATGAAGCTGGCGGGCTCGCGCAGGATGGCGATGATGCGTGCATCGGGCCGCAGCTCGGCGATGCGCGCGGCGGCCGTGGAGGACCTGAAGTACGAGGGTGACACCTCGCCGATGCGCTGTTCGGGCCCCGCGCCGTCGAACAGCGACATGTATTCCTCGATTTGCATCTCGGATTGCTGTGAACCGCGCTGCGGCTCCCGCGCCAGGAACTGTGTCCCCTCGAGATAGGGCAGGTGGATCTGCGGGTGACTTCTCAACATCGCGTGCAGGGCGGTCGTGCCGCTCTTGGGATTGCCTACGATGAAGAAGTCTGGTACCCGACGCTCGGGTACACGCCCGCCGGTCGCCGCGTTGGCCGATGCTGTCATACTCTCAAGTGTAACCGAGTCGGCGCAGCCGCTTTCGACTGCGGCTCGAGAAAATACTCCCGCTGATGCTCTACATCGCCTCCGTGCACTACCAGTCTCCGCGGTGGATCGAGATTCAGAGCAGATACCTGCGCGAGACCATCTCGGCCTCCTATCAGACGTGGACGTCGCTGGAGGGGATAGAGGCTTCCTACGGGCGTTACTTCGACCGGGTCCTCGAGCAACGGGGAGGACACGCCTCCAAGCTCAACCACCTCGCGCTGGAGATCTCACACGTGGCGCGCGAGGAGGATCTGCTGATGTTCCTCGACGGTGACGCCTTCCCGATCGCCGACCCGATGCCACTGATCACATCCGGCCTGGCCGAAGCGCCTCTGATCGCGGTGCGCCGCGCGGAGAACTTCGATCAGCCGCAACCCCATCCCTGCTTCTGTGTGACCACCGTGGGCACGTGGCGCGCGATACACGGAGACTGGGCCGGCGGCTACGCGTGGCCTGCACGCGCGGGCAGGCTCACCAGCGACGTGGGGGGCAACCTGCTGCGCATCCTCGAGCTGTCGGGCACGCCGTGGGTGCAGGTGCTGCGCTCCAACCGCAAAGACCTCGACCCGCTGTACTACGGGATCTACGGCGAGACCATCTACCACCACGGCGCCGGCTTTCGCCTTGGGGGGTTGAGCCCAGCGCACCGCACTGGCCCGTCGCCGCTGCCGCTGTCAACCGCTCCCGGGCTGGGCGTGGCGGTTCGTCGTCTCAACGGGCTGCGCTGGCGGCGCTGGGAACGTGGCGTGGAAGCGCGTCATCTGCGCCAGTCCGAGCGGGTCTACGAGCGGATCAAGGCCGGCGGGCTGGATTGGCTGGCCGAGCTCACCTAGCCGCCCCGCGGGGGTTGCCACCCGGGGGCGTTGTGTAGACTCTCGCGCCCATGGCAGGAGACCGACCACTGTCTCCGGCCAGCGCGGGCTTGCGCGCGGCGGCGTTCGCCAGGCGGGCGGTCGGGGCCGCTTCGCGACGTCTGGGACGGCCTGAGCTGCTGGCCGCGGTGGACGCAGGGGTGCGCCAGGCCGAACAGGAGGCGATCGGGATTCGCGCCATCCTCGCGAGCACGCTGCGCGCCGACTCGGCATACGTCGACGTCGGCTCCAATCGAGGACAGATACTGCGCGAGGCGGTGCGCGTGGCGCCGCGTGGCCGCCACCTCGCGTTCGAGCCGATCCCGGCGCTCGCCGAGGAGATCGCGAGCGCGTTCCCCGGGGTCGACTGCAGGCAGCTGGCCATGGGCGCGAGCGGCGGCGTGGCGCAGTTCTGCCACTTCACGCAGATGGACGGCTGGAGTGGGCTGCGGCGCAGCCCGGAGGTGAGCGACGAGCGCGGCCGCCCGCAGTTCATCGAGGTGACGGTCTCGACGCTCGACGCGGAGTTGGCCGCCGTCACGCCCAGCGTGATCAAGATCGACGTCGAGGGGGCGGAGCTCGAGGTGCTCGAAGGCGGGAGGGCTGTGCTGGGCGAGGCCCGGCCGGTGGTGATATTCGAGCACGTCGGCGAGGCCGCGGCGTTGTACGACGCGGCGCCGGAGGGCGTGTGGGATCTGCTCAGCGAGCTGGGTTACAGGATCTTCGCGGTGACCGGTGAGGGCCCGTTCGAGCGCGCGCGGTTCGCGCACGGCGGCGCTGTCGTGAACTGGCTCGCGGCGCCCGACGCAGGCCGTCAATCTTGACAAGGCTCCCGGCCGCACCCTAGAGTTCACAATCGTCAGGCCAGAGAAGGTTCAACTCAGCCAGCTGACCGTCAGCGACCCGCACGGATGCCCGCCGCCCACCACTCAACACAGCGTCCGGGGCTCGGGAGCCTCTACAATGGCCGTATTCGCAAGCGGCGTAGGTACTTCTGATGGCGCGGGTGAGTGGGTCCGACTCCACGCACGGCGCGGCGAGGAACGGCGCGGACAGCTCAAACGTCGCGAGCGCCGAGCCGGCGGAGCGCGAGAGCGCCACGGAGGTGTTCCGGCGTCTGAGTGAGCGCCCCAGCGATCTGCTGCGCTTCGCCACCGCCGGGTCGGTGGACGACGGCAAGAGCACGCTGATCGGCAGGCTGCTGTACGACTCCAAGCAGGTGCTCGCCGATCAGCTGGAACACGTCGAGCAGGCCAGCCAGCGCAAGGGCGAGGTCCTCGACCTCTCGCTGCTGACCGACGGGCTGCGCGCGGAGCGCGAGCAGGGCATCACGATCGACGTCGCCTACCGCTACTTCGCCACCGCGCAGCGGCGCTTCATCATCGCCGACACGCCAGGGCACGAGCAGTACACCCGCAACATGGTCACCGGCGCCTCGACCGCCGACCTGGCGATCGTGCTGGTCGACGCGCGCAAGGGCGTGCTCGCCCAGTCCAAGCGCCACGCGTTCATCAGCTCGCTGCTGGGCATCCCGCACGTGGTGGTGTGCGTCAACAAGATGGATCTCGTCGGCTTCGACGAGGCGGTGTTCGACGCGATCGTCGAGGAGTTCGACGCGTTCGCCGCGCGACTGGAGCTGCCAGACGTGACCTTCATCCCGATCTCCGCGCTGCTCGGCGACAACGTCGTCGAGCGCTCCGAGGCGATGCCCTGGTACCAGGGGCCGCCGCTGCTCTACCACCTCGAGCACGTGCACATCGCCTCCGACCGAAACCTGATCGACGTGCGCTTCCCCGTGCAGTGGGTCATCCGCCCGGGTGGGCGGGACAGCAGATCAGACGTGCTCGACTACCGCGCCTACGCGGGGCAGCTCGCCGGCGGGATCATCCGCCAGGGCGATGAGGTGGTGGTGCTGCCCGGCGGGCAGCGCACTACGGTCGCCGCCATCGACACCTACGAGGGGCCCGTCGCCGAAGCGTTCCCGCCGATGTCGGTGGCGCTGCGGCTGAGCGACGACCTCGACGTCGGGCGCGGCAGCACGATCGTGCGCACGCAGAACCAGCCGACGGTCTCCAACCGCTTCGAGTGCCTGCTGTGCTGGATGTCAGAGCAGCCGCTGAGCGGGCGCCGGCGCTACCTGGTCAAGCACACGACGAGCACGGCGATGGTCGGCAAGGTGGAGGTGCGCTACCGGATCGACGTGGAGACGCTGCGCCGGGACGAGAGCGCGACGACGCTCGAGCTAAACGATCTCGCGCGCGTGCAGGTGGAGCTGAGCTCCCCCCTGGTGTTCGACTCCTACAGGCGTAATCGCGTGACAGGCAGCCTGATCGTGATCGACGAGGCCAGCAACGACACCGTCGCGGCTGGGGTCATCCTCGACACCGAGGTCGACGGCTATGCCCATCCGGGCGCGGAGGCCAAAACCGAGCGCAGCCCGAACGTGCGCTGGCAGGGAACGCGGATGACTCGCGAGCTGCGCTGGCGCTCCCTCGGGCACGGCGGGGCCACCCTGTGGTTCACCGGCCTGCCAGGCGCCGGGAAGTCGACGGTCGCAGCCGCCGTCGAGGAGCGGCTGATCACAGCCGGACAGCCGGCGTTCCTGCTCGACGGCGACAACCTGCGCCACGGTCTCAACGGCGATCTCGGGTTCGACGAGGACGCGCGCCGGGAGAACGTGCGGCGCACGGCTCACGTGGCCCGGCTGCTCGCCGAGTCGGGGACGATCGTGCTGGTGAGCCTGGTCAGCCCCTATGCGGCCGACCGTCTGGCGGCGGCTGCGCTGCACGCGGCCGACGATCTGGATTTCATGGAGATCTTCATGGACGCCCCACTGGAGCTGTGCGAGGAGCGAGACCCAAAGGGGCTGTATGCGCGCGCACGCTCAGGCGAGCTCGCCGGGCTCACAGGGGTGGGGGCGCCCTACGAGGCGCCCACGGAGCCGGACCTGGTGCTGGGCAGTCACCAGGAAACAGTCGGACAGGAGGTCGAGCGCGTGATGGAGCTGCTCGCCGGCAAGGGGCTGATCTCGAGCGATCGCTGAGCGCCGCTCACGTCTTGGTGGTCTTCTTGCTCTTCTTCTTGGGGGCGTAGAGCTTGACCGTCTGACTCTGGCCCGATGCCACCGGGCCGCTGGGAAGCTCCACGAGCGCACGGTAGTTGCCTTCCGTGCTGACGTTCACCACGACGCTGAAGCGCGAGATGGTCCTGGTGGCGTGCTTGACGGTCGTGCTCAGCTTGGTGGACCCGAACTTCGGCCGTTCGGATCTTTCCTGGGCCCGTTCGACCGCGCCGGGTTTTTCGAGCTTGCCGGGGAGTCCCGTCTTCGCCGGCTTCGGCGGCCTTTCCAGCTCGAAGACGACGTGCGCCCCGACCGCCGCGGGCGTGACCGTGCCGTACAGGCGGACGAGTCCCTTGCGGCTGGTGAAGCGCACTTTCAGGCTCACGAGCGCCGTCACCTGCTCGTTGGCGACGAGGCTGACCACGGCCGGCGAGCCGGCGGTGGCGACGGTGGCGACGCGGAACTTGGTGCTGCTCCTCAGCTTGGGTGCGCGCAGGGTGAAGCCGCCGTCCGAGCTGGTGAGGACCGGCGCGCCCACGTCGGTGAACGGGGCGGCGTAGGGGTACGGGCTGGCCTGCAGCACGACCTCCCGCCTGTCGTCGTTCGATCCCGTGAGGGTGCCGGTGAGGGTGAACGTGCCACCGAACAGGGTCGGTTCGTAGGACTTGGGAAGCTTGAAGGCGTTCTTCTTGACCACCGTTTTGGTTTTGGCCTTGGCGGACCAGATGGCGTTCTTGCCCGCGTTCGTCACGGTCGCGCCGTTTTCGACGTATTCCGCCACCAGGCGGTAGTCGTAGCCCGACTGGAACCCGGTGGCGGTCTGGGTGACCTTGATCGCCGTGTTTTCCTTGGTGACGACGGTCGTCTGGGCGGTCGTCTTCTGGCCGTAGCCGCTGCTGGGGCCGTATTCGAAGTAGTAGGTGTAGGAGGTGAGCAGGCGGTGCGGCTGGATGGTGCCGTGGAGCGCGGCCGAGGTCCCGCTGACGCGCCCGACGCGCCCGGTGAGCACGTGGGGCGTGGCCGGCGTCCTGCTCGCGGCCTGCGCGGCGAGTGGCAGCGTCAAAGCTGCCAGCGCCGCGACCAGCGCCGGCAGGAGTGCTCTGCGTGTGATCCCGAGGCCCCTCATGTCCGCGTCCCTCCCTGTTCTCGCTGTTGCGGGCTCGTCCTCGCCCGCGGACTCGCGCCACGCTGTCGTGGGCTCATCCCCGTAAACCCAGCTGGCCCACGTTCGATGCGGTCGCCCTCCGACGCTCGACTGTCGAGATGCTACCAACGCGGTTTGCGGGAAACGGGCTCCAATCAAGCCCTTGATGCTTATAAATCTGATATGCTTGGTGAGGAATTGGCCACCGAAACCCGGAGCTCGCAATGATCCTCCTGCTCGCCCTCGCCGCCTGGCTGCTCGTCCTATCGCTGGTCGCGGGATTGTGCGTGGCCGCGCGCGCGGGCGATCGCACCCAGATCGCGCGTCCGTCCAGGCCCTCGCTGCTGCACGGCGAGGGCCTGGCGGCGTAGGCCGCGTGCCGCGAGGGTCCGGCGGGTAGGCGCCCGCCTTCACAAAATCGTCACGCCGCCTGGGATGCGCGGCCCGACCATATGACGAGCACTGTCGGTTCTCGCCGCTGGGTATCTTGCGGCCATCGTTCCTCGCGTCGGCGCACCCCACGAAGGTAGTCACCCTGTCAATCGAATCGATCGCAAGCTCATCGCCGCCCCACGCGGGCGCGGCCGCGCAGTGCGCGAGCTGTGGCGCGCGCCTGGCGCCCGACCAGCGCTACTGCCTGGAGTGCGGCGAGCGGTGCCTGCCGATGAGCAGCGTCCTGCGCGGCGAGTCGCCGCCGCGGGAAGACTCCCAGACCGCCCCGCCCGCCCCGCCTCCGTTTCCGCCGGGCGCCCCACCGAGCGCTGGCGGATCCCAGCGCAACAACACGCTGACGGTGATCGCGGGTGTCGGCGTGCTGCTGCTGGCGATGGGCGTGGGCGTGCTGATCGGACGCGCTGGCGACCCCAAGCAGAGCGCGGCGCCGGCGCAGGTGATCACTGTGTCCTCGCCCTCGTCGGGAGCCGCGTCGACGCCGGCGGCCGAAGCGTCGTTCACCGGCGACTGGCCGTCGGGAACGACCGGCTACACGGTGCAGCTGCAGACGCTGCCCCAGTCCGGGACGGCGCTGAGCGCCGTCGAAAGCGCCAAGTCGGCGGCCGGCGCCAAGGGCGCCAAGGCGGTTGGCGCCCTCAAGTCCGAAGAATTCGCGAGCCTGACATCTGGCAGCTACGTGATCTACTCGGGCGTCTACCACGACAAGGCCGAAGCGCAGAAGGCGCTGACGGTTCTGCGCAAGAGCTTTCCGGGCGCCAAGGTGATCGAAGTGGCAAACGGCGGATCGAGCTCCTCGCCGTCGAAACCGGGCTCCCCCGGCAGCTCGAGCTCGGGCAAAGGGCATCCAGCGTCCGTGTCCCCGGATCTGAAATCGGTCAAGGGGAAGACATACGAGGAAAAATCCAAGAACGTCCCCAACGAAGTCGAATTCTGAGGCGGGTCGGGCATGGGCATCCTCCGCGACCCGACAGGCACAGGCGAGCACGCGCCGGCCGACCTGCGGCGCCAGCGAGACGCGCTGGCGGAGCAGGTGACCGAGCTGCACTGGGACCTGGGGGGGCTCGCCTACGAGATGGCGATCCGCGACCACTTCCGCCTGGACGTGCTGGTGCGCCGAGCGGCGATGCTGCAGGAGCGCGACGCCGAGCTGGCGGAGGTGGAGCGGCTGCTGCGCATGGAGCAGGATGGCGTGGCCGGCAGCTGCCCGAGTTGCGCCGCACCCCACAGCCGGGGCGCGCTCTACTGCTGGCAGTGCGGCACGACGCTGATGGAGCGCCACCCGGGCAACACCCCCGGCGAGCACGATGGCGCCACGTCGGTGATGGACGCGCTGATGGCTCACCAAGCCGCGCATGGCTCCGAGCCGGCCGCCAGCTCGGACGAGTAGGAGACGCCGGCTATCAGCGCGGAGCGCCCACAGCTGTGCGAGGACTGCGGCTCCCCGCTGGCCCACGACCAGCGCTACTGCCTGCGTTGCGGCGCGCGCGTCGGGTCGCGCAGCCCACAGCTGGAGGAGCTGCTGAGGCGCGTAGGCGGGCGCTCGCGCCCAGCTGACGCCGGCGCAAAGGGCCACGCCGCGCCGGCCGGCCACGCCGCACCTGTTGGCGACGCTCCGGCTGCTGGCCACGCCGCACCCGCCGGCCCTGTCCCGACCGCTGCGGTGGCGCGGGCGTCTGGCGCTCTGCGGCTTCCACCGCGGAAGGTCTCGGCTCTGCTCGTGCTGGTGTTTCTAGGCTTCGGCGTGCTGCTGGGCGATGTCGCCGGCTCGAGGGTGGGCGACACGCTGGCGTCCGCGCGCTCGCCGCTCGAGGTCGTGATGCCCGCCACCGGCGCTGTCGCGGGCATCACGTCCAGCTCGTCGTCCGAATCGTCCTCCTCCGAATCGAGCGGCGAAACGACGTCCTTGGAACCCGAATCGCAAGCCGAAGCGACGCCTGCGCCCGCGGCGACGACCACGACGACGACGACCGCGACGAACACGCCCTCCGGCGCGAGCGGCGGCGGCTCGAAAGGCGGATCCCACAAACCCGCCGCCGACGCCCCGGCCACGACCCTCCCGCCGCTGAGGCACGTGTTCGTGATCATGCTCTCGGATGAGCCGTACGCGTCGGTGTTCGGGCCGGCGTCGACGGCTCCGTACCTGGCCCGGACGCTGGAGAAGAAGGGTGAGCTGCTCGTCCGCTATGACGCGGTCGCGCACGAGGAGCTGGCCAACGAGGTGGCGCTGCTGAGCGGCCAGGGACCGACGGCGGAAACGGCGGCCAACTGCCCCGACTACACCGAAATAGCTCCCACGGGCGTGGGTGCCGACGAACAGGTGCTCGGCAGCGGCTGCGTGTATCCCGCCTCGACGCGGACGCTCGCCGGCCAGCTGACCGCCAAGCACCTCATCTGGCGGGCGTACGTGCAGGGGATCGACGAAGCCGGCACGCAGCGGGGCGCGTGCGCCCATCCGACGCTCGGGCAGGCGGACCCGACGGCGCTGCAGACCGCGAGCACGGGCGCGTACGCGACCTTCCGCAACCCGTTCGTGTACTTCGACTCGGTGCTCGACTCGCCCGCGTGCGCTGCCGACGACGTCGGCTTGGACGCGCTGAAGGCGAACCTGGCGAGTGTGACGAGCACGCCGAGCTTCTCCTACATCGTTCCCGACCGCTGCGACGACGGCAACCCGACGCCGTGCACGCCGGGCGTCCCGTCCGGGCTGGCGCCCGCGGACACGTTCCTGAGAACGGTGGTCCCCGAGATCCTGGGCTCGAAGGCGTACAAGGAAAGCGGCCTGCTGGTGATCACCGTCGACGAGGCGCCGTCGAGCGGCGAATTCGCCGACTCGAGCTCATGCTGCGGTCAGCCGCTGTTCCCGAACGCGCCCTCGACGAGCCCGGATGGCGCGCCGCGTGGCGGCGGCGCGGTGGGGGCGCTGCTGCTGTCACCGTACGTCAAGGGCGGGACGACGAGCCAGGAACCGTTCAACCACTTCTCGCTGCTGCGAACGATCGAGGACCTGTTCAGGCTGGGGCACCTCGGCTACGCGAGCCTGTCGGCGGTCAAGTCGTTCGAACCGGCGATGTTCACCGCTGGCAAGGGCTGACCCCAGCGCAGCCCGCGCGGCTCGCACCCGGCGAGCTGCTCGTATGTGACCGCGCTGCGGCGCGCTCCCGAGCGCGCGAGCACCCACTCCAGCGCCATCATGTGGCGCGGGTGCTGGAGATCGGCGGGGTGCACGTCCAGGCGCAGGGTGCCGTTCGGCAGCAGCGCGCTCGCGCGCACGAGCGCCGGTGAGAGCACGCGGCTCATGGGGCCGCTGGCGGCGAAGCTCCAGGCGGGGGCCACGTGGCCGATCTGCGAGCGCTCGCGCGCGAGCTCTGGGGTGGGCTGCACGAGCGCCGATCGCTCGCCGGCGCCCGCGTCGAGCGCCGGCTGCCCGCGGTGCACGCGCAGCAGCCCCGCCCACCAGCGGAACCTGGGGCTGAGCGTCTGTCGTAGCGCCGGCGTGTACGCGTAGGCGGGGGCGACGAAGCCGTCCGGTTCGATGCCGGCGAGCTTCAGCACACGCCAGCCGGCGTGCACCGCGCGGCGCGTCTCGTCGACGTCCAGCCCGACGAACTCGCCGCCCCTGTGCGCGTGGGCGCGGCTGAGCAGCTGGCGCGGCGAGCCGCCCGTCCGCCCGGGCGTGTGCTGGAAGCCGTGCTGGGCGATCGAGTCGCCGGCGCGGCGGCGTTCGCCCAGCCACTCGACCATCTCCGGCGAGCGTCCGCCGACCGGGTGCAGGTCACGGGCGGGGATCACCAGCAGCGTGACGCGGTCGACGCCGTGGTCGGTCAGCCAGTCGCGGATGACCGCGCAGCGCTCGAACGTCGCCGGCTCGATCCCGTGCACGGCGACGGCGATCGTCTGTCGGGGAGGTGTGGATGGCGTTGCGGTCATGGCTTCGGTGGCGGCGCCTCACGCGGCGCGGTCGCTCGCTCCCGTCGCGTCGGCGCCGGCGAGCGCGCGCTCGTAGCCGTCGGCGAGCCGCTGCAGCGTGCGCTCCCACGTGCGCGAGCGCACCGAGCGAAGCGCAGCGCCGGCGAGGTGGCGGCGCAGCAGCGGCGAGCGTGCGAGCTCGAGCACCGCATCCGCGAGCCGCTCGGCGTCGGGCTCGCACAGCAGCCCGCTGGCGCGGTCCTCGATTAGCGACAGCGGTCCGCCGCGGGCGACGGCGATCGCCGGCAGGCCGCTCGCCTGGGCCTCGAGGATGACCTGGCCGAAGGTGTCGGTGGCGCTGGGGAACAGGAAGATGTCGGCGCTCGCGTACACGCGCGCGAGCTCGTCCCCCTCCAGCCAGCCGAGGAACGTGGCGGCGGTGCCCAGGCGCCCGGCGAGGTGCTCCTGCTCGGGCCCGCCTCCGCTGAGCACCAGGTGCAGCCGCGGGTCGCGCTCGTGCGCGCGCAGGAACGCGTCGGCCAGCAGCTCGGCGCCCTTCTCGCGCGTGATGCGCCCGGAGTACAAGACGTTGATGGCGCCCGGCAGCAGGCTCTCGTCGCGCAGCGCCGGGTCGAAGCGCGAGGTGTCGACGCCGCGGTCCCAGCGCAGCACCCGCTGCGGCGGCATGCCGATCGCTGCGAGCGCTTCGTCGGAGGCGCGGCTGGGGGACAGGACGACGTCGCAGGCGCCGTAGAAGACGCTGACGGCCATCGCCATCGCGTCGGCGATCCGCCGCTCGCCGGAGCGCAGGCCGGCGTACGCGGTGAGCTCGGTGTGGTAGCTGCCGAGCAGCGGCAGGCTGAGCGCGCGCGCGACGAGCGCGCCGGCGACGCCCGCGGGGCCGGGCGAGCAGACGTGGATCGCGTCGTAGCCGCCGCCGCTGAGGCCGGCGAGCGTCTGCACGGCGACCGGCAGGCTGGGAACGCCGATGCGCAGGCCCGGGTAGAAGGGCACGTCGATCTCGGCGACGGCCGACAGGCGCCGGTCGACCTCAGGGTCGGTGCCGACCACCTCGATCTCGAAGCCGGGGACGCCGCGCTGGCGGATCTCCTCGATCGTGCGCGTGACCCCGTGCGTCGAGCCGATGCCGTCGGCGAGGATCGCCACGCGCGGGCGCTCGCCGTCGTCGCGCCGGCGGCGGTCCTCGCCGCGGCGCCCCGATGGGCGCGGCGCGGCGAACGGGATCGCGGCGAGCTTGGCCTGCTCGTTGGCGAGGAACGCGGTGGCGGGCGCGTAGGGGAGGGCGGCGATGCACGCCTCGAAAAGGCCCGCGGCCGCCGCCGGCACGTCCGCCTGGCCGCTGGCCGCGGCAACGGCCACCTCGACCGCCCGGCGCAGCTTGCGCTCGTGCAGGCGGCAGGCACGCCGGTAGAGATCGGAGTGGCTGAAGTCCTCGGACTGCATGTACGCGATCAGCCCGCGCTCGTCCAGGTGGTCGAGCTCGACGGCGATCAGCCATGCGCGCAGCAGGCAGCGGGCGTCGTCGGGACTGAGATCGCCGCCGCTGGGGCCGTGGCGGGCGTCGCCCTCGCGCAGCAGCCGCTGGACCATCGTCAGCACCCTGCCGGCGTCCGGGCTCGGCGCGTGGCGCTCGTCCGCGCCGCCGTGCCCGAGCGAGCGCGCGGCGAGCGCGATCGCGGCGTGCGCCCACTTGGCGGCGCTGCCCTGGGCGCCGCGGGCGGTCGCGTCTCCGGCGCGGACGTGCGCGAGGAACTCCTCGGAGGTGCGCGCGTGCGGCGTTTCGGTGTACGTGCGCCCGATGTCCACGCCGGCGTGGTCGTCGGAGCCGCCGATGCCGATCGCGTCGCGCGTGGCGACGTATGTGGCGGCCGGCCGGTTGAGCTCACGTGCGCGCGCGCCGTTGCAGATCTCCCACACGCCGAACAGCTCCGCCAGCCGGCGCCGGTGACGCGCGGTCAGCGGCGCGCCGACGGTGTAGTAGGGGTGCGCCAGCGCGCATGTGATCTCGCGCTCGTGCATGTACCCGGCGCACAGCTCCACGTCGCCGCTGTGGGCCTGCAGCCACTCGTGGTCGTCGCGGTCGATGCCGTAGCAGAGGACGTGCACGGCCTGCGGCTCGTCGCGGAAGTGCGCGGTCAGCTCCTCGGAGACGAACACGTCGGGGCGGTCGGCGATCTCCAGGACGCCAGCGATCGTGTCGTGGTCGGTGATCGTGACGAAGTCCATGCCCCGCCGCTTGGCCAGCTCGTAGACCTCCCGCGGCGGCGTGGCGCACTCCGGCAGGCCGACCGCGCGCTGGACGCCGAGCTTCGACACTTGCGAGGCGGTCGAGTGGCAGTGCATGTCGACGCGGATTGTGTCCTCTCGCGTCGGCGCTGTCACGACATCGCGCGCCGTCGTCGCCTGAAGCGGCCCCGCAGCCTGTCCTGCTGTCGTTCCGTGACCGTTCATATCAGACAGAATTGCCTGCAAAGCGCGATCTTTTGTGATCAAGCCGCAACCATCGTGTGAAGCGCCGGTGAACATTCCTCACAACGTTTCCGGCTAGGCGACCGGCGGCGCACGCGCAGCCGGGATCGGCGCGCCCTCAGCGGGGGATCGGCGCGCCGAGCAGGACCGCGGCGACGCCGACGCAGCCGGCCGTCAGCAGCGTCGGCACGACCCCGCGGCGCAGCACGAGCAGCGCGACGGCGGCGGCGGCGAGCAGCGCGTACTGCCAGCTCTCGCCGAGCGCGGCGGTCAGCGGCACGGCGGCGCCGATGATCGCGCCGGCGGCGCTGGGCGCGGCGCCGGCGAGGAACGCGAGCACGCGCTCGTTGACGAGCAGGCGCTCGAAGCGCGACGCGCCGAGCAGCACGAACGAGAAGGACGGCGCGAACGCGACCGCGGCGGCGAGCAGCGCGCTCGGCAGCCCGCCGGCGGCGTAGCCGACGACCGCGACGGTCTGGGTGATGGGGCCGGGAGTGATCTGCCCGAGCGCGACGGCGTTGAGGAACTGGCTGTGGCTCATCCAGTGATACGTGCTGACGGCGTCGGTCTGCATCAACGGCACGATCACGAAGCCGCCGCCGAAGGCCAGCGCGCCCACCTTCAGCGCGGTCCACACGAGCGCCAGCGTGCCGCCGGGCGCGGCGACGGCGCCGAACGTGAGCCACGACGGCAGCGGCAGGCGCCGGCGGGCGAGCTCGAGCAGGCCGCAGGCGAGCAGCACGAGCACCAGCCACGACCCCGCGAGCGCCGAGGCGATCCCGCCGGCGAGCCCGTAGAGCAGCACGCTGGCGCGGCGGCGCTCGCGCCCGGCGCGCTCCCAGATCGGCTCGGCCACCCCGAGACCGGCGCGCGCGGCGACGGCGGCGACCGCCGCGCCGGCGCCGAGGCTGGCGCCGCTCAGCCAGCGGGGCGGCGATCCGGACAGGAACAGCACGGCCAACGCCAGGATCGCCACGAGCCCGGGAACGATGAAGCACAGCCCGCCGAGCAGCGCGCCGCGGGCTCCACGCAGCCGCCAGGCGCAGTAGATCGCAAGCTGCGTGGATGCCGGGCCGGGGAGCAGGTTGGTGGCGGCGAGCGCGCGCTCGAACTGCTCGTTCGTCAGCCACCCGCGTCTCGTCACGCACAGCTCGCGAAACAACGCCACGTGCGCGGGCGGCCCGCCGAAGCCGATGCACCCGATCCGGCCCCACTGGCGCACGATCTCCGTGAGCGAGGGCTCGGCGTGCTCGATACCCTCCCGCCGCATCCGACGGGAGGGTACGCGAGCTACGGGCGGATCAGCAGACGACCTGCAGGTCGAAGCCACCGCTGAAGCCGCTGGGGGCGCTGACGACGACGGCGCTGGTGTTCGTCGTGCTGGCCGCCACGCCGAGCTGGCCGGAGGTGAGCGCCGCGCCCTGCGGGGAGGCGGTGTACGCGCACTTGCTGACGTTGGTGGTTGCGAAGACGACCGTGTAGGTCGTTCCCGACTGGCCCACCGAGGTCGCGCCGCGTGTGCTTTCGATCGACGGGCCAGAGGCTACGTCGGCGAACAGCAACTGCGAGGTGCTGACGTAGGAGCTGGCCGGCTGGCCGCCGAGCTCGGTGGCGTTGGCGGCTGGCTGGTTGGCGAGCTGGAATTCGCTCGCCTGCTTGCCCTGCAGGTAGTTGGCGTTCAGGCCGGTCGCGACGCCGTGGCCGTTGGTCGTGAACGGCGCGGCGGTGGAGCTGCCCACGTCGATCGTGCCGCCGGTGCTCCCGGTGGTGATGAACGTGAAGGCGGTGCCGCCTTTGAGGTTGTCGGCGTCCAGGCACGGTAGGCCGCCTTTGAGGCTGCGGCACCCGTAGATGGCCGAGCCGCCGCTGCCGAGGTTCGACTGGCGCGTGCCCCAGCTGGAGTTGTTGGCCCAGATCTGCGTGGTCTGGTAGTAGCCGCCACTCGACGGGTTCTCGACCCCACCGCGCACCGGCTGGCCGCCGTCGTCGGCGAGGCTGCCGGCGAGCGCGGCGGGGGTGCCGACCACCGCGACGAGCGCGACGGAGATCAGCGCCGCACGCCGCCAGCGGGGTCGCAGCCAGCGGCGGGCGGCGGCCGCGAGCCGATGGCGGGCGTCTGCGTCGGCGGTAGCGTGCTGGGGGGTCCTGAAGAGGGGCATGTGTTCTCCTGTGTTGGGGTGACGATGGGTCCCGGAACGCTTCGGGGCGCCGGAAGTCGCGCCAGCCAATAAGCTCTCGCGCCGATGTCGAGCCTCGTGGTCCTTCCATTCGCCTCGGCCGTCAGCTACTTCCAGGCGATCGTGCTCGGCGCGCTGCAGGGGGTGACCGAGCTGTTCCCGATCTCCAGCCTGGGGCACACGGTGCTGTTCCCGACGCTGTTCGGGTGGAACGCGCTGGTGAAGGCTCAGGCGCAGAAGGAATCCTTCTGGGTGGCGTTCGTGGTGACGCTGCACGTGGGCAGCGCGCTCGGCCTGCTCGCTTACTACTGGCGCGACTGGGTGCAGATCGTGCGCGCGTTCTTCCGCACGCTCGCCACACGCAGGATCGAGAGCTCGACCGAGCGGCTGGCGTGGCTGATCATCGCGGCGAGCATCCCCGCGGGAGTGCTCGCGCTGGCGCTGCAACATCCGTTGCAGACGCTCACCGCCAAGCCCAAGGTGGCGGCGGTGTTCCTGATGGTCAACGGCCTGGTGCTGTTCGCGGCCGAGCGCTTTCGCCGCCGCGCGGAGGTGCGCGAACTGGCTGTGAGGGAGGGCGCCAAGCCCGACGGCGCGCGGGAGCTGAACACGCTCGAGTACCGCGAGGCGCTCGTCGTCGGCGTGGCGCAGTCGACCGCGCTGGTCGCCGGCATCAGCCGCGACGGCGTGACGATGGGCGCCGGCCTCGCGCGCGGCCTCGATCACAGCGACTCGGCGCGCTTCGCCTTCCTGCTCGCCACCCCCGTCATCCTGGCGGCGGGCGTGTTCAAGCTGCCGGAGCTGCTCGGCCACCTGGGCGACGGCATCCGCGGCCAGGCGCTCGTCGCGTGCGCGGCCGCGGCGGTGACGGCGCTGCTGACCGTGCGCTTCCTGGTCGGCTACTTCAAGACCAGGACGCTCACCCCCTTCGCCGTCTACTGCCTGCTGTTCGGGCTGGCGATGGTGATCTACACCCAGACCTAGCGGTCGACATGCACCATCATTGACGGCCATGCCGATCCCGCGGACGCCGCCGAAGATGTTCGAGACGCGCAGCCACGCGTGGCAGGAGGTCGGCCTGCTGCGCCAGATCAACCCGCGCGTGGTCAAGCGCGCGCGCCTGCAGGCGCTGCTGCTGGTGCCGCTGTTCGCGGGCATCGTGGTCTTCTACGACGAACGCTTCAGCTTGTTCGGGACGCGCTCGCTCGGATCGAATGGCAACCCGGTCGGCAAGCCCTACTTGGAAAAGGCGATCGAAACGCCGCTGACGGTGGTGACGGTGCTCGCGCTGATGATCCTTGGCTGGGCGATCGCACGGGACATCGGCCGCGGCCTCGGCCCGCCGCTGTTCAGGCGCCTGGACCCGGCGACGGCGGGCACGGTCGGGTTCCTGATCCGCCTGGCGACGGTCGTGGGGGCGCTGTTCGTGGCGCTGGGGGTGGCGGGCGTGGAAGCCAAAACGCTGGCGCTGGGCACGGCGTTCACGGCGGTGATCTTCGGCCTGGCGGCGCAGCAGACGCTGGGCAACCTGATCGCCGGGCTGGTGCTGCTGAGCGCGCGCCCGTTCCGGGTGGGCGAGCGCGTGCGTCTGCAGGGTGGCAACCTCGCGGGACAGATCGAGGGCACGGTCAGCTCCCTGGGGCTCCTGTACACGACGTTCGCAACGGGCGAAGACGCGATCATGGTGCCCAACAGCGTCGTGCTCAACGTCGCCGTGCTGCCGCTACGCGAGCCCGAGGCCGTGAACCTGCGCGCGCGCCTGCGCGCCGGGATGACGCCGGGTGACCTGCAGGAAGTGCTGGAGAAGTCGCTGCAGACGCCGCTGCGCGACGCCCCGCGCATCACCCTGGAGGAGCTCGACGGAGACGAGGTGGTGGTGCGGATCGCGGCGACCCCGCGCGTGGCCTCGCAGGGCCGTCATCTGGCGAGTGAGCTGCTGGGCGTGGTCTCGCGCGAGACGCGTTCGGGCGCGGAGACGCCGTAGCGCAGGAACAGATGGGAGCCGCTGCTCAGCGCTCCCAGCAGCTCCAGCTCGACCGGGGGCTCGAGCTCCTGGCCGGCGAGGATCCGCAGCGCCTGCTCATCACCTGGCTGGCCTCCCGCCAGCACCGGCGCCAGCGACAGGAACAGCTCGTCGAGCAGGCCGGCGGCGAGCAGCTGCAGCGCAAGATGCGGCCCGCCCTCGCACAGCAGGCTGTGCACCGCGAAGCGCTCGCACAGCTCGGCCAGCGCCGCCGGCAGGTCCAGGCGCCCGCCGCGCTCGGCGCGCACGTACTCGACGTTCGCGCCCGTCGCGGGCAGGCTCCCCTGCGAGGCCGTCAGGATCACGACGCGCGCGGCAGGCTCGCCGAGCAGCGGCACGTCCTGCTGGCGCAGGTCCAGGCGCCCGGAGACGATGCACGCGAGCGGCTCCTCGCTGAGCCCGCGCCGCAGTCGCTCCTGCCTGCGCGTGGCGTCGGGGATGATCCGCCCATAGCGCTCCGCGCGCACGGTGCCGGCGCCCACCAGCACCGCGTCGACGGCGCTGCGCAGGCCGTGGAACAGCTCGCGGTCGGCGCGGTCGCTGAGCGCTCCAGAGCGCCCGCCGACCGTCGCGCGGCCGTCTGCGCTGGCGACCATGTTGAGCATCACGCGCCTGCCGCCGGGCCCGGGGACGGGCCTGTGCCACAGGCCCAGCTCCTGGACGATCTCTGTGACCGTGGCCGGATCGCCGCCTGGCAGCAGGCGCTGCAGCCGCGGCACCTGCGGCCGCGCAGGGCCGGGATCCTGGCCTGCGTGCACGCCCATCGCCCCACCCTAGCCGGGGCGGCGGGCACAAACGGGGCCGCAAGCAATTCGCCGTGCGCAACAACTCGACAACACGGGAACATTGCGACGTGCTACGGTCGTCGTGTATGGCCGGCGCATAAGACCGGCGAAAGTAGTGCAAGCGCTCGCAGGTCGAAGCTTTGAGAAGCATCCTCCGCGTGCAGCACGCACATACCGTGGAGGAAACTCACACCATGCCAACTGGCACAGTAAAGTGGTTCAGCGACGACAAGGGGTTCGGCTTCATCACCCCCGATGACGGTGACAAGGACCTGTTCGTTCATCACACCGGCATCAACGGCGAGGGTTACCGCTCGCTGCAGGAGGGGGCGAAGGTCTCTTACGACCCTGAGCAGGGCGACAAGGGTCCCAAGGCCGTAAACGTCCAGACGATCTAGTCGGGCGACACTGAACCACGCTTCGAGGGCCCGCTCCGGCGGGCCCTTCGCGCGTAGCGGGCGACCCGCTCGGGAGTTGCGGCAGCGGCTCCTCGACACGTCCGGATGGATATCGTGGCCACGCTGAGCATGGCTGGCGACGCGACAACCCTTCCCCTTGGCGGCACGGCCGCCGGCGACCGGCGGACCGGATCAGGCGGTCGGCTGTCACACGAGGTGCGCGAGCTCGCGGGCACCGAGGCGGGCGTGCTGAGCGGGGCGCTGGCGCTGGCGGCGATCGTGGCGCTCAGCCTGTTCATCGTGCTGATCTCCGCCAACCGCCCGAGCATTCTGTCGCCCACCACGCACACCGGCTACTTCCCGCGCTGGATGGCCGGTCCGCTGGGCGGGCTGCTGCCGGGGTTCACCAGCGACGCGACCACCCTCAAGTACCTGTTCACGGCCGCGGTGGCGGCCATGTACGGCGGCTACGTGGTCGTGCTCAAACGTGCGCCGCGGCTGCCCGCGCGCTGGGTGATCGCGGCGATCGTGTCCGTCCACGCGATCTTCCTGCTCGCCCCGCCGCTGGCGTTGACGGACCTGTTCAACTACGTCAACTACGCGCGCATGGAGGTCGTGCACAACCTCAACCCGTACACGTCGATCCCGATCGTCGAGCCGCACAACGATCCGGCGTACCTGCTGAGCAACTGGCACGAGCTTCTCAGCCCCTACGGGCCGCTGTTCACGCTGGTGACGTTCGTCGTCGTCCCACTCGGCGTGGCCGGCTCCTTCTGGGCGCTCAAGGGCATCCTGATGGTGACGAGCCTGGGGATGATCCTCCTGGTGTGGAAGTGCGCGCGGCTGCTGGGCCGCGAGCCGCGCGCGGCGATCGCGCTCGTGGGCCTCAACCCGATCGTGCTCGTGTGGGGGCTCGGCGGCGATCACAACGACTTCCTGATGATGTTCTTCATCATCCTCGGCTTCTACCTGCTGCTGCTGGCGCGAGCCCGCGCCGGGGAGAGCTGGGCGGGCTGGCCGGGCCAGCCCGGAGCCTCGCGCGGGATCTCAGGCGGCGTGCGTGCGATCTCCGCCGCCGTGCGCGGGATCTCATTCGGGCGGCTGCGCGAATGGCTGCTGCCGCTGTCGGCGCTGGAGATCGGGGCGGGCGTGGCGTTCGTGACGGCCACGGCGATGAAGGCGTCGGGCGGCGTGCTGATCCCGGTCGTGCTCGCCGCGCTGCTGCGCGCGCCGCGGGCGTTCGTGCAGGCGGTGCTGGGGATGGCGGCGGCAACCGCGGTGGTCGCCGTGGCCAGCCTGCTGGCGTTCGGCCTGCACATCCCCGACCTCAGCACGCAGGGCAGCCTGGTGACCAGCGAGAGCATCCCCAACCTGCTCGGCCTGGCGATCGGCCTGGGCGGTGAGAGCGAAGCTCTGCGCGTGATCCTCAGCGGCGTCCTGGTCGCGCTGGTGCTCGTGTGCTGCTGGATGGCTTGGAGGACGCCCCGCTCGCGCACAGGCTCAATCGGCGCGAGCGCGGGTGGCGCGGGTCCGGTGGACGGGGCGGGCGCGGCGGGCGCGGGCGTGGAGCGCTCGATCACGGCGTCGGGCTGGGCGAGCGTGGCCCTGCTGGTGACGCTCAGCTGGGTCCTGCCGTGGTACGTGCTGTGGGTGCTCCCGTTGGCGGCGCTGTCGAGCTCGCGCCGGCTGCGGACGGCCGCGCTCGTGCTGGGCGTCTACCTGATCGTCGCCTGGGCGCCGGCGTCCCAGCTGCTGTGGAACGCGATCCACTTCCACCCGGAAAACACGCCGCTCGGCAAGCTGCATCACCGCTACGTCAAGGAGCTGCTGGACTAGCGGCGATCGGCGCCGTCGCGTCGCCGTGCTCGTGGGCGCGCCCGCGCGCGGGCGTGAAACCGGGCAGCTCGAGCTCGAAGCGGGCGCCCGCCTCGGGCGAGGCGCCGGCGGTCACGCTGCCCCCGTGGGCGGCGGCGATGGCGCGCACGATCGCCAGTCCCAGGCCGGTTCCGCCGGATGCGCGGTCGCGCGCGACGTCGGTGCGGTGGAAGCGGTGGAAGACGCGCTCGCGCTGGTCGAGCGGGATGCCCGGACCATCGTCTTCGACGAGGAAGCGGATGCGCCCGCCGGGCAGCGCGCGCACGCGCATGCGCACGACGCCATGTTGCGCGGCGGTGTGGTCGATCGCGTTGGCGATCAGGTTGCGCAGCGCCTGCGCGATACGGTCGGGGTCGGCGTTGAGCGCGCCGTGCGGGACAGGGCCGAGCTCGAAGCGGCGACTGGCCAGCAGGCTCATCCCGTCCCACAGGTCGGCTATGTACACAGGCAGGTCGATCTGCTCGACCTGCAGGAACTCGACCTGCTCGGTCTTCGCCAGCAGCAGCAGGTCGTCGACCAGGCGGCTCATCCTGTCGATCTCCGCGCGCACGAGGCTCTCGACGCGGCGCACCTCCTCACCGGAAGGCTCCCGCTCGGATGCGAGTACCTCGAGCTGGCCGCGAATCACCGTCAGGGGAGTGCGCAGCTCGTGGGAGGCGTCGGCGACGAACGCGCGCTGGCCGGCGAACGCGTCGGTCAGGCGGTCGAGCATGTGGTCGAACGCGTCGGCGAGCACCTTCACCTCGTCGCCCGCCGGTCCCTGCTGGCGGATCCGCGGGTGCAGGTCGCCGGCGTCCACGCGCGCGGCGACGGCGGCCATCCTGCGCAGCGGGCGCGACAGACGCGAGCCGACCAGATAGGACGCCAGCAGGGCGCTGGCGAGCGCCAGCAGCCCGGCGAGGATGAAGGCGCGCGCGACGCCGCGCTGCGCGTGGGCGACACTCGCCAGCAGCTCGCCCGCGCCGACGGTCACGCGCGGGCCGCCGGGAACGCGCACCGCGCGCTCGAGCACGCGCACGTCGCCGACGTCGGGAAGCGCCAGCGTGCGGTAGCCGTCGGCGATCTTCGACAGCTGCGCGGACAGGCGGTTCTCCTGAGCCTGCTCGTCGTGCGTCTCGCCGCGCTCGGGCGGCGGGTTGCCGAACAGCTCCGGCCGGTTGGTGGTGGGCCGCGCGCCTGGGATCAGCACGAACAGCAGCGTGGAGCTCGCGCTGAACGGCTGGTCGCCGATATAGCGGCTGGCGGCCGCGGAGAGCTGGCGCGCGGTACGCGCGTGCGTACTCGTCAGGTTGTGGGCGAGCTCGGCCGCGTCGCCCGAGAGCTGCCGGTCGATCTGGCCGCGCAGCTGCGTCCCCGTGCCGCGGTAGACGGCGGCGAACACGATCGCGGTGCACAGCAGCGTCACCAGCGTGAACCAGCCAGCCAGGCGCCAGCGCAGCCCGTTCGGCGCAAGGCGTCTGAGCTGCGTGAGCACGGCGATCAGCTCGAGCTGCCCAGGCGGTAGCCGACGGCCCGCACGGTGAATATCGGAGCCGGCCCGCCGGAACGGCCGAGCTTGCGCCGCAGATAGCCGACGTACACGTCGACGACGTTCGTGGCTGGGTCGTGCTCATAGCCCCACACAGAGCTGAGAATCTGCTCGCGCGAGACCACGCGGCCGTGGTGGCGCAGGAGGTAGACGAGCAGCTCGAACTCGGTCGTCGACAGCGTCACCGTCTGACCCGCCCTGCGCACCGTGCGCCTCAGCAGGTCGACGTCGATCCCCTCAGCGCTGATGGTGCTGGCGGACGCTTGCGCGATGATCCGCAGCTGCGCGCGCACACGCGCCACCAGCTCGGCCATCGAGAACGGCTTCACCAGGTAGTCCGCAGCGCCAGCGTCGAGCCCCTCCACGCGATCCTCGATCTCGCCGCGAGCGGTCAGCACGATCACCGGCACGCCGGGCATCGCCCGCCGCACGGACTCCAGGACCTCCAGGCCGCCGCGATGGGGAAGCATCAGATCCAGCACGATCGCGTCGAAGCTGCCGCCCAGCGCCAGCCGTTCCCCCTCGACCCCGTCGCCCGCCGTCTCGACGGCGAAGCCCTCGGCCTCCAGGCCGCGGCGCACGAAGTCGACGATTCCCGGCTCGTCCTCGATCAGCAGCACGCTCGCCGTCTCGGGAGCCTTGGTGCCCGCGCCGGCCTGGTCTGCGGGCGAGAGCGGAGCGCCCTGCCCGCGCGAGTCCGCGGCGGTTCCCATGCCAGCAAGGATAAGCGCCGGCGCCTCGGCGCCCTGGAGTGCGGGCGTTTAGATGAGCTTTCTCATGAAGCGCCGGCCGCGAGCGCTCAGCCGGATTCCTCGGGCGGCGGCCTGCGCTCCAGCTTGCGCTGGCCGGCGCGGCGCTTGTCCGCCAGCCGGCGCGCGCGAGCGGCGGCGCTCGGGCGTGTGGCGCGACGGCTGCGCGGCACGACCAGAGCGCGCTCCAGGCGCTTGGCTAGGCGCTCCAGCGCGAGCTCGCGGTTGCGCGCCTGCGAGCGCTCGTCCTGTGCCACCGCCACCACACGCGCGCCCGCGCGCGCGAGCACGCGGGCGCGCTGGGCCTCGCTCAGCGACGGCGACGCGAGCACGTCGAAGATCGCTTCCACGCGCGACGCTGTCACGTTGGCGTGCTGGCCGCCGGGACCCGACGAACGGCTCGTGCGCAGCGTGACCTCCGTGATGGGGATGGTCAGCTCGCGCCCGACGCGCAGCACGCGCCGCGCGCCCGCCCGGTCCTCCGCGTCGCTCAACTCCGCGCAGCCGGTGTGCGGCTCACCCCGACCCCCCTCCAGAGAGGTCGTGCACCGCTTTCACGCGCTGCTCCTCGCCCTCGCGCACGCGGCCGTCGCGCCCGATGTAGCCGTCCTTGCCGCCCGCGCACAGGTAAACCGCGTCGAGGTCGCCCACGTTGCGGATCTTGCGCACGGTCGCCGCGTCTACCCGCGCCATGCCGCCCTCGCCGAGCCGCCGCACCGAGCCGTCGCCGAACTCCATCTCGATCACCCCGCGGTGCACGAAGTACAGCTCCTCCTGCACGTCGTGGTAGTGAAAGCCCGTCTCGATGCCCGGCGGCAGCACGATCGCGTTCACGCCGAACGCCGTCACGCCCAATCCCTTGCGCACCTTCCTGAAGCCCGGGCCGTCGCCCAGATCCTCCAGGTGCGCCACCGCGTAGCCCTCACCGACGGTCACGCCCGGATACTCCGTCGAAGCCTCCATCTGTCTGTCTCCTCCCGTTGTCTTGGTGTCACATATGTGTCCTGGTGCAGAGAGTCTGCCTCAAGATGGTCACACGTCGACGGGGTGTGGATGTGCTTTTCAAGATGGTGTATAGCGATGGCGATACAACAGTCGCTGGAGTGCGTCAGGCCTCGGGGCGGGTGGGCCCCGCGTCGTGGCCGCGGCAGTGCTTCAGGCCTCGGGGCGGGTGGGCCTCGCATCGTGGCCGCGGCAGTGCCCGGGGCGGGTGGGCCTCGCAGCGCGCGCGCTAGTGGGTGGCCACGTGGCCGCCCTGCGGCGAAAGCGCTCGGCCCTCGCTCGCCCAGCGCACCAGGCCTCCACTCATCGAGTATGCCTCGTAGCCAGACGCGCGGAACGCCTGCGCGGCCATCTGCGAGCGTGAGCCCACGCGGCAGTAGAACACCACCGGCCGATCGCGCTCGACGCTGCCCGCCTGCTCGGTCAGGTTGACGAGCTCGATGTGCCGCGTGCCCTCGATGTGGCCGGCCTCGCGCTCGTAGGGCTCGCGCACGTCGATGACCTGCGGCGCGGGATCCTCGCCGAGCCACTCCGCGACCCGTCCCGGATCGACCTCGATCGTGGAGCTGTCGCCGGCGGCGCTCATGCCGATGAGCGTAGCGGTCATCAGCGAGGCGAGCCGGTCCTCGCATCACTACGATCCCGTTGATGCAGGCGACCGGCGACGTCTACACGATGCCCCAGGAGCACCTCGACCTGTGCGCGACGATCGGGCAGATCGCGCGCGAGAAGATAGCACCGCGCTCGGCCGAGATCGACGAGCGCGCCGAATATCCGTGGGACATACGCAAGATCCTCGCCGAGCAGGACATCCTTGGGCTGCCGTTCCCGATCGAGTACGGCGGCACCGGCACGGGCACGCTGATGCTGAACATGGCCGTCGAGGAGATCGCGAAGGTGGACGCCGCGTGCGCGCTCATCCTGATGGTCCAGGAGCTCGGCACGCTGCCCATCCAGCAGTCCGGCTCAGACGAGCTGAAGGAGCGCTTCCTGCCCCGCTGTGCCACCGGCGAGTGGTCACCCGCGTTCGCGCTGTCCGAGCCCGAAGCTGGGTCCGATCCCGCCGGCATGACCACCTCCGCGGTCAAGGACGGCGACGAATGGGTCATCAACGGCACCAAGAACTGGATCAGCAACCTTGGCGTCGCCGACTTCTACATCGTCTTCGCCGTCAGCGACCGCGAGAGCCGGCGGCTGACCGCGTTCGTCGTCGAGGCCGACCGCCCCGGGTTCAGCGTCGGCAAGCTCGAGCACAAGCTCGGCATCCGCGCCTCGCCCACCGGCCAGCCGATCTTCGAGGACGTGCGCGTGCCGCACGAGAACGTCATCGGCGAGGTCGGCAAGGGCCTGTCGGTAGCGCTCGGCACGCTCGAGCGCACGCGTCTGGGCGCCGCCGCGCAGGCCGTCGGCATCGCCCAGGGGGCCACCGACTACGCCGTCGCCTACGCGCGCGAGCGCCGGCAGTTCGGCAAGGCCATCAACGAGTTCCAGGCGATCCAGTTCAAGCTGGCCGACATGGAAACACGCACCGCCGCCGCGCGCGAGCTGCTGTACAAGGCGTGCGCGATGGCCGATCAGCGCCATCCGCAGCGCGCCAAGTACTCCTCCATGGCCAAGGTCTTCTGCTCGGACACCGCCATGGCGGTCACAATCGAGGCGGTTCAGGTTCTGGGGGGCTACGGTTATGTCAAGGAGTACCCGGTCGAGCGCATGATGCGAGACGCCAAGATCACCCAGATCTACGAGGGCACCAACGAGATCCAGCGTCTCGTGATCGCCCGCACGCTCAAATAGGTCCCGGCCGGCTCCATACTTTCGGTGATGCGCGCGCCCATCCCACCTGGAGACTCCAACAGCCCCCTTCGGCGTGTCGGTGTCGCAGCGCTCGTCGCCATGTCGATCGGCCTCGTCGTGCTCGTCGTCGGGCAGGGCTTCAGCTCGATCGGCATCGTCAGAGCGCTCGAGGACGTCGCGCTGGGGGTGATCGTCGCCGCCGTGCTCATGGGCAGCGTCGCGTTCGTCGCCGTGCGTCTCGCCGACTGGCGCGATCCCGAGTCCGAGAGTGAGTTCGAAGAGATCGTGCGCTACTCCGAGCGGATCGCCCGCGAAGGCTTGGCGGTGGCGCCGGAAGAAGGCGAGTTCATGGAGCTCGACCCGCTCAACGACAGCGACTTCGAGGAGCTCGTCCGCGACGCGCTCGATGACCTGCCCGACCTGCTGCGCAACGCGCTCGCGCACGTCGCCGTGGTCATCTCCGACGGCGGGCGCCGTCGCGGCGCCTACGGGCTCTACCAGGGCGACGGCGCCACGCGCGACAACACCCACGACCGCATCGTCATCTTCCGCGACACCCTGCGGCGCGACTTCGGACATGATCCCGACCTGCTGCGCGACCAGGTCACGCGCACCGTGCGCCATGAGCTCGCCCACCACGTCGGATTCGACGAGCTAGGCGTCAGCAGGCTCGATCTGTAGTTCTACTTTTGTGCGCGGTGTGCGCCATGGCATGACAGCTCGCGTTTGAGGAGTCCCGGTTCTGTGGCCCTCTTTCTGTGCGTGCGCGCCATGGTGATGCAGCTCGCGTTTGAGGAGAACCTGGTTCTGTGTGGTCCTCTTTCTGTGCGGTGTGCGCCGCGGTGATACAGCTCGCAGCAGCGCTCGAGGAGGGTCTGACATCGGCGTCTTTTGGACATCCCATAGGATTGACATCCTCGGACCGCCTGCGTGTGGGGCGCGGCGGCGAGCCCAACCGACCCAAGGAGAGAGTCACGCATGCCTGAAGCTGTGATCGTGGACGCCATTCGCACGCCCATCGGGCGCGCCGCAAAGGGATCGCTGAAGAGCGTCCGCGGCGACGACCTCGCCTCGATCCCGCTGCGGGCCCTGATCGAGCGCAACCCGCAACTCGACCAGCGCTCGATCGGCGACGTGATGATGGGCTGTGGCTACGGCGAGCGCGAGACGGGCTACAACATCGGGCGCATGGCCGCGCTGCTCGCGGGCATCGACCACCACGTGCCAGGCTGCACGGTGAACCGCTTCTGTGCCTCTTCGCTGCAGACCACGCGTATGGCCTTCCACGCGATCAAGTCCGGCGAGGGCGACACGTACATCGCGGCCGGCGTAGAGGCCGTCTCGCGCACGGCGCCGGGCGCACCGTTCGAGCTGCACCCCAAGCTCGACGGCTCCGCGGGCTCCCTGTATGACGCGTACATCTCGATGGGCATGACCGCCGAGAACGTCGCGGCGGAGCGCAACGTCAGTCGCGAGGCGCAGGACGCGTGGGCGCTGATCTCTCAGACGCGCGCGGTCGCCGCGCAGGAGTCCGGGCACTTCGACAAGGAGATCGTCCCGGTGACGGTGCCCGCGCACAAAGACGTGGACCGCGAGGGCAACGAGATCGACGTCCCCGAGACGGTCGTCACCAAGGACGACGGCCCGCGCCCGGGGACCACGATCGAGGCGCTGGCGGGGCTGCGGCCGGTGTTCAAAGAGGACGGCTCCGTGACCGCCGGCAACGCCTGCCCGCTCAACGACGGCGCGGCGGCGCTGCTGATCATGAGCGATGAGAAGGCCAAGGCCGAGGGCTTCACGCCGCGCGCGCGGATCGTCGCCTCCACCGTCGCGGCGATCCGCCCCGAGGTCATGGGCCTGGGCCCGATCCCCGCGATCCAGGCGCTGTTGAAGAACACCGGCATGACGATCGAGGACATCGACGTGGTGGAGATCAACGAGGCGTTCGCCGCTCAGATCGTGCCGTGCAAAGACGAGCTCGGCATACCCGACGAGAAGCTCAACCCGTTCGGCGGCGCGATCGCGCTGGGGCACCCGTTCGGGATGACCGGCGCGCGCATCATGACCACGCTGCTCAACGACCTCGAGACGCTTGACAAGACGTACGGCATCGAGTCGATGTGCGTCGCAGGCGGCATGGGCATGGCGATGCTCGTCGAACGCGTGTAACAGCGCCGGCTATAGTTTTTCGCGTATGAGCGCGCCAGGGGTGCCTCCCGCACAGGGAGAGCGGTACGCAAGCTCGAGCGCTGCGGCCGCGACGGGCGGGCAGGCGAGCGGGGAGGGGGACGCGGACACGTCTGCGCCCGCGGCTGAGCGCATGCCCGACCCGCCGGCGGCCGGGCGCATGCCCGACTTCTTCATCATCGGCCACGAAAAGTGCGGCACGACGGCGCTGTACAAGATGCTCAGGCGCCACCCGCAGATCTTCATGCCCGACCGCAAGGAGCCACGCTTCTTCTCCAGCGACCTGCGCTCCGCCGCCGCCAACCAGAACCCCGGGAAAGCCCAGCTGCGTACGCTTGAGGAGTATCTCGCCCTGTTCGCCCCCGCGGCTCCCGGGCAGCTCACGGGCGAGGCCTCGCCGCAGTACATCCGCTCGCCCGGCGCCGCCGGGCGGATCGCCGAGCTGCAGCCGGACGCGCGCATCATCGCGATCCTGCGCGAGCCAGCGAGCTTCCTCTACTCCTTTCACGGGCAGTGCGTGCACAGCGGCCTGGAGACGGAGCGGAATCTGCTGAAGGCGATGGCGCTCGAGGACGAGCGCCGTCAGGGCAGAAGCCTGCCGAGCAGCTCCGCCTCCCCGTCGTGGGTGATGTATTCCGAGCACGTGCGATATGTAGAGCAGCTGCGTCGCTTCCACGCCCGGTTCCCCGCCGAGCAGGTGCTGGTGTTGATCTACGACGACTACCGGCGCGAGAACGTGGAGTCCGTGCGCGGCGTCATGCGCTTCCTGGGCGTCGACGCGGAGGGTCAGATCGAGCCGATCGTGACCAAGGGCGGAGAGATGAAAGCCGTCCGCTTCATGCCTCTGCACCGGATCTCGCGAACCCTCAACCGCGCGCGCGAGCGCCCGCAGAGCGCCAACCCGATCGCGCGCGCTGTCGGCGCGCTCGCGCCGCGCCCGGCGCAGGTTCTGTGGAAGCACCTCGTGTACACGCGCCCGTCCGCGCCCGACGAGCGGATGATGCTCGAGCTGCGCCGGCGCTTCAAGCCCGAAGTGCAGGCGCTGAGCGAGTACCTGGGGCGTGACCTGGTGAGCCTGTGGGGCTATGACGGCGTCTAGCGCCAGCGCCGGTCCGCCCGCCGCCGGCTCGCGGGCGCCTCGCGTGCCCGACTTCTTCATCGTCGGACACGAAAAGTGCGGCACGACGGCCCTGTACACGATGCTCAGACGTCACCCGCAGGTCTACATGTCGGACTTCAAGGAGCCGCGCTTCTTCTCGCCGGAGGTGCGCGTGCGCGTGCACAAGCCGGGCGGCGAAGCTCGCCCGCAGACGCTCGAGGCCTACCTGGCGCTGTTCGCCGGCGCCGCGCCCGAACAGCGTGTGGGCGAGGCCTCGCCCCAGTACATCCGCTCGCCCACCGCCGCCGCGCGCATCGCCGAGGTGCAGCCGGACGCGCGCATCATCGCGATCCTGCGCGAGCCTGCGAGCTTCCTGCGCTCGTTTCACCTGCAATGCGTGCAGGCCGGGCGCGAGTCGCAGAAGGATCTGCGCAAGGCGCTCGCGCTCGAGCCGCTCAGGCGGGAAGGCAAGAAGATCCCGCGCGAGTTCACCTCGCCGGCGTGGGTGCTGTACTCCGAGCACGTGCGCTACGTAGAGCAGCTGCGTCGCTTCCACGCGCAGTTTCCCGCCGAGCGGGTGTTGGTGCTGATCTACGAGGACTACCTCCGTGACAACGAGGCGACGCTGCGCAGCGTGCTGCGCTTCCTCGAGGTCGACGACACAACCCCGATCGAGCCCATCCAGACCTATCAGACGAACGTCGCCGTGCGCTTCACGCCGATGCACCCGCTGTCGCGCAAACTCCGCCTCGCCAGGCACCGGCCGGAGCTGGCCGGGCCCGTCGCGCGAACCGTCACGTCACTGGCGCCGAAATCGCTGCGCGTGCTGTGGCGGCGCGTCGCCTATACGGCTCCGGTTCCGCCGGACGAGCGGCTGATGCTCGAGTTGCGCCAGCGCTTCAAGCCCGAGGTGCAGGCGCTGAGCGACTATCTGGAGCGCGATCTCGTGAGCCTGTGGGGCTATGACGGCATCTAGTACTCTGCCCGCCGTGGGGGCCTGATGACGCTGCCAGAGACACGATCAATCTCTGTTGTCGTCCCCACCTTCAACGACGTCGGCCGGCTCGGCGAAGCGCTCACCTCGATCGTCGGTCAGACGCTGCCTCCAGGCGAGGTGGTGGTCGCCGACGACGGCTCCGACGACGGCACCGACGAGTTCGTCGCCGAGTTCAGCGCGGGCCAGGCGAACGGCGTCGCCGTGCGCTACGTAAGGCTGTCCTCGCGCTCGGGCGTCGTGGCGGCGCGCAACGAGGGGATCGCGCTCGCGCACGGCGAGTGGATCGCTACGTGTGACTCCGACGACGTGTGGGCGCCATCCAAGCTCGAGCGCCAGGCGGCCTTCGTCCGTGACTGGCGTGGCGGCCAGCCGATCGCGCTGCTGGGCACCTATGGCTACAACGTCAACGACGCCAAACGGGTCATTTCGATCGCCGACATGGGGCCGACCAGCGAGGAGGAGTACAGCGCGCTCAGACGCGCGGGGGGGACCTTCTTCATGCTGCACTCCTCGGTCATGTATCCGCGCGCGGACTACTTGGCCGTGGGCGGATACACGACCGAGTATCGGGCTGCCGATGACGTGCACTTCTTCTGCCAGATGGCCGAGCGAGGGGTCGTGATCAGCCTGCCCGAGCCGCTCGTCTACTACCGCAAGCGCGCGGGCTCAGTGCAGATGTCCCGCTTCTGGGACCAGCGCCGCGGCGTCTTGCGTCTCACCGAGAACCAGCAGCGGCGCGCCGCCGGCGAAGCTCCGATCGGCAGCGACGAGTTCGACGCCCAGATGGCATCCGATCCAGCGCTCAAGCGGCTGCGGCGACGCAGGCAGCTCTGGGGCGTGTACTACTACCGCGTGGGGGCCGCGCACATCGTGAACGGCCGCAGGCTGCGCGGGGGCCTGGAGCTGGCGCTCGCGTCGGTCATGGACGGGGCGCGCCTGCGCTCGGGCATCCGCCACGTGCTGCGCGTTCGACCCTCGCGAGCGTCGCGCGCTCTGCCGGCGGCCGAGCGCGAAGCTCCCTGACGCGGATGCCTTGGGCTTTCCTCAGGAGAGGTGATGACCACCACGCGCGAACACGCGGCCACCGGGCCTGAGATGTCAGGGCGAGCGCCCGACTTCTTCATCGTGGGCCACGCGAAGTGCGGCACGTCGGCCCTGTTCGACGTGCTGCGCCGTCACCCGCAGCTCTACATGCCCCTGAAGGAGCCGCGGTTCCTGGCGAGCGACCTGCGCGATCGCTTTCACATTCCGGCAACGGCGACGTTGCCGGACACGCTCGAGGAGTACCTGTCGCTGTTCGCGGCGGCCGGGCCCGATCGGCTGGCCGGAGAGGCCTCGCCGTCATACCTCACGTCTCGCACGGCCGCCGGCGAGATCGCCGCGTTGCAACCAGCCGCGCGCATCATCGCGATCCTGCGCGAGCCGACCAGCTTCGTGCGCTCGCTGCACCTGCAGTTCGTCCAAGGTCACGTCGAGACCGAGACGGATCTGCGCACGGCGCTCTCGCTCGAAGACGCAAGGCGCGCCGGCAAGCACATTCCCCGCGGCTCCCATCGGCCGGACGTGCTCTTCTACTCAGATCACGTGCGCTACGCGGAGCAGCTGAGCCGCTATCAAGCCGTATTTCCACCGGAGCAGATCCTGGTCCTGATCTACGACGACTTTCGCGGCGACAACGATGCGACGGTGCGCAGGGTGCTGCGCTTCCTCGACGTGGATGACAGCGCTCCGATCGCGGCGCGCGAGCGCAACCCGACGGTCGGCGTGCGCGCGCCGCGCCTGCATCGGCTGGTGCACGCCCTGGCTGCCGGACGGGGTCGCCTCCCGCGCGCCCTGCGGGCCTCGGCCGGGGCACTCGCGCCGCTGGGCCTGACTCGCAGCTCGGCCCAGTCGTTGAGAGACCGCATCTTCTTCACCAGTCCGCCGGAGCCCGACGAGGCTCTGACGCTCGAGCTGCGACACCGCTTCAAGCCGGAGGTCGTGGCGCTGAGCGAGTACCTGGAGCGCGATCTGGTGACGCTGTGGGGCTATGACGGCATCGACTGAGCGCTCGCCCGCGCGCGGCTAGCGCGGAGGCATGCGCAGCGCGCCGTCGAGACGGATGGTCTCGCCGTTGAGCATGCGGTTCTCGACGATGTGGCACGCCAGCTGCGCGTACTCCGGCGGCTGGCCCAGGCGCTGGGGGTAGGGCACGCCGGCGCCGAGCTTCTGACGGGCCTCCTCGGGCAGCGCCGCCAGCAGCGGCGTGTCGAACAGGCCCGGCGCGATCGTGTTCACACGGATCCCGTACTGGGCGAGGTCGCGCGCGGCCGGCAGCGTCATCCCCACCACAGCGCCCTTCGACGCCGAGTACGCGATCTGGCCGACCTGCCCGTCGAACGCCGCGATCGACGCCGTGTGCACGCACACGCCGCGTTCGCCGTCTTCCAACGGCTCGTTCGCGATCATCGCGTCGGCGGCGAAGCGCAGCACGTTGAACGTGCCGATCAGGTTGATCGAGATGATCGTCTCGAACGGCAGCAGGGGATGGGGGCCCTTCGAGCTGGCCACCTTCTGCGCCCAGCCGGTGCCGGCGCAGCACACCGCGATGCGCAGCCCGCCGGCGCCAGCCGCGGCCTGCTTCACCGCCGCCTGCACCTGCTCCTCCTGACGCACGTCGCACGCGGTGAACTCGAGCCCCAGCTCGCCGGCCAGCGCCCGACCCTTCTCGGCGTTCACGTCGGCGACGGTCACGATCGCGCCGCGTGCGTGCAGCGCGCGCACGGTCGCCTCGCCCAGGCCCGACGCGCCGCCGGCGACGATCGCCGCTGATCCCTCGATCTGCATGCGCCGCAGCGTATTGAATCCGACGCCGGCGCACTCGGGAGAACGTGCACGCGGCCCGGACTTTCATTCATTTTCGAGATGGTGTATAGCCATAGTAGGACACCGACTTGAAAGGCAACGCGTGCGGGCGCGCCCACATTGCAGCTGCTCGGCTGTTCGATAGTTCAGCATGTCAGACCAATTGCAAGAAGCGCTCAGGTTTATGCACTCGCGTGCCGAGTAGTCAAGTATGGGACGAATGCACCCGTTTGACCGGCTGCGCGCGCGGCGTCGCGGGGGCGAGCAGGGCTCGGCGTTCGCCTTCGGCGTGCGCCTGCTCGCGACCGTCGTGCTCACGTTCGCGCTGACGGGCGTGACGAGCTACGTCCTGCTCGAACGAAACCTCGCGCGCCTGCAGATCGACGAATACGCGCAGAGTCAGCGGGCGGACGCGAAGGCGTTCGAACTCGAGAGCACCCGCGCGACCGGCACGACCGATGGGATCGGCGACATCGATCGCCTGATCGAAGGCATCGCGCAGCGACCGGACACCAAGGAAGTGCTGCTGATCGACTCGCGCCACGTGATCAGGGCGACGGGCAACGGCGCGCTGATCGGCGAAGTCGACGTCGACCCTCGTGTCGGAGCCGCCCTGGCGGGCGGACGCTCCTACGCCGGGCGCGGCGACGGTGGCGGCGAGGGCAGCGGCGATCTGGAATTCGTCGTCCCGGTCAACCTCGCAAGCGGCCGCTACGCCTACGAGGTGGTCTACGGGCTCGGCGCCTACGACGCGCAGCTGAGCAAGCTGCGCGGCACGATCGCCCTGATCGCGCTGCTCAGCCTGCTCGGTGGTGGCGCGCTGTTCTACCTGCTCGGCGGCCGGCGGCTGATGCGCGACCATCGCATGGTCCTGCAGCGAGCCACCCGCGACGGGCTGACCGATCTCCCCAACCAGCGTGCCTTCCAGGACGAGCTTCCGCAGGCCGTCGCCGCCGCCGCGCGTTATGAAGACGGATTCGCATTGGCGCTCATGGACGTCGATGACTTCAAGCTCATCAACGACCGTCATGGGCATCCGCACGGCGACGCGGTGCTGCAGCGCGTGGCGCAGGTGCTGCGCGCGTCGAGGCCGGGCGACCGCCCATACAGGGTCGGGGGCGATGAGTTCGCGCTGTCGCTGACGCACACCGACGCCGACGGCGCCCGCGCGGTCGCGCGGCGGCTGGGCCGCGACCTGCATGACGCCGGCATCGAGGTCAGCATCGGGGTGAGCACGCTGCGTCCCGGGCAGCAGGCCGACACGTTGCGAGCGGAGGCCGACGCCGCGTTGTACGAGTCCAAGCGCGAGGGAGGCAACCGCGCGACGCATTTCGAGGACATCCGCGAGCGCGTGGTGGTCACCACCTCCGAGAAGAAGGAGGCGGTCGTGCGGCTGATCGAGGAGGGGCGCCTGGACACGCTCTTCCAGCCGATCTGGAACCTCGACGCGGAGGTGCTGCTGGGGGTCGAGGCACTCACCCGCCCGGACCCCTCCTACGGGCTGTCTGGACCAGCTGAGGCGTTCGACATCGCTGAGCAGATCGGACACGTCCACCAGCTCGACGTGCTGTGCGTGGAGAACGCGCTGCGCCTGGCTCCCGAGATGCACCCGGGGGTGCTGCTGTTCCTCAACCTGTCCCCGCTTACGCTCGACCAGGACGCCGAGGCGGACGCGTGGCTGGCCCCGGCGGTGGAACGGGCGGGGCTGTCACCGCGGATGGTCGTGGTGGAGGTCACCGAGCGCTTCGGGGGACGCACCGACAGGGTGGTCAAGCGCCTGCGGCGCCTGCGCGAGCAGGGCTTCAAGATCGCCGTCGACGACGTCGGCACCGGCAACTCCGGCCTGGAGATGCTGAGCAAGCTCGACGCCGAGTTCGTCAAGCTCGACCGCAGTATCATCGCCGCCGCCGCGACCGAGTCGGGCGCGCGCGCGGTGCTGATGGCGATGGCTACCTTCGCGCGCCAGACCGGCGCGTTCGTGATCGCCGAGGGCATCGAGGACGACGACACGCTGCAGTTCCTGCGCGCCATCAACGAGGAACACGAACTGGCCTCCGACCGGATCATCCAGGGCGGGCAGGGCTTCGGGCTCGGCCGGCCCTCGCAGGATCTCGCGCCGGAGTCGCCCGCCATCCTGCACGGCGGGCACCGCCGCGCCCAGCCGGCCCGGCGCGCCTGACAGGCGCACGTTCGCCTCGCCGTCAGTCGCAGTCCGGGCGCACGCGTGAGAGCGTCAGCGCGAACAGCTCGTCGGGGTCGGTCAGCCAGCGCACGAGCTCCAGGCCCGCCGCGGCCAGATCGCCCTCCAGGCGTTCGGGGGTGAACTTGGCGCTGATCTCCGTGCGCAGCTCCTCGCCCGCGTCGAAGTGCACCGGCAGGTCGAGGTCGCGCACGAGCGTCGTGTGCTCGCGGCGCGCGCGCAGGCGCATCTCGATCCACTCGTTGTGCGGGTCGAACAGCGCCACGTGGTCGAAGTCCTCCGGGTCGAAATCCGCCTGCAGCTCGCGGTTGACCACGCGCAGCACATTGCGGTTGAACTCCGCGGTGACGCCCTGGGCGTCGTCGTACGCCGCCTCCAGCACGCGCGGGTCCTTGACCAGGTCGGTGCCCATCAGCAGGTGGTCCTCGGGCCCCAGCATGCCGACGATCTGGCGCAGCACGCGGCGGCGGCTGCCCGGCGGGAAGTTCCCGATGGTGCCGCCCAGGAACGCCACGATGCGCGGGCCGAGCGCCGGTGGCACGTGGTGCAGGTGGCGCTCGAAGTCGCCGATAACGCCATGCACGCGCAGGCCCGGGTACTCGCTGGTGAGCTCCTGCGCGCAGTCGCGCACCATGCTCTCGGTGACGTCCACGGGTATGTAGCGCTCGAGCCTGCCGGCGGCGCTCATCGCGTCCAGCAGCACGCGCGTCTTGGCGGCCGTGCCGGAGCCGAGCTCCACGAGCTCGACCGCGCCCGTCAGCTCCGCGAGATCGTGCGCCTGGCGCTCGAGGATCGCGCGCTCGGCGCGCGTGGGGTAGTACTCGGGCAGCTCGCAGATGCGGTCGAACAGCTCCGCGCCGCGGGCGTCGTAGAAGTGCTTCGGAGGCAGCTCCTTGAAGGGACGCGTGAGCCCGTCGAGCACGTCCTCGGCGAGCGAGCGCTCGTGCGTACCGTCGAGGTGCGAGTCGATGCGGATGGCCGCGTGCGTGAGCGGCTGCTGTGGCGTGGACGGCGTCATCGCGCCTGCCTCGCCAGGCGCACGCCCGCGAAGATCTGACGGCGCTGCGGCAGGTCCCAGTTGCGAAAGCGCACGCTGGCCACACGCGGGTGGGTCGCCCACGAGCTGCCCCGCAGCACGCGGTAGGCGTCCCCGAAGAACACCTGCGAGTACTCGCGGTATGGGTAGGCGACGAACCCCGGGTAGCCGTCGAAGCGCGACTCCGTCCACTCCCACACGCGACCGATCCCCGCCATCCCCTCCGCCGTCTGCTGGGTCCAGGTTGCCGCCCTCTCCCACTCGGCCTCGGTGGGCAGGCGCGCGTCGTGCGCGCGCGCGAAGGCGTCGGCCTCGAACCAGGAGACGTGGCAGGCGGGCGCCTCCGGGTGGCCTTCGGCGATGCTCGGATGATGGGTGATGTCGTGCTCCTCCTTCCACGCCCAGCCCTCGCGCGACCACCACTCGCGCCGCTCATAGCCGCCGCCCTCGCTGAAGCGCATCCAGCTCGCGTTGCTCACCGGGCGGCGCGCCAGCGCGAAGCCGGCGAGCTCGACGGTGTGTCGTGGGCGCTCGTTGTCGTACGCGAAGCCGTGCTCCGCTGCGCCCATCGCGAGCTCCCCCGCGGGGATCGTCAGCCACCCCTCGCCCGCGTCGCGCGCGTGCAGCGGCGCGCGGATGCGCGCCAGTTCCGCGGGCGCGAGCAGGCCGGCGATGGCCATCGTCTGTCGCATCGTCTCGGTGTGCTGGAGCTCGTGGCGCGCCACCATCTCGCACACCACGCCGTCGCCCACGCCGCGCTCGGCGATCGCCTCGCCGGCGCGCGCGCTGACCGCGGCCATGTACTCCCTGGCCTGCGCCGGGCCGAGCGCCTCGATCTCGCCGCGAACCGCCCGCGGGGTCTCGAACGCGTCGTACACGGTGGCCAGCTCGGGGCGCAGCAGCTCCAGCCCGCACAGGCGATGGCCGAGCCACAGATCCTCGTAGGCGGCGATGTGGCCGAGATCCCACGCGAGCGGGCTCATGATCGGCGAGTGCACGCGCCGCAGCTGCTCGTCGCTGAGTCCCGCCACCAGCGCCAGCGTCAGCTCGCGCACCTCGTCCATCGCCAGCAGCACCTGCTCGGCGTCGGGGGACAGGGGGGTGGTCTTTACCGCGCGGGATGCCATGGCTGGCCGTGGTCCGTCGCTGTGTGGCGCGATCTCCTCGAGGGACGATCGTGCTGGCTCACTCTAGAACGAATGTCCCGGCGGCGGCGTGAGCGTTACAGCCCGGTGTCGTTCCAGCGGGCGAGCACCCGCGTCTCGCGCTCGTGGCCGAGCACGCAGATGGCGCCCGTGGACAGCGCCAGCCGGCCTCCCGCCTCCACCGCGAGCGCGGCCCAGCGGGCACCGAGCACGCGCAGCATGTGCCCGTGCGAGAACACCGCCACGTGCGCGCCGCTGGCGGCGATCTCGGCGACCACGCGGTCGGCGCGTGCGCCCACGTCCGCCGGGCTCTCGCCCCCGGGGCAGCCATCGCGCCACAACCACCAATCCGGGCGCCGCGCGCGAATCTGCGCGGTCGTCAGCCCCTCGTAGTCGCCGTAGTCCCACTCGAGCAGGTCCGGCCGCAGCTGCGCATCGGCGCTCAGCCCGCACAGCTCGCACGTTTCGCGGGCGCGCAGCAGCGGGCTGACGAGCACCAGCTCGAAGCGCCACGCGCTCAGCCGCGCGCGCAGCGCCGTGGCGGCGTCGCGGCCGTGCTCGGTGAGGGGAATGTCGGTGCGCCCCGTGTGCCGGCCGCTGAGGCTCCACTCGGTCTCCGCGTGGCGCACGAGCACCGCCTCGCCCGCGCCGGACGCGCTCACGGCCGCGGCCCCGCTGGCGCCGCCGCGTCGTCGGCGATCACCGTCAGGCGCTCGCGCCTGAGCAGGCTCGCGGGCACATGCCGGCTGGGCTCGGCGAGCATCGCGGCGACGGCGTCGGCCTTGCTCGCCCCGGTGGCCAGCAGCACGCACTCGCGCGCCGCGCGCAGCACCGCCAGGCTCAGCGTGATCCGCTCGGGGGGTGGCTTGGGCGAGTCGCGCACGCCCAGGCAGACGGCGTCCTCGCCGGCGTCGAGCGTGGCGGCTCCGGGGAACAGCGAGGCGACGTGGCCGTCGGGGCCGATGCCGAGCACGATCACGTCGAGCAGCGGTGGGGTGGACGGCGGCGCGGAGCGGCTCGCGTCGTCTCCCGCGCCGGCCAGGCGGCGCAGGAGCTCCTCGGCGTAGCGCTGCGCGCCCTCCGCGGGGCCGCGCTCGCCCTCCATGCGGTGCACGCGTTCGGCGGGAACGGCGCCCGCTGCGAGCAGCGTCTCGGCGGCCAGCCGGTAGTTGCTCTCCGCGTCCTGGGGCGCCACGCAGCGCTCGTCCGCGAACCACACCTCGACGTCGCGCAGGCTCTCGGGCTCGGCGCCCAGCAGCTCGTACGTGCGGCCCGGCGTGGTGCCGCCGCTGAGCGCCACGTGCGCCACGCCGCGCTGCTCGCGGGCGTGGCGCAGCTGGCGCGCGATGTGCGCGGCCGCCCGCCGCGCGACCGTCTCCGCGTCCGGGCAGGCGGTCAGGCGGGTCACGGCAGCATCGCCCGCGCGACGCTCAGCGCGGGCACGTATGTGGGGTCGCGCAGCAGCGCCTGGCGGATGCCCTCGCCGAGCACGCCCGTCTCGCCGCGCGAGGCTCCCGGGATCGTCCACTCCCGTTCCTCGCCATGGATGTCGCGCCGGTGCGCGCGCAGGCCGCCGGAGCCGCGGCCGAGGCTCATGCGCAGGCCCGCGGCGGTCTCCAGCGTGACGCTCTCCAGGCCCGGAACCTGCAGCTCGGGGGCCGCCTCCAGGCGCACCGCCACCTCCTGGCCGTCGCCCTGCTCGGCGCCGACGAGCGCGTCGCCGGCGGCGCTCAGCGGCCCGGTCCGCCAGCCCAGGCGCGAGGCCAGCCAGCCGACGAGCAGCAGGGCGGAGGCGGTCGACGCGGGATGGTGGCGCACGCTCACCTTCGTGATCGACGGCAGCTCGCGGCGCAGCCATGGTGGGTCGAACAGGGCGGCGACGCGCTCGCGCCACGGCGTCGAGCGCAGCCACGCGAGGTCGACGACGTACGCACGCTCGCTCAGCCCGCACGCGCGATCGAGTGCCTCGCGCGCGAGCGGCTCGTCGACCGAGTCCACCAGCACCGCCTGTGAGAGCGCCAGCAGCACGCTCGCGATCTCGTGATGGCCGTGGGGCGACCACAGCAGCGTCGGCAGGTCGGTCACGACCAGCGGGTCGGCGATCGTCAGCAGGTCGTCGAGATGTCGATCGCCGAGCTCCACCACGATCGTCTCGCGCAGCAGCGCCAGCTCGCCGGGCGCCGACGCGCTTTCGGAGGCGATCATCACGCGCGCGTCCAGGCGCTCGCGACGCGGCTCGTACGCGAGCACCAGCAGGCGCGAGGCGTGATAGCGCCCCACGCCGCGCAGGCGGTTGGCGATCTCGCCGCTCCACTCGCGATCGACGAACGCGATCATGTTCAGAACGCGCGCTGGCACCGCGTTGTCGTTCTCCGCGTGCACCTCCACCAGCAGCTCGCGCAGCGCCGCTTCGATCGCGTCCGGCGTGGCTCCCTGCTCACTCCAGACTGTGTCGCTGGTGGCCATCAGATCGCGCGCCAGCGATCGCCCTCGCGCAGCAGCTGCTCGGCCTCCCGCGGGCCCTGCGAGCCGGCTTCGTATTTCGGTATCCCACCCGCCCCCGGGCCGGGAGTCCGTGCGTCGCCGGGCTCCCACGCTTTGACGATCGGATCGCAGATCCGCCACTGGCTCTCGACCTCGTCGTTACGCGTGAACAGCGTCGCGTCGCCGCGCATCGCGTCGGTGATCAGCCGCTCGTAGGCCTCCGGCGACTGCGACAGGAACGCGGTGCCGTACAGGAACTCCATTTTCACCGGGCGGATGATCATGCGTGTGCCGGGGATCTTGGCGCCGAGGCGCAGCGACACGCCCTCGTTGGGCTGCAGCGTGAGCACCAGCTGATTGGGCTGCACGCCCAGCGAGCCGTCCTGGCTGAACGCCAGATGCGGCACCGGCTTGAGCGTGACCGCGATCTCGGTGACCTTGCGCGCCAGGCGCTTGCCCGTGCGCAGGTAGAACGGCACGCCCGCCCAGCGCCAGTTGTCGACCTCCAGGCGCAGCGCCGCGTAGGTCTCTGTGGTGGAGCCCTCGGGCACGCCCTGCTCTTCGAGGTAGCCGGGCACGTCCTCGCCGCCGGCGTGGCCGGGCCCGTACTGCGCGCGCACCGCCATCTCGGGAATCTGCGCGGCGGTCGGCTGGGGGATCGCCTGCAGCACCTTGACCTTCTCGTTGCGCACCTCTTCGGCGGCGAAGTTCACCGGCGGCTCCATGGCGACGTGGCAGAGCAGCTGCAGCATGTGGTTCTGGATCAGGTCGCGCAGCGCGCCGGCGTTGTCGTAGTAGTCAGCGCGCGTGCCTATGCCCAGGTCCTCGGCGGCGGTTATCTGCACGCTGTCGATGTAGTTGCGGTTCCACAGCGGCTCGAACATGCCGTTGGCGAAGCGGAACGCCATCATGTTCTGGACCGTCTCCTTGCCCAGGTAGTGGTCGATGCGGAACACCTGGGCCTCGTCGAAGATGGCCAGCACCCGGCGGTTGAGCTCGCGCGCCTCCTCGAGCGTCGTGCCGAACGGCTTCTCGATGATCAGGCGGACCTCGCCGCCGTCGTGGTGCTCGAGCTTGGAGCTGCCCAGCCGCTCGACGATCACCGGGAAGAAGTTGGGGGCGGTGGACAGGTAGAAGGCGCGGTTCAGCGGCTCGCCCGCTTCCTTCTCGAATTCGTCGAGCACCGTGCCCAGCTCGCTGTACACCGACTCGTCGTCGAAGCTCCCCGGCACGTACCTGACGTTGTCGAGCAGGCTCGTGAGCACCGCCTCGTCAGGCTTGCGCCGAGAGAAGCGCCGGATCGCCTCCTCGCACTCGGAGCGGTAGTCGTCGTCCTCTTTCTCTTTGCGCGATATCCCCACCAGGTGAAAGCGCTCGGGCAGGGCGCCCTCGTGGGCGAGGTTGTAGAGCGCGGGCAGCAGTTTGCGCTTGGCCAGGTCTCCCGTCCCGCCGAAGATCACCAGCGTGGTGGGCGCCACCGGCATCCGCTCCAGGCCCGCCGTCAGCGGGTTCTCGGGCTCGGGCTCGCCGGTCGGTCGACCGGCTGTCACCGCCACCGTCAGCGTCCTTTGCGCCGGGCGCCGCTGGCCCTCGCGGGCTTCTTCGCGCCAGCGCCGTCGCTGGCGGCAGTGGCGCTGGCAGCCGGGGCGCTCTTGACGGCGTGGCCGCCGAACTGGTTGCGCAGCGCCGCCAGCACGCGGTCGGCGAAGTCGCCGTTGCCGCGCGAGCGCAGGCGCTCATACAGTGACGCGGTGATGACGGGTGTGGGCACGTCGTGGGCGGTCGCGTCGGCGATCGTCCAGCGGCCCTCGCCGGAGTCCTCGGTGTAGCCCTCGATTGCCTCCAGGCCGTTGCCGTCGGCTTCGAACGCGCGCGCGGCCAGTTCGCACAGCCACGAGCGCACCACCGAGCCCTGCCCCCACAGGTGCGCGATCTTGGCGTTGTCGAGCTCGTACTCGCACTTGTCGAACACGTCGAAGCCCTCCGCGTATGCCTGCATCAGGCCGTACTCGACGCCGTTGTGGACCATCTTCACGTAGTGCCCCGCGCCGGAGGGGCCGAAGCGCAGCCAGCCGCGAGGGCCGATCGCGGCGAGGCTCTGCTCGTTGGTCGCCGGCGCGAGCACGTCGAGGATCGGCGCCAGGCGCTTGACCGCTTTCGGCGGTCCCCCGACCATCATGCAGTAGCCGACTTCCAGTCCCCACACGCCGCCGCTCGTGCCGACGTCCACGTAGTCGATGCCGCTCGATTTGAGCTGCTGCGAGCGGCGCTTGTCATCGGTCCACTTCGAGTTGCCGCCGTCGATGATCATGTCGCCGCGATCGAGCAGCTTCGCCAGCTTGTCCACCGTCTCCTGGGTGGGATCGCCGGCGGGGACCATGATCCACACCATCCGCGGCGCCTGCAGCTGCTTGACGAGATCCCTCAGCGAGCTCGCTCCCGAGGCCCCGTTCTTGACGGCCTGTTTGACCGTCTTCTCGTCGAAGTCGAACGCCACCACCTCGTGCTCGGAATCGCGGCGGATGCGGTGAACCATGTTGCCGCCCATCTTGCCCAGCCCGACGAAACCGATTTGGGTCATGTGTTGGTCTGCTCCTTGATTTGGGCGGTCAGAGCGCGCAGCGCGCTCACGGGGTCATCGCCTGTCAGGCGTACGCGCTCGGCCGGCAGTCCGAGCTCACGCAGCGTGTTCAGGTCGCCGATCGCCTGGGCGTTCTTGAGCGTGGTGAACGTGTACGGCGCGCCGGGTATGTCCACATCCTGCGGGCCGTCGTGGATCAGCTGCAGGAAGCGGCCCGTCTTCGGCCCGCCCTTGTGGAACTGGCCGGTCGAGTGCAGGAAGCGCGGGCCGTAGCCGAACGTGGTGGTCGCCTTCGTGGCCGCGCGGATCGCAACGCGCAGCTCGCCGGCGGCCTCGTCGAACTCTGGCGAGGGCTCGCAGTAGGCCATGATCGCGACGTACTGCGGCGGCTGCGCGTCGAGTAGCAGCGAGCGCAGTGTCGCCGCGTCGGCGTCGGCCACCTGCGGCAGCTCGCGCTTGGCTTCGTAGTCGGCGAGCACATGCTTGGTCGCGTCCTTGGCCTGCTGCACGTTGGGCTGGTCGAACGGGTTTATCTCCAGGCCCCAGCCGGCGACCGCCACGGCCAGCTCCCACAGCAGGAACACGCGCCCAAGGTCCACGGGGCCGCGGGTGGGCATCGTGATCAGCGGATGCCCGGCGTCGACGAGCGCCTGCGCGCGGGCGTCGAGAGCGGGGTCCGGTGCGCTGGAGTCAGGCAGGTATGCGAACACGCGATCCTCGCCGTAGGAGCCGGGCTCGCCCAGGGGCTCGTCGGCGACCGGCAGGATGCCGGTGGCGTGCTTGCCGGTCGACTCTGCCACCAGCTGCTCGAGCCACAGCCCCAGCCCCGGCAGCGTCTCGGAGATCACGAACGTGAGCTTGTCGCGCCCGGCGCGTGCGAGGGCGCTCAGCGCCGCTCCGAGCCACACGCCGGCGCCCTCCGTCGCGGGCTCACCGGAGCCGTCGTCGAGCGGGGTCTCCCACGCCTGCGGCGCTCCCTCGAGCAGCAGGCGCACGCGGATCGCCATCAGCGCGCCGGGGACGACGCCGAAGGCCGACAGCGCGCTGTAGCGACCGCCGATGTTCGGGTCGCCGGCGAACGTGCGGCGGAAGGCGTGTCTGGATGCCAGCTCTTCCAGGCCCGAGCCGGGGTCGGTGATCGCGACGAAGCTGCTGCCGTGATCGACCAGCGAGAAGAAGTACGCGAACAGCGACAGCGGCTCGATCGTGCCGCCGGACTTGGAGGACACGATGAACAGCGTGCGCCGCAGATCGAGCGCGGCCTCGACCGCGCGGATCCTGGCGGCGTCGGTGGAGTCCAGCACGTGCATGCGCGGGGAGGGTGGGGGCTCGCTCACCGTGCCGGCGAACGAGCGGCGCAGGACCTCCGGGGCCAGCGAGGAGCCGCCCATCCCCAGCAGCACGATGTCCTCGATTTCGTCGTCGTGCACCTGCGCGGCGAACAGCTCGAGCGCCCCCAGCCCGGCGAGCATGCGCTCGGTGATCGTCAGCCAGCCGAGCCTGTCGGCCACCTCCGGCGTTCCCTCGGGCGCCCACAGCGTCGCGTCGCCGGCGCGCACGCGCTCGCCCACCTTCGCCTCGCGCGCAAGCGCAAGACGCTCCTGCACCTGCCCACTCAGCGCGTCCGGGATGTGGGCTTCGACGGTCAGGGCGCGCTCGCTCACGCCAGGATCGTAGTCGCCTGGCCGGGCGTCGGTCGTGGAGTACGATCCGCCGATGAGGGCCACACGCGAACACGCGCCGTCGCGAGCCCTCGCGGGGCGGTGGTTGCATCGAGGTCGTCGGGCACGATGAGCCACGAGCGACTCGAACTGCTCAAGCGCTGGGTGAGCAGGGTCTGGCTGCTCAGCCCGGAAAGGCTGTGGCTGGCGTCGATCGCGCTGCACAAGCGCGGCCACTGGGTGCTCGCCTTCTGGATCAAGCAGTTGAACATGCTGCTGTACTCCAACTCACTGGCGCCGGGCGCGTCCGTGAGCTCGGACATCCTGCTCGGCCACAACAGCATCGGCATCGTCGTCAGCAGCAGCGTCACGATCGGGCGACGGGTTAAAATCTGGCAGAACGTCACTCTCTCGGCCGGACGGCCCGCGCGGACCCCCGCGAACGGGACGCAGGCGGCCCCCGTCCCGATATCTCGGATCGTCGTCGAGGACGGTGTGAAAATCGGCGCGAACGCCGTGATCGTCGCCCCCCGTGGGCGCACCCTCAGCATCGGGCGGGGCGCGCGCGTGGGCGCGGGCACGGTGGTGACCGAAGATGTGCCAGCGGGGGCGACCGTGGTCGGCGCGCCATCGCGGACGCTGAGGAGCGAGCCGACCTCGCAGGATCCCGACAAGCAGTTGCATGGCGTGCCCGACGAAGGAGAACCGTGAACCAGCACCCCACCGATCAGCTGCCCGACCGCAACCTCGCGCTCGAGCTCGTCCGCGTCACCGAGGCGGCGGCGCTCGCCGCCGCGCCGCTGGTCGGCAGAGGCGACAAGGAGGCCGCCGACCAGGCCGCCGTGGACGGCATGCGCTACATGCTGCAGTCCGTGCCCATGGACGGAGTCGTGGTGATCGGCGAGGGTGAGAAGGACGAGGCGCCGATGCTGTACAACGGCGAGCAGATCGGCGACGGCTCCCCGCCGCGGGTGGACATCGCGGTCGACCCGCTCGAGGGCACCACGCTGGCCGCGCACGGGATGCCGAGCGCGCTGGCCGTGATCGCGCTGTCGGCACGCGGCACGATGTTCGACCCGGGGCCGTGCGTGTACATGGAGAAGATGGCGGGTGCGCCAGAGATCGCCGACCTGCTCGACCTCGACCGCCCGCTCGGCGAGACCGTCGAGCTGATCGCCGAGCGCCGGGGCTGCCCGGTGGGCGACGTGATGGTGGTGGTGCTCGACCGTCCCCGCCACGAGCAGGGCATCGCCGCGATCCGCGCCGCCGGCGCGCGCGTGCGGCTGATCGCGCACGGCGACGTCTCCGCCGCGCTGCTGGCCGTCACCGAGCGCTCGCGCGTGGACCTGCTGTGGGGGATCGGCGGCACGCCCGAGGGAGTGATCTCGGCGGCCGCGGTGAAGTGCGTCGGCGGGCAGCTGCTGGGACGGCTGTGGCCGCGCGACGAGGTCGAGCGCGCTGCCGCGCTGGAGGCCGGCTATGACCTCGAGCGGGTGCTCGACCGCGACGATCTGGTCGCAGGCGAGGACGTGTTCTTCTCGGCGACGGGCATCACCGACGGCGACGTGCTGCAGGGCGTGCGCTACCCGAGCGCCGGTGGTGCCACCACCGAATCGCTCGTCACGCGCACGCGCACCGGCACGATCAGGCGCGTGCTGGCCACGCACGACCGCGCCAAGTTGCGGGCGGTCGCCGGCGAGCGCTACTAACGTAATCCGCTGGAAGGTCGAAGGTAATCGCGTGGAAGGTCGAAGAATCCTCCGCAGGGTGATCCCCTGCCTCCTGGTGGCGGCCGGCTCGGTCGCGGTCGCCGGCTGCGGCGCCAGCTCTACCACGGGCTCGGCGGGGGCGGGGTCGAGCGCGGCGGACATCGAACACAGCGAAGAAGCGGCCCTGAAGAAACAGGAAGCGGCGGAAGTCAACGAAGACCGCGAAATGCTCTCGCGGATAGAATCCAAGAAGCGAGAAGAAACGGCCGAAGAAAACGCCAAGCGCCTTGAAGCGATCGCCGCGGCGAAGGCGAAGAAGCGCGAACAGGCCGCGGTGAGAGCGGCCAAGCACAAAGAACGAGTCGCCGAAGCGAACGCCAAGAAGCGAGAACAGGCCGCCGAAGCGGAAGCCAAGAAGAAGCTCGAAGCCGCCACGAACGGCAAGGCGAAGGCCAACAAGCCGGCGAGCACGGCCCCCACGAGCACGACGCCGTCGCCGACGGCCACCACGCAAGAAAACACGACGCTACAGAAGGCGAATGGCTCGGAATGAATCCGCGTAAGCAGCGCACACCCGGCCGCCCGGCTGGCGGCGCCGTCGCGCGCACGGCGCGCTATGGCCTGCTCGCGCTGGTGCTAGCCGCCGCACTCGCCGGCTGCGGGGGCGGCTCGAAGAGCGGCCCCGCGGCGGAAGCCGAATCGGGCGCCGAAGTGTCCACGTCGGCCGAATCGGCCGAAGCCGCCCGCGAGGCTGAGTTCAAGAAGCGCGAGGCCGCGGCTGAAGCCGCCTCCGAAGCCGAAGCGAAGAAGACCAGAGAGGAGTTCGCCAAGGCGGCGCAGGCGCAAGCCGCCCAAGCCGCCGCGGGCAAAGGCGCCAAGAAGGGCTCCGGGAAGGCGAAGAAGGGCTCGGGCGCCGGCAGGACGGGGGGCAAGGAAGCCGGTACGGGCAAAGGCACGAAGAAGAAGCCGAAGAAAGCGGCCAAGGGCTCGACAGGCGAAAGCGCCGCCGAAGAAGCGGCCCGCAAGCAGTTCGCCAAAGAAGAAGAAGCCGAAGCGAAGGCGTTCAAGAAACTCGAAAAGAGCGAAGGCAAGTAACGCCGGGCGCGCTCGCAGCGCGACGGCGACGACCTATGGGTCGAAGCGCCCGACCTTCGACTCCGCCAGATCCAGGCGGGCGAGCGAGCGCAGGAAGCCGTAGGTGACGAACACGTGGATCGGCGACTGCGTCGCCCTGTACAGCCAACGGCCGAGCCTCGAGGCGATCGACGGATAGAAGTTGGCGACCTCGACCTCCACATGCAACCGGACGTGCGCCGGGTCCTCGCCCGCGCGCCGGCGGACTTCGATCTGCAGGTAGCCGCGGTCGTCGCGCCCCCGCCTTGACACCAGCAGTCCCCGCGCGATGCGCCAGCGCACGAGGCCGCGCGTGGAGTCCATCTCGTATTCGGGCGCCTGGAAGGTCAGCAGCTTCAGCGGCCGCGCCACCAGCACGACCGAGCGCTCGCCCTCCGTGTACAGGACGCGGACGAGCCCGAGCGTCACGCGCGTGAGAAAGCGCCAGTAGGTGCGGGCGAGACGCTCGAGGTGCGCCGGGGTCCACATCTCTGCCAGGGCACCCTGCTCGATCACCAGATCGGCTTTCTGCACCGAGTGCACGACGCCGCTGTCGCGGTCCAGCGACGTCGAGTTGACGAGGCCCGTGATCACCGCCCGCTCGTGGCGGGCTCGGGTTGGCTTCAGGCTTCGCACGGACTTTGCAGGCTATCCCCGCCGGTTGACGCGCAGAGAGACGATCGCGTCCCCGCTTGCTGATATTCAACCTACGTGGCCGACGATCTCCGCACGCCCCGCGCCCCCCGCGCACGACCGGTCGTCGATCTGCCGGGCGAGGCGATGCTGGCGCACGCCGAGGAGCTGGCCAAGCGCTGGGCGATCGCGTTGATCCTCGCGCGCCCACTGGAGGGCCTCGCCGATCTCCCGCTCGAGGAGCTCGCGCGCGAAGCGCCGTCGCTGTGCGCGCAGGCGCTGCGTGCGATGCAGTCGGATGTGGAGCTGGAGCGGCTGACCGGAGCGGGCGCTTCGAGCGCTCGCGAGGACTCCGCCGCGGCACGACGCCTGGCCGGGATCGTCGGCGCGCGCGACGCGGCGGCGGCGGTCACGGCGGTGGAGGCGCTGCGCGGGGTGTTGTGGGAGACGCTGCTCGCGCAGCTGAGTGAGCCGTCCGCGCGCCTGGTCGGAGACATGTCCGACCGGCTCGCGTACGTATGCGCGGCGACGCTGGCGGCCGCCGTCGACGCGGCGTTCGCACCTGGGGCCGGCGCGCTCTCTCACGAGGGCGACCTCCAAGATGCGCAGTCGGCAGGTGGTGCGGGCGAGCAGCACGCGCGTGAGCTCGAGCCGCTGCGACCGCCTGGTGGCGAGGCGGTGATCGTCGACGAACGCGCGCACGCGGACGAGCATGGGGCGGACGCGCCGCGGGGCGAGCCGGCATCGGACTCGGTGCCGCCACAGGTGCCAGGCCGACCGCGCGAAGCGCGTCCGCTGTCGTGGGATGAGTCGCCGCCGGTGCCGCCGCGGGTGCGTGCGCTGTCGTGGGATCAGTCGCCGCCGGTGCCGCCGCGGGTGGCGCGCGCATCGGAGCGTCCGTTGTCGGGGGGTGAGCGGCCACCGTCCTCGCGCGAGACGCCGACGGACGAGCCCGAGATCGAGATCCGCGACGAACGCCGCGAGGAAGGCCCGGCGGCGTGGATCGGGTCGATCGGCGCTCGACTGGAGCGCTTCGAACGCGACAGGCTGCCGTTCGTGGTGCTGCTGGTCGAGCTGATCGAGCTCGAGCATGTTCGCCGCGAGGAGCTCTCAGAGCTGGCCGGCCTGATGGAGCAGGCGCTGGCGTCCGCGCTGGGCGCGGCGGGCTCGCTCACGCGCGAGCGGCCGGGCAGATGCTGGCTGCTGGTGTCCGAGACCGACGGCCCGCGAGCCCAGCAGCTGGCCGAGCGTCTGGTGGACACGGCGGCGATGCGCACTAGCCGTCGTGGGACGCCGCTGCGGGTGGCGATCGGCACGGCGGTGTGTCCCGAGGACGGGCGCGAGGCGGCGATGCTGGCGGCGCACGCGGACGTGGGGCTGTACGCGGCCCGCTCGGCGGTCCGATCGTCCTCTCCTCGCCAACCGGCCACGCCGGTGGACGAGTCCGCTTAGAAAGAGGCTCTCAGGGAGCTTCGCTGGCGAGCGCTCCGCCGGTGACGGCGGCGCTGGAGGAGCCCGGCGGCAGCCCGAGCGTGGGCGTGTTGGCGGCCTTGCCGACGACGTGGGCCGCGATGCGCACGGTCTCGGTGATGCCCAGCGCTTCGGCGGCGCCGGCGGTCAGGTCCCATGACGCGCCGTGGCCGTAAGGGCCGCGGTCAAGCACGGGGACGGTCAGGCTGTGGCCCGCGTAGGTGACGCTCACGAGCGTGCCGCACGGGAGCGTCCGGTTGGCCACGCCGACGACGGCGGGGGTGAGCGTCTGTCCGCAGGCGGTCTGTTTGCCGTAGAAGCCGGGGCCGAACCACGTGGCGATGCCGGTCGGACGGACCTTGGTGTTCGCGGGCGTCGCCGCGGCCGGTGGCGAGGAGCCGGCGGAAGCGCCGCCCGTGTCGGCGAACGCGCTCACGGCGGGGGTCGCGAGGCAGGCCGTGGCGGCGAGCAGGGCGAGCGGGATCGTGGCTGTCTTGACGTTGACTGACATGTGTCCTGTACGCCTACGAGGTGAGCTGACGGGCTCGCGCTGTACCTGGGTGCGGCGCTACGGTCCTGGCGGACCGATTCGCCCCAGTGGATCCAGCGGATCCACATTGGGTCCCCCGTCCGCCCCGACCTGGGTCGCGGCGGCTCGGCGTTGCGCGGCAGTATACAGCGGCTCAGGACAGCGGCAGGCGCGAGAGCACATCTTTGAGCAGGCGCTCGCCCGTCGAGAAGCCAGCCTTGGCCAGCTCGCCGACGATCTCCGCGGCCGACGCCACCAGCTCGGCGCCGCCCGGCGGGTGCACGGTGGCGCTCGTGCGATCGCTCTCGCACTCGAACCCCTGCCTGGGGACCGGCTCGGCGGCCGGCGACGGTGAGGCCTTCGCACCGCGAGTGCTCGCGCCGCGCGCCCGCCGGGGGCCGGCGGCGCTCCGCGCGGGGGCTTTCTTGGGGCGCGCCGGCGGGCGGCCGTTGGAGCGGGCGCTGAGCGCGGTCGCGGCGCTCGCCGCCTCGTCCGCGGCGCTCGCCTCGCGCGCCGCCGCGCGCCGCGGGCTGGAGCGTTGCGGGCGGGTGCGCGGGAGCTTGGAGAGGACCCCCTGATCGTCGGGCGCCCCGCCGGATCCCCGCTCGCTGTCTTTGGGGGCGCTCATCGACACATCATTGCTTAATGCGAACTTCGGGTTGATCGCGAGCAGTGTCAACAGCGCCATAACGCGTTAGCATGAGCCCTTGGAGAAGCCAGCAGATCCCGTAACGTCGGCACGTTTGCGTCGTATGTCCGGCGATGTAGCTGTTCTCAGCCATAATCTTGCTCGAGGCCGTCTCGCCTTCGGTGTCGATCGCGGAAGAAATGGAAACACGAATGTCAGTAGTCGAGCTGCAGGAGTTGGATGAGGTCAAGGGCCTGGTTGCCAAGGGGCAGCAGGTGGGGGTCCTCTCGTACGCGGAGATAACCAAGGCTGTGTCCGAGCTGGACTTGGACGAGTCGGACGTCGAAGAGCTGCACGGGTTCTTCGAGCGCTCGGAGATCGAGCTCGTCGAGGAGATCGACCCGGCGATCGCCGCGGCGTCGCTCGTCGAGCGCGCACCCGACAAGCGCGGGCGGCGCAAAGCCAAAGCGGCGCTCGACCTCAAGCCGGACATGACCACCGACTCGCTGCAGCTGTTCCTCAAGGACATCGGCAAGGTGCGGCTGCTGACCGCGCAGGAGGAGGTCGACCTGGCCAAGCGCATCGAGCGCGGGGACCTCGACGCCAAGCAGAAGATGGTCGAGTCCAACCTGCGCCTGGTGGTGTCGATCGCCAAGAACTACCGCAACCAGGGTCTGCCGTTCCTCGACCTGATCCAGGAGGGCACGCTCGGCCTGGTGCGCGCCGCGGAGAAGTTCGACTACCGCAAGGGCTTCAAGTTCTCGACGTACGCCACCTGGTGGATCCGCCAGGCGATCGCGCGAGCGCTGGCGGACAAGGCGCGCACGATCCGCATCCCCGTGCACGTGGTCGAGAAGCTCAACAAGATCGGCCGCGCCGAGCGTAAGCTGGTGACCGAGCTCGGTCGCGAGCCGACCGCCCAGGAGATCGCCGACGTCACCGGCATCGACCCCGAGGAGGTCGACTCGATCAAGCGCTCCGCGCAGGCGCCGGTGTCGCTGGAGAAGCCCGTGGGCGACGAGGAGGAGTCGGAGTTCGGCCAGTTCATCGCCGACGAGCGCGCCGAGTCGCCGTACGAGCGCGCCGCCGAGATCCTCACCAAGGAGGCCTTGCGCGAGGCGCTGGAGAACCTCTCCTACCGCGAACGGCGCGTGCTGGAGCTGCGCTACGGGCTCGGCGGGGAGCACCCGCGCACGCTCGACGAGGTCGGGCGCACGTTCAACGTCACCCGCGAGCGCATCCGCCAGATCGAGAACCAGTCGCTGAAGAAGCTGCAGAGTCTCGCGGAGGCGCAAAAGCTCCGCGACGTCGCCTGACGGGCGTCTAGCTTCCCCTGACGGCGTCCTCGATCGCTCGCGTGCTAGCGCACGCCACGCTCACTGCGTCCTTGTCAGGGAAACCGATCCGCCCGTCAGGGGGCTCGGTCTGTCCGCCGCGCGCGGCGAAACTCAAGGCACCTGAATCTACTGCCGATCAGAGGGCATGTTCGACGTCATGCCCGCGCTGCGGGAGCTGGTCGAGAAAGAGGGCTCGGATCTTCACCTGAAGGTCGGCTCGGCGCCGCTGTACCGCGTGCACGGCGAGCTGACGGTCGACGCGAGCGCACAGCCGCTCAGCGCCGGAGACACCGATGGCGCGCTGCGGGCGCTGCTGAGCGATGAGGTCAAGCTGGCGGAATTCGCCCAGGAGCACGAGGTCGACTTCTCCTACGAAATCCCGGACGTGGCGCGCTACCGCATCAACGCCTTCCAGCAGCGCGGCGTGATCTCGATGGCGTGCCGCGCGATCCCCCATCGCATCAGCACGATCGAGGAGCTGTCGCTGCCGCCGGTCGTGCGCGAACTGGCCGAGGAGGAGCGCGGGATCGTGCTGCTCACAGGTACCACCGGCTCGGGCAAGTCGACGACGCTCGCGGCGATGATCGACCACATGAACCGTACGATGAGCAAGCACATCGTCACGATCGAGGACCCGATCGAGTTCGTCCACGAGGACGTGCGCTCGGTCATCAACCAGCGTGAGGTCGGCATGGACACGGCTTCGTTCAAGCGCGCCCTGCGCAGGGTGCTGCGCCAGGACCCCGACGTGATCCTCGTCGGCGAGATGCGCGACGAGGAGACCGTGCAGACGGCCCTGTCGGCGGCTGAGACCGGGCACCTGGTGCTGTCGACGATCCACACGGTGGACGCGACCGAGTCGATCAACCGCATGCTCGACTTCTTCCCCCCGCACCAGCATGCGCAGGCGCGCAGCATGATCGCCGGCACGGTCAAGGGCGTCATCTCGCAGCGACTGGTGCCCGGCGCCGATGGTGGGCGCGTGGCCGTGTGCGAGATCCTGCGCATGACCGGACGGGTGCGCGACATGATCATCGACCCGGCGCAGACGGGCAAGCTCGTGGAGGTGATCACCTCCGGCGGCTACTACGGGATGCAGACCTTCGACCAGGCGCTGTTCGGCCACGTCAAGGCCGGACGGGTGACCTTCGAGGATGCCATGCGCGTGGCCTCCAGCCCGCACGACTTCAAGCTGCTGATGCAGGCCGACGGCCGCAGGGGTACGACGATGGAGGACGTCGCCGCCGCGGAGGCCAACCGCGACGCGGAATCCAAGCCGTCGCTCACCACCGCCTAGCTGCAGGTCCCGCCTCCCAACACTTCAGTTGGTAAAGTAAAGGCGCAGATGGCCGTGGATGAAACATGCCCTGTGTGCATGACCGCAGAGATCGTGTGCGGCAAGTGGACGCTGCTGCTGATACGCGATCTGGCCGCGGGCTGCTCGCGCTTCTGTGAGCTGGAACGCTCGCTCGCCGGGATCAGCCCGCGCACGCTGTCGCTGCGCCTGCGCGCCTTGGAGGAGGAGGGCATCGTCGAGCGCCACACGTTCGCCGAGGTGCCGCCGCGCGTGGAGTACGCGCTGACCGAGAAGGGGCGCGCGCTGCTGCCGATCGTCGACGACATGCGCTCCTACGGGGAAGAGTGGCTGGGCGCGGAGTGCGCGGAGCGCGCCGCGCGACAGAAGGAGCTCGGCCCGCAGGTTCTAGCGGTCGCGTAGAGGGCTTACTCCGGGGGAAGCGAATGGACGCTGCGGTGGTGGCAGATCGAATAGCGCCTTACCGGCGCCGGCTTCGGCGCATCGTGTGGCTCTCGCTGCACCCCCGGCGCATACCCGGCAGATTCCGCGGACGTGGACGCGAGCGCGAGAAGCAGCGGCGCCGGCTGCTGAGACTGCTGCCAAAGGGAGCCGTGTGCGCCGAGATCGGGACCTGGAGAGGCGACTTCGCGGGAGCGATCCTGATCCACCGACGCCCGAAGCAGCTGTATCTGGTCGATCCGTGGGAGCACCGCTCGGAGGAGCAATACGAGCAGGCGAAGTTCGGTGGCAGCCAGAGTGGCCAGGAAGCGATGGACGCCCTGTATGAGAGCGTCGTCGAGCGCTTCCGGCCTCAGATCGACAGCGGACAGGTGCTCGTCAAGCGTGCGCGGTCGGTGGACGCGGCCGCGTCCTTCTCCGATGAGAGCCTCGATTGGGTCTACATCGACGGAGATCACGGCTACGAGGCGGTGAAGCGCGATCTGGAGGCGTACTACCGCGTGGTCAAGTCCGGCGGCTTCATCGCCGGCGATGACTACGGCGCCACGAACGGTTGGTTTGGCGACGGAGTGACACGGGCGGTCGACGAGTTCGCCGCTCGCTGCGCCGATGTGACGATCATCGGCTCGCAGTTCCTGCTCACGAAGCCGTAAGGGCGACGCGCGCCCTGACGCTGCAAGACGGGGTGCGCCGGGCAGGAGCGCGGGTGGGGAGGGCGAACTCCGCCGACCATGCGTTCACTCCAGATCCAGGCGGCGTTGAGCGAGTTCGTCGAGGCCGCGGCCAGCCACCTGCACGCGGCGCTGCTCGCCGGCGCGGAGGTTCCGTTCGAGCTGGAGCCGCAGACGGTGCGCAGGCGCTCGAGCGCCAGCCGCACGGGCGAGTCCACGTTCTACGCCTACCGGGCGCTGACCGGCGAGTTCATCGCGGAGCGCTGGCCTGAGCTGCGGTGCCTGCCGAGCCACGCTCACGCGGCGAGCTCGCTGGAGAGCTTCGACGGCCTCGACCGCTACCTCGCCAACGTCAGCGCGTCGTCCTCCCCGGAGGGGGAGCCGGCGCGCGGTGACGCGCGCGCACGCGTTCGCGCGGCGCTGCTGGCGCTGCTGGAGGAGGTGTTCGAGGACCAGACCGACTTCGAGCTGCGCCCCGAGCGACTGAGCGCCGCGCTCGAGCGGCTGGAGCGCTCGGCGCTCGCCGGCGGCGGCGAGACGATGCTCGTGGCCACCCTGCACGGGCTGACGATCGGCTCGCGCGAGCTACCGCTGACCAGAGGCCTGACGATCGCCCAGCCGGATGCCCTGGAGGGGATACCCGAGGGTGCGCTCGCGACCGCCGCGGACGGGAGCCATGACCACCTGATCGTCGCCCTCGCCGCCGGGCAGGACGACCCGCGCGAGGCGATCCCGCGAGGCCGAGCGGTCCTGCAGGACCTGCTGCGCGCGCTGCGGCTGTTCGGCGACGGGCGCGTGACGCTGGGCGCGCTCGCGTGGGCGCGAGTCGGCGACGGAAGATGGCGCTCGCTGGCGTTGGGCGCCGGGGGCCGGCCCCACGGGATGCTGGTGGTGACGGTCGAGCAGGAGGACGAGCTGCGCGCCTTCTGCAGCCTCGTCTCCCGCCGCGCGCCGGATGGCAATGAGCTGGCGTGGGCGCTCAGGCGCTTCGAGCTCGGCTGTGAGCGCGACAGCGCGTTCGAGGCGCTGAGCGACCATCTGCTCGCGCTGCGCGCGCTGCTCGAGCCGGAGGGCCCCACCAGCGGACTGCTGCCGGGGCGCCTGGCGGCGCTGTGCGCGACACCGGAGCGGTGGCTGGAGCTGACGGAGCGGACCGTCCAGGCGCTGGCGCTCGAGCGCGACGTGGTCAGCGGCGCCTGCGCGGCGCATGGCGAGCGATCGCACGCCGGCCAGCAGCAGCAGCTCGCCCGCGAGATGGCCGACCATCTGCGCGCGCTCCTGCGCGACGTCATCTGCGGCCACCTCGACCCCGATCTGGTGGCGCTCGCCGATCAGCTGCTGGCGGGCGCGCACGAGCCGGCCGCGCACGAGCCGCGAGCGCCGGACGCGGCGGTGAGCTCAATCGAAGAGGTGCTCGGCGATGCGGCTCAAGCCGAGGAGATCCTGGACGTCTTCATCTAGGTGCGGTATCAGGATCGGCCGCAGCGCGGCCCACGCGCCTGACAGCTGGTCAATCGTCTCGCGATCGCGTCGCACGAGCACGTCGAAGTCGGCGAGGTTGGACGCCACGCGCGCAGCCAGGCGCTCGTCCAGCGCGGGCGTCAGCAGCTCAGCCACCTGCTGCACGGAGAAGCCGTGCAGGCCGTGTGTGTGAACGCGGTTGACGACCAGCTCGCCGACGGGCATGCCCGCCGCCGCCAGCCTGTCGGCGAGGAAGCGCGCCTCCCGCGCCGGCTCGGGCTCGGGCGAGGTGACGATCACGAAGCTCGTGCGCGGATCGCGCAGCAGCGCGGCAACGCCGCGTGTGCGCTCGCCGAAGCCGTCGATCACGCCCGACAGCGAGACGAAGAAGCGCGACAGATCGCCGAGCATGTCCACGCCGGTGACGCGCGCGAAGATCGCGAACACCAGCGCCGTGCCCCGCCCGAACACGCGCGCGGTCAGCCCGCCGGGCCGCAGGAACACCTGCAGCGCGCGGCCTTCGAGGAAGCCCAGCATGCGGTTGGGCGCGTCGAGGAAGTCCAGCGCGTTGCGCGACGGAGGCGTGTCGAGCACGATCGCGTCGAAGTCGTGCTCCTCGTGCAGCTCGTACAGCTTGGCGATCGCGCTGAGCTCGTGCGAGCCGGCGACAGCCGTCGATAGCTCTCTGTAGACGGGGTTGGCGAGGATCTCCTCGCGCGCGTGCTCGTCCGGCGCCAGACGTGCGATCAGCTCGTCGAACGTGCGCTTGGCGTCGAGCATCATCGCCCACAGCTCGCCTTCGATCGCGATGCCCTGCTCGGCGAACAGCGCCGGCTCGATCCGCTGCGGCTCCGAAGGCAGCTCCGCCAGGCCGAGCGCCGAGGCCAAGCGTCTGGCGGGGTCGATCGTGACCACCGCCACCTTCCGCCCGCGCAGCGCCAGCCCGAGCGCGAGCGCCGCGGAGGTGGTCGTCTTGCCGACGCCGCCCGCGCCCACGCACACCACCACGCGCGTGCCGCGCAGGCGCGCGCTCAGCCCCGAAGCGCCCGTCGAGGCGGCGGCGCTCGCTGTGTCGGTCATCTCGGGATCGTAGTTCCCGTGCAGGAATCGACCCTCGCTATGCGAATACCCACCGGACGGCTTTCCAACAATCGAGTATCGGAGCCACCGTGGAAGGCAAGGCCAAGGTCATCGCGTTCGCCAACCAGAAGGGCGGCGTGGCCAAGACGACGACGACGCTCAACCTGGCCGCCGCCTTTGCGGAGGAGGGCCACCGGGTGCTGTGCGTGGACATGGACCCGCAGGGCAACCTGACGATGTCGCAGGGCATCGACCCGGACACGCTCGAGAAATCGATGTACGACGTGCTCGTGCACAAAGTGTCGATCCGCGAGGTCGTGCGCAAGCGCGAGATCGACGTGGCGTGCGCGTCGATCGACCTCGCGGGAGCGGAGATCGCGATGTCCACGATGATCGGGCGCGAGCGCTCCTTGCAGAAGGCGTTCGAACCGATCCTCGAGGACTACGACTTCATCTGCATCGACACGCCGCCGAGCCTCGGCCTGCTGACGATCAACGCGCTGACGGCCGCCGACAAGGTGATCGTCCCCGTGCAGTGCGAGTATCTGTCGATGCGTGGGCTCATCCAGCTGCAGAACACGCTCGCGATGATCCGCGAGAACCTCAACCCCGGCGTCGACATCGAGGGTATCCTCCCGACGTTGGTGGACTCGCGCACGATCCACGCGAAGGAGGCGATCGAGATCCTCGAGGAAAACTTCGGCGATCGCGTGTTCGCATCGCGCATCCGCAAGACCGTCCGTTTCGCGGAGGCTCCCGTGAAGGGCATGTCGGTCCTCAAGTACGAGCCGGACGGCGTCGCCGCCCAGTCCTACCGCCAACTCGCGCAGGAGGTTCTCACCAATGGCCAGTAACGCTAAACGCGCGAGCATGCGGGAAGGGCCGCTGGCGGCCCTGTTTCGCAAGACCGAAGACGATGGGCTGGCAGAGGGCCCGGGCCCGTCCGAGGCGCCTGCCGCGCCGCGCCCCGCGAGCGCCGCCGCCGACGCCGCGCCACCGGTCCATCCGCGCGAGAGCGGGCTGCCGCATCCGGCCCTGAGCGCGTCCGCGCTGGCGCCATCCCCGCACGAAGAGGCACGCATCCCATCCCCGCAGGAGCGCCTGCGCCACGCCTTCTCCTCGGAGATACCCGAGAACCTGATGGACCCGCCGCTCGCCGGCCGTCCGCTGATGGACGACCACACGCGCGCGCACGCGGCTCCCATGAGCACGCCGACGAACGTCGGCCGACCGGTGATCCGCGTCGTCGGCGTCGGCGGCGCCGGCGTCAACGCCGTCAACCGCATGGTCGAGGCGGAGGTCGAGGGCATCGAGTTCGTCGCCGTCAACACCGACGTGCAGTCGCTGCAGCAGTCGACCGCCGACATCACGCTGCACATCGGCGCGGAGCTGACGCGCGGCCTGGGCTCGGGCTCGGACGCGAATGTCGGGCGCCAGGCGGCGATGGAGGACTACGACCGTATGAAGGCCTTGTTGAAGGGGTCGGACATGATCTTCATCGCGGCGGGCTCCGGCGGCGGCACCGGCACCGGCGCCGCCCCGGTCGTCGCGCGCATCTCGCGCGAAATCGGCGCGCTGACGGTGGCGATCGTGACCAAGCCGTTCGGCTTTGAGGGCACGCGCCGCGGCGAGCAGGCCGAGCGTGGCGTGGCCGCCTTGGCGGAGGAGGTCGACACGCTGATCGTGGTGCCCAACGACCGTCTGCTCGGGGTGCTCGACAAGCAGACGGCGATGGTCGAGGCGTTCCGCGTGGCCGACGACGTGCTGCGCCAGGGCGTGCAGGGGATCTCCGATCTCGTCACCCTCCCGGGCCTGATCAACCTCGACTTCGCGGACGTGCGCACGATCATGAGCGAGGCCGGCAACGCGCTGCTCGGGATCGGCATGGGCGTGGGCGAGAACCGCGCCACCGAGGCCGCGCTGCAGGCCGTCTCCTCGCCGCTGCTGGAAACCTCCATGGACGGCGCGCGCTCGATCCTGCTGTCGATCACCGGCGGGCCGAACCTGTCCCTGTGGGAGGTCAACGAGGCCGCCAAGTCCGTCTCCGAGGCGGCGCACCCGGACGCGAACATCATCTTCGGCGCGATGGTCGACGAGAAGCTCGACGACCAGGTGTGGGTGACCGTCGTGGCCACCGGTTACGGCGACGAGGGCAGGCGCAAGAGCGTCAGCCGCTTCAAAGAGCCAGCCGTCACCGGCGAGGTGCGCGCCCAGCGCGCCGCGCCCGCGCGCCCGAGCCGCGAGCCACGTCGTGGCGGCCTCGCGGTGGACGAACTCGAAGTGCCAGAGTTCCTCCCGAATTTCTAGTAGCGCACGTCACCGATGAGCGGTCCCGTGGTATCGCTCTGCAATGGGTGAAGCTGAGCGAGGGGTCGTCGCCGCCGGGCATCCGCTGACGGCGCAGGCGGGCGCGCGCGTGCTGCGCGAAGGCGGCAACGCCGTCGACGCGACGGTGGGCGCGATGCTGACGTCGTTCGTGAGCGAGTCGCTGCTGACGGGGCTGGGGGCGGGCGGCTACATGCTGGTGGCGGGCGCGGGCATCGCGCCGACGCTGCTGGACTTCTTCGTGCAGGCTCCCACGCGCGTCGGCGACGGCTCGGAGGCTGAGCTGCTCGGGGTGGGCGTGTCGTTCGGCGACGCCGAGCAGATCTTCTACATCGGGCCGGCCTCGTGCGGCGTCTACGGTGTGCCGGCGGGCGTGTGCGAGGCGGTGCGCCGGTGGGGAACGATGGGGCTGGAGGAGCTCGCGGCGCCGGCCGTGCGGCTGGCGCGCGAGGGGGTGGTGCTCAACGCCGGGCAGGCGTACGTGGCGGAGATCCTGGTAGATCTGCTGACCTCCACGCCCGAGTGCTCGGCTCTGTGGGCGCCACACGGTCGCCTGCTGCGCGAGGGCGAGCTGATGCGCAACCCGGAGCTCGGCGACGCGCTGCTGCGCCTGGCGGCCGACGGCGCCGAGCCGTTCTACAGAGGGGACATCGCGGCGGCGGTGTGCGACTGGCTGGCCGCGCGCGGCGGCTCGCTGCGTGGCGGCGACCTGGCCGGCTACGGGGCGATCGAGCGTGAGCCGATCAGGATCGCCTACCGCGATCGCGAGATCCTGACCAACCCGCCGCCGTCGGCCGGGGGGACGCTGCTGGCATACGCGCTCGCGCTGCTCGATCGCGGCCCCGCGCCGCCGACGCTGCGAGCGGTCGTCGACGCGATGGCGGCGGCCCAGTCCGAGCGCACGCCGGAGTTCGTCGACGGGCTCGGCCGAGAGGGCTTTCTCGAGCGCTTCCTGTCCTCTCGCCTGGGCTCCACCACGCACATCTCGGTGATCGACGCTCAGGGATGCGCGTGCAGCGCGACGTGCACCAACGGCGAGGGCTCAGGGGTGGTGGTGCCGGGCACGGGCATGCACATCAACAACGTGATGGGCGAGGAGGACCTCAACCCGCTGGGCTTCCATCTGCACCCGGCAGGCCGGCGGATGCCGAGCATGATGGCCCCGTCGATGGCGCTGCGCGAGGGCGAGGTCGAGCTGGTTCTGGGCAGCGCCGGCTCCAACCGCATCCGCTCGGCGCTGCTGCAGACGATCGTCGGCGTCGTCGACCACGGCATGTCGGTGCGCGAGGCGGTGGACGCGCCGCGCGTGCACTTCGAGGACGGCGTCATCTTCGCCGAGCCGGGGATCGATCTGGAGGGCCTGGACGGCGACGCGCGGATCGTGCGCTTCGGTGCCCTGAACCTGTTCTTCGGCGGGGTGCAGGCGGCCTTGCGTCAGGGTCCGCGGATGACCGGAGCGGGCGATCCCCGTCGCGGCGGCGTGGCGATGAGCGCGTGAACACCGGCGTTTCCGGGAGGCGCGGGTCAGCTACGATCAGCCCGATGAGGGGCTGGCAGACACTCGGCGATGCGCGCGCGGCTCGGCGGATGTCCACACGCGTCGCATCGGCCTGAGCGGTGCTCCACATCGCCACAGTGCACTACGGCTCGCCACGGTGGATAGAGATTCAGAAGCGCTACCTGCGCGAGCACATCTCGGTTCCCTATCAGACGTGGACCTCGCTGAACCAGATCGATCCCGCCTACTCAGCTCACTTCGATCGCGTGATCGACCAGACGGGGAGGCATTCGGACAAGCTCAACCACCTGGCGATCGAGATCGCGCACGAGGCGAGCGACAGCGACCTGTTGATGTTCCTCGATGCGGACGCCTTCCCCATCGCCGACCCCATGCCTGCGATCACCGACGGCCTTGCCAATGCGGCGCTGATAGCGGTACGCAGGGCGGAGAACAACGGCGATCGCCAGCCGCATCCGTGCTTCTGCGTGACCACCGTCGGCGCGTGGCGCAAGCTGGGCGGCGACTGGTCACCGGGCTACAGGTGGAGCACACCGCAGGGCCGGCGCGTCAGCGACGTGGGCGGCAACCTGCTGCGCCAGCTGGAGCTCACGCAGACACCGTGGGTGCCGCTGTTGCGCTCCAACCGCAGGAGCCCCGACCCCATCTTGTTCAGCGTGTACGCCGACATCGTCTACCACCACGGTGCGGGCTCGCGCGCACAGGCGTTCACCCGCGGCCACAACAACCTCGCGCCGACGCCGCTCGCCGTTCCCAACGCGCCCGTCGTGGGTGAGATGGTGAAGTTGGCGAATCGCGGCAGGCGGCGCGTGTGGAGGCGCAGCAACGAAAAGCGCCAGGCACGCGAGTCACAGCGTGTGTACGACAGGATCCGCAGTGGGGGCTCGGATTGGCTGAGCGAGTTCATGTAGATCCGCGAGCGCCGTCGCGCGGCGTGGATCAGGTGGCGCTCTTGCGCGCGGCGAGCATCAGGTTGTAGAAGATCGCGGGCGGCAGTCTCGACTCCAACAGGCGGCGGTCGAGCTCCTGCAGCAGCAGGTAGCCGCGGTAGGCGTACAGCCGCCACGCCCACGGCACCTGATCGGGCTCCGCGGTCGCCTCCAGCGTGCGGTTGGCCCACCCGAACCAGTTGGCGAGCAGCTCCTCGCCGGTGACGCGCACGTCCTGCAAGCCGGCCGCGCGAGCGACCTGCGCGAGCTCGGCGGGGGCGAATGCGTGCACGTCGACGACGCCCTCGAGCGCCGCGTCGGGCTGGCCGCCGTCCCCGGCGGGCGCTCGCGCGGCGCCGATCGCGCGCCGCCACAGCGGAGCCGCGGCGCTCGCCACGCGCTTGGGCACGTTCGCCAGGCGGTCGCCGTAGCGGGACGGCTCTCCCGCGAACAGCACAGTGCCGCCCGGTGCGAGCACGCGCTCGAACTCGACGAACGCGCGCGCCAGATCGGGAATGTGGTGGAGCACGGCGTGGCCGAGCACCAGGTCGAAGCTCCCGTCGGCGAACGGCAGGCGCTCGGCGTCGGCCGGCTCGGTGTGCACCTCGAGCCCAAGGCGTGCGGCGTTGCTCTGCAGCGTCTCCAGCATGCCGGGCGAGATGTCGCTGCAGGTCGCCTCTCCGATCAGCCCCGCACGCAGCAGGTTGAGGGTGAAGTAGCCCGTTCCCGAGCCGATCTCCAGCGAGCGCGGGTAGTGCTCGGGCTCGCGGCCGAGCGCCTTGCGCACCTTCGCGCTCACCTGGCTGCCGCCGAGCTCGCCGAAGTCGATGCCCCACTTGGAGTCGTAGTGATCGGCCGCGACGTCGTGGTAGCGCGTGTTCGCGTCGCGGATCTCCTCGGCGCTGAGGGCGGGCGGCATGGGGCGGACCATATACTCGCGCGCCGTGCCCGCGTCTGCCACCCACAGCTTGACTACATGGACTGGAGTGGTGCCTTGACAGCAAACCAGCACCAGGCTCCGGTGTTCGCGCAGCGCGACCAGCCGCAGGGCGTGCCGCCGTTGGCGCTGACCGGCGAGCGCACGCTCCCGGACGTCCCGCAGGAGAACTACTGGTTCCGTCGCCACCTGGTGGTGTACGAGTGGATCGGCGCGCGCGTGCGGGGCGTGAGGGCGATCGACATGGCCTGTGGCGAGGGCTACGGCTCGGACGTGCTCGCGCGCACGGCCGCCGGCGTGGTCGGCGTGGACGCCAACCCGGAGGCCCACGAGCACGCCCGCCTGCGCTACACGCGAGCCAACGTGCGCTTCGTGCGCGATCTGGTCGACAGCTTCTCCGAGCCCGCCGACGCGGTCGTGTTCCTGCAGACGATCGAGCACCTGCAGGAGCCCGGCGCAGTGCTCGAGCACTTCCGCTCGCTGCTTCCCGTCGGGGGAGGACGTGGCGAGGGCGGCGCCGTGTATGTGTCCACCCCGAACGTGCTCACGCTGGCGCCCAAGGGCGCGCCGCGCTCAGACAACCCGTGGCACGTGCACGAGTACCGCCGCGAGGAGTTCGAGCGGCTCTGCCGGGAGCACTTCGCGACGGTGGAAATGTACGGCCTGTTCCACGCGCGCAAGCTGCGCGCGCACGAGCTGGCGCTGCGTGTGGGGTGGGACCGCGTGCATTCCCGCCTGCGCCTGACGCGCCGCTTCTACGACTGGTTCACGCCCGCGATCTCGGTGTCGGACTTCGCGCTGAGGCCGGCCGGCGAGGCGGACATGGATCGAGCGCTCGACTTCCTGGCGGTGTGCCGCCCGTGAGCGGCCGCGACCGCGGCGCGCTGGCGATCGTCCTGCACACGCACATGCCCTACGTCGAGGGCTTCGGGACGTGGCCGTTCGGCGAGGAGTGGCTGTGGGAGGCGATGGCCGGCTGCTACCTGCCGCTGGCGGACCTGCTCGACGAGGGCGCCCCGCTGACGCTTTCGCTGACGCCGGTGCTGTGCGACCAGCTGGAAGCCGCGGGCGTGCGCGAGCGCTTCACGGCGTTCGTCACGGGCATTCGGCGTGAGACCCACGCGGAGGACGCGCAGGGGCTGCGCGCGGGCGGATACGAGACGCTCGCGCGCGAGCTCGAGCGCTCGTGGGGCGACTACGCCGGCGCCCTGGAGAGCTTCGACCGACGCGGGGGCGACGTGCTGGGAGCGCTTGCCCGCCACGCCCAGTGGACCTCGTCGGCCACCCACGCGATCCTGCCGCTGCTGGCCACCGACGCCGGCGTGCGGCTGCAGGTGCGCGGCGGGGTGGAGTCCCATCGCCGCCGCTTCGGCGCATCGTCCCAGGAGGGGGAGGGCTGGCGCGGCGGCTTCTGGCTGCCGGAGTGTGCGTACGCGCCGTGGCTGGCGCGGGCGCTCGAGGACGCGGGCGTGCGCGCGGCGTGCGTGGAGCTGACCAAGCGCTTCGGGCTCGGCGCCGCCGAGCAGCTGTGTCCGATCGCGACCGACGCGGGGGTGCTGCTGGTGCCGATCGACCGCGCCACGATCTCGCTGGTGTGGAGCCAGGAGGGCTATCCGGCGAGCGGCGCCTACCGCGACTACCACCACCACACGATTCACCACCACAACCCTTGGAACAATGACGGCGAGGCGTACGAGCACTCACGTGCGCAGGCCCTCGCGCGCGAGCACGCGGCCGACTTCGTCGCGCGTACGCTCGCGCGGCTGCGCGAGGCCAACGAGTCGAGCGGGTTGCGCGGGTTGGGCGGGTTGGGATCCCCACTTCCGGGCGGCGGGCTGGTGGTGTGCGCGCTGGACACGGAGCTGCTGGGCCACTGGTGGTACGAGGGCGTCGTGTGGCTGCGGGCCGTCGTGGAGGAGTGCTCCCGCCAGGGGCTCGAGCTGCTGCGTCTGGATGACGCGCTGGAGCGCTGCGAGTGGCCGTCCGGCGAGCTGGAGGATCGGGCGTCGTGGCAGGCGAGCACATGGGGCAAGGACGGCGACCTGTCGACCTGGTCGGGCCCGGCGGCGAGCGAGATGGCGTTCGCGATGCGCGCAGCGGAGCTAGAGGTGCTCGCCGCGGGCGGGGGCGCGGGCGAGGCGGCCGTACGCGAGCTGCTGGCGCTGCAGGCGAGCGACTGGCCGTTCATGGTCTCGCGCGACATCGCCGCGCCATATGCGCGCGAGCGCTTCGACGCTCATCGCCGGGCGCTCGGGCGGGCGCTGGCGGACGGCGAGCAGGCGGACGTGCAAGGCCTGCGCAACCTCGCCGTGCACGCCGAGCGGGCCTCCCTGCTGGACCCGTCTTAGGCATGCGGGATAGTCACACGCTCCGAAACTGTTCCGATGAGAGGAGTGAAGGGACCATCTTCGCGTGGGTGCTCGCCAACCACGTCATCCACTTCCTCAGCGACTCCTGGACGGGCTGCTCGACGGGAAGACTCAGCACGCTCACCCAGGAGGTGCACGAGGCGACGTGCTCGCGGGGCTCCTCGCCAGCCTGATCGCTCACTCCCAGCGCATCGCCCGCGGCGCGTCACGCATGCGGATCACGCGCGCGGGCGTGCCGGCGACGACCGCGTTGGCGGGCACTTCCTTGGTGACCACCGAGCTGGTGCCGATGACGCTGTTATCGCCGACGCTGACCCCGCGCAGCAGGCACGCGCCGTAGCCGATCCACACGTTGTGCCCGACGCGCACGTCACGCTTGTAGATGCCCTGCGCGCGAATCGGCCGATCGACCTCCGTGACGCCGTGGTCGAAGTCGATCATCATCACACGGTCGGCGATGATGCACTCGCGCCCGATCGATACGTGCTGGTAGGCGGAGATCGTGCAGTCCTGGCCGATGACCGTCTTCGCGCCTATGCTCACCTCGCCCTCGTGCACGCGGATCTTGCTGCCGTGGCCGATCCACGCCCAGCGCCCGATGCGCAGCGTGGCGTGAGGGTCGACCTCGAGCGTGACGCGCGGGCAGATGAAGCAGATGCCGTCCGTCTGCAGGCGCTTGCCGAGGCGCAGCTTCAGCAGCGCGTAGCGGCCCAGCAGCACGGCGTAGTGGCGGTTGAGCATGTGGTGGGCGCGCATGAAGCGCAGCAGCGCGCGCGGTCCGCCGTGCAGGGGCTCAGGGGCTCGGCGCGGGCTCACGAGCGGGCATCCTAGATACTTCCGCCGTGCCTTCAACGCTCGCTCAGCGACTGCTCGACGGCGACCGCCGCGCGCTGGCGCGTGCGATCACGCTCGTCGAGGACAACCGCCCGGAGGGCTGGGAGCTCGTGAGGGAGGTGTACCCGCGCACCGGCAACGCGGAGGTCGTCGGCTTCACCGGTCCCCCGGGAGTCGGCAAGTCGACGCTCATCGGCGCGCTCACCAAGGCGCGCCGGCAGGCAGGGCGGACGGTCGGTGTGCTGTCGATCGACCCCTCCTCGCCGTTCACCCACGGCGCGCTGCTGGGGGATCGCATCCGCCTGTCCGAGCACTTCCTGGACCCGGGGGTGTTCATCCGCTCGATGGCCAACCGCGGCGCCCTTGGCGGTCTGTCCGAGGCGGCGCTGCAGGCCGCGCTGCTGCTCGACGCGGCCGGCCGTCAGGACGTGTTCGTGGAGACAGTGGGCGTGGGGCAGGCGGAGATCGACATCATCGACCACGCGGACACGATCGTGCTCGTGCTGATGCCGGGCTCGGGTGACTCGATCCAGGCGCTGAAGGCGGGCGTGATGGAGATCCCGGACGTGATCGTCATCAACAAGGCCGACCATCCGCTGACGGACACGATGATCCGCGAGATCCGCGGCGTGCTGTCGCTGGCCAACCTCGATCGCACGCCCGAGGAAGCGCGCGCGAGATGGCGGGTGCCGATCGTCAAGACGGAGGCGGCCCGGGGCGAGGGCGTCGAGGAGCTCGTGCGCGCGATGGACGAGCACCGCGCGCACATCCTGGCGGCGGGCGAGCTGACGGAGCGCCGCGCGCGCAACCTGCGCAGCGAGGTGCTGGCGATCGCCACCGCGCGCATGCGCCGGCGCCTGGAGGATGACCTGCAGGAGGATTCCGAGTTCCAGCGTCTGCTCGAGGAGGTCGTGCGGCGGCGGCTGGATCCCGCGAGCGCCGCCACGGCGCTGCTCGAGCGCGACGCGCAGCTGGGGCAGCCTGTGGAGTAGGCTCGTGCGCACGATGGACTCTCTCGACTGGGTTGAGCGCAACTGGCCGTTGCTCGGTCGACTGATGCAGGGCCACACCGCGATCTACCGCGCCAGCCACGGCGTCATCGGCCACCGCTTCCCGGGGGCGCCGCCGACGCTGCTGCTCGATCACGTGGGCGCCAAGAGCGCGACCAGGCGCACGAGCCCGCTCGTCTACACGGTCGACGGCCAGAACCTCGTGCTGGTGGCGTCCAAGGGCGGCTATCCCAGGAACCCCGGCTGGTTTCACAACCTCGTTGCCAACCCGGACACGACCGTCCAGGTCGGATCGAGCCGCCGCGACGTGCGTGCTCACGTGGCCGATCCCGAGGAGCGGGCGCGGCTGTGGCCGCTGGTGCTGCAGACGTACAAGGGCTACGCCGACTACCAGAAGCACACCGAGCGCGAGATCCCGCTCGTGGTTCTCGAGCCGCGGTAGGGCGTCGCACCGGTCGAGCCCTACGTGGCTGCTCCGGACGCCGGGCAGCCCTGACCTACGGGTTCAGAGGGAGCGACCGGACGCGCATGCGGTCGGGCTCGACGCGCTCGACGTCGTGGCCCTCCTATGTCTCAATGGCTGGACTTTCACTCCGGCGACGACTGGCTCGAGAAGCTCTTATATAATAACAAGTCTTATTCTTATCTAGGAGATCGGAGCCGCATGAGCACAACCCCGCAAGCGCCTCACAAGGCGTCCCGCCTACGGAGGGATCGCATACCGCGCACGAGAGGCTGTGACTGCTGCCCCGCCGAGGGCTGCTGCGGAGGCATCCAGTGCATCTGCAACCGCCACCTTCTATCCCCGATCAACAAGAGCATGAAGCAAGCCTCGTTCGGCTCCAGCGGAGGCATGATCGCCGCGATGGGCCTGGTGCTCTCGCTGGTCGTGTCCGGCCACGCCGAAGCTGCGATCGCCGGCGGCATCGCCGTAACCGTGGGCGAAACCGTCTCCATGAGCGGCGCCGAGTACATCTCGGAGGCCGGCAACAATCGTGTCCACCGTTTCGCGACGATGGGCATCGCCTCCTGCGTCGGCTGTCTGTGGCCGCTCCTCCCGCTGTTCGCGGGCGTCTCGGTCTGGTGGGGAGTTCCGCTCGCGCTGATCGGCGTGTGGCTCATCGCCCGCCTGCGACCGGAACCAACCATCAAGGCCATGCGAGACATCCTCATGATCTTCATCCCAGCCGTGATCCTCTCGATGGTCGCCACCACCTACATCCCGCAGATATGAGGCGCGTCGTGAGGGCGTCCGATCCCGTCTTCGGGATCAGGTGCAGCTGTGGCCGCGGCAGGCGTCGAGCGTCTCGCCGGCGAGCGGCGAGATGGCGCAGCCGCACTCGCCGTGCCAGGTTTGGCGGCCCTCATTGAGAGCGAGCGCACCGACGGCGAGCGCGACGGCGGGGTCGGCCCACCACAGGCCGAAGGCGGCGTTGAGCGCCAGGCCGGTGAGGACACCCACGGCGAGGTAGGCGCAGAGCATGTTCTGGGTGGCCTCGCCGGCGGTCGCGCCTGAGCCCAGGCGCTGGCCGACCGCTTGCTTGGCTTTGCCGAGGGGCGGCATGACGGCGATGCTGGAGATCGACAGCCCGATCCCGAGCCAGCTGGTGCGGGGATGCTCGCCGTTGATGAGTGTGCGGATCGCGTCCTGGGTGATGTAGGGGGCGAGCAGGAAGAAGGTGATGGCGAGGAGCCGCTGGGCGCGTTGCTCGGCGTGCCCGGAGAGTCGGCGGGTGCCGGTGAAGCGCCAGATGACGATGATCGACGCCAATGCCTCGATAGCGGAGTCGAGGCCGAAGCCGAGCAGCGCGACGGAGCCGGCGAGGGTCGCTGCGGTGATCGCGACGGCGCCCTCGGCGCCCATGTAGGCGAGGCTGAGCCAGGACAGCGCCTTCGCGCGACGGATCAGGCGATCGTGCTCGGACGGCTCAAGCGGGCTGTGGGGTCGCGAGGTATCCGCCGGTATGGCGACGACAGGCAGATCGAGCGATGGGGTGCTCATGAGGTGACCTCGGCGAGTTCGAGGTGTGCGTCGAGCAACTGGCGGCCGGCGTCGGTGAGCGTGTAGAACACGATCCTGTGCTCACGCCGCGGGCACGCCAGGCCGGCGTCGCGAAGCGCGCGCAGGTGGTGTCCGACGAGGTTCTCCGCGCGTGCGGTGATCCACGCCAGGTCACACACGCACAACTCGCCGTCGTTGCGCAGCGCGAGCGCAATCAGCAGTCGTGTGGGGTCGGAGAGAGCCTTCGCACGAGCCGCCGCCCTCGTCACGAGACCGAGATCCAAGCGCCGGCGGATCGCCTCGGCGCGCTCCACGTCCAGGCACAGCAGGTCACAGCGATCCTCGGGCACCGGCTCATCCTAACGCTCGTTGCGACGAAGGTGGGAGCAGGTGGGCTGAACCAGATTATGCACCCTTGACAAACATCTTTTGGTCTGCCTAAATACTGCTGTGGCTGCGACTGATTTGTTTTCCGCGTCTGTTCAAGACTACGCCAAGGCGGTGTATGCGCTGGAGGCGCGTAAGGGCGCGGCGGTATCGACCAACGAGCTGGCTGAGCGGCTGGGCGTCACACCGGGTTCGGTTTCGGCGATGGTGCGCAAGCTGTCCGAGGTCGGCCTGGTCGAGCACGAGCCCTACCGCGGCGTGAGGCTCACCAGCCAGGGTCGCCGGGTCGCGCTTGAGGTCTTGCGCCATCATCGGCTGCTGGAGCTGTTCCTCGCCGAGGAGCTTGGGATGCCCTGGGATCGCGTGCACGCCGAGGCCGAGGTGCTCGAGCACGTGCTCTCCGAGGAGCTCGAGGAGCTGATCGCAGCGCGCCTGGGCGACCCGACAGTCGATCCGCATGGCGATCCGATCCCGACGGTGGAGTTCGGGATCGAAGAGCGCGAGACGGACAGCCTGGACGAGCTGCCGGTCGGTGCCGCGGGACGGTTCGTGCGGGTCTCTGACTCCGACCCGGAGATGCTGCGCTACCTCGCCGCGCACGGCATCGCGATCGGCGCGCGTCTGGAGGTCGTCGAGCGTCAGCCGTTCGGCGGGCCGGTGTTCGTGCGCTTCGGTGAGCGCGAGCAGGCGCTCGGCGGCGCGCTGGCGGGCGCGATGCGCATAGAGATCGAGGACGGTCAGGGATAGCGCCGCTGCGCCCCGATCGGGTTCCAGCGCTGGAGGGCGCCGTCGAGGGCGCCTCGGTAGCGTTGCCCGTCGAGCTCGGCGGGACACTGGAGGGGCCGAGCGCGCTCGACAGGCTGCTCGCCAAGGGTCGCGTGCGCGCGACGCTGATGATGCTCGGCCCGGCGTTCGTGGCCTCGATTGCCTACGTCGACCCGGGGAACTTCGCCACCAACATCGAAGGCGGCGCGTCATACGGCTACCTGCTGCTGTGGGTGGTGCTCGTCGCGAACGTGATGGCGATGCTGATCCAGTACCTCTCGGCCAAGCTCGGGATCGTCACCGACCGCAACTACCCCGAGGTCGTGCGCGAGCGCTTCCCACGCCCATTCACATGGGGTATGTGGGTGCAAGCGGAGATCATGGCGATGTCGACCGACGTCGCCGAGTTCCTCGGCGCCGCGCTCGGGCTGAACCTGCTGTTCGGCGTACCGCTGCTCCCCGCCGGCCTGCTGACCGGCGTGATCGCGTTCGCGATCCTCGAGCTGCAGACCCACGGCTTCCGCCGCTTCGAGCTGGCGGTCACGGCGCTGCTCGGCATCATCTTCGCGGGCTTCCTGTACGAGACGCTGCACATCGGCCCGTCCGTACACGGCTCCCTGAAAGGACTGCTGCCCGGCCTGGACGGCGCCACCTCGCTCTACCTCGCGGTCGGCATCATCGGCGCGACCGTGATGCCTCACGTGATCTACCTGCACTCGGCGCTGACCAAGGGTCGCATGCCCTGCCGCAACGACTCAGAGCGCGGCCGCGTGCTGCGCTTCGAGCGCCTCGACGTGATCATCGCGCTCGGCCTCGCCGGCCTGGTCAACATGGCGATGCTCGCCGTCGCCGCCAAGCTCTTCCACACCTCCGCCCTCTCGGGTCTCACCTCGATCCCGGAAGCCCACGCGCAGTTCGGGCGCATCGCCGGCGGCACCGCCGCGCTCGCGTTCGCGGTCGCGCTGCTCGCCTCGGGGGCCTCCTCATCGAGCGTCGGCACCTATGCCGGCCAGGTCGTCATGCAAGGCTTCATCAACATCCGCATCCCGCTGATGCTGCGGCGCGCCGTCACGATGATCCCGGCCATCACCGTCCTCGCGCTCGGTATGAACCCCACCAAGATCCTCGTTCTCAGCCAGGTCGTACTGTCGTTCGGCATCCCCTTCGCGCTCGTCCCGCTCGTCATCCTCACCGGTCGCCGCGACGTCATGGGCATCCACGTCAACCGCCGCCTCACCACCATCCTCGCCTGGGGCTGCGCCAGCCTCATCAGCCTGCTCAACGTCTTCCTGCTCTACCAACAGTTCTTCATGGGCTGAACACCCAGGAGCTCGCCAACTCGACCCCAGCTGGATAGCAGCGCCGTCACCCAGGACTACGACGCGCCGTGGCGGTCGGGCCGGTGGTGAGCGTCATCTCGGCGTGGTCGCTCTCGCGTGTGAGGGTGGTGGAGTCTCGTATAGCGCGTCGATCTCGCGTGCGTACTTGCGCGCGATGGGCTTGCGCTTGAGCTTCATCGTCGGTGTCAGCTCGTCGCTATCGGGGAGCCAGTCGTGGGGGAGGATCGCGAAGCGCTTGATCTGCTCGATACGTGAGAGCGTCGTGTTGGCTCGGTCGACGGCCTCGCTTACAGTGGCCTGGAGCCGCGCGTCTGCGGCGAGCACCGCGATCGAGCAGTCGAGTTGGTACTCGCGCGCGAACGCTGCCGCGGCGTCCGGGTCGAGCACGATCAGCGCGACGTTGTAGGGACGCCTGTCGCCGACGCACACGCACTGGCCGATCAGCGGGCTGGAGCTCTTCAAGGCAGCCTCGATGTTCGCCGGCGACATGTTCTTGCCCGCGGCGTTGATGATCAACTCCTTCTTGCGGTCGACGATCCGCAGGGAGCCGTCATCGTCGATGTGCGCGATGTCACCGGTGTGCAGCCAGCCCTCAGCGTCGATCGTCTCGGCGGTCTGCTCGGGAGCCCCGCGGTAGCCGCGCATTATCGTTGCGCCTCGGCACAGCAGCTCGCCGTCTGGCGCGAGGCGCACCTGCAGTCCCGGCACCGGCGGGCCGACCGTGCCGTGCTTGGCGGCGCCTGGAGGGCAGGCCGAGGCGACGCCTGAGAGCTCGGTCATCCCCCAGCCCTCACATACTTCGAGGCCGATGGAGCCGAAGAACTCGAGCATGCCGGCCGAGGCGGGCGCCGCGCCTGAGCAGCAGTAGTGCGCCTGATCGAGCCCTATCCGCGCGCGAAGCGCTCGCAGGACCAGTTCATCGGCGCGCGCGTAATCGTCCAGCAGCGCAGCGTCAGGCCCCTTCCCGTCGCCGGCGATCGCCGCCTGCTCGGCTGTGACCTTGCGCCCTCCGAGCGCGATCGCGTCGTGTGTAGCGATGCGCCGCTGCTCATCGGGGTCGCTCGCGATCGCGGTCTCTAGCGCCGCCTGGAGCTTCTCCCACACGCGGGGGACCGCGATCCAGATCGTCGGGCGAACCTCCCGCAGCGCGGCGGGCAGGCAGCCGGCGTCCGCGACGCAGCTGACCTGAATGCCGTGGGTAATCCCCAGGTAGTGAGCGGTCATGCGATCTACGATGTGTGCGGAGGGCAGATAGGACAGCAGCCGGTCCTCGGGGGTTGCGGGCATGATGCTCGTCCAAGCCCTGATCATGGCGAGCATCGAGGCATGGGTGATCTCGACTCCCTTGGGCGGCCCGGTCGTCCCCGAGGTGTAGATCAGCGTCAGCACGTCCTCGGGCTCGACCGCGCGCCAGCGTGCCTCCAGGTCGATCGCGACCGCCTGAGCTTCCAAGTCCTCGAGCGCGACCGCCCCCTCGGCGGGACCGTCGACGCAGATCACGTGCTCCAGGGATGTGCCCTCGCGGGCGGCGAGCACCCGCTCGAGGAACTGCCTCTCGCACATGAGCACCCGGTTCGAGGCGTTCCACAGCATGTGCGCGATCTGCTCGGGCGCCGAGGTGTTATACATCGAGAAAGGGGTCGCGCCGAGGTGCAGAGCGGCGGTATCGCAGAGGTAAAACTCGGGCCGGTTTGACATCATCAGCGCGACGGTCTCGCCGCGTGTCACCCCGAGCCACGCAAGGCCCGCCGCGATCCGCGAAGCACGCTGCGAGTACTCGCGCCACGTGAGCTCGAACTCCCCGTCCCACGTACGCACCGCGACAGCGTCCGCAAGTCGCGCGACGGTGCTCTGAAACGCCTCGCACAGCGTCGCGCCCTCGACTCCGCGCGAGTGCTCCACGGCCCCACCCAGGGTTTCAGCTGTCATCTCAGCTCCGATCTCGCGCACGCCGCGCGAATCGGCGTCGTGGTACGTGGAGCACGCTCACCCGAGCCGCTCCTGCACCGCGAGCACGGTCAACGACCCCAGACGCGACCAGCCAACGGATATGACGGGTTTCACTCGCACAACGAACCCATCCGTGCCAGCGAGGCCGCAACCGTTCCGGCCATACCACGCGCGTGATCCTCCACGAGCAGCACCGTGACGACCGCATGCGCGTCCCGTCCCATGGCAGCGCAGACTAACAGCAATCGGCACTAACTGGCATAATCCCATTTACCGGTGCGATTCCGGCCACGCTCGCTCGCGCCTGCGAAGCGGTAGCGCTCACCTCGCGGCCCTACACGAGCGGGTTTCGTCCAACGCAGGAGGCTGACGGGCTACGCGGGCGGTGCCTGCTTTTCGCGCTTAAGCGAGGCTGCGACCACACGTCATGTAGAGACCCATGCGACAACAAGAGCAGGTCCCGTCAGCCACGGTCATCGGGCTCTGGTCTGAATGCTTCACGCCTAAATGCGGCAGCATCCAGCCGCTCGCCAGCGCGTGGCCGTGGCTATGTCCGTGCAATCCGGCCGTTAAGGCCAATTGCAGGAGCTCTTGACTCTGATCGCTCCCAGTAGGCTGTGGCGCGAATGGAGCGAAACTTCGACGTCAAGCTGCTGCAGGAGGCCGTCGATGACCTGACGTCGCTGACCGACGACGACCGCGCCGACGCTTGGAAGAGGTTGCGGCGGCTGCGCGACACCGATCTGCTGGACGGCTTCCAGAATCTTGACTGGCCGCGCGGCCCGCTCGGCTCGTGGGTCCTGTTCTCCCGCGGCAAGTGGGCCTACCGTGCGCAGTGGGACAAGGGGCAGCCACGCCTCTGGGAGTTGGGAGCGGGCCGTGGCGCGCTGTGGATCGAGGAGATCCGCGGCCGGGCCGACATCTCGGAGATGGCGCGGAGGGCCGGGTGAGCCGCTCCGACACCCAGCAGCTGACCGTCTACGCCATCGCGGTCGTAGGCGCCGCTGCCGCATGGCACTGGGCGCCGACCAGCACGACCGGCCGGGAGGCCGCGATGGCGCCGTACTTTCCGGCCGAGGCCACGGTCGCGGGTGCGCTGCTAGTCGCGGCCGCGCTGTTCCAGGGCGCGCTTGGAGTCGTCGTCGCGTTCAGAGTCCTGAAGTGGGCTGCGCCAGCTACCTTTGTCTTCCTAGGAGTGGCCACTGCGGCCGGGCTCGTCGGCTCGCTCACGTCACTCGAGAACGGTGCGTACAGGTGGCTATTCGCGCTCAGCGCCGGCCCACTTCTTGCCGGCCTCGTGTCGGTTGTCGCCATGGGCTGGGTAAACGTCAGCCAGCAGAGCACTCGCGCCGCCGCTGTACGTGCCGCAGAGCTTGACCCGGACGACGCGCTCCTCGGCCATCTGGTTTTGCTTGGCCAGAAGCTCGATGCACTCGGCGAAAAGCTCGACTCCCTCGGCGGCGAGTAGCTCGACTGAGCCTGAACCGCGCGAGCCGCCTAAGGTGGGCTGTCTCCGGGTGCTCCCGACAGTTGGGGGCTCGATAGGTCTTTGAGGTTTGGACGGGTTCCCCGGCCGGGGAACCCGTCCGTGCCTCGGCTCAGGCTGCCTCCTTCACCGCCAAGTGAAGAGAGAGGTTGAGCCTG
>DATHPE010000057.1:0-4613 GCA_035484215.1 Solirubrobacteraceae bacterium | reverse complement strand
CCCGCCCGCGTGCCGCTCAGGGAGATGGTCGCGATCGACTACCTCTACATCGCCAACTGGTCGCTATGGAGCGACATCAAGATCCTCCTGCGCACCATCCCCCACGTCCTCGGACGCAAAGGACTATAAAACGACGCCACCGTCGCTGTGCGGGAGCACCACCTCCGCGGCCTCGGCCGGCGTCACGTCGGGGTAGAGCACCCGCAGCAGCGCAACCGCCGCGAGGCCGCCGACGATCTGCGCGGCGATGTAGCCGGGCGCGGATGAAGGCGCGATGCCGGCGAACGTGTTCGAGAACACGCGCCCGACGCTGATCGCCGGGTTCGCGAAGCTCGTGGAGCTGGTGAAGAAGTACGCGGCGCCGATGTACGCGCCGACCGCGGCGGGGGCCGCCGCGCCGCGACGGGTGCGCGTGAGCGAGAAGATCACGAGCATCAGGCCGAGCGTCGCGACGACCTCCGCGAACAGGTGCGCGCTCGAGGCGCGGTGCGTGGTGGAGATCGACACGAGCGCCTGCGCGAACATCGCGTTGGCGACGATCGCGCCGGTGATGCAGCCGGCGATCTGGGCGGGCGCGTACGCGAGCGCTTCGCGCCAGGGCATCCCGCCAAAGCTCGCGTCGACGAACGAGACCACCGGGTTGAAGTGCCCGCCGGAGACCGCCCCGAGCATGAGGATGATCGCGAACAGCCCCGCGGCGGTGGCGGCGGCGTTCTCGAACAGCTCTAGGCCGACGTCGCCGGGGGAGAGGCGCTGGGCGGCGATCCCCGAGCCGATCACGAGCGCGGCGAGGAACGCCGAGCCTACGTACTCCGCGAGCAGGCGTCGTCGCAGCAGGTGGCTCATGTCGCGCTCACGAGCTTGTCGGCGAGCTCGCCGGGCAATCCGGCCACGCGAACCTCCGCTGCCACGGCCTCGGCGTCGTAGTCGACGCGCTCGATGCTCACGTCCACGCCGCCGCCGGTCGCCGTGAGCACCGCGAAGGCGCCGCGCGGATCTGAGTCCTTGGGCTTGCCGACCGAGCCGCAGTTGACGAACAGCACCCCGCCGTACTCGTGGACCCACGGTTTGTGGGTGTGGCCGAACACGAGCAACGGATCGCGCTCGGCGGCGGCGAGCCGCTCGTACAGGCGCGCCGGCTTGTCCTCGAACAGGTACTCGTTCACCTTCCTCGGCGAGCCGTGGACGAGGTGGACGTCGACGCTGCCGAGCGGGAAGTGCAGGTCGAACGGCAGGCCACGCATGAAGTCCTTGGCGTCCTGGCTCGTGTGCGCGAGCGTCCAGTCGACCGACATCCGGCCGAGCTCGCGGTCGTGGGGGGTGACGTACGCGCAGCCGCAGTCCTCTTCGTCGCGGGCGATGGCGTAGTCGTAGTTGCCGTAGATCGTGGGGATCTCGCGCTGTGCGATCAGCGCGCACACCTCGTTGGGATGCGGGCCGTAGCCGACGAGGTCACCGCCGCAGAGCACGCTCTCGATGCCCAGCTCCTCGATCCTCGCCAGCGCCGCCTCAAGCGCCGGCAGGTTGCCGTGGATGTCGGTGATGACCGCAACCGCGTCGGGGGCGTCGGGGCTCACGTCGGGGTCCATGACGACGGATCGTATTAGATAGACAGACGTAAGTGTTATTGATATAAGTAGATCGATGCCTATCGATTTGGAGCTGTCCCCCAAGCACAAGCGAGCGGCCGGTGAGCGCTGCTGCGAGCCGGTCGTCTACCCCGACGTGGCGCGCGATCACGCGCTGCGCATGGCGGAGGTCGCGAAGGCCCTCGGCGACCCGATCCGCCTGCAGCTGGTGGACGTGCTGCGCAAGCACGCCGGCAAGGTCTGCGTATGCGAGCTCGTGCCGCTGTTCGACATCTCCCAGCCCACGCTCTCCCACCACCTCAAGAAGCTGCGTGACGCCGGGATCGTGGACTCGGAGCGACAGGGGCTGTGGGCCTACTACTACGTCATCCCCGACGCGCTGAAGGAGCTATCCGCATGGCTGAGCTGACTGCAGTGGCGTCGGCATCAGCCCCGAGCAGCTAGACTCGCTCGCGCACATGGTGTATAGCCATGGCTATACACCAGGCAGCAGCAGGGCCATACACCAGACCCGTCCAGCCCCGGCCTGGACGTGTCCTGCGACGGCGCCATCACGTGCGCCTCGGCGCGAGTGCCGCGCCGTCCTCGCTCACGGCGTCCGCGAGCCGCTCCGCCGGCGGTGGTGGCGCGCCGCGGGCGGCGCGCTGGGTGTAGGCGAACCACGCGATCCCGGCGAGTGTCAGCAGGCTGGCGACCCAGAAGTTCAGGCGCTCGCCAAAGATGTGGTGCGCGGGGTCGACGCGCAGCGTCTCCTCGAAGATGCGAAACGCCGAGTAGCCGGTGACGTACAGCGCGAAGATCCCCGGCGCGCGGATCCTCCTGTGGCGGATGATCCACACGAGTGTCGCCGCGAGCGCCAGATCGAAGATCAGCTCGTACAGGAACGTCGGCTGGAAGGTCGCGTAGCCGAGGTAGGCCGTGGGGCGATGTTCGGGGCTGATCTGCAGCGCCCACGGCAGGCTGCTGGGGCCGCCGAAGAGCTCCTGGTTGAAGTAGTTGCCTACACGTCCGATAGCCTGCGCCACCAGCAGCCCCGGCGCGGCGGCGTCCATGAAGCGCGTGACGCTCACGCCCGCGCGCCGCAGCGGGATCACCCCGCCGATCACGCCACCGAGGATCCCTCCCCAGATCCCCAGGCCGCCCTGCCACACGGCCAGCCACCCCCACCAGTTGTGCGGCACTTCGTTCCAGCTGGTGATGTCGTGGTACAGCCGGCCTCCAAGGATCCCGGCCGGCACGCCCCAGAGCGCGACTGTGTAAATGAGCTCGGGATCGCCGCCCTTGGCGCGCCACAGCCTGCGCGTCAGCATGACCGCGGCCGTGATCCCGACCACGTAGCACAGGCCGTAGAAGTGGAAGAACAGCGGGCCGACGTGAAACCCGTTGACCGACGGGCTCGGTATCGAGGCGAGCATCGCTAGCGGATCAGGCTAGAGCAACGTGCGCCAGTCGGCCTGAGGCGGCTTGAGTTCGACTGCTAACTCGGAAATCGGGCCGCTGACTCGGGAACCTGCTGTTCGACCTTGACCATCTCCGGTCGCACGGGATCCTCCGCTTCGGGCTCATTGCCTGTCCGGCGCCACGGACGGCTGACGCTCGACCAGGCCAGTGCCCCGACGAGCAGCGTCGCGCACAGGATCCAGCCGAGGGCGGTCGTGCCGACGCCTACGTACTTGAGCCCGGAGGCGAAGATCACGAACGTGATCGCCGGCCGGATGTAGCGGTCGGGGGCGCTCGAGGACAGCAGCGAGCCGACGAGCACCGCCGGCACGCTGCCGATGATCAGCGAGGTCGTGACCCCGAACTCGACGTGGCCGAACGCGAGCGCGCCCAGTGCCGCGGCGAGCGTCAGCGGCACGGCCTGGCTGAGATCCGTGCCGACGAGCTGGTTGGCGCCGAGCATCGGGTACAGGAACAGCAGCAGGATGATCATCAGCGAGCCAGAGCCGACCGACGTCATGCCGACGATCAGGCCGCCGATCATGCCGATAGCCACTGTCCGCGCCGGGTGTACCTCGACATCGCCGACCACGCCCGTGCGCCGCTTGCCGCCGCGGCGATCGAGGGCATATCGCAGCACCATCGCCGCGGCTCCCAGCAGCAGCGCGGCGCCGAGCGCCATCTCGATGTTTTCCTGGGCGGCCTTTTCCGCGCCCATCAGATGCAGAAGATACGCGCCGAGGAACGCCATCGGCACCGAGCCGAGCACCATCCAGCCGACCAGGCGCCGGTTGACCGTGCCTTTGCGCAGGTGCACCGCCGCTCCGAACGGGCGCATCACGACCGCCGCCACCAGGTCGCTGGAGATCGCCGCCGACGGCGTGACCCCGAACAGCAGGATCAGCATCGGCGTCATCAGGGCGCCTCCGCCGGCGCCCGTTATGCCGACGAGGAACCCAATGACGGCGCTCCCGAGGACGATGTAGGGGTCGATGTGCATGGCTGTCTGTCCGTGTTGGAGTGGGGCTCGAGCTGGCCGGCCAGTCGATGGCCCGACTCAGTGCTCGGCGTCTCACTGGGCTGACCAGCATAGAGCAATTTCCCACGTTGCTGGTGCGGTTAGCCTGGATTCTTCGGTTTGCCCACGGAGCCGGCGCCTGTGGCGCTCGGGTAGGGCATGCATGCCGTTTCCTAAAGGAGGTCTTGCTTTAGCTCACCTTAGTGTTTATGATGCCGGGCGTTAGTAGGGGTCACGGTTCTCGACATCTGTTGGGTTGTGGACTTCCCGTATGGGGTCCGTTCGTGGCGAGCAAGGAGGCGGGGAGACGCTATGAGTGTGGAGACGGGGAGTGGGGTTGAAGCCGGGATCCCCTGGGGTCCCGCGTCGCTGACCGACACGCGGGCACATGCCGCCGCGGGGACGTTGTCGGACGGGCGGCCGTCTGTTTCGCGTGGTTTTTTGGGGTTGGGTGGGCGGCGTCGTGTGGTTGTTGGGGGGATTGCGGAGGTTCGTGGTCCGGATGCGTGTTTGCGGCGGGATGCGGTGTTTCGGCGGTTGTTGGTGGTGGCTGATGTGGTGGCGAT
>DATHPE010000056.1:0-1934 GCA_035484215.1 Solirubrobacteraceae bacterium | reverse complement strand
ACATCGATCCCACCGCCGCGGCCACCGCCAGCGCCTTCCCGACGCAGCCACCGGCCCGTGCCAGGGTGGCGGCCCTCCATCAGAGCGATGAAGTCCGCGCCGTCTACCGGCCCGCCCGCCGTGATACCCAGGCGGTCGAGCGTCTCCTCGTTGGCGAGCCAGCGCCCCGGGGCCTGCGCCATCTCCCCATCAGGGGTCAGGTAGTAGTCCCCGCGCTCGGGCTCGACCGTCTTGCCCTCCAGGTAGCGCGCGTATCCGCCGCCCCGGGACGCACCTATGCTCGCCGCCGTCATCACATGGTTAATGACCGTCAGCACGCCGGAGCGGCCAACGAATTTGCACAGCAAGCGCACAGCAACAGCATCCTTGTGCATCTGGTCTGTGCTTGTAAGAGTTGGGGAGATGTGCGACAGATCGTTCTCGGCTGATGCGTGACAGCGTTCTCGGCTCATTTGAGACGTTCTTGGGACTTCTGAGACGCCGCGGTGGATCAGTCTGGCTTCCGTTCGTGATGGCTAGCGACGGAGGTCAGCGTGGCGCTGAAGGTGGTCTCGATGGAGGATCTGAAGCTGGAGCTGTTGTTGGAGCCCGACCGCACCGGCGAGTCGGTGGCTGAGGTGTGCCGCAGACGCGGCGTATCGCGCGCGAGCTTCTACCGCTACCGCGCCAGATACCTGCGCGAAGGCGAGGCGGGCTTGGCGGCGCGCTCGCGTGCTCCGCGGAGCTCTCCCGGCCAGATCGACCCGGAGCTCGAGGCGATGATCTGCGCGCTGCGCAGACGGCGTCCTCGCTGGGGCGCCAGGCGGATCAGAGCCGAGCTGTTGCGTGCCGGTGTCGATGCGCCGGCGGTCTCGACGGTCAACAGGGCACTGAAGCGCAACCACCTGATCCCCCCGCAGCCGCCCAGGAAGGCCACGGCGAAGCTGCGCTTCGAGCGGCCGGTTGCCAACGACCTGTGGCAGATCGACGCCACCCAGATCACGCTCGCCGGCGGCGGGCACGGCTGGGCTATCGACGTGCTCGACGATCACGCCCGCTACCTGCTCGCGATCCGCGCCGGCGCGCGGGCCACCGGCGAGCTCGCCTGGGAATCCTTCACCGCCGCCGCTAGCCTGCACGGAACACCCAGACAGCTGCTCTCGGATAACGGCGCGATCTTCACCGGCCGGCTGCACGGGCACGAGGTCGCCTTTGAGCGCAAGCTCGCCGCGCTCGGCGTGCAGATGATCAACGCCGCGCCAGCGCACCCGCAGACGCTCGGCAAGCTCGAGCGCTTTCACCGCACGATGAAGGAATGGCTCGCCGAAGAAGGCCCCGCCGCCGACCTCGAGCACCTGCAGCTGCTGCTCGATCGCTTCAAGGGCCACTACAACACCGAGCGCCCGCACCAAGCGCTCGGCGATCTCACGCCCGCCGAACGCTACGCCCCGGCCCCCGCCGCCATGGCCGAGCTCCCGAGCACCAAGCCCGACCAGGACCCCATCTACCCGCCGCACACGCTGACCCGCAAGGTCTCAAAGACCGGCGTGTTCTCCTACGCCGGCCTCGCGATCGCGCTACCGATCGAGTACGTCGGCGCACGCGTGCGGATCGTCGAGACCGGCGCGCTGATCCACGTCTACCACGACCAAGAGCTCATTCGCGTCCTCGCTCCCGACTACAGCAAACGCTACCAACCCCTCGGCGGGCACCGAAGGAGAGGCTTCTAGACAAACACACTCAAATGAGACGGACGATCCGTCTCACAACTAACAAGCACACGGCGTCTCACTTGACCCGAGAACGAACACATCTGGTCTGTGCGGGGTTGTTGTCGTGCTGGGGGCGTGTCGTGGCGCAGGCGGTCACGTCGACCGGCGTGGTCGCGTCGAGCGCTTCGTGGTGGGATAATTTCGGGTGGTGCGGGTGACTGACGTAGCGAGGCGCAGGCGTCA
>DATHPE010000055.1:0-90203 GCA_035484215.1 Solirubrobacteraceae bacterium | reverse complement strand
GCGATCGCGACGACTTCGGTCAGACCTTTGACTTCCACCGGTTCTTTCTCGGTGGTCGTCGTACCGTTGCCGAGCTGCCCATCAGCGTTCCCGCCCCACGCCATGACTTTGCCGCTTTTCAACAGTGCGAGGCTGTGCGATTCGCCGCCCGCCACAGCAGTGGCTTCCGTCAGCACCTTCACCGCGACCGGTTCTTTCTCGGTGGTGGTCGTGCCATTGCCGAGCTGCCCGTCGACGTTCTCGCCCCACGCGACGACGCCGGAGGATTCCGATGCGGCTGCGGGGACCACGCCCGCCAAGGCCAGCACGGCGAGCAGAGCCACCCACGACACTCGCCTGCGCCGACGAGAGCGACCACGGATGTAATGCACATCGAATCTTTCGCCGCCCATAGCCGCGCCTCCCGTTGTGCGCTTCCCCGTTTTCCGCACCTGCGCCCAGCCAGTCGAATCGCCAGCGTGGACGCGGCACGCTCTGCGGCCACTCTAAACCCAGTTAGCGCAACTATTCAAGAGTTGTGTGCAGTAAATAACACGCTTAGTGCGGACAAATGTCTTCAGCGGTAGACCACCGGTCCTCAGGCCGAAACCGCCCGCGCTGCCCCTTCGAGGATGCGGTCAGCCCGCCGGCTCGGCAGTCGAGCCGTCCGCGTCCTGCTCCAGCCACCGCGCCTGCGCGTCGGTGCCGGGCACGCGCACGCCATCGCCCCCGCACCACGGGCAGGCGAGCTTGTTCGGCGTACCGCCGAGGTTGGAGATCACCTGGCCGGTGCCGCGGCAGGCCATACACTCCCGCGGCCCATGAGACGCCGGTACCTGCTCCTCGCTGTCGCCACTGTCGCGTGCCACGAGCCGATCACACTAGCGTTCCGCGCGTGAGAAGACCGGGACGTACAGCCGAGTGGGCGCTCGTGGCGGCGATCACGCTGGGTGCGGCGGTGCTGCGGCTGGTGCACATCGGCCAGGTCCCCCCCGACCCGTTCTACGACGCGGCCGTGCGCAGCATGACGATGTCGTGGCACAACTTCTTCTTCGGCGCGTTCGAGCCCGGGGGCAGCGTCTCGATCGACAAGCCCCCCGTGGATCTGTGGCTGCAGGTCATCAGCGTGAAGCTGCTCGGGTTCAGCTCGACCACGCTGAAGCTGCCCGAGGCCTGCGCGGGAATCGCCTCGGTGCCGCTGCTGTACGTGACCGTGCGCCGCATCTGGAGCGCCCCTGCGGGCATCGCCGCGGCGGTGGCGATGGCGGTGCTGCCGATCGAGGTGATCAGCGCGCGCAGCGACACGATGGACGGGGTGATGATGCTGCTGCTCGTGCTCTCGCTGCTGGCGCTCGTGCGCGCGGTCGAGACGGGACGCAACGCCTGGCTGCTGGCAGCCGCGGCGGCACTGGGCGTGGCGTTCGACGTCAAGCTGCTGGAGTCGCTGGTGGCACTGCCGGGGCTCGCGCTGTTCGCCTATCTCGGCCTGTCCGGTCCGCGCCCGCGGCGTCTGCTGCGGGTGGGGCTGGCGGGCGTGGTCTACGTGGCCGTGGCGCTGTCGTGGCTGACCGCCACGCTGCTGTTCCCCGCCCACGATCGCCCTTACGCGATCGGCTCGACCAACGGCAGCGCGTGGAACGCGGCGTTCGTGTTCAACGGCACCGATCGCCTCGGCGGGAAAACACCGGAACTGGGGGCCGTGGAATTCGAAGCGGGCCATCACTACCCGGTTGCCACGCAGGAGGAGCGCGACCACATCCCGATCGGCCCGCCCTCCCCCACCCGGCTGCTGGCGACGGTCGGGCCGCTGTCCGGCGAGCGTCTGGGCCTGGAGCTCGTGGCCGCCCTGCTGCTCGGCATACCGGCCCTGATGTGGGGCCTGCGCGGGGACGCGGAGGCCCCCGCTGAGAGCGAGGAGCAGCGGACGCAGACCCGGCGACGCATGCGCCGCGCGGCGGCGGGTGGGCTCAGCCTGTGGATGCTCGTCGGCATCGTGCTGTTCAGCCACCAGATCCGCCTGCACCCGCGCTACGTGGAAGCCTTCACGCCGGCCGTCGCGGCGATGTTGGGGATCGGCCTCGCGTGGGCCGCGGAGGCCGGCGGCGCCACCCGCCTGGCACGAGTGCGTCTGGCGGTCCTCGTCGTGACGCTGGCGGTCGTCGTCTACTACGGCGAGCGCCTGATGTACGGGTACACGATCGAGTGGTGGCTGACGCTGCTGGGAGCGCTCGGCGCGAGCGCGAGCGCGCTGCTGGCGCGCGCCCCCCGAGCCCCCGAGCGTGCCCGCCGGCTGCTCGCGCCCGCCGGCGTGATCGCGCTGACGCTGGCGGCGGTGCTCGTGATCCCGCTCAAGGCCGACCTAACCGCCATCGCCGATCGCGTGAGCGACGCCGGCCTCGTCGGCGAGCTGCCGGGCGCGCAGCAGCACCCGTTGAGCGCCTACCTGCTCGCCCACCAGCACGGCGCGTTCTACGAGCTGGCGGCCGAGTCCGCGACGGCGGTCGGCTCGCTGATCGTGCAGGACGGGCGCCCGGTGCTCGTGCTGACCACATACGATGCTCGCGTCTTCACCTCCGTCTCCAAGCTGAAGCGGCTGATCGCCGAGGGCAAGGTGCGCTACGCCTTCCTGAACACGTTCTGCGCGGGCGCGAACCAGTCCGTCAACCCCGCCTGCTCGGAACCCGCGCGGTGGGTGCGCGCGCACGGCACCGACGTCTCGATCAAGGCGGGCCTGCCCCAGGGCGGGCTGCTGTACCTGCTGCCCGGGGCGAAGCCGTGAGCGAGCACTCGCAGCAGCGCCGGCTGGCGGCGCTCGCCGACGGCGCGCGCGCTGCGGGGCGGCTGGCGCTCGACACGGAGTTCATGGGCGAGGGCCGCTACCGCACGCTGCTGTGCCTGGTGCAGCTCGCGATCCCTGAAGGCGGGGAGGCGGGCGAGCGCATCCTCGTCGTCGACCCCCTGGCCGAGGATCTCGACGGATCCCCGCTCGCGGACGTCCTCGCGGACCCCGCGATCCAGATCGTCGTGCACGCCGGGCGCCAGGACATCGCGCTCGTACGCAGGCGCCTGGACACCGAGGTGAGAAACGTGTTCGACACCCAGGTGGCCGCCGGCTTCGCCGGGTTGGGGGCGCAGTCCTCGTATGACTCGCTGCTGAGCGACGTCCTCGGCCTGCGCGTGGCCAAGACCGCGAGCTTCACCCGCTGGGACGCCCGTCCGCTCTCGCCCGAGCAGCTGGCATACGCGCGCGAGGACGTCGTGCACCTGCTCGAGCTGGCCGGCGAGCTGGAACGCAGGCTGACGGAGCTCGGCCGCCTGCAGTGGGCGCACGAGGAGTGCGAGCCGCTCGCGCGCTCCAGCGACGAGCGCGACCCGGACACGATCTTCGCGCGACTGCCGCGGATCGGCACGCTGAACGCCTCCGCACGGCCGATCGCGCGCGAGCTGGTGGAGTGGCGCGAGCGCACCGCCGCGCGCCACGACCGGCCCGTGCAGAGCATGCTCGGCGACGCCACGCTCGTGGAGATCGCCAAGCGCAGGCCGTCCTCGCGCGCCGAGCTCGAGAAGATTCGCGGCGTGGGCGCGAGCTCAGGCGGACGGCGCGCGGAGGACCTGCTGGAGGCGGTCGCTCGCGGGCGCGCGCGCCCCCCCGACCCGCCGCCGCAGACGCCGCGCGCCCCCTCGCCAAAGCCCGACGACGCCCCGCTCGTGGCCCTCGGCGAGGCGCTGCTGCGCGCGCGAGCGCGCGAGGCCGGCCTCGCCTACGAGCTGCTGGCCGCGCGCGCCGACCTGCAGGCGATCGTCGCCGCCACGCGCGCGGGTGCAGCCGACGCCGACGTGCGCACGCTGCGAGGCTGGCGTCGGGAGCTGGTCGGGGCAGAGCTGCTCGAGCTGCTCGACGGCGGCGTGTCGCTGTCGGTCGGCGGTGGCCGGATCAGCGTCTCACGCGACTGACCAGGCGCCGACTTATCGGCGCCGTGGCTATTCGATGTGGTTGTAAACTTCGAACAGCGGCAGGTACATCGAAATGACGATGAAGCCGACGATGCCGCCGATCAGGATGATCATGATCGGCTCGAGGATCGAGGTCAGCGTCTTGACCGACGCCTCCACCTGTTCCTCGTAGAACTCGGCCACACGGTCGAGCATGGCATCGAGCGCGCCGGTTTCCTCACCGACGCCGACCATGTGCGTGACCATCGAGGGGAAGATCGGCGCCTGCGCCAGCGGCGCGGCGATCGTGCCACCGCGCTTGACCGAGGAGATCACGCCGTCCATCGCCTCTTCAACGGCGACGTTGCCGCCCGTGCGCCCGGTGATCTCCAGCGCCTGCAGCAGCGGCACGCCGGCGGCGGTCAGCGACGCGAGCGTGCGCGACCAGCGAGCGACGGCGATCTGCTGGACGATCGTGCCGATCCGCATCGGTATGTGCAGGCGGAAGTGGTCCCACTGGCGTCGTCCCCAGGAGGTCTTTTTCCACTTGACGAAGGTGAAGACCAGAAGCGCTGTGCCACCGAAGATCGCCCACCAGTATCCCGTTACGAGCTTTGAGAGCCCGACCGACACCTGCGTCATGGCCGGAAGTTCGCCGCCGAATTCCTTGAACACACTCTCGAACACCGGCACGAGGAACGCCACGAGCGCCATCATCACACCGATCGCGAAGGTGATCACCAGCGACGGATAGACCATCGCCGATTTCACCTGTTTGCGCAGGGCGGCGTCCTTCTGCAGCTGGTCGGCGACGCGCACGAGCGCGTCCTCGAGCACGCCTCCCATCTCCCCGGCCTGCGTCATCGCCACGAACAGGGGGTTGAACACCTTCGGGTGGCGCGCCATCGAGTCGCTCAGCGGCAGGCCGGCCTCGACGTCCTTGCGCACCGCGACGATCGTTTCCGTCAGGTATTTGCTGTCCGTCTGTTCCTCGAGCACGTACAGAGCGCGCAGGATGCTCATGCCCGAGGAGATCATCGTCGAGAGCTGGCGCGCGAAGATCGCAAGCTCGGTGGGCTTGACGCTCTTGAAGAGCGCTATCTCGATGTTCTTCGAGGAGTGCTTGTCGGCGATGTCCAGGACGATCAGCCCGCGCTGCTTGAGCTGATCGGAGACCGCCTGCTTGGAGTCGGCCTCGACCTCGCCGCGGGCCTTGCCGCCGGCCAGGTCGATCGCCTTGAAGACGTACGTGCTCATGTCCGGACGCTCACGCGGCCGCCAGCGACGGCGCCCCCATCAGGCGCCTCAGCTCATCCGGGGTCGACGAGCGCGCTTCGGCGAGCTTCTGGCTGATCTTGCCCTGGCGCACGAGCCCCGCCAGCGCGGCGTCCATCGTCTGCATGCCTGTCGCCGAGCCGGTCTGCAGCACCGAGTAGATCTGGTGGGTCTTGCCCTCGCGGATGAGGTTGCGGATCGCCGGGTTGGGGACCAGCACCTCGCACGCGACGACGCGTCCGGAGCCGTCGGCGTTGGGCAGCAGCTGCTGGGTCATGATCCCCTGCAGCGCGACCGACAGCTGCACGCGCACCTGGCCCTGCTGGTGGGAGGGGAACACGTCGATGATGCGGTCGATCGTCTGCGCGGCGTCCTGGGTGTGCAGCGTCGCGAACACCAGGTGGCCGGTCTCCGCCGCGGTCAGCGCCGTGGAGATCGTCTCCAGGTCGCGCATCTCGCCGACGAGGATCACGTCCGGGTCCTCGCGCAGGGCGGCGGTGAGGGCCGCGGAGAAGCTGTGCGCGTCGGAGCCGAGCTCGCGCTGGTTGACGATGCAGCGCTTGTGGCCGTGCAGGAACTCGATCGGGTCCTCGATCGTCATGATGTGCTCGTCGCGCGAGCTGTTGATCTCGTCGATCATCGCCGCCAGCGAGGTCGACTTGCCCGAGCCGGTGGGGCCGGTCACGAGCACGAAGCCGCGCGGCCGGCGCGTGAACTCGTGCACCGCGGCGGGCAGCCCCAATTCGTCGATCGAGGACAGGTTGAAGGGGATCAGACGGAACGCCGCGCCGATCGCGCCACGCTGGTAGTACGCGTTGACGCGGAAGCGCGCGTGGCCCGGGATCGAGTAGGCGAAGTCCAGCTGCCAGTCGGTCTCCAAGCGCTGGCGCTGGTCGCCGGTGAGGATCGAGTAGACGATCTCGCGGGTGTCCGTCGCCGAGAGCTTCGGGTAGTCCTCCAGCCCCGTCAGGCGCCCGCGCACGCGAACGGTGGGGTGTGCGCCCGAGGCCAGATGCAGGTCGGATGCCTTGCGGTGTACGACCTCCATCAGCAGGTCAGCGAAATCGATGTCCATGGGTCCGTGCATCGACAGATCGCCGTCCATCCATTAGGGGGCGCCATCCGCGCATGGCGGCGCTGGACGAAGGTACGAGCTCAGTTGGTGCCGATGACGCGCGCGATCTCAGCCATCGACGTGCGGCCCTGTCTGACCTTCTGCAGGCCGTCGTCGCGCAGGCGCGTCATGCCCTGGCGCACGGCCACGTCGCGCACCGCCTCGGCGGGGCTGCGCTCGAGCGTGAGCGCCTGGATCTCCGGCGACATCTTCATCACCTCGTACAGCCCGACGCGCCCGCGGTAGCCACTGCCGCCGCAGCGCCGGCAGCCGACGGGCTCGTATGCCTCGAGCTCCACGCGCGCGCGGTAGCCGTTCTCGCGGAGCACCTTCGCGGGGATGATCGTGCGCCGCTTGCAGCTCGGGCACAGCATCCGCGCGAGACGCTGGGCGACCACGCAGTCGAGCGCCGAGGCGACGAGGAACGGCTCGATGCCCATCTCGATCAGCCTGGTGATCGCCGAGGGCGCGTCGTTGGTGTGCAGCGTGGAGAGCACCAGGTGCCCGGTGAGCGCCGACTCCACGGCGATCTGCGCCGTCTCGCGGTCGCGGATCTCGCCGACCATGATGATGTCGGGGTCCGCGCGCACCATCGAGCGCAGGCCCGCGGCGAAGGTCAGGCCGACCTTCGCCGAGACCTGCACCTGCGTCAGGCCGGTCATTTCGTACTCGACCGGATCCTCGACGGTGATGATGTTCTTCTCGGGCGTGTTGAGCATCTTCAGCGCCGCGTACAGCGTGGTGGACTTGCCCGAGCCGGTCGGGCCGGTGACGAGCACCGCGCCGTGCGTCTCGTGGCAGGCCTTCTCGAAGCGTTCGCGCTCGGGGTCGGCCATGCCCAGCTTGTCGAGCTCGACCACCACCGACTCCTTGTCGAGCACGCGCATCACCACGCCCTCGCCGTGGACGCTCGGCAGCGTCACCACGCGCAGGTCAACGTGGCGGCCGTCGACGACCAGCCCCACGCGCCCGTCCTGCGGCAGGCGCTTCTCGGCGATGTTCAGCTCGGCCATGATCTTGATGCGCGAGACCACCCCCGCGGCCATGCGCCGCTGCACGCTGGTCACGTCCGCGAGCACGCCGTCGACCCTGAAGCGCACCCGCAGCTCGCGCCCGTCGGGAGCGAGGTGGATGTCCGAGGCGCCCCGCTCGACGGCCTGGGCGACGAGCTGGTTGACGAGCTTGATGACAGGCGCGTCTTCGGAGGTCTCGTGCAGCGCGACGACCTCCGCCCCATCCTCTGCGTCCTCGACGACTTCGGAGGACTCGCCGACCACGTCTTCGAGCCTGTCCAGGCGCGAGATCAGGGTCGCGATGTCATCCGGAGGAGCGACCGCCACGCGGATCTCATAGCCGGTCATGATCGCGATGTCGTCGACCGCGAGCACGTTCGAGGGGTCGGCCATCGCAACCAGTAGCGTGCGCTTGTCGGCGAAGGCGACGGGGACCGTCTGATAGCGCTTGGCGACGGTGGTGCTGACAAGGTTGGCGGCCGACATGTCGACGGAGAACACGCCGAGGTCGAGGTGGTCGAGGCCGTAGCGCTCGGCCAGCGCGCGCGCGAGGGCGTCGGCGGTGATCGAGCCGTTCTCGAGCAGCACGCGCTCGGGCGTGGTGCCCGACATGCGCGAGCTCTCCAGCGCATCGTCCACCTGCCGGCGCGAGGCCAAGCCCATGTCGACGATCACGTCGGTGAGGTAGCGCTGCGAGGAGCCTCTGCGCGAGGGCTTGGTGATGCCCGAGTAGTTCTCGGCCGACGTCGCCTGCGCGGACGGCTCGGCCGCGATCGCCGGCTCCGTCGCGTCGTAGTCATCGACGCCGCCGAGCGTGTCGAACTCGACGTCCGCGCCCGGGAGCGGGTCGAGCTCGAGCCCGGCGCCCGAGAGCGAATCCCCGTCGAGCTCGACGCGAGCCTCCGTGTCGGAGAACGCATCACCGTCGATGCCCGAGTCTCCCCGGGCGGCGCGCTCGACCGAGATCACGCGCTCGCCGGCGCCGTCATGCGCTCCGTCCATCCCGAAGATCGCGTGCAGGTCGGGGTCGGCCTGTTGCGGCACCTCGCTCATGAGGCGCCCTCCGTGGTCGCGTGTCTAGGCCGCTGGTGGATCCTCCTCGCGGGCGGCGCGGCGCATGACCTCCAGCGGGGCCTGGCGTCCGGTCCACAGCTCGAGGCTGAGCGCCCCCTGGGCGACGAGCAGCTCGAGGCCGTCGAGGGTGCGCGCGCCATGCGCCATGGCAGCCGCGAGCAGCTGCGTGGATCCGGAGCGGTAGACAAAATCGACGACATAGGGGTACTCACCGACTTGATCGAACGTCAATCCGAGTTGGTTGAGCGCATCACCGTCAGTAGCCGAGCGTTGTACGGCGCCGCCGCCATGCAGGCCGACAGAGGTGCAATTGACGAGCAGATCCGCCGGCACGGCGGCGCGCACCGCGCGTACCCCGAGCTCCCGCGCGAGCGCGTGCGCACGCTCCGCCGTGCGGTTCCAGACGGACACCTCGCTCGCGCCGGCCTCGCGCAGCGCCCACGCCGCCGCGCGCGCGCTGCCGCCGGCGCCAAGGATCAGCGCGCGCGGGTGGGTGGGCAGCTCGGGCAGGCGGGCGAGCGCCGCTATCAAGCCGGGGGCGTCGGTGTTCTCGGCGGCGATCGTGCCGTCGGGCGCGAACGTCAGCGTGTTCGCCGCGCCGATCTCGCGCGCCGTCCGCGACGCCTCGCTCGCCAGCTCGAGCGCCGCCTGCTTGTGCGGGATCGTCACGTTCGCCCCATGGAAGCCCGAGGAGCGCAGGGCGCGCGTGGTCTCGGCGAACAGCGCCGGCGCCACCGGCAGGCGCTGGTAGCGCCAGCCCGTCATCCCCAGCGCCGCGAGCGCCGCGTTTTGGATCGCCGGCGAGCGGCTGTGCGCGACCGGCCAGCCGAGGACGCCCAGCCTGACGGGCACAGGCAGGCGCGTCATCACTTGCGCTTGCAGGTGGGCGGGTGCCCGCCGTCGCGCGCGACCGCCGCCTTGTAGGCGGCGGCGTGGACTTCGAATTCGGCGAGCGTGTTCGAGAACACCTGCTCGCCGCAGCCATCCGCGCCCGCGACGTAGTACAGGTAGGAGACGTGAGCGGGGTGCGCAGCCGCTTCGATCGACGCCGCGCCGGGGTTGGAGATCGGGGTCGGCGGCAGGCCCACGTGCGTGCGGGTGTTGTACGGCGAGTGGATGTGCAGCTGCGCCTCGGTCAGTTCGCCGGTGTACGTCGCCACCCCCGTCGCCTGCTCGACCGCGTAGTAGATGCTCGCATCGATCCCCAGCGGCATGCCCGCCGCCAGGCGGTTGTATATGACCGCTGCGATCTTCGACCGGTCGCCTGGGATCAGCGCCTCGCGCTCGACCATCGAGGCCACGATCAGCAGCTGATACGGCGTCACGTGCAGGGCATGGGCGCGCGCGATCTGCGCCGCGCCGAAGTTTTCCTTGAACGCGATCAGCTGCTCTTCCACGAGCCGGCCGGCCTGGGCGTGACGGAACATGTCGTAGGTCGCCGGGAACAGGAAGCCTTCGAGATCCGGCGTGCCGTGCGGGGCGCCGTACGTGGCCGGGCTCAACTGCGGCGAGCTCTTGGAGGCCGCGGCGTAGCTGCCCTTCAGGCCGTCGGCGGCGGCGATCTGCGCGATCTGCGCGCGGGTCTTGCCCTCCGGGATCAGCACCTTCACGACGGGGATCGGCGCGATCCTGGCCGTGTGCTTGGGGTCGTGCGAGCCCAGCAGCAGGAACACCGCCGCAACCACCGCCGCGAGCGCCAGCACCGCGGCGAGCCGCGCCAGCGGCGAGCGCCCGCGCCTCACCCGAGGCGCGGCGAGCGGTGGCGGCGACGGACTCTTCGCGGGAGGCGCTGGCGAGGGCTTGGGCGGCTGCGATACGGGCGCAGCCGCCGACTCCGCTGGCGGTACCTCGGGCGGCTTTGGCGCCGCGCGCCGGCGCGCGCGCTCCTGGCGGTCGCGCTCGCGTTCTTCCGCGCTGCGTTCGCGCCCCGTTCGTGATCGATCGCCGCGAGACAAGGACCAGGAACCCTAACGCGACCGCGCGGCGAGCCAGCTCTCCAGCATGTGCGCGGCGGCGCGCGAGTCCTCGCTGGCCTTGAAGGACCCGCCCGCCCCCTCCATCTGCTGGGCGATGCGCGTGGTGAAGCGCTCGTCGTGCATCTCCACGGCGACCTCGTCACCGAGACGCTGCGAGAGCTCGGCCGCGAACGCCCGCGTCTCGCGCGTCTGATCGGTGTCGCTGCCGTCGAGCGACAGCGGCAGCCCGACGATCACGCGCTCCACCGCCCGCTCGCGCACGAGCTCGCGCAGATGCGCGAACCCGCGCTTGGTGGCGGGCCGGGCGACGGCCTCGATCGGCGTCACGATCGTGCCCGTCGGGTCGCTGAGCGCGCAGCCGCAGCGCGCGCTGCCGTAGTCGAGCGCGAGCACCCGCATACGCGGCTCAGCCATCGGCCAGCGCGGCCTCGATCGCCGCGCGCGCGGCGTCAATCGCATCGCCGAGCCGCTCGGGATCGCGCCCGCCGGCCTGGGCGAGCGTGTCGCGGCCGCCGCCGCCACCGCCGACCAGCGCCGCCGCGAGCTTCACCAGCTCGCCCGCCCTGACGCCGCGCGCGACCAGCTCGGGCGCGACGCTCGCGACGAGATGCACGCGACCCTCAGCCGCGCTGCCGAGCACGATCGCCGCTTGCGGCAGGCGGCCCTTCAGCCGGTCGAGCACATCCAACAGGGCCTTCGCGTCGGTCACATCGACGGTCGCCGCCAGCACGCTCGCCCCGTCCGCGCGCGTGGCGGCAGCCGCGAGTCCGTCCAGGTCCACCGACCCACCGCCGTTGCGCGGCGCGCCGCCCTCCTTCATCTGCTTCTCCAGACGCCTGCGCTCCTCGCTCAAGGCCGCCACCGCCGCGGGGGCGTCCTCCGGGCGCGTGCGCAGCTGTGCCGCGATGTCTCTCAGCAGGCGGTCGTGCTCGCGCAGCATCTCCACCGCGACGGGCCCCGTGACCGCCTCGATGCGCCGCACGTTGGCCGAGCTGGAGGTCTCGTGGAGGATCCGAAACGCGCCGATCTCGCCCGTCGAGCGCACGTGCGTGCCGCCGCACAGCTCGCGCGAATACTCGCCCTTGCCCACCTCCACCATGCGCACGACCTCGCCGTACTTCTCGCCGAACAGCGCCATCGCGCCGAGGCGCTTGGCCTCATCGAGCGTCGTCGAGATCGCGCGCACCGGGTCGTTGCGGGCGATCCACGCGTTGACGCGGTCCTCGACGTCGCGCAGCTCCTCCGCGCTCAGCGCCTGCCCGTGGCTGAAATCGAAGCGCAGCTTGTCCGGCCCTACATAGGAGCCCGCCTGGCGCACGTGGCCGCCGACGCGCTCACGCAGCGCCGCCTGCAGCAGGTGCGTGGCCGTGTGGTTGCACTCCGTCTCGTGCCTTCTCAGGTGGTCCACGCGCGCGAGCACCTGCTCGCCGACCCGCAGCGCGCCCGCCTCCACGACCACCTCCGGGATCCGGTCCCCGCCGATCGTCAGCACGTTCTCCACGCGCGCCAGGCAATCGCCGTGCTCGCACTCGATCGTCCCCACGTCGGAGATCTGACCGCCGCCGGCGGCGTAGAAGGGCGACTCCGCCAGCTTGACCAGCAGGCGCGCGGGGCTCGTACCGTCCCCCCCGTTCGCGCCGGCCCGCTCCTCGACAGGGCGCAGCGCGACGACCGTCGTCGGCTGGACCTCGGTCTCATAGCCCGTGAAGCGCGTCGGCTCACCGCCGTCCAGCGAGCCGATGTCGGCTGCGAGCGCAGCGGTCCGGCCTGCCCTCGCCGCGCCGCCCCTGCCACGGGCGCGCTGGCGCTCCATCAGCTCCTCGAAGTCGCCCTCGATGCCCAGACCCTCCTCTGCGAGCAGCTCGCTGGTCATCTCATACGGAAAGCCGTGGGTGTCGTGCAGCGTGAAGACATCGCTCGCCGCGACCGACGAGCGCCCGGCCGAGCGCGCCTGCTCGATATGCTCGCGCAGGATGTCCATCCCCTGTGCGAGCGTGCGCCCGAACGCGTCCTCCTCGGCCGACAGCCACATGTCGGTCACCTCCGCCTGCTCGAGCAGTTCGGGGTAGGCGCCGGCCATGACCTCGCGCACGCGCTGTGAGTAGCGCGTCAGGAAGCCCGGCGCGAGCTCAAGCCCAAGGCCCTGCTGGATTGCCCGGCGCATCACCCTGCGCAGCACGTAGCCGCGGTCCTCGTTGGAGGGCACCACGCCGTCAGCCGTCAGGAACGTCATCGCGCGCGCGTGGTCGGCGAGGATGCGCAGCGCGCGGTCGACGTCGAAGTCCGAGCCGTACTGCGCGCCGGCGAGATCCTCGCCGAGCTCGATCAGCGGCTGGAACTGGTCGGTCTCGAACACCGACCGCTTGTTCTGGAGGATCGCCGCCATGCGGTTCAGCCCCAGGCCGGTGTCGATGTTCTTCGCCGGCAGCGGCTTGAGGATCGTGCCCGGCTCGTCTGGAGCCGGCTCCTGGTCGTACTGCATGAACACCAGGTTCCAGTACTCCAGGAAGCGCTCGTTCTCGCCGCCCGGCAGATCGTCCGGCGCGCCGTAGCGCTCGCCACGGTCGAGATACAGCTCCGAGCACGGCCCGCACGGGCCCGTCGGGCCGGCCTGCCAGAAGTTCTCCGAGCGCGGGCACTGCACGATCCGCTCGCGCGGCACGCCCACGGCCAGCCAGCGGTCGATCGCCTCCTGGTCGCTGCCCAGGCCGAGGCCCTCGTCGCCTTCGAACACCGTCACCCAGATGTCCTGCTCGGCGAAGCCGAACACCTCGCGCGAGAGCTCCCACGCGAACTCGATCGCCTCGTCCTTGAAGTAGTCGCCGAACGAGAAGTTGCCGAGCATCTCGAAGAATGTCAGGTGACGGGAGGTGTTGCCGACGTTGTCGATGTCGACCGTCCTGAACACCTTCTGACAGTCCGTCAGACGCGGCGCCGGAGGAGCCTGGAGGCCGAGGAAGTACGGCTTCAGCGGATGCATCCCCGCGACCGTCAGCAGCGCCGAGGGGTCGTGCGCGGAGGGCACCAGCGAGGCCGAGGGAATGCGCTTGTGGCCGCGCTCCTCGAAGAAGCTCAGGTAGCGCTCGCGTATCTCGTCAGAGGTCATTCGATGGATGATCTTAGGCGGCTATCGCGCGCCCAGCCGAGGGTGTGAGTCTTACTGCGCGTGATGTATCGCACCTGCGATACACCTTGGGAACGGTGTGGGTGCCGCACTTGCGCACGGTGTATCGCACCTGCAATACACCTTGGGGGAAGGGTGTGGGTGCCGTACTTGCGGACGGTGTATCGCACCTGCAATACACCTTGGGGGAAGGGTGAGAGCACTTACTGCGCGCATGGTGTATCGCACCCGCGATACACCGTCAGGTTATGGTGCCGTAGCCGACGACGAGGTCTCCGGCGTACAGACAGGCGATCTGGCCGGGGGCGGTCCGCTCGGCGGGCTCGTCGAGGTCGATCGCCAGCCGCGCGTGGCGTCCGGCGCCGAGCTCCCCGGGGAGGCGGCAGGCGAACCGTCGTCCGTGCGCGCGCACGCGCACCCCGTCCACGCAACGACCGTCGCGATGCAGCGTCGCCTCGCGCACGCTGACGCCGTGCGCGAGCAGCGCGCTGCGAGGCCCGACGGTGACGGTGTTCGCGCGCATGTCGGTCGAGAGCACGTACAGCGGCTGGGGCGCGGAGACACCGAGGCCGTGGCGCTGGCCGACGGTGTAGGCGTGCGCGCCCGAGTGCTCGCCGAGCACTGCGCCCTGCAGGTCGACGATCGCGCCAGCGTGCTCGTGGAGACCGCCGTGGCGTTCCAGGAAGTCGCGGTGGCGGGTTCCGGCGAGAAAGCACAGGTCCTGGGAGTCGCGCTTGCGCGCGACCGCCAGCCCGGCGCGCTGGGCCAGCTCGCGCACCTGCTGCTTGTGCATGTCGCCGAGCGGGAAGCGCAGCCGAGCGAGCGACGCGGGCGCAAGCGCGGACAGCACGTAGCTCTGATCCTTGCCGGCGTCGACGGCCGTCCTCAGCAGCGGTACGGAGGGTCCCGGAGCGGGCTGGTCGTCGGTGATGCGCGCGTAGTGGCCGGTGGCGAGCGTCTCGGCGCCCAGGCGGCGGGCGAGCTCGAGCATGGCGTCCAGGCGGACGCTGCCGTTGCAGCGCACGCACGGGTTGGGGGTGAGCCCGGCGGCGTGATCGGCGAGCCAGCCATCGACGACGCCGGCGCGGAACTCCGCGCGCAGGTCGATCGAGAGGTGGGGCATGCCGAGCTCGTGCGCGAGCTCGCGAGCGCCGCGAACGGCCTGCGCCGAGCAGCAGCTGAGATCGCCGTCGTTCGCGGCGTCCGACCACAGCTCGAGCGTCACTCCCACGGCCTCGCGTCCAGCCTGCGCGACGAGCAGCGCGGCGACGGCGCTGTCGACCCCGCCGCTCATGGCGACGAGCGTGCGCTCGGCGCAGGGGCTCAGCGCGGCGCGCTCGCGCACGGCGCCACCCAGCGCGCGATGCAGCGCGTCGGCCGCGAGCTCGGCCGCGTGCAGCTTGGCCGCGCTGAGACCGCCCAGCTCGTCTGCGATCTGACGCGGGCCGATCCGTGCGGCGTCCAGCAGCGTCGCGCCGCGCAGCAGGCTCACGGCGGCGCTGCCGGCCGCGAGCGTGGCGCCGCAGCCGCTGGCGTCGAAGCCGGCGTCGGCGATGCGTCCGTCGGTGCCGCTCGGGTCGAGCGCGATCGACAGGCGGATCAGATCGCCGCACGCGGCTCCGCCGGCGGCGCCGGTGAACGCGTCGTGCGGGGTGTGCCCGCGCCCGAGTGGGCGTTCGAGATGGCTGCTCAGCCGCTCCCCCTCCGGGGACGCATCGTCTGCGCGGGTGCTCACATGAGCGAGTGTAAGGCTATGAGCTGCGCGCTTCTGCGATCGCCTGTTCGATCGAGAAGGTGTCCTGCACGCCGGTCAGCACGGTCGTCTGCCCGCGCTTGTCGATGACCAGGATGGTGGGCGTGGCGAAGACCTGAACGCCGCGTGTAATCGAGCCGAACGTCGCGACCTGGCTGGCCAGCGCGTACTGCACCGCGACCTTGCGGTTGCGGGCGTCGGCCAGGGGCTGCAAGGCGGCGTGCACGGCGACGTCGTCCGCCCCGGCGGGATTCCAGAACAGCAGCACGACCACATCGCCCTTGGCGAGATCGGCTTCGACGGCTCGCTGGCCGCTGAGCGTGCTCGCGGCGGACTTGGTGGCGGGCGCGGCGACGCTCTTGTGCGCGGGACTGACGGCCGGCCTGGTCGAGGTCTTGACGACGGCTTTGGCGGCGGCTTTGGTCGCGGGCGCGGCGGCCGTGGCCGAGGTGGCGGGGGCGTGTGTCGGCGCGCTGGAGGTGTGGGTTGGAGCTTCGTCGGAAGCCTGCGCGGACTTCACCGCGATCTTCGTTTCGTGCTGTGCGGAGATCGCGGCGGCGTGGTGAGCCTGGTCGATGGCGTGTGAGAGCCCACCGAGGCTCGACCCGGAGCCGTGGCTGGCGTGAGTCGTTGCGCCAGGGGCCTTGCTGGAGGAGGAGCGCTGGACCTTGGCCGTGACGGCGGGCGTGGAGGTCGACGGCGCGCTGGCGGGGACGGCCGCGGAGGAGCCGGAGCCGCTGGTGCTGGTGGAGCGCCCCTGCAGGGCGAACAGCCAGACGCCGGCGAACAGCACGACGGCTACGAGAGCGACCTGAAAGGGACGGGAAAGCTGCGCCATCCTCTCCTGCTTCGGCATCTCGGGCGCAGAAGTTGAACGGCGGTATGGGCCTTGGACGCTTCGCACAGACGCTCGCACGGGCGCCGCGTGGCGCTCAGAGGGCGTGCTGACCGCGCAACACGGCGTGCACGACGGCGTTGGTGGCGAGGGGCTCCTGCCGGCCGGCCTGCATGTCCTTGAGCGTGGTGTGCGCGTCCGCGACGATCGCCACATAGCGGGCGCCGAGCGTGTCGGCGAGCCCGAGCTGGCCTTTGAGCGAGCGCCCGCCGAGATCCATCTGCGCGGACAGCCCCGCCGAGCGCGCCTCGCTGAGCAGGCCGAAGGCGGCCGTGCGCAGATCCTCACGTGGGCTCTCGAGCGCCACGAACAGCTCCACCGGGGCCGGCGGCGGCGAATGCGTGGAGCCGCCGGTGGGCCCGTTCTCGGCGGCGAGCATGATCCGCTCGATCCCCGCCGCCCAGCCCATGCCCGGCGTCGGCGGCCCACCGAGCTGCTCGACCAGGCCGTCGTAGCGTCCCCCGCCGCCGACGCCGCTCTGCGCGCCGAGGGCGTCGGAGGTGAACTCGAAGACGGTTCGCGTGTAGTAGTCCAGGCCGCGCACGAGCGTGGCGTCGACCTCGTAGACGACGCCGGCGACGTCCAGCAGCTCGCGCACGTGCGCGAAGTGCTCGGCGTCCTGCGCGCTCAGATGCTCGAGCAGCCGCGGAGCGCTGCGCATCACGCTCTGCGTGCCCGGGTGATCGGAGTCGAACGCGCGCAGGGGATTGAGCTCGATCCTGCTTCTTACGTCCTCGGACAGACTCTGCTCGTTGGCGCGTAGATGCGCCTGCAGGCGCTCGCGGTACTCGCGCCGGCTCTCGTGGCTCCCGAGACTCGAGAGGCGCAGCCTGAGACCGCGTACGCCCATCTCCGCCAGCAGCGCCGCGAGCAGCGAGATCGACTCCGCGTCGACGGCGGGATCCTCTGAGCCGATCGCCTCGGCGCCGACCTGCCAGAACTGCCGGTAGCGCCCGGCCTGCGCGCGCTCGTGGCGGAAGAAGCTCGACAGGTACCACAGCTTGACCGGCTGGCGGCGCTTGTGCATGCCGTGCTCGACGTACGCTCTGCACACGGGGGCGGTGCCCTCGGGCCGCAGCGTGAGCGAGCGGCCGCCCTGGTCCTCGAGCGTGAACATCTCCTTGCGCACGATGTCCGTCGACTCGCCCACCCCGCGGGCGAACAGCTCTGTCGCCTCGAACGCGGGCGTCTCGATCCGCTCGTACCCCGCTCCCTCGAGGACCGAGCGGGCGCGGGCCTCCAGGGCTGTGCGTCTGGCGGCGTCCTCACCGAGCACGTCGAAGGTGCCGCGTGGCGCTTTGATCTTGGCGGCGCTCAACTTCTGGCTGCCGGCGAATCGGCGGGCGAGCGCTCGGTGCTCGTCTCACGCGGCACGCGCACGCGCAGCTCGCTGAGGAACGGGTTGCTGTCGAGCTCGCGCCCGAGCGTGGTGACACCCATGTGCCCGGGGTAGACGACGGTGTCGGGGGGATACGCCTGCACCAGGCTCCCGATCGAGCGCTCCAGCGTGGCCCAGTCGCCGCCCGGCAGATCGACGCGCCCGACGGACCCCTGGAAGAGCACGTCACCAGAGAGCAGCGCGCCGGGGACCGCGTAGGTGACGTGGCCGGGACTGTGTCCGGGGGTGAAGATCACATCGAGCTCCAGGTCGGCGAGGCTCAGATGCTCGCCGCCCGCGACCGTGTGCTCGGCCTCGTAGCTCGCGAACGGCCCGAACCCAGGAGGAACCCAGCTCATCACGTCGGCGAGCACCGGCCGCTCGATCTCCGGGCAGTACACGGGAGAGCCGGTCGCGCGCGCGAGCGGCTCGACGGCGCCGATGTGGTCGAAGTGGCAGTGGGTGATCAGGATCGCCTCGATCTCGACCCCCAGCGCGTCGATCGCGCCCAGCAGGCGCTCGGCCTCATCTCCGGGGTCGACGATCACCGCGCGCGTGGCGTCGGCGCCGGCGCGCACGATGTAGGAGTTCTCCTGCACGGGACCGACGGTGAAAGCGCGCACGTCGGGGGCGCTCATCGCGACGGCGCCCCTCCCCCGCCGGCCTTCGCCTTCTTGCGCTGGCGACGGTCGTACATGAACTTGTCGGTGTAGTAGCTGACGACGGTGTAGAACGCGAGCACTATCGGGAAGAAGCTGATCGCCTGGTTTGACTTGTCGAGCACGACGATCAGCACCAGCAGCAGCGCGATGGAGGCGAACATCGCCTTCAGGAACGCCGCCCGCCAGCTGGGCGGACGGTCGCGCTTGTCGAGCAGCTTCTCCTGCTCCCGCGCCTTCTCACGCGCGTCGCCGCTCTTCTCGGCGGCCGTCGGCTTGCGCCCGGTGCGGCCACGGGACTCGATCACCCCGGCGGCGTTGCCCCGGTGCTTGGTCTGACGCTTGCGCTTCGTTGGAGCCATGACTCAGCAGCGTAGTGCGTTCTCGATCAGGTGGCGTGCGGGATCGAAGCCCTGGATGGGCACGTCGTGAGGGAAATCCTCGAGCGCGGCTGCGGGCGCGAGCCCGACCAGCTCCGCGCTGGCGATGTCAGCGTGGGGACGCACGGCCGCGACGACCATCGCCAGCGACAGCTCGAACGGACGCTCGACGTTCATCGAGATCTGCGCCACGCCGCCGCTCAGCTCGATGCCGAGCGCGCGCACGCCCGGCAGCCCGCTCGCGCCGTCCTCGCGGATCAGCGCGGCGATGGCGCGCGCGTCGCTCACGCTCGCGGGCGGCGCGAGCTGCAGGTTGAACGCCACCAGCGGCGGCCTGGCGGCGAGCAGCGTGGCGCCCGCGCGCGGGTGCACGCGCGCGGGGCCGAAGTCCGGCGCGAGCGCGGCCCCCTCCCCGCCCTCGCTGCCGGCCATGCGCGCGGCCAGGGCGCTCACGCCGCCGCGGCGCAGCTGCGCGCGCGTCCTCTCCGAGCCTGGGTCTGTTCCCGACAGCTCTCCGTACAGGAACACGGGCACCTGCAGCTCCCGTCCTATGTCCTCCCCAACGACCAGCGCCTCCGCGCACGCGGCCCCGCGCGCGCCGGGGTCGAGGTAGACGATCGGCACGACATCCACCGCACCGACGTGCGGATGCTGGCCGCGCTGCGCCGCGTCCTCGGGCGCGCGGCTCATCACGTCGATCCGCTCGACCGCCGCGCGGGCGCCGCGCAGCAGCGCCGGCGCCAGCTCGCCCTGGCGGGCGGCGATGGTGAACACCGAGCGGTGATGGTCGCGGTCGGAGTGGACGTCCAGGAGGCGGGCGCCATCCGGGGGGGCGTCCGCGAACGCCGCGCCGACGGCCGCGATCGTCGTCTGCTCGCGCCCCTCCGAGACGTTCGGCACTGCCATCAGGATCGGTGGCGCCATGACGCCACGAGGCTAGTCGAAGACGGCGCTGCGGCTACACTCCTGCGTCATCCGGGCCGGAGTAGCTCAGTCGGTTAGAGCAGCGGAATCATAATCCGCGTGTCGGGGGTTCGAGTCCCTCCTCCGGCATGGCGTAAAGTCTGTGTTCAAGCCATTTTCGCGGGTGCGGTGGCCAGGTGTGGATTTCCCTGTGATTTCCCTGGAGGGCCGCGCTGGGGGCGTGGGGCCGCAGAGACAGCCCTGCAGATCGAGTCGGGAGGCGCGGTATCGGCGCGTCGATCGTGCTTCCCGTTTGCTTGAGCTAAACAACAAGAATGTTGTAAGATCACTCATGCAACAAGGATCGACATGGCTTCTCCCGCTATCCCCCTGTCCGAGCGGCCGCTCAGCGAGCGGGCGTTCGTCGCGCTGAGTCGTAGAGCAATGGACGCCCGGCGCCATCCGGTCGTTCGCCTGGACGAGGACATCGAGGCGCTGGACGCAACTGCGGGCTCTCGGCGACGCAGCCAGGATGCGCTGCGTCAGCTCAACCATGACGGCCGCTTGCGGCGGGTACGGCGAGGCGTCTACCTCCTGGTGGCGCCGACTGGATCGACCGACGTTCGTCTGCTGGATCTCATCGACGCGGTTACGCCGAAGCCATATCTCATTACTGCGGGTCGAGCGCTGACGGAGTTCAACCTCAGCGACCAGCACTTCTTTCGGGTGATCGTCTTGACCTCCCACCGCCTGAACGACTGGAGCTGGCAGGGCGATCAGGTCCGCTACGCGGTACTGGCCCCGGAGCGGATATGGGGCCTATACACACCGAATGGTCCCTCGATTGCCTCGCCCGAGAGGGCGATCCTCGACTGCCTGGCAAACCCACGCTGGGGAGTGAGCGTGGCGCAGACGGCAGAGGCGGTCGATCGCGCCGTGCCCGGCCGCACGAGCTCCGAGCGCCTCGCTCAGGCGGCGGAACGTTATGGGAGCGCCGCGGTGGCGCGGCGACTCGGCTATCTGCTTGAGCGTCTGCATGGCCCGGTCGCCGCTGAGCCGTTGTTGGCGCTGCGAGGGCGCAGCCATGCCCACGTTCTGCTCTCGGCCTCCGCGCCGGATCGCGGGCCGAGCAGTCCACGATGGGGTCTGCGGATCAACGTCGATCCCGACGCCTTGCTCGCGCACAGGCTGGTCGGATGACACTTCCTCGCCGCCTCATCCACAACGAGTACGACCTGCAGGAGCTCGCCGAACAACTGGACAGACCGGTCGAGCTGGTCGAGCGCGATTTCGCGCTGGTGACCGTCGCTGCGCATCTCGCCGATCAATTCCCCGGCCAGCTCTGCTTCAAGGGGGGTTTCGTGCTGCGCCACGTCCGCGGGTTCAGCCGCTTCTCAGCCGACCTCGACGCCACCCGCACCAACCCTCCGAAGCACAAGATCGCCGCCGCCGACATAGCCGACACGATGAGGCGCGCGACCGACGAGCCAATGCTGCGCATCGAGCCGGGCGTGCCCGCCACCGACTCCCAGCACAGTCTCGACTTCGACCAGATCGCCTTTCACACGCCGCATCACAACGGGCAGATCGCTGTCGAGATCAGCTACCGGGAGGCGGTGGCCGACGAGCCCGAATGGACCGCCATCGGACCGCCCTACTACGCGCGGTTCCAGATCCCCGTTCTGACCCTTGCCGAGACCGTGGCTGAGAAGCTGCGGACGTTGCTCCAGCGACAGCGGCCGACCGACCTGTCCGACCTCGCGTTGATCCTCGGCCAGCACGACGATCAACTGGACCGCGCCCATGTCCGTCAACTCGCACGCACGAAGTTCGAACTGGTGAAGCAGGGCGACCGGCAGGCGCGAATCGAAGCGAACGTGGAGCAGCTGCACGGGGCCTATGAGCAGACAGTTCCTGGACTGGCGCCGGACGCGCCATCATTTGCCGAGGCGCAAGCGTTGGTGCTCGATGCCCTCTCAACCCTGTTGCCCTGAAAGGGAACCTTCCATGCTCGAAGTCAACTTCACAACCTTCGAGCTCGACCCACGCACCAACGAGTGGATCGAGCGACCTGTCGCGCAGCTCCTCGCCGACCGCGAGCGCGTGACGATCAGCGGGCCGCACGCCGACTGGATCAACCCTGGCTCGCGATCATCGACCCCGAGACCGCCGAGCGAGTCACGCGGATTGACGGTGCTGAGCGCTGGGCACGGCTGCTGCCCTTCGCCTACCGCAACGGCGAGGTCGCCGGAGTTGAGACGACAACTTCTCCGCCGCCTGACATCATGCCGCACGGCCACGGTCGCGAGAATGGCCTGGCGTCCTTCGTCTATCGACTGGCCGTTTGCCATGTCCTTGCCGGTGTAGTTTCCGCCGCCTCGCGTCGGTGCATCTCAAGGGTGGCCCATAGAGCCGGGACCGAAGCGCGCGCGCCGGCATCGGGAGATGCCTCGGCGATGCGGATGAGGTCGAGCAGCGACGCGACTCTGACAGACGTGCTCGGGGCAATCTGCATGATCTCTGCGTCGCGCGCGAGGTCGCGGTAGCCGCGCGTGCCCGGCGGCAGCGGCGTGACGTGCAGCTCCCCGCCGGTGGGCAGTGTCCAGCGCTGCGTCTGCGCTGTCCCTTCGGCGCTCGGCTTGGCATCGAGTCGCCGGGCGGTCTGCTCGATGCGGCCCAGCGCGGTCTCTGCCGGTACTACGTGCAGCGTTCGAGCGCCGAGCATGACCGGCGAGCCGCGCAGGGCGCCAGCGACATCGCCGATCACGACGAAACGCGCCTGTCCGGCCAGCTCGGCGAGTGCGCCGATCGGGTCAAAGCCCTCGGTGGCCCATGCTGGCGTCAGGCGCTTTACGCGCTCTGCGGGGTCGAGCCGCAGCTGCCGCGCGATCTGTGCGTCGTAGGAGTCGTCATAGCGTGCGATGCCGACGGTGAGCTCAAGGCCACAGGCCCGCAGCGCTTCGATGACGCTCTCAAGCGGCGGGTGCTGCTGGCCGGTCTCCCAGCGGGTGATCGTTGACTGTGGGCGTCCCATGCGCTCGGCGAGCTCGTCCTGAGAGAGCCCTGCGCGCCTGCGGCCGGTCACAATGAGATCAGAACTACGCATAGCAGGATTATAGCGGAAGTAGCATAAAATGATTGGGCGGCCCGGCGAGCCCTATGCCCGCCGGGCCGTGGTGTCTCAGACGGCCGCGACCAGCTGCAAGGCGCGGGTCTTCTCGGCTCCGTCATCGAGTGCGCGGGCGAAGCGCTGAGCGCTTGAGCGCAGCGGGCGAATCCAGTCGCCGTACTCCACGATCGCGTTCACCGCCGCCCACTTGGAGCCCGGCGCGTTGCCCTGCGTCTCACCGCGCAGGAACAGTTCCGCGATGCGGTCCTTGGTCTGCTGGCGCGAGCCATGCGCACGGCTGCTCATCGAGTCGTCGGTGCCGTTGGGGTAGAGCTCATCGAGGACCGCGCGCAGCTGGCGCTCGGTGCAGCGTTCGGAGGCGAGCTCGTCCCCGAAGCGCTTGAACTGCTCGTAGTAGTTGATCGAGAGGTCCAATACCCGCCGTGCCTCGTGGACGCGCTGTGTGACGGCTTCGGTGTGGCGGATCGAGAACTTCTGCCGCGCCTTGCGGAGCCCCCAATTGAGCGTGTTCTGGCAAACGACGCGGACCGGAGTGGTGGCGGCGATGACCGCCGTCGAGCCGTCGTGGCTGTTCATCAGCAGCACGTAGGGCCGTACCGGGTCGCCGCCGACCTCGACATGCTCGGGCAGCGTGGCGAGAACCCATACACGGCGCCCACCGTGCAGGCTGCCGGCCGTCTCGAAGTTGATCGAGCTGCCGAGCAGTTGGTCGATGAAGGCGAAGGCTTCGTGGTTCTGCACGATGCGGTAGCGCTCGCCGACGATCCCCAGCACTTCACGGGTGTCCTGGCGGACCGTGGCGTAGTAGCCGGGAATCTCCTCGCAGCGCGGAATCCACCAATCGGCGTCCGGCATCTCGCCGCGGTCGATCGCGATGGGCTCCTTCGCCACGTTCCAGCCGAGCCCTGACGCCTCGATCGCCTCGCCGACGGTCGCCGGCGGCCGGTCAAGTACGGCGCCGAGCCCGTGCCAGGGCGTCTCGCGCACGGAGAACATCGAGTCTGTATCTGTGAGTCCAGCGGACATACTGCCGCCCTCCTTTTGGATGGGTGGTCCCGCCCGGTGCGGGGCCTGTCGCAGCCCTGGCCGCATCCCCGGAGGGGATGCAACACTGGCCGGGCAAGCGGGCTCCCGCACCGGAGGACCGATGTGCTGCGCTTACGAGTGCTCGTATTCGGGTTCCGGCTCATAGCTGCCGTCGAGCCGACTCCACGAGAACGCGCCACGTAGGTTCGGCGGCATCTGCTCGTGCGAGTCGATGCCGTCTACCCACTCCTGCTCGTTGTTCTTCCAGTAGAAGAAGGCGATCTCGTCAGTCTTGCGGTCGCGCTCCTCGCGCGTCGGGAACTCCTCGATGTCGATGTCGCCTTCCACGTCCACCGCGAGCTCCGTCTCGCCGCGGTGATAGACGACGACATAGGGCCAGCTGCCGAGGTCCCAGCCGTTGAGTCCCCAATTCGCGATTGCGTTCCAGCCGAGACGGCTCGCGAACTCCATCCGGTCGTAACCTTCGTCTCCGGGCCAGCGGGTGCGCGTAGGCATAGCGCCCTCCTTTGGATACGGGTGGCTCCGCCCGATGCGGGGCCGGTCGCAGCCCCGGCCGCATCCCGAAGGGATGCGAAAATGGCCGGGCAAGCCGGCTCCCGTACCCCTCGGCGAAAGCTCGCAAATACCGGAGCGCCGCGCGGCGGGCCGGGTCGGCGTCGTGTAGCGGTCCTACAGTTGGGCCTATGACCTACCGCGACCCAACGACAGAACCCCGCCCATCGGATGTCGTAGTTGCCGGCTTCGGCACGCCTGCGATGCCACGCCGCGTTAGCTGGACACATGACGGTCTGAGCGATCCGCCGGGACTTCCCTGTGACGAAACGGTGCTCCACATCGCAGCTGACGAGAACGGCGACCCTCGGTGGTGGCGCACGGTTAACGAGTGGAGCGTCAACGCTCCGGGCGAGCCGAAGAAGATTTCACTGGAGGAAGCACTGAGAGCGGTCGAGCCGGTCTACTGGCCGGTGCTGTGTACCTGGACACTCGAAGCTCTGAGCGATGCCGGCATCGAGCTTGAAACCGACCCCTGGACCGAGCGTGTGCCGAACGACCCCGATGCCGAGACACGGCTCATGCAACTCCTACTCGCCCTCGTACCCTCCGAGTAAACGAGCGAGCATCCGCCGGGCTAAGCCGTTTGCAGCACTCCCGCCTCGGCGTAGAGCCGGCGGACCTCGGCGAGCCACTTCGCCGGTATCTCCTCCTCCAATCGCTCGAAGAACACCATCGCCGCCTCGCTCGATCGTGGACGCAACGGCACGACGTTCTCGGGCAGGCTAGAGGGGTCGAGCGCTCGCGTGATCTGGTTCGCGAGCTCCGGCCGGGGCGCGTAGGCCATGTACTGTTCGGTCGTGTTCATGCGCTTGTGCCGCATGAGCGCCTGAATCGTCCTCACGTCTACGCCCTTGGCGGCCAGGCTCGTGCCGAACGAGTGGCGCAGGTTATACATCTTGATCGGCTTCAATCCGGCCTTCTGGCGCGCGAGCTTGAACGCTTCGCGAAGCGGGCGCTCCGGCAGGGGCCGCTCGTGGTCGAGCTCGTAGGCGAATACGAAGTCCTCATCGCTGGTCGCGTAACCCCGCTGCTTGAGCATCGCCAGAGCGCGAGCCAGCCGGGGGGTCATGGGGATGGCCTCCGAGTCGCCGGTCTTGGTCGCGTCGAGCTGCCCCAGCACCCAATTGTCGTAGGGGCGGATCACGCCGGCCTGGAAGTCAACGGCCCCCCACTTCATGCCAAGGGCCTCGCCGGGTAGGCGTAGACCGGCGTGGGCACCGCAGAGCCAGAACGCCTCCTCCAGAACATCGGCCGCGTGTATGAGGAGGCGGGCAACCTCGTCGGTGTCGTAGAAGTCCTCGCGGCGCAAGATGCGTTCGCGCTCCTCGCGCTTGCTGGCGCGCTTGACCTCGGCCAGCGGGTTCACGTCGAGCCAGCGCTTGCGCACGGCGTAGTCGAAGGCCGCTGAGAGGACATCGCGGTACTCGTTGCGGGTCTGCGCAGCGGCGGGCTCTACGAGCATCCACACCTTCGTCTTGCGTCGGGCGATGACGTACCCCTCGGCTTCGAGGGCCTTCGCCTTTGCGAGCGTGACGCACTTGGGGCGCTGGGCGTTCAGGGGCACGACGCGGTAGGCGCCGCGGCGGCGGTGCTTCCAGGTGCCCGGTAGTTCGTCGGCGATCTGCACGGCCTCGGCCTTGGTGGCGACCTCGACGGCCTGGCTGCCGGGCGGCTGCGCCGTCCAGCGTTCGACCTCGATCCGGCGAACCTCCTTACCTTCGGCGCGGGCCTTCTTCGCTGCCTTCTCGCCGCGCACCTTGTAGGACTTGAAGTTGGCGAAGTACGCGCGCAGACGGCCGTCGGCGAAGTCGCGCAGCGGAGTGTCGGCGCCGAGGTCGCGGTACATGCGCTCGGTCATGGCGTTGTAGCCGGCGAGCGTGGAGCGCTTGAGGCCCTTGTCGCGTTCGCGCTCGGCGATGGAGCCGTATAGGGCGTCCGCGAGCGTCGTCTGCTGCTCGTCGGGCTCGGGGAGCTCGGCTACGGTCTCCAGCTCGCGCAGGATCGCGTCCAGCTGCGCCTCTGCGTCCTTCGGCGTCAGGTGCTCGGGCGTCGGGCGTGGTCCGTTGCCTGCCCGCCAGATGGTCGCGCCGCGCGACGAGCGCCGACCTGAGTCGCGGACGTGTGCCGGGCCGAGCCGGCGTCCGCCTCGTTCGCCATCCTGGTCGTACCAGAAGGCCCAATAAGACCGTCCGCCACCCCTCTTGTCGGGGCGGACCTGTAGGTGCCCCGTGGGGCGAGATTTGCCGCTCATGTTGCTGTAGATGTAGACCTCCATCGAGTCGAACCGGCCAACGAGGTTCGAGTCGAGAGGCAGATTTCTCTAGGATTTCTAGAGAGGGCTACGCCCAGGCTGAAATAGGGCCTGTATCTACGGCGAAAACCCGCTAACTAGAGCCAGATCGAGGTCGAGGCGCGCGAATCATAATCCGCGTGTCGGGGGTTCGAGTCCCTCCTCCGGCATGGCAAGAGGCCCGCAAAATGCAGGTCTTTGGAGGATGTCACGGGGAGGGGCATTCGCCGCCTCGGTGATCCCGGCCAGCTCTGCGGTGAGCTCAGGTAGCTCGGGCAGGGCCGGCCTGGGCGCAGTGGCGGTCTCGTCGGTCATGGTGGTGTCGCCGGTCGTGTACCGAGCGAGCGCGACCGGAGTATCGAGGCCGCGCAGAGCCCACTGAGTCACGGTTTTGTTGCGTCCCGGGCACAGCACGAGACCGATTGCTGCCACGTCGCCCTCCTGGCGCTCAAGTTCATCGACGCATTGAGGTAGAAGTTCATCTTGCCCGCGGACTCCGGCCTGACGTCCTCAATCTTCAAGTCGATGACAACAAAGCGCCGCGGCCTGGAGCGCCGCTACCGGCCTCCTGCGGGACGGTCTCAGTTGGTAGTGACGACCTTGCCGGACGGCGCGATGACGTACCACCGGCCACCGTTGGTTTCGATCGCCTGTCCGCTGTCCTGGCCGGCTGCCGCGTCGGCCGCGTAGGTGTAAAGCGGCCAGCCCGCGTAGGTGATGACACGGCCGCCTTCGGGATCGGGGTCGCTGCCCAGCAGGGATGCCGTCAGCTGGGGCGGCCCGGCGGCGGTGTCACCGCTCGCGAGCTTCAATGGCGGCCACAGTGTCGCGCACGAGGACACGCACGTGACCTTGGAGTGTTTGTCGGGCGCGAAGGTGTAGAGCGTGCGACCTTCGGCGTCCACGAGCACCGCCCCCACGGTTGGCAGCGTGCGGACGGAGAGGCTGATCGACTTCGTCGCAGGAGACGCGGCGGTGGTCGTCGCGTTCGATGTCGCCGGCGTGGCCGGTTGGCCTTCGTGCAGCAGGTCGAGCGTGTTTTCGCCGTCGTCTACGAAGTAGACGCCGTTGCCTTCCGGGGCTACGACCAGGCCGAACAGCGAGCCTGCACCAGTCTTCTTGTCGGCCGTCTGCACAGCGACTTGCTGGCCTGCAGGCGTCGTTTCGACGATGTCGCCATCGCCGGCATTCGTCGTGATGATGTTGCCGTTCGGCGCGATCGTCAATCCGAGCGGTTCGTTGAGGTGCCCACCTTTGGTGAGTGTCGTGCCGCCCTTGGCCGCTGGAGTGGTGCGTGTCAACGCCTGCGGGATTGCTGTGATGCTGTTGGCGACCGTGTTGGCGAGATACAGCGTGCCGTTTGGGGAGAGCCCCAGGCCGGTCGGTCCAACAACGAGCGCTTCGGGAGAGTCCCGCCAGGGAATGCCGTTCGCGACCACCGTTTCGCTGATGACCTTCGGCGGCCGCCCTTCGCCAGATTCGAGCACGATGCGCACAACGTTCGAGTTGTCGATCGTGTGGATGCCCTTCGCCGCGCCGCCGTTCAGCGCGTTGCTGACAAACAGGGTCGTCTTGGAGCCTTCGCTGACGGCCGTAGAGTCCCACGGCCCCTGGACGTTAGCGCCGGCGATCGTCTCGACCGGCTTGCCGGCGCTGTCGAGCACGATCAGGCAGCCATACTTGGCGGTCGCCGACTTGCCGTTGGTCGTCGGCAGGCTCCCCACTGTCACGTAGCCACCCGGCAGGACGTTCAACGCGGTCGTCAGCCCTACGCCGCCCGGACAGCTGCCCGGCAGCGACTTCGCGCTGATGTTCGCGAACAGCGAGCTCTTGCCAGCTGGGGTGATCTGGTCGATAGTGGTACCCGTGCCCTGGTTGTTGGCCTTGTCGTTGAAGTTGCTCACCAGCAGGTTTCCGGCGCGCAGCGCGCCGACGCTGTTGGGGATGAGCACGAGACCGTAGGGGTTCACGTCGCCATTCGCTGGCATCGTCGAGCCGAGCGAGCTGACGCTGGTCAAGTTCGCCAACAGCGGAGTAGAACTCGGCGTCGATGCCGTGGTCCTGGTAGCGCTCGCCGCGACCGTCGTCGTGCCGGAGTTACCGGTTTTGCCGGAGCTGCCACAGCCGGCGAGGACGAGCGCACAACCAGCGAGAGCAAGGATCGGCGTTCTAGGCACTGGGTGTCTCCTGTGACTCGGGGTATCGGACGAGACGGCGACTTCTGACCACATGCCCCGCCCGACTTGGAATCTTGCGATCCCTTCGTCGGCTCTACGGCTGTGATCAACGCACGGCCCGCCTTTCGCGCGCTTGCTGTATGACTCCACCGTCGCGGGGTTCCTTCCCGGCGAGGTTCCCGATCTTTCCCACGCCAGCGTGATCTCTGCTCTGAGCGCCGGCACCGCTCGCGACGGATGTGCCGCACAGTGGATAGGTTTTTAGGGTCAGAACACCGTCTTTCGGCAGATGGACACACCACGTCAGGGGGTTGGCGGCATGAGTGGCTCTGCAAACACATCGTCGGACCGGGCGCTTCAGGCGGCACTCGCCGAGTTCACGGTGATCAGGTCGCTGATGTCGATGCGCTTTCAGACGCAGATCGCCGTGCTAAGCGCGGGCCTGACCGCGATCGGCGTAGTCGCGGGACTGGCGCTGCAGCACGGTGGCGACCGCAGGCTGTTGCTGCTCATACCGATCCTCGCCTCGGTCGTCGCGACGATAAACACCGAACTCCGAATCCGTATCGACCTGCACGGCCGATACGTCAACGAGAAGCTCTGGCCGTATGTCGCACGGCTGACTGAGGACGAGCTGCCGAGCTGGGAGGTGTACTGGGGCGATGAGGCACCACGAGCGCTGATGGCGGTCGCGGGCGCCCAGCCGTCGGGGTTCTTCGTGATGGCGAGCATCATTACCCTCGCCGCAACAGCAGGCTCGCTTGGCCACGATGCCGCCTATGTGGCGATCTGGGCGACCGGAGTGGTGATGACCGGGGTCAGCGCCGTGTACACGGCGATCGACGTGGCGCGGCTTCTCGGCCGGATCGACAGGCCGACGGCGCAAAAGGAAGCGGAAGCGAACGCGCAGGCTGCGCTGCCCGCTGATCCCTCCTCCGCACAGGCTCAAGCTTGACTCCGACGAGGGACGAATGAGGGTCGAACTACGTTCGGCACCACCCCTCGAGGTCCGGCCCGCGGTAGCCCTGGGCGCTCACGCGGGCTTCACGACCCTCCGCTCAAGCCCCCGACGTACTCTTCCACCGCATCCCGTCCACGCCCCTGACTCGAACCGAGCTTGGCCTCGTACAGATGCTTGTCGGCCCGTGCGAGCGGAGCGTCCAGGTCCTCGCCGTGTAGCCACTCGCTGATCCCGATCGACCAGCTGACGGGATCCTCGCCGCTGCACAGGCGCTGCAGCGCCGCTTTCGCGCCGCCGGGCCCGGTGCCGGGGAGCAGCAGCACGAACTCGTCGCCGCCGTGGCGAGCGAGGATGTCGCTGGGGCGCATGCGCTCGCGCCACTGCCGGCCAAGGGCCGCGAGCAGCTCATCGCCAGCCGCGTGGCCGGAGCGATCGTTTATCTGCTTGAAGTCGTCGAGGTCGATCACCGCGACGGTCAGCGGCGCGCCGGTGCGATTGGCAAGCGCGCGCTCGCGCAGCGCCGCAGCCAGGAACCCGTTGCGGTTGAGCAGGCCAGTGAGATGATCGGTGCCGACCTGCAGACGCACGCTCTCGCTGAGATTGCCGAGCACGATGCAGATCGACCAGATCGTGACGGTCACCACCACCCAGTAGACCGCCACGTGTGCCAGACCGCTGAGCAGCAGCCCCGCGCCGAAGCCGACCGAGATCAGCGCACCCAGTGCGCTCACCGCCCGACGCGGGAAGAAGTGGGCCGCGTAGATGGCGATCCAGGGGTACTCGAAGGCCGCGAGCATCATGCCTCCGTGGGTGGTCGCCTGTGTGATCAGAGCGCTCGTCACGAGCGCTCCGCTCGCCGCGATCAGCTCGAAGCCAAGGAGAGGGATTCTGGTCGCGAACAGCCACACCGCGCATCCGACGGTGATCGCCAGCACGCCGGCGCCGGCGACGAGCCCTGCTGGCTCGCTCGCGCTGATCGGGAAGGCCACGGTCGCTATGGAGATGAGCGCCTTGAACAAGCATAGCAGCGCCAGTGACCATGCGATCGCCGGTCGACCGACCGTCAGACGCCGCGCGAGCGCACCGAACAGTGCGGGCCCGCTCGCTGCGCGCAACGGCCCGTCGGCTGTGAGGCCCCGCCCTGTGGGGGCTGGCGCCTGCCTTAACAACTGAGATGATCCGCTGTGCATCGAGTTGCCGTTCTCTTCGGACCGGGGCCGCCTGCGCTTGAGCGCAGACGGGCCTGAGCCGACAACGAACCCTCTCGACCGCAACCGATCGCAACGCTGGTAGCGTTCTTTCCGTGCTCATCTCGACGATGAACGACCTTCCGGGATATGAGATCGAGGAGGTCTTCGGCGAGGCGTTCGGGCTAACCGTCCGCTCTCGCAACCTTGGATCCCAGATCGGCGCGGGGCTGAAGTCGCTCGTCGGCGGCGAGTTGAAAGGCATGACCAAGATGCTCGCGGCTGGCCGGCAGGACGCAACCGACAGGTTGGTGGCGGAGGCGGAGGCCAAGGGCGCCAACGCCGTCATCGCGTTTCGCTTCGACACCTCCGAGCTCGGCTCGACCTGGACGGAGATCTGCGCATACGGGACCGCGGTCAGGGCGCGCAAGCTCTGACGGCGCGCCAGCTCGGTCCGGCGTCCTCGCTCGGTTTCGCTAGAGGTGCTTCGCGCGGGCGTGCGAACCCGCGTTGGCGGCAGCCTCCGACTTCGCCCGCGAGTGCAGCTCCACCGCCTTCAATGCCGCGGCGCGCGACGTGTAACCGACGGCGCGGGTCGCCTTTCCGTCGTGGAACCACGTGACGCCGACCCAGCAAAGCGCAAGCCAGTTCCCCGATCGAACACTGCGACCGACGACGCGGAACATCGCCACAACGAAATCGTCACCGGCCAGGACGAGCTCCTCGACGCGGTACTGAGCCCCCTCGCGGAAGACTTCGAAGAGGTCGCTCATCCATTCGCGCCAGCCGGTCGCGCCGCTGTAGGCGTAGTCGACGGCGGCGGCCGCGTGGTGCTCCATGCGAAAGTCCGCAGCGAGGATCTCCTCAGGCACTTCTCGGGCTCTGACGGCCGCGACCATGCGGGCGTGGATGTCGATGTTGCGCCGCGAGGTCGACCGCCTGTCGCTCATCTCGCCAAGCGGCATCTCGTCGGTCGGCGGGCTGGAGAGCGCGCCAGGCCCAGCAACACCTGGCTCCAGTCCGACCTCGTCAGCAAGCGGGTCCGGCTTGCCGCCAGAGGACCGCAGCCGTTTCACGCTGTGTCGGCAGCCACAACGATGATGGCTCGAGGAGGAGGCCCACGAGGTCAAGTCAGGACCTCCTCCTCATGGCGTCGCGCCTATTCGACTGTGTAGTGGATCGTCGCCGTGCCCGTCTGCCCGTCGATGCTTGTCGCGGTCACCGTGTACGCGTGCGAGCCCACCGTCGCAGTTTCGAGCGTGCCCGGGCTGCTGGACGCGCCGTTTGAGTCCACACACGATTCGATGCCTGGCCCGAAAGCACTCTCGGAGCACGAGAATTCGGTTGCGACTGTCGCGTTCTGCGCGTACACGCCCCCGCCAGCGGGAGACGCGATCGCCGCCGTCGGCGGAGCAGCGACCCGGAATTCCGAGCCCGCGAACGTGCCGTCCTTGACCTTCTTCGCCTTCTTGGCTCCTTTGGATGGCACGCCACATGTGCCCGCAAACGTCTGTGAGACGGGCCCGAAGAGACCCAGTCCGGCGAACGGGCCCTTTTCGAGCTCGCCCGTCATGCGCGCGCCCGGCGAGCTTGTCAGCGGAAGGGTCAGCGACCCGTGCGAGTTTCCTTGACCCTTCGGGCCCCACTTGATGACCACCGTCCCGACCTCCGGGCTGCCCGACGCCAGCGTCGCACAGTCCACGGGTTCGGTCGTCTTCAGGTGCGCGACGTACGTGGCGCCGGTGACCGTGCTGCCGTTGCAGCCAGACAGAGTCCCCTTGATCACGACGTTCTGAACCTGCGCCGCGACTTCCAGCCCCGGCGAAAGCACTACCGACCCGCTGTTGGCACTGCATATCGTGCCCGCGCTGCCAGCAGCGTCCGCCGCTCCAGCCGTGACACCCATCGACAGCAGCGGCGACAAAAGCGCCGCAAATACAGAAACTCTCACAAGCATGGTGCGCATTCTCCTGCTCCTTGTCGCCAAGCGCACGGATGTCGTACGCGCATTTCAGGCCCCCGGAACGCTCCGGGACAGACCTCTCTCGTCGTCAGCCATTTACCCTCGTTGCCTGGCTCGCGCCGTTCGCGAGCGGCGAAGGTATTAACGCCGGGCCGACAAAAAGGTTGGCCGGCGAGCGCGAGGATTATTGGACTCTCGGGCTCTCATCTGTCTGACCAAGCCGTCCTGGCGCTACCGCTCGTTGGTTGCTTCGCCATGACCGCGCCCGGCGCTTCTTCGCTCTTCCCCGGCGCTTCTTCGCTCTTGCCAACCCCATGCGGTTCTTCGCTGTTCCCCGGCGCTTCTTCGCTGTTGCCCGGCGCTTCTTCGCTCTTGCCAACCCCGTGCGGTTCTTCGCTCTCGCCATGCGCTACTTCGCCCTTGCCAACCCCATGTGGTTCTTCGCTCTCGCCATGCCCTTCTTCGCTCTTCCCATGCGGTTCTTCGCTCTTCCCATGCGCTCCTTCGCCCTTACCAACCCCATGCGCTCCTTCGCTCTTCCCATGCGCCACTTCGCCCTTACCAACCCCATGCGCTCCTTCGCTCTTGCCATGCGCCACTTCGCCCTTACCAACCCCATGCGCTCCTTCGCTCTTGCCATGCCCTTCTTCGCCCTTACCAACCCCGTGCGCTCCTTCGCGTTGGATTTGGATCTGGGCTGCCTGCGCGCGTGGCTGGATCGCGGCCACCACGGACTGCGCCGGACGGTCGCTGGCGCTCGTGAGTCCGGTACCGATGTGCGGCACCGCAGGCGGCGCTGCTTTTTCGTCGGTTGGGATGAGCTCGGTCGCCGGCCGGATGGATGCCAACAGCCGCAGATGCGTGCGCGACGCGGGCGTCTGCCCGGAGTGCATCCCTGAGGCCTTGACCACGAGCGTTCCGATACTGGTTCCGGCACCCAGAAGCGCCACTCCGGTAAGCAGCTTGACGACCAGCAGCTTGGCGCCGCCACCAGCGAGCTCCGTGGCGGTCCCCGTCACGGACGCTCCGGCGACCGTGCTACCGGGACCAGGCGCGTTGCCGAGCGCAGCCTTCATCGCCCGTCGCTTGAGAGCGAGCGACGGGGCCACAGGAAGCAGGCAGCCGAGGCGGCGGCGCTGGCGCGTGAGCGCCTGGGAGTAGTCGCGGCAGCCTGCACATGAGCGTAGGTGACGGCGGAGATGACTCTTCAGCAGCGCCGCGCCACGGGCTGTCGCGAGCTCTCTGCGAATCTCCTGGCAGTCCGCGTCGCGAGCCTGCTTCTCGGAGATCAAGCTCGATCGCGCCTGATAGACGTAGGACTTGACTTGCTCAGCGCTCACGCCCAGCACGTCGCTGATGTCTCTGTGGCTGAAGCCGTGCAGCTCGGCCAGGACGAGTGCCGCTTTGTGGTGCTCGGGCAGGTCGTGAAGGTTCGCGAGCACGTGACGTAGATCGTCCCTGCGCTGCACCTGCGCGAAAACGTCCTCATGCGGCGCCAGCACCAGGTCGATCTCGCTCACCGGCCGGCGCTGTCGCAGGACGCTCAGGCATTGGTTACGAGCGATCGCAAACAGCCAAGGGCGCAGCGTGACCGAGCGCTCGTCTGCCAACAACGCGCTGTAGGCGGACGCGAACGTCAGCTGGACGGCATCCTCGGCATCGTGCTGGGAGCTGAGCATGAAGCGGCAGAACGACAGCAGTTCGCGAGAGTGGCGGTCGTAGAGAATCTCAAACGCGGTCGCATTTCCGCCTCGAACGAGCGCCACCAGCCAGTCATCTGAAGCAGGCCGCAGCCAGGAGCGCGGGGCACCGCGCAACACCATCCGGACACGCTGGCGGGGGTCCATCAATCGTCCTCTCTCAATCCAAGCGACGCCGACGCAGACGCAACAAGCCATCCCGATCCAACCACTCTTCGCGACGGCACGTTCTAGACGAGCACTGTAGCGCCACTGACAGCTGGGAATACGATCCCCACCGCGCCGTCACATGCAGGTAACACGGGCTACTACCCGAACACCCATGCCGTAAAATTGCGCTCCGCTGGCCAGGTGCGAGCAGCCTCCGGCAACGCAAACCGAGGAGAGGAGTCGAGCAATGCCCCAACTCGCCGGCTACAAAGACGAAGGGATGTTCGGCTCGATCGAGACCGTTGGCGCGGCCGGAGTCTTCGGTCAGGTGATGGGCCTAGTCGCCGTCACGCTCGTCTTCTTCACGCTCGGGTCCTACCTGGGGCGCGAAATCGCCGAGGGCGCGTCGATCGTCTGCTTCATCGGCGGCTTCGTCTGCATCATCGGCCTGAACGTCGCGCGTCGCTCGGAGGCGCTGTCGATCACGCTGCTGTTCGCCGCCGGCCTGCTGCTCGGCCTGGGGCTGGGCGGCGTGCTGAACCGCTACGTCGAAGCGGAGCCCGACGCCGTGTGGCAGGCGGCGGGCGCGACCGCGCTGTTCGTCGGCGGGCTCGGCAGCACCGGCTATGCGATTCGCAGGGATCTCTCCGGCGGCTACCGGCTGCTGTTCTTCGCGCTGCTGGCGCTGATCGTGTTCGGGCTCGTGACCATCTTCGTGTCGATTCCCGGCGGCAACGTCATCTACGCGCTGCTCGGCCTGGGCATCTTCGGCGCCTACACGGTGTTGGACTTCAACCGCATGCGCCGCGCGGGCATGGGCGAAGCGGTGCCGCTGGCCGCCGGGATCTTCCTGGACGTCGTCAACATCTTCCTGTTCTTCCTGCGGCTGTTCGGCGGCGGGCGCAACTGACGCGAGCCTCCCGCACCTGAGAATGGAGGATCTCGGCACGCCCGAGCGCATCGTGCTCGCGCTGATGCGCAGCGTGCGCTGGCTGGCACGCCTGCTGCGCGGGCAGGTCGTGCACTTCGTCGGCGGCCCCGCGCGGGCGCGCGTGATCGTCCTGTTCGCCTGCGTGCTCGCGCTCAGCAGCGCGCAGATCGCCACCGTCGGCGCCGTCGCGCCGCAGCTGGAGCGCGCGCTGCACATCGACAACACCGAGATCGGCCTGCTCAACTCAGTCGCGCTGCTCGTCGGCGCGGTGGCCGTGATCCCCGTCGGGCTGCTGGTCGACCGCGCGCGCCGGATACCACTGCTCGCCGCCAGCGTCGTGCTGTGGAGCGTGACCACGCTGCTCGGCGCGTTCGCGCGCTCGTACTCGACGCTGCTGCTCACTCGCGTCGGGCTCGGCGCCGTCGCCGCGACCGCCGGGCCCGCGATCGCGTCGCTGAGCGGCGACTACTTCCCCTCGCGCGAGCGCGGGCGCATCTACGGCTACATCCTCAGCGGGGAGATCATCGGCACGGCCGCCGGGTTCGTGGTGAGCGGCACCGTCGCCAGCGCGTTCTCCTGGCGTGTCGCCTTCGCGCTGCTCGCGCTCCCCGGCTTCTTCCTCGCACGCGCGCTGTGGCGCACCGTGCCGGAGCCGGCGCGCGGCGGCCAGAGCCGCCTGGCGCCGGGGACGCAGGCGCTCGCGGACGCGCACGCCGCCACCGACAGCGCCGCGGACGAGCACGTCGAGCAGGCGCCCGATCGCGACCTCGCGCACGAGGTCGCCAGCCAGCGCGGCTTCGAGCCGAATCCGGAGCTGGTGCTCGACACGGACCCCAACGCGATGTCGCTGGGCGCCGCTGTGCGCTACATCCTGAGCATCCCCACGAACGTGCTGCTGATCCTTGGCTCCTCGCTCGGGTACTTCTTCTTCGCCGGCCTGCAGACGTTCGCCGTGGTGTTCGTGCGCGGGCACTATCACGCCAGCCAGGCGACGGCCACGCTCGTCCTCGGCCTGCTCGTGCTCGGCGCGCTCGCCGGCACGCTCGTCAGCGGGCACATCACCGACGCGCTCGTGCGCCGCGGCCGCCTGCAGGCCCGGGTGTGGGCTCCGGCGCTGTGCTACATGGGCGCCGCCCTGCTCCTGATCCCGGGCCTTCTTGCCAGCCACCTCACCCCCGCGATCTGGTTCGACGTCGCCGGCGCAGCGCTGATCTCGGCCGCGAACCCGCCGCTGGATGCCGCTCGTCTGGACATCATGCCCTCCGGCCTGTGGGGGCGGGCCGAGAGCACCCGCACGTTCGTGCGCTCGCTCGCCCAGGCACTCGCGCCGCTGCTGTTCGGCGCCGTCGCCGACCTCGTGATCGGCATCGAGCCCGCGCAGGCGCCGATCGGCACGCATACCCACGGCATCGTCTCCGCCGCGACCGGCACCGGGCTGCAGGTGAGCTTCCTGATCATGCTGAGCACGCTCGCCGCGGCCGGCGTGTTCCTGCTGCGCGCACGGAGCACCTACCCCACCGACGTGGCCACCGCTGGCGCGGCTACGGCTACGGCTACGGCCTCGCCGTAGCGAGAGATGATTTCTCCGCAAGGTGCGGGGAGCGCGAGCGGCGGGCCCTTGCAATCTCCAGGTGCTGCTCTTAAGTTGACCACAGACGCGGTTCCGAGCCGTCAAGAGCGAGGCCACTGAGGTGTGAGGCCGCGCCACCCGAACCGGAAGGCCCCCGGGCCGGAAGGGAAAGGTTCCTCGAGCGGCTCTGGACCGCGTCGCTTTCGTCCTCACGCCGGCCGCGCCCCGCCCGCGCACGCTCTTAGCGACCGCTTACACGTGGGTTAGCGACCGTTCATCAGCGCCCGCCACCGTGTGCGCATGCTCGCCACCGCCGCAGGCCCGTACCTGTTCTGGATCACCAGCCGTGCCGCCGGCATCGCTGCGCTGCTGCTGGCGAGCCTGGCCGTCTGCGTGGGGCTGCTGATGGGAGGCCGCATCGGCAAGGGCCGGCGGCCGGAGCTGCGCGTGACACACGAGGCGCTGTCGCTGGCCACGCTCGCGGCGCTCCTGGTGCACGGGCTGAGCCTGCTCGGCGACGCCTACATGCATCCGAGCCTCGGCGACATCGCCATCCCGCTCCTGAGCGGCTACAAGACGCTGTGGACGAGCATCGGGATCGTCGCGTTCTGGACGCTGGCGGTACTCGGCCTGTCCTACTACGCACGCGCGCGCATCGGCGTGCAGCGATGGCGCAAGCTGCACCGCTTCGCCGCGCTCGCGTGGATCCTCGGGCTCGCCCACTCCATCGGCGAGGGCACCGACGCGGGCCAGGCGTGGTTCCTGGCGAGCGTCGCGATCGTCGTCGTGCCCGCGCTCGTTCTGCTGCTCGCGCGCCTGCTTCGCTCCGCCACCGCGCCACAGCCGGAGGCGGCCCGGTGAGCGCGTCCGTGCGCCAATACGGCGCGCGCGCTTCCGTGCGCCCCTCCGACCGGAGCGACACCAGGGCGCTCGCAAGCAGCCACCGCGAGGCCATCCGCCGGCGCACGCGTCGCATCCGGCGCTCGGTCGCCGGCCTCGCCGTCGCGCTCTTCAGCGCCGCGTTCCTGGTCGTCTACGTGCAGCTCGCCTCCGGCCACGATCCCGCGTTGGTGGCCAACGCCACCCGTCGCGCCGGCGCGACCAGCACCGAATCCACCACCACCGGCACGGGGTCGAGCGACGAAGCGGGCACGGGTGACTTCGGCTCGTCATCCGGCGAATCGAGCTTCTCCTCCGGCGAAGAAGCCGGCGGCGGCGCCTCCGCGGTGACCACCTCGCAGTCATGAGCGCCGACGGGGAGGTAATCGAGGAGTTCGACTGCTTCGGCTCGAGCTGCGCGGCCCTCGTGATCGGACCGGGACGGGCGGGGTCGGCGCACGCCGGCGCGGCCCTCGCCAAGCGCGCGCTGCTCGCGTGGCACGGGCGCTTCTCGCGTTTCCTTGCCACCAGCGAGCTCTCTCGACTGAACGGCGACCCGCGACGGACGGTGCCGGTGCGCCCGCTGATGGCGCGTTTCGCGCAGGCGGTGCGCGAAGCCGGATCGCTGAGCGGCGGTCTCGTCGACGCGACGCTGGTGGACGAGCTCGAGAGCGTCGGCTACGCCCACGATCTGACACGGCCCCTCGCGCTCGCCAGCGCGCTCGCGCTGGCTCCCGCCCGCAGCCGTGCCACCGCCGATCCCTCCCAGCGCTGGCGCACGCTCGAGGTGGACCTCGCCGCGGGCACCGTCACGCGCCCGCCGGGCGTCAGGCTGGACAGCGGCGGCCTGGCGAAGGGCCTGTTCGCGGACGTGCTCGGGGAGGCGCTCGCGAGCCATCGCGGCTTCGCCGTCAACTGCGCCGGGGACCTGCTGATCGGCGGAGACGGGGGCCTCGTGCGCCCCGTCCGAGTGCAGAGCCCCTTCGACGGACGCACCCTGCACACGTTCAACCTGTCACACACGGGCGTCGCCACCAGCGGCATCGGCCGGCGCAGCTGGCTCGAGCGCGACGGGCGGCCCGCCCACCATCTGCTCGACCCGTCGACCGGCAGGCCCGCCTTCACTGGAGTGGTGCAGGTGAGCGCGCTCGCGCCGAGCGCGCTGGCCGCCGAGATCAGAGCGAAGGCCGCGCTGCTCAGCGGTCCGTCAGCGGCAGCCGCGTGGCTCACCCACGGCGGCGTGATCGTGTTCGACGACGGCTCCCACCAGGTCGTGCAGCCGCCGCCGGTCGTGACGCTCCAACAGCTCTCCCCCAGGCGCCTGACCCCGGCATAATTGCCGCCCATGCGCGCGCTCGTGCAGAGGGTCAGCCGGGCCGCCGTGCGGGTCGATGGGCGCCAGATCGCCGAGATCGGACCCGGGCTGCTCGTGCTGCTGGGCGTCGCCCGCGACGACCAGCCCGCCGACGCCGAGCGCCTGGCCGCGAAGGTGCGCGCGCTGCGTGTCTTCGCGGACGCCGACGGGCACATGAACGAGGCGCTGGGCGAGCGCGAGATCCTGTGCGTCAGTCAGTTCACCCTCTACGGCGACGCGCGCCGCGGCAACCGCCCGAGCTTCGTCGCCGCCGCGCCCTCCGAGCAGGCCGAGCCGCTGTATGTGCGCTTCTGCGAGCTCGCGGGCGCACGGCGCGGCGCGTTCGGCGCGCACATGCAGGTCGAGCTGATCAACGACGGGCCGGTGACGCTGCTGCTGGAGACCTGATCTCCCCGGACGCCGAGCGGCTAGCGACCGCGTCGCTCGGCGAGCTCCAGCCCGCCGTGCTCGATGCCCGGCCCCGCCGCGCGCAGCGCGGGGACGATCTCGCTCGTCACGAGCCCCGTCTCGCCGGTCATCTCATCGACGATCTCAAACCAGCGGCGCATGTTCGCGGGCGTATCCAGCAGCACGGTCAGCACCGGCACGTGCCGGGCGAGCGACCAGAACGCTTCGCCGTGCGGGCGGTGCTCGCCGTGGTAGCCCCACTGACCGCGCAGCGCGGTCGCGCCGGCGGCGCCCTCGCGGCGCAGGCGCCGCACGAGCGCGCTGTGCAGCGGCTGGCGCTCGAAGCGGGCCTGCTCGCCGGTGTACACGACGAGCTTCTGCCAGTAGGCCAGGCCGGCGCCGTCGGCGGACGGCGGCGCCGGCGGCTCGGCCAGCAGCACGCCGTCGCGCTTGCACACCCGCACCCGCTCGAGCGTCATCGCCGGATCGCTCAGCATCGTCGCGATCTCGCGGAGCGCACTCGCGATCGTGGCGCTCTCGCCGACGCTCTGGATCAGCATCGGCACCTGCGCGTTGGCGCCGAAGAAACGTCCACGCTCGCGCACCCCGTGCGCGGTGCCGTCCAGGCCGAGCAGCACGTTGGCCCCCGCCACCCCGTGCCTGCGCAGGCACTCCACGACGGCCACGTACGCCGGACGCGCGCCGACCCGCTCCCCGCGCCCGACGTTGACCGTCAGCTTGAGCGCGTCCGGCCCCGACGAGAGCTCGGCGTGCACGTCATCCCCGTTCAGCAGACGCGCGCGCTCGAGCGTGATCACCCCGTGGCCGGCGACGGCGCGCACGTCCTCCAGCACCGCCTCGATGCGCGCGCTGGAATCGAGCGCGAGCGCGAGCAGCGGCAGGTCTTCGGAGAGTGTCAGCAGGCGCTCGGTCTGAAGCCTGTGCCTGATGCCGAAGCCCTCGATCCCCCGCAGCAGCACGCTCGTTCTCACGCCATGGCGAGCGTAGAGGTCGATCAGCGTGTCGGCGAGCAGCCGCCCGCCGACACGGTCGCGCTCGCCGAGATAGACGGTCAATCTCAGGCCGTCCTCACTCATCACCCACCCCCGATCAGCCGTCCGAGCGCCGCCGCGCCGACGCCCAGCACGAGGCTGAGGGCCACGTTCGCCGCGAGCAGCCGGCGTCGCCCATCCTCGGCCAGGCGGTGAGACTCGAGCATCCACGTCGAGAAGGTCGTGTAGGAGCCGATCACCGCCGTCCCGGCGAGCAGGTAGGCGTCGCCCTGCAGCGCCACCCCAACCAGCACGCCCAGCGCGAACGCGCCGGAGGCGTTCACGAGCAGCGTGCCGAGCGGGAAGCGCGCGCCGGTGTTGGCCGAGACGAGCGCGTCGAGCAGGAACCGCGCTATCGCCCCGAGCCCGCCGAGCACGCCCACCGCCAGCCACAGCAGCACGAAGCTCATACCCTCAGCCCCGCGCGGCGCACGAGCTTGGTCGTCAGGAAGACCGCCGCCAAACCCCCCGCGATGCTCGCGGCGGCGTAAGCCACGGCCAGCCCCACGTGTGCGCCTTCGATCATCTCGACCGTCTCCACCATCACCGTCGAGAACGTCGTCAGCGCGCCGCAGATGCCTGTGCCGAGAAACGCGCGACGATACAGCGACGGCGGCAGGCGCTCCTGCAGGCGCGTGATGAAGTAGCCGAGCAGCGCCGCGCCCAGCAGGTTCACGGCAAATGTCGCCCACGGCCATTCATACGATCTCGCGACCAGGCTCTGCGCGAGCGCGGCGCGAGCGAGCGCGCCAATGAAGCCGCCCGCGAAGATGGCGGCGAGCTCCTGGCGGTCCAGATGCGGGGAGGACACCCGCCGGCGCTCGGACACGGATCGACGTTCGCTTTTGACGCTGCGCTCCACGGCACGCCCTCACTGACGTTCGAGTGACGGTGACGTAGAAGCCATCAGCGGCCGAGCCGCGGTTATGGAGCGGGCCTCATCGCTGCGCGGGCAGCATAGCGGCCCGACGTGATAGACCCCGGCTCAATGGCTGCACCGGAGGACGCCCCGACCCGCTCGCGCCGGCCCGCGCGCAGGCGCGTGGGCATCGCCGTCGGGGTGGTCCTGCTAGCCGGGCTGGTCGCCTTCGCGCTCTCGCGCCTGGAACTGCAGCGCGCCGGGCACGCGCTGGTGACGGCATCGCCGGGGTGGATCGCGCTGGCGCTCGTGCTGATGTCGCTGGCGATGCTGATGCGCTCGGTCTCCTGGCGGCAGACGCTGCGCGCCGCGCTGCCCGACACGCCGATGCCGTGGGGGCCGGTCGTGCGCGCGCTGATGATCGGCGTGATGACCTCCGCGCTGGTCCCCGGGAGGATCGGCGAGCCCACGCGCGTGGTGGTGCTCTCGCGCCGCCTCGACGGGCGCACGACCCGCCTGCTGCCGGTCGTCGCCGGCACGGTGTTCTCGCAGACGCTGATCAACCTGCTGGCGCTGGTGATCCTGCTTGCGGTGACGATCACGAGCGTGCCGCTGCCGAGCGGCCATCTGGCGGCGATCGCCACCGCGCTCGCGCTGCCGCTGGTGGTGTGCGTGCTCGTGATCGCCGGCCCGCGTCTGCTGGCGTTCGGACGGCGCTCGCGCTCGCCGCGCATCGCCGGTGCGGCGAACTGGATCAGCCGCATGCTCGGCCTCGCCCGCCAGGGGCTGATCGTGTTCGCGCGCCCGCGCTACGGGACGGGCGCGGTCTTGGGCCAGCTGGCGGCGTGGGCGCTGCAGTGGCTCGCCTGCTACATGGTGATTCTCGCGCTCGGGCTGCAGTCCCAGGCCGGCGTGGCCGCGGCCGCTGCGATCCTGCTCGCGGTGAACCTCAGCGCGATCCTCCCGGCCACGCCGTCGAACGTCGGCGTGTTCCAGGCGGCGTGCCTGGTGGTGCTCGCCGCGTACGGCGTCGGCGCCGGGCAGGGCCTGGCATACGGCATCATCCTGCAGGCGGTGGAGGTCGTCACCGCGCTGATCCTGGGCGTGCCGGCACTGCTCAAGGAGGGCCTGTCCTGGCGCGACATCCGCCGCGACGCCGTGCGCTCGGAGCTCGAGCAGGACCTCTAGACCGGTGAGGGCCTTCAGCCGGCGAAGGCGCGCAGCGACTGGCGCAGCGAGCTGGTCGTCTGCAGCACCGCCGTGGGCTCGTAGCCGCAGTGCGCCATGCAGTTCTCGCAGCGCGGATCCTTGCCGCGGCCGTACTTGCTCCAGTCGGTCGTCTCGATCAGCTCTTTGTAGGTCTTGGTGTAGCCGTCGGACATCAGATAGCAGGGGCGCTGCCAGCCGAACAGCGAGTAGCTGGGGATGCCCCACGCGGTGCAGTCGAATTCGGCCTTGCCCTCGAGGAAGTCCAGGAACAGCGGGCTGTGGTTCAAACGCCACTTCTTGCGCCGCCCGTCGGCGAACGCCTCGCTGAACAGCTTGCGCGTCTGCGTCACGCCGAGGAAGTGCTCCTGGTCGGGCGCTTTCTCGTACGCGTAGGCGGGCGAGATCATCATCTCGTCGACCTCGAGGTCGTCGTTGAGGAAGTCCAGCACCTCGCGCACGGTCTTGGGCGAGTCGTGCGTGAAGAAGGTCGTGTTGGTCGTCACGCGAAAGCCCGCCGCCTTGGCCGCCTTGATCGCCGAGACGGCCTTGTCGAAGACGCCCTCGCGCTCGACCGAGGCGTCGTGGCGCTCGCGCAGCCCGTCCATGTGGATCGCCCACGAGAAGTACGGGCTCGGCTTGAAGTTCTCGAGCTTCTTCTCCAGCAGCAGCGCGTTGGTGCACAGGTACACGAACTTCTTGCGCTTGATCAGCTCCGCCGCGATCACGTGGATCTCGGGATGGATCAGCGGCTCGCCGCCCGCGATCGAGACCATCGGCGCGCCGCTCTCCTCGATCGCCCCGATCGCCTGCGCGACGGGCATGCGCCGGCGCAGCTCGTGCTCGGGGTGCTGGATCTTGCCGCAGCCCGAGCACGCGAGATTGCACTGGAACAGCGGCTCCAGCTCGACGATCAGCGGGAACTTCTCCCGTTTTGCCAGTCGCTGACGCATCAGGTACCACCCCATGCGCGTGCTCTGCCTGACCCGGACCGCCATGTGGCCTACCTTAGACCCCCGGGGCCCACTCGTGAAGGGCGCCCGCCACGCGACGCAGCGCGCGCGCAGCGCGCAGCGCCCCAAACGCCGCCCGCACGCGCATCAGCTCGTGCTCGGGGCTGTCGAGCACGACCCGCACGACGCCGAACGGGCGCCCGCCGGCGCCCGCCGCGAGCCACACCGACTCCATGTCCACGGCGATCGCCCCGCCCGCGTGCAGCTGGGCGCGCCGCTCGCCCAGGGCCAGGCGCGAGACGCACACGACGTCCCCCACGCGCACCTTCAGCCCGCGACCGGTGAGCCGGTGCACGAGCTGGTGGCTCAGATCGCAGCTGACGCGCACCTGCGGGTGGCCTTCGTCACTCGCCGCGTACACGTCCTGAGCGACGATCACTTCCCCCGGCACCGACGTCGCGTCGAGCCCCCCGCAGAAGCCGAGCACGAGCATCGCGCCGGCGCTCTCGCCCACCAGCGCGCCGGCGGCGGCCTTCGAGCGCCTGGGCCCCATGCCCGTCTTGCGCACCAGCGCGCGCCTGCCCGCGGAGGAGATCAGCGCGGCCTCGATGCGCATCGGCGCCGCCACGAGCAGCTCGCTCATCGCATCACCGCCTCGGCGGCCGCGTGGCCGCTCAGGACCGCTCCCTCCAGCGTCGCCGGCCAGCCGGTCGCCGTCCACGCGCCAGCGAGGACGAGCCCGGGAACGGACGTCGAGGCGGCGAGGCGCAGCGCGCCGACGCCGGGGGCCGCGCGGAAGGTGGCGGCGTGCTCGCGCGTGGCGAGGAACATCTCGACCTTCGCCTGGCGTGCGCGTGGGAACAGCTCGCGCAGCGCGGGCAGGTAGCGCTCGCGCAGCACATCCACGCTCATCCCCATCTCCCGTTCGGCGCCGGACAGCGACACGGCCAGATACTGGCAGCCGGCGGGCGCTCCGGCGGCGGCGGTGCGGTCGAAGACGTACTGCACTGGCGTGCCCACGCCGGCCGCGAACGGCTGATCGCAGACCGGCCGGTCATAGACGACGTGCAGGTTGACGATCGGCGAGCTGCCCAGCTCGCGCAGCGCGCGCGCCGGCTCCCCCAGAAGCGGCTCCAGCAGCGTCGCGGCGCGCGCATGCGGCAGCGCCACCACGCTCGCCTCCGCGCTCAACCCCTCCATCTCCGTCTCCTCCTCTGCGACCGCGTCAGACGCCCTGCGCGCACCCCGGCCGTGCACCTCCACCCCATCCGCGGTCCTCGCCAGGCGCTCCGCGCGCCATCCCAGCCGTACCTCGACGCCGGCCTCGCGCAGCGCGCGGGCGGCGGGATCGCCGATCGTCTCGCCGAGCGTCGCATCGTGAAAGCCGACGTCGCCGGCGTCGGCCGCGGACAGCAGCCCTGTGCGGAACACGAACGCCGCGAGCGCCAGCGACGCCTGCGCCGCGGGCACGTTGAGTGTCGGCAGCGCGATCAGATCCCACAGCGCGGCGACCGCGCGCGGCCCCTGGCCGTGGCGCGCGAGCCAGTCGCCGAACGTCTGCGCTTCGAGCGCCGGGTCCTCGAGGTTCAGGCGCAGCAGGCCGAGCGCCGCCCGCGCGGCGCCGAGGCGTTCGGCGAGCGTCAGGTGCGGATAGCGAGCGAGCGCCCCCGCCAGCTGCAGCGGCGCGGGCAGCGAGCCGCGCCGCAGCATCGTGGGCCGTGAGCCGGGCTTCAGCACAGGGATGTCCAGCCGCGCCTGCACGGAGGTCAGCCGCTCGCTGCCCAGGCGGGCGAGCAGCGCGCGGTAGGCGTGGCAGCAGCGCAGGAACACGTGCTGGCCGTTGTCCATGCGCAGACCGTCGCGCTCGAAGGAGTAGGCCGCGCCACCGAGTCTGCGTCGAACCTCGACGAGCGTCACGCTGGCGCCCGCGGCGGCGCAGTCGAGGGCCGCGGTGATGCCGGCCAGACCGCCGCCGATGACCACGACACGGCGGGCGCCGCTCACGCGCCCGCCCCGCATCGTCCCCGCATCGTCCCGGTACGGGGAAGGGGGAGCAGCGCCCATGCGGCGACCCACGCCTTCTCGCGCGTCGGCAGTGACACGCGCCGGCGCACCGCCTCCTCCGGGCGCTGCTCGATGCGCTGCAGCAGCCGCCGGTAGATGCCTGCCATCGCCAGCACGCACGCGGCGCTGCGCCTGTCGAGCATCCCCGTCAGCGTCATCCCGCGGTCGAACCACTCCCCCGCGCGCGCGGCCTCGAAGCGCACGAGCGCGGACAGCTCCTCCGATCGGCGCTCGTCATCCAGGGCGGCGAGCACCGCGGCGGCCGGCTCCTCGCCGACGTCCACGCCGAAGCGCCGCAGATCCTGCGCCGGCAGGTACACGCGCCCGTTCTGAGCGTCCTCGCGCACGTCGCGCAGGATGTTGGTCAGCTGCAGGGCCACACCGAGATCGTCAGCCAGAGCCTCCGCATCCGCGCCGTCGCCACCCACGCCCGCGCGCAGCCCGAAGATCGCCAGGCACAGCCGCCCGATCGTGCCGGCGACCCGGCGGCAGTACACGACGAGCTCGTCGAAGCCCTCGTAGGTGGCGCCCATGACGTCCATGCGCACGCCCTCGATCAGCTCGGCCAAGGCGTCCGCCGGCAGCGGGAACCAGCGCTGCGCGTCCGCCAGCGCGATCATCACGGGGTCCTCGCGGCCGCCGGCGCCGGCGCCGGCGCCGGCAGGCGCGATCGCGGCGAGCGCGCGCACCTCCTCGTCGAGCAGGCGCAGCTTCTCCGCCGCATCCAGCTCGCCGTCGCCGATGTCATCGATGCGGCGCGCGAACGCGTACACCGCGCACATCGCGCGCCGGCGCTCGCGCGGCAGCAGGCGGATGCCGTAGAAGAAGTTGGCGGCCTGCGCGCGTGTGAGCGCTTCGCAGTAGCTGTAGGCGCCGGCGATCTCGGCCGCGGTGGTCACGGCGCCGCGCTCCGCCCACGCGCGCCCCCGCCGGCGCGCAGCGTCGCGGCGAGCGCCAGCACCCGGCTCGTGCGCCCGGCTCGCGGCGGCCCGGCGAGGACGTCGTAGCGCGCGCGTTCGACCGCGTCCAGAGCGGAGCGCCCGCCGGCCACGAACGCGGCGACCGCGAGCCTGGGGCGGCCCCGCAGCTGGCCGATCAGCGGCGCCCCCTCGTCCAGCAGCCCGCGCGCGCGGTCGACCTCGAAGGAGAGCACCTCGCGCAACGCGGAGCCGGCATGATCGCGCTCCAGCTCGGCCTCGGCGCAGCCGAACCGCTCGAGATCCTCCAGCGGCAGGTACACGCGACCGCGCGCGAGGTCCTCGGCCACGTCCTGGCAGTGCTCGGCGAGCTGCAGCGCCGTGCATATCGAGCTCGACAGCGCGATCCGCGCGGGGGTGGCGAGGCCGAAGATGCCGAGCACCAGCTCGCCCACCGGGTCGGCCGACAGCGCGCAGTAGCCGCGCAGCTGCTCCCATGTGCGGTAGCGCGCGACGCGCTGGTCGACGCGGTTGGCCTCGATCAGACGCGCGAACGGCTCGCGCGGGAGCCCGCACTCGCGTACGGTCGCTTGCAGGCGCACGAGCAGCGGGTGGGTGGCCTCGCCGCGGAACACCCGGTCGAGCTCGTCCTCGAGCCAGTCCAGGGCGGGCAGCCTGTCGGCGGGCGCGATCTCCTCGGAGTCCCCCAGCTCGTCCACCAGGCGCGCGAAGCCGTACACGGCCAGCAGGTGAGCGCGCACACGCCGCGGCAGCACCCGGCTGGCGACGGGGAAGTTCTCGCCCGCCGCCCGCGCCATGACCGCCTCCCCCTCCAGGGACGATGCCACGAGCGGGGCGTCGATCGGCGCGTCGGCTATCAGCATCACCCCTGTCGCTCGAGCGCGCCGCCGTTGGACGCGTCCTGCCGGGCGTCCGCGGCATCGTCCTCGGGAAGATTCTCCCCGACGGCTTCGAGGCAGCGCCCAAGGGCCATGATCGGGAACGAGAGCCGGTAGAGGTGGTAGTTGATGTAGTAGTCGCACGGGAAGCCGGTGCCCGTGTACTGCGGCTCGTCCCAGCTGCCGTCGGCCCGCTGCGTGGAGACCAGCCAGGCGACGCCGCGCGCGAGCGCCGGCGAGTGCTCCCCGGCGGCGTCCAGCGCGAGCAGCGCCCACGCCGTCTGCGAGGCGGTGCTCGGCCCGCGGCCGATCCACTTGGGGTCGTCGTAGGAGCGCGGGTCCTCGCCCCAGCCGCCGTCTTCGTTCTGGTGGCGCTCGAGCCAATCCACGGCGCGCCGGATGCACGGCTCGGCGGGGTCGATCCCGACGGCGATCAGCCCGGGCACCGCCGCGCCGGTGCCGTAGACGTGGTTGATGCCCCAGCGCCCGAACCACGAGCCGTCGGGCTCCTGGTGCTCGAGCAGCCAGCGCACCCCGCGCCGGGCGGCGGGCGTGTCGCCGAGCCCGAGCAGGCCGAGCATCTCCAGGGTGTGCGCGGTCACGTCGGCGCTCGGCTCGTCGATCACCTCGCCGAAGTCCAGGAACGGCAGCTCGCGCACGAGCGCGCGCGTGTTGTCGGCGTCGAACGCGCCCCAGCCGCCGTCGGCGCTCTGCATGCCTTCGACCCAGCGCAGCGCCCGCCCGATCGCGCCGTCGATCCGCGTTCCCACGGGCGCGCGGCCGGCGAGCCGGCGCAGCGCGAGCACGACCTCGACCGTGTCGTCGACGTCGGGGTAGTTGAGGTTGGCGAACTCGAACGCCCAGCCGCCGGCGTCGAGATCCGGCCGGCGCACCGACCAGTCGCCGCGCTCGGTGACCTCCTCGCCGAGCAGCCACTCCGCCGCGCCGAGCAGCGCCGGATGATCGTCGGGCAGACCGGCGTCGGCGAGCGCGATCATCGTCAGCGCCGTGTCCCACACGGGCGACTGGCACGCTTCCAGGCGCCGGCTCTCGGGTGGGCGGGGTTCGGATCCGTCGCCCACGCCGCTGGAGTCGTCACGATCCTCGACCATGAACCGGTCGAGTCCTTCCAGGCCACGTTGCATCACCGGGTGCTCGAGCGGATAGCCGGTCAGGTGCAGCGCCATCAGCGAGTACACCCACGGCGGCTGGATCCCACCCCAGGAGCCGTCAGCCTCCTGACGGCGCACGATCCAGCGCTCCGCGCGGCCCAGCGCCAGCCGGCGCAAAGGCGCCAGCGGCCGGTGTTCGTAGGCGCGCAGCACGCGGTCCAGGCGCGTGAGCCACGCGCGCCGGCGGGAGACCGCCCGCCCGGAGCGCCGCGGGGAGGCAGCCGCCGCCCGCGTCGCGCCGCCCGCGTGCAGCTCCTGCAGGTCGAACGGCAGCGGGCGGACCGGGCGGTGGGCTTTGACGATGGACAGCGCCACGATCGTCTGACGCGCCCAGCAGGCGAAGTCGTAGACGTTCAGCGGGAACGACGCGGGCAGCAGGATCACCTCGGGCGGGAGCGCAGGCACGCGATCCCACGACCACAGTCCGAACAGCGCGAGCCACACGTGGGTGAACACGCGCGCCTGCTCGATGCCACCCTCGCGGCGGATGAAGTCGGCCGCGGCGCGCATGTGCTCGGCCTCCGCCGGGTCGCCCGCGAGCCGCAGCCCCCAGTAGGCCTCGATCGTCGTCGACAGCTCGCCGGGGCCGCCGTGGAAGTTCGCCCACGTGCCGTCGGCGCGCTGCTGGGAGCGGATCCACGCCGCCGAGCGCTCGGTCTCATCGGCGCGGCGGATCCCCAGGAACTCGCGCAGGAGCATGTCCTCCGCGTCCATCGTCACGTTCGTCTGCAGCTCGCCGCGCCACCAGCCGCCGTCGTCCTGCAGCGACAGAAGGTGCTCGCGAGCCAGCTCCAGCGCCACCTGCGCCTCGCTGCGAGCCTCCAAGGTCAGTTGCGGCATGACCAAAACCTAAATCTTTTTGATCCAAGACGACAGTTGCGCATGCAAGATCTCACTCAAGCAGCTCACGATGACACGCTTGAGCCAGCGGGCACAAGCACGTAGGGGCTGGCCAGCGTGATCACATGGCGACGCAGCGTAGCCTCGCTGACCAGCCGCGGGACCGGCGAGACGAAGCGCAAGACGATCAGCCCGTCGACGTCCAGGCGCGCGAGCAGACGAAACCCGGGCACGGGCGGCTCCTCGGCGGACGCGCGCAGCGGCGCGTAGCCGGTCTCGTCGATCTCGCTGACGAGCACCGAGCTTCCCTCGCGCAGCTCGTGCAGGCCCGGCAGGTAGTACTCCAGCGGCGTCGAGCCGAGCTCCACGGTCGTGATCACGCGCTCGCGCGCCGGGCCGCGCAGGGCCTTGGCGACGTCGCGCCAGTTCCCGCGCTGCAGGCGCGGGCTCAGATCTACGTCGAGCGAGATCGCGAGGAACGCGATGGCTATGGTCGCGGCGAGCGCGATCCCCGTGGGACCGGTGCCCGGCCACATGGTCACCAGCGCGATCACGGCCGTGACCGGGATCATCGCCGCCACCAGGTTGCGCGGAGCGAGGTAGTCGACGCCGAAGCCCACCAGCACGATCGGGATCAGCACCCCGCAGGCGGCGATCGAAAGCGCGATCGGCACGCCGCGCCGGCGATCGCCGTCCACTTGCCCGGCATCATCCCCGGGGGAGCGCTCGCGCGAGGGCCCGGTCATGCGCCACAGGCCGAGCGCGAGGCCGGCGAGGATCGGCAGCGCCACCAGCAGCTCGACGCCGTGCCCCAGCGGCGCGCCGGAGTATCCGGTGAGGAAGTACTGCGGGATCGCCTCCAGCCGTTCGGTCAGCGGCCAGCGTCCGATCCACTGCGTGCCGTGGCCACCCTGCGCGGAGATCAGCGGCAGCAGCGCGAGCCCGACGACGCCCAACGCGCCGATCGCCGGCAGCGCCGCGCGGCGCACCCGGCGCCCATGGCGGTCGTAGGCCAGCCACAGCGCCATCGGGATCAGCAGGAAGACGGCGAAGTAGTGCGTCAGCAGCGCCAGCGAGCCGGTCAGCGCGAAGGCCGCCATGCGCCTCGGCGTGGGCTCGCGCTCGGCGCGCAGGAAGCACAGCATCGCCAGCGCCGCCGTCAGCACGAACAGCCCGTACGCGCGCGCCTCCTGCGAGTACCACACAAACAGCGGGTTGACGGCGACGAGCGCGGCGCACACGAGCGCGGCACGGCGCGTTCGCTTGCCGGGCGAGCCTTCGAGCTGCGCGCCGATCGCCCACGCGACGGGCACCGTCGCGATCCCGGCCAGCGCCGAGGGCAGGCGCAGCGCGACCTCGCCGGTCCCGAGCACGCGCGAGTCCGCCCACGCGAGCACGTACCACAGCGGCGGCGTGTTCTCGGTGTGCACGACCGAGCGCAGCGTGGCCCACAGGCTCGGGTGCAGCACGTGCACGGGCGTGAACGCCTCGTCGTACCAGAAGCTCTGCAGGTCGAGCGTCGACAGGCGCAGCGCGGCGGCCAGCAGCGTCAGCGCGGCCAGCGGCCACCACCGGGGCAGGCCGGTGCGCGCGCTGCTGGCGGTCGCGACGGGCGCGATCTGCACCTGCCCGGCGGCGCTCATCGCGGACACCGCCCCTGCCCGGCGACCCCGAAGCAGCCATAGCGGTTGGCTGGGATGTCGGGATGATAGGGCGGCAGGTACCAGCCGCCGTGGACCGTGCGCAGGCCGTCCACCACCGGCCCCCAGATCCCCAGGCAGATCTGCGTCCGGGCTCCCGGCGGGGCGGCGCTGGTGTTGCCACACAAGACCTCGCGCTGGCTGTCGGCGCCGAGGGTTTCCTGGTCGATCGAGATATTCAGGTAGTGATGGCCGGTGTAGTGGCGCCACGTGCTCAGGTCGGCGACCAGGCGATGGTTGATGCCCACCTCGCGGCCGAGGTCGTTGACCGTCGCGACCGCCAGCAGCAGCCCGACGAGCACGAGCACCACCGTCTCGATCCGCCAGACGCGGCTCATCTCACGGGCGCCAGCAGCGGCGAGATCTGGTGGATGATGAACAGCAGCTGCACGACGAGCGTGGCGGCGAGCAGGCGCCGGTCGCGGGTAACCACCGCGAGCGGCAGCGGCCACAGGATGTACCACGCCAGCAGCCACGTGCTGGTGACCGAGATCGCCAGCAGCGCCCAGCCCGACGCGGCCACCCAGTCATATCCGCGCCACGTTCGCCACAGCAGGTGCACGATGATCAGCACGAGCGCGCCCTTGAGCAGGTCGTGGTCGATCGGGAACACCCCCGGCTTGCCGACCAGGTGCGCTAGCTCGGTGGCGAAGCTGTCGGTGGAGACGAACGCGGCGTCGCGGTTGAGCGCCGCGACGAGGTCGATGCCGTGGATGCCGAAGACGGCGTAGCCGACGATCGCGCCCACGGCGATCGCCGCGAGGGCGCCGAGGATCGGCGCCAGGCGCCGTTTGGAGACGATCATGAACGGCAGCAGCACAGCGACGGTGGCCTTGATCAGCGCCCCCGCGACGACCCACGCGGCGGCCCCGGCCTCGCGGCGGGCGGATGGCGTGCCGGCGACGGTCAGGCTGACCGCGGCCATCATCGCGAGCATCATGATCAGGTCGTTGTGCGCGCCGCCGAGGCCGTAGATCACATACAGCGGGTTGGCGCCGACGATCAACAGCGCCGCCACCGGATCGAAGCCGCGGGCGCGCGCGCAGCGCCAGGTGAGCGCCAGCGTGCCGGCGCTCGCGAGCAGCGCCTCGAGCTTCATCCCCCACAGCGCGCCGACCACGCCGAGCGGCGCCAGCGGGTAGGACAGCAGCGTGTACAGCGGCCCGTAGGCGGTGGCGACGTGTACCCAGTCTTCGCCGACGTATGGGAACACGGGATCGCTGACGATCGCCACCGGCCCGTGCAGGTAGGGGTTCAGACCGTGCTCGACGCCCATGCGCGCGTAGGCGATGTAGCTGAAGACGTCGGTCGAGAGCAGGATCGGGCCGGCGAACACGATCAGCTGCAGCGCCGCGACGAGCGCGATCGCCCAGCGTTTGGAGATGGCGCCGGTGGACGGGCGAGCGATCGAGGATCGGCGGACAAGCACGACCAACCCCCCGTAGGCGGCCGTGGAGGCGAGCAGCGCGATCAGGAAGACGCGGAAGCCCAGGCGCTCACCGATGCCCCGCAGCCAGCCGGCGATCTCAGGCGACTTGGGGATCAGCGGCGAGAGGCCGGCCGCGCCGTCGAGCACGATCTCGACGGCGGCGGCCACGAGCACCAGCGCCAGCAGTGTGGCCAGCGCGGGCGCCCACCGCTGGATGCGAACCTGTGCGAGCCCACGCTCGCTCTGCGCGGCGACGCTCACGAAGCGATGGGGCTCACAATGCCGTCCACACGGTCTTGGTCTCCAGGTAGGCGTCGAGGCCGTCGTGGCCGTGCTCGCGCCCGATCCCCGAGGCCTTGAAGCCCCCGAACGGCGCCGACGGGTCGACGAGCCCCCACGCGTTGATGTACACAGAGCCGGCGCGCAGCATCGCGGCCAGGCGGTGGGCGCTGGAGACGTCGCGCGTCCACACGCCCGCGGCGAGGCCGTACTCGCCGTCGTTGGCGCGCCGCGCGACCTCCTCGAGGCTGTCGTACGGCGAGGCCACGAGCACAGGGCCGAAGATCTCCTCGCGGGCGATCCGCAGCTCGTCGGAGGTGACGCTGAACAGCGTCGGCTCCACGAAGTAGCCGCCGCTGTCAGACAGCGCCGCCCCGCCGCCAACGAGCAGCTCCGCGCCCTGCTCGCGACCCGATTCGATGTAGCCCATCACGCGGTCGCGCTGCTCCGCGGACACCAGCGGCCCCAGCTCGGTCTGCGGGTCCAGCCCCGGCCCCAGCCGCGCCAGCTTGGCCTGCTCGGCCAGCGCGCCCACGACCTCGTCGAAGCGCTCGGCGGGCACGAACAGGCGCGAGCCGGCGTTGCACGCCTGCCCGGAGTTGAAGTAGATCGCCTGGTAGGAGCCCTTGATCGCGGCGTCGATGTCGGCGTCGGCCATGATCACGTTGGGCGACTTGCCGCCGAGCTCCAGCGTGACGCGCTTCAGCGCCCGCCCGGCCTTGGCGCCGATCTCGCGCCCGACGGCGGTCGAGCCCGTGAACGCGATCTTGTCGATTCCCGGGTCGTCCACGAGCGCCGCGCCGGTGACGCCATCGCCGGTGAGCACGTTCAGCACGCCCGGTGGGAACCCAACCTCCAGCGCCAGCTCGCCCACGCGCAGCGCGCTCAGCGGCGTCTGCTCCGCCGGCTTGAGCACGATCGTGCAGCCGGCCGCCAGCGCCGGGCCGAGCTTCCACGAGGCCATCAGCAGCGGGAAGTTCCACGGCACGATCTGCGCGCACACCCCGACGGGCTCGCGGCGTGTGTAGCAGAGCATGTTCGGAGCCGTCACCGGCAGCACGCCGCCCTCGATCTTCGTGGGCCAGCCGGCGAAGTAGCGCAGGTGCGCGATCGCGCCGCGCACGTCGACGTACTTGGCGAGCCCCACCGGCTTGCCGTTGTCGAGCGACTCGATCTCCGCCAGCTCCTGGTCGTGATCTTCGATCGCCTGCGCGAGCGCCAGCATCAGCCGCTCGCGTGCGGAGGGGGCCAGCGACGCCCACGGGCCCTCGAACGCCTCGCGCGCGCTCGCCACCGCCAGGCGCACGTCCTCGGCGCCCCCGTGCGCCACCTGCGCGATCTCCCTCCCGGTGGCCGGATCGAGCGTCGCGAACGTGCGCCCGTCGGCCGCCTCGGGACGCTCGGCGCCGATCAGCAGGCGGTGTGACTGGGCGATGAACTCTCGCGCGGGGGCGCTCAACGCGTCGGGAAGTGTGTCTGGGGAGATAGTGGTCATTCCGGGAGCGTACCTCTATGCTGCGCCCATGGCCGAGCCCTCCAAGGCGGTGCTGGTTACCGGCTGCTCCTCGGGTATCGGCCGCGCCAGCGCGCTGCGCCTGGCGCGCTCGGGCTGGACGGTCTACGCGAGCGCGCGCCGGCCGGAGACGATCGCCGCACTGGGCGAGGCGGGCTGTCGCACGCTGGCCCTGGACGTCACCGACGAGGACTCGATGCGCGCCGCCGTCGAGACCGTCGAGCAGGCAGAGGGCGCCGTCGGGGTGCTGATCAACAACGCCGGCTACAGCCAGAGCGGCGCGATCGAGACGGTCCCGATGGACGCCGTGCGCCGCCAGTTCGAGACGAACGTCTTCGGCCTCGTGCGCCTGACGCAGCTGGTCCTGCCGAAGATGCGCGCGCGGCGCTGGGGCAAGATCGTCAACGTCGGCTCGATGGGTGGGCGGCTGACGTTCCCGGGCGCCGGCCACTACCACGCCACCAAGCACGCGCTGGAGGCGCTCTCGGATGCGCTGCGCTTCGAGCTGCGCGGCTTCGGCATCGACGTGATCCTGCTCGAGCCGGGTCTGATCACGACCGAGTTCGGCGAGGCCGCGAGCGCCAGCATGGCCGGCCTGGAGGACTCGCGGGAGGACCCCTACGCGCATTTCAACGCGACCGTCGCCGCCGTCACCGCCGGCGCCTACGAGGGCCCCATGCGCCTGCTCGGCGCGGGCCCCGAGCGCGTCGCCAAGGTGATCGAGCGCGCGCTCGCGCGCCGCCACCCTCCGGCGCGGATCACGATCACCCCGTCGGCCAAGCTCTCGATCGCGACGCGCCGGCTGCTCGGCGACCGCGCGTGGGACGCCGCCATGCGCGCTCAGTTCCCACAGCCTGGGTAGGCAGCACGGCAACACACACACGTCGTCAGCCGTATAACCATGGCGGTACACCAGCCGAAAAGCAACTCGCACAACGGCGAGGGCCGCACGGCGAGGCGCTACACGGTTAGCGCGAGCGTCGGCTGCGGACGCCCGACCTCGAAGCCCTGCGCGTAGTCCACGCCATAGCTGCGCAGCATGGTCATGGTCATCTCATCGCCGACGAACTCGGCGATGGTCTGCCTGCCCATGCCACGAACGACGCCGGCCAGGGCCTTGACTACGAGCTGATCGGTGCGTGAGATCGGCAGCAGCCGGATGAAGTCGCCGTCGATCTTGAGATAGCTGAAGGGCAGGTGCTTGAGGTACTGGAAGGAGCCGAAGCCGGCGCCGAAGTCGTCCAGCGCGACCTCGCAGCCGAGCGCGAGCACGCCGGCGCAGAAGTCGCGTGCGCTGGCCATGTCGGAGATGGCTGCGGTCTCGGTGATCTCGATCACCAGCCGCGAGGGATCGACATCGTGCCACTGCAGGCGACGCTCGATGTAGGCGAGCATCGTGGCGTCGGTGACCGACAGGGCTGAGATGTTGACGGCCAGCTTGGCCTCCTGGTCGTCCTCGCGAGCGAGCACGGCGGCGACCTCGTCGATGACCATCCGGTCGATGTCCCCGATCAGCCCGTGACGCTCGGCCGCCGGCAGGAACCGGCCAGGCGCGACGAGGCTCCCGTCGGGCTGGTCGGCCAAGCGCAGCAGCGCCTCGTGGTGGGACACGCGCCGATCATCGACGGAGACGATCGGCTGGAAGTGCAGCACGAACAGCCCACCGTCGAGCGCGCGGCGCAGGCGTGCCAGCCACGGGCGGGAGCCGCTGTCGGGGAGGGTCGAGCTCAACATCTCCGCGCTTGGTTTTCGACGGCGCCGCCAGCTCACCTGCGAGCGGGCGCGACGTGGGGGCGCCTCGCGCGGTCGGAGACCACGAGCAGCAGCGCGACGAGCACGAAGTTCATGACCACGGAGGAGCCCCCGTAGGCGACGAACGGCAGCGTCACGCCGGTGAGCGGGATCACGCGCGTGACGCCGCCGACGATGACGAACACCTGTATGGCGATCACGAACGACAGGCCGGTTGCGAGCAGCTTGGAGAAGGAGTCGCGCGCGAGCACGGCCGTCTTCAGACCGCGCGCCACCAGCATCAGGTACACGCCCAGCAGCGCGGCGGCGCCTGCGAGGCCCAGCTCGTTGACGATGACCGCGTAGATGGTGTCGCTTTCGGGCACCGGCAGGATCGACTGGCGCACGATCACGTGAGGGGCCACTTCGACCGGGAACCGCAGCAGCGAGCGGTCGAAGCCGGTGCCCAGCACCCCCCCGTCGGCCTGGGCGAAAAGGGCCTGCGCGAGCTGATAGCTGCCCCCCACTTCACGTTTGTAGAGCTCTTCGTTGAACGGGTGTTCCCAGGCGAGCACACGCGCCTCGACGTGGCTGACGTGCCCCGCCAGGTACCACGCGCCGAGCGCGAACAGCACGATCCCCACCAGCGGGAACGACAGGCGCCCGGTGGCGACGTACAGCAGCGCCAGGAACGCGCCGTAGAACATCAGCGAGGTGCCGAGCTCGCGCGTCAGCAGCAGCGTCGCCATGGCGGCGCCCCACACGATCAGCATCGGGCCGAACTGCTTCATCGGCGGGATCGTCAGCCCCAGCACGCGCCGCCCGGCGGTGACCAGGATCTGGCGGTTGTCGCGCAGGTAGCTGGCGAGGAAGATCACGATCGCGACCTTGGCGAACTCCGCCGGCTGGAAGGAGACGCTGCCGATATGGATGTCGAGATAGGCGCCGTTGACTTCCTCGCCGATCCCCGGCAGGCGCGGCAGGACGGTCATGCCGATGCCTATGAGCGCGATCGTGTAGCGGTAGCGCGCGAGCACACCGACGCCGCGTCTGCGCAGCGCGACGATCGTCGCCGCGAACAGCACCAGCCCGACGACCATCCACTGCGCCTGCTGGCGGGCCAGCGTCGGTTCGATGCGGTAGATCATCACGATCCCGACGCTCGCGAGGACGGCCACGAGCGGGAACATGTACGGATCGGCGTTGGGCAGCGCGAAGCGGATGACGAGGTGCGCGGCCACGCACAGCCCGAGGAACAGCGCGCCGTAGGTGAGCGACACGCCGGAGATGTGGTTGAGCGTGAGGCTGGTGGCGGTGCCTGGAGAGCTTTTCTGCGCCTGGATGAAGATCGCCGTGAAGCCGCCCGTCACCAGCAACGCGGAGGGGACGAGGCCCAGAAGCTCACGATTGCGTGGGCTGAGCACGAACCGAGCGTACCCATCATCCCGGCGCTTGCGCTCCGATCGGCCCGCTACCCTTGGATCGGAGCGCACCGCTGGAGGGCGGCGCCGAGCTCGCCTTCAGGCCCCATGATCCGCCACGCCCCGACAGCCGATGAATGACAATGGTGGGCCCTCGTTGGCGTGGGGCATGTGGAAGCGGTTCCTGCTCGCCGGCGTGCTGATCACGGTGCTGAGCGGCGCGGCGACCGCGACGGTTGCGCTGAACAAGATCACCACGCTCGCCGACGAGGTGTTCCCGACGCTCAGCCACATCGACGCGCCCAAGGGCCTGGTCACACCCGAATACGGTGGCGGGCCGCAGACCTTCCTGATCCTCGGCTCGGACAGGCGCTCGGGCTCCAAGAACGCGGAAGAACGCGAAGCGGCGCCCCACAGCGACACGATCCTGCTCGTGCGCTTCGACCCCGAGCAGGGCCAGACCTCGGTGCTGTCGATCCCCCGCGATCTGATGGTCAACATCAAGACGCCGAGCGGCCAGGTCTACCCCAGCGAAAAGATCAACGCGGCGTACACGATCGGCAGCCAGATCGGGGGCACGAACGAGGCGAGCGTGCTCGCGGCGGAAACGATCAAACGCGAAATCTTCCCGTCGCTGCAGCTGAACGGCATCGTCGACGTCAACTTCTCAGGCTTCATCAAAGTCGTCGACACGCTCGGCTGCGCGTACGTGAACGTCGACCACCGCTACTTCAACGAAAACGTGGGGTCGACGGAAACGGACTACACGAGCATCAACCTGCAGCCCGGATACCAGAAGCTCTGCTACGAAAACGCGCTCGACTACGTCCGCTATCGCCACACCGACGACGATTTCGTGCGCGTGGCGCGCCAGCAGGACTTCCTGCGCGACCTGCGCCAGCAGATCGACCCGAGCAACGAGATCGGCCAGATCGACACCGTCGCCAAAGCGGTCGGGCACGCAATCAGGTCGAACTTCCCCGCGACCGCGAGCGAGCTGATCCTGCTGGCCAAGCTGGTCGCGTTCTCGCAGACCAAGCCCCTGCGCCAGGTGAAGTTCCTGACGACCAACATCGACGACCAGATCCCGGGCGGCGGCGACTACGTCACCTCATCCCCGGAACTGGAGGCGCAGACGCTGAACACCTTCCTCAACGGCCACGAACAGCTGCAGCTGCCGGCCGCACACGCGAGCAGGCACAGCACCCGCCACGCCCACCACTCGAGCGCCGGCCCCACACCCGCGGATCTCGACCTGTACCCGACCTCCTCCGCGGGCGAGAGCGAAGTCGTCAACGCCGCCCTGGACGTCCCCTTCCCCGTCCTGTACCCGACGCTGCAGACCGGCCAGGCCGAACAGCAGCAGGTGCGCGCGTACACGCTCAAGGACGAGCATGGCCGACCCCACCACGCCTACGTGGTGGTGTGGCAGCAGAACGAGATCGGCGGCTACTACGACTTCGAGGGCACCGACTGGCTGGGCCCGCCGCTGTTCGCCCACTCGCGCACGCAGGTGATCGGCGGCGTGAGCTACAAAATCGTCGACGACGGCGAACACATCCACGTCATCGGCTGGGTCTCCCACAAGGTCCTGTACTGGCTCACGAACACGCTGCTTGAGGAACTGTCGAACTCGCAGATGCTGATGCTCGCCAAATCGGCGCAGCCGCTTCGTTAGCCGGCTGATAGGAGGCGCAATACGGCGTCCTCGGTCGCTCGCGTGCAAAGCACGCCACGCTTCCTGTGTCCTTGTCTTGCTTGCCTCTCGGCCGGCTAGGGGGTGGTGGCGGCCGCTTGGTCCAACGCGGCGTTTACCAGGGCGTCGGCTTCGGCGTTCTGAGCTCTCGGCACCGTGCGGATGGACCAACGATCGAACGCCTTGAGGGCCTGCATCGCCTCGAGGTACAGGGGGCGCATCGAGGGGTGCTTGACCTTGTAGATGCCCTGCACCTGCTTGGCGATCAGCTCGGAGTCGCCGATCACCTCGATCTCGGTGGCGCCTAGCTCGCGGGCGCGCGCTAGGCCGAGCAGCAGGGCGCGGTACTCGGCGACGTTGTTGGTGACCTTGCCCAGCAGCTGGGCGTGCTCGTCGACGACGTCGCCGGTCGGCGTGCTGGTGACGGCTGCGGCGGCCGCGGGACCGGGATTGCCGCGCGCACCGCCGTCGACGTGGACGATCAGCTTCATCGCGGCGGGATTATGAAGATTGTCGGGGACGAAGCCGCCGGTCGCGGCAGGCTGGCGGTCGACCGCGGCAGGTGCTAGGAGGCGTGCGCGAGCGGCAGCAGGTCGCCGGGGACACGTGCGCGTCGGCGGTCGCGCACGATGCGCCGCTGCGCCTCGCCGTCATCGGACACGCCCGCGCTGGCGTAGCGCGCGCGCCGGTCGAACTTGCGCCGGTCGACGATCACGGTGACGTTCGTGTCGTCGCTGTAGTGCTCGACGAGCTTCGGATACAGCTCGTCGGCAAGCGGCCTTGGTACCACGCAGTAGATCATCTCGGCGTCGATGTTACTCCTAGCTCGCGATTACGCAAGCGGAGCGCACCGAATCGTCACACGACGGAAAGCGCCAGCGCGCCGGACTCCCCGGCGACTGCGTTGGCGAGCCGATCCTCGCGCGCGAGCTCGGCGAGCTCGGTCCCCTGAGTGATGAGCGTCGCCTCGACGACCGGTTCGCTGAGATCGACCTCGTAGCGGTACCAGCACAGCTCCCACGCGACAACGATCGTGACCACGCTGCTGAGGTGTTCGGCCGAGCGCACGGTCACCATCGAGGGGCCCAGCGAGCGGCTGACGCCCGCCACACGGCGGGGGAACTCGCTCGCGTTGAAAACGGCGACCGCCTCCCGCAGGTACGCCGAAGGCTCCGCCGGCGACGCGTATGTCTCCGATCCATGCTCTACGGGCACCTCGGCCGCATGGGCGTACACGTCCGCGTGAGCCGGCGTTTGCTGGGCCGGGTCGAGAAGCTCGGCCGCGGCGAGCTCCTGGGTGGGTACCTCTAGGTGCGAGCGTGCTGGCCTCGCGGGGGCGGGGTCGGTGGGTGTGGGCGCCGACTCGGCAAACAGGTCGTATGGCGCTGCCTCGGGATCCTGGGAGGCGCTGGCGGCCGAGCCCAGCGCGGGGCCGCCGGCCGGCCGGCCCACCTGGCGCAGCCTGTCGAACAGGCTGCGTCCGCGCCGCGCGCGCATCGGCGGAAGCGTTAACGACTGGCTGTCGGTCTCGCGCATCCAGCCCTCGTGAGCGGCGCGCGGCGCGCACAGCTCGCACACGATGCGCCGGCGTCCGGCCCCGATGAACACGTCCGGCTGCTCGCCGCGCAGCAGCCTCCGGGCACACACGTCGCAGGCTACATCCGGCTGGGAGGTGACGATCGTGCGCGTGGCCATCGACCCACCAGACTAGCGGTAGCCGCCCTCGCGCGCGAGCGCATCGCGCTGGCGCCCCGCGTGGGCTGGCTACGCGTGTACCGCCGCGCGCTCCTGTCCTGCCTGCTCGACCACCTTCTGCGCGAGATGTCCGGGGAGCTCCTCGTAGCGCAGGAACTCGAGCGTGTAGTCACCCTGCCCCTGCGTGATCGAGCGCAGGTCGGGGGCGTAGGCGAGCATCTCGGCCATCGGCACCTCGGCGCGGATCTCCGTCATCGCGCCCACAGGCTCCATGCCCAGTGGGCGCCCACGGCGGCTGTTGAGGTCGCCGATGACATCGCCCACGTGCGCGTCGGGCACCGACAGGGTGACGAGCATGATCGGCTCAAGCAGCACCGGGTCGGCGAGCGCCAGCGCCTGCTTCATGGCCTGCGCGCCGGCCAGCTTGAAGGCGATCTCGGACGAGTCGACGGAATGGTGGGAGCCGTCGAACAGCCGTACGCGCACGCCCTTTACGGGGTAGCCCGCGAGGACGCCGCTCTCCATCGCCTCGTGCACGCCCTTCTCGACCGCAGGTATGAAGGAGCTGGGAATCACGCCACCCTTGATGTTGTCCACGAACTCGAAGCCGGTGGGATGCGCGTGGTCGTTCAGCGGCGCGATCTCGATGTGGCAGTCGCCGAACTGTCCGCGCCCACCCGATTGCTTCTTGTGCCGACCATGTGCGGCGGCGACGGTGCGGATCGTCTCTCGGTATGGCACGCGCGGCGGCTTCAGCGTCACCTCCACCCCGAAGCGCGAGCGCAGGCGATCGACGATCACTTCGACGTGCACCTGCGAGAGCCCGGCGACGATCTGCTCGCCCGTCTGCTGATCGCGGTGCAGGTCGATCGTCGGGTCCTCCTCCTGCAGCCGGCGCAGCGACGCGAGCACCTTGTCCTCATCACCGCGACTCCTGGGCGCGACCGCGAACGCCATCACCGGCGCCGGCAGCTTCAGGCGCGGCATGCCGATCGGCTCGTCCTGCGCGGCCAGCCAGTCGCCCGCGCGCGTCTCCTTGAGCTTGGCCACCGCGCCGATGTCCCCCGGCCCGAACTCCTGCACGTGCTCGACCTCCTTGCCCGCGAACACCAGCAGCTGGCCGATGCGCTCCTTGACGTGGGCGCGCGTGTTCAGCACCTGGCTGTCGGCCCGCATCACCCCCTGATAGACGCGCAGCAGGTTTATCCGCCCGGCGAACGGGTCGGCCCTGGTCTTGAACACGTACGCGAACAGCTGCTCGTCCTCGCTGGGGCTGAGCTCGATGTCGCCCACCGTCAGCGACCCGTGCTTGACGGGCGAGGGCAGGTCCTCGACGATCGCATCGAGCAGGCGTGAGGTGCCAAGGTTGCGCGTGGCCACGCCGCACACCACCGGGAAGATCTTGCCGTGGTTGGTGCCCTCCTTGAGCGCATCCACGATCTCCTCGTGCGAGATCTCATCGCCCTCTAGGTAGCGCTCCATCAGTGAGTCCGACACTTCGCACACCTCGTCCATCAGCTTCTCGCGGTACTCCCGCGTGAGCTCGGCCTGGGCGTCGGGGATTGGGATCTCGCTCCAGCCGGCACGGTCGGCGGAGTCCTGGCGGTAGGCCTTCATGTCGACGAGATCGACCACCCCCTCGACGTCCTGCTCGGAGCCGATCGGGATCTCCGTTGCGACCGCGTGGGGCCCGAACGCCCGCTTGAGCTGATCGAGTGAGCGGAAGAAGTCGGCGCGCTCGCGGTCGAGCATGTTCACGAACAGCATGCGCGCGATGTCCAGCTCCGCCGCGCGTGCCCACAGGCGGCTGGTGGAGACCTCCACGCCCATCACCGCGTTGACCACGAAAACCGCCGACTCGCACACGCGCAGCGCGCCCAGCGCGTCCGCCACGAAGCTCGGCTCGCCGGGCGTGTCGAGCAGGTTGATCTTGCGCTCCTGCCAGTGAAACGAGCTGAGCGTCGCCGAGATCGACATCTGGCGGGTCTGCTCGTCGGGATCGGAGTCCGACACCGTGCTGCAATCAGGAACCGACCCCAGACGGCCGGTCACACCCGCCTCGAACAGCAGCGCCTCATGCAGCGCGGTCTTCCCCGACCCTCGGTGTCCGACGAGGGCCACGTTGCGAATCCGATCCGCTGGCGCATGCATGGATATCTCCTTCCGCTGGTGAGAGCACCATACCGCCGCTCGACGCCCCGGTCCACCCGCGTATGCTCACGCGCTCCAAGTGCGAGAGCGACTCACATCGATTCTCCGCTGCCCCCGCTGTCGCACCGACGGCGGCCTGAGCCTGACGGTCGCTCGCCGCGATCAGCGTGAGGTGCGCGACGGCGAGCTCGCCTGCACAAGCTGCGGACAGCGCTACGCGGTCACCGGCGGCATCGTGGACCTGCTGTACGCCCCCGCGGAGTTCGTTCGCCGTGAGCGCGCCGGGCTCGAGCGCTTCGCCCAGGTGATGCGGGCGGACGGCTGGGATCGCGAGCGCATCCTGGCACTTCCCGACGTCGATCTGCCCTACTGGCACGGGCAACGGCAGGCGGTCGAGGCGCTCCTACGGCGGACCACCCTGCAGCCGGGTGAGCGCCTGCTCGACGTCGGCTCCAACACCTGCTGGGCCAGCAACATCTTCGCGGCGCGAGGACTCGAGGTGATCGCGCTGGACATAGCGACGGTGGAGCTGCAGGGCCTCTGCACGGCCGACTACTTCCTAGATCGCGGCGAGGTCTTCTTCGAGCGCGTGCTGTCGGTGATGTTCGCACCGGCGCTGGCGGATGACAGCTTCGATCACGTCTTCTGCTGCGAGGTGCTCCACCACAACGACCGCGAGCACCTGCGCGCCAGCTTGCGTGAACTGCATCGGGTGCTGCGGCCGGGTGGCCGTCTGTTCGTGGTCAACGAGCCGCTGCGGTTCCCGCTGCGGCTCAAGCGCGATCACGGGCTCGAGGTGGCCCAGTTCGACGGCAACGAGCACGTGTATTTCCTGCACGAGTATTACCTGGCGGCAAGGCGCGCCGGCTTCGAGGTGTCGCTGCCGGTGCTCGCCCAGCTCAGCGGCGGTGGGTCACGCCTGCGCGGGCTGGCGCGATCGGTGTGGCGAGGGCTGATACGCGGCGACCTGCCGCTGACGATGGACTGCCGCAAGCCGGCGTGAGCGGCTCATCGCCTCCTGACGTGCGATAGCCGAGCCAGACAAGGACGCAGGGAACGTGGCGTGCTATGCACGCGAGCGACCGAGGACGCAGTATGGCGCCGGCTATCGCACGTCAGTCGTCGAAGGACTCCTCTTGCATTCGTGAGCGCAGGCGAAGCACGGCCTTGGTGTGCATCTGCGAGACGCGCGACTCGGTCACGCCGAGCACCTCGCCGATCTCGCGCAGGGTGAGGTTCTCGTAGTAGTACAACGCGATCACGAGCTTCTCGCGCTCGGGCAGCTTGGCGATCGACTCCGCGATCCTGTCCTTGAGGTCACCGACGTCGAGCGCCCTGGCGGGATCGGGCGCGCCGGGATCCTCGATGGTGTCCATCAGTGACACCTGGTCGCCGCTGGAGTCCGACACGCTCCACAGCTCGTCGAGCGCCACGATCGAGGAGTGTGAGATCGCCAGCAGCGACTCGTTGAGTTCGTCCACTGTGATGCCCAGCTCGGCCGCCAGCTCCTGGTCTGTGGGCGCGCGCTGAAGTGTGTGCTCGAGCTTGGCGTTCGCCCGCTCCACTTCGCGTGCGCGTGCGCGCACGCTGCGCGGCACCCAGTCGAGCGAGCGCAGCTCGTCGATGATCGCGCCCTTGATGCGCATGATCGCGTACGTCTCGAACTTGATGTCGCGGGACAGGTCGAAGCGCTCGATCGCGGAGATCAGCCCGACGAGGCCGTAGGAGATCAGGTCGGCCTCCTCGACGTGCGGCGGCAGCCCGGCGGCGGTGCGCCCGGCGACGTACTTGACCAGCGGCGAGTACGCGACGACCAGACGCTCGCGAACGCGGCTGTCGCCTTCGCTCTTATAGCGCCGCCACAGTTCGCGCAGCTCGATCGGTTTGACGTTCGTCTCCAGGGCTATCTCCCAGGGCGGGCGGACGGGTGGGTGGGCACCTATTTACGCCCGAGGGTGACTGCGCGCATAGGCGCTTCTAAGCCTGGCGGACTCTACCCGAGTATAAATCTGGGTGCTGGACACACTCGCATGCCCGAGCAGCTCCTGGATGCTGCGCAGGTCCGCGCCGCCGTCCAGCAGGTGCGTGGCGAAGCTGTGACGCAGTGCGTGCGGTGACGCGCCGGCGCCGGCGCCGACGCGCGCGGTCCACGTGCGCAGCCGCCTGCGCACGTCACCGGTTCCCAGCGGGCGCCCGGTCCTGCTCAGGAACAGCGCGTCCTGTGCGGCGAGCGCGAGCGCGCCGGAGGATGCTGGCGGCGTCGCCAGTGCCGCCTGATCGGTGAGCCTCCTGCGACCATGCTCCAGGTAGGCCCTGACGGCCGCCATCGCCGGCTCGCCGACGGGCACGAAGCGCGTCTTGCGTCCCTTGCCCTCCACCCGCAGTTGCTCGCCGTCGTAGTCGACGTCCGCGCAGTGAAGTGACACGATCTCCTCCGCGCGCAGCCCGCACGAGTACGCCAGCTCGAACATCGCGCGGTCACGCATATCCAGGGGATTCGACACGGGAATGCCGTCCAGCAGCATGGCGGCCTCGCGCGCGCTGAGCACGCGCGGAAGGTGTGAGCCCCTTCGCGGCGTCGACACCAGCTCCGCCGGATTGTGAGAGATGCGCCCGTGCTCGCGCTGGCTGGCGAACAGCGCGCGCAGCGCGGCCAGCTTGCGCGCCGAGGTGCTCGGCGCCGCGCGCCTGGCTCCCGGCGAGCGTTCGGAGAGATGCGCGATATAGCGGCGCACGGCCTTCACGCCCGCGTCCTGGGGTGAGATGCCGCGGGCGCTCGCCCACGCCGCGAACTGACTGACGTCGAGCGCGTACGCGCGGCGCGTGCGCGGCGCCGCATCACGACGTTGCAGGTCCTCGCCGAGCAGCGCGATCGCCTCCTCCCAGGCCCCGCGCATGCGCTCGCGCTCCCCGATCGCTGCCGTGTCCTTAGCGTCGACGCTCATGTGCGCCATTAGTTCGCCGCGCGCGGTGCTCCGCCTGCCAGACGGTTCGCGTGCATATTCCTTTCCACGAATGGTGTATAACGTTAGTTATACACCATGTTGTTGGAGTACAGTCACGTGGGTGAGCGTCGGTTCGCACAGCGACACAGCCGCACGCGTGACCGCCGGTGAGGCCGACGCGTATGGGCCGGTCGGGCGCTCGCGCTGGCTCGACGTCGACTGGCGCGCGCACCAGCGCTGGGTGGGCGTCGACGGTCAGCCGGTGAACACGATCGAGCTCGGTGAGGGACCAGACGCGTTGGTGTTCGTTCACGGCCTGTCCGGCTCGTGGCCCAACTGGCTGGAGCAGTTGCCTGTGCTGGCGGATGATCGCCGCGTGATCGCGCTCGACCTGCCCGGCTTCGGCCACTCGCCGATGCCGCTCGAGCGCGATCGTCCCGGTACGGAGATCTCGATCTCCGGCTACGCCCGCCTGCTGGAGCGGCTGCTCGATCAGCTCGGCGTGAATGCCGCGGCGGTGGTCGGCAACTCGATGGGGGGCTTCGTCGCGGCCGAGCTGGCGATCGCGTTCCCGCAGCTGGTGGAGCGCCTCGTGCTGGTCTCCGCCGCGGGCATCTCCACCTACCGCCATCCTGACAGGATGCGCGCGGTTTCGGTGCTCACACGGCTGCAGAGGATCCTGACGGCGACAGGGGCGTGGGCGGCATCGAAATCCGACGCGTTCGCGCGGCGCCCGCGACTGCGCGAGATTGCGCTGGACGTCGTCGTGCGCCATCCGAGCCGCCTGCCCGCTGCGCTCGCCACGGAGCAGATCAAGGGCGCGGGCAAGCCCGGCTTCCTGCAGGCGCTGCAGGCGACGATCGACTACCAGGTGAGCGAGCGCCTGCCCGAGATCGCGTGCCCGACGCTGATCGTGTGGGGCGAGAACGACAGGCTGATCAGCGTCGAGGACGCGGATGTGTTCGCCGAGCTGATCCCCAACTCGCGCAAGGTGATCTTCGAAGACACCGGCCACATGGCGATGCTCGAGCGCCCGGCGGCGTTCAACGCGCTGCTGCGCGACTTCCTCGCCGAGTAGCAGCGATCCCAGTGCCTTGGGGGGGTCGTCTAGGGAGTCGCTGGCCAAGCGCGCCAAGGACGCAGGGAGCGTGGCGTGCGAGTAGCACGCGAGCGACCGACGACGCAGGCACCCGCCGCGCCAGCGGCTTCCTAGCGAGTGACAGCGCCCTCTGCGGCGCCGCCGACCAGCTTGGCGTACTTCTGGATGGCGATGTCCACGTGCTGTTCAGCTCGCGCTCCGGGGATGTAGCTGTCCACGCGCTCGGCGATCTGCTCCGGTGTTAGCGCCGCCGAAAGCGTGCGCGAGTCGACGTCGATGGTGATCTCATCGCCGTCAGCGAGCGCGGCGATCGGGCCGCCCCTGACCGCCTCGGGGGCCACGTGGGCGACCATGAACCCGTGGGTGGCGCCGGAGAAGCGCCCGTCGGTGATCAGCGCGACGGTCTCCCCCAGCCCCTCGCCGACGATGGCGGCGGTCACCGACAGCATCTCGCGCATGCCCGGACCGCCGGCGGGACCCTCGCCGCGGATGACCACGACGTCGCCGTCCTGGATCTCCTTGGCGAGCACCGCGGCCATCGCCGCCTCCTCACCGTCGAACACGCGCGCGGGGCCCGTGTGCGTGCGGCGCTCGTGGCCCGCCAGCTTGACCACGCAGCCGTCCGGGGCGATGTTGCCACGCAGGATCGCGAAGCCGCCGGTCGGCTTCAGCGGATCGTCGAGCGGACGCACCACGCGCTGGCCGTCGGTCTCGGTTGCCTGCGCCGCGTGCTCGCCGATCGTGCGCCCGGTGACGGTCTGCGCGTCGGCGTTCAGGATGCCCGCTTCGAGCAGCCGTTTGAGCACGAGCGGCACGCCGCCCGCCTCGTACAGGTCGGTGGCGACGTACTGGCCGCCCGGCTGCAGGTCGCACAGCAGCGGCGTGCGCTCGGAGATGCGGTCGAACTCGTCGATCTCCAGCGGCACGCCCATTTCGCTGGCGACCGCCAGCAGGTGCAGCACGCCGTTGGTCGAGCCGCCGCTCGTCGCCACCGCGGCGATCGCGTTTTCGAGCGCGGGCTTGGTGATGATGTCGCTCGGGCGCTGGCCCCGGCGCAGGACGTCCATCACCAGTTCGCCCGCCTGCACCGCGACCTCGAGCTTGCGTCCGTCCTCGGCCGGCACCATCGCCATGCCCGCCGGCGAGATGCCGAGCACCTCGAAGGCCATGGCCATCGTGTTCGCCGTGAACTGGCCGCCGCACGCTCCCGCGCCGGGCGAGGCCACATCCTCCAGCTCGTGCAGCTCCTCTTCGGTGATCTTCCCGGCGGCGAACGCGCCGACCGCCTCGAACACCTGCTGGATGGTCACCTCCTGGCCCTTGAAACGGCCCGGACGGATCGAGCCGCCATACAGCATCAGCGCGGGCACGTCCAGGCGCGCGAGCGCCATCACGGTGCCCGGGATGGTCTTGTCGCAACCGGAGATCGCGACGACCGCGTCGAAGCGGTGGGCGGAGGCGACCAGCTCGATCGAGTCGGCGATCAGCTCGCGGGAGACCAGCGAAGCGCGCATGCCGGCGGTGCCCATCGTGATCCCGTCGGAGATCGCGATCGTGTTGAGCTCCATCGGCGTGCCGCCGGCGGCGCGGATGCCCTCCTTGACCTTGGCGGCGAGCACCCTGTTGTTGAAGTTGCACGGCATCGTCTCGATCCACGAGTGCGCCACGCCGACGATCGGCTTGGCGAGATCCTCGGCCGAGTAGCCGATCCCGTGCAGGTACGCGCGCGCGGCCGCACGCCCGGGCCCGTCGGTGAGGGCGCGGCTGCGGTGCTTGACGTCGAAGGTTCCGGAGGTGCTCACGCGGCGCGCACACTATCGCCCGCGCGCTGGAGCGGCAAGGACTCCCGCTCCCAGCGCCGCAGGCGAACGAGGTCGCGGCGGACCCGGTCGGGGTCGACCTGGCGGCCGGGCAGATGCATGTTGGCCTCGCCCACCAGCCGGCGCTCGTCGGCGGTGAGGGCCATCCACTTGGCCAGAACGTCGTCGGAGTCTGGCAGTCGCGCACTGCCAAAGGGCTTGGAGTGGTCGGGGAACGCGACGCAGTACTCGTTGAGCAGCTCTCCCGTGTCGGGCACGTAGGCGACGATCGGCTTGTGCGGGTAGATCAGGTACGCGTAGGAGGCATCGGCGCCGCGCCCGTGACCACCCAGCCCACCCCACACGCGCAGGAAGCCGAGATCCCGATACATCGCCCAGTCGCGATCGCTGACGCACGAGCGCAGCAGCGAGCGCGCGCGCTGCTCCGCGCGGCGCTCGCGCCCGGGGTCATAGCCCGTCGGCGCGCCGCCGCGGGCGTGCGCCGCCCACAACTCGTGCACACGCGCGAGCGTGCGTTTGAGCGTCGGGCGCGCGAGCTCCCACAGCAGCACCACCAGCACCACCGCCGCGGTGCCCAGCGCCAGTCCCATCGACGGCTAGAGCGTCGCCGCCGCCGGCTCGCCGCCGGCGGCCCGCGGGAAGAAGATCACGCGCTCGGCGTCGCGAGGCACTTCGCCGAAGCTCTTGACGAGCTCCGCCTCGCGCCGGCCGCCGGAGGTCTCGGTGGGGACGGCGGCCCACATGCCCGCGTCCAGCTCGCGGCGAAAAGCCTCGATCAGCTCCAGCTCCTGCTCGGGCACCTCCACGTCACCCTCGGCGAGCACGATCTCACCATGCCCCGGCTTCATACGCAGCAGCTTCATCGTCTCCCGATTATGACAAACGGATGGGCGTTGACAGTCAGCACCTGCGCATGCGGGGAAGATCGATGACGTCGACCGGACCCGCGCCCTCGCCGATGTCGCGCAGGCCGGCGGCGACCGCCGCTCCGGCAAGGCTCCGGGCGGTGCGCGCCGCCTCCAACGGCGTGTGCCCAAGGGCCAGCTGGGCGGCCAGCACGGAGGAGTGGGTGCAGCCGGAGCCGTGCGTCGCCCCGCCGGGATGGCGCGGCCCGTCGATCTCCACCGGCGCGCTCTCGCCGGCGGAGTCGAGGAACAGGTCGACGGCGCGTGCGCGGTGGCCGCCCGTGAGCACCACCGCGCGCGGCCCGAGCGCCAGCACAGCTCTCGCCAGAGCGTTGGCTTCGGCATCCGGCTCGTCCGCGCCCGCGGGCTCGCGCCCGACGAGCGCGCGCGCCTCCGGCATGTTCGGCGTGAGCACGCTCGCCCGCGGCAGGATCTCCTCCACGAGCGCGCGCTGAGCGTCGGCGGCGAGCAGGCGGGCGCCCGACTCGGCCACCATCACCGGGTCGACCACCACGGGCGTGGCGGCGGGCAGCTCGTCGAGCGCGGCGGCCACCGCCAGCGTCACCTCGACGGTGCCGAGCATCCCCACCTTGACGGCATCCACGCGGATGTCGCTGAGCACCGCGCGCACCTGCGCCATCACGATCTCCGCGGGCAGCGCGTGGATGGCGCTTACGCCGAGCGTGTTCTGCGCGGTGATGGCGGTGATCGCGCTCGTGCCGTGCACGCCGCAGCGCGCGAACGCCTTCAGGTCGGCCTGGATGCCGGCCCCGCCGCCGGAGTCAGAGCCGGCGATCGTGAGAGCGGTGGGTGTCAGCGCTCGGAGGTCCTCGCCGGCGGTTTGCCTGTGCCCTTCAGGGTGCGCGCGGGGAAGATCGAATAGCTGCCGATCGCCGTCACCAGCAGCCGTCCGTCCTCATGGCGCACGTCGCTGCGCATGACCGCGGTCGTGCGGTTGCGTCGATCGAGCGTCGTACGGCACACGATCTCTCCCTCGGTGGCGGTCTGGACGTAGTTGATCGCGATGCTGATCGTCGCGATGCGCTCCTCGCGGGTGGTCTGCGCCCACAGGGTCGAGCCCATGCAGTAGTCGACCATCGCGTACGTGGCCACGCCGGAGAGCAGGCCGCCGCCGTTGATCAGCTCCGGGCGGATCTGCACGCGCACCGTCTGCGGGTCCTCCCAGCGCAGGCCCATGAAGCGGCTGACGCCGTCGATCGCACGCGGACCGGTTGGTCGGCCAGCCGCGCCGGAGCCGCCATCCGCGTCCCCTCCCGCGCCATCGGCGCTTGCGGAAGTGGCTTTCGTCGACTGCTCGCTCACGGGACGCAGGCTACGCGAGCAGGATCCTCCGTGCTCGGTCCGACGCCCGCGTGACGCGGGCTGAAGATGCGCCTTGATATTTCCGAGAATGTCGATATGCTTAGTGTGCAATACCTCCTGACGTTCGTCTCATCCCTCCTGTCCGGGGAGGGCACCGGCCCTCCCCGGACGAATTTTCACGGATGCTCGCGCGCCGGCCCGGCGCCACATCTCGCCTGCCATCGCCGACCACCACTACAGCGGAGATCACATGCCCAGAATCATCGTCACAACCGACCCCGTCGCATCTGAGCCGACCGACGAGACGGCGGTGCTGCTCGAAGAGCAGGTGCACTCCGTCCACCTGAGCACCGGGCACGCCGCGGCGCAGCTGGTCGAGCGCCTCGCGTGGGCGATCGGCGACGCCGAGAAGGCCGAGCAGTCCGGAGGCGCGCGCGCCACTCGACGCGTGCGCCGGGACGCGACCGCGAGAAGCGTCGGATCCGTGCCGCGCTCGCGCAGAGCGCTCAGCGCGTGACGCGGCACAACGACGCCGTTTGGGTGGACAATCGGGGGTGTGAGCGGCGCGGAGATAGGGCTGGCCTTGTCGGTGTTCCTGGCGTGCGCGGTCGAGGCCGTCGAGGCGCTGACGATCGTGCTTGCGGTCGGCACCACGCGCGGCTGGTCCTCCGCGATGAGCGGCGTCGCGGCGGCGACGCTCGCGCTCGCTGGCATCGTCGCCGCGCTAGGCCCGGCGCTCACCTCTCTGCCGATCGACGTCCTGCGGGTCGCGGTGGGCGGTCTGTTGCTGATCTTCGGCCTGCAGTGGCTGCGCAAGGCGATCCTGCGCGCAGCCGGCCTGAAGGCCAAGCACGACGAGATCGAAACGTTCCGAGAGCAGAGCGAAGCCGCACGCGCCGCTGGCGCCAGACCCTCCGGCTTTGACGGCTACGCGTTCACGATCTCCTTCAAGGGTGTGCTGCTGGAGGGGCTCGAGGTCGCGTTCATCGTGCTCACCTTCGGCGCCAACCAGCACCGCGTCCCGCTGGCCGCCGCGGCGGCTGGGCTTGCGGTGCTCCTCGTGGTCGCTGCTGGCGCCGCGGCGAGAGCCCCACTGGCGAAGGTGCCGGAGAACACGATGAAGTTCGCGGTCGGCGTGATGCTCAGCTCCTTCGGAATGTTCTGGGGCGCCGAGGGAGCCGGCGCGAGCTGGCCAGGCAACGACGCGGCGCTGCTGGTGATCGTTCCGGGAGTGCTGCTGGCTGCGATCGGGATCGTATGGGCCTTGGGCCGCGCGTCGGACCCCGTCAGCGACGACCAGGCCACGCCTGCCGAGGTTTCCGGCCAGACGACGGTGAGCGCATGACGCGCGTGAACGGATTCCTGATCGGGGTGTGGGAGTTCGTGGTGGGTGACGACTGGCGGAGCGCTCTTGGCGTCGTTCTGGCTCTGGCGTTGACGGCGCTGCTCGCGGGGACGATCTCCGACTGGTGGGTCATGCCGCTGGCGGTGCTCGGGCTGCTAGCGCTGTCGACACGCCGGGCTGCGCGTGGCGCCTCACGCCGACGGTGACTCTCGCGTCGGCCTCGCCGGCGACACCAGGGGCTCTCGTCCCCCACGCGGGCAGGAGACACACTTTTGACACGCCCAGCGCGCTGAATCGGCACAGTTCGATCCCTCGCGTCACATCTGTGCGCCTAGCGTGCCGGTCATGTGCACCGAGCAGCCCACACGACGCGCAAGCGCCCAGCGCCGCGGCGAGCGCCGCGTCGATCCGCGCCGCACGCTCGGCCGTCTGGGCGAGGACCTGGCCGCCGCTCACTTCACCCGCCTCGGCTTCACGATGCTCGCGCGCAACGTGCACACCCGCTCCGGAGAGATCGACCTGATTGTGTTCGACCGCGGCGTGCTCGTGTTCGTGGAGGTCAAGACGCGCAGCGCGGGATTCCGGGGACGGCGCGTGCGCCCAGAGCAGGAGCCGCTGCCGTGGCTGCGCCCGCGCCAGCGCGCACGCCTGCGCCGGCTGGCGCTCGCGTGGCTCAGCGACGAGCGGCGTCAGCGGCCGAGCGCGCACACGATCCGCTTCGACGCGGTGGGGGTGATCGTCGACGGGCGGGGGGAGCTGCTGCGCTTGGACCACGTCGAGGCCGCGTGGTGAGCTGTGCTCGTGGGGGCGCAGCCCTCCTCCGCGCGCGGCCTAGCCCAGCCGCTGCAACGACCCGAGCTACAGCGCGAGCTGCTGGTAGGCGAGCGACTGGAAGGACATTCTGTGTAGGGGCGAGACGCCGTTACGCAGGATCGCCTCGCGATGAGAAGGCGTGGAGTAGCCGACGTGCTCGGCGAAGCTCCACCCTGGGTGCTGGACGTCGGCGTGGCGCATGAAGCGGTCGCGCGTGACCTTGGCGACGATCGACGCCGCGGCGATCGCCGCGCTGGTGGCGTCGCCATCGACGATCGCCCGCTGGGGGTGCTCGAACTCCGCCACGGAGAAGCCGTCCAGCAGGCACAGCACCTCACCGGCGACGTCCGCGGTGACACCGCGAACGGCGTCGCGCAGCGCGGCGAGGTTCGTCTTGTGCAACCCGCGGGCGTCGATCCCGCGCACGCACCGCGACACCACGACGACCCGGGCGGCGCTGCGCACCACCAGCGGATAGAGATCCTCGCGCGCCTCCGCGGTGTGCTGCTTGGAGTCATTCAGCGCGCCCAGCGCGCGCAGCTCACGGGTGGTGAGCGCGTCGTAGTCGAACAGCACGGCGGCCGCCACCAGCGGCCCGGCGAGGCAGCCGCGCCCGGCCTCGTCCGCGCCGGCCACCAGGCGGAAGCCCAGGCGCCGGTCGAACGCGAACAGTCGCCTGCCACTGCCGGCGCGGCGCGCGCGGCGCCGGGCGCGCGCGGAGGTGCCGGAGCTGGGCCGAGACGAACCCATGACGGCGTCCGTCTCGCTAGAAGATCCCGATGCGATCGGGTGGCCAGTAGGTGGCGATGGCCTGTCCGATGATCCATCCGGTGGGGACTGGTCCCCAGAACCTGCTGTCGTCGGATTCGCCACGGTTGTCCCCCATCATGAACCAGTGACCGGCTGGAATCTTGATAGGGACGGGGAAGTCGCACTCGGGGCTGGTGCCGCATTCGCGGATGTAGGAGTCCTTCTCGCGAACGAACTGGGTGGCGCCGGCTGCCTTGCGAAAGACATGGCCTTCCTTGACGTAGATCTCATCGCCCGGGCCGGCGACGACCCGCTTGATGAAGTTGACGCTCGAGTCCTCCTTTGGAACCGGCGTCGAGCAAGCGGAGCTACCGAGCTTGATGACGTGCGGGGTGGGACCGCACTCCTCCTGCTCGGCGCCTTCTGGCGGATGGAACACGGCGATCTCGCCGACATGCGGTTCGCCGAAGTCCATCCCGATGCGGTTGACCAGCACCCGCTGGCCGATCGCCAGGGTCGGCTCCATCGAGCCGCTGGGAATGCGGTAGGGCTTGACGATGAACGCCTGGATGCCGAGCGCGAGTCCGAGCGCGACGACAACGATCACGACCAGCTCGACGATCGAGCTGGTCGCCGATTTAGAGCGCTTCTTGGCGGTCTTCGCGCCGGTGCTCACGCCGCGGTGTCGCCGCTGGCAACGTCTCCCTCAGCGTCGCCGGCATCGGAGGAGGTAGCGCTGTCGCCATCCGTGGCCACGGAGTCCTCGATGGTCGCCTCCGTGTGCGTCTCCTTCTCCGCCGCGGCATCGGCGGCGGGCTCGGCGACGACCGCATCGTCGGTCTCCGCCTGCGCCACGGGCTCGGTGACCGCCTCCTCCGCGGTCACTCCATCCACGCCGCTCCCCTCGTCGGGTTCGACCGGTCCGGGCTCGACCAGCAGGCCCGGCTCGACCGTCACCTCGGGACCTGTGTAGCGGCGCTCGCGCACTCGGGCGCGCTTGCCGACACGGTCACGCAGGTAGTACAGCTTGGCGCGCCGAACGTCGCCGCGCGCGGCCAGCTCGATGCGCTCGATCTTGGGCGAGTGCAGCGGGAACATGCGCTCGACGCCAACGCCGAAGGACTGCTTGCGCACGGTGAACGTCTCGCGTACACCGTGACCCTGGCGCTTGATCACGACGCCCTCGAACACCTGCACGCGGCTGCGCGCACCCTCGATCACCTGGAAGTGAACCTTCACGCGGTCCCCCGGCGCGAAGTCGGGAACGCGGCGCAGCTGCGCGCGCTCGATGGTTGCGATGACGCTGCTCATAGTAAAAAGGGAGGCGCGCCAAATGAACCGGGAAATGGCCCGAGACGCACGTCTCTGCCGGCGCGAGCAGCAATGGTAGCGGACAGTCAGCCTACTCCGCCGCGCCGGGCGCGCGACGTGCTCAACCGCCGCTCTGCCACGGAGCGCTAGCGCCGCGTTCGCGGCTGCGCTCACGCCGCCAGATCTCGATCTGCTCGTGGTGGCCGGACAGCAGCACGTCGGGCACGCGCCAGCCACGGTACTCGGCGGGACGGGTGTAGTGGGGATACTCCGGATTGCCCTCCAGCACGGCGCTGAAGGACTCCTCTGTCGCCGAGCGCTCGTGTCCGAGAGCCCCGGGGAGCTTGCGCAGCACCGCGTCGCACAGGACCATCGCCGCGAGCTCGCCGCCGCTGAGCACGTAGCGCCCGATCGACACGACGTCGCTGGCGAAATGCTCGAGGATGCGCTCGTCGAAGCCCTCGTAGCGCCCGCACAGCAACGTCAGCGCGGGCTCGCCGGCAAGCTCCTGCGCGAGATCCTCATCGAGCAGTCTCCCGCCGGGCGCCAGCGCGATCACCCGACGCCGGCCGCGCAGCGCCACCGGATCGACGCCGTAGTGGGCGCGCAGCGCGCTGTCGAGCACGTCCACCCGCAGCACCATCCCCGCGCCTCCGCCGAACGGCGTGTCGTCGACCTGTCCGCCGCTCAGCGGCGTGTGATCGCGCGGATTCACGCACTCCAGGCGCGAGCCCGCGGCGAGGACGTTGCCGACGTGGCGCTGCGAGCGAAACCACTCGAACCACTCGGGGAACAGCGTGAACACATCGATGTTCACCGTCCGGCCTCTCCCCCGTTGGCGTCGCCGCGCTCGTCGCCGCGCTCGCGTGCGCGCTCGCCTGTGTGCTCGGACGGCGCGCCGGCCGGCTCGGCGAGGCCCAGGAACTCAAGGTCGACATCGATGCGCCGCCGCGCCGGCGCGACCTCGCGCACGGCGTCCGCGACCATCGGCACCAGCACCGCCTCGCCGCCGTCCGCCGGGAGCACCTCCAGCGCCTCGCACGAGGGCAGCTCGAGCAGCCGGCTGACCGTCCCGAGCAGCCGCTCACCGTCCATCACCGCGCAGCCCTCCAGTTCGTGCGCCCACCACTCGCCCTCCTCCAGCGCGGGCGCCGCCGCACCGTCGACGAGCAGCTCGGATCCCCGCAGCGCCTCGGCCGCGGAGCGGTCGTCGACCCCCTCCAGGCGCACGATCGGGCGCTGCTCAGTTCCGGCACGCCTGACGATCGCACTGCCGCGACCCGCCACGGTGATGCCCGCGCCGAGCGTCAGCAGCCGCGGTCGGGGACGCGTTACGTAGAAGCTCCCGTCGAGCCCGTGCGGGCGCCCGACACGCCCCGCCGGCAGGCTTCCCGGAGCGGGGGGCGCAGGCGCGTCCGCCTCCGCGCTCGCGCGCGGCTCGTCCGCGTCGGACGTCAATCGACGATGTCGACGAGCACGTGGCTGCCCTCGCCGGCGGCCGCGGCTTTGACGACGGTGCGCAGCGCGTGCGCGGTCCGCCCGCCGCGGCCGATCACCCTGCCGTAATCGTCCGCGCCGACGCACAGCTCCAGCACGACCGTTCCGTCGTCCTCCTCGAACTGCTCGACCGCCACAGCCTCAGGATCGTCGACGAGGCCTTCGGCGAGGTACTCCAACAGCCGTCTGGGGTTCTCGCTGGCCATCTCGCCCCCGGCGGACCGCTAACCGGTCCGCGTCTCTATGCCCTTGATGCGCAGCAGCTTTCGGACGGTGTCCGAAGGCTGAGCGCCGCGCGCCAGCCAGCTGCGCGCGCGATCCTCGTCGATCACGATCGTCGAGGGATTGCTCTGCGCGTTGTAATGGCCGATCGTCTCGATCACGCGACCGTCGCGCGGAGAGCGTTGGTCGGCCACGACCACACGCCATATCGGGTCCTTCTTGCCGCCCACTCGCGTGAGCCTGAGCCTTACCGACACGTTTTCCTCTCTGAGCGCTCTACGCAAACGGTGCTGCTTCACGCTAAATGTCGCTGTTTTTGCTTATTTGGTCTGCAAGAGCTTAGACGGTGCTCGCGCGAGCATGGCGCCAGCCTCTTGGCGCTGGCGCTGTGAGCCCGAGCCGCGAGGCTACTCGTTCGGCGCTCTGTATAACTATTGCAATACGAGGCGTGCGAGTGCGAGCGCGAAGCGTGTTTGACGCGCCGTATAACCATCGCTATACGGCGGGTGTGAAGTGTGTGTGAGTGTGCAGCGGCCGCGCAAGGCGCTGGCGCGACCTCAGCGTGCCCCCCGCATCAACGCGCCGATGTCGGGCATCTTGCCGCGTCCGACCTGACGCATCACCTTGCGCATCTGGCCGAACTGCTTGACCAGGCGGTTGACCTGCTGGACGTTGGTGCCGGAGCCTCGCGCGATGCGCAGCCGGCGCGAGCCCTTGATCAGCTCGGGCCTGCGCCGCTCCTCGGGGGTCATCGACTGGATGATCGCCTGGAGCCTGTCCAGCTCGCGTTCGTCGAGCTTCATGTTCTGCAGCTGGTGGCCGGCGAACCCCGGGATCATGCCAAGGATGCTTGTAAGCGGCCCCATCTTGCGCACCATCTTCAGCTGCTCGAGGAAGTCGTCCAGCCCGAACTCGTTGCGACGCAGCTTGCGCTCCAGCGCGATCGCATCCTGCTCGTCGAACTGACTCTCGGCCTTCTCGATCAGGCTGAGCACGTCGCCCATCCCAAGGATCCGCTGCGCGATGCGGTCCGGATGGAAGCGTTCGAACTGATCGAGCTTCTCGCCTGTGGAGGCGAACAGGATGGGCTTGCCGGTGACGGCCCTGACCGACAGCGCCGCGCCACCGCGGGCGTCTCCGTCGAGCTTGCTCATCAGCACGCCGTCGAACTGCACCGCCTCGGCGAAGCTCTCGGCGACGTTCACCGCATCCTGGCCGGTCATCGCGTCGACGACCAGCAGGATGTCGTCGGGCTCGACCGCGTCGCGGATGCGCACCAGCTCGGCCATCAACTGCTCATCCACGTGCAGACGCCCGCTGGTGTCCACGATCAGCACGTCCTTACCCTCCTGGCGCGCACGCTGCAGCGCCCACGTGGCGATCTCCACAGGGTCGCGATCGGTGCCTTGCTCATACACCTCCGCGCCCGCCTGAGCACCAACCTTCACCAGCTGCTCGACCGCCGCCGGGCGATACACGTCACACGCGGCCACCGCCACCGTCGAGGAGTGCTGCTCACGCAGGTAGCGCGCGAGCTTCGCCGTGGCGGTCGTCTTGCCCGAGCCCTGCAGCCCCGCCATCAGGATCACCGTCGGCGGCCGCGATGAGAACCTCAGCGCGGGCTGGTCCTCATCGGGCCCGCCGGGGGCGGGCGGGCCACCCATCAAACGCGTGAGCTCCTCTGCCACGATCTTCACAACCTGGTGACCGGGGTTCAGACCACCGATGACGTCCGCACCCAGACAGCGCTCCTTCAGCTGCGAGGTGAACTGCCTGACGACCTTGAAGTTCACGTCCGCCTCGAGCAGCGCCAGGCGGATCTCGCGCATCGCCGCGTCGACGTCCTGCTCGGTCAGCGTCCCGCGCTGGCGCACCTCGGACAAGGTCGCCTGCAGCTTCTCGGAGAGGGAGTCGAACATGGCCGCTTGATTCTCGCAGCCGCCGCGATCCCCTCGCGGCGGCAGCTACGCGAACGTCAGTCGTGCTCGGGCGGTGGCGCCGACGGGCGGCGCGGCGCGGGCACCGCCGGCGGGGCGGGTGGTGTCGGTGGGGCGGGTGGGGCCCCATCGAACCGGCCCTTCAACGCCTCCCCGATTCCCCCGAACGCCTCGGCGAACTCCGACGGCACGATGAACACCTTGTTGGCTTCGCCTTCCGCCAGCTGGGGCAGCATCTGCAGGTATTCGTAGCTCAGCAGCGCGCGGTCGGGTTTGCCCTCGTGGATCGCCGTGAAGACGGTGTCGATCGCCTTCGCTTCGCCCTCCGCGCGCAGGATCGCCGCCTGGCGCTCGCCCTCCGCGTCAAGGACCGCCGCTTGCTGGGCGCCCTCGGCGTTCAGCACGGCCGCCTGCTTGGCGCCCTCCGCGGTGAGGATCTGCGCCTGCTTTTCACCTTCCGCGGTGAGGATCGCCGCCCGGCGGTCGCGCTCGGCGCGCATCTGCTTCTCCATCGCCGCGCGGATGTCCTGCGGCGGGTCGACCGACTTGATCTCCACGCGGTTGATCCTGATGCCCCACTTGCCGGTCGCCTCGTCGAGGACGACGCGCAGCTCCGTGTTGACGCTCTCGCGCGCCGTCAGCGTCGCCTCGAGCGTCAGCCCGCCGATCACGTTGCGCAGCGTCGTGACGGTCAGCTGCTCGATCGCCTGCAGCGGGTTGGCGATTTCATAGGTCGCCGAGCGCGGATCGGTGATCGTGAAGTACAGCACCGTCTCGATGCCCACCACCACGTTGTCTTCCGTGATCACCGACTGCGGCGAGAAGTTGACCACCTGCTCGCGCAGGTCCACCAGCGGCCGCACGCGGTCGATGAACGGCGTCACGAGCGTCAGGCCGGGCTCGAGCGTGCGGCTGTAGCGGCCCAGCCGCTCGACCACTCCCGCGCGCGCCTGGGGGATCACGCGGATCGTGCGCGCGGCCACCACCAGCGCGAACACGACGATCACGATGACGACGATGAGAACGACCATGGGGCGAGTTCCTTTCGGTTTCCTTCTACGAGCAGAGCCTATCTCGAAAGTCGGAACGCGGCTGAGCGTCGGGCCGACGGAGACAGCTCAGTGCATTACCAGTGCGGTGGCGCCCTTTATCTCGACGACCTCCACGCGCTCGCCGGCGTCGATCACCTCATCCTCGTCGTAGCTGCGCGCGGTCCACACCTCGCCGCCGTCGATCTTCACGCAGCCGACACCCTCGTCGTTGGCGATCCGCTCGAGCACCATCGCGCGCCGGCCGACGAGCGCCGCGGCGCCCGTTCGGATCGCCGGCGGCAGCCGGCGGTGACGCTTGGCCACCGGGCGCAGCGCTCCCAGCACGATCACCGAAGCCAACACGAACACGATCACCGTCAGCGGCGCGCCCACCCCGACCAGGCTCACCACCGCAGCCAGTGCGGCACCGGTCGCGAACGGCAGCAGGTACAGGCCCCCGGTGTGCACCTCACCGGCGCCCAGCACGCATGCAGCGACCACCCAGAGGATCCAGTCCATGCTCTGGAGGTTACCCCTCCAGGCCGCTGGCACGGACAACTACTCCTCGGCGATCAGCGCGCGCGCGAACTCCCTCGGGTCGAACGGACGCAGGTCCTCGACGGACTCGCCGACGCCGATCAGCTTGACCGGCAGGCCGAGCTCGCGCGCGATCGCCAGCGCGATGCCGCCGCGCGCGGTGCCGTCGAGCTTGGTCAGCACCACGCCGCTCACCCCCGCGGCCTCGGCGAACAGCCTCGCCTGACGCAGCCCGTTCTGGCCGGTCGTCGCGTCGAGCGTGAGCAGCGTCTCATGGGGAGCGCCTTCGAGCTGACGCGCGATCACGCGCCTGACCTTCGCCAGCTCGCCCATCAGATCATCCTGCGTGTGCAGCCTTCCGGCGGTGTCGATGATCACGACGTCGACGCCTCTCGCCCGCCCCTGCGCGATCGCGTCGAAGGCCACCGCGCCTGGGTCCGAGCCCTCCGCGCCGGTCACGATCTCGCAGCCGGCCCGCCGCGCCCAGCCTTCGAGCTGCTCGGAGGCGGCCGCGCGGAAGGTGTCCGCCGCTCCCAGCAGCACGCTGCGGCCCAGCTCTTGGCGCAGGTGCCAGGCGAGCTTGCCGATCGTCGTCGTCTTGCCCGTGCCGTTGACGCCCACCGCCATGATCACCGTTGGCTGCGGGCGGATGTCGATCCGCGCGTCTCCGACGGTGGCCGTCTGCGCCAGCAGCTCGATCAGCCGCTCGCTGAGCGCCTGGCCGCCCTCAAGCTCGCCCGCGGTCGCCTCCTGCTCGAGTGTCGCCACCACCGACGCGGTCGTGCTGGCGCCGACGTCGGCCATGATCAGCGCCTCCTCCAGGCGTTCCCAGGTCTGCTCGTCGAGCACGCCGAACAGCGTCGCCTGGATCTCCGAGCCGAGCGCCTGGCGGGTCTTCGCCATGCTCTCGCGCAGGCGACGAAACAGTCCGCCCCGTCTGCCGGCGCGCGCGCCCGTCACCGGCTCATCGACGCCGTCGCTCGCCCCACCGCCTTCTGAGCCGGCTCCGCGAGCGTCCTCGCCGGTGATGAACAGTTCGCTCCAGTCGCGGGCCACGGGGCGCGCGACGATAGCAGCGGGCCTGGCCGGCCAGCGGCTCAGGCGACCTCTGCGACCTCTGCGACCTCGCTGGCTTCGCCTACCTCTCCCTCCGAGGACGATGCCGCGGGCAGGCGGCGCGAGAGCACCTTGGAGACGCCGTCCTGGCCCATCGACACGCCGTACAGCCAGTCGGCGGCCTCCATCGTGCGCTTCTGGTGGGTGATCACGATGAACTGGGCACGGTCGGCGTAGCGTCGCAGCAGCGTCAGGAAGCGATCGAGGTTGAGGTCGTCCAGGGCCGCCTCGACCTCGTCGAGGATGTAGAACGGGCATGGGCGCGCGAGGAACACCGCGAACAGGAACGCGAGCGCCGTCATCGACTTCTCCCCGCCGGAGAGCAGCGTCAGGCGCTTGGTCGACTTGCCCGCGGGCGTTATCTCTATCTCCACACCGGGAAGCTGCTCCTCTTCCTGCCCGTGCTGGCCGATCTTCGATCGGTCCGCCTCGCTCTCGGCCTCCGCGGCCGCCTCCATGGCGTCGGCGTCGAGTCCCTCGCCGGCGGGCAGCGGCTGCCCGCCGAGCACCGGCCTGGGCGCCTGCTCGTCGTGGACCAGCCGCAGGCGCCCGCTGCCACCGGGGAACACGTCGCCGACCAGCTCCTCGAAGTTGCGCGCCGCGGCGGTGAACGTCTCCTCGAAGGTCTCCTGTATCTGGCGATCGGTTTCACGAATCACCGAGCGCAGCTCGCGCAGCGCCGTCTCGAGGTCGCCGCGCTGGCTCTCCAGCTCCTCCACGTGCGCGAGCGCCTCCGCGTACTCCTCCTGCGCGAGCGGGTTGACGGGGCCGAGCTGCTCGCGCCGGCGCGTCAGCCGCTCGACGCGCATCCGCAGCGCCTCCACCTCCTCTTCCGTCAGCGGCTCGAGCGCAGGCTGCTCGGATCCCTCCACTCCCAGGCGCTCGGCCACGCTCGTCAGCTCGAGCTCCGCCTCGCTGGCCTGATCGCGCAGACGCTGCGCCGCGACCTCGGCGGCGGTGACCGCCTCACCGGCGACGCGCAGGGTCGCCTGGATCTCGGCCTCGCGCGCGGCGCACGCACGCAGCTGCGCCGCCATCTCCTCGCCTGCCTGGCGGTCGGCCGCAAGCTCTGCCTCCAGCTGCACGACACGCTGCTCGACGCTCCTCGCCGCGCCGGTCAGCGCCGCCGCGAGACGCTCGGCACGGGGGGCGAGGGCGGTGTCGAGGGCGTGCTGTGCGCGTAGGCGCTCCAGGCGCGCGACGCGCTCGTCGCGTTCGCGCCGACGGCGCTCGACCTGGCGGCGCTCGGCAGCCAGCTCGCCCTCGAGCTCGGCCTTGCGGACGGCCATTGCCCCCTGGGCGGGGGCCGTGCGGCGCTGCTCGATCAGCCACTCGGTCTGACGCCTTGCCTCGCCCGCCTCGGCGAGCTCACGCTCGGCCTCGCGCAGGGCGCCATCGGCCGCCATGCGCGTCTCGTCGGCGGCGCGCAGCTCCGCCAGCAGCCGCTCGCAGGCGCTCCCCGCGAGCTGCTCTGCTTGCGCGGCGAGCTCGACCTGCGCGATCAGCCGGTCGCGTTCGTTGCGACGCGCAAGCACGCGCTCGGTTCCTCCCTCGCTGAGCTGGCGAACCTCGCCCAAGGACGCGAACCACACGCGTCCGCCGCGGGTGGCCGCGATGCCCGCGAAATCCTCTGGCAGCTCCTCGAGACGCTCCACCACCCACGCGTCGGCGAGCAGCCGTCCGGCTAGCTCGAGCACCGCCGGCGGGCCGGTGAGCAGATCCATCAGCCAGCGTGCGTTGGCGCTGGGCGCCGACGGCGCCGGCTGCCGTATGTCCGCCGGCGCCGAGTGGGCGCTCGCCAGCAGCGCGCTGCCGCCGTCCGGGCCGGAGCGGTCGAGCAGCGCCTCCGCACCCGCCACATCCTCGACGAGCGCCGCGTCCAGACGGCCGCCCAGCGCGGCAGCGAGTGCCAGCTCGTAGCCGTCCTGTACGCGCAGCTCCTCGCTGAGCGCCTTCGGGGCGTCGACGCCATCGCCGCCGACGCGGGCGTGCCCGCGCAGGAACTGGTTGGCGGCGGCCAGCTCCGCGCCGACCCGCGCCGACTCCCGCCGCGCGTCCTGCGCCTCGTGCTCGGCCGCGTTCAGGCGCCCGCGCGCCTGCTCGGCGCGCTCGTCGGCCTGGGTGCGCGCGCCTCTGGCGGCCGCGGCGCCGGCCTCAGCCAGCTCGATGCGCGCGGTGTGCTCGGCCAGCGCCGCCTGCAGCTCGGCGATCTCGCGCTCGATCTCCTGCTCGCGGCTCTCCTGGATCTCCGCGAGCTGCGCCTGCAGGGCGAGGATGCGCTCCTCGCCATCGGCCGCGTCCGCGCCATCCCCACCGTGGGCGTCCTGCTGGGAGAGCGCCTGCAGCTCCTGCTCGATCCGCTCGATCCGTCTGCTCAGCGCCTGCGCGCTCGCGCCGACCTGCTCGGTGCGCAGGGCCAATCGCTCATGCGCCGAGCGAGCCTCGTACACGCGCCGGGAGAGCGCGTCGTGGCGCTCCGTGCGCTCGCCGAGCGCACGCTCGGCGACCCCCCGCTGTCCGATCGTCTCCTGCAGCCGGCGCTCGACCTCGTCGCGGGCGCCGCGCGCCTGTGCGACGCCCGCTTCCGCGGCCGCCAGCTCGATGCGTCGCGCGCGCGACTGGTCCCGGGCGAGCTCCCAGCGCGCCTGCAGGATCTGGCGCTCCAGGCGCTCATGCAGCTCCGCCGCTTCGGCCTGGCGCTTGAGCGGGCGCAGGCGACTGCGCGCCTCACGCTCGATGTCCAGCGCGCGGTCGAGGTTCTCCTGCGTGCGCTCGAGCTTCAGCTGCGCACGCCGGCGGCGCTTGCGGTGCTTGCCCAGACCCGCCGCCTCCTCGATCAGCAGCCGCCGATCGCGCGGCTTGGAGGTCACGATCGCGTCCACCCGCCCCTGCGAGATGACCGAGTGGGTCTCCTTGCCCAAGCCCGTGTCGGAGAGCACCTCCAGCACGTCCGTCAGCCGGCAGCGGGCGCCGTTGAGGCGATATCCGCTCTCGCCGTTGCGGTCCAGCCGCCGCACGATCGATATCTCGCTCAGCGGAAGGTCCACGGTGCCGTCGGAGTTGTCGAGCACGATCTCCACCTCAGCCGCGCTGCGAGGCTGCACGCCCCGCCCGCCGCCGAAGATCACGTCCTGCATCGACTGGCCGCGCACAGCCAGCGGCGACTGCTCGCCCATCGCCCACAGCACCGCGTCGGTGACGTTGGACTTGCCCGAGCCGTTCGGGCCCACCACGACGCTCACGCCCGATCCGAAGTCCAGGCGGGTGCGGTCGGGGAACGACTTGAAGCCGTTCAGCGTCATCGACTTCAGCCGCATCGGCCGCTCCATGAGTGCGCAGGGCTCATGACTCGCTCTCGAGTCGATCCACCGCGATCCGCGCTGCCTCCTGCTCGGCGTGCTTCTTGCTCCTGCCGCGGCCGGCGCCCAGCTCGCGGCCGTCGACCCGCGCGATCACCGCATACACACGCTCGTGCGGCGGCCCCTCCTCGCCGGCGACCTCGTAGCTGACCTCCGAGCCGCGCCGCGCGAGCAGCTCCTGCAGCGCCGACTTGAAATCCACAGGATGCTCGAGCGCCCCCTCGATCTCCGGGCCGAACGCCTCCACCACCGCCTCCGCGGTGCGCTCGTAGCCGGCGTGCAGATAGCACGCGCCGATCACCGCCTCGATCACCGACGCGAGCACCCGCTCGGTGCCGACCAGCGCCGCCACGTTCTCGCGCACGCCCGCCGGCGCGGCCGCACGCAGCCGCTCCGGCAGCTCCAGGCGCTCGGCGACCGCCCTGCAGGACACTCCGGAGACCGCCTGCGCGCGGATCTTGGTCAGCCGTCCCGCGCCGAAGCGGTCGGCCTCCAGGCGCGGATACAGGTATGCGGTGACCGCCAGCGCCAGCACGCTGTCCCCCAGGAACGCCAGCCTGGTGTACGAGTCGCTCGGGCGCTCGCTCCAGGACGCGTGCGTGAACACCTGTCGCACGAGGTCCTCGGGCAGCTCGTCCAGCAACTCGCGCAGCAACATCATCGTCCCGCATCGACGTTCCCGTCATACGCGACGACGAACTCCACCGCCGCCCCGACCGTCAGTATCCGCGCGGCCTGCTCGTCGGACATGCGCACCCCGTAGGTGTCCTCCAGCTCCTGCACCAAGGTGTACAGGTCGAGCGAGTCGGCCTCCAGGTCCTCCTTGAAGCGCGTGTCCTCGACGATCGCCTCGGGGTCGACGTCGAGCTCGTCCGCGAGATGGGCCCGGATCAGCGCGAATACGTGCTCGCGTGTATGGCTCGTCGTGTCGCTCATCCTGTGCCGCGCAGGCTAGCGCCCGACGCGGACACGGGCGGGCGCTTGAGCGCACCCGCGTGCTCGAGCGCCGTGTGCGTCTGCGCGACGATATCCTCGCGCGCGCCGCGCTCGGCGCGCAGGATCGCCTGGGCGAAGCCGGTGCGCGTGAAGCGCCCGTGCGGCACGACCCCCAGCCGGCGCAGGCCCAGCAGGTAGGCGCCGCCGCTGGCCTCCGGGTCGATCTCCTCGCGGAAGCCGCTCAGCGCGCCGCGCAGAAGCACGCCGCCGAGCTTCGCCCGCCCCGAGGACATGGCCGCGTCGCGTACGGCGCCGAGCATCGTCTGCGAGACGCCCTCCATCAGCTTCAGCGCGATGTTCCCCGTGAAGCCGTCGGTCACGATCACATCCGCGCGCCCGGAGACGACGTCGCCGCCCTCGACGTTGCCGACGAACTCGAACGCTTCCAGGCCCGCGCCCGCGCGCTCGCGCTCGCGCAGCTCCGCGTGAGCTTCCAGCACGAGCGTGCTGCCGCGCGCGGCCTCCTCGCCGTTGGAGAGCAGCCCAACCCGCGGCGCGGGCACCCCGAGCACGATCCGCGCGAGCGCGGCGCCCATGAACGCGAACTGCACAAGGTGCTCCCTGCGCGCCTCGGCATTGGCGCCGACGTCGAGCAGCGTCACCGGATGGTTGGGGACCGGCAGCGGGATCGCCAGCGCCGGGCGGTAGATGCCCGACGCGCGCTTGATGTTGAACGTGCCCGCCGCCAGCGCCGCGCCGGTGGCGCCCGCGCACACGAGCGCCTGCGCGCGGCCCTGTGCAACCGCCCGCGCGGCCTGCACGATCGAGGCCTCCGGTGTGGTGCGCGCGGCCAGCACCGGGTCCTTGGCCTTGGCGATCGACACCGGCGCATCCACGACCTCCACGCCTGCTGGCGCGGGGCCCAGCTCCCACGCCGGACCGAACAGCAGAACCCGCGCGCCCTGTGCGGCGGCGATCGCCGCGCCCGCCGCCACCTCCGCCGGTCCCAGGTCGGCGCCATTGCAGTCGACCGCGACCACCGGCGCCTCTCGCTCGCCAGCGAGCGAGGCCGATCGGGAGGGCGAAGCCCCTGGCGTCACTGCCCGCTAGTCGTGGTCGTGATCGTGCTCGTGATCGTGCGCCCCCGACGTCACGATCTCGCGGCCCGCGTAGGTGCCGCACACCGGGCACACCCGATGCGGCCGGCGCGGGCTGTGACACTGCGGACACGCGTTCAGCGCGGGCGTGCCGATCTTGTGCTGAGCGCGCCGCTTGGCGGTGCGGCTGTGCGACTGCTTTTTCTTGGGGACGGCCATCGGCGTGAGAAGCGTAGCAAGGTGCTACTCGAGCTCGAGCTCCCGCAGCTTCGCCCAGCGCGGATCGGGCGCCGACTCGTGATGGTGCTCGGGTCCGGCCTCGTTGAGATCGACCGCGCATATCGGGCACAGGCCGGCGCAGTCCTCGCGGCAGAGGATCTTGACGGGCACCGCCAGCGCGAACGCGTCGCGCGCCCAACCGGCGAGATCGAGCGTCTCATCGTGCACGTACGGGCTGTCGAGCTCCTCGCCTCCTCCCGGCCGGTCGACCTCACGCGCCTCCACCTCCACGCGCGGGCCGGCATCGTTCAGGCAGCGCATGCACGGACCGACGACCTGCGCGGAGAAGCGCAGGCGCAGGGCGTAGCCGCCGCCGGTCATGCGCGAGACGCTCAGCTCGACAGGCACCAGATGCGGCTGCGCGACGTAGCGCTCGCTGCCCAGCATCAGCGGCTCGATCGGCGTGCGCAGCGCCAGCCGCCGGCCCTCTCCGGGGCTCAGACGCAGGCCCGCGAGGTCGAAGTCGTGCGTCGGTGAAGCCATCATCCCTCCAGGCTAGCGAGACGGCGGCCGCGCGCTATGAGCCTGTTCGCAGCTCCCGCTTGAGGATCTTCCCGGTGGCGTTGCGCGGCAGCTCCGCCACGAACACCACGTCGCGGGGCACCTTGTAGCGGGCGAGGTTGTCCTTCACGTACGCCTGCACCGCCTCGGCCGTCAACTCGGCGCCGGCGCGTGGCACGACGATCGCCTTCAGCCGCTGGCCGAACTCCTGATCCTCGACGCCCACCACCGCCACCTCCTCGATCTGCGCGTGGTCGGCGAGCAGGTCCTCGACCTCGCGCGGGAACACGTTCTCGCCGCCGCTGACGATCATTTCGTCATCGCGCCCGTCCACGAACAGGCGCCCGCCCTGGTCGAAGTGGCCGACGTCCCCGGTGCTCACCAGCCCGCGCACGATCTCCTTGTTGCCGCCGTCGGTGTAGCCCTCGAAGATCATCTCGTTGCTGACGAAGATCCGTCCCCCGTCCCCCGGCCGCGCCTCGCGGCCCTCGTCGTCGAGCAACTTCACGACGGTGCCGATCGGCGGGCGCCCGGCGGTGCCCGGCGCGGCACGCAGGTCGGCGGGGGTGGCGATCGTCGCCCACGCCACCTCCGTCGAGCCGTACAGGTTGTAGAGGATGTCTCCGAAGGTGTCCATCGCACGCGTCGCCAGCTCGCCGGGCAGCGCGGAGCCGCTGACGGCGATCACCTTCAGGCAGCTCACGTCGTAGCGCGCGATCGTCTCAGGCGGGAGCGCGAGGATCCGCTGCAGCATCACCGGCACCACCACCAGCGCGCTCGCGCTGTGCTGGGCGATCGCGTTCAACGTCTCCTCCGGGTCGAAGCGCCGGCGCAGCACGAGCGTCGAGACGAGCGGCAGGCCCAGCAGGAAGTGCGCGAACCCCCACGAGTGGAACATCGGCGCGGCGACCATCGTCGACTCGCGGGCCTTCATCGGGATCTTCGAGAACAGCGCGGCGGCGGGCTCCATCGAGTCGCTCTGGTGACGCGCGGCGCCCTTCGGCGTGCCCGTCGTTCCCGACGTGAGGATCACCACCCGCCCTTTCTCTACGGGCGGCTCCAGCTCGGCGTCCTCGCCGCGCGCGATCAGCTGCTCGAGCGTGGGATCGGGCGCGCCGCCGGATGGCCCCGGCGGCTCGCTCCACGCGACGAAGCGGACCCTGCCCTCCGCGCCTGCGCTCACCAGCCCGGCGAACTCCTCGTCGTAGATCACCGCCACGGGATCCTCGCGCGCGAGCACGTCGGTGATCTGCGGGCCGGCGAACGCGGTGTTCAGATACAGCGCGCCGGCGCCCAGCTTCGAGCACGCGACGGTCGCCTCGATGAAGCCGCGGTGGTTGCGGCACATGATCGCCACCCCGTCGCCTTCGGAGATCCCCGCCCGGCGCAGCTCACGCGCCAGCGCGTTCGTGCGCAGGTGCACCTGCTTGAAGCTCAGCGCCCCGCGCTCGTCGATCAGCGCCATGCGCTCGGGGTAGCGGGCGGCGGCGCCCGTGTACGCGCCCGCGGGCGTCGCGCCCCAGCGTCGCAGCGCCGACAGCGAGCGCGCCACCTTGTCGGGGCGCAGCGGCTCGAACATCCCCGTGTCGAGCAGCGCCCTGACGACCTGCAGCTTGTGCCTCGCCGTGCGCGTGGCCGTTTGCGCGTTCACGCTTCTAGCTGACTTCGGCCGGCTCGTCCTTGCCCTGCAGGCGCTCACGCCCGCGCTGGACGGCGGCGATGAACTTCGACAGGTTGACCTCGAGCGTGTTCAGGATCTCATCGGCGTAGTCCTCGGCGCCGAGCCTGATCTCGCGCTCGCGGGCGCGTGCGTCCTCGACGATGTCCTCGGCGGCGCGCTCGGCCTGCTTGGTGACCTCCTCCTCGCCCACCAGCCGCTCCTGACGCTCGCGCGCGTCCTTGATGATCCGCTCGGCCTCCTTCTTGGCCTCCGCGAGCATCTCCTGGCGCTCCTTGACGATCCAGCGCGCCTGCTTGATCTCCTCGGGGATCGTCGCGCGCATCTGGTCGAGGATGTCGTAGATCTCCTCCTTGTCGACCCGCAC
>DATHPE010000054.1:0-19979 GCA_035484215.1 Solirubrobacteraceae bacterium | reverse complement strand
CTCGTGCCGCCGCTCGGCACGCTGCCGTCGGCGTTCGTGGCCGAACGGTGCGCCGCCCGCGCGATCGCTGTGCTCGGCGGACCGGCCGACGCCCCCGAGGTGCTCGAGCACGGCGCCTCCGTGGTGCTGGCCACGCTCGATCGCGGGTTTGCAAGAAATCTTGCCGACGTGCTCGGGGCCGCCGGTCTCGACGTCTCGAAGAGCAGCGACGTGACCGGCGTCGAGCTGGCCGCGACCGCGAAGAACGTCGCGGTTCTCGCCGCGGCGGTCGCGTTAGTCGCCGGCCCGAACATTGCCGGCGCGGCCGCCGGCAAGGTGTTCGCCGAGGTAGACGCGCTCGCGCGGGCGCGCGGCGGCCGGCCCGAGACGTTCGCCGGCCTCGCCGGCGCCGGTGACCTGGTCGCGACCGTCGTGTCGTCGAGCTCGCGGAACCGACGCGCCGGCGAGCTGCTCGCCCAGGGCATGCCGGCGTCGGAGATCGGCAACGCGCTCGGACAGGCGGTCGAGGCCGTCGACTCGGCCCCGCTACTCGCGAACGTGGCTCGGGACGCCCACCTCGAGGCGCCGGCACTCGAGAGCCTGGCGGCTCTGGTCGAGGGCCGGATCGAGCCCGAGCAGTGGACGGCGACGATGACCTCCGACCAGGCCGCTCCCCCGCGCCACTATCCGCGGCGCGTGACGAAGGCTAGGCTCTGATGTGGTGGACGGCGAGTTACCCAAGAGCAAAGCGGAGGTGGACGCGCGGTTCACGGAGCTCTACCGCACCCATCTGCGGGACGTGTACTCCTACAGCTACTACCGGGTCGGCAACCACCACGACGCCGAAGACCTCACCGAGCAGACGTTCCTGCAGGCCTACCGCCACTTCGAGCGCGCGCAACGCGAATCCGACGGCCGGCCGCTGCGCCCGTGGCTGATCCGCATCGCGCACAACCTCGCCGCCAACCTCTACCGCGACCGCTCGCGCAAGCCGGTGTCGCCGATCGACGACACCACGACGCTCGCGGCGATGCACACGACCGAGCAGCTGGTGGAGGGTCGCGACGAGCTCAGCCGCGTGCTCGACGGGGTGCAGACGCTGCCCGACGACCGGCGCGAGGCGCTGATCATGCGCTTCGCCCTGGGCATGGACAACCGCGAGATCGCGCGTGCGCTCGGCCGCTCCGACGGCGCCACCAAGGTGCTGATCCACCGTGCCATCAAGCAGCTGGAGGAGATCGTCCATGAGTGAGGCCGCGCCCAACTTCGAGGGGCTGCTGCGCGAAGCGCTCGCGCCGGTGGAGCCGCCAGCCGATCTCGCCGAGCGGCTGGAGAGCACGCTCACGAGCATCACCGAGATGGCCGCCGACGAGCTCGAGGCGTGGGAGCTCTCGGCGATGCGCGATCCCCGCAACTGGGTGCGGCCGGCGGCCGCGCTGGTGGTGGGCACCGGCGCCGGCGCGGCGCTGGTGCTGCTGCGCGCGCGCAGGCGCGCCCACGGCTCGGCGGGCGGACTGGACGGCGTGCTGGAGACGGCCGAGCGCACCGTGCAGGACCTTGGGCGCGAGGCGCGCAAGCTGCTCGGCGATCGCTGAGCGCTCCGCCTGGCGCGGGCCGCCGGGTTTCAGCGTGGCGCCGCAGTCGCCGACTGCCGTCGCGCGCGAGCCTTCGAGATAGGCTGTAAGTCCCGGACATGGCCACCTGTTATCGCCACCCCTCGCGCGAGACGGGGGTCTCCTGCGCCAACTGCGGCCGGCCGATCTGTCCCGACTGCATGACGACCACGCCAGTCGGCATGCGCTGCCCGGAGTGCTCCAAGCAGCGCACCAAGGTGGTGCGACTGCGGGGCGCCGCCACGGTGCCGCGACTGACGTACGCGCTGATCGCGATCAACGTGATCGTGTTCATCGCCGAGGGCCACGGGGCGTGGACGATCTCGGGTGAAGCGTATGGATCGCTGATCACCAAAGGCTCGCTGCTGGGCAGCAGCGAAAACCCACTGCTGGCCGGCCAGGGCGTCGCGCACGGCCAGTGGTGGCGGATCATCTCCAGCGGCTTCCTGCACGAGAACATCCTGCACATCGGCTTCAACATGTGGGTGCTGTACTACCTCGGCCAGCTGCTCGAGCCGGTGATCGGGCGCGTGAAGTTCGGCGTGATCTACGCCGTGTCGCTGCTCACCGGATCGCTGGGCGCGCTGCTCGTCTCGCCTCACACCCTCACGGTCGGCGCCTCCGGCGCCATCTTCGGCGTCATGGGCGCGGCCGCCGTGGAGATGCGCGCCCGTCAGATCCCGCTGATGCAGAGCGGCGTTGGAACGCTGATCCTGCTCAACCTGGTGATCAGCTTCACGATCCCCGGCATCTCCTGGGGCGGCCACATAGGCGGTCTGATCGGCGGCGCGCTCGTCGCGCTCGTGATCCAGCTCGGCGATCGCTATCGAGCGCAGGCGCTCGCGCTGGCCGCGTGCGCCGCGATCGCGGTCGCGTCGGTGGGCGGCTCGCTGCTGACGGCGAAATCCAGCGGGGTTGAAAGCGCCGGGCAGGTGGTCAATACCGAACCGTGACGTTCGGATGCAGCACCCGCGCGAGCAGCTCCAGCCCGTCGATCAGCCGCGGGCCGGGCCTTGAGAAGTAGGCGGAGGCGTTGACCGCGACAATCTGCTGTGCGCCCACGCCGGCGAGCTCCCGCGCGTAGGTCTCAGCCTCGGCCCGCGCTCGCGCCTCGTCGTAGCCGCACGGCATCACCACCAGGATCTCCGGCGCGGCCGCGGCGAGCTCCTCCCAGGAGACGGTGCGCGACGGTTCTCCGGGCAGGCCGAGGACGTCCTCGCCTCCCGCCAGCTCGATCATCTGCGGCGTCCAGTGGCCGGCCACGAACACAGGGTCGAGCCACTCCAGCGCCGCCACGCGCGGGCGCGGCTGACCTCGCACGGCGAGCTTCACACGGTCGATGCGCGCGGCGGCGGCCTGCACGAGCTCCACGCCGTGCTCGCGCCGGTCGGTGGCCTGCGCGAGCGTGCGCACGTCGCCGAGCGTCTCGCCGAGCGTGTGCGGGTCGAGCGCGATCACGCGCGGCGCCGATGGCAGCGTGCTGGCGACCCTCGCGACCTCGTCGTAGGAGACGGCGCACACGGGGCACAGCGCCTGCGTGACGATCAGCTCCGGCTCCAGCGCAGCGAGCGCGTCGCGGTCGAGCTCGTAGATGGCCTCGCCCTGGAGCGTGCGCTCGCGCACCGCCGCGTCGATGTCCGCCGCGCTCAGCCCGCCTGGCAGCACGTCGCGCGTTACGCGCCGGCGCTCCAGCGCGGCGGGCGGGAAGTCGCACTCGTGCGTGACCCCCACGACCTCATCGCCGAGGCCGAGCGCGAACAGCAGCTCGGTGGCGTGGGGCACGAGGCTGACGATGCGCACGCCTGTGACTGTACGGAAGCGCGCGATCGACGATCGGATCGGAGAAAGCTCTAACCTCGCAGGCGATGAGCCTGCTCACAGACGCCGAGGTCGAGCACCGCCTGAGCACGCTCGCCGACTGGCGCGTCGGCGAGGAGCGCGCGATCGTCCGCGACTTCGCGTTCGCCAACTTCGCCGACGCGATCGCGTTCGTCAACCGCGTGGCGGAGGCGGCGCAGGGCGCCGACCACCACCCGGACATCCTGTTGCACGGGTGGAACAAGGTTCGCCTGACGCTGTCCACGCACTCCCAGGGCGGCCTCACGGACGCCGACTTCCAGCTTGCCGCGCAGATCGACCGCCTCACGTAGGCGAGCGGCGCGTCACATAGACGACCTGCGCGCTTGCTACCGTTGAGTGGTCGAGCACACGATGAACGACGACGAAGAACTTCCTCGAAGTAGCGTCGCCCAAGCGCCCCCGGCGTGAACGGCCTCAAGCTGATCCTGACGGCGCTGCTGATCGCGATCAACGCGTTCTTCGTGATCGCGGAGTACGCGCTCGTGCGCTCGCGCCGCGCGCGGCTGGAGGTGATGCGCGACGAGGGCGCGAAGGGGGCGGCGCTCGCGCTGACGCAGCTGGCGAACGTCAACGAGTACATCTCGGCGGTGCAGATCGGCGTGACGATGACGTCGATCGGCATCGGAGCGCTGGGCGAGCCGGCGCTGGCGTCGGTGCTCAAGAGCGCGCTCGGAAACACGCTCGGCCACGGCGTGGCGGTGGTGATCGCGGTGGTCGTGGCCTTCCTGATCATCGCCTCCGCGCAGCTGATCGCCGGCGAGATGGTGCCGAAGTTCTACGCGATCGATCGCGCGGAGGCCGTCGCACGGCGCGTGGCGCGCCCGCTGCGCACGTTCAGCATCGTGTTCCGCCCGTTCATCCTCGCGCTGACGGCCGTCGCCGACCGCATCCTGCGCCTGCTGGGCGTGGACATGAGCCTCGAGCGCCGCGGCGGCTCCTCTGATGAGCTCAAGCGCCTGATCGCGGAGTCGCACGAGGGCGGTCAGATCGACCCGGGCGAGGCGGGCATGCTGACGGGCGTGTTCCACCTGCACGAGCAGGAGGCCCGCCAGGTGATGACGCCCGCCCCGGCGGTGGTCACGATCGACGTCTCCCAGGACGTGGAGACGGCGCTCGCGCTGTGCGTGTCCAGCGGCCACACGCGCCTGCTGGTCACCGAAGGGGAAGACCGCGACCGCGTGCGCGGGCTGGTGCACGTGTCGGAGCTGGTGCGCCAGATGATGCAGGAGGGGCCGCACACGCCGCTGGAGCCGGTGGTGCACGACGCGTTGATCGTGCCCGAGACCAAGCCGCTGGACGACCTGCTGGCCGACCTGCAGCGCCAGCGCACGTCGCTGGCGGTCGTCGTCGACGAGTACGGGCGCGTCGTCGGCGTGGTGACGGTGGAGGACATCATCGAGGAGATCGTCGGCGAGATCGCCGACGAGACCGACCCGGCGGCGGGGGAGATCCGCCGCCTGGCAGACGGCGACTGGTTCGTGCGCGGGCACGTGGCGGTCACCGACCTGGCCGACTACGGTCTGCACCTGCCGGTCGACAGTGACGCTTACAACTCGATCGGCGGCCTGGTGTTCGCCGAGCTGGGGCGTCTGCCCAAGCGCGGCGACACGGTCGCCGCCAACGGCTACTCGATCCGCGTGGAGTCGGTGCGCGACAACCGCATCGAGGCGGTGCGCATCCGCGAGCGCCGTCCTGTGCCCCGCGAAGGTCGCGCATCCGAGGATTGACCCGTTAAACACGTCCGGCCCGCGGGGGGAGCGGACCGGACGCGCGCACTGGGAGGAGGCGGGTGTGCGATGCGACTTGATGTCGCATAACCCAGTATCGCCATGTTGATCAACTGCAGCTAAAAGCTGGCGAAAGCAGCATAAATTCTCGTGACGAAGGCTCTGACAAACCCGTCAGTAGGAGCGAATCCCGCGCCCGCTCTTGCGTCCGAGTGCGCCTTCCGCGATCAGCTCGCGCACGCGCGCGGGCACCGGCTCGTCGAGGCTTTCGCCGATCGCCGCCGACACGTCCAGGCCGACCAGGTCGAGCAACGCGAGCGGTCCCAGCGGATGTCCGGCGCCGAGCTGCATGCACGTGTCGACGTCGGCGGGGTCCATGCCGGTCTCTTCGACGAGGCGAACGGCGCTGAACAGATACGGGAACAGCAGGCGGTTGACGACGAAGCCGGGCACGTCGGGGACCTGCACGGGCGTCTTCTCGATCGTCTCGCACAGGGCGAGCGCGCGCGCTCGCGTGTCGGCGCTGGCGGCGTCCGGGAAGATCAGCTCGATCAGCTTCATCTTGGTGACGGGGTTGAACACGTGCAGTCCGAGGAAGCGCTCGGGGCGCCCGCTGGCCTGCGCCAAGCGCGCGACCGACAGCGAGGAGGTGGTGCTCGCGAGGATGGCGTCGGCGTCGACGATCGTGTTCAGCTCGCCGAGCAGCCGCGCCTTGATGTCGTGATCCTCGACGACGGCCTCGACGACGAACGTGGCGGCCGCGAGCTCCTGCGGGTCGGTGACGATCTGGATGTCATGGAACCCACCCGCCCTGTCGACTTCCGCGCCGAGCCGGCTGAGGGTCTTCTCGACGCTCGCGCGCGCGCGGTCGGCGGAGGTCTCCGAGCGCGCGAGCAGCAGCACGGGCCCGTGGTGGGCTGCGGTGGCCGCGAGGCCGCAGGCGATGGCGCCGCTGCCGGCTATGGCGAGGCGTTTGCTCACGTTGCTCCTTTGCTCTGGGAAAGGGTCGGCGGGCCTGTTGACTGACCAGTCAATCTATGGTCCGTTGCGCGGTAGAGTAGAGGGTCAGGGTCCGGGTCATATCAGTCGCGCCGCCCACCCGCGGACGCGCTCCGGGTTCCTCACAAGACAACCAGCCGCGCAACACGCTTAGGAGGACTGCTGACATGAGGCAACCAGAGGGTCGCGAAGTGGTGATCGTGGAGGCCGTGCGCACGCCGATCGGGCGCGGCCACAGGGAGAAGGGCTACTACAAGGACACCCACCCGAACACGCTGCTGGGCACGTGCTACACGGAGGTGATCAAGCGCGCGGGCATCGACGCGGCGCAGGTGGAGGACGTGATCGCGGGGTGCGTGTCGCAGTTCGGCGAGCAGGGGCTGAACGTGGCTCGCAACGCGTGGTTGCAGGAGGGCCTGCCGATAGAGACACCGGGCACGACCGTCGACCGCCAGTGCGGATCGGCCCAGCAGGCGGTCAACTTCGCGACGGGGCTGATCGCGGCGGGCGTGCACGACGCGATGATCGGCTCGGGCGTGGAGCACATGGGCCACCTGCCGTTCGCCGCGGTGGCGCAGACCCAGCAGGAGTTCGGCGTGGCGTTCCCGCCGGAGCTGATGGCCAAGCACAACATCGTTGGCCAGGGCCTGGGCGCGGAGATGATCGCCGACCAGTGGGAGATCTCCCGCTCGGAGCTCGACGAGTTGGCGGTGCGCTCGCACCGGCTGGCACACCAGGCGACGGAGGAGGGCCGCTTCGAGCGCGAGATCGTGCCGATGACGGTCGACGGCGATACGTACGTGACCGACCAGGGCATACGCCCGGACACGAACCTGGAGGCGCTGTCGCAGCTGAAGCCCGCGTTCAAGCCCGACGGCAAGATCACCGCGGGCAACGCGTCGCAGATCTCCGACGGCGCGGCGGCGGTGCTGCTGATGTCGGCGGACAAGGCCAGGGAGCTGGGCCTGACCCCGCGGGCGCGGATCGTCGACCAGACGACCGTCGGCTGTGACCCGGTGAAAATGCTCGAGGGCCCGATCCCGGCGACGCGCAAGATCCTCGAGCGCAACAGCATGGTGATCGGCGACATCGACCTGATCGAGATCAACGAGGCGTTCGCGCCCGTCGTCGCCGCGTGGCGGCGCGAGCTGGACCCGGACATGGACCGCGTGAACGTCAACGGCGGCGCGATGGCTCTGGGTCACCCCCTCGGCTCGACCGGCGCGCGGCTGATCACCACGCTGCTGCACGAGCTCGAGCGCTCCGACAAGGAGATCGGCTTCGTGACGATGTGCTGCGGCGGCGGACTCGGCACCGCCACATTGATTCAGCGCGTCTGACGCGCGATAGCCGGCGCGAGGCGGCGTCCTCGGTCGCTTGTGTGCCGTGCACACGGCGCTCCCTGCGTCCTTGCCTCGCTTGGCTCTCGCACGTCAGAGCGGTAGCGGTCCTTATGGGGTGAAGGCGATTTTTATGGGGCCGGCCCTCGGGCCGGCCTCGCGGGGTCGCGGGGTGGCTCGAATCGAGCGCCCCGCGATCCTCGGTGGGGTGCGTGGGTAACTCGCACTATGGGGTAGTGTATAGCTATGGCTATACACTAGCTTCTCGGTCGTAATGGCCTCGCGACGAGCTGTGTATAGCGATGGCGCTACAGCGCTTGCTTCGGCGATCGGTCGCTGGGGCCGGCCCCGATCCCGTCGATCGCGACGAGCATTGGCGTCACGACAGCAGCCTAATCCAAATAACTCCAAATTGGTCCAAATGCTTGGAATTGCTGCTAAACTCCAACTCCTTGGCAGAATCTGGAGTAACTTGGAATAACGACCCAATGTACGTAGCCCCAGCCCCAACCATTTCCGAGATGCTCGGCTCAGTCGTCGAGGAGCGCGTCGAGCGCCTCCCGGAGCTGCTCAGTCGCGACCTGCCAGTCGAGGATGGGCGAGACTATGTCCACTGGGACAAGCTGAGGCAGCTCAGCCCGCCGAGCGACCTAAGCCCCGAGGAGTGGTGGCTGCTCATAAAGTGGGGGCGCCAAAACCTGCAGCGAGAGATCCCACTGACAGATCCAGCTGGGAAGCCATTCGTCTACGGCGTGCCCGACCTCGTCGCCCGCCGACTCCACTACGTCGATCAGCGGTGCGCAGGAGAGGTCGCGATGTCGGAGGTCGTGACCGCAGATGCCCACGCCCGACAGCAGTATCTCGTGAACTCCTTGATGGAGGAGGCGATCCGGTCCAGTCAGCTCGAGGGAGCCACCACGACCCGACGCGTCGCGAAGGAGCTGCTCCGGACCGGTCGCGAGCCCAAGGATCGAAGCGAGCGGATGATCCTCAACAACTATCGAGCGATGCAGTACATGCGCGACGAGATGCCAGCTGAGCTGACGCCTGGCACGGTCCTCGAGCTTCAGCGCATCCTGACCGACGGCACGCTCGACAATCCGGATGCAGCTGGTCGCGTTCAGCGCCCAGAGGAGGAGCGGATCGCCGTGGTAGACCGTATCGATGGCACCGTCATACATGCTCCGCCGCCTGCGGAGCAGCTTCCCGGGCGTCTGCAGGCGCTATGCGACTTCGCCAACGAAGGCGAAAGTCCGGACCGGTTCATCCATCCCGTCCTCCGAGCGATCCTCCTGCATTTCTGGCTTGCATACGATCATCCGTTCGAAGACGGCAATGGCAGAACCGCCAGGGCTCTGTTCTACTGGTATATGCGCACGCATGGCTATTGGCTCGTCGAGTACTTGTCAATCTCCCGCATCCTGCGGCATGCTCCCGGCAAGTACACACGCGCCTTTGTGCTGACAGAGACGGATGAGCGCGACGCGACCTACTTCATCGTCTACCAACTTGAGGTTCTCCAGCGGGCTGTAGAACAGCTCCACGACTATCTTCGGCAGAAGATCAAGGACGTCCGCGATGTCGAAGCCTTGCTCAAAGGCTCGGACAGGTTCAACCACAGGCAGCTTGCTTTGATGGCCAACGCCCTACGTGTGCCGGATGCGATCTACACGTTCCAGACCCACGCTGCGAGCCACGGGGTCACCCACGAGACGGCACGAGCCGACCTTCTACCGCTCGTTGAGATGGGCTTACTCGAGCAACGGCGCCAAGGACGGCGCTACACATTTGTGCCTCCGGCGGACCTCGCAAAGCGTCTGAAGGCTTCGCACTAGGCTGCCCCAAAAGGACGGCTGTCCCGCGATCGGCCGAGCGCTCTGGGCTTGTGCGAGTACATCGCCTATGGAGCTTGTCTTGGCGATCAGTCGCTGGGGCCGGAGCCGGTCCAGTCGACGGCGACGGGGGGCAGCGCCAGCAGCGCTGTCCACGTGGCCGCTTCGACGACGCCCGTCGGCGCGATGCCGTGGGCGTTCTGGAATGCCTCGACGTTGGCGACGGTCGCCGCGCTGAACACGCCGGTGGTTTCCTGCGTGGGCACGGCGCTGGCGAGGTGCTCCTGCATCCACAGCACCAGGTCGTCCTTGTTGCCGCTCTTGAGCTCGGGGTATTCGCCGTTGGGCGTGACGCTGGTCAGTGGCTCCAGCGGCGCCGCGAGCGTGGCCCAGTCGCCGGCGCCGCTTTCCTGCCAGTCCCAGAAGGACACGCCGGTGGAGCCGTAATCGACGGCCTCCTCGCGGAAGCGCAGCAGTTCCGCGGCGGAGACCCCGCCGTAGGTCTGCCCGAGCGGGAAGATCGGGCGGCCGTAGACGCGGTTGGCGATGAAGGTGTTGGCGTAGACGGTGTCGACCGACTGGCCGATGTCTTTCCAGTACATCTGCGGCACGTTGTACTGCGCTCCTCCGGGCCCGAGAAAGACGGAGTAGGGGAAGGTGGGGTGGTCGAAGACGTACGGGAAGGAGGCCAGTCCAAGGGGGTAGTCGGGGCCGATCTTCGCGCGTAGGTCGTCGATGTAGGTCTGCGCGGCGGCGTAGTGGCCTTCGTATTCGGCCTCCGCGTCGATCACCAGGCATTCGGCGCCGTCCGCAACCGCCTCCGCGCCGAGGGCGGCCTCGCCGACGGGTTCGGTGCCGTACACGTACTGCCACGCGCACACTTTCAGCCCGTTGGCGTGCAGTTCCGCGACGAGCTGAGGGGAGAACTGGCTCCAGTAGTTGGTGGGCCCGTCGGAGCTCTTGATGAACAGCGTGGTCACGCCCGCGGCGTGGGCCTGGGCGGCGATCGCCGCGACGCTGCCGCCATCGGATTTGCTCATGTACCAGATCCACATGCCCTGGCTTTCGAACGGCGTGCCGCTGACCGCGGTGGTCGCGGGCGGGTCTTTGGGCGCGGGTGGGGCCGGCGGCGGGTGCAGCGCGTGGTCGTACACGTAGATCGGACCGTAGGAGCTCGTGTAGCGCCCGCCGCTGAGCAGGATCATGACGTGCCCGGAGTGGGCGGCGTCGGGCACCGTCACCAGCAGGCCGGCGCTGGGCTTGTTGGGGACCGCGTAGCGCAGGTGCGCGGTCGGCTGCGATCTCGGCCGGGCGCTGCTGATGCGCGCGCCGGCCGATCTGGGGAAGGCGACGACCATACCGGGCCTCAGGTCGAGTCCCGTCAGCAGCAGCGTGCCATGCGTGGACACCTGGTGTGGATTGCCGCTGCAGTGCGCGGCGGGCACGCAGCTGACGGCCTCGATGCGCACGCTGAGCACATGCGGGGACGGCTTGGACGCGGCCTTGGACGTAGCTTTGGACGTGGCCTCTGACGAGCCTCCGGTCCTGGCGGTGGACGTGCCGCCGGCCGCCTGCGTGCCGCCGACGTCGGCCGCGGTGGCCGCGGATGGTCGACCGGCCAGCAGGCACAGCAGCAGCATCAGCACCATCAGCAGCGTGCCTGCCTTTACCCCGTACGGGGCACTGCGCGATCGCTTGTGGGCGTCTGTGCTCGCCAAGACGTGCGAACTCCTTCGAGCGGAAACCACCCTCCGGCCGAGTAAGGCGTGATCCGCGCCCGACCAGCGGCCCCCGACGTTATCGGCTTTCAGTTGCCAAACCGAACGCTGGCACGGAAGTTGCGCTCGCGCCGATTGCTCAGCCCCAGCGGAAGCCGACCACACTCGGCGCCGGCGTGAGCGGGCTGGATGGAAGATCGCCGGGGGGATCGGGGAGGTTGAAGGCGCTAGGCGCCACGTCGTTGGGCGCGTCGGCGTGGAACAGTGAGGCCAGGTACTGATTCTGACCGCGGCCGACGCCGAGCTCGAACTGACCGCCTCCGTAGTTGCCGATGCGCCGCTCGGCGCAGTAGTCGTAGGTGTCGAGCAGGCTGCGCAGCCCGCCCAGGCGCGAGGGCTTGATGTTGACCATCCGCGGCGGGTACGGCAGAGCCTGGATGTCGGCGATCGAATGTATCGGCGCATCCCAGGAGAAGCGATCGCGGTAGGGCGCGAGCACGGCGTCGGTCTCGGGCGTCAGCGCCGGGTCCTCGATCCACGCCCGGGGGAACGCCTCCGCGACGCGGCGGTAGAGGACCGCGTCGGCGGGCTGGTCGACGATCGAGCCGTGGTAGAGGCCCTTGAAGTCGACCGAGTCGACCGCGCCGGTGGCCACCAGCTCGGCGATCAGCCGCTCGTCCCACGAGCTGGTCGGGTCCAGCTTGAAGCGCAGCGTGGGGTCGAGCTCCAGGCGCCGGCGCAGCGGCTCGAGCGTCGGCGGCTCGCCCAGGCGCAGCGACACGACGAAGCGCACCGGCTGCGGCTCGCGTCCCAGCGCCTGGTGCAAGGTCGTGCCGGCCTGTCGCAAGGCGAGGTCGAGCGCCGCCGACTCGTACGCCCACGTGCGATAGCGGCTGGAGACCTCGCGCTGGGGTGGCTCGGGAAACAGCGACAGCCCCGCCAGACGCTCGCAGAAGGACGCAAGCGTGAAGCGTCCCCGCAGCGGCAGCGTCGGACCGGCCGCCTGCAGGATGTCGTGGTCGACTGCGTCGTAGGTAACGTCCTCGCCGAGCCCGTCCTCGCCGGCGCCGCGCAACCGGATGACCGTGCTCTTGCGCTCGAACTCGCTGGACACCGTCGCGTGCAGGGGCTCGAGCGCGTAGTCGTCGATCTCGACCGCCAGTCCGGCGAGCGTCTCCCAGGTGCTCACCCGCCGGCCTCGCTCTCCAGCCGGCTGACGAGCTCGTCCAGGCGCAGCTCCTCCAGCGCGTCGCCGACCGCGGCGAGCTGGCCGGCGCACAGCTCGATCAGCGTCTTGCCCTCGCTCACCAGCGCGAGCGTCTCGTCGAGGCTCGCCTCGCCGGAGTCCAGCCGCCGGATGATCTCCTCGACGCGCGCCGCCGCCGCCTCGTACGTTTGGGGTTGCCCGCCCGCCTGCGCGCCTGCCCGCCTGTCGGCGCCAGCGGCGGCCTCGGTCGGCTCGGTCTCCTCGGCGGGCGCGCTCATCGCTCGACGATCCTCGCCGGCAGCGTTCCGTCGGCGAAGCGCAGCCGCAGCTCGCCCGCGTCGCGCGCGCCCGCCGCGCTTACGATCGGATCGCCGCTCGCCGACTGCGCCAGCACGTAGCCGCGCTCGAGCGTGCGCTGGGGGTCGTGGCCGGCGAGCGCCAGCGCCAGCCGCGCCAGCTCGCGCGGGCGTCGCTCGCGGCAGTCCAGCACCGAGGACGCCGCCTTGCGCTCGAGCGCCACCGCGCGGCCTTCCGTCAGGCGGCGCTCGGACTCGACGCGTCTGCGCGAGCCCGCGCGGATCTCGCGCAGCTGCTGGTGCAGACGCGCGCTCTGGCGCTCCAGGTGCACGGACGGCGCGCGCGAGAGCGTCACCAGCAGGCGCGCACGAGAGAGCACCGCGCGCCGGCCGTGGTCGCGCAGGCGCGCGGCTGCCACAGGCAGTGCAGTACGCGGCTGCAGCGCACGCCTGGCGTGCTCGCGCAGGCGCGCGGCGGCGGCCGCCTGCTCGGTGCGCGCGCGCCCGCAGTCCACGCGCACGGCCGCCTCCGCCGCGTGGGTGGGCGTCGAGCAGCTGACCGCGGCGACGTCGTCGAGCAGCGTGCGATCGGTGTGATGGCCGACGGAGGCGATCACAGGCACGCCGAGCAGCGCGACCGTGCGGCAGAGCGTCTCGTCGCAGAAGCACAGCAGGTCCGCCAGCGAGCCGCCGCCGCGCGCGACGATCGCCACCTCCACGCCCGCAACCGCCACGAGCTCGCCGAGCACGCGCACGATCGCGGGCGCCGCGTGGCGGTCCTGCACGGGAGCGAAGCCCCACACCAGCCGTCCCGCCCAGCCGCGGCGGGCGAGCGCCGCACGCACGTCATCGCGCGCCTTGCCGCCCTCCGCTGTGACAACGCCGATCGTGCGCGGCAGCACCGGCAGCGCCAGCAGCTTCTGCGTCTCGAGCAGGCCCTCCACGTCGAGCTGCTTGCGCAGGCGATCGATCCGCGCCAGCAGGTCTCCGTCGCCGGCAAGGCGCAGGTCGAGCACTGTGAAGGAGAAGCCGGGAGAGGACGTCGCGCTGCCGGGGTAGTAGTCGCAGCCGCCGGCGACCACCACCTGCATCCCCTCCGTCGGCGCGCCCGCGCGCGCGACCATCGCCTCCCAGTCTCCGCGCCACGCCGCGCACGGGATCGCGCCGGCGGCGTCGCGCAGCTCGAAGTACACGCGCGCCCGCGACGGCCGCAGGTTGACCAGCTCGCCCATCAGCTGCACGCGTGCGAACGAGCGCAGCTTCGCGCGCAACGCCGCCGCGTACTCGCCTACCGGATACGGACCCGGCAGGCCGCTGTCGGCGATGCCCGCGGCGGGGGGCGAAGCGGGCGAGACGGGCGTGGACACGCAACGCAGGATAGGCGCTACGATCGACGGCAATGCAGCGCGTCGAGCTCCGGCCTGGCTTCTAACCCGACCGCCGTGGCGAAGCACAACAGCGGCCGGCGCGCACACTCGCGCAAGCGCCGGCCGAATCCGCGCGGCGCATCCTCGGCCGCCGCACGCGGCGGGCCGCCCGCAGGCGCCTCGCGGCGCGATGTGAACGTCGGTGCGCCGGCGGGCGTACAGCCGGCGGACGCGCGCCCGCGCGCGCCGTGGCATCCGCTGCCACTGTCGGAGCTGCTGATCTTCGTCGGCGCGATCGGCGCGGTGGTCGCGTATCTGAAGGGCATCGAAGGCAACGGCGTCCTGCTGGCGGCGGGGATCGGCGCCGTCGTGATCGGCACCGTCGAGGTCACGCTGCGCGAGCACCTGGGCGGGTTTCGCTCGCACACGCTGATGCTCGCCGTGATCCCCGCGATCGTCCTGCACTCGGCGGCGGTGCTCGTGGTGGTCGCCGTGAGGGGCAGCGCGCCGCGCTGGTTGAGCCTCGCGCTGCTGCCGATAGACGTGGCCGTGGTGGTGGTCTGCTTCAGGCTGCTGCGCGCGCGCTACCTGGACGCGCACCACAGGCGCACGTTCGCGGGCCTGCGCTGATCATGGCTCGGCGGGCGAGGAGGCGGCGAGATTGAGCGACGGCAGGGCACGCTCGCCCTCGGCGGCGCCCTCGCCGCGCGTCTCGCCGTCGAAGCCCAGCCGCTGCAGGCGCGCGACCTCGCGTTCGCCTTCCACGCGCGCCGGGTGATCGGCGGGCAGGCCCGCGATCAGGTTGGCGATGCGGTTGCGCAGCTGCAGCGCGAAGTGGGGGGTGGAGGCGCCCATCAGCTGGCGCACGTCCTCGACGGTCACCGTGTTGGTGCTCGTCTTGCGGCTGATGCGGCTGGGATCCTCGGCTTGGCTCAATTTCGCCTCTGTGCGCTCGACTATTCGACCTGCGAGACCGACGCTTCTTCTGGTGTCTGCTTGCGTGGCGCGATCTCCAGGATGGAGTCGATTTCCGCCTGCGTGACCGCGGAGATCGCCTGTTCGTCGCCGATCAGCCAGCCGTGATTGTAGACACCGCGCACCGGCGGGAACTGCGGCGCGCTGTACGCGGGCTGGATGTCGGACAGATAGCCGGTGACCGCCGGCGGGACCTGGGTCGCGCTCGCGAGCAGCAGCAGCGGTCCGTAGTCGCCCGTCGCCGACAGCAGCGCGGCGGCGGGAGCGTCCAACGGGCGGGCGGCGTTCGCGAACACCAGGCCGTGGCCGGGTTCTTTGACTCCCCAGCCGAATGTGCCGTCTGTGTAGCGCGCGACTTCGAGCGCGCTCTCGACGGCTTCGCCGCCGGCTTCCGCGCCCGTGGCCGTGGTGTGCGCGCCGCCGATCTTCGTCACCGGCCCGAAGTGACGCAGCGCGCCGATCGTGCGGCGGTCGAGCGCCGCCGCGTCGATCACGTAGATCGACGGCCGGTGCAGGCCCGCGAGCGCCGCGGCCGTCGCCGCCGGTACCCGCGCAGGCGTGACGAACAGGATCGGGGCGCCGCTCTCGGCGGCCAGGCCCGCCGCCGGCATCGCCAGAGCAGGCGGGGTGTCGGTGGCGAGCACGATCACCTGATGCGGAGCGCTGCCGCCGTCGAGGGTCGCCAGCAGCCGCTGGACGGCCACCGCGGTCGTCGCCGGCGCGCTCACCGGCAGCGTGTCCGTGAGGTAGCCGCTCGGTGCCGGAGCCGTCGTGGCGCCGATCCTGATCACCTGCGCGCCGCCCAGTGTCGGCGCCCCCAGCGGGCGCATCGCTTCGAGCGTCTCACGGCTCACCGTCGGGAGGGCTTCGCCTTCGCTGTAGAGGATCGGGGCGCTCGTCGGGGAGCTGGACAGGACCGACGCCGCCAGCGCTCCCAGCCAGTCGTGCTCGTCCACCAGCACCACCGCCACCGGCCGTGTGGCGACCGTCAGCCCCGGATAGGTGGCGCGGGCGACCGCCGCGGCGTCGGACGCCACGTCGGCGCCGCCCAGGCGCGTGGTGTTGCGCGTCGCCACACTCACCGCTCCCTCCGCGGCCACGGGCGCGAGCTTGCGCGTCGGGCCGCCGCCGAGCTGTTCGGGGGCCGCCTTTCCGCACGCGGCGAGCCCCACCGCCGCGAGCGCGAGCGCTATCACGGCCAGGAACGGTCGTTGCGCGGCGGTGTGCACGGCCGGCACACTAGCGGTCCCGCCGGTCCCCGCGAAAAGCTCGGCATTTGCGGAAAAACCTGCGAAAAGCGGTGCATGCTCTGCAAGCGTCCATGCACTCTGCTAGCGTGCCGCCCGCAATGCCGAATCTCTGACCAGATGTCAGGGAACGGGGGACCCGAGTTGTTGGGGCGAATCCCGCGGTAGAACCGTGAGAAGCGCAGGCTCTTTCAGCGCTAGCCCGTCAGCTAACCCCGCAGGCCGACGAAAGAGGTTGTTGCTGTGCGGGTGCGTACCTTGGGTGTGGTTCTGTGCAGTCTCGTGGTCACGGCGGTAACGGGCGCCCCTGACGCGCTCGCCAACGGGACCGGCGGAGCGGTCGCCGTCGAACCAACCCCGGCCACCCCGGTGACCACCACGCCGACGATTCACGCGCCCGTGACGGCGAAGACGCCCAACGACACCTACAAGGGCCCCGTCTACGAGAAGACCGCGACCGGCGAAGTCGTCCCCTACGTGGCGCCCACGACTGCCAGCACCACCACCGGTACCGCCGCCGCAAGCACCGGCGGCATCGTCGCGCTGTCGAGTGAATCGGCGGCGAGTGGCCTCGCGGCGAGCATTCCCGGCGAACTGATGGTCGGCGACGGCATGACCTCCGCGAAGGGCCCGACGCTGCGGCCGGAGCTGCTGGTGCCCGGCACCACCGCGCGCTTCGTCGACGGCCTTGCCGCCGCCCCGATGGGCGCCCCGGCGGTCATCCAGGAGATCGTCTGGGCGGGGAACGAGGTGATCGGGCTGCCCTACATCTACGGTGGCGGTCACGGCTCGTTCGTCTCGCCGGGGTACGACTGCTCCGGAACTGTGTCCTTCGCGCTTCACGGCGCCGACCTGCTGGCCTCCCCCAAGGACTCCTCGGAATTCGAGCGCTTGGGCTCGCGCGGCGACGGACGCTGGGTGACCATCTTCGCCAACGCCGGCCACGCCTACATGACCGTCGCGGGGCTGCGTCTGGACACCAGCCCGGCGGAAGACCCCTCCAATCTGGAGGGCCCGCGCTGGCGCCCGCTGCGACAGACGAACGCCGGCTTCGTTGTCCGCCATCCGACCGGCCTCTGATACCGCTCCGGTCGGCTACGCTTGATGGTGTTGGCCGAGCTCAGGTCGGTCGCCTCTCAGAACAGCAATAGGAGGATCAGATGGCCGGCTTGACCGGGCGCATGTCTACGGTGATGAAGGCGAAGGTCTCGAAACTGCTGGATCGTGCGGAAGATCCGGCCGAGACCCTCGACTACAGCTACCAGAAGCAGGTCGAACAGCTGCAGAACGTCAAGAAGGGCATCGCCGACGTCGTCACGGCGAAGAAGCGACTGCAGATGCAGGAGAGCTCGCTGCAGCAGAGCGTGGTCAAGCTCGACACGCAGGCCCGCCAGGCGCTGGCCGCCGGCCAGGAAGACCTCGCCAAGACCGCGCTCGAACGCAAGAACGTGGCCCAGACCGAGCTGCAGGGGCTCGACACACAGGTCGCCGAACTCGAAGGCCAGCAGCAGAAGCTGACCGACTCCGAGCAGAAACTGCGCGCGAAGATCGAAGCCTTTCGCACCAAGAAGGAGGTCATCAAGGCGCAGTACTCGGCCGCGGAGGCCCAGGTGCGGATCTCCGAGGCGGCCACCGGCGTCGGCGAGCAGATGGCCGACGTCGGGCTCGCCATGCAGCGCGCCGTCGACAAGACCGAAAACATGAAGGCGCGCGCCGACGCCGTCTCCGAGCTGGAAGCCGCCGGCACCTTCGAAGACGTCGGCCAGCTCGGCTCCGGCGAAGACGACATCGACCGGCAGCTCAAGCAGCTCTCCAGCGCGCCCGCCGTCGAAGACGAGCTCGCGAAAATGAAGAGCGAACTGGGATCGGGCGCCCACCCGCCCGCCGCGCCGCAGATTGCCGCGAGCGCCGCCGACGCCACTGACGCGCCCGCTGCCGTGGACGGTGAGCCAGCCTCGGCTCAGCAGCCGAGCGAGAGCGCTGGCCAGGGATGATCGTCCGCATCTCCGGTGAGGGTCAGTACCGGCTCCCGGACAGTGACGCCGAGCGCTTGGACGAGTTGCGCCGCAAGGCCCTGGCGATCGTCGACAGCGGCAGCGAGGACGGCTTCGCGGATGCGTTCGCCGCGCTGCTCGACTACGTGCGCGCGCAGGGCACGCTGCTGGGCGACGAGGAGCTCGAGGGCTCCGACGTGATCCTCCCGCCCGCCGACTTCAGCTTCGACGAGGCCGGCCGGGAGTTCACCGGCGAGGGCCTCATCCCGGACTAGATCGCCTGGCGCGAAGGCGACGGCAGACGGGGCGAGCGCACGCCACCCGCGTCTATGTCTCTTCAGGCGACGGTATCAGCAGCGCCGGCAGCATCATCATCGTCATCATTCGGGACGTGGTGTATAGCGATGGTTATACACCACGTTGAAAGAGCAACAATGCGACGGGGGCGCCTCCCGTGCGCCGCGTTCCTCAGATCGGGATCCCCCACAGCGGGAACCAGCGCTCCAGTTCCGGCTCGATCGGCAGTTCCGAGCCGATCTGCGCCTTCAGCTGCAGCTCCCGCTCGGTCAGGCGCTGCTGCTTATTGGCGGGGTCGGGCACGAACGGGTACCAGTGGCCGCGCTTGTAGTTGTAGATGAAGTAGATGGGGTGCTTGTGCGCGTCGACGAACGCGAACACCGCGCACAGCAGGCGCTCGCCGTGGCCGGCGGTCTCGATCGAGCTGGAGACCGCGTTGATGCCCACCGCCAGGTCTTCCACGCTGGAGGCGTCATCGTGGTTGCGCAGCACCATCCAGCGGTAGCCGTAGCTGTCGTCTTCGGTGGCGACCGTCGTGCCGCTCTCCTTGCCGGTGGCCGTCACGACTTCCTCCATTTCTCGCAGCGTGCTTTCGAACTCGCTCGTGGCGAGCGCCTGGAAGACGATCGCGGCCGCCCCCGCGGGGTCGATCTGGTGCCCCGACTGCAGCGTGATGTAAGCCGTGGTGATCGCGAACAGGCGATCGCTGGACGCCGGCCCCTTGACTTCGTGGCGGCCGGTGAGGATGTCGCGCAGGCCCACGGTCAGGCGGCGCTCTGCAGCTGAGACTCCAACCGCTCGAGCGCCGCCAGGCGCTTCTCCAGAGGCGGATGGTCGGCGAAGATGTTCATCAGCGACTTCTTGGTCCGGGCGGGCAGGATGAAGAACGCGCTCATCGCCTCCGCCTTGCGCAGATCCTGGTTTGGCACGCGCTCCATCGTGCCGCTGATCTTCAACAGCGCGGACGCGAGCGCGCTGGGACGCCCGGTCAGCACCGCCGAGCCACGGTCGGCGGCGAACTCGCGGTAGCGCGACAGCGCCCGCAGCAGCAGGAAGGAGATCGCGTACACGAGCACCGACACCAGCAGCACCAGCATGACCTCCTCCTCCTCGTTGCGGCTGCGCCCGTAGCCGCCGCCGAAGCCCCCGCCGAAGAACAGCGCGAACTGGGCGATCATTCCCGCGAGCGTCGCGAAGAAGCTCGCCAGCGTCATCACCATCACGTCGCGGTTGATCACATGCGTCAGCTCGTGCGCCATCACGCCTTCGAGCTCGGCCGGCGAGAGCAGCTGCAGGATGCCGCGGGTCGCGCACACCGAGGTCGACTTCTTCGAGCGGCCCATCGCGAACGCGTTGGGCATCTGGTGCTCCATCACGCAAACCCGCGGCTTGGGCAGGTCGGCCTGCACGCATAGCCGTTCGATGATCCCGTGCAGCTCCGGCTCCTCCTGGGGCGAGACCTCCTTGACGCCCATCATCCCCATCGCGATTTTGTCCGAGGTGAACAGCTGCAGCCCCAGCAGCGCCA
>DATHPE010000053.1:0-45972 GCA_035484215.1 Solirubrobacteraceae bacterium | reverse complement strand
GCGGGGCGTCTCTTGCCGCTCGCCTACGGGCAGCTCTGCATGCACGAGTTCGTGCTCTCGGGCGGGCCGATGAAGCGGGAGCTTGGTGTCCGCACGGTGGACCTGGCAAAGCGCTTGCTGGACTTCGGCTATCACCCGCCGACGGTCTACTTCCCGCTGCTGGTAGAGGAGGCGCTGATGGTGGAGCCCACCGAGACGGAGACCAGGGAGACGCTCGACGCGTTCGCCGGCGCGATCGCCGCGATTCTCGCGGAGGCCGCCGAGGATCCCGAGCTCGCGCGCAACGCCCCCTACAGCACCCCCGTGCGCCGGCTGGATGAGGTCACCGCCGCCAAGCGCCCGGTCATTCGCGAGGTCATGGCATAGGCTGGGGGGATGGGCTTCGAGCGCAGAAAACTCGGCGGCACCGGCGTCAGCGTCAGCCCGCTGTGCCTCGGCGCGATGATGTTCGGCGCGTGGGGCAACACCGACCACGAGGACTCGATCCGCATCATCCACCGCGCGCTCGACGCCGGCATCGACTTCATCGACACCGCCGACGTGTACTCGCGCGGGGAGTCCGAGGAGATCGTCGGCAAGGCGCTCGCCGGCGGGCGGCGCGACTCGGTCGTGCTCGCCACCAAGGTCCACGGGCGGATGCATGACGACGATCCCAACCAGTTCGGCAACTCGCGCCGCTGGATCGTCAAAGAGGTCGAGAACAGCCTGCGACGGCTGAGAACCGACTGGATCGACCTCTACCAGATCCACCGCCCCGAGCCGGACACCGACATCGACGAGACGCTCGGCGCGCTCTCAGACCTCGTGCACGCCGGCAAGGTCCGCTACATCGGCAGCTCGACGTTCCCAGCGCACCAGATCGTCGAGGCGCGGTGGGCGGCCGAGAAGCGCGGCCGCGAGCGCTTCGTGTGCGAGCAGCCGCCCTACTCGATGCTCATCCGGCGGGTCGAGGCGGACGTGCTGCCCGTGTGCGAGCAATACCGGATGGGCGTGATCCCGTGGAGCCCGCTCGCCGGCGGCTGGCTGTCGGGCAGGTACGGCGAGGGCGGTGACTCGCCCGCCGACAGCAGGCGCGCGCAGATGATCCCCTCGCGCTATGACATGTCGATCCCCGGCAACCAGGCGAAGCTCAAGGCCGCGCAGGCGCTCGGCGAGCTGGCCGAGGAGTCGGGGATGTCGTTGATAGAGATGGCGCTCGCGTTCGTCACCAGCCATCCGGCCGTCACCGCCGCGATCATCGGCCCGCGCACGATGGAGCAGCTCGAGAGCCAGCTGCCGGCGCTCGAGCGCAAGCTGAGCGCGGACGTGCTCGACCGCATCGACGAGATAGTGCCTCCGGGCACGAACGTCAACCAGAACGACACCGGCTGGGATCCGCCCTGGCTCACCGACAGCTCGCTGCGGCGCCGCTGAGCAGCGGATGCGCATCTTCTCCGGCATCCAGCCGACCGGTCGCAAGCACCTCGGCAACTACATCGGCGCGATCGCGCAGTACGTCTCCAGCCAGGAGCGCGGCGAGGGCATCTTCTGCATCGTCGACCTGCACGCCACCACCGTCGCCTACGACCCCATCGAGCTGCGCGAGCGGCTGTACGACACCACCGCCATCCTGCTCGCCGCCGGCCTGGACCCGCGGCGCTGCATCCTCTTCCGCCAGTCAGACGTGCCCGAGCACACCGAACTCACATGGCTGCTGTGCAGCGTCACCGAGCTCGGCCGCCTGCAGCGCATGCACCAGTTCCGCGACAAGTCGCTGGCGCAGCGCGAGCTCGTCTCGGCCGGTCTGCTGCTGTACCCCGTGCTGCAGGCCGCCGACGTGCTCGCCTACCGCGCCGAGGAGGTGCCCGTCGGCGAGGACCAGCGCGAGCACCTGGAGCTGATGCGCGACGTCGCCCGGCGCTTCAACGCCCGCTTCGGCGACGGCCAGGAGGTGCTGGTCGTGCCCGAGCACCGCATCCCCGCGGTCGGCGCGCGGATCATGGACCTGCAGGACCCCACGCGCAAGATGTCCACCACCGGCGCCAGCGAGCAGGGCACCGTGTACGTGCTCGACGAGCCGCAGGCGATCGCCAAGAAGCTGAAGAGCGCCGTCACCGACTCCGGCAGCGAGGTGCGCCGCGACCCGAGCAAGCCCGGCGTCAGCAACCTGATCGAGATCCTCGCCGCCGTGCGCGGCGTCGATCCAGCGGCGATCGAGGCGGAGCTCGCCCAGGCGCGCTACGGCGAGCTGAAGGCAGCCGTCGCGGAGGCCGTCGTCGCCTACCTCGCGCCGGTGCGCGAGCGCTACCAGCAGCTGCGCGCCGACGAGGGCGCGCTCGAGACGATCCTCGGCGACGGCGCCGCACGCGCGCAGGCGATCGCCGCCGTGACGCTCGCCGACGTCCGCCAGCGCATGGGCGTCGGAGCGCCCCGTCGGGAGCTCGCAGTACCGTGACGGCCGTGACGCTCGCCAACCTCGAGCTCGACCTGGAGGTCTTCAGCGGGCCGTTCGACCTGCTGCTCACGCTCGTGCTGCGCGAAGAGGTCGACCTGCTCGAGCTGGCGCTCGCGGACGTGGTGCTCGCCTACCTCGACCACCTCGAACGGCGCGGCGAGCTCGACCTGGAGACCGCCACCGAGTTCATCGTGCTGATCGCCGCGCTGCTGGAGCTGAAGTCGCGGCTGATGCTCGGCGGCGAGGAGCAGGAGCTGCTGGACATCGAGCCCGAACAGGCCGCCGAGGAGCTGCTCGCGCGGATGCTCGACGCCCGTCGCTTCCGCGCCGCGGCGGCGCATCTCGGCGAGCTGCTCGCCGGCGAGCACGGCGTGCGCTTCCGCGCCGCGCCGCCGCCGCCGCGCCTGCGTCGCGCGATCGTACACGCCGCCGACGGCTCGCACGACCCCGACGCTCTTGGCGCGGCGATCGGGCGGCTGCTGTCGATGCCGCCCACGATCAGCGTGCGCCACATCGCGGTTCCCCGCGTCAGCGTCGCCGAGCGACTCGCGCACCTGCGCAGCCTGCTGCGGCGCGGCAGCTTCAGCTTCGACGAGGCCGTGCGCGGCGCCGATCGCATGACCGTCGCGGTGACGCTGTTCGCGCTGCTGGAGCTCTACAAACGCGGCGAGGCGGACTGGGTGCAGCAGGAGAGCTTCGGCGAGATCGCGATCCGCGGACAGGCGCGCGAGGCGCCTGTCGAGGTGCTCGCTGGATGAGTGCCCCCGAGCCCGAGCTCGCCCGCACCGTCGAGGCGCTGCTGTTCCTGTCCTCCGATCCGCTCAGCCCGGCCGAGCTGGCTGACGCCGCCGAAGCGGGCGAGGGCGCGGTGCTCGCGGCGCTCGCGGTGCTCGCGGAGCAGTACGCGCCGGGTCGGCGCGGGATCACGCTGCGCGAGCTCGGCGGTGGCTGGACGCTCGCCAGCGACCCCGCCAGCGAGGACGCCGCGCGACGCCTGTTCAGCCGGCCCCGCGCCGCCGCGCTCAGCCCCGCGCAGGCCGAGACACTCGCGATCGTCGCCTACCTGCAGCCGATATCGCGCCCCGAGATCACGCGCATTCGCGGCGTCAGCGCCGACTCGGCGAGCGCCACGCTGCTCGACCGCAGCCTGATCGAGGAGGCCGGCCACTCCCGGTTCGGCGCCGTCCTCTACCGCACCACCACGCAGTTCCTCAAGCTGTTCGGGCTGCGCGACCTCGACGAGCTGCCCGACATCGCCCGCTGGGATCCGACCCCCGAGGAGCAGGCCGAGCTGCGCGAGCGCCTTCTGCGCGCGGGCGAGGCGCGCGCGGGCGGCGGACCGTAGACACGCGCGGACCGTAGGGTCACCCGCATCAGAATCCGCGCGGATCCTTGGATTTGCGAGTGCGGATCGTGGCCGCGCGCACAGCCCGTGCAGACCCCAGTCTGAGACAGAAACATATCTTCCAGAATCCGCTCCGCTTCGGCAGAGTCGTCTCATAGAAAAAAACGTTGCGCAGATTGGAAGGCAGCTCACGCGGCGGCATGAGCGGAGGCTGGTCGTGGCATTGCATCGTAGGACACGCACGTCGATCGAGGCTCGCAGAGCGGAGCGCGAGCTGTTCTTCTGGACAGCCCGACAGACCGTCAAGCTCGTCGTGCTCGCCGCAGTCGCCGCCTACGTGGTCGTGTCGCTCGTCCGCGGGCAGATCCCCGGTAGCGAGTTGCTGTTGCGCCTTCTTTAGTGGGCCGGATCCTCGTCGGATCGTCCATGCGATTCACGAGCACAGGCATAATCGCCATTTGCCGCTACGATATTCGCCATCTGCCTGCAGCCGGTGGCTATCCCGAGGCGCGATTGCGAAGCGGGCGTCGGCGGTCACGATGGTTCGCCAGCTATCTCGATACGACGCTCGACAGGGATCTGCGCGACATCAGCGATGCCCGCAAGCTCGATGAGGTTCCACGATTGCTGCGCCTGCTGGCGTCACAGGCCGCGAACGTCCTCTCCTATAGAGCGCTCGCCACCAAGCTCGATCTGACCCACGACACGGTTCGTGAGTACATCGGCTTGCTGCAGACGATCAGGTGGTGAGTGCTTCAAGGCCGGAGTCGTCATCTGCACCGGCGCGCAGACGATCCCTCTCGGCGAGCGTCTGTGGGCCGTGCCCATCAGCGGACTATGGGCCTGACGATGCGACCGGTGCCGCGGCCGTCCGCGCGGCGAGCTGGCCGCAGGCCGCGGCGATGTCCCGGCCGCGGGTGAGGCGCACGGTCGCGTCGATGCCGTGCTGGTCGAGGACCGCGCGGAACGCCGCGATCGACTCGCGGCTGGAGCCCTCGTAGGCCGCCGCGCCGGTGGGGTTGTAGGGGATCAGGTTGACCTTGAACATGCGTGTCTCGCGCGGGGCCAGATCAGTGCGGGAGCCGTTCGACAGCGCGCCGGGGACTCGCGCACTCAGCAGCCGCGCCAGCGCCAGCGCCTGCTCGTAGCGGTCGTTGACGCCCGCCAGCATCACGTACTCGACGAACACCCGCCTGCGCTTGCACGCGTAGAACGCGCGGCACGCCTCGATCACCTCGCTCAAGGGGTAGCGCTCGTTCACCGGCATCAGCTCCGAGCGCAGCGCTTCCTCGGCCGCGTGCAGCGACAGCGCCAGGCGGATCGGCATGTCGCACTCGGCCAAGCGTTCGATCCCCGGGATCCAGCCGACCGTCGAGATCGTCGTGCGCCGGTGGGTGATGCCCACGTCCGGCAGGCGCTCGCACGCGCCCAGCACCGCGTCGAGGTTCAGCATCGGCTCGCCCATGCCCATGAAGACACAGTGGTCGATCGCTTCCACACGGCGGAAATGCAGGGCCTGGTCGAGAATCTCCGATGCCGTCAGGTTGCGCGCGAACCTCATCGCGCCCGTCGCGCAGAACGTGCACGTCAAAGGGCAGCCGGATTGGGAGGACAGGCAGATCGAGCGCCGCCCGCCGCCGCCGCCGCCGGGACGGCCTCGGTAGCGCATCAGCACCGCCTCCAGCGGCCGGCCGTCATGCGTCTGGAACAGCGCCTTGACCGTGCCGTCGCCGGCGTGGGCCTCCTCGACGAGCTCGAGGCTCGAGAACGGCAGCTCGCGCGCCAGCGCCTCGCGCAGCGCCGCTGGCAGGTTGGTCATCCGCTCATAGCCCGCCGCGCCACGCGCCGCCCACTCCCACACCTGGCCGGCGCGGAAGCGCGGTTCGCCGCCGTCGGCGAGCATCTGGTCGAGCAGTTGGAGGTCCATGGTCGAGCGGCCGGCCGCGAGGTCCAGGGGCGGCCGTGCGCATCCTATGGTTGCAGCAGATGAGCCCCGCCACCGACCCCTCGGCATGCGCCTAGCCAAGTACCTCGCCCACGCGGGCGTCGCCTCCAGACGCTCCGCCGAGGCGCTGATCGCCGCCGGGCGCGTCAGCGTGGGGGGGCAGACCGTCACCGATCCCGCGCGCGGCGTCGACGAGCACAGCCGCGTGGCGCTCGACGGGCGCCCGCTCGCCGGGCCCGAGCCGCGCGTGCTCTACGCGCTCAACAAGCCCCTCGGCGTGGTCTCCAGCGCGCGCGACACGCACGGCCGCCCGACCGTCGTCGAGCTCGTGCCCGCGCAGGGGCTGCGGCTGTACCCCGTCGGACGGCTCGACATCGACAGCTCCGGCCTGATCCTGCTCACCAACGACGGCGAGCTCGCCAACCGCCTCACGCACCCGCGCTTCCAGGTGCCCAAGACCTACCGCGCACAGCTCGGCGGAGGCCCGATCGCGAAGGGCTCGCTCGCGGCCCTGCGCACGGGTGTCACGCTCGAGGACGGGCGCACCGCGCCCGCACGCGTGCGCCGCGTCGGGCCGGCCGGCTCGAACCTGATCGAGCTGACCATCCACGAGGGCCGCAACCGCCAGGTGCGCAGGATGTGCCAGGCGGTCGGGCACCAGGTGCTCGAGCTGCAGCGCACCCGCTTCGGCCCGCTCGCGCTCGACGGCCTCGCGCCCGGGGAGCACCGGCGGCTGGCAGCGGCCGAGGTCGAGCGCCTGCGCGCGCTCACCCGTGCTCCCGCGGATGGGGCGCTCTGACACAATCGCCCGCCATGCGACTGTTCGCCCTGCGCGGCGCCGTCAGCGTCGAGCGCAACGACGCCCACGACATCCTCGACGCCACCTCGCGGCTGATGCGCGAGATCATGCAGCGCAACGCGCTCACGCCCGAGAGCGTCGTCAGCTGCATCTTCACCGCCACCAGGGATCTCAATGCCGAGTTCCCCGCCGTCGCCGCGCGCGCGCTCGGCTTCAACCACGTGCCGCTGCTGTGCGCGCAGGAGATCCCGGTGCCGCAGTCGATGCCACGCGTGATCAGGGTGCTCATCCACTACCACGCAGACGAAGCGCACGTGCCCGCGCACGTCTACCTCGGCGACGCCCGCGCGTTGCGAGCCGACTTAGACGCGGCACAATAAGCCCATGGCGATCGAGTTCTCAAAGCGCATCGCGCGCATCCCCGTCTACCCAGCGGCCGGCGGCTACGCCCAGCAGGAGCCGCTCGTGCGCCTCGCCAGCAACGAGTCGCCCTACCCGCCGCTGGCGGCGGTGCGCGAGGCGATCGAGCGCGCGCTCGGCACGCTCAACCGCTATCCCGACCCCTCCAACGCACTGCTGCGCCAGCGCCTGTCCGACCGCTACGGCGTGCCCGGCTCGCGCATCGCCATCGGCAACGGCTCCTGCGACATCCTGCTCGCCGCCGGCGACGCGCTGCTCGAGCCCGGCGCCGAGCTCGTGTACGCGTGGCCGTCCTTCTCCGTCTACCCCCATCTCAGTGCGTCCTCCGGCGCGCGCGCCGTCACCGTCGCGCTCGACCGCCAACAACGCCACGACCTGCCCGCGATGCTGCGCGAGATCACCGTCGCCACCCGGCTCGTGCTCGTGTGCAACCCCAACAACCCCACCAGCACAGCCATCCCGCTCGCCGACATCGCCGGCTTCCTCGCCGAGGTGCCGCCGTACGTGTGCGTCATCCTCGACGAGGCCTACTGCGAGTTCAACACGCTCGACGACGCCGACTCCTCGCTGGAGCTGCTCGACGCGCACCCAAACCTCGTGCTGCTGCGCACCTTCTCCAAGGTCCACGGCCTGTGCGGCCTGCGGGTCGGCTTCGCCCTGTGCGGCTCCGAGGCGCTGCCGCGCGTGCTCGACCAGGTGCGCCAGCCGTTCTTCTGCAACGCGCTCGCCCAGGCCGCCGCCGTCGAGGCGCTCGCCCACCAGGACGAGGTCGAGGAACGCGTCATCCGCACCGTCGCCGAGCGCGTCTCCGTCGACGAGCGCCTGCGCGCGCTCGGCATCGAGCCCGCCGACTCGCAGGCCAACTTCTGCTGGTTCGAGCTCGGCGAGGGTCGCGACGAGCAGGCCGTCATGGACGGCCTGCTCCAGCGCGGCGTGCTCGTGCGCGCCGGCACCGCGCTCGGCTCGCACACGCCCGCGCTGCGTGTCACCTACGGCCTGCCCGAGGAGAACACGCGCTTCCTCGACGCGCTCGCCGAGGTGCTCCAGCCCGCCGCCGTGCGCTGAGCGGCGCACCGCGAGGAGACCGGCGACACGAGCCCGGATTCGGCGGTCCGCGCGAAATTGTCTCCCACCACTCGACCACGCGCCCTCTGTGTGCTACAAACACTCAGGACAGCCATGACCGCGTCGGTTCACACACACTCCGCAGCAGCTCCCACCCTCGCCTCCTGGCCGTCCTCGTGCGCGTATCCCGCCTGGCGATTTATCTAGGCGTTTCGGCCTGCACCCGTCCGTGAGCGGGTGCCCGCGGCCGCACCGGGTTCCCAAGCGGGACCGAGCGTCACCCACGCGGGCGCCTCAGCGTCCTCCTCGCGGCCGATCGAGTGGTGTCAGTCCGGCGCCTCTAACATGCCCAGGCGTAGTGAAAGGATGAATCGATGATGATTGTCATGAAAGAGACCGCCACCGAGGAGGAGGTGGAGGCGGTCGTCGCCAAGATCGAGCGAGCCGGTGCGCGCGCACACCGCAGCTCAGGCGCGCGCGTCACCGTGATCGGCGCCATCGGCGACGTCGAGCAGGACGCCAACGTCGAGAGCCTCGGCCTCGAGGGACAGCCCGGCGTCGATCGCGTCGTGCCCATCCTCAAGCCCTACAAGCTCGCCTCCGCGCAGATCACCCACGGCGAGCGCACCGTGCTCGACATCGACGGGCGCAAGGTCGGCGGCGAGAACTTCGCGCTCATCGCCGGGCCCTGCACCGTCGAGACGCGCGAGCAGACGCTCCAGACCGCGCGCGTCGTGCGCGACGCCGGCGCCACGCTGCTGCGCGGCGGCGCCTACAAGCCGCGCACCTCCCCCTACGCCTTCCAGGGCCTCGGCCTCGAGGGCCTGCGGCTGCTCGCCGAGGCCAAGGCCGAGACCGGCCTGCCCATCGTCACCGAGCTGATGGACATGCGCGACATGGACGCCGTGCTCGAGGTCGCCGACGTCGTGCAGATCGGCGCCCGCAACATGCAGAACTACCCGCTGCTCGCCGAGATCGGGCGCTCCGGGCGCCCCGCGCTGCTCAAGCGCGGGCTGTCCTCCACGCTCGACGAGCTGCTCATGGCCGCCGAGTACATCCTCAAGGAAGGCAACCCCAACGTCATGCTCTGCGAGCGCGGCATCCGCACGTTCGAGACCGCCTACCGCTTCACGCTCGACCTCATGGCCGTGCCCGTGCTCAAGGAGCTCTCGCACCTGCCCGTCATCGTCGACCCCAGCCACGCCGCCGGACGGCGCGACCTCGTCACGCCGCTGTCGCTCGCCGCCGCCGCCGTCGGCGCCGACGGCATCATCGTCGAGGTGCACCCCAACCCCGACGAGGCCGTCTGCGACGGCCCGCAGGCGCTGCGCGCGGGCGACTTCGCCGAGTACGCGCTCGCCGTCGAGCGCGCCGCCGCCCTCGCCGGCAAGGCGCTCAGCGCCGTCTGATGGTGGTCGTCACGGGGCACGCTTCTTGAAGGTGGCGGTTCTCGGGGTGGGGCTGATCGGGGGGTCGATCGGCCTCGCCGCGCGCGCCCGCGCCGATGCCGAGGTGTGCGGGTATGACCCCGATGAGCGCGTGCGCGCCAAAGCGCTCGAGCTCGGCGCCATCGACACGCAGGCCGCCGACGTCGTCGGCGCCGTCGCCGGCGCCGACGTCGTGTTCGTCGCCACGCCCATCGGCGCGCTCGCTGAGACCGTGCGCCTCGCGCTCGCCAGCGCCGGCCCCAGCTGCGTCGTCAGCGACGTCGGCTCCACCAAGCGCGTGCTCGCCGACGCCGGCTCCGACGAGCGCTTCATCGGCGGGCACCCGCTCGCCGGCGCCGAGACCGCCGGCGTCGAGCACGCCCGCGCCGACCTGTTCGACGGCGCCACCTGGTATCTCACTCCCGCCAAAGGCAGCACCGCCGGCGTCCTCTACGAGCGCCTGCACCGGCTCCTCAGCCGCCTCGGCGCGCGCCCGCAGGCCGTCGACGCCGACACCCACGACCGGCTCATGGCGTGCGTCTCGCAGCTGCCGCACGTGCTCGCCAACCTGCTCGTCGCCCAGGCCGCCAGCCTGCTCGGCGAGGAGTCCCAGCGCCTGCCCGCCGTCGGGCCAAGCTTCCGCGACGCCACCCGCGTCGCCGGCGCCAACAGCGCCATCTGGACCGACATCTACCTGTCCAACCGCGACGCCCTCATCGCCGCCGTCGACCAGCTCGCCGCGCGTCTCGACGATGTGCGCTCCGCGCTCGCCGCCTGCGACGCCGCCGCCGTCACCGCCTGGAACGAGCACGCGCGCGACGCGCGCCACACGCTGCTCGGCGCCGGTCTCGTCGGCGACGCCGGCGGCCAGGCCACCGTGCACGAGCTGCGCGCCTCCGTGCCCAACCGCCCCGGCGTCATCGCCGAGATCGCGCTCGCGCTCGGCGGCGCAGGCGTCAACATCCTCGACATGGTGCTGTCTCCCTCCCACGACAACCAGCAGGGCGTCGTCGCGCTGTGGATCGCCGGCCACGAGCACGCCGCACGCGCCAAACAGCTCATAGCCGACCTCGGCTTCCCCGTCGTGCAAGCATGAGGGCCAGCCCATGAACATGCGCTTCGAGCCAGCGCGCGGACTGTCCGGCGAGCTGCGCGCGCCGGCCGACAAGTCGATCTCCCATCGCGCCGCCCTGCTCGGCGCCATGTCCTCCGAACCCGTGCGCATCGAGCGCTACCTGCACGCCGCCGACACCACCTCCACGCTCGACGCCGTGCGCGCCCTCGGTGCGCTCGTCGAGGTCCACGGCGAGGATCTCGTCATACGCGGCACCGGCCTGCGCGACGCGCGCGAGCCCGAGGAGCCGATCGACGTCGGCAACGCCGGCACGCTCATGCGCCTGCTGCCCGGCTGGCTCGCCGCGCAGGAGGGACGCTCCTTCACGCTCGACGGCGACGAGTCCATCCGCCGGCGCCCCGTCGACCGGATCGCCGAGCCGCTCGCGCACATGGGCGCCGAGCTGCACGCCCGCGACGGGCGCTTCCCGCCGCTGGTGGTGCGCGGCGCGCGCCTGCGCGCGATCTCCTACGAGCTCGAGGTCGCAAGCGCCCAGGTCAAGTCCTGCATCCTGCTCGCCGCCCTCGCCGCCGACGGCGCCACCACCGTCGGCGAGCCCGCGCGCAGCCGCGACCACACCGAGCGCATGCTGCTGCGCGCCGGCGTCGCCATCCACCGCAACGGCCGCCACGTCACCGTCGTCAACACCGACGAGCTCGCGCTCGAGCGCGTCACCATCCCCGGCGACCCCAGCTCCGCCGCCTTCCTCGTCGCCGCCGGCGTGCTCGTGCCCGGCTCGCGCCTGTTGATCGGCGACGTCGGCGTCAACTGGACGCGCACCGGCTTCCTGCGCATCCTGCGCCGCATGCAGGGCATCGTCCTCGGCGACCTCGAGGACGAGACCGGCGAGCTCGCGCCCGAGGAGCCCGTCAGCGACCTCGACGTCGCCCACTGCGCGCTCGAGGGCACCGTCGTCGAGCCCGAGGAGGTGCCGCTCGCGATCGACGAGCTGCCGCTCGTCGCGCTGCTCGGCTGCTTCGCCGAGGGCGAGACCGTCGTGCGCGGCGCCCAGGAGCTGCGCGTCAAGGAGTCCGACCGCATCGCCGGCGTCGTCAACGGCCTGCGCGGCCTCGGCGCCGACATCGAGGCCACCCACGACGGCTTCGCCGTGCGCGGCGCCGGCGGGCTGCGCGGTGGCAGCATCGACGCCCACGGCGATCACCGCATGGCCATGATGGGCGCCGTCGCCGGGCTCGCATCGCGCGAGGGCGTCGAGGTGATCGGGATGGATGCCGCCACCGTCTCCTATCCGGGCTTCGTCGAAGATCTTGCGCGCCTGTGCTCATAGCCATCGACGGCCCCGCCGGCGCCGGCAAGTCGACCGTCGCGCGTGCCCTCGCCCGCGAGCTTCGCTTCACCTACCTCGACAGCGGCGCCATGTACCGCTGTGTCGCGCTCGCCGCGCTCCGGCGGGGCGGGGGGGTGCTGCCCGAGCGTCCCGGGGCTCTCGGCGAGGTCGCGCGGTCGGTCGCGATCGACTTCGCCGACACGGATCGGCGAGCCGCCGGTCGCGAAGCCGCGGGCGAGACGGCGGCCATGCCCCGGGTGCTGCTCGATACGCGCGACGTCAGTCAACAGATCCGCGCGCCCGAGGTCTCCGCCGCAGCGTCCGTCGTCGCCGCCGACCCCGCCGTGCGCGAGGCGCTCGTCGCCAAGCAGCGCGCGCTGATCGCGCGCGGGGACTGGGTGGCGGAGGGACGCGACATCGGCACCGTCGTCGCGCCCGACGCCGCGCTCAAGATCTTCCTCACCGCCGACCCGCGCGAGCGCGCGCGCAGACGCGCCGCCGAGCTCGGCGCCGACGTCGAGCTGGTGCTCGCCGAGCAGACCATGCGCGACCAGCGCGACAGCACGCGCGCGCTGAGTCCCCTGCAGGCCGCGCCCGACGCCGTCATGCTCGACACCAGCGGGCTGGACGTCGGGGATGTCGTCGCGCGGATCGCCGGGCTCGCGCGGGAGCTGTAGAGCCTCTCCCGAGACGCGTTTTGTGTGTGGTGTATAGCCATTGCTATACACCAGCCGCTGGGGCGATCTCTCTCGTTGTGCGTGGTGTATCGCCATCGCTATACACCAGTCGCTGGAGCGAATACCGGGAGCGGCCCGCCCACCCAGTCATACTGGCCCAATGAAGGTCGCCATCGTCGGCTATCCCAACGTGGGGAAGTCCTCGCTCATCAACCGCCTCACCGGCACCCGCGAGGCGGTCGTGCACGAGCGCCCGGGCATCACGCGCGACCGCAAGGAGCTCGACTGCGAGTGGAACGGGCGCCAGTTCAAGCTGATCGACACCGGCGGCGTGGACTTCGAGGACGAGGACCCGCTCGCCGGCTCGATCCGCGAGCAGGCACGCGCCGGCATCGCCGACGCCGAGGTGGCGGTGCTGGTCGTGGACGCGCGCGCCGGCGTGCGCCCGGGTGACGAAGAGATGGCGGATCTGCTGCGCCGCGCTCCGCTGCCGAGCATCGTCGTGGCCAACAAGTGTGACAGCGTCGCCGAGCTGCCCCTCGCCGCCGAGTTCCATCGGCTCGGCCTCGGCGAGCCGCTCGCCGTGTCCGCCGCCCAGGGCCTTGGCTCGGGCGACCTGCTCGACCGCATCGTCGAGCTGCTGGGCGGGCGGGATCAAATCGAGGTCGAGCCCGAGGACGACACCGTCCGGCTGGCGGTGATCGGCAGGCCCAACGTCGGCAAGTCCTCGCTGGTCAATCGCTTCCTCGGTCACGAGCGAGTGATCGTCTCCGACGTCGCGGGCACCACGCGCGACGCGATCGACATGCCGCTGCTGGTGGGAGACCGCCGGCTGATCCTCGTCGACACCGCCGGGATGCGCCGCCAGTCGAAGGTGTCGGACTCGGTCGAGTACTACACCACTCTGCGCTCGCAGCGCGCCGCCGAGCGCGCCGACGTCGCGCTGGTCGTGTGCGATGCCGGCGATGGCGTCACCGCGCAGGATCTGCGCATCGCCGAGCTGGCGATGAAGGCCGGATGCGCGACCGCGATCGTGCTCAACAAGTGGGACATGCAGGAATCCGTCGACGGCGACGCCGGCGAGCGCCTGGACCTCGAGCACGAGCGCGCGCGCGTGGCCGAAAAGCTGCGCCTGCGCCCGCGCGTGCTGACCGTCAGCGCCAAGACCGGTCGTCACGTCGCGCGGCTGCTGAGCGAGGCGATCGCGCTCGGCGACCGCATGGCCGGGCGCATCCCCACGCCGGAGCTCAATCGCTTCCTGGCGCAGGCCGTGCAGGCGCGCCAGCCGCCCGTCGGCACCCGCCGCAGCTCAGGACAGCACCGCCTGAAGCTGATCTACATGGCCCAGATCGGCGAGCGCCCGCCCCGCTTCGCGATCCAGGTCAACTCCCGCGCGCGCGTGACACGCGACTACGCCTACTTCCTGGAGAACCGCCTGCGCGCCCGCTACAAGATGGAAGGCGTGCCGCTGATCATCGATTTCGTCGAGCGCGGCCAGCGTGGTCAGCGCGGACGTGCCCGCGCCGCGTAGACTTCTGCGACTTTTCGCCAACCCGCGGCCGCGGAGCCCTGAGCCCGCCTGCCGACGACCATCCGGAGCTGATCCCGTAAGACATGACTGAGCTAACCGAGAACGAATTCCTGTTCACATCCGAGTCCGTCACGGAGGGCCATCCCGACAAGATCGCCGACCAGATCTCCGACGGCGTGCTCGATGCCGTCCTCGCCGACGAACCCTACGGCCGCGTCGCCTGCGAGACGCTCGTCAACACCGGCCTCGTGGTCGTCTCCGGCGAGATCTCGACAGAGACGTACGTCGACATCCAGGAGATCGCACGCGAGACGATTCGCGATATCGGCTACACGGATGCAGACCTCGGCTTCTCGGCGGACTCGTGCGCCGTGCTCAACGCCATCGACAAGCAGTCACCGGACATTGCGCAGGGGGTCAACCAGGCCTACGAGGCCCGCACCGACGCAAGCGACGATGACGAGCTCGACGTCGCCGGCGCCGGCGACCAGGGGATGATGTTCGGCTACGCCACCAGCGAGACAGACACGTTGATGCCACTGCCGATCTCGCTCGCGCACCGTCTCGCCGAACGCCTGGCGGCGGTCCGCAAGGCCGGCACCCTCGACTACCTGCGCCCCGACGGCAAGACCCAGGTGAGCGTGCGCTACCAGGACGGCAAGCCGGTTGAGATCGAAAAGCTGCTGATCTCCACGCAGCATCGCGACGGCGCCGAGGCGCTCATCCCCGATGATCTGTGGGAGCACGTCGTCGAGCCCATCCTGCCGGGCGAGCTCTACGACGCGCACAAGCTGCGCAGGAACTTCCTCGTCAACCCGACCGGGCGCTTCGTCATCGGCGGGCCCGTCGGCGACTGCGGCCTGACCGGGCGCAAGATCATCGTCGACACCTACGGCGGCATGGCGCGTCACGGCGGCGGCGCGTTCTCCGGCAAGGACCCATCCAAGGTCGATCGTTCCGCGGCGTACGCCTCGCGCTGGGTGGCCAAGAACATCGTCGCCGCCGGCCTGGCCGACCGCGCCGAAGTGCAGGTCGCCTACGCGATCGGCGTCGCGCACCCGGTGTCGGTGATGGTCGAGACGTTCGGCACAGAGAAGGAGGGCCGCACCCGCGGCCAGATCGCCAAGGCAGTCGACGAGGTCTTCGACCTACGCCCGGGGGCGTTCAGGGAGGAGCTCAAGCTCCACCGGCCGATCTACCAGAAGACCGCCGCCTACGGGCACTTCGGCCGCGACGACCACGACTTCACGTGGGAGCGGACCGACAAGGCAGCCGCGCTGCGCGCGGCCGTCGGCCTCTGACCGGCGCGGGCCTGAAGCCCACCGGGAGGCAAGCCAGGCCAGGACGCAGGCAGCGAAGTGTGCTCTGCACACGAGCGATCGAGGACGCCGCCTGGCGCCGCCTGTCGGTGGTCTATGGTCCGGCGGTGGGGAACACCGCTCTGATCGAGGTTGCTGAGCCCGGCGCGACGCTGGCGATCGCGCAGGTCGAGCCGATGACGACGGCCCGCGCGCTGCGCGGGCCGTTCGACTACAGGCTGCCCGAGGAGCTGCGCGGCGGCGTGGACGTCGGCTCGATGCTCGTCGTGCCATTCGGCCGCCGCCATGTGCTCGGCGTGGTCGTCGGCCTGGCCGCGAGCAGCGAGGTCGCCGAGGAGAAGCTGCTCGCGCCGCTGCGGGCGCTCGATGAAGGCCCACCCGCCCTGCCCGTGGACCTGGTCGCGCTGGCCGAATGGATCGCCGCCGAGTACTGCTCCACGCTCGCCCGCGCTCTGAACCTCGTGCTGCCACCCGGCGCCGCGCGCCGGTTGAGCGGGCGCAAGCGCCGCGCGGTCGCGCGCCCGCGCCACCTGTCGGTGGGAGTGCGCAGCCCGCACGCGCCCGAGCTCACGCTCGACCAGCAGTTGGTGCTCGCGCCACTGCTGGAGGCGTTGAGTGAGCGGCGCGGCGAGCGGCGCCTGCTGCACGGCGTGACCGGCTCCGGCAAGACCGAGGTCTATCTGCGCGCCGCGCAGGCCGCCTTGGAGCAGGGCCGCGGCGCGATCGTGCTCGTTCCCGAGATCGCGCTCACGCCGCAGATCGTCGGGCGCTTCATCGAGCGCTTCGGCGAGACCGTCGCGGTGCTGCACTCGCGCCTGACGCCAGGCCAGCGCTACGCCGAGTGGCGCCGCCTGCGCGAGGGCGAGGCACGGGTGTGCGTGGGACCGCGCTCGGCGGTGTTCGCGCCGATCGAGGATCTCGGTCTGATCGTCGTCGACGAGGAGCACGACTCCTCCTACAAGCACGAGGGCGACCCCCGCTACGACGCCCGCGACGTCGCCGCGAAGCGCGCCGAGGACTCGAGCGCGGTGCTGCTGCTGGGCAGCGCCACACCGCGCCCCGAGAGTGTGCATCGGCTGCCCGCATGCTCGCTGCCCCGGCGGGTGGACGGGCGGCCGCTGCCCGACGTGCACGTGCTCGACATGCGCGGAGAGACCCAGGGGCTGCATCCGCTCACAGCGCAGGCGCTCGCGGACGTGCGCGCCGCGCGCGAGAAGGCGATCGTGCTGCTCAACCGCCGTGGCTGGTCGAACTTCCTCTCGTGCCGCTCCTGCGGACGCGTGTGGAGCTGCCCCGACTGCGACGTCGCGCTCGTGCTGCACCGCGCCGGTGGATACCTCGCCTGTCACCATTGCGGCCACCGCGAGCGGGTGCCCGCACGCTGCAGCGACTGCTCCTCCACCGCCGTCGCCCGCCACGGCGCCGGCACCGAGCGCCTGCAGCACGATCTGGGGCAGGTCTTCGACGACGGGCGCTTCCCCGTCTTCCGCCTCGATGCCGACGTTGTCGCCGACGACGGGCAGGATGGCGTCGGCGCGGTCCTGCGCCGCTTCGAGGCAGCCGACTGCGGGGTGCTGATCGGCACGCAGATGGTCGCCAAGGGCCACGACTTCCCCGACGTCAGCCTCGGCGTCGTGCTCGACGCGGACGCCACGCTGCGCTTCCCCGACTTCCGCGCCGACGAGCGGACGTTCGCGCTCATCGCTCAGCTCGCCGGGCGTGCCGGGCGTGGCGGGCACGGACGCGTGCTCGTGCAGACGATCGCGCCCGACGCGCGCGCGATCGTGTTCGCCGCCCGACACGACTCTCACGGCTTCATCGCCGGCGAGCTGCAGCGTCGCAGCGCGCTCAGCTACCCGCCTTTCTCTCACCTGATCAGAATCGTCTGCTCCGCCGAGAAGTCAGACAGCGCGCGCGCCGCCGCCGGCGCGGTGCGCGAGGCTCTGGCGGAGCGGCTGGCGGGCGCTGGGGGTGGGGGGAACGCCGCGGAGGGGGTGACCGTGCTCGGTCCCGCTGCGCTATTTCGCTTGCGCGGGCGCGAGCGTCAGGTGTTGGTGGTGAAGGCGGGCGAGCGCCGCGGCGCCGTCGAGACGGTGGGGGAGGCCGTGCGTCGTGTTGCAGAGGCGCGGGTGCACGCAGGGGTGAACTTCAGCGTGGATGTCGACCCGCAGTAGGCGGGCGGTGAACCGGGAGGTCGAGAACGCTTCCAGCCCGCTGCGGCAGCGGTGCGAACTTGCCACAAGTTCCGGCATCTGATACCTTCTCGCGCTTCGCGGCCAACCACAGGGAGGGGTGACAGGGGTGGGGACTATCGGACGGTCTGAGGCTGGGCGGCGGGCGGGGGGTGCTGCACGTGAGTCTGCGGCCCGTGTCCTGTGTATGACCGCAGTAGTTGCCCTCTGCCTTGTGCTGACGCCTGTGAGCTTGGCGAGCGCGAGTTCGTTCACCTGGTCCGGTGGCTCCACGACGACCGAAGATTGGTCGGAAGGGGAGAACTGGGAAGGGCTGTCCCCACCAAAAGCTTCGAGCGGGATCGGGACGCTTTCGTTTCCGCGGCTCACAAGCTTTGCGTGCGAAGACGAACGGCACTACCACCCCTGCTACTTCAGCGAAAACGACATCGGCGGCCTATCAGCCGAATCGCTCCAGATCGACGACGGCGAGGACTACGAAATCTGGGGCGACGAACTCACGTTGGGGAGCGGTGGTATCAGCGCCACTCCCGGAGCTGCGGCTAGCGAAGCCACCGGCGACATCGTCGAAATGCCCCTGCATCTTGGCTCGTCGCAGGCCTGGAGCGTCGTCGGCCGCGGCGACAGCGCGTTCGCCTACAGCAACCTGCTGCTAGCCGGGAACCTCACCGGCGCCGGCAGCGCGCTTACGGTCGGCATAAGCGAAGGAGCAGGATTCTACCTCGCCGAAGATAACACCGAGGTTGGACCCGTCAAGATCGAGGGAACCGACACCGGCAAGGCGGCCGTGCTCAACGGCTTTGTCAGCTTCATCGGTGCCGATCTCAACTCCTCAGACGGACAGCCCGTGGAACTGAGCCACATCCTCTTCGAAGGCAGCGGAGAAGTCGGCCCGCTACAGACGAACGATGCCGAAGTCTACGTGGGAAGCGGCGCGGAGCCGGCTGACGGCATCGACGCGACAAGCGCAACGCTCGATCCCGCGAGCGATCTCGGGTTCGAAATCTCCGCCGCCGGTACGCAGGCGCAGGAAGCGTATTCGCAGCTGATCTCGGGCGGAGCAGTCGAACTGAATGACGCTGCGATCGAAGTGGTTGTCCACCCCCCAAAGCAGGGAGACGCGTGTCCGGCTCTGACGTCCGGACAGACCTACACTTTCGTCTCGACCACCGGCAAGCTCTCTGGCTTGTTCGCCGACGCCTCGGCGGACGGCGATGAAATTCCGTTGAGATTCGCTGAAGCTTGTTCGCCGACAACGCAGACACTGCGGATCGGCTACCGCAAGAGCGGTGTCACCCACACAGTCACCGGCACCGTGGAAGATGCGGCGACTACGAAGCAGGAAGAAGAAGCGGCGACCAGGAGACACGAAGAAGAAGCCGCCCAACAGCACGTCGAAGAATTGGCCGAACAGCACGCCGAAGAAGTCGCCAAACAGCACGCTGCAGAAGTCGCCAAACAGCACGAAGAAGAAGCGGCGGCCGCTGCGCAGAAGCTAAAGGAAGAAGAAGCTGCCACCGCCGCTGCCAAAGCGCGTCAAGAATCGGAAGCAGTTGCCGCGGCCTCCAAGAAACAGCAGGAAGAAGAAGCCGCCGCTGCAACCGCCAAAAAACACCAGGAAGAAGAAGCCGCGAAAAGCGGCGTGCTCGGCGCCAAAGAAGGCTCGCCCGATGCCAGCATCGCCAGCACGTCGCTGCACGCGAGCGCGTCGGGCGCCGTGACCATCAAGGTCACCTGCCCGGCCGGGGTCAGCAGCTGCGCCGGCACCGTGACCCTGCGCACGCTCAACGCCGTAAACGCCAGCGTGGCCGGCGCCGCGAAGAGCAAGGGCTCAGTCCTCACGCTGGCCAGTGGCTCGTTCAACGTGCCCGGTGGCGGTGTCAAGACGGTGACGCTGCATCTGTCGGCCAAGGCGCGTGCGCTGCTCGCCCGCCTGCACGTGCTGCGGGTGCGCGCGACGATCATCGCCCATGATCCCGCCGGTGGGGCGCACACCGGGCAGACGGTCGCCACGCTGCGCGCGGCCAAGTCCAAGCACGGCAAAGGCTGAGCCGCGCGACCGCCCGTGCCTGTGCGCGCAATTCCGGCCGGTTGCAGCGCGCGAGGCGGGCTCGGCGATGCTCGTCGGCTGTGGCTGTACGGCGCGGTCGCGCTGTGCGCGCTCCTATTCACATTCACCCCCAGCGTGCGCGCCGCCGAAGCCTTGGGAGGGATCGAAGGGCAGGTCACAGCAGCCCCGACGCGCGCTCCCGTGCAGGGGATCGAGGTCTGTGCGATCACCACCAACTTCGAACTCCTCGGCGAAGAAGAAAGCGAATACCAACACGTCTTCGCCTGCACGAAGACCGGGGCCGACGGTGAATACAAGGTCACGGAACTCGACCCGGGAACGTACTACGTTGACTTCGTCGCCACGGCGGCGAGCGGGTTGAACTACCTCCCTCAGATCTACGACGACAAGCTCGAGCTCAGCGAAGCGACTCAGGTGACGGTGACCGCCGAAAAGGCCACTCCCGAAATCGATGCGGAACTCTCCCCGGGGGGCGAGATGGCTGGCACCGTGACCGACGCCCTCACGGGGGCGCCCGTCGGTGGCGCGATCGTCTGTGCGCTCAAGGCCGGACCCACGGGGTCTGAACCAGTTGGCTGCGCGATCGCCGAAGCGAACGGCGAATACACGATTCGTGGGCTACCGACCGGTAGCTACAAGCTCGGCTTCCTGGCACCAGGCTTCGAAACGGAGTATTACAAGGACAAGACCTCGGAAGCCGAAGCGGAAGTCCTCTCAGTTACCGCGCCACAGCTGATATCGGGAATCGACGAGACATTGGCGCCTGGCGAGCCTGGGCCCTCCGAAACGGGCTCCACGTCGCCCACGTCCGGCTCGCCGACCGCCAAGCTGCCCGGTGCGAGCGGCACTCAGTCCTCCTCCGCACCAGAGACGACCGTGTCGCTCATCGGTACCCGTATATCCGTCGTGCGCAACGGTGACGCGATGGTGAAGCTCGCATGCAGCGACGCCGCCGCCTGTAGCGCCAGACTGATTCTCGAGGCGCGAAGGCTCGTGAAGGTCAACGGCAAGAAGCTCCTGCGCACCGTCACCATCGGCAAGAGCGCGATTCTCTCGATCGGCGCGGGCAAGCGGCTGACCGCGACGATCCAGCTCGACTCCGCGGCACGCAGGCTGCTGCGCGCCCATCACGGACAGCTGCAGGTGCATCTCACGCTCGCGACACTGGGAGGTAAACAGGACGACAGGGTGGTGCTCGTCGAGCAAAAGCGCCGCGGTAGCAGGTAGCGCTCAGCGTTTGCGGTCGCGAGCGGTGTGCGCTGGGCGAATCGTCACGGTCGTTTGCGCTGTGTGTGTCGCGCCTGCTGGGTCACGGGCGAAAATGGTCGCGCGTGCGCGCAGCAAATGGGCACGGGCTAGGAGCGTGCGAGCCTTCGCCGACAACTGCAGCTTGACCCTCCTCACCCGCCCTCCTGCGACTCTGAACGGGCAGGCGGCAAGGGTCAGGATCGAGACCTTCGCGTTGTTCGTCGACCCGTGAGCGCTTACGCCGGCACTGACCGCGCTGAGCGTTCTCAGCGTCACCGTGCCCGCACAGCTGCTCTCCGCCGCCGGGCAGCTCACCTCGACGATCACCGTGCCGGACGAGCTCGCGGTCAGCGAGGTGCTCGCGAGCTCGGCATCCGGAGCCGGCGGATTCTTGCGAGCCTGAGAAGCCGACACTCCTTGGGCCGGCGAGCTCGAGGTCTCCTGGCCAGTCGAGGCTCCGTCATCACCCGGAGTCAGGGGTTGCAGTGTCGTGGGGAGTTGCGTCGTGAACGTCTCGTCGCTGCCGACACTGGTGCCGCCCGGGTTCGTGGCGAGGACTCGGAAGTGGTAGGTGGTACCTGCGGTGAGTCCTGTGAGTGGTGCGGCCACCGCGACCGGACTGCTCCCAGAGCCCGGCGGTGGGCTGCACGGCGCGCTGAGCCCATACGAGGTCGTTGTGCCGTATTCGAGCCAGCATTTGCTGACCTCTGCGCCGTTGGGGTTCACGGTTGCGCTCACCGTCGCTGAGGTCTGTGTCATCGTCGACGCCCGGCCGGTGAGCACCGTCGGCGGGTCGGGCGGTGTCGTGAACGTCTGAGGAGCGCCTTTTGCTTCACCTGCCGCGTTCTTCGCTACCACCTCGTAGCCATAGCGTGTGTTGGGTTCGATGTTCAGGTTGGCGTACGAGGTGGCCAGAGTGATGCTTACGCGTTCCGCCACCGTGCTCGCAGGTAGGTTTCCCTTGGCGATGACCACGTCGCTGATGCATTCCATCGGGGCCGGGCACGGGTGGGAGAGCAGGATCTCGTATTCCGTCGGCAGGCCTTCGGGGTTGATCTGCGCTTCGAGTGTCGCGTTGTCTTGGGTGATCTGTGACGCAGACTCGTTGTTGATAGCCGGCTGTGTGCCGAGTGCGAGCGTCGTGAACGTCCTGTCGTTGCCCTCGCTCGTGCCGAGCCCGTTGGTCGCGACGACGCGGAAGTGGTAGGTCGTGTCCGCGGCCAGGCCGGTGGGGGATGCGGACACAGCCACTGGGCCGCTGCCCTGCCCCGGTGAGGGGCTGCACGGAACGGTGACCCCGTAGGAGGTCGTTGTGCCGTATTCGAGCTCGCACGAGCTGACTTCGCTGCCATCGGGGTTCACCGTGGCGTTGAGCGTCGCGCTGGCCTGCGTGATCGAGGACGCCGGCCCCGTCACCACTGTCGGCGCGCTCGCGGGAGCCGTGAAGGCCGCGATCCCGTCGGGCGTCCCGACCCCCGTGGGCCCGTCGTAGCCCGTGCGGGCCAGGCAGATCGCCTCGGAGGAACAGCTCCTTTCGCCCTCTTCTGCCGGCGTGCACCCCGACAGGCCCGTCACTTCGTCGAATGGCGCCAGGCATTCGCCGTTGGATCCCACCGTCACGTCATGCAGCGATTCGGCCGAGTCGCCCTCGTTCTCATACAGCGTCTTCGCGGGGTATTCGACGCCGCGCGCCCCGCCGGCGAGCGCGTACGTCGCCGCGATCAGCGGCGTGGCGAGGCTGGTGCCGCCGATCATGCACCAGTGCAGCACGTGGATCACGTCGTCTTCTTCGTAGGCGTACTCGCAGTCGGGGCTGGAGTCGCGCACCGCCACGCCCGTGTACGGGTCGGCGTCCGCGGAGACGTCCGCGACTGCGCGCTCATCGCCGCAGCCGACGTCCGACCAGTCAGACACGCTCTGCTGCCAGGGCTGCGCGGTGAACTGGACGCTGCAGCCGCCTCCGCCGGCGCCGTACCCTTCCTTGAAGCCTTCTTCGCTTTCACCGCCGTCGTTCCACACGGTCTCGCCGGCCCATTCGCCGTCAGATCCGAGCTGCAGGCTGGTGCCGCCCACCGCCACCACCTGAGGCGAGGACGCCGGGAAGTTGGCGTACGGCACCGGCGGTTCTTCGAGCCAGTTGCGGTAGCCGCGGTCGCCGGCCGCCGCGGCGATGACGATGCCGGGGTGGTTGAACGCGGAGCTGTCTTCCGTGCACCCGAGGCCGGCGACGCATTCGGGGCCGGCCCACGAGTTGGAGATCTCGTCGACCCCGAGTCGCGCCGCGGATTCCTCGGCGGTCTCCAGATCCGCGTACGTCGGCGATTCGGCCTCGACGAGCACGATGTGGCAGTTCTCGCAGACCCCGTGGGCTGTCTCGATGTCGAGAGATATCTCCACGCCCCACCCCTCAGCTTCTTCCACGAGGTAGCAGGCTTCTTCCTGTGCGAGCGTCGGGAATCTCCGTTTCTCGCCTTCTCTGCAGAGCGCTTCCGCGTTCGTAAGCTCTATCTGGGTCTGCGGGAACGGCAGGTTCGCGGCCCCGCCTTCCTGGTTGACCTTCTTGAAGCAGCCGCTCGCCTCCGTGCATTCGGGGAGACCAAATTCCTTGGAGTAGGCCGCCAGGTCCGCTTCGGCCGTGAGGTCGTTGTAGGCGTCGACCAGCGCGATCGTCTGCGTGCCCGCCGCGCTCGTCGGCAGCTGGTAGGCACTGTGCAGGTTCTCAGGCGAATAGCCGAAGTCGCCCGCCACCGCCGAGGGCGCAGCGGACGCGTGAGCGGCGCGCGCGATCCCCAGCGGATGGGTGTGCGCGCGGGCTTGCGCCGTGCGCGCCACCAGCTGCAACGCGAGGCATCCGGCGCGAGCGCGGGTCGGCGAAGCGCACATGGCGCGGACGGTGTAGTCCGAGCGCGGCAGCCGCGGGAGCGTGCCCGCGGCCACAGCCTCGCCCGAGAGCAGAGCCAGTCCAACGACGATCGCGATCGCTACCAGGCCGCAGACGCGGCGCCTCCGTGTCCTCATCGCTCGCAATTGTCCCCGATTCGCGCTCGAATTGGGACGGCTGGTCGGTTTGATTCACAACGTCGGTCGCCAGGAGGCGGCTGCCGACGAGCGCATCGGCCGGCAGGAGACGCCAACTGCGACGACAGCGCGCACACGGATCGCGCCGCTGCTCATAAACTCAGGTGGAGATGGCCACACAGGACGACACAGCCACGCAGGATGACGCCGCCGACAGGCAGGACGCCTCGCTGGAGTTCCCCGCGCCGACCTCCGAGGAGGCCGACGTCGAGGTCGAGCGCGAGCAGGACGCGCCGGAGCCCGCAGAGCTGGACCCAGAGACGCGCGCGCGCCGCGATGCGGCGCTGCGCCACGTGCGCAAGTTCGGCGATCCGGTGCTGCGCGCGACAGCGCTGGCGGTCGAGCGCTTCGACGCGGACCTGCAGGCCGAGGTCGCGCGCATGGGGGAGCTGATGCACGACGCGCTCGGGGTCGGCCTCGCCGCCACCCAGCTCGGGGTGCTGCATCGCGTGCTCGTCTACAAAGCCTATGCCGACGATCCGCTGACCGCGCTCGTCAACCCGATCGTCGAGTGGTCGAGCGAGGAGCTCGAGACGGGAGAGGAGGGATGCCTCAGCCTGCCCGGCGTGCATGTGGAGGTGGAGCGCGCCGCGCGGGTGCGGGTGCGCGCACACGACGAGACCGGCAACGAGCTGGAGATCGAGGCAGAGGGACTGGACGCCCGCGTGATCCAGCACGAGGTCGACCACCTCAACGGCGTGCTGATCCTCGATCGCATCTCGCGCCAGGCGCGCAAGGAGGCGATGCGCGCGATGCGCGAGGCGCACGCTGAAGGGCACACCCCGATGGGCGCAGGCGGGCAGGCGACCCCGGACGCCGCTTAGCGGCGCCCGCCGCAGGGCCAGGGCGTTGAGCACAGCCTTCCTCGGCACATCCGAGTTCGCCGCCGCGATCCTCGAGCGCCTGGCGCGCAGCGACGCCCACCGCCCCGCGCTGGTGATCACGCGCCCCGACCGCCCGAGCGGTCGCGGCAGACGCCTGAGCTCGCCGCCGGTCGCCGCCAGCGCGCGCTCTCTCGGGATCGCGCTGCAGCAGCCGCCGAGCGTCAACGACCCACAGGCCAGGGAGCAGATCACGCTGGCGCTCGCAGCAAGCGCCTCCGAATCCGGCGCGGCGGGCGCCGGCTCGGTCGCGGGCGGCCCGTCGCACACGCTCATAGTGTGCGCGTTCGGCGCCTTGATCAAGGAGCCGCTGCTGTCCGAATACGAGATCCTCAACGTCCATCCCTCGCTGCTCCCGCGCTGGCGCGGGGCCGCGCCGATCGAGCGGGCGATCATGGCCGGCGACGAGCGCACGGGCGTATCGATCATGCGGCTGACAGCCGGCCTGGACAGCGGCCCGGTGTGTCTCGCCAGCGCCGAGCCGATCCGCGCGGAGGACACCTACGGCTCGCTTGCCGCGCGCCTGTGCGAGCTGGGCGGAGAGCTGCTCGTGCGCGCGCTCGATGAGGCCCCGCCGTTCGTGGAGCAGCCGCGGGACGGCGTCACCTACGCCGAGAAGATCGCCGCCGCCGATCGCCTGCTCGACCCCGCCAGGCCCGCGCGCGAGCTGGAGCGCGTCGTGCGCGCGCTGCACCCGCACATCGGCGCCCGTGTGGCGCTGGCCGACGAGACGCTGCTGGGGGTGCACCGCGCGGCGCTCGTGGACGACGCCGCGGACGGCGCACCTGGCCTGAGCGAGCGTGACGGACGCGTGCTGCTCGTCTGCTCGCCGGGTGTGCTCGAGCTCCTGAGCGTGCAGCCGCCGGGCGGGCGCGCGATGGACGCCGCCGCGTATCTACGCGGTCACGGGCTGCCCGGGCGCCGGTAGCCGGTGACGTAGGGCGGAGGCTCGAGGCCCGGGCGCAGGCGTCCGTCGGCTTCGGGTGAGCCCGCGCTGCTGGCCAGCGGGATCACGCCCGCCCACGCCCCCAGCGCGTAGTCCTCCTCGTCGTCCACCGGCCCGCCGCTGCGGACCTTCGCGGAGGCCTCGTCGATCGGGATCGCGAGCACGGAGGTAGCCGCGAGCTCGTTGTCCGTGGGCGCGCGCACGTCATCCCAGCGGCCGGGCACGATGTGCTCCACCACCGCTCGCAGCGCCGTGCGCTTCTCGTCGGGGTCCTCGACGACCGTGGCGCGCCCGATGAGCATCGCCGAGCGGTAGTTGGCCGAGTGGTGCATCGCCGAGCGCGCGAGCACCAGCCCGTCGATCACTGACACCGTCAGGCATGCCGGAGCGCCGGCCGCGAGCGCCCGCAGCGTGCGGCTGGCGGTCGAGCCGTGGCAGTAGACGAGGTCTCCGCTGCGCGCGTGCAGCGTGGGGATCACCAACGGCTGGCCCTCCGCGTCGACGATGCCCAGATAGGCGATCAGCGCCTCGTCCAGGATCGCGTCGATCACGCTGCGGTCGTAGCTGCCGCGTTCGCGCTTGCGACGCAGCCGCACGCGCTCGGAAGGGGGTGGAGCGCTGTTTGCGCCGGCCGGCGGCTGGGTGGACATGTCGTCCTCCTCTCTGCAGATCTGGATATCTGTAATAGTACAGATCAATGTCTGAGCTGAAACAGTATCGGATCAAGGCGGCGAGCGCAGCGGAGCTGGTGCGCGGCATCGAGACGGGGGTAGCCACCGGCGCGCTCACGCCCGGCCAGCGCCTCCCGTCCGTACGCCGCCTCGCCGTGGAGGTCGGGCTCAGCCCCGCCACCGTCGCCGCCGGCCTCGCGGAGCTGCGCCGGCGCGGGGTCGTGCTCAGCGAGCCGCGGCGCGGCACGCGCGTCGGGCAGGGCCCGCCGATCGGTGCCTCGCGCGCCCCGCTGCCCGTGCCCCTCGGTGCGCGCGAGCTCTCACGCGGCAACCCCGACCCGGCGCTGCTTCCCGACCTCGCCGCCGCTCTGCGCCGCTGCGAGCTGCCGGCGCGCCTGTACGGCGAGGCACAGGCGCTGCCCGAGCTGCTGGAGCTGGCGCGCGAGCAGCTGCGCGCGGACGCCATCCCTGGCGAGAGCCTGTGCATCGTCAGCGGCGCCATGGACGCGATCGAGCGCGTGCTCGGGGCTCACCTGCGCCCGGGCGACCGCGTCGCGGTCGAGAACCCCGGCTACGCCGCCCTGTATGACCTGCTGCGCGCGCGGGGGCTGATCCTCGAGCCGGTCGCGCTCGACGATCAAGGAATGCTCCCCGCCGAGCTGCACGCCGCGCTCGAGCGGGGCGCCGTCGCCGCCGTGCTCACGCCGCGCGGCCAGAACCCCACGGGCGCCGCCCTCGACGCCGGACGCGCCCGGGAGCTGAGCGGGGTGCTCGCCGAGTTCCCCCACACGCTGCTGATCGAGGACGACCACCTCGGGCCGGTGGCGGGCTGCGAGATGCACTCCGTTCTGAGCGAGGACGCCCATCCGACGCACTGGGCGGCCACGCGCTCGGTCGCCAAGGCGCTCGGGCCCGACCTGCGCCTCGCGGTGCTCGCGGGCGACGCCCACACGATCGCCCGTGTCCAGGGGCGCCAGCAGTGCGGGCCCGGCTGGGTCAGCCACATCCTGCAGACGCTCGTGCTGGCCCTGTGGAGCGACCCCGACGTGGCCGAGCGCGTGGCAGGCGCGAGCGCCACGTACGCGCGCCGGCGCGAGCGGTTCCTGGCGTGCCTGGCCAGCGAGGGAGTGGCCGCGCACGGAGCGTCCGGCCTGAACGTGTGGATCCCCGTGCACGAGGAAGCGGGGACCGTCGGCGCGCTGATGCAGCGCGGCTGGGTGCTCGCGCCGGGGGCGCCCTACCGCCTGCCCGGCAGCCAGCCGGGCGTGCGCGTCACCACTGCGACGCTCACCGGGCAGGAGGCCGGGCGCCTGGCGCACGATCTCGCCCAGGTCCTCGCACCGAGCGGCCTCAGCCGCAGCGGATAGCCGATCATGCCTATCGTGTCCAGCCTACCCACGGCGTCGATCGCACCCGCGCGCCGCTGCGCGTACACCGTCCTGCGCCGGGTGTTCGAGCGCGGCGCCTACGCCGACCGTGCGCTCACCGCCGAGGCCGCGCGACTCGATCCGCGCGACCGCGCCCTGGCGATGCGCCTGGCCTACGGCGCCGTCCAGCGCCGCGGCACGCTCGACCATCTCATCGAGCAGCTCAGCGAGCGCCCCGTCGCGGCGCTCGACCCGCCGCTGCTGGGCGCGCTCAGGCTCGGGCTCTACGAGCTGCTTTACCTGCGCGGCGCCCCCGACTACGCCGTCGTCGCCGACGCCGTCGAGCTCGCCAAGGCGCACGGCCGCGGCCACGGTCTCGTCAACGCCGTGCTGCGCCGCGCCGCGCGCGAAGGATCCGACGGGCTGCTCGCGGCGCTGGGCGACGACACGCCGCAGCGGGCCGCGATCAAGCACTCCCATCCCGAGTGGATCGCCCGTCTGTGGTGGGAGTCGCTCGGAGCCGAGCGGGCGCGGGCGCTGATGGCCGCCGACAACGAGCCCTCGGAGCTCGCGCTGCGGGCGAACACGCTCGTCACCGACGCCTCCGCGCTCGCCGCCGAGTTGCCGGTGGGCGCGCACCTCGACCCGGCCATTCCCGAGGCCGTGGTGCTCGACGAGCCGTTCGACGCGCACGACTCGCCGCTGTGGCAACGGGGGGCGTTCCACGCGCAGTCGCGCGCGGCGATGCTCGTCGCGCGCGCACTCGATCCGAGCCCCGGGGAGCGGGTGCTCGACCTGTGCGCCGCTCCCGGCGGCAAGACCACGCACCTGGCGGCGCTCATGCGCGGCAGCGGCGAGGTGCTTGCCGTCGAGCGCAACCCGCGGCGGGCCGGCAGCCTGGTGCGCACCGCGCGGCGGCTGCACGCGAGCAACGTGCGCGTGGAGCTCGCCGACGCTGAGCTGGCGCGCCCGAAGGGGCCGGTGTTCGACCGCGTGCTCGTCGATCCGCCCTGTTCGGGCCTCGGCACGCTGCAGTCGCGGGCCGATCTGCGCTGGCGCGCGAGTCCCGACGCGATCACGGAGATGGCGGGCGCGCAGGCGCGGATCCTCGCCGCCGGAGCCGGCGCCCTCCGTCCGGGTGGCGTGCTTGTCTACTCTACGTGCACGATCTCTCCGACTGAGAATGAGCGCCTGATCGCTGCCTTCCTGGACTCCCACCCCCAATTCGGTCTCGACGATCTAGCCGGCACAGCGGGCGCGCAGGCGCCCCCGGATGGAGCTGGCATGCTGCTGACGCTCCCGCACCGTGACCGCACCGCGGGCTTCTTCATCGCGCGTCTGCGCAGGGCGTGAGTGGTGGAGGGCGAGCCCGAGACGTCTGCCAGGTCGGGGATCGACCTTGGGCCGAAATGCCCCGACTGCGGCGAGCCATGGCTGCGCCCGACGAACCTGCCCGGGCGCTACCGCTGCGTGTACTGCCTGCACCGCTTCGAGCTCACCTCCGTGTGTCCCAACTGCGGTGAGCACTCCACGATCGTCAGGATGTCCTCCACCGCGATCATGAAGTGCAACAACTGCGGCGATTCGATGTTGCAAGCCGTATGAGCGAATCTGCGCGTGAGCTGCTGGGCGGGGTGCGCGTCGCGCCGTCGATCCTGTCGGCCGACTTCGGGCGGCTGCGCGAGCAGGTGCTGGAAGTGCTGGCGGCGGGCGCGCGCATCATCCACGTCGACGTCATGGACGGGCACTTCGTGCCGCCGATCACCGTCGGCCCGCTGATCGTGGCGGCGCTCGCCGACGCCGTGCACGACGCCGGCGCCATGCTCGAGTCGCATCTGATGATCGAGCGTCCCGAACGCCACGCGCTCGAGTTCGTCAAGGCGGGCGCCGACTCGGTCACCTTTCACGCCGAGGCCACGCCCCATGTCGCCTACACGGCGAACCTGATCCGCGAGTCGGGCGCGTGCGTCGGCCTGGCGATCAACCCCGGGACCGCCGTGGGCGCCTTCGCGGAGGTGACGAAGGCGATCGACCTCGCGCTGTGCATGACCGTGAACCCGGGCTGGGGCGGGCAGCCGTTCATCGCGCACTCACTCGACAAGCTCCCGCGCGTGCGCGCGCTCGTCGGCGCCGGCGTGGCGGTCGAGGTCGATGGTGGCATCGAGCCGCTGACCGCGCCCTCGTGCCTGGAGGCCGGCGCCAACGTGTTCGTCGCCGGCTCGGCGATCTTCTCCGCCGCGGAGCCCGGCGAGGCCTACCTGGCGATCGCCGCGTCCGTCGACGCCGCCGACGCCGCCTCGGACTGAAGCGAGCCCCACCCGCCCGCGCGCGAGCCGCGGCGGTACAGCGCCGCGAGCATCAGCGCCAAAAGCGCGGTCGCGCCCGCGTAGCCGATCTCCGCGCGCAGCAGCTGTTCGCCCACCGGCGCGAGCAGCATCCACACCAGGAACGCGACCGCCGCGCACCCCCAGCACCCGGCGGCGGCGCGTGCGCGGTCGCGCGCGAGCGCCGCCTGGTTGAGCGCGCCGGAGGTCAGGTGCAGGCCCATGCCGACGCCGATCAGCGCCAGGCCGAAGCGGTTGTAGCTGAACACCTGCCCGAAGAACACGTGCTCCAGCGCGAACGGGCCGATCACGAGCAGGCCGAGCGACACCGCCGCGGCGAAGCCCGCGATCGCGAGGATCGTCACGCGGATCGCGCGCGCGAACGCGTCGTGTCCCGCCGTCGCCTCCAGGCCCGTCAGGTGGGGCAGCAGCGAGGTCTGGATCGCCTGGAAGAGCTGCAGCGGCGCGCGCGCGATCAGCAGCACGTTGAAAACGATGCCCGCCAGCACGCCGTTGTGCGAGGTCGCATCGACGGTCAGCACCGCCGCGTTCAGCAGCGTCTGCTCGGACAGCATGATGCTCGACACCCACACCGCGAAGCCGCCGCCACGACGCAGCGACAGCCGCTCGTCCGGAGCGGCCGTCTCCTGGACGCCGTGGCGGGCGGGCCTGGCTTTCGCGAACGCCGCCGGCACCACCACCAGCGACACGAACGGCGCCGCGGCGATGCCCAGCGCCACCGCCGTCTGCCCGCTGGCGATGCCCAGCGCGACCGCGATCGCGAAGCTGATGCGCGAGGTCGACTCCATCAGCACCAGCCCGCCGAACAGGCCGAAGCGCTGGTGGCCGGCCAGCCAGCCGCGCGCGAAATAGCTCGCGGCGTACGCCAGCGTGCCCACCACCAGCACGTCGTACAGGGCCTGCTGGCCTTCGAAGACGTGGTTGACCAGCTCGCCGTGCAGCGCCAGCGCGACCGCCAGGAAGATCAGCGCGAAGCTCGCCTGGATCAGCATCGGCACGCGCAGCGTGTGCTCCTCGCTGCCGCGTGCGCGGCGTTCGGCGATCGTGCGTGAGAGCAGCTGTTCGATCGGCCGATAGATCACCGAGATGATCACGAACATCACCGACCACAGGACGTCCAGGCGCTTGGCCGAGTCTTCGCCGAGGACGTGGCTGGCGATCGAGAAGTACGCGAACGTCAAAAGGCCCGTCGAGGCGATACCGAGCGACAGGATCCGCGCCCCGGCGCCATAGGAACGCTGGCCGGCGCGATACGGCGTCCTCGGTCGCTCGCGTGCGGAGCACGCCACGCTCCCTGCGTCCTTGTCTCGCTTGACCATCGTCCCTATGACGGGTCTTTAGAGGCGGACAAGCAACATCGTCCAGGGGAACGGCGAGCGGACCTCGAGCACCTGGCCGTGGCGGGAGAGCAGCTTCACGAATGCCCCCCGGGACCAGTGGTTGAGGTGGCCCGGGGTGTTGCCGAGCGCCGGCCAGTACGCGCCGCGCGCCATGTTCAGCATCCGCCACAGCGGCTCGTGCGGCACCGACACGAGCAGGTGGCGCTCCGCGCAGCGCGCCATCTCGGCGACCGTGTGCTCCGGGTCGGGCACGTGCTCGAGCACCTCGATCGCGCTCGCCAGGTCGAACTCGGCGTCCGCGAACGGCAGGTCCCCCTGCGGGGACGATGTCGCCGCCTCCATCACGCGGTACTCGAGGTTCGGCGCCTGGCGCTCGGCCCAGCCCGCCTGGATCGACTGCTCCTCGAGGTCGATGCCGACCACGCGCGGCGGGGCGTCCGGGTCGCGCGCGGCGAGCCGCTGCGCCCAGCGGTGCACGAGCACCCCCTCGCCGCAGCCCACGTCCAGCAGCGAGCTCGGCGCCGCCAGCTCGAACAGCTCGTCCAGGTCGCGCTCGAAGCGCGCCATCAGCCGCCGCACCACGGCGTTGCTCGAACCGTACTTGTCGTAGGTGTTGCCGGTGACGACGCCGTCCTCGGAGACGGTCACGCCGCTCACAGTCGCACCGCCTCGCCGGGGCGCTCCGCCGCATCGCCGGGTTCGTAGTGCGAGGGCTCGACCTCGAGCTGCAGCTCGATCCGCCGCACGCGCTCGAACGTCCGCTGCGTCATCACCCGCTGGGCCGCAAGCAGGTCTCCGATGACACCCAGCGCCCACAGCACGACGGCGGCGATGAACAGCACCGCGCCGAGGATCAGCGACTGCACGTGGCCCTTGCCGCTGCCTTCGGCGTAGGCGACGACGAAACGGATCCACACGCCCACCGCCGCCAGGCCGATCAGCAGCGAAAGGCTCCAGAACACCCGCAGCGGCTCGTACTGGGCGTATATGCGGAAGATCGACACGGCGTTGCGCCGCACGTAGGCGCCCATCGACGGGAACAGGCGCGACTCGCGCGTCTTCGGATTGGTGCGCACCGGCACGTGATCGATCGCGACGAGCAGCTTTCCCGCCTGGATGATCGTCTCCAGCGTGTACGTGAACTTCGACACCACCATCATCTGGATGGCCGCCTCGCGGTTGTACGCGCGAAAGCCCGACGTCGTGTCCGGCACCGACGTCGAGGAGGCCTGGCGCACGACCCACGAGCCGAGCCTCTGCAGCACCTTCTTCACCGGCGAGAAGTGCTCGATGCCGCCCACCTCGCGGTCGCCGACGACCATGTCCGCGCGCCCGGCGACGATCGGCGCCACGAGCCTGGCCACGTCCGGGCCGTAGTACTGGTTGTCGGCGTCGGTGTTCACGATCACATCCGCGCCGAGCTTCAGCGCGGTGTCGATGCCCGCCTGGAAGCCCGCGGCGAGGCCCTTGTTGTTGGTCAGGCGCACGAGGTGATCGACGCCGTGCGCGCGCGCCACCGCTACCGTCTCATCGGTCGAGCCGTCGTCGATGACGAGCCACTCAACCACGTCGAAGCCCTCCAGCTCGCGTGGCAGGTCCGCGAGCGTCTGCGGCAGCTGCTCGGCCTCGTTGAAGCAGGGGATCTGGATGATGAGCTTCACGGCGATCAGGTTAGTGTCCCTCGACGCAAGATGGATAGCGCGATGCTCACCCGGCTGGAGCCGGGCTCGATTCGACTGGCGCGGCTGCGCGCGGTGCCGGCCAGGACGTGGGCGCGCCTGGGCTTCGCGGCGATGTGCGTGGGCGCGCTGATCGGCTACTTCGCGTTCCCCACGTATCCCACCTACGACTCCTTCTACGCCCTGCTGTGGGGCCGCGACCTGCTGCATCTGCACCTGCCCGACTTCAGCGTGTACCGCGCCCCGACGGAGCATCCGCTGGCGATCGCCTTCGGGGCGCTCTGCTCGATCTTCGGCCAGGGCGGCGCGCGGCTGATGGTGCTCGGCTCGATCGTCTCGTTCGTGGCCGCCGTCGCGGGCATGTACCGGCTCGGACGCCTGTGCTTCGGCCCGGTGGTCGGGCTCGTCGCGGCGCTGCTGCTGCTGAGTCGCTTCTTCATCGAGAACCTCGCCGCGCAGGGCTACCTCGACATCTCCTACGTGGCGCTGATCGTGTGGGCGGTCGCGCTGGAGGTCGAGCGCCCCCGCCGCGGGACGCTCGTCTTCCTGACGCTCGCCGCCGCCGGGCTGCTGCGCCCGGACGCGTGGGTGCTCAGCGGCGCCTACTGGCTGTGGTGCTCGTGGCGGGCCGACAACCGCACCCGGCTGAGATATCTGGCGCTGGCGGCGATCGCGCCGTTGGTGTGGGCGGGGTTGGATGCGATCGTGACGGGCAACCCGCTGTACTCGCTGACCGCCACCGCCGGCCTGGCCTCCGAACTGGAACGCACCCAGGGGCTCACCAGCGTCGTCGGCTCGCTGTGGACCTACGGCGTGCGCATTGACAAGCTGCCGGTGCTGCTCGGCGGCTTTCTCGGCGTGCCGCTGGCGGTGTGGATGGCGCCGCGACGGGCGCTCGCGCCGCTGGTCGCGCTGGTCGTGCTGATCGGCGTGTACCTCGCCGAGGGCGCCGTCGGGGCGTCGGTCGTCGACCGCTACCTGCTGGGCGCCGCCACGGCGCTGCTGCCCTTCTGCGCGCTCACCGTCGGCGGCTGGGCGATGCTCGAGCCCGGATCCAGGCTGCGGCGGGCGTGGATCGCCGGGGCGGTGGTGCTGGTGGCATACGGAGCGGTGTCGGCCGCGAGCACGCTCAGCCTGTCCAGCCTGCGCACGACGCTCGCCGAGCACGATGACTTCCACGTGGCGCTCGCATCCGCTCTGCGCGCGCCCGTGGTCACAGTGGAGCTGCGGCGCTGTCCGCTGCTGTCGCTGCCCGACAACAAGCTGATCCCCGACGCACGCTGGATCCTCGATACCGCCGGGCAGCGGAACATCGTCGCGCGCAGCCAGGCCCAGGACGACGCCGAGAGGGGAGCGCCCGCTTTGGAAGAGCGCATCCGCGCGGGCAGCGTGGCGGTCTACCCGCTCGGCGACGCCGTGTTCATCGACGCGATCGCCGACCCCGGCGACCAGCCCGAGATCGAGGTTCCGATGAGCGGCTTCACGCGTATCTACACGAACCGCTTCTACGCGGTCTATGGCAACTGCTGAGCCAGCCGCGCACGCGGGCGCCGAGCCGACGCTCACGCGGGGCCCCGGCGGTGGCCCCGAGCGGACGCGCCGATGGGTATGGGCGGGCCTCTCGGTGGTGCTGGCCGGCGGGCTGGGCCTGCGCCTGTGGGGCATCGGGCAGGGATTGCCCTACGTCTACAACGTCGACGAGTACGAGCACTTCGTGCCGATCGCGGTCGAGATGTTCGCCAAGGGGACGCTCGACCCGCACTACTTCGCCAATCCGCCGGCGCTCACGTACGTCCTGCACTTCCTGTTCGACCTGGCCTACGGCGGCCCGCACGGCGTCGAGCGGGCCTTCGCGCTGCACCCCGGCGAGGTGTTCACGCTCGCGCGCGTCGCCGTCGCCGTGCTCGGCACGCTGGCGCTGTGGCTGGTGTACCTGACCGGCGCACGGCTGTTCAATCGCGCCGTCGGCCTGCTCGCGGCGGCGATCGAGGCGGTCGCGTTCCTGCCCGTCTTCTACGGCCACATGGCGCTCAACGACGCGCCCACGCTGGCGCCGCTGACGCTGTCGCTGCTGGGGAGCGCGGGCGTGCTGCGCAAAGGCCGCGCCCGCGACTACGCGATCGCGGGCATCGGGCTGGGGCTGGCGTGCGCGAGCAAGTACACCGCCGGGATCGTGCTCGTCCCGCTGGCGGTGGCGATCGCCGCCTGCTACCTCGAGTCCAGGCCCGCCAGCCCGCGGGCGGCCGGCAGGCGTGCGCTTGGCGGGAGCGCGCTCGCCGGCGCGTGCGCGCTGGCGGCCTTCCTGATCGCCAACCCGTACGCGCTCCTGGACTTCCACAGCTTTCACGCCGAACTCGTCCACCAGCAGACGCTGTCGGGTGAATCCCAGGGCAAGCTCGGCGCGCCCAAAGACGGCGGCCTGGCCTACTACCTGTGGTCGTTCACGTGGGGCCTTGGCTGGGGGCCATCGCTGGCGGCGCTCGGCGGCGCGCTGACGGTGTGGCGCTGCCAGCGCCGCCTCGGCTGGCTGCTCGTTCCGGCCGCGCTGCTGTTCATCGCGTTCATGAGCCTGCAGGGACGCTACTTCGGGCGCTGGCTGCTGCCGATCTTCCCCGTCGCATGCCTGCTGGCGGCCTGCTTCGTGGTGCAGGTGATCGGCTGGTGCGGGCGCGCGCTGAACGGGTCCGGGCTGCGCGCCGCGCTGACGACGCTGTTCGTGGTGGCGCTGCTCGTCCAGGGGGTCGTCTACAGCGTGCACTCGGGCCTCGTGCTCTCGCGCGCGGACACCCGCAACCTCACGCGCACGTGGATGCTCGCGCACATACCGGCGGGCGCGAGGATCGTCGCCGAGCCCGTCGAGCTGGAGGAATGGGCGCGCGAAGTCGAGCCGGGGACCGCGACGGTGTCCAACCCCTACCGCTGGCAGCTGTATCCGGTGCTGTACCGGCGCGTCAGCGCAAGCGGCGCGATCGCGCCGGATTTCATCAAGCCCCCCGTCGGGCTCGAGAACTATGAGACGACGCTGTACCCGGCCCTGATCGACTTCTACGAGCGCGAACACTACTGCTGGGTGATCACCGGCTCGACCGAGTCCGGGCGCGCGTTCGCCGACCGCGGGGCGGTCCCCGGCGCGATCGCCTACTACCGCAAGCTGGCCCGCGACGGCGAGGTCGTCTACCGCGCCTCGCCATATGGACAGGGACAGGCGCCGGTGGCGTTCGGCTTCGACTGGAGCTTCGACTACTACCCGCTCGCCTACCACCGGCCCGGGCCGGTGATGACGATCTACCGGCTGCGCGGCGGCGCCTGCCGCCGCTGAGCCGGACCGCTGGCGTGGTCGGGTTATCCTGAGGACAGGCATGCCTACATCAACGAAGACCGACAGGGTGTGCTTGGCGCGGGCGATCGCGCTCGCGCGCAACGGCACCGGCACCGTCAAGCCCAACCCCGTGGTCGGCGCCGTGGTGGCTCGCGACGGCGAGATCCTGGGCGAGGGTTGGCACCAGGAATACGGCGCCGCGCACGCGGAGGTCAACGCGATCGAGGCGTGCGGCCTGGCCGACCTGACCGGCGCGACGCTGTACGTGTCGCTCGAGCCGTGCTGCCACGAGGGCAAGACGCCTCCGTGCACGGACGCGATCCTGCAGGCCGGGATCAGGCGCGTGGTCGTGGGCTCGGACGACCCCACCGAGAAGGCCTCCGGCCGCGGCCTGGGGATCCTGCGCGACGAGGGTGTGGAGGTGGTGCTCGCCGACGGCGAGCTGGCGGCCAGCGCGCGGCTGCTCAACCAGGCCTTTCGCAAGCACGCGCGGGTCGGGCGCCCGTGGGTGCTGTTCAAGTCGGCGATGACGCTAGACGGCAAGGTCGCCACCCGCTCGGGGGACTCGAAGTGGATCAGCGGCGAGGAAAGCCGCGAGCTGGCGCACCGCTGGCGCGCCTCGGTGGACGCGGTGGTCGTGGGCATCGGCACCGCGCTCGCCGACGACCCGCAGCTGACCGCGCGCCCGGACGGCCTGCCGGCCGAGCCCGGCGCGCAGCCGCGGCGTGTGGTGTTCGACTCGCTGGCGCGCCTGCCGATCAGCTCCCAGCTGGTGGCCGCCGCCGCTGAGATCCCGCTGACGGTCGTCGCCTCGCGCGCGGCCGCGCGCGCCGACACCGACGCGCTGGAGGCGGCCGGCGTGCACGTGCTGGTGGCCACCGGCGAGAACGAGCCCGCGCGGGTTCGCTCCGCGCTGGACCAGCTGGGGGCCAGCGGCGTGGCGTCCGTGCTGCTCGAGGGCGGCCCACATCTCGCGGGCGCCTTCCTCGACGCCGGCGAGATAGACGAGCTGCGCCTGTTCCTCGCCCCGCTGCTGCTCGGCGGGAGCGCCGCCCGTGATCCGCTCGAGGGAGAAGGGGTCGAGCGCATCTCCGAGGCGCTGCGCGCGCTGACGTTCAGCTGCGAGAGCATCGGCGAAGATCTGCTCATCTCCGCGCGCCTGCGTGAGTGGTGAGCCGCGACGAGTGTGATGCGATGTTCACGGGACTGATCGCCGGGCTGGGCAGCGTCGAGAGCGTCGACGCCGACGCCGACGGCGCGGGCGCGACCCTGACGGTCGCCAGCCCGCTCGCCGCCGAGCTCCACGAGGGCGACTCGATCGCCGTCAACGGCGTCTGCCTGACCGCGACAGAGATCCGCGGGCAGAGCTTCCACGCGCAGGCGATGATCGAGACGCTCGAGCGCTCCTCGCTGGGCGAGCTGCAGCCGGGCGCCGGCGTCAACCTCGAGCTGCCGTTGCGCGCGAGCGACCGTCTCGGCGGGCACGTGGTGCAGGGGCACGTAGACGGGGTCGGCACCGTTCGTGCCAGCCGCCCCGAGGGCTTCGCGCGCGTGCTCGAAATCGACGCGGAGCCCCGCCTGACGCGCTATCTGGTGGAGAAGGGCTCGGTGGCGCTCGACGGGGTCAGCCTGACCGTCAGCGCCGTGCACGACGACGGCTTCTCCGTGTCGCTGATCCCCGAGACGCTCACGCGCACGAATCTCGGCACGCTCGGCGAGGGTGCGCACGTGAACATCGAGGTCGACATCCTCGCCAAGCACGTGGAGCGCCTGCTGGAGCGCTACAACGAGGCACACGTATGAGCGCCTCGCGCACCACAACGCCCTTCGCGACGATCGAGCAGGCGCTCGAGGACATCCGCGAGGGCAAGATGATCGTCGTGTGCGACGACGAGGACCGCGAGAACGAGGGCGACCTGACGCTGGCGGCGCAGTTCGCGACGCCCGAGGCGATCAACTTCATGGCCAAGGAGGGCCGCGGCCTGATCTGCCTGTCGCTGACGGCCGAACGCTGCGACGAGCTCGGGCTGGACCTGATGGCCGCGAAGAACGAATCGCCGTTCGAAACCCCCTTCACGGTGTCCGTGGAGGCGCGCGAAGGCGTCACCACCGGTATCTCCGCGCACGATCGCGCGCACACCATCCAGGTGGCCATCGACCCCGAGAGCCGGCCGTCGGACCTCGTCCAGCCCGGCCACGTGTTCCCGCTCAAGAGCCGCGCCGGCGGCGTGCTCGAGCGGGCGGGACAGACCGAGGCGGCGGTCGACCTCGCGCGCCTGGCCGGCCTGAGCCCCGCGGGCGTGATCTGCGAGGTGATGAACGACGACGGCACGATGGCGCGCGTGCCCGAACTGGTCGACTACTGCGCCCGCCACGGGCTGAGCATGATCACGGTCGCGGACCTGATCGCCTACCGCCGACGCCACGACAAGCTCGTCGAACGGGTCGTCGCCACACGGCTGCCGACGACCTTCGGCGACTTCGAGGCGGTCGGATACCGCTCGCTGATCGACGACAAGCACCACGTGGCGCTCGTCAAGGGCGAGGTCGCCGGGCGGCGGGACGTGCTCGTGCGCGTGCATTCGGAGTGCCTGACCGGCGACGTGTTCCACTCGCTGCGCTGCGACTGCGGCGAGCAGCTCGAATCGGCGCTGTCGATGATCGAGCGCGAGGGTCAGGGCGTGCTGCTGTACCTGTCCCAGGAGGGTCGCGGGATCGGCCTGCTGAACAAGCTGCGCGCCTACCGGCTGCAGGAGGACGGCCTGGACACGGTCGAAGCCAACGAGCGCCTTGGGCTGCCCGCGGACCTGCGCGACTACGGCATCGGCGCCCAGATCCTGGTAGACCTCGGGCTCAGCTCGATCCGGATCCTCACCAACAACCCCAAGAAGATCAAGGGCCTGGAGGGCTACGGGCTGTCGGTCAGCGCTCAGGTCCCGATCGAGCACGCTCCCAACGAGCACAACGAGGCGTACCTGCGCACCAAGGCCGAGCGCATGGGCCACACGCTGCACCACCAGGGCCTGAACCTCGACGAGGAGCTGCTGCGCGGGGAGCGGCGGGGAGAGCGCAAAGAGCGATGAGCGGCCCGTTCGCGATCGCGGTGTCGCGCTTCTACGAGGATCTCGCCGAGCGCCTGGTGGCGGGCGCGATGGCGGCGTTCAACAGCGAGCGGCCCGCCGAGGTGGAGGTCTTCGACGTCCCCGGCGCGTTCGAGCTGCCGCTGGCCGCCAGCTACGCCGCATCGACCGGCCGCTTCGCCGGCGTCGCGTGCCTGGGGGCCGTCATCCGCGGCGAGACCGATCACTACGACTTCGTCTGCTCGCAGGCCGCGAGCGGCGTGATGCGCGTGCAGCTCGACACGGGGGTTCCGTGCGCGTTCGGCGTGCTCACGTGCGAGACGATGGAGCAGGCGCTCGCACGTGCCGGCGGCGGCAAGCGCGACCAGGGCCGCCACGCCGCCGAGGCCGTGATGAGGATGGCCGCGCTGCGGGCGCAGCTCGCCAGCGGCTAGACTGCGGCGGATGGCAAAGGTATGTCACAGCTGCGGCAAGGGCCCGGCCTTCGGCCAGAGCCGCAGCCACTCGATGGTCGCCACCAAGCGGCGCTTCGATCCCAACCTGCAGAAGGTGAGGATCCTCGTGGGCAAGGCGCCCAAGCGCGTGTATGTGTGCACCCGTTGTCTGAAAGCCGGCAAGGTCACAAAGGCGCTGTAGCAAGCTCTAAGCGTCCACCGCCTGGCGAGCCGCCGGGTGAAGCTGATAGACCTGTCGCCGTGACCGACACCAATCTGGTCCGCTTTCGCGCTGCCGTGGCGGGCGCTCTGGCCCATCTGGAATCGCGCCGTCAGGAGGTCAACGACCTGAACGTGTTCCCTGTCGCCGACGGCGACACGGGGGACAACATGGCGCTCACGCTGCGCGCGGTGCTGGCCGAGCTCGACCGCCTCCAGGGCTCCGACGAGCACCGCACGATCGACGAGATCGGGCGTGAGGAGATCGTGCAGTCGGTCGCGCGCGCGGCCCTGCTGGGGGCGCGCGGCAACTCGGGCGTGATCCTCTCCCAGCTCATCCGCGGCGCGGCCGAGGAGCTCGTCTCCAGACCCGGGCAGCTGATCGACGCGACGCTGATCGGCGCCGCGCTGGCGAACGCGGCCGACCGCGCGTACTCCTCCGTGCGCGATCCCGCCGAGGGAACGATCCTGACGGTCGCGCGCGAGATGGCCCACCAGATCGTCGCCGATCTCGCCCACGGGCCGCAGAGCCCGCGCTTCGGGCCGGCGACCGAGGCGCGCGAGCAGGACAGGGCGATCGCGGCCGCGCTCGAGCGCGCGGTGCGCGCCGGCGAGGACTCGGTCAAGCGCACCCCGGAGATGCTCGCCGCCTTGCGCGAGGCAGGAGTGGTCGACGCGGGCGGCTACGGGCTGACGATCATCTTCGCGGGCGTCGTCGCCGCCCTGCGCGGCGAGGAGCCGCCGCCGCTCGACCATTACGCGCCGGCGCGCATCACCCACCCCGAGCACAGATCCGGCACCTACCGCTTCTGCACGAACTTCGCCGTCATCGGCAGCGGCCTCAGCCCCGCCCGCTTCATCGCCTCGCTGGAAGCGCTCGGCGACTCCGTGCTCGTGGTGGGGGACGCGACGACGCTGAAGGTGCACCTGCACACCGACGAGCCCGAGCGAGCGACCGCCGTGTTCGCGCGGGCCGGCGAGGTCTCGCACCTGGATGTCGCCGACATGCGCGCGCAGGTGCTCGAACGGGATCGCCGCGTGGGTGGCGACTCGGCGCCCGCTGGGGCCCCCGGCGCCGCGGGATCGCACGCCGCCGGCGGCGGCGTGCGTTGCGCCGCCGTCGCGGTGGTCAGCGGCGAGGGGCTGCGCCAGCTGTTCGCGGAGCTCGGCGTGTACACGATCGACGGCGGCCCCACACTCAACCCGTCCACGTACGATCTGCTGGCCGCCGTCCACGACGTGCCGGCCGAGGAGGTCGTGCTGCTGACCAACAGCGCGAACGTGATCATGGCGGCCGAGCACGCCGCCCGGCTGTCGGACAAGGACGTGCACGTCGCGGCAACCACCAGCCAGCAGGCGGGTCTCGCCGCCGCGGTCGTGATCGCGCGGGACCGCTCCGTGGAGGAGAACGCCAGGGCGATCGCGGAGACGCTCGCGCGCGTGCGCACGGGCGCCGTCGCGCCGGCCGCGCGCGACGACGCGCAGGGACGCTTCAGGCGCGGCGACGCCGTCGGGTTCGTGCAGGACGAGGTGCTCGCATGGGGCGAGCCGCGCGCGACGCTGCAGGCGGTGCTGCACATGCTCGCGACCGGGGGCAACGGCGAGGGCCCGCCCGAGCTGATCAGCGTGCTCGGCGGCGAGGACGCTCCGCTCGGCCTCGAGGAGATCGAGGGCATGGTCAACGGCGGCGTCGAGCTCGAGCTGCGCCACGGCGGCCAGCCCGCCTACTGGTGGCTGCTCGCTGCCGAGTGAGCTAGGCCTCAGCCCTGCTGGAGTTGTGCCGGCCGGCGCATGCGCCGGTCGGAGGGGCCGCACATGTGCGGCCCCTGGTAGTGCCGCATGCGGCACTACCTCGTCATCGATCAGGATCTTGTTCGCTCACGGACTGCGGTGGGTGAGTCGCTTGTGACTTGGTGTATAGCCATCGCTATACGGTGTCCGCGAGGCGACATGTACTTTACGACCGCCGCCGCGATCATGATGCATGAGGAATGCCGGCGACAACGCCCGATACGCCGGAAGCTGCCGCCGCGACGGGGTCGGAGCGCATCCGCCCGCCTGCGCTTGCGTTCGCCTCTGCGCGCGGTCTCACCAGAGACGAGCTGATCGGCGCGCCGGTGCGTTGGCCGCGGCCCTCGCGGCTCGACCGACCGCTGGAGATCTCTGGCAAGAAGATGCAAGCCGGAGCGCAGGCGCTCGGTCTGGAGACGGTGGGCGACCTCCTCGAGCACCTGCCCAGCGACAGCCGCGAGGCCCGTACGGTGGCCGCGCTGCGGGCGGGAGAGCAGGCGACGGTGGCGGTGGAGGTGCGCACGATCGCCGCGCGGCCGGTGCGCCGCAGGGGCATGCGCCCGCTTGTGGAGGCGCGGGTGTTCGATGCCACCGGCGCGATGCGCGCGACGTTCTTCAACCAGCCGTGGCTGGTCGAGCGCTATCCGCCCGGCACGCGCCTGCTGCTGCACGGCAAGGCCGACGAGCGCGGGGGCTTCAGCGTTGCTCACCACGCGCCCGGCGAGGAGGTGGCGGGCGCGGGGGCGGACGAGAGCGACGCCGTCGCGCACTACCCGGCCGCCGAGGGCGTCACCTCTACGCAGATCCTCACGCTCGTACTCGGCGCCAGGGATCGGCTGGGCGATGTGCTCGAGGCGCTCCCCACGGCGAGCCGAGTCGGCGAGCGGCTGCCGGACCGTGCCAGCGCGCTCGCCGCGATGCACTTCCCGCGCCTGCCCGACGACCTCGAGACGGGGCGCCGACGGCTGGCGTTCGAGGAGCTGCTGCTGGCACAACTCGTGTTCCTGCGCCGTCGCGCCGCGCGCAGGGCGCGCACGGGCGCAGCTGTGCTCGCCGATCGTGACGCGCTCGGCGAGCGCTGGCTGCGGGACGCGCTGCCATTCGCGTTGACCGGAGACCAGCGCAAGGCGGTCGAGGAGATCGCCGACGATCTGCGCCGGCCCGCGCAGATGCAGCGCCTGCTGATGGGCGAGGTCGGCAGCGGCAAGACGGTCGTCGCCCTGTACGCGATGCTGCAGGCCGTCGGGCACGGAATGCAGGCGGCGCTGATGGCGCCCACCGAGACGCTCGCCGAGCAGCATTTCGCGACGATCCAAGGCCTGCTGGGCGCCGGGGTGGGTGGGGTTCTCATCGGTACCGCGCTGCTGACCGGCTCCACGCCCGCGGCCCGGCGCAGGGACATCCTCGGCAAGCTCGCAAGCGGCGAGCTGTCGCTGATCGTCGGCACGCACGCGCTGATCGAGCCGGACGTCGTCTTCGACGCGCTCGCCGTCGCCGTCATCGACGAGCAGCACCGCTTCGGGGTGCGCCAGCGCGCGGCGCTCGGGGAGCGCGACGGCGCGCGCGCAGAGACGCAAACGCGTGCGCAGGCGCCGCACACGCTGCACATGACCGCCACGCCGATCCCGCGCACGCTCGCGCTCGCGCGCTACGGCGACCTCGACACGAGCGCGCTGCACGAGCTGCCGCGCGGACGCCAGCCGATCGAGACGCGCCTGGTCTCCGGTGACAGCGAGCGGGCGCGCGCATACGACGAGCTGCGCGCGGAGCTCGCCGCCGGCAGGCAGGCGTACGTCGTCTGCCCTCTGGTAGAGGAGGCCGAGGAGCCGGGCGAGGGCGATCTGCGCGCCGCGAGCGCCGAGCTGCTTCGTCTGCAGAAGGGAGAGCTCGCCGGCTACCGGCTGGCGCTCCTTCACGGCGGCATGCGCTCGCGGGAGAAGCACGAGGCGATGGCCGCATTCGCGTCCGGCGACGCCGATGTGCTCGTCGCCACCACCGTCATCGAGGTTGGGATCGACGTTCCCAACGCGACCGTCATGCTGATCGAGAACGCCGAGCGCTTCGGGATCTCCCAGCTGCACCAGCTGCGCGGGCGGGTCGGGCGCGGCGAGCACCGCTCGCGCTGCCTGCTCGTCGGTGGGGCGTCAGGCAGGCTCGCCGCGCTGGTGCGTCACGCCGACGGGTTCCGCCTGGCCGAGATCGACCTCGCCATGCGCAAGGAGGGCGAGCTGATCGGCACACGCCAATCCGGCGTCGGGCAGTTCCGCGTCGCGCGCCTGCCCGACGACGCGCAACTGCTCGAGCTCGCGCGCGCTCGCGCCGATGCGATCCTCGCGAGCGATCCCCAGCTGCGTGCGCCCGAGCACGCGCTGCTGGGCATGGCGCTCGCGCACGAGCTCGGTGACGACGCGCTCGCGCCGATCCCCGCCTGAGCGCGGGAGGGGACGGCGATCGCTCCAGCGGATGGTGTATAGCGATGGCTATACGGGTTGCCGCCGGAGGGGAGCGGCGATAAGACTCCAGCGGATGGTGTATAGCCATCGCTATACAGTGGCCACGCGAGCACGCCAGCCCCCCGCCGCCGGCGCGTCAGCGCGGATACCGTTGCGGGCATGCGGGTGATAGCGGGAAGCCTCGGCGGCAGACGCCTGCGGGCGCCGGTGGGGAGGATGACCCGGCCCACCTCCGACCGCGTTCGGGAGGCGGTGTTCGCGATGCTCGACGACGTCGGGGAGGCGCGCGTGCTCGACCTGTTCGCCGGCACCGGCGCGCTCGGCATCGAGGCGCTGTCGCGGGGCGCGCGCAGAGCTGTGTTCGTCGAGCGCGACGCCGGCGTGGTGAGGGTGCTGAACGGGAACCTCGCGACGCTCGGCATCGCCACGGAGGCCGTGGAGGTGCGTCGCGCGGATGCGCTGCAGGCTCTCCGCACCGCAAGCGCTCGCGAAGAGACATACGATCTCGTCTTCATCGACCCTCCCTATGGGCGGGCGCGACCAGCACCTCCGGCGTCGGGAGCTCCGAACGCCGAGCGGTGGGGTCCAGAGCTGTCGGCGATCCTGCCGTCGGTGCTGAGCCCGGGCGCGCGCGTCGTCGTCGAGAGCGACCGGCGAGCTCCTCTGGAGCTCGAGCTGCCGCTGGAGCGGCACAGGCGCTACGGGGACACATCGATCACAATCCATCGGCATCAATGACCACACCCAGGAAATCGATAGTGGTATGCCCGGGCTCCTACGACCCGATCACCAACGGGCACCTCGACGTGATCCGCCGTGCCGCCGCTCTCTATGACGAGGTCGTCGTGGCGGTCGTCAACCGCTCCGTGCGCAAGAGCGGCGCGCTGTTCGGCATCGAGGAGCGTGTGGGGTTCGTCGAACGCGCGCTGGCCGACCTCGACGGGGTGCGCGTGGAGCCGTTCTCGACGCTGGTGGTGGACTTCGCCAGGAGCATCGGAGCGAAGGCGATCGTCAAGGGGCTGCGCGCGATCTCGGACTTCGAGTACGAGCTGGAGATGAACCAGCTCAACCGCCGTCAGGATCCCGAGATCGAGTCCGTTTACCTGATGGCCTCTCCGCAGTACAGTTTCCTGTCATCGAGCGGCGTCAAGGAGCTCGCAACGTTTGGAGGCAAGATCGACGATCTTGTCCCCGACGAGGTGGCCAGGCGCTTGCAGGAAGAGCTCAGACGCTGACGAAATGGACATGCGACACGATGTCGGGCCGTAGGCTATAGCGATGGATGTCCTGGTACTCATAGACAAGCTCGACGACTTGGTGCACAACGCCAAGACGATCCCGCTGAGCGATTCCGTGCGGGTCGACAAGGAGGAGATCTACGACATCCTCGACCAGATGCGCGCGACGATCCCCGAGGAGATCAAGCAGGCGCGCTGGATCGTCAAGGAGCGCCAGGAGATGCTCGCGGAGGCCAAGAAGGAGGCCGAGCGGATC
>DATHPE010000052.1:0-34317 GCA_035484215.1 Solirubrobacteraceae bacterium | reverse complement strand
GAGGAGCTCAAAGCGGTCGCTGCGACGCTCAACAGCAGACCACGCAAGACACTCGGCTGGCGCACACCAGCCGAAGCACTCGACAAGCATCTACGATCCCCCCAAACACAAACCGTTGCGTCCACCAGTTGAATCCGCCCTCTGCGCGCCGAAACCAATCGGTCCACTCCTCAAGCTGATGTAGAGCCTGAGTCAGTTGGCTGTGCTGCTGCCCTGTCTTCGTGACCCAACGCTTGCCCGGTGCCTCGATCTCCACAAAAATCGGGTTCAGGTAAACACTGTCCTTCGCGATCCATAGAAAGTCCGGCGTCCGCGTCGTCAGCCCTCGCAGCGTTGGCTGAGCGATCAGAGCACCGGGAAACGGGGCGTGCCCGCTTTGGCCGAGACGCCCGAGTCCAACATGCGCACCCGGCACCATCGATGGATGGGTCTCGAGGAAAGTCTGCACGTCAGGCTCGGTAGGATCTGACTTCAGCAGCTCATGCCAAGCAAGCGTCAGGCGCTGCTCGTAGACTTGGGGCGACATCGCGGGCGGTGGATCGGCTGCGAGCGAGTATGTGATCTCAAGGGGACTCACCGCCGATCCTCGCAACCTGGCTAGTTCTTGAGATCCCTACGCCGCGTGGGAAAGCAGAGCTGAGAACGGCAAGTAGATCTCGCCTGTCAGCGCGGCATGTCGCCGCTTACGTTGGAGAAGTTGTACAAGATCAATCCCGCGACCGTCAATGATCCCAAGCAAATCGGCGCCGTCCATCAAGACAATCGGCGACCGACGGCCGTTGTGGTACGTGACGCCACCCGCCTCGAACCCGTTCATGGCGATGAAGACGCCGAGCGTCGTGTCTGCCTTGCGGCGCACCTTTTCCTCGAACGAGCCGATCTGGTCCCGATCGCTGGCGTCGTTCCGCCATCGCGCCTCCAGAAGCCAATGATGATCGCCGAGCTCAAAGGCACCGTCGATCTGCTCACCGACGATTCGGTACGGCCTGCATGGTCGAAGATCGAAGACGTCGAACAGGTCCGTTAGCCACGACTCGAAGGCCAGCCCCCGCCTCACAGCATCCGATTCGGCGACCAGCGCCAGATAGCGCTCGCGGAGCCCTTCAACGGCGACGCGTGTAGCCGCCGTCATCTCGCTCTTGCGCCGTTGCTGAGCAATACGATCGCGGCGCGCTCCGCCTCAAGGAGTTCGGCCTCGTGCGGCACGATGTATTGGCGCAGCGCATCGCGTGAGGCACGTGCCTTCTCGATCAACCGCTCGGCATCCTCGTGCCAAGCAAGCTCGGGAAAGTCCTCCTTACGCGCGACATCCGACATCAGGCGGACCAGGCGCTCCTTGTGGAGGTCTTGTCGAGCGGCGAGGCGGTCAACGAACTGCGAGACGGTGTCGCGCTTGTACGCCGGCCCCAGCCAGTCATATGCGTCAAGCAGGCGCCGACATCGCCGAGCCGTTCGCCACCCTCACCACGCCAACCCTGCCCGACGAACTCGACCACGATGCGGCAAGCACGAACACGCGCACTGCCGCTTCCAACGGCCGCGGTTCAAATAAGACTCAAATAATCGGGGCGGCCGGATTCGAACCGGCGATCCCCGCACCCCAAATGCGGTGCGATACCAGGCTTCGCCACGCCCCGGAGTTGCAATGCGAGTCTACCGCCACTCCGAGCGCAGCCGATCCATCCAGGCCTGCAGCCGCGCGCGAAGTAGCGTGTCATGCACGCGGACCTGCAGGACGCCATGGCGGGAACGCCAGACACGACCGGCCAGCTGATTGCTGTTCGACTTGCGCTGCAGCTTGATCGCACCCGGCTCGATCCCGATCGTGGCGCCCCAGAACTCGCGCAGCTCATTCAGGTCCTGGTCAGCGTGATACTGGATCAGGGCCTCCGGCGCTTTTCTCGACAGACAGCGGAGCCAGCGAGACGCGATCTGCATGACCGCCGGATCAGAGTTGCAAATCGAGACGGAGTTACGGTTGCGCTTGTATCCCTCGGCGATGTAAAGGCACACGAAGCAGCCTGTACTTCCGCTGCATCGCGCGGTTGCCCTTACGGCGCGTCGCCTCAGGAAACACGCCACCCGACCCCGATCCTGGGATCGGAAGATCGCGCACCCAGTAGTAGATCGTGCTCCGCGACAGAGCCAGCCGCTCGGCGAGCTCGTCGATCGTCAACTGGCGCTCGATCCGCATCGAGCGCGCCTTCTCTCGGAGGTAGGTGGGATGGGTCATTACGAACATATGTTCGCATCCGATGGGGACGGCACCCGAACCCGGCAAGCACGCCCCGCAAACAGCAACCACACCCCCACAACCCCCGCTGCTACCCTCCGCACCGCCCATGGCAGACGTCCAACCCCTGCGCGCGCTGCACTACGACCCTGCCGTGGTCGGCCCCTTGGCGGACGTGGTGGCCCCTCCGTACGACGTGATCGACGCCGACCAGCGCGCTGCCCTGATCGCCCGTTCTCCCTTCAACGTGGTGGCGATCGACCTGCCCCAGGGCGAGCCCGATCCGTACACGGTTGCGGGTGAGCTATTGGAGAGCTGGCAGCAACAGGGGGCGCTGGTTCGCGACGAGCAGCCGGCGGTGTGGGCGCACACGCAGGACTACACAGGCCCGGACGGGCGCGCGCGCACGCGCCGCGGGTTCTTCTGCAGGGTACGGATCGAGCCGTACGGCCCCGGGCGCGTGCGCCCGCACGAGCGCACCCACCCGGGCCCGAAGGAGGATCGGCTGCGTCTGACGCGGGCCACGCGGGCGAACGTCTCGCCCATCTTCTCGCTGTACTCCGACCCCACGCAGGCGGCGTGGCGGGCGCTAGCGCCGGCCACCGAGCAGCAGCCGTGGGCGGACATCACCGACGCGGACGGCACCGTCCACCGCCTGTGGCGCGTCAGCGACCCGGCGGCGATCGCGGCCGTGCGGGACGCGACGCGTGATGCGGAGCTGCTGATCGCCGACGGCCACCACCGCTACGAGACGATGCAGGCGTACGCCGAGGAGGTCGGCGGGGAGGGCGAGCACCGCTACATCCTGATGTGCCTGGTCGCGCTCGAGGATCCGGGGCTGACGGTGTTCCCCACCCACCGTCTGGTCAGGGGACTGGACGATGAGCGGCGCAGGGCGCTCGACGAGGCGCTCGAGCGCGACTTCGACATCGTGGAGGTGCCCGTGGAGGAGATCGCTCCACCCCCCAGCGGCGGCCCTCTGCAGCTCGGCTACGTCAACGGCCGCGACGGGCGCGCGCTGCGCCTGACGCTCAAGGATCAAGCGATCGCCGACGCGGCGCTGCCGGGCCACTCCGAGGCCTACCGCCATCTCGACACGGGCGTGCTGGAGACGTTGCTGCTGAAGAACGCGCTTGGGCTCAGCGACGAGGACATCGCGCACTTCGACGGCATGTTCTACGCGCGCGACACCGACGAGGCGCTGGCGATGGTGCGCTCGGGCGCATACGACGCCGCGTTCCTGATGCGCCCGACACCGGTGGAGCAGGTGCGCGAGGTGGCGGGCGAGGGCGAGAACATGCCGCCCAAGTCGACGTATTTCTTCCCCAAGCTGCTCACCGGGCTGCTGTTCAACCCACTTTTCCAGCCTGGCGGCGCAGTATGATTAATCGGTACAGAGAAGCATCGAACGAGGGAACCTAGATGAATCAGACGCAAGGGCTTACAAGGATGAAGGCCTCCGTGCGCCGCGACGGCGAGACGTTCAGGCACACGGTCTCAGTTCGCGACCACCAGCTGACAGTCGACGAGCCACCGGACGTGGGCGGAGACGACACCGGGCCTGACCCGCAGGAGCTGCTGGCGGCGAGCCTTGCGTCGTGTGCGGCGATCACGATGGAGATGTACGCCGCGCGCAAGGGCTGGGACATCGGCCACGTGGAGGTGGACGTCGAATACAGCCCAGCCGAGCGCGGCTGTCCCACCAAGTTCCAGCTGGTGATGAGGCTGCCCGACGACCTCCCCGATGAGCAGGTGGAGCGCTTGCGCGTGATCGCCGCCAAGTGCCCGGTCCATCGAGCGCTCGACGGCGAGGTCATGTTCCAGGAGCGCATTGAGCGCGTTCACCTGGCCGCCTGAGTCGTCCACTTCCGCAACCTTCGATCGGGCTGGGGCGAGCGAGCAGGTCCCGGCGGCCGTGCTCGTGCCCCTGTTCCTCGCCGGTGTCGAGCAGGAGCCTCACGTCGTCCTGACCAGGCGCCGTGCCGACCTGCGACGCCACGCCGGCGAGATCTCCTTTCCGGGCGGTCGCAGGGACCCCGGGGACAAGGATCTGCTCGGCACGGCCTTGCGCGAGGCCGAAGAGGAGATAGGCCTGGCGCGCTCGCAGGTCAGCCTGCTGGGAGAGCTGCCGCGAACGTCGACGTTCGCCACCAACTACGTGATCCATCCGTTCGTCGGCACGATCCCCGCGGGCGTCGCCTGGCGCCCGTCGGCGCGCGAGGTCGACGCGGTGCTCGAGCTGCCGCTGCGCGCCGTGCGCGCGGGACGCACGACCACCACCATCGAACGCCGAGGAATCACCTTCCAGACCGACGCCTACGTGGTCGACGAGCAGGTCATCTGGGGGGCCACCGCGCGCATCCTCGAGCACCTGCTCGAACGGCTTCAGCTCGGCTGCGGCACGATGCGGATGTACGGGCGGGGCTCCTCCCATCCATCCGGGTAGATCTCTTTGGCCTGGTCGTTGGAGACCGAGCCGGCGATGATCACGTCCTCGCCTGGCTTCCAGTTGACGGGCGTGGCGACCTTGTGCTTGGCGGTCAGCTGCAGCGAGTCGATGACGCGCAGCACCTCGTCGAAGTTGCGCCCGGTGGTCATCGGGTAGACGAGGATCAGCTTGACCTTCTTGTCGGGCCCGATCACGAACACGTTGCGGACCGTCTGGTTGTCGGCGGGCGTACGTGTGAGCGGGTCGCCGGAGGTGCTCGCGGGCAGCATGCCGTAGAGCTTCGAGACGTTGAAGTCGCTGTCGCTGATGATCGGGTAGTTGGGGGCGGTGCCCTGGGTCTCCTCGATGTCTTTCGCCCAGCCCTCGTGGTTGTCGAGGGCGTCGACGGACAGGCCGATGATCTTCACGTTGCGCGCGTCGAACTCGGGCTTGGCTTTGGCCATGTAGCCGAGCTCGGTCGTGCAAACGGGCGTGAAGTCCTTGGGGTGGGAGAACAGCACCGCCCATGAGTCGCCGATCCAGTCATGGAATTTGATGCGGCCCTCGGTCGTGTCGGCCTCGAAGTCGGGGGCTGTGTCGCCAAGTTGCAGCGCCATTGGGTGGTTCCTTTCTCGACAGATCGCCGTCGATGCTCGGAGGGTCAGACTCGCCGCCCAGTAGAATCCTGATCGGCTTTAGGGGAATTGCCTATGAGGATAGCGCCCGCATGTATGCGACGCCGCGCGCGGTGAGGCGCACCGCATACCAGGGCAGGAACACCGACACGATCAGCACGATCGCGCCGAGCGCAGAGATCAGCCACCCGGTGGGAGATCGATCAGCGGCCATGGTGGAGGTTCATCGGATGGCGCTCGCGTCGGCTCTACGCGCGCGCTCGATCAGCCTTGCAGACCTGACCAGGCGCCGGGCGACTGCGCGACGGACGGCGCGAGCAAGCCGATACTGCGCGGCCAGATGCCGCCGAGCGCGATCGCCAGCGAGCCGAGCAGCGCCAGCCAGGCGCCCACGCCCAGCGACAGCTCGACGGTGCCGCCGGCCATGGTCGGCGGCGCGAGCATGCGGAAGAGCACGAACGCGGCGGCGGCGACCCCCAGCAGGACGACCGAGCCGCCGGCGCCTCCGGGCAGTGGTCCGCCGGCCGGAGCGAGCGGCGCGAGCGCGTCGAGGATCGCGAGCGCGGCGAGGATCAGCAGCACGATGTTGACCTCATGCAGCGCCCGGTGCCCTGTGAGCGCGCCAAGCCTGTGCCCGGCGGCGGCACCGGCGCTCGCGTGCAGCGTGAACGCCACTTCGTACCAGGGCAGGAACACGGAGGCGACGAGCACGATCGCGCCGAGCGCGGACACCATCAGGCCGTATCGGGAGCGATCGCCAGCCATCGTGCATGCAACATCGGTCACAAGCGCCGGCCACTTGACCCCGGTCGACGATCATGCGCGTGAAGACAGCGTCACGTGCGCGAAAACAGCGTCATGCCCGTGAAAACAGCGTCATGCCCGTGAAGGCGGCGTCACGCGCGCGAGAGCAGCGACCCGACGGCGGCGCTCGCGTCGGCGAGCCAGCGCTCGCCGTCGAGCGGATCGACACTGAGGAACGCCGTGGGAATCGCGTTGCGCTCGGCGAGCGCGCGGACGATGCGTTCACCGCCGCGCAGCAACTCGGCCTGATCGTCCGCTCCTCGAGCCTCGTACACGACGCCCCGCACGGTCGTGTCGATCGCCTGGGTCATGAAGAGCTCGAGCCGGGAGCCGTGCAGCGCGCTCAGCTGCGCGGGCGGCCCGGTGGCCGTGCCGAGCAGCCAGCAGAGGATCGTGACGCTGTCGAGCGCCCCGCGCAGCGTGGCCAGGCGGTCGGGCGTGCCGATCCAGCACTCTGCTCCGGCCGCCTCGATCGCCGCGCGCGAGCCCTCGCCGCGGGCGGTGATGCGCACGACGTGCCCCTCCTCCACCATCGCCGCGGCCAGGCGCCTGCCCCGGCAGCCGCCCGCCACGATCAGTATCCGCGCCACGGCGCGCCATCTTAGGGACCGTGCCGCGGCGCCCGCCGCGCGCGACGCTCGACTACCATCCGCTGCCCGCGATGACCGAGCAAGCGAGACCATCTACACAGGAGCCCGACGTGGTCACGATGGAGAAGATCGTGGCGCTGTGCAAGCGCCGCGGCTTCGTGTTCCCGTCGTCGGAGATCTACGGCGGCGTGGGCTCGACGTACGACTACGGCCACTACGGGGTGCTGCTGAAGACGAACGTCAAGAACGAGTGGTGGCGGGCGATGCTGCAGGAGCGCGAAGACATCGTGGCGATCGACTCGGCGATCCTGCAGCACCCGCGGGTGTGGGAGGCCTCGGGCCACCTGGCGGGCTTCACCGACCCGCTCGTGGATTGCAGGACGTGCGGCCAGCGCTTCCGCGCGGATCACCTGGCGGAGCTCCAATGCGGGCGCAAACCGTCGAAGCACCCCGGCGAGACGGACGAGTGCGACCTGACGCCCGCGCGCGACTTCAACCTGATGTTCGAGACGACGATCGGCCCGGTGAAGGAGTCGGGCGCGACCGCGTACCTGCGCCCGGAGACGGCACAGGGCATCTTCATCAACTTCAAGAACGTGCTGCAGTTCTCGCGCAAGAAACCCCCGTTCGGGATCGCGCAGGTGGGCAAGTCCTTCCGCAACGAGATCACCCCGGGGAACTTCATCTTCCGCACGCGCGAGTTCGAGCAGATGGAGATGGAGTTCTTCGTGCCTCCCGACGATGCGCAGAGATGGTTCGAGCACTGGCTCGCAGAGCGCGAGCGCTGGTATGTGGAGCTGGGCCTGCGCCCCGACCACCTGCGCCTCAGAGCGCACGACCCGGACGAGCTCTCCCACTACTCCTCGGGTACGAGCGACGTCGAATACCTGTTCCCGATCGGCTGGTCGGAGCTCGAGGGGATCGCCAACCGCGGCGACTTCGACCTGACCCAGCACGCGAAGTTCTCGGGCGAGAAGCTCGAGTACTTCGACCAGGCCAGCGGCGAGCGCTACGTCCCGCACGTGATCGAGCCGGCGGCCGGCGCGGACCGAGCGACGCTGGCGTTCCTGGTGGACGCCTACGACGAGGAACTGGTCGAGCGCGAGGGGGCGGGCGCGGGCGAGATGCGCACCGTGCTGAGGCTGCACCCACGCCTGGCGCCGGTGAAGGTGGCGGTGCTGCCGCTGGTGAGCAAGGACGGCCAGCCGGAGCTCGCGCACGAGGTCCATCACGCGGTGCGCGAGCGCGTGCAGGCGGAGTACGACGAGGGCGGCGCGATCGGCAAGCGCTACCGCCGCCAGGACGAGATCGGCACGCCGTTGTGCGTGACGATCGACCACCAGAGCATCGAGGACGGGACGGTGACGCTGCGCGACCGCGACTCGCTGACGCAGGAGCGACTGCCGATCGAGGGCATCGCCGAGGAGCTCGAGCGGCGCATCCTCGCCCCTTGGAGCACTCCGAAGTTGAACGGTGTATAGCAGCGGCGATACACCACACGAAAAGAGACATACACCCACCCCCGTTTACGACGACGCTTCACCACCGGCACCACCACCGCCATCATCACCACCACCCGATAGGAGAGGGATGGACTTCGACCTGACCGACGAGCAGCGTCTGATCAAGGACACGGCGCGCGAATTCGCGGACAAAGAGATCGTGGTGCAGTCGCGTGAAAACGCGCGCAACCACCACTTCGACCTGGAGATGGTGAGGAAGATCGCCGACCAGGGCTACCTGGGCGCGGTGGTGCCGGTGGAGTACGGCGGCGCGGGACTGGACTACCTGAGCTACGGCCTGGTGGTGGAGGAGATCGGGCGCGCGGACTCCTCGATAAGAACGGTCGTCTCAGTGCAGACGTCACTCGTGTGCTCGGGCATCGTGAAGTTCGGCACGGAGGAGCAGAAGCACAAGTACCTGCCGAAGCTGTGCTCGGGCGAGTGGCTGGGGTGCTTCGGCCTGACGGAGCCGGACACGGGCTCGGACGCGGCCAACCAGAAGACCCGCGCCAAGAAGACGGACGGCGGCTGGGTGATCAACGGGGCGAAGATGTGGATCTCGATGGCGAGCCACGCGAAGGTGGCGCTGATCTTCGCGCAGACGGACCCGGCGCTGGGATACAAGGGGATCGCGTGCTTCCTGGTGGACACGGACCAGCCGGGCTTCAGGACGCAGACGATCGAGCACAAGATGGGGCTGCACGCGTCGGACACGGCGTCGATCTCGCTGGAAGACGTGGAGGTGGCGGACGATGACATGCTGGGCAACGTCGACGACGGCTTCAAAGTGGCGCTGTCGAACCTGGAGTCGGGGCGCTACTCGGTGGCGTGCGGCGCGGTGGGCATCTGCCAGGGCTGCGTGGACGAGTCGGTGAAGTACGCGAGGGAGCGCGAGCAGTTCGGCAAACCGATCGCGAGCTTCCAGCTGGTGCAGGCGATGATCGCGGAAATGGTGTTGAAAACGGACGCGTCGCGAATGCTGGCGTGGCGCGCGGGCTTCCTGAAGGACAGGGGCCGCCCGAACTCGCTGGAGACGTCGATCGCGAAGCTGCACGCGACGGAGGCTTCGCTGGCGTGCGCGAACCTGGCGATCCAGGTGCACGGCGGCGCGGGCTACGTTGACGACCACCCGGTCGAGCGCTATTTCCGTGACGCGCGCGTGACGACGATCTACGAGGGCACCTCGCAGATCCAGCAGATGCTGATCGGGCGCGCGATGACGGGGATCAACGCGCTGGTCCCCGCCTGAGGCGGGCGGCGGGGGGCGAGCGAATGACTGATCGGGCGCGCGTACAGCAGGATGAGAAGGCCGGCTCCGCCGGCGGCTCGGGCAGCGCGGCGAGCGTGATCGGCGTGCTGGGAGCCGGCACGATGGGTGCCGGCATCGCCCAGCTTGCGGCGCGCTCGGGGGCGCGCACGCTGCTGTACGACCCGTTCCCGGAGGCGCTGGCGCGCGGGATCGCGAGCGCGGAGGACGGCCTGCGCAAAGAAATGGTGAAGGGCACGCTGCGTGAGGAGGACGCGGCGGCGGCATCGGAGCGCCTGCGGCCGGTGGAGGACTTCTCGGCGCTGGCGCGGTGCGAGCTGGTGATCGAGGCGGCGCCGGAGCGCATGGACCTCAAGCGCGAGATGTACGCGAAGCTGTCGGAGGTGGTGAGCGAGGAGTGCGTGCTGGCGACGAACACGTCGTCGCTGCTGGTGACGGCGATAGCGACGGGAGCGAGCCACCCGGAGCGGGTGGTGGGGATGCACTTCTTCAACCCGGCGCCGCTGATGCGCCTGCTGGAGGTGGTGGCGGGCGTGGAGTCCTCGCCGCGGGCGCTGGCGCTGGCGCGGGCGACGGGCGAGGCGATGGGCAAGACGGTGATCGTGGCGAAGGACGGGCAAGGCTTCATCGTGAACCGCTGCAACCGCCCGTTCGGCCTGGAGGCGCTGAGACTGCTGCAGGAGCGAATCGCGGATGTGGAGAGCATCGACCGCATCTGCCGCATGGAGGGCGGCTTTCGCATGGGCCCGTTCGAGCTGATGGACCTAGTGGGCGTGGACACAGGCTTTGAGATCTCCAAGAGCTTCTACGAGCAGAGCTTCGGCGAGCCGCGCTGGCGACCGTCGATGATCGCGGCGCGCTACGTGGCGGCGGGCCTGTACGGCCGCAAGAGCGGGCGCGGCTACTACGACTACAGCGCGGGCGCGGGCGCGGGCAAGCACCGCCCGGAGGACCCGCCGCCGCCGGTTGAGGCGGCGCGGGGACAGGGCGAGGGCGTGGTGGTGATCGCGGGCGAGGGCGTGCTGGCGGACGAGCTGCGCGCGGCGGCGCGGGCGGCGGACTATGAGGTGCGCTCGCCGTATGCGCCGAAGGGCGGCGTGCTGCCGGCGCTGGTGATCGACTGCGACCCCTACCCCACGCCCGCACAGCCGGCGGCGCCAGCGGCGACCGCGGCGGCGGCGGGAGGCCGTCCCGACCGCCGCGGCACGGCGCCCCAGCCGCAGGGGGGCGCGCGCGTGCTGCTGTGCGCGAAGGGCTCGCTGGGTGTGCTCGATCCGAGCGGCAGCGCGGTCGGCTTTCACGTGCTGGGCCCGCTGGCGCAGTCGAGCCTGGTGGAGCTGACGCGCGGCGAGAGCTCCTCGCCGGTGGCGGCGACGCGCGCGGAGCGCTTGTTCGCGGCGCTGGGCAAGCACGTGGCGTGGGTGGGCGATGCGCCGGGGCTGGTGCTGGGCAGGATCGTGTGTCAGGTGATCAACGAGTCGGCGTTCGCGCTGGGCGAAGGCGTGGGCAGCGCGCAGGACATCGACACGGGCATGGTGCTCGGGCTTAGCCACCCCCGCGGTCCGCTGGAGTGGGCGGACGCGATCGGGCTGGATCACGTGCTGACGGTGCTGCGGGCCTTGTACGAGGAGTACGGCGAGGAGCGCTACCGCCCGGCGCCGGCGCTGCGCGGTCTCGTTCAGGCGGGCCGGCTCGGACGCGCCGACGGGGCGGGATTCTTCGAGTACGAGGACTGAGAGCCGCTTGAGACAGCGGCGCGACCCGACCTCTCATCAATCGTTCTCACGTTTGGGCGGCGGCCGGCGTTCTATGACTGTGAACGGCGGGCCGCCCCCCTTTCAGCGCTTCGTGGACACCCATCGCGAGGACGTGTGGCGCTTCCTGGTCTCGTCGGTCGGCCCGGCGGAGGCGGAGGACTGCTTCCAGGAGACGTTCATAGCGGCGCTGCGCGCGTATCCGCGCCTGCGCGCGCACTCGAACCTGCGCGCGTGGGTGCTGACGATCGCTCACCGCAAGTCGCTGGACGCGCACCGCGCGCGTGCGCGCCGGGCGCTGCCGATGGAGGACCCGGCTGCGCTCGACGTTCGCGAGACGGCCTCCCCACCGCCGCGCGACCAGCTGCTGTGGGGCGCGGTGGAGGAGCTGCCGGCGCGACAGCGCTCGGCGGTGGTGCTGCGCTATGTGGCGGACCTACCGCACAGCGAGATCGCGGCGGCGATCGGCTGCTCGGAGGAGGCGGCGCGCCGCTCGCTGCACGAGGGTCTGACGAAGCTGAGAAAGGCGGTGAGCGCATGACCGATCGCGCGAATGATCAGACGGGGACGCTCGAGCGGGCGCTGCGCGGGACGGCGAAGGCGGCAAACGGACACACGGCGGCTGCGGCGAGCGCGGCCGAGCGCCTGAGCGCGCGCATCGCGTCGGAGGGCCTGGCGGACATCACGTACACGCCCGTGGACTCACCGTTCGGCCCGCTGCTGGCCGCCTCGACGCAGCGTGGACTGGTGCGCCTGGCGTTCCCGGAGGAGGACGTCGACTCGGTGCTCGAACGTCTCGCCCGGCGGCTGTCGCCGCGGATCGTCGAGTCCCCCGCGCCCTTGGAGCCGATGCGCCGCGAGCTGGACGAGTACTTCAGCGGGGCGAGGCGCAACTTCGAGCTGCCGCTGGACTGGGCGCTGATCGGCCCGTTCGGCCGGCGCGTGCTGCGGGTGACCTCGGAGATCCCCTACGGCGGCGTGCTCAGCTACGCGGAGGTGGCCGCCGACGCGGGCAGCCCCCGCGGCTCGCGCGCGGCGGGCAACGCCCTGGGCTCCAACCCGATCCCGATCGTGATCCCCTGCCACCGCGTGCTGCGCACGGGCGGAGCGCTCGGCGGCTACGGCGGCGGGCTGGACCGCAAGCGCTGGCTGCTGGAGTTGGAGGGGGCGCTGCAGGGCGTCCAGTGAAGCGCCCGGGGTCGCCGTCGCATCTGCCGGATAGCCGGAATGGTGCTATGTAGATGACTGTGGAACCGTTCGCCGCCGCTCCCTGAGCATGGTCCGCACGCTTGTCACCGGAGCCTCCGGTTACGTAGGCAGCCGACTGGTGCGCGAGCTGCGAGCACTCGGCGAGCCGGTTGGGTGCGTCGCGCGCGACCCGAGTCGTGTCAGCTTCGATCCAGCCGTCGAGGTACACCGCGCCGACATGCTCGACCAGAGCTCCCTCAGCGCCATCGATGACGACTACACGACGGCCTACTACCTCGTCCACTCGATGGGTCGCGGCGGCGACTCCGACTACGAGCAACGCGACGCCATCGCGGCCTCCAACTTCGCTCGCTTCGCGACCGCCACCGGCATCGAGCGGATCGTCTACCTCGGCGGCCTCGGCGACCGCCCCGCATCCAAGCACCTGCGCTCGCGTCTGCGCGTCGGAGAGATCCTGCGCGACGAGGGACCACCGCTTACCTGGTTTCGCGCCGGCATGGTGGTGGGAGCCGGATCGGAGAGCTACCGAACGCTGCGTTCGCTGGTCGAACGCCTGCCGGTGATGCTCGCACCCTCGTGGCTGGCCACACCCACCCAGGCGATCGCCATCGGCGACGTGCTGAGCTACCTCATCGAGGCTCCGGGCATACCCGAGACGCGCTCCCGCGAGATCCAGATCGGGTCTGCCGAAATACTCACATACGGGGGGATGCTCGACCAAATGGCCGACGCGCTGGGGCTGCACCGCCGCCCACGCATCCCCGTACCGCTGCTCACGCCGTGGCTCTCCTCGCACTGGATCGGGCTCATCACACCTGTCGACGCCGGCGTGGCGAGACCGTTGATCGAGGGGCTCTCCACCGACACGACGATCACCGACTCATCCGGCGTGGAGCTGTTCGACATCCAACCCAGAACCTTCGAGCAGGCCCTGCGCGAGGCAATCGCCGAGGACCAAGCCAGTCGCCTCACGCCGTAACCCCCACCGCGCTAGTGCGGTCATCTGCGCGAACAGCACAGAGCAGCAGCGGCAGCGAAGTCGTTCGATCTTCTTGGCAAAGATAGGCGCCTCTCGCTGCGGTTGTTCAAGCGCCTACGCCGCCTCGAAATCAGCCTCTCGCGCGGCAAATAGCGTCAAGGCCATCGGCAGGACCAATATGGTGGCCTTGACCATAGTGTCGGCCCTCAAGCTGGGCCGCCAACGCTGCGCATCTCAACGACCGAGCTGATCGGCATCATCCTCGAACGCGGTCGAGTCGACATCCGCGGGAGGCGAGCCACGCCCGCGCGAGGCGAAGCGCCCCGCCGTCGCCACATAGCTCATCACGCGCCCGGTGTAGTGGCGCGATATCCAGCGGCGCGCCAGCGTACGCGTCGGCGGGAACATGAGCAGCGCGCCGAGGACGTCGGTGACGAACCCTGGAACCACGAGCAGCGCGGCCCCGAGGAAGCCCAGCGCCCCGTCGATCGCCGCGACGGCGGGCGCGCGACGCTCGGACACCGCCAGTGAGACGCGTTCGATCGCCGAGCGCCCCTGGATGCGCAGCAGGCGCACGCCGACGATGGACGTGCCGAACAGCAGCACGACCGCCAGCAGCCAGCCGATGGCGTGTCCGACCTCGATGAACACGAACACCTCGAGCACGGGCACCCCGATGAGGACGAGCAGGAACATCTCGATGTGAGCCTACGCCTGCCGCGAGCCGGTCGGCCGCGTGCGCGACGACAGGGGCGGCGGCGCGTGTCCGGCCTGCGTGTCGCCTATGCCGACTCTGCCGTCGGCGCCCACTGGGTGGTGGTCGGGTCGCCGGCGGGCATCTCCGCGGGTACGGGCACGCCGGGAGTGTCGCGCAGGTACCACTCGGCATCGAGCGCCGCCTGGCAGCCGGAGCCGGCGGCGGTGATCGCCTGGCGGTAGGTGTGGTCGACGAGGTCGCCGGCGGCGAACACGCCGGGGCGGTTGGTGCGGGTGGACTTGCCGTGGGTGATCACGTAGCCGTTCTCGTCGACGTCGATCTGGCCGTCGACCAGCGCCGACTGCGGCTCGTGGCCGACCGCCACGAACGTGCCCGAGACGGGTATCTCGCGCTCCTCGCCGGTCTCGGTGTTGACCAGCGCCGCGTGACCGAGCGCGCCGTTCTCGCCTGCGACGAACTCGCGCACGGTGTACGGGGTCAGGAACTCGATGTTCGACTGCTCGCGCGCGCGCTCGAGCATGATCTTCGACGCGCGGAACTCGTCGCGGCGATGCACGACGGTCACCTTGGAGGCGAACTTGGACAGGAAGATGGCCTCCTCCATCGCCGAGTCGCCGCCGCCGACGATGATCGTCTGGGAGTCGCGGAAGAAGGCGGCGTCGCACGTGGCGCAGTAGCTGACGCCGCGGCCGGACAGCTCCTCCTCGCCGGCCACTCCCAGCTTCTTGTGCTCGGCGCCCATCGCCAGCACGACAGTGCGCGCGCGGTACTCCTGCTCGCCGACCCACACGCTGTGCACGCCGCCGGGCTCGCTCGCCAGCTCGACGCGGTCGGCCTGGTCGGTGATCAGGCGCGCGCCGAAGCGCTCGGCCTGGTCGCGGAACCTCTGCATCATCTCCGGGCCCATCACGCCGTCGGGGAAGCCGGGGTAGTTCTCCACGTCGGTCGTCTGCTGCAGCAGGCCGCCCCACGCGAAACCCTCGATCACCAGCGGGTGGAGGTTCGCGCGCGCCGTGTACAGCGCCGCCGTGTATCCGGCCGGGCCGCTGCCGACGATGATCACGTTCTCGACGTCGCTCATCTGGTCTCCTGGTCGCTGTTCAGACGGGTGGGCTGGAGCTCTTCCAAAGAGGTCACTTTACTTTGTAAAGTATAGCAATATGCCTGGGCTCGCGCGCCGGTCACGAGCCCTGCAGCGCTCCCGCCGGCTTGGTCGCTCCGGAGCGCGCGGAGGCCGCGGTCACGGCCGGCTGCTCGACCCGCCAGCGCGCCACCGTGCGGCGTAGCTGGAAGTAGGCGATCACACCGGGCAGCGTCGGCAGCCAGAAGGAGATCGTGCGATAGGACAGCACCGCCACCACCGCCAGATCGAGATGCACGCCGAACGCGGCGAACGCGCCGATCATGCCGCCCTCGACGCCCCCCAGGCCGCCGGGGAGGGGCAGCAGGTTGCCGAGCGTGCCGATGAAGTACGCCATCCAGATGACGGTGAACGGCGGAGGGGAGCCGAACGCGTGGAACATCGCCCACAGCACCGAGATGTCAAAGCCCCACCACGCGAGCGCGCCGAGCACCCCGGGGTCACGCTCGCGGACCGATTCGATCGCGGTGCGCACGCCGCTGGCCGCAAGCGCCGGCACGGTCGCCAAGCGCGCGACCCATTGCGCTGCGCGACCCGAGCCCGACGCCGAGCGGTCGAGACGCCGCTCGACGTCCCCCGGCAGCAGCGACATCGCTCCCGCAACCGCGAACAGCGCCGCCGCGACGATCGCCGGCACGATCGTGATCGCGAACGACCCTCCTCCGGGGAACAGCCCGACCCCCAGCCCGATGCCGTCGACCAGCAGCGAGCCGGCGTAGATCACGTACAGCAGCACCATGAACGCGACCATCCGGCACGCCACCAGCCGCGGTTCCATTCCCGAGCGGCGCAGCGCCCACGCGGTCAGCGCGACGCCGCCCGCGCCGGCGGCCGCGAGCAGGCGCGTGGCGACGAGGCCGGCCATCGTTATCTCATAGCTCTCGCGCCAGCCCACGTTCTCCTGGCCGCGCACGAGAACCGAGCGAAACAGGACCACGTAGCCGGCGAACGACAGCAGCTCCAGCACCACACCCAGCGCCAGCCACCACACGTCGCCGCCCTCGATGCGATCGACGGTCTTGCCGACGCCGGTGATGTTCGGCAGCACGAAGTACAGGAAGCCGACGCCGGACAGGATGAACACCCCGAACGCGATGATCTGCCGCCGCGTGAGGATCACGCGCGGCATCTCCTCCTCGTGCGCGCTCGCGCTGGGTGTCGAGGCGGCGAGCGCCTCCTCGTCGATCGGTTCCGCCACCACCTCGCGCTCGTCGCCCCGCTCCATCTTCCTCGTGCTCACCCCCGCTCCTCAGGTCGCCTCGTGGGCCAACTCCTCCAGCGCCCCCAGCGCACGCCCCACGTGTGCGAACGCCGGACCGGCCCGCGGCCCCAGGCGGCGCACCGCCGCCGTCAGCGCCGCCCCCGCCAGCAGGTCGACCGCGTAGTGCTCGCCCAGGTACACGAGCGCGAATCCGAGCGTCGCCGCGTAGCCGAAGCCGAGCGCGCCCGCCACCGGCCCCACCTCGGTGAGGAGCAGTGCGGCCATCACGGATGTGGCGAAGTGCAGAGACGGCATCGCGGCGAGGGGATTACCTCCGAACACACTGTAGAGCGAGCCCCAGCCGTCTCTCCAGAACGACTCGCCGTACTCGACCATCATGCGCCGCACCGCCGGCGCCTGCCCGCCCCGTACGGCCGCCGCCTCCCCCTCCGGGGACGATGCCGCCGCGTACCACGGTGGCGCGGTCGGCACCAGCCAGTAGGCGCTGGCGCCGATGTCGAAGACCGCGTAGGTGAGCACCGCGGCGCGCGGGAAGCGCTCGCGATGGCGCAGCAGGATGTAGGCGAGCGACCCGTGGGGCACGATGAACCAGCTCCAGTGAGCCCACACCAGCACGCGATCCAGCGCGCGCCATTCCGGGCCGTTCGGCCCGCTGCGCGCCAGCGCCCGCTGCAGGCGCACGCTCGGCAGCTCGCCCAGGCCAAGGATGCGGTCGGCGACGATCGGGTAGTCGATGCGCACCCGGCTCGCTTGGGCGCCGGGGTCGTCGTGCGGCGACTTGTACGCCGCCAGATAGGCCCACATCTGGAGCGCGCACACGGCGACGTCACGCGTGCGCGAGCGTCGCACGGCAACGGACAGCCCCACCGGCGCTGCGAACGCGACCGTCTGCACGAGCAGCGGCGAGACGCTCACCCGCTTGCGCACCAGCGGCGCGGCAACGCCCGCTGCCACCATCCCCCAGGCGGTTGCTCTGATCGCCTTCGACAGCCGCACTGGGCCGGCAGTATATGCGGCCGCTCGGGCCTCCCATTCCCGGCGCGAGCCACTAGGACCGCGGGCCGAGCGCGGGCCGAGCGTCCGTCTACTCGCGCGCCAGCGCGGTGGCCGTGCGCGCGGCCGCCGCACGCACGAGCGCGCCGACCACCGAGCTGCCCTGGTCGGCCTCCGGGTGCCACTGCACCCCGAGCACGAAGCGCCTGTCGGCAAGCTCGACCGCCTCGGGCAGTTCGTCCAGGGAGGACACGCCGCTGACGATCAGCCCATCCCCCAGACGGTCCACGCCCTGGTGGTGGTGGGACTTGGTCGCGTGTGCGAGCTCGCCGGCGGCGTCCGCCGCGAGCGAGCCATCGGTCAGGAGCACGTCGTGCTCGGCTCCATCGAAGGAGCCCAGCACACGCCGGTGCTCCTCATGGCCGAGATGCTCGGGCAGGTGCTGCACGAGCGTGCCGCCCAGCGCGACGTTGATCAGCTGCATGCCGCGGCAGATGCCCAGCACGGGCAGGTCGCGCTCGATCGCGCCGCGCGCGAGCGCGATCTCGAAGGCGTCGCGTGCGGGCACCGTGTCGGCCGTCTCGGCGTGCGCCTCCTGGTCGTAGGCGGCGGGGTCGATGTCGGCGCCGCCCGCCAGGATCAGGCCGTCGATGAGCTCCAGCGCCGCCGTCGGATCCGCTGCCAGCAGCGGATCGGGCGGGAGCATCACCACCAGGCCTCCCGCGCGCTGCACGGCGTCGATGTAGTTGAGCGGCAGCAGCGCCGCCGGCTGGTCCCACACGCTCCAGCGGGCGCGCTCGAGCGCGCTGCATATGCCGATCACCGGTCGCCTCATCCCCCACACCATAGGATCAACGCGAGAACCAGCCAAGGGAGGTCGCGTGAGCACCCAGCAACACAAGGTTGCCCTATGAGCGAGCCGGGCATCCAGCTTGAGAGCGTCAACCTGCGCGTGGCCGACGGCGTCGGCACGGTCGAGCTGAACCGGCCGGAGGCGCTGAACGCCTGGAACGCGCAGCTCGGCGTGGACCTGCTCGCGGCGCTGCGCAGCGTCGCCGAGGACGACGCGGTGCGCGCGATCCTCATCACCGGCGCCGGCCGCGCCTTCTCCTCGGGCGCCGATCTCAAGGACATCGGCGGTGGCGAGACCACGCCCGACGGGCGACCTGACGTGTACGCGACACTGACCAAGCGCTACCACCCGATCATGCGGGCGATCCGCGAGATGCCCAAGCCGGTGCTCGCGGCGGTCAACGGCCCGGCGGTGGGCATCGGCTGCTCGCTGGCGCTGTGCTGCGATCTGATCGTCGCCGCCGAGAGCGCGTACTTCCTGCTCGCGTTCGTCAACATCGGCCTGGTGCCCGACGGCGGCTCCTCGCTGTTCGTGCCCACCAGGATCGGCATGGCCCGCGCGAGCGAGCTGTCGATGCTCGGCGAGCGCCTGCCGGCGGCCAAGGCGCTGGAGTGGGGACTGATCAACCGCGTGGCGCCCGACGAGCGGCTGCGCGAGGACGCCGCCGAGCTGGTCATGCGCCTGGCCGGCGGGCCGACGCGCTCCTACGCCGGCACCAAGCGCCAGCTGAACAACTGGCTGTACGCGCGCATGGACGAGCAGCTCGAGCTCGAGGCTCAGATCCAGCGCGAGATGGCCGCGAGCGACGACTTCCTGGAGGGCGCGATGGCCTTCGTCGAGAAGCGTCCGGCGCGCTTCGCCGGCAGCTAGAAGCCTCGTGGCAAATGTCATTAAGCGCGTCCGGCCCGGGGCTGAATAGAATCCTCACGCCTTGGGCCATCTGACCCCCACATTGCTCGCCTTCTTCACGCCGTCCTCGGGCGCCTCGCCCAACGCGCAGGAGATCGACAGCCTCTACAAGATCGTGCTCGTGATCGCGCTGATCATCTTCTTCGCGGTCGAGGGCGCGCTGGTGTACGTCCTGGTCAAGTTCCGCAAGCGCAAGGGCGCGGTGGCTTCGCAGATCCACGGCAACACCCGCCTAGAGATCGGCTGGACGGCCGCCGCGGCGGTGATCCTGCTGGGCCTGGCGATCCTGACCTTCTCCAAGCTCGCATCCATCCAGGATCCGCCGAACTCCGGTCCCAACCCCGCGGTGCTGGGCGAACAGAACAACCTGCTGTACGCCAGCAACACGCGCAAACTGCCCCCCAACGGCAAAGCGCTCGAAATCACGGTGATCGGCCGCCAGTTCATCTGGCAGTTCGTGTACCCGGGCGCGAACGAAAAGGACGGCCTGGGCGCGCCCTACTCATATGAGGAAATGGTCGTGCCGACGGACACGACGGTCGAGCTGGACATCGAGTCCGAGGACGTCGTGCACTCCTGGTGGGTGCCGGAATTGGGCGGCAAGTTCCAGGCGGTGCCCGGCTACCACAACTACACGTGGTTCAAGATCAGCAAACCCGGCGTCTACCGCGGTCAGTGCGCCCTCATCTGCGGGCGCGGGCACGCGCGTATGATCGCCACCGTGAAGGCCGTGCCGCCGGCGCAGTTCGAAGCCTGGCTGGCACGCCAGAAGCAGCTGATCTCCGAAGCGAACCTCGCGGCGGCGAAAGCGCGGGCGAAACTCAACGCGCAGACGGGCCCAGGGGCCGTCGAGAATCCATAGGACATCGAGGAGACCACCGCACGAAATGGCCACCTACGCACCCCCGATCCCCGAGATAACCGCCCATCACGTCGAGCACGAGCCGACCGGCTGGACCAGCTGGATAACGACCACCGATCACAAGCGGATCGGGATCATGTACATGGTCCTGTGCTTCGTGTTCTTCTGCCTCGGCGGCACCGAGGCGCTGATGATCCGTCTGCAGCTGGGCGCGCCGAACAACACGCTGGTCACGCCGGAAATCTACAACCAGCTTTTCACGATGCACGGCACGACGATGATCTTCCTGTTCATCGTGCCGTTCATGGCGGGGCTTGCGAACTACTTCCTGCCGCTGATGATCGGCGCCCGCGACATGGCCTTCCCGCGCCTGAACGCGCTCTCCTTCTGGCTGCTGCTGGCCGGCGGCCTCGTCTTCTACGCGTCGGTCTTCTGGCACCCGCCGGAAGCCGGCTGGACGAGCTACCCGCCGCTGTCGAGCGTCCTGTACTCGCCCTCCGGGGGCCAGGACGCGTGGATCTACCTGGTCCATCTGACGGGGCTCTCCTCGATCCTGGGGGCGGTCAACTTCTACGTGACCGTCGCCAACATGCGCGCGCGCGGCATGAGCTGGGGCCGGCTGCCGCTGTTCGTGTGGGCGATCCTCACCTACTCGGTCCTGATCATCTTCGCGATGCCGGTGATCGCGGGGGCCGTCACGATGCTGCTCACCGACCGCCACTTCGGCACGCACTTCTTCGACCCCGCAGAGGGCGGCTCGCCGCTGCTGTGGCAGAACCTGTTCTGGTTCTTCGGGCATCCGGAGGTCTACATCATGGTGCTGCCCGGCTTCGGCCTGGTCTCGGAGATATTGCCGGTGTTCGCGCGAAAGCCGATCTTCGGCTACAAGGCGATCGCCGCGTCGACCGTGGCGATCGCGTTCCTTGGATTCCTGACGTGGGCGCACCACATGTTCACGGCGCCGATACCCGAGGCGATCCTCGTGTTCGTGATGCTCAGCTCGTTCCTGATCGCGGTGCCCACGGGCGTGAAGATGCTCAACTGGATCGCCACGCTGTGGCACGGCACGATCGAATTCAAGACGCCGCTGCTGTTCTGCGTGGGCTTCATCGCGCTGTTCTTGATCGGCGGGATCTCGGGCGTGTTCCTGGCGGTCTTCCCGATCGACTGGCAGCTCAACGAAACCTATTTCGTCGTGGCGCACATCCATTTCGTGCTCGTCGGCGGCGCCGTGTTCCCGATCTTCGCGGCCATCTACTACTGGTTCCCGAAGATCACCGGGAGGATGCTGGGCGAAGGCATGGGCAAGCTCAGCTTCTACCTGATGTTCGTAGGTGTGCTGGTCACGTTCCTGATCCAGCACGTGATCGGGATGGACGGGATGCCCAGGCGGGTTTACGAGTACGACAACGTCGGTCATCTGGCGCTGTACAACCAGATCTCGACGGTCGGCTCGTTCATCCTCGCGGCCGGGGTGGCCGTCACGATCTTCAACATCTGGCGCAGCCTCAAAGTCGGCGTTGTCGCCGGCCCCGACCCGTGGAAGGCGAACACGCTGGAGTGGTTCACCTCCTCGCCTCCGCCGGTCAACAACTTCGACGTTGTCCCGGTGGTGCGCTCGTACGAGCCGATGAAGGACATTCGGCGCGAGATCGAGCGCCATAACGGCGCCGGCGCGCCCGGCGGGGCGACCGTCCCAGCAGGGGCCACCCAGGTCGGGCTGTAGATGGCGCTCGCGCCCCCCACCGGCGCGGCGCCCGCCATCGAGGCACCCGGCCTCGGCCTCGCCGGCGCCGAGCAGAGCTCCTCGCGCACGCGCCAGCTGCTCAGCGACTACGTCGAGCTGACCAAGCCGAAGGTCCAGTCGCTGCTGCTGTTGACGACGATCGCGACGATGTACGTGGCCGGCGACCCGTCGCCGCTGCTGGTCGCGCTGACGTGCCTGGGCGGCTACCTGTCGGCGGGCGGCGCGGGCGCGGTCAACCACTGGTTCGACCGCGACATCGACGCGCGCATGACGCGCACGGCCAAGCGCCCGATCCCCTCTGGACGCGTCTCCCCGCGTGCCGCGCTGCTGTTCGGCTGCGCGCTCGCGTGCCTGTCGCTGCTGGAGCTGTCGCTGCTGGTCAACCCACTCGCCGCGGCGCTGTCCTTCTCGGGGTTCCTCGGCTACGTGTTCGTGTACACGTTCTGGCTGAAGCGGCGCACTCCGCAGAACATCGTGATCGGCGGAGCGGCCGGCGCGGTGCCGCCGCTGGTCGGCTGGGCGGCGGTCACGGGGTCGGTCGGCGGGACCGCGGTGATCCTGTTCTTCATCGTGTTCTTCTGGACGCCGCCGCACTTCTGGGCGCTGTCGCTGTTGATGAAGGACGAGTACGCGAAGGTCGACGTGCCGATGCTGCCGGTGGTGCGCGGCGAGGCGGAGACCCGCAGGCAGATCCTGCTGTACTCGGTGCTGCTGTACGCGGTCACGCAGCTGCCGTTCTGCGCGGGCGGCTTCGGCGCGATCTATCTCGTCGCCTCACTGCTGCTCGGGCTCGGCTTCATCGCGGGCGCGGTGCGCCTCTACCGCCGAGCTGACCGTCGTTCGGCTCTACGCCTGTACCTCTACTCGCTCGGCTATCTCGCGCTGCTGTTCTGTGCGATGGTCGCCGATCGGCACCTATGATCGGCGCCCGGAGCGCGTTGTGCCGATCGCGACCCAAATGGGCGCAGGAGGTATTCTTCTCGGCATGATGACCAGACGCCTCGCGCGCAAGAACCTTCGTACCGCGATGATCGTGTTCGCGATCTGCATGTTCATGTTCGGCATCACGTTCGTCGTGGCCGCCGCGTACGTGTCATGAGCCCGCTCGATCCCGAGGTCCCGCCCGTCGGCGAGGAGATCCACCTTCCCGGACCGAGCATCCTGCCGATGCTGACCGCCGTCGGGATCACCCTGACGCTCGTCGGCGTGACGACGTTCATCGAGTTCACGGTCGTCGGAGTGATCCTCACCGTCGGCTGCATCGGGCGCTGGATCGCCGACACACGCCGCGAAATCGACGAGCTCCCGCTAGACGAGCACTGAACGCCGGCGACCGACCCACCAGCGGGTCGCTGGCCGTGGCGGTGGCACGCATGGCTCCCCCAGAGCCGCGCGTGCCACCTCCCCTTTAGGCCACGGCTACCCTGGCTGGCACCGGGCAGATCGCCCCGTCGTCGGTCCAGCAGCGCACGACGTCACGGACCGAAAGGATGCCGACCATGTCCCCCTGGTCGAGCACGATCAGATGACGAAAGCCGCCGCGCACCATCGCCGCCGCGGCCTCCTCCAGAGACCAGTCGGGCGCGGCGAACACGACGTCGCTGGTGAGGTGCTCGGCGACGGACTCGAGGTCCGGGTCCTGCCCGGCCCCGATCGAAACGAGGATGTCGCGCTCGGTGATGATCCCCGGGCCGTTGCCGTCGGGATCCATGACGACGGCGGCGCCGACCTTGCGCTCGGACATCAGCCCCGCCGCCGCGCGCAGCGTGTGACCGGGCCCCACGGAGAGGACCAGCGGACTCATGCCTTCACAAACCTGCATGCCTTCTCCTCGTGGCGTTTGCAACTATTGCCTCAATGTACCGCTCGGGGACGGCGCCGTCAAGGGCCGACCGTCGGTCACGGCTCCGCCAGGCCGTCCAGATCGCCTTGCGCGGCGGCGATCACACCACGCGCGACGCCCTCCCACGACCAGCGCTCGCGCACCGTCGCGACGAGCCCGGCACGCGTGCGCTCGCGCACAGCATGGTCGGCCCGCAGCCAGCCCGCGACGCGCGCTGCGATGGCTTCTGCGGCGTGATCGTCGACGGGGAACGACAGCCAGCCGGCGGCGGCCTGCGGGACGGCGCCCGCTAGCGACGCGCTCACCTCCGCGAGGCCGGAGTGTGCGGCGCTGATCGGCAGAGCGCCGCACGCGGCCGCCTCCGCCGCGACCATGCCGAATGCCTCCGGGAAGGTGCTCGGCACGACCACCGCCTCGCACGCCGGCAGCAGCTCGGCCAGCTCCTCGTGGTCCAGTCGTCCGGTGAACACGACCTGCTCCTCGAGCGCGGGCGCCGCGAGCAGGTAGCGCTCGCGCTCCTGGCCTCGCAGGCCGTCGAGAAACGCCAGCAGGTGTCGCAGCGGCCGCGCATGCGAGGAGTCTCCCTCCAGCGCCCTGCCGGCGAGCGCGATCTCTCGCGCCCCGCGAACGTCGCCGGCGATCAGCGCGGCGCGCAGGCGCTCGAGCCCTTCCCGGTAAGCCCCGAAGCCGACCACGACCAGCCGCGCGCGCGGCACGCGCTCCAGCACCAGTGGCCAGGAGGCGATCAGCAGGTCGACGCCCTTGCTGACGATCAGCTTGCCGACGTAGGCCACCAGCAGGTCGCGATCCGGATCGAGCCGTGCCATCGCCGCCGCGGCGGCGAGCCCATCGCGCGCGAACGCGCCGGCGTCACCGTCGCTCCCCGCTCCCCCGCTCTCCGCCGCCCCCCCGTTCTCAGCCGGCTCCCCGTCCAGCGTCGGCGCGGCGGCCACGCGCAGGCGTGCCGCCAGGTCCCGCACTCCCTCCGCCGCCGCAGCTGGCTCGCGGGGCGCGAACCTGACCACGTCCACGCCGGGAGGGCCAAGACGCGTGCGCAGCGCAAGCTGTGGATCGCCGAGCGCCCGCCACAGGCTGACGGCCGTGTGGCGCGAGCCGACGAGCACCGCGCGGGCGTCCGCGAGTCCCTCGCGCGCCGGCGGGAGGAATCGCTGCGGCTGCGGCTTGACCGTGTACTCCAGCGCGCTGCCGTGGACCTTCACCGCGTATGGGATCTCGCCCTTCAGCCCGCGCGCGAGGATCACCGGGCCCATCACCAGGTGGTTGGCGAGCGCCGCTTCGGGCGAGACCCGCTCGAGCAGCTCGCCGACGGCGGCGACGTTGGCGTCGACATAGCGGGCGAGCTCCGCTTCGCTGCACTGCGCGAACGTGCGCGCTTGGATGCCCTCGTAGCGGTCGGCCACGTACACGGGCAGCAGGCCGCCGATGTCTGGACGGTAGACCGTGCAGCGGCCACGCCGTGGAGCGTCCGCCCCATCCCTCCCCACACGGTCGAGTTCGCGCACCCGCAGCCGCCCACCGTCCCAGTCGCCGACCGCATCGACGAACGGCTGGCGCTGCGGGTGGCGATCCTGGCTGAGCAGGTGCACGTCGTGGCCGAGGCCGACGAGCGCGGCCGCCAGTCGCGCGTTGTAGACGTTCGACCCGGTCCCGTCCAGCAGATAGCCATGGAAGATCAGCACGCGCACGGACGGCCACCCTATCCGCGGCGAGGTCCGCCCAGGCGGCGCCTGCCCCGACGGCGCGCCAGCGGCCTGCCGATCGGTCGCCCACCCGCTCCGGTAAAGTTGCGGGCATGAGCACGAAACAGCGCTATCGACTGCGCAACCCTTCCAGCGGGCGGGAGATCATGATCGAGGCGGACCCCGAGGAGATCTACCTCGACCGCGAATCCGGCGAGCCGCTCGAAGTCGTCGGCAAGGTGCTGCCGCTGGCGCCGTCCAGCTCGCGACTGCCGTGGGCCGTTGAGAACCTGCGCTTCTGCCCCTGGTGCGAGCAGCACGCACAGAAGGACCTCAACGACTGCCCCACGTGCGGCAGGCGCATGGGACCGCTGTGAGCAAACGCGCCGTGCTCGGCGCGTGCGCGGCGCTGCTTTGCGGGCTGACGCTGAGCGCATGTGGCAGCAGCACCGTCTCGGAAGCTGTCCCTAAGAGCACACCCGAAATCACGCCGCCGACGGACACCAGCGCCGAAGCGGCCGCCGCGCAGACGACCTCCACGTCGGCAACCGCGACCAAAACGACCAAAGCCACCGAAACCCCGGCCACAAGCAGCGAAAGCACCGCCAGCGAAGGCGGCGAAGCGTCCTCGAACGCCAGCGCGCCGACCACGGCCGGCGCCGCCGGCGGCGCCGCGCCCGAAGAAAAAGAAAAAGCCGCCAGCGAAGCCCCCGCCGCCGGGGGCGAACCCACCGCCGGCGCCAGCCCCACCGGCGGCGCCACCGCGCCGTAGCGCCCTACGGGGTTGAGATGAGAGTCGCGCTGTAGGTCAGGCGCGCGGTCTGGTACAGGCAGTAGTACTGAACGGCGCTGCCCACGGCGGTCTGAGTGGTCTCGGAGCTCGTGCTCGTGCACCCGCTCTTGGGCCGGCTGGCGCGCCAGGAGGTGGTGTTGGCGAAGCCGAGCGCCAGCGCCGGCGCCCACGTGGGCACGGTCAGCGCGACCACGTCGCCCTTCTTCACCGGGATCGTGGTTTCCAGCGGGAACTGGGCGGTCTTGCCGAAGTACGGCTGCAGTTTCACGAGCGGGCTCTGCGCTATCAGCTTGTATGTGAGGTTGGGCTTGGCCTGCGGCGCGAGGATCGCGATCCCCGCTTCGGAGATGCCGCCCTCGTGTTCGTTGAAGAACTTGATCTGCGTCGCGTTCGGGTTGCCGAGCGTGATCGTCCAGGCGACGACCGTGCCGGCGCGCGGCGCGCTCAGCAGGTTGCGTTCCGCGCCGACCTTGACCTGGAAGCCGGTCGTGCGGCTGACCGCCAGGCACGGGTTCCCCGTCACCCCTGGGCTCCCCGGGCAGCTGGGGACGGTGGCGGGTGTGGTCGCGCCGATGACGCCCACTTCGGTGAGCGTCGCGGGCGCGACGGCGGGCAGGATCAGTGCGAGCACGGCGACGCTGGTGAGCACGGCGATGGATATGCGTTTCATATCTGCCATTCAACACGCCCGAGCGCTCGACGGAGCGGTGTTCTCAATTCGCTATCGACCGGCCAGTTCCTGCGCCGCGGCCGCTATCTGCGCTGGATCGCCCGCCGACGGTATCCACGGCAGCCGCAGCGGGTCGTCCTCGTAGCGGGGTATGACGTGTATGTGGAAGTGGAAGACCGTCTGCCAGGCGGCGCGCCCGCAGGAGTTCAGGAGGTTGACGCCGTCGGCGCCGAGGCGCTTCTTCGCGCGCGCGGCCAGGCGCTGGCAGGCGAGCGCCACCGCGGCCAGGTCCTCGCCGTCGACGTCCACGAGGTCGGTGGAGTGCGCGCGCGGGATCACCAGCGCGTGCCCGCGCGTGGCCGGGGCGATGTCCATGAAGGCGATCGTGCGCTCGTCTTCGTCGACGATGCTCGCTGGCAGGTCGCCCGCGACGATCTTGCAGAAGATGCAGTCGGGGTCGGCCATCCGCCGCAGATCGTACGTCAAGTGCGTGCCGGCCCTGAGCTTCGCAGCTGCCGCCGGGCGTACTCGACGGCGCGCTCGCGACTGCTGAGCTCGCCCGCGTACTGCGCCGCGGCCAGCTCCTCCAGCAGCTCCCCCACCTGCGGGCCGGTGGGTATGCCGAGCTCGCGCGCCAGCTGATCCCCACGCAGCAGCGGCGTCGGCGGCCCCTGCGCGCGCCAGCGCAGAGCATCCGTGAGCAGTCCGCCGGCGACGCTCAGATGCGCCCGCACCGACTCCCGCGCGCGATCCCCGCGCGTGGCCAGGCGGTCGGCGACCGACAGCAGCGTCACGTCGACCTCCACCGGCGAGCACGTGCGCAGGTATGCGTACACCGTCCTCGGCGCCAGCGGCTGAGGCTCGTGCACGAGGAACCCCAGGCGCAGGTGATGGCGCACCAGCGCGGCCACGTGGGCGCGCAGCCGCTCGCTCGCACGCAGCCGCTCGAGCACCGCGCGCGCGAGCTCCGCGCCTCTCGCGTCGTGGCCGATGAACGTCACACGCCCGTCCGCGCGGACCTCGCGCGTGAGCGGCTTGGCCGCGTCGTGCAGCAGGGCACCCCAGCGCAGCGCCTCCCCGCGGGTCAGCTCGTCAGCGAGCGGCTCCGCCAGCAGCGCGTCCAGCTCCGCACGGCGTGCGCCCACGAATGCCTCCAGCTCGGGGCTCCGGGCGTCGCCGGGCGTGGTCAGCTCGACCGTGCGGTCGAGCACCTCCAGCGTGTGTCCGTGGACGTCGAGGTGGTGGAAGCGGTTCTGGGCCACCCCGCGCAGCGCCTCCAGCTCGGGCAGCACCACGGCGCTCGCCCCCAGCGCGCTCATCATCTCCAGGCCCCGGCGGGCCTGGCGCGCGGCGATGATCCGCCGCAGCTCCACGAACACGCGCTCGGCCGACACCCCGGCCAGTCCACGCGCGTGCGCGGCGGCGGCGCTCAGCGTCTCCACGTCTGGCTCCAGGTCGCGCTCGAGCGCCAGACGAACCAGGCGCAGCACCCGCAGCGGGTCCTCGGCGAACGCTCCCGGCGCCGCCATCCGCAGGCGCCCGGCGCGCAGGTCGGCCAGCCCGCCGAGCGGGTCGATCGGCGCTCCCCCGGCGATCGGCTCGGCGATCGCGTTGACGGTGAAGTCGCGCAGCGCCAGGTCGACCTCGATGCTCTCTCCGCGCAGCGGCTCGACGTCCACCTGCCAGGCGCCCCTGTGCGCAACCACCCGCCAGGAGCCGAACTCCTCGGACAGCGCGAAGCACGCCGCGCGGCCTGCCGCAAGGGCGACCGCGCGCGCGGCCTGCGCGGGATCCCCGTCGACCACGACGTCCACATCCGCGGTCTGCCTGCCCAGCAGGCGGTCGCGCACCGCACCGCCGACGAGCCATGCGCGCGTGCCCGCGAGCGCGTCGCGGGCAACGTCCAGACCGGCGCTCATGCAGAGCCGGCGTCCGCCGTTCGCGCGCGCGTCGCCGGCGGGCCGGCGTCGAGCGGGACGCCGTCGCGGTGGTAGATGCGCTGCACCCGCGGCGTCAGCGCGCACGTGACCTCGTAGTTGATCGTCTCCAGGCGGCGAGCCACCTCCTCGCCTGTGATCCGCTCGCTACCCTGCATGCCGATCAGGATCGCGCGTTCGCCGCGCAGCCGCGCCGGGTCGACGTCCAGACCGAGGTCGACCGTGACGCTGTCCATGCTCACGGTGCCCACCAGCGGGTAGCGGTGCCCGCCGATCAGCACGTCCGCGTTGTTGGACAGGCCGCGACGCCAGCCGTCGCCGTAGCCGATCGGGAGCACGCCGATGTAGGTGTCGCCGTCAGCCACGAACTGGCGCCCGTAGCCCGCGCTCTCCCCCGCGCGGCACAGCTTTACCTCGGCGACGTAGGAGCTCAGCTCCAGCGCGGGCTCCAGCGCGCGTGCCGCGGGATCCCTGCCGAACGGGTCCATGCCGTAGATCGCGATCCCGCAGCGGACCATGTCGAACTGCGCCTCCGGGTCGCGCATTGTGGCGGCGCTGTTGGCCGCGTGGACGACTATCTCCGGCTGTTCCTCCTTCACCGTGCGTGCCCAGCGCGCGAAGGCGGTCAGCTGGCGCGCGAAGAAGCCGTCGTCCTTGAGCTCGTCCGCGGTCGCGAAGTGCGTCATCGCGCCGGCCAGCCGCACGCCGGAGGTCTGCCGCGCGGCGGCCGCCACGCGCGAGGCCTCGGCCGGGTCGCGCGTGCCGAGGCGTCCCATGCCCGAGTCGAACTTGACGTGCACGCGACCGCCGCCCGCGGCGGCGATCGCCCTCAGGTAGTCCTCGTTCCACACGACCACGTCCGCGTCCGCCGCCAGCGCCTCCTCGAGCTCACGCGGGCTGAGCGCGCCCATCACCAGCACGCGCACGTCGCGCAGCCCCGCCTCGCGCAGATCCCACGCCTCGCGCGAGTCGGCCACCGCCAGCCAGCTCGCGCCGCCGGCAAGCGCGGCCCTGGCGCTCTGGACCGCGCCGTGACCGTAGCCGTCGGCCTTGACGACCGCGCACAGAGCCACCCCGTGGCGCAGCTGCGTGCGCAGGCGCGCGCAGTTGCGTTCGATCGCGGCGACGTTCACGCTCGCCTGCGCCCGGCGCACGATCGCCCCGTCGCCCACGCGCGCGCGGCTGTTTCCTCGCTCAGTCATCGTGCTCGACCTCGTCTCGACGGTCCTCGCCGCCGCCACTGCACGAGCGCGCCGCCGGCAGCGCGGCGATCACATCCGAGGCGATCACGCCCTCGGGCGCCCCCACCCGGCGCGCGGCCTCCCTGCCGGCGCGCAGGTGCAGCCACACGCCCGCGGCGGCTGCCGTGAAGGCGTCCAGGCCCTGTGCGAGCAGCGCGGCGATCACGCCCGTGAGCACGTCGCCGGTGCCCGCCGTGGCCAGCGCGGGACTGCCGCCCGGACTCACCGCCACCCTCCCAGCCGGCTCGGCGATCAGCGTGTCGTCGCCCTTCAGCACCACCACCGCCGCCGCCCGCTCGGCGGCCGCGCGCACGTGGCGCAGGCGTTCGCCGTCGATCTCCGCGCTGTCCAGCTCGAGCAACCGTCCGAGCTCGCCGGCGTGTGGCGTGAGCACCGTCGGCGCGCTCCTGCCCGCCAGCTCGGCGAGCCCGCCCGCGTGCGCGTTCAGGCCGTCGGCATCGAGCACCATCGCCACATCGGCCTCACCCGCGAGCGCACGCGCGAACGCGAACGCGCCGGCGCGACGTCCGAGCCCGGGCCCCAGCGCGAGCGCCCCGCCGCGAGCGCTCGCCTGCAGCACCTCCGCGACTCCTTGCGCCGTGAGCGAGCCGTCGTCGTCGGGCAGCGCGCGCGTCATCATCTCCGGGGTTCCGCCAGCGGCGAGAATCCCCTGCAAGGAGGCGGGCACACACGCCGTTACATACCCCGCCCCGGCCCGCATACTCGCCTCGGCGGCCATCCGTGGCGCGCCGGTGAGCCCGCGCGAGCCGCCCGCCACGAGCACGTGGCCCGAGACGAACTTGGTGGAGGACGCGCCCCTGCGCGGCAGCTGTGCAAGCACGCTCGACGCGATCAGACCCACCGACGCGACCCCGGGGGCGCCGCGCGGGATGCCGATGTCGAGCGTCTGCACCTCGCCCGCGTGAGCCTTGCCCGGGCGGATCCACAACCCCGGCTTGGCCGCGTGGAAGGTGACGGTGACGCTCGCGCGCACAGCCACGCCGCGCACGACCCCATTCGAGGCGTCCACGCCGCTGGGCACGTCCACGCTCACCACCCGCGTGCCCATCGCGTTGATGGCGTCGATCGCCTCCGCGACCGCGCCATGGGGCTCTCCCTGGAAGCCTGTTCCGAGCACGGCGTCGACGAGGAGCGCATGCGCGCCGAGCACGCCCGGGGCCGCGCCGGGCGCAGGCTCGCGCTGCTCTCCGTCGTGCGTCCACGCGGCCCCGTCCAGCCGCACCGGCGGATCCCCCGGCAGACGTTCGAGGTTCGTGCGCGCGTCTCCCGTGAGCTCGCCCGGCGGCGCCACGCACACGACCGTCACCTGCCGTCCGGACTGGCGCAGCAGACGCGCGACGACGAGCCCGTCGCCGCCGTTGTTGCCCTTGCCGCACACCACCGTCACCGGGCCGTCGGGCACGAGCCGCTCGACCGCGCGAGCGGTGCCCGCGCCGGCGCGCTCCATCAGATCGAGGCCCGCTACCCCCCGCTCCTCGATCGCCCAGCGATCGACCGCGCGCATCGTCTCTGCGTCTGGCAGGGGGACGAGCCACGGGGGCAGCGGATTCACGATCAGCGATGCTAGATGGTCCTTGGTGACGAGGCTGGGCGGATCCTCGCGGCGACGATGAGTGCGGCGATCAGCCGAGCTCGCGCTCCACCAGCCCGACCAGGCGGCCGCAGACCTCCTCGGCCTCCTGCTCGGTGGGAGCCTCGACCATCACCCGCACCAGCGGCTCGGTGCCGCTCGCGCGCACGAGCACGCGCCCGCGGCCGGCCAGCTCGCGCTCGGCGGCGCCCACAGCCGCGTCCAGCTCCTGTGCGTGCTCCAGCGCGCCGCGGTCGCGCACGCGCACGTTCACCAGCCGCTGGGGCAGCTTGGACATCGCGTCGCGCTCGCTCAGATCCCTGCCGTCGAGCGCCTCGAGCGTGAGCAGCGCGCTGGCGATGCCGTCGCCCGTGCGATTGAAGCCCATCTCGATGATGTGCCCCGACTGCTCGCCGCCGAGCGTCCAGCCGCGCGCGCGCAACTCCTCGAGCACGTAGCGGTCCCCGACCTGCGTGATCGCGACCGCCACGCCCTCCCGCTCCATCGCCGCGTGGAACCCGTAGTTGGTCATCACCGTCACCGCCACCCCGTCGCCGCTGAGGCGCCCGCCCGCACGCAGGTGCACGGTCGCCAGAGCCATCAGCTCGTCCCCGTCGACGATGCCGCCGCGACGGTCCACCGCCAGCACGCGATCGCCGTCACCGTCGAACGCGAAGCCCACCGCGTGCCCGCCGGCCACCACCTGGCGGGCGAGCGAGTGCACGTGCGTGGAGCCGCAGTCGGCGTTGATGTTGCGGCCGTCGGGCGCGTCAGCGATCACCGACACCTTCGCGCCCAGGCGCCTGAAGATCTCGGGGGCGACCTGATAGGTGCTGCCGTTGGCGCAGTCCAGGAGTACGTCCACCCCGTCGAGGTCCAGCTCGCGAAAGCGCCCGTGCAGCTCGCGCAGATAATCCTCGGGGGCGCCGCGCAGCTCGCGGATGCGCCCGATCGCCGAGCCGGCGCCGGCAGAGGCCTCGGCGTCGGCGGGGCCTGTGGCAGTCAGCTCACGCTCGATCGCCCGCTCGGACTCGTCCGAGAGCTTGTAGCCGTCGCCCGCGAAGAACTTGATCCCGTTGTCGCGATAGGGGTTGTGCGAGGCGGAGATGACGGCCGCCAGGTCGAAGCCGTAGCGCCCGATCAGCAGCGGCGCCGCCGGCGTCGGCAGCACACCGCCCAGCAGCGCATCCCCTCCCGCCGCGCTCACGCCCGCGGCGAGCGCCGCCTGCAGCATCTCGCCCGACTCGCGCGTGTCGCGCACGATCAGCACCTGCGCCCGCTCCACGCCCGTGTTGCGGGTCGCCGCCGCGCCGAGCGCCAGCGCAAGCTCCGCGGTGAGGAACTCGCCGGCAACGCCGCGCACGCCGTCGGTCCCGAACAGCCTGCGGGTCATGCGTGTCGGTGGGCCACCTTGGCGGTCCGGCGGCGCTAGCGCTTGGAGAACTGCGGACGCTTGCGCGCCTTCTTCAGGCCGGCCTTCTTGCGCTCCTTCGCGCGCGAGTCGCGCGTCAGGAATCCGCGGCGCTTGAGCTCGCCGCGCAGGTTCGGGTCGGCCTCCAGCAGCGCCCTGGACACGCCGTGGCGCAGGGCGCCCGCCTGGGCGGAGATGCCACCGCCGTGCAGGCGCGCGACGACGTCCATGCGCTCCTGATAGCCGACTGTCTCCAGTGGCTGACGAATGTTGCGCTGCAGTGTCACCCGCGGAAAGTGCTCCTCGAGGACGCGACCGTTGACGAGGTAGGTGCCGGTGCCCGGCCGCAGCGTCACGCGCGCGATCGCGGTCTTGCGCTTGCCGGTCGCCCGGTACCTCGCTCCGGAGGCGAGATCGATCGCGGCGGTCGAGATCGGCTCGACGAGCGCCTCCTCGTCCTCCTGAAGCTCGCCCTCGCCCTCGGCGCCATCCACCTCCTCATACGCCTCTGCGACGCTCGCGTACGGGTCGGCGGACTCGGTGTTGCGGCCCAGCGGATCCACGCCCTCGGGGACGATGTCCACCTCGAGGTGCGCCCCCGGCACAGCCGGCTTCTCGCGCGGTGCGGGCTCCTCCTCGTCCTCCTCCAGCTCGGCCTCGATCTCCTCTGCGACAACCTCAGCGACGACCTCATCGGCAATCTCCTCGGCCACAGCCTCCTCGACGACCTCAGCCTCGATCTCCGCGACGATCTCCTCGGCCACAGCCTCCTCGATGATCCGCTCAGCGATCTCCTCCGCCACGACCTCCTCGAACACCTCGGCCAGCTCCTCGGCCTCGACGCGCTCCTGGGCCTCCTGTGCAGCCTCCAGTGGCGCGTCCTCGGCAGAGCCCGCGATCTCCGCCGCATCGTCGGTCGGGACGGCGTTGCCGGCGATCGGATCGAACTGCCCGGTGTCACCAGCCGGCTCGCCGACGTGCTCCTGCGCCTCCTCAAACGCCTCCAACGGCGCGTCCTCGGCAGACCCGGCGATCTCCGTCGCCTCCTCGGTCGGGACGGCGTGCTCGATGGGGGTCTCCCCCGCGGGCGTCTCGGGCGTGGGCGTGTCGGGTGTCTCGGGCGTATCGTCGTCGGCCATCGTGCTTATGCCTCTATCTCCAAAGGTTGGGGCTTCTGCGCCGTGTGCGGGTGCTCGGGACCGGCGTAGATCTTGAGCTTGGTGATCTGCCTGCGCGCGAGCCGGTTGCGGGGCATCATGCCTTTCACGGCGAGCCTGATGATCTC
>DATHPE010000051.1:0-105570 GCA_035484215.1 Solirubrobacteraceae bacterium | reverse complement strand
GAGGAGCTCAAAGCGGTCGCTGCGACGCTCAACAGCAGACCACGCAAGACACTCGGCTGGCGCACACCAGCCGAAGCACTCGACAAGCATCTACGATCCCCCCAAACACAAACCGTTGCGTCCACCAGTTGAATCCGCCCTGCACACCAAACGATAGTAATCGACGGCCTGGATGTCGATCCGTGGGCCTGATGGACCTCATAGCGGCGCAGGTCTTCCCTCGCACGGCCCCGAGCAGTCCTACTCGCGATCGCTGGAACTCTACTCGCGATCGCTGGAGCTCTTGTCCCGCCAGCCCCGAGGATACTCGTCGTCGTGTAGTCGATGGAGCTGATGCGCGTAGTGATCGAGTCGATCGGCGGCGCTCTGAGCCTCGTGGTAATCCCTGCCATGGTCGCGAGCCGGTGTCCTCTCCTCGGCGCGCTTGCGCACGATGTGCAGCTCCTCGCGGGCCAGCTCGACGATCTTCTCTAGCGTCTGTTCAAGATTCACAGTGCCCCTTCGTCTCTTGCCAGGGTCGTTGTCCCCATGAAGCGGCGGACGACGATCGCGCTACCGCTGGCGGCTCCACGAGGGGCATGGTCTCAGGGCCGGATGAGAGGGACATGAGGACCTTGCCTCGCCCTCATCATCTGAAAGTAGTGGCCTTGATCGAGGTCGTCGATGAGCCCGGGTTGGGTTGGCTGCCACCCGAGCAGCTCACGGGTCAGCGCGCTCGACGCCGGGGCGTCGAGCGCCAGGAAGCCGCCCAACCAGGCGAAGTGCTCGCCTGCGTCCTCGGGGGAGACGGAGATTGCCGGCACCTCGAGATGGCGTCCGATCACCTCGGCTATGTCGCGGACCGGCACGCCCTCGTCGGCGACCGCGTGCAGCGTCGACCCCGCCGGGGCCTGTTCGAGCCCGAGGCGGAACAGGCGCGCGGAGTCGAGGCGGTGCACGGCGGGCCAGCGGTTGGCCCCGTCGCCGATGAAGCCGGAGACGCCCTTCTCGCGGGCGATACCAACGAGAGCCGCGATGAAGCCGTTGTCTCCGTCGCCGTGATTGGTCGGCGGAAGTCGCACGATCGCCGAGCGGACGCCCTGGGAGGCGAGGGAGAGCGTGAGCTCGGCGGTTTCCCATCGGGCCTGCGGGCCGCCGCCGAACGCGGCGACGCCCGCGTGGGCGTCATGGCCGTCCTGCTCGTTCGCCATGTGCCCAGGTGTCAGCCCCAGCAGTCCGGACGCGATCAGCAGTGGTCGCCCAGAGCCCGCGAGCGCTTCGCCGAATGTCTGGACGGCACGGCGATCCGCATCGGCGGCGCCCTGGAAGTCCCCCGAGAACGCGAGGTCGTGCTTGAACGCGAGGTGGATCACACCATCCGACGCCGCAGCCGCATCGCGGAGGCCGTCGAGATCGTCGAGGCTGCCCCGATGCGCCTCCGCACCGGCGGCGGTGAGGGCAGCGGCGGAGTCATCCGAGCGGGCGAGCCCGACGACCTGGTGGCCCGCGCCGATGAGCTCGGGAACGACGGCGGAGCCGATCCAGCCGGACGCGCCGGTGACGAAGATACGCATGAGAAAACCTCCAGTTGGGCGTGCGATGTCAGTTGCTGTCATCAGCGTAGCACGGATCATGTCAGCGACTGTCGTCGGGTATGATCGGATTATGGGTCGATGGCGGCCAGACGCACGTGGGCGGCTCGTGCAGGCGGCCTTCGCGCTGTACAGCGAGCGCGGGTTCGAACAGACCACCGTGGCGGAGATCGCAAAGCGCGCGGGGCTCACCGAGCGAACGTTCTTCCGACACTTCGCCGACAAGCGTGAGGTTCTGTTCGCGGGCGCGGACGCGCTGCGGGAGCTCCTCGTCAGCACGGTCATGCAAGCGCCCGCCTCCACAGCGCCGATCGACGCGGCGGCGGCGGGCCTCGAGGCCGCCGGCGCCGCAATCCAGGAGGGAGGAGAGCTCCCGCGTCAGCGTCAGGCCATCATCGCCGCGAGCGCGGAGTTGCGGGAGCGCGAGCTGATCAAGCTCGCGTCACTGGCCTCCGCGCTCGCCGACGCGTTGCGTCGGCGCGGCGTCGAAGAGCCAGCGGCGAGCCTGACCGCCGAGGCGGGGATCGCCGTCTTCAGGGTCGCGTTTGAACGCTGGATCGACGAATCCGACCAGCAAGACCTGCCGCGACTGATTCGACAGTCGCTCGAGCAGCTGAAGGCCGTCGTGGCGGGCGTTTGACCTCGGCACACTCGGGCTCGCGCTCGGTGGCCGTGCTTGGTGCTGCCATTAGAGTACGCCGACGTATCGGATACTCTTGCGCGCCGCCGGTCCATGCCGGTGTCGACGTCATCCGATTAGGAGGTCTGCATTGTCCGCACCCCGCCCCGCTTCACGCTTCGCGCGCTTGCGCGCTGTTCCGCTTCTGCTGGCGCTGCTGGCACTCGCGCTGCTGGCGAGCGCCGGCACCGCGAGCGCGGCCACGTTCACCGTCGACGATGCGACCGACGCGGCGTTGACCAACCCCGCGGGCACGTCATGCTCCTCGACGAACGGTGGCAGCTGCACGCTGCGTGCGGCGGTTCAGGCGGCCGACAACACGGGCGGCGCGAACACGATCACGCTGCCCGCCGGCGATTTCAAGCTGACGATCCCTTCCACAGGGCAAGGCGATCCGAGCACGGGTGATCTGGACATCAAGGGCGGTGTGGAAGTGACGATCGCAGGTGCCGGGGCCGGCGTGAGCGTCATCGACGCCAATCACATCGACCGGGCGTTCGCGGTGCTCGAAGGCGCGAGCCTGTCGATCTCCGGAGTGACGATCGAGCACGGTGACACGGGGCACGAAGCGAGCGAAAAATCGACGAAAGACGGCTACGGGGGCGCGATCTACAACGACGGCGCGCTTTCCATCAACAGCAGCCTGCTGACCGGGAACACCTCATACGATGGCGGTGGCGCCATCTACAGCGACACGGAAGCCTCATCGACCTCGATCACGAACTCGACCGTGACGCGCAACGCCGCAGACGATGGCGGCGGGGTGCTCATCGTGTACTCGGGCTCGATCAACCTCACCAACGACACGCTGACCAACAACAGCGCCGACGAGGAGGGCGGCGTCGTGTACGCAGAGGAGACAGGCAGCGTCGTCGGGACCGTTACGGTTGCGGGCAGCACGATGTCGGACAACACCGCCGATGACGAGGGCGGCGCCATGTACCTCGAGTACGCAGGTCCCACGTCGGTCACCAGCTCAACCTTCAGCGCCAACAACACCGACGACGATGAAGGGGGGGCGATCTACGACTACGACTCTGGCCGTCTGACCGTGCAGGACAGCACTTTCAGCGCTAACACCGCCGGCGATGACGACGGGGGAGCTGTGTACACGGATGACACGGACCTGACCGTCGCGAGCAGTGCCTTCTCGAGCAACGAGGGCGAGGAGGGCGGCGCGATCTACGTGGATGGCTCCTCCAGCGCGGCGAAGGAGAGCATCGAACAGAGCAGCTTCAACGGCAACCACGCGACCGACGACGAGGGCGGCGCGATCTACGACGACTACGGCAACCTGTCGATCGCGGGGAGCACGTTCACGCAGAACTCCGCCAGCTACTACGCCGGTGCGCTGTACTACGACAGCGGCGACGCCCTGTCGCTGGTCAACGACACGCTCGACTCGAACCAGGCGCAGGAGGGAGGCGCGATCTACTTCGACACGGAAGCGAGCACGGGCGCGATCTCGCTGCTGAACGACACGATCGTGCGCAACACCGGCTACTACGGCGGCGGCATCGCCTACCCCTACTACGCGAACTCGATCGAGAACTCGATCATCGCCGAAAACACCGGCACGCTCTACAGCCTCGAAGACGGTGGAGGGGACTGCTACTACAGCGTCGGCTACGACAAACACACGGCTGACAGAGGCAACAACATCGACAGCGACGGGACGTGCTTCGGCGGCCTGGGCGTTCCCGGCGATCAGATCGGCGTGGACCCGCTGGTCGCGCCGCTCGCCGCCAACGGCGGCCCTGTCGAAACGGATGCGCTGCTGGCTGGCAGCCCGGCGATCGGCAAAGCCGATGGCTCGGCGTGCCCGCCGACCGACGCTCGGGGTGTGCCGCGGCCATCAGGCAGTTGCGACGTGGGCGCCTACCAGACCGGGCTGCCGCCGTCGATCGCGATCGCATCGCCGCTCAACGGCGCAACCTACACCCAGGGCCAGGTGGTCGCGGCCAGCTATGGCTGCAGCGCACCGGCGGGCGCGAGCGTGACCTCGTGCACGGGCCCCGTCGCAAGCGCCGCGGCGATCGACACGTCGACGCTCGGGGTGCACACGTTCACCGTCAACGCCGAGGACAGCGAGTTCGCCAGCGCGTCACAGAGCGCCAGCTACACCGTCGTCGCCGGCAAATCGCCTGCACCCGCGGTGATCCCACCGATCATCAGCGAACTGAAGCAGACCGCAAAGGTCTGGCGGGAGGGCAATGCGCTGGCTCAGTACGCCGTCAAGAAGGCATCGCTTGGCACGACCTTCTCGTTCAGGCTCAATGAGCCCGCGAGCGTGACGTTCACGTTCACCGAGCAGGTTGGTGGACGCAAGGTCGGCGGGAAGTGCGTCGCATCGACAAAGAAGAACAGCAGCAGACAGCGCTGCGCACGGACCGTGATTCCCGGCACCCTCACGTTCTCGGCGCACGCTGGGACCAACAAGGTGCGGTTCGAGGGCCTCATCTCCAAGACCAGGAAGCTCGGCCCCGGGCTCTACACGCTCCACGCCGTCGCGGCCGCCTCGGGCGAGCACTCGACGACGAAGACGCTGAGCTTCAAGATCGCCGCCCACTAGCCACGCGGGGCGCAGCACTGTAGTTCGCCGGCCGCTACGCCGTCACCACCGACGGCGTAGCGGCCGTCGTGAGCGAGGTCGACGTAGATCAGCCCGTTGACGACCCGCGGCCGCGGCCCGCCATGGCTCGAGCCGACGTTCGGGCTGCACGTGCGGCTGGCCCCGGCGGTCTTGACGGATGGGGGCGATCGCGGTTAGGTTGGCCATTCAGCGTCCGGAGGACAAAGGGGTTTCCAATCGTCCAGGAGGGCTCCGGACGGACATGCAGGGAAGGAAGAGGGGACAAGCATCATGGGGAAGAGAAATCGCATCGTTGGCCTGATCGCGTTGGCGGTCGGGGTGCTCGTACCGGCGGCTGCGGCTGCCGCGCAGCCGCAGTACGTGGCGCTCGGAGACTCCTACTCCTCCGGGGTGGGCAGTCGCGTCTTCTACGAAGAATCTGGCGAATGCGATCGCAGCCCGGATGCATACGGGCCAAAGATCGCGGCCGCCAAGGGCTACACGCTGAGCTTCCAGGCCTGCAGCGGCGCCAAGACCACCGAAGTGAACGAAAAACAGCTGGGCACTCTGAGCAGCACGACCAGCCTGGTGACGATCACGATCGGCGGCAACGACGCAGGCTTCAGCAACGTGATGCTCAACTGCGCCCTGTACTACTTCACGTGTGGGAGCGCCATCAGCGAAGCCAACGAATTCATCAAAAATAAATTGCCGGGTCTGCTGGAAACCACATACAAAGACATCCGCGCCAAGGCAACCACAGCCACGGTCATCGTGCTCGGGTATCCCAAGCTGTTCACCAAAGAAGGCACGACGTGCAACGTCAACTTCCTGACGTCCGGCAACGAGAAGAAAATCAACGAATCGGCAGAAAAAATCGACGCCGTCATCAAGGCGCGCGCGGAAGCTGCCAAATTCACCTTCGTCAACCCGACCAGCGCCTTCGAATCGCACGAGGTGTGCTCTTCCTCTGAATGGCTCAACGGGCAGTCCAACCCGCTGTCTGAAAGCTATCACCCGAACGTATCCGGTCAGGCCGAGTTCACCACTCTGGTCGAGGCCGCCCTGTAGTCGACCGCAACCGGTAGGCCTTTCGTCCGCGGGATCCCCGTGGGCGGAAGGCCCACCACTACTCCGTCTCGGCGGTGTTGCCCGGGCAGAGCGCCACCGGTCCGTCGATGCCGCTTCGGACCCTCACCAGCAGCGCCGAGAGCGTCGGCGCACGGTCGCGACTCGGATTCGCCAGCTCCAGCTCGAGCTCGCGGGCCGCTCGTGAGGCAGCCACGAAGCCGAACGTGCCGATCGAGCCGGCGAGCGTATGGGCGGCGCGCTCGGCGTCGCTCCTGAGCTCGACGTCCAGGCGGTCGCGCGCGAGCGAGGCGATCGCACGCTCGATCACGTCGATGCGATCGTAGACGTGGCCCCGCTGGTGCTCCCAGACCGTCCGTAACTCCTCCACAGTCCACGCGGCATGGCGCTCTCTAGCCACTGTGGCGTTTGCGCCGCCGGTTGTCTCGATGGCGCTCCTGGATTGGGTGGAGTGTCCGGCTTGCATGGCCAGATCTGGCATCGGCTGCCGCGATGCCTTGGCGCAGGGGGGTTTCCACGCGTCTGATGTAGCGAACTACGGGCGAGTATCGGCCGCGGGCGCCGATGAGCGAACAGGATGGCCGACACACGGCATACCAAGACCCTGGCTGTCGCGCTGGGCATGTTCCTGGCGCTTTATGTGAGCTGGCAGCTGCTCGACTGGATCCCCGGGGGCAGGCAGGCTGTCGGGGACCTCCTGCTCCTGCCCGTCGATGCCGCCGCCGTCTGCGCGGCGTGGAGGGCATCGCGGCGTTGCGCCGGGTCGGCGCGACTGCGGTCGTTCTGGGTGCTGATGGCGATCGCGCTGGCCGCGGAGCTGATCGGCGACGTCGTGCAGGCCGTGTACGACGTCGGTCTGCATCGCTCGCCGTACCCGTCGCTGGCGGACCCGCTCTATCTCGCCTTCTACCCGTTGCTGGCGCTGGCGCTGCTACGCGTGCCGGTCGCGCTCGTCACGCGCGAGAAGCTCGTCAAGACGATGCTCGACGGCGCCACGATCGTCGTCGGCGGAGGCGCCGTCGTGTGGTACTTCGTGTTGGGGCCCACCGCCGTCGAGGGTGGCCAGAGCGCTTTGGCGATGGCGGTGTCGATGGCCTTTCCGGTCGGCGACCTGTTCCTGCTGGCTGGCCTCGCGGCGGTCCTGCTGCGCCACAGCCCCGTCGCGCTCCGCGCCCCTCTGAGACTGATCGCCGCGGCGGTCGCGCTCGGTATCGTCGCCGACGTCCTGTACGGATCGGGACAGCTGCACGGCACCTACGAAGCCGGCGACTGGATCGACACGCTGTACGTGCTCGAGTTCGCGGTATTCGCTCTGGCCGGCGCCAGGCAGCGCTCGGTGCGCCCGGGAGACCCGAGCGGCGTGGCGGACGACGCCGCGGGGTTCAGGTCGCGAGCGAGCTGGCTGCCCTATCTGAGCGTGGCGATCGGGCTCGGCGTCCTGCTCGGCGTCGAGCGAAGCGACAGCTTCTTCCCGGACGTGAGCCTCGTCTTGATCGTGGTCGTGCTCGCCGTGCTGGTCGCCGTGCGTCAGTACGTAGCGCAGCGAGATCTCGTGCGGGTGCAGGCGGCGCTGCGCGAGAGTGAGCGCGCCAAGGATGAGTTCCTGTCCGTCGTCGGACATCAGCTGCGTACCCCGCTGACCTCCATCCGGGGCTCGCTCGGGCTGCTCGATGGCGGCGTGCTGGGAGCGCTGCCCGAGGATGCGGCCAACATGGTCGCCGTGGCGGTTCTCAACACCGACCGGCTGGTGCGGCTGGTCAACGACATCCTCGACATCGAGCGCATGGCCGCCGGGCGCCTGGCGCTCGAGCCGGCCCCCGTCGACGCCGCCGAGCTCGTGCGCCAGTCGATCCAGGTCGTCGAGGCGACCGCCGACGCGAACGGTGTGAGCCTGCGCGTCGAGGCTGCGCCCGGCGCCGAGGAGGCGCCGATCGTCGTGCACGCCGACGCCGATCGCGTGGTTCAGGCGCTGGTCAACCTACTCGGCAACGCCGTCAAGTTCTCGAGCGCCGGCGGCGTGGTGACGGTCACGGTCGCGCGCGAGGGCGACGTCGCGTTGTTCGCGGTGCGCGACGGCGGCCGCGGAATCCCCGCCGATTGCCTGGAGAGCATCTTCGAGCGCTTCCGCCAGGTCGACGCGTCCGACGCCCGCGAGAAGGGCGGCACCGGTCTGGGTCTGCCGATCGCGCGCGCCATCGTCGATCAGCACGGCGGGCGCATGTGGGCTGAAAGCAACGAGGCCGTGGGCAGCACGTTTCGCTTCACGCTGCCGCTCGCTCGCGAGGACCTCCGCCGGCAGCCACCCGTCAGCGCAGGCGTCATCCATGAGCCGTCGCGGCGGCTGGCGAGCAGCCTGCGATGAGCCCGCGACTGCTGCTCGTCGACGACGCGCCGGACATTCGCGCGATCGCGTGCCTGAGCCTCGAGCGTGTCGGCGGCTGGACGGTCCTAGCCGTCGCGTCCGGCCCGGCGGCGCTTGAGGCGGCGCGCGACGACGGTCCCTTCGACGCGGTGCTGCTGGACGTGATGATGCCCGGTATGGACGGGCCCTCGACGCTCTCCGGACTGCGGGCGGGCGGACTGCCGGTGGGCGTGCCCGTGGTCTTCCTCACGGCGAAGACGCAGAGCGCGGACCGCGAGCGTCTCGGCTCTCTGGGCGCGGCCGGCGTGATCGCCAAGCCGTTCGATCCGCTGACCCTTCCAGAGCAGCTGAGGCTACTTCTCGAGAGCTATCGGACATGATTCCATTTTCCGGACTTGTCCAGGCAGTTGTGTAAGCGCCCACGTATCGGTGCTACGCTGACAACGTGGGCAAAGACCGGCATGTGGAACGCCGGCTTTCGACTGTGGGCGAGAAGGCGCGGCGGGTCGCGTCCCCCGGGGCGAGGCTGAAGGCACGGCCGCGGGAGCTGGCCGCACATGTCGCGTTGCTCGATCTGGCGCCGGATGCGATCTTCGCGCGCGACGTCGGACGCCGGATCACCTTCTGGAACCGCGGCGCGGAGGGGACCTATGGCTTCTCGGAGGCGGAAGCGCTAGGTGTCAGCCCCGGGGAGCTGCTGCGGACCGAGTATCCGATCCCGCTGGAGGAGATCGAGCGCCTGGTAGCCGAAACGGGGGGATGGCACGGCGATCTGGTGCAGCACACCAAGGACGGTCGCCGTGTCGTGGTCGAGAGTCGCTGGGCGGCGCAGTACGGTGGTCCGGGGCAGCTGGCCGGGCTGCTCGAGGTCAACCGGGACATCACCGCGCGCCTGCGATCGCAGACGGCGCTGCTGGAGCTCGCCCCTGATGCGATTGTGGGGATCAGCGGCGCTGGCCTGATCGTGCTCGTCAACGCGCAGGTGGAGGCCCTGTTCGGGTATGAGCGCGAAGAACTGCTGGGAGAGCCCGTGGAGACGCTCGTGCCCGAGCGCTTCGATGCCCACGCCTCCCATCGAGTGAGATACTTCGCCGATCCGCGCACGCGGCCGATGGGCGCCGGTCTGCAGCTGTTCGGACGGCGCCGTGACGGCAGCGAGTTCCCCGCCGAGATCAGCCTGTCCAGCATCGAGACCGAGGATGGTGTACTCGCGATCGCCGCGGTGCGCGACGTGAGCGAGCGTGTTGTCGCGGCCCGCGAGCGCGAGCGGCTGGAGGCGGAGGCCGAGCGCGAGCGCCTGCAGAACCAGCTGCACCAGGCTCAGCGCCTCGAGAGCCTGGGACAGCTCGCCGGTGGCATCGCCCACGACTTCAACAACCTGCTCGCCGTGATCATCAACTACGCGGCGTTCGTCGCCGAGGATCTGGAGCGCGCGGCCGACACAGAGGACGGTCGGCGGGCGATGCGTGAGGACGTCAAGCAGATCAGCATGGCCGCCGAGCGCGCCGCGCACCTCACCCACCAGCTGCTCGCGTTCGCCCGCCGCGAGGTCGTCCAGCCGGAGGTCATCGACGTCAACCGCGTCGTCAGCGACGTCGAGCAACTGCTGCGGCGCACGCTCGGGGAGCACGTCGAGCTGCACAGCTCGCTGGCCGCCGACCTGCGCCCGGTGCTGATCGATTCAGGGCAGCTCGAGCAGATCCTCGTCAACCTCGCAGTGAACGCGCGCGATGCGATGCCCGACGGCGGCACGCTGCGGATCGACACCGCCAACGTCGACGTCGACGAGCACTACGCCGCCTCGCGGCCCGAGCTCATACCGGGCTCCCACGTTCGCCTGCGGGTAAGCGACACCGGCGTGGGCATGTCCCCCGAGACGGTGCAGCGCGCGTTCGATCCGTTCTTCACGACCAAGCCGCCCGGTCAGGGGACCGGCCTCGGGCTGGCCACCGTGTACGGGATCATCCAGCAGGCGGGCGGGCGCTCGCAGATCTACTCCGAGCCGGACGTCGGCACCACCTTCACGGTGCTGCTGCCGGCGACCGGTCAGCCGCGCACACCGGCGGAGCGGCCGGAGCGCCCCCCGCTGCCGCGAGGCGAGGAGACGATCCTGGTCGTAGAGGACGAGCAGGCCTTGCGCGAGGTCACCCGGCGCATCCTCGTCGCAGCCGGCTATCGGGTGATCATGGCCGCCAACGGCCCCGAGGCGCTCGCGCTGGCAGGCGACCACACCGGTGCGATCGACCTGCTGCTCAGCGACGTGGTCATGCCGCAGATGCCCGGCCCGCAGCTCGCCGAACGGCTGCTTGCGGAGCGGCCCTCGGTGCGGGTGCTGCTGATGTCGGGCTTCGCCCAGCCGATCCTCGACGCCGGCGGACAGCTGGACGCTGGCATGACCCTCATCGAGAAGCCCTTCTCCGGTCCGACGCTGCTCGCGAAGGTCGCGCAGATCCTCGAACGCGCAGGGGGCGGCTGATGCCGCAGCTGTTAATAGTCGATGACGATGAGGCGCTGCGTCGCTGGGAGGAACGCGTCGCGCGCGAGAACGGCTACAGCTGCGATGGCGCGCGCGACGCCGACGACGCTCGCGAGCGCCTGCGCGGCGACTCCTACCGACTCGCGCTGCTCGACGTCAACATGCCCGGAGACTCAGGGATCGAGCTGCTCTCACAGATCCGCCGGGACCACCCGGACGTCGCCGTGGTGATGGTCACCGGCGAGGACAGCACCGAGCTGGCCATGTCGGCGATCGAGCTCGGCGCCTACGGCTACCTGGTCAAGCCGGTGGGGTCGGGCGAGTTGCTGATCAACGTCGCCAACGCCCTGCATCGCCGTAGCTCCGAAGCGCGCAACCGGCATGTCATGCAGCGCCTGCAGGCCGCCGTGCAGCAGCGGGATGACGAGCTGGCGCAGGCGCTGCAGGAGCTCGAGCTCGCCGAGACGAAGGTGTGGGTATCCCAGGCCGAGACGATCCTTCGCCTGGCGCGCCTGATGGAGTTTCGCGACGAGGAGACCGGTCAGCACCTGCACCGGATGAGCTCCTACTGCGAGCTGCTGGCGCGGCAGACGGGGCTCCCCGAGGAGCGCTGCGAGTTCTTGCGCCTGGCCAGCCAGCTGCACGACGTCGGCAAGGTGGCCGTGCCCGACAGCATCCTGCTCAAGCCCGGCAAGCTCACGCCGGAGGAGTTCGAGGTCATCAAGGGCCACGCGGAGACGGGCTACCAGATGCTCGCGGGGTCCGCCTCGGAGGTCGTGCAGCTGGGCGCGCTGATTGCCCGCACCCATCACGAGCGCTGGGACGGGAGCGGCTACCCTCGCGGGCTCGCCGGCGAGGACATCCCGCTGGAGGGGCGCATCGCGGCCGTGTCCGACGTGTTCGACGCCCTGACCAGCGACCGCGTGTATCGCTCCGCCATGCCTGTCAAGTCCGCGATGCAGATGATGAGCGAGGAGCGTGGTCGGCACTTCGACCCCGACCTGCTCGACGCGTTCCTGCTCACGCTTCCCGAGATCGACGCGATCCGGCACGCGTATGCAGACTGAGCTCGATTGCCGCGCCGAGCTCCTGCACGGTGAACGGCTTGACCAGGCTGACCGCGAACACGACCCCGAGCTCGGCGAGCTCGGGCGGCGCGGCGGCGACGCTGGCGCAGATGAGCGGCAGCGCCGGGTTGGCGATGGACGCCGCCTGTGCGAGCACCGCGCCGATGGGCGCCGCGGGCTCGACCACCAGCGCATCGGCGCTCATCAGCTGCTCGGGGGTCGGCATCCTCACCGCGGTCGGCTCGTGGCCGAGGCGGGTGACCATCCGCTCGAGCAGTCGCCTGACCTCGTCGTGGGGCTCGCTGATCAATATCCGTGCCATGCGTCGATGATCGGCGTGGCACGCGTGATCGCAGGGGGTCGAGCGGTATGAACGGCGTATGAGCCGTTCCCGGATCCTGGTGGTGGACGACGACGCCACCACGCGGGAGCTGCTGCGCGCCGCGCTCGAGCGCGCGGGACATGAGGTGCGCGAGGCCGACGACGGTCGCGCCGGGCTGCGTGACCTGTATGCGGCCGCGCCAGACCTGGTGATCCTGGACGTGGAGATGCCCGAGCTCGACGGGTGGGCGACGCTGGAGCGCATCCGCGACCTCAGCGACGTGCCCGTGCTGATGCTGACCGCGCGCCAGGCCGAGCTCGAGCGTGTGCGCGGGCTGCAGGGCGGCGCCGACGACTACGTGGTCAAGCCGTTCGGCCGCCAGGAGCTCGTCGCGCGGGTGCAGGCCCTGCTGCGCCGCAGCGCCGGCCGGGCGCCGCCGCAGCAGACCTACGCCGACTCGCGCCTGGCGATCGACTTCGCCCAGCGCGCGGTTCGCTACGACGAGCGCGACGTGCGGCTGACCCCGCTGGAGTTCAAGCTGCTGGCGGCGTTCGTGCGCAACCCCAACCACGTGCTCAGCCGCGATCAGCTGCTGGAGCTCGTGTGGGGTGACTCGCTCGGGGTCTCGCCCGAGCAGGTGAAGCTGTACGTGGGCTACCTGCGCCACAAGCTCGACCCCGCAGCGCCGCACGCCACGCCGATCGAGACCGTGCGCGGCTTCGGCTACCGCTACCGGCGGCCGGTCTGAGCGCGGGCGGCGGGGGTGGTGTACACGCAGCGCGCGTGGTGTATAGCCATTGCTATACACATAGTCTGCCGAGCGTTTTCACCGACGCGCTCGTGGAGCTCGTGCTCCAGGAGTAGAACACCGTGGTCACGCGGTAGTAGTAAGTCGTCGAATATCCCAGCGAATTGCTTTTGTCGGTGTAGGCTCTTTCGCCGATCGGGACGCTCGCCAGCGACGTGTACGGCCCGCTGCTGGCGGTCGCGCGTTCGACCGTGTAGGAGGTCGCGTAGGTTGAGCCAGTCGCCGACCAGGTGACTTCGACTTCCGGGCCTTTGTCAATGCGGCAGCTCGCCTGAGTCGCTTTGACGCTTCCGGGGGCGGCGAGCGTGGCGCTCGCCACGGTCAGCGGCCCGCCCGTCGCGCTGTGGGTGAACGCGGCCAGCGCGACGGGCGCGCTCGCGAGCAGCACGCATGCCACGATCGCGAGGATCGCGGCGCGCGTGTATGTCCGTGCCGGGCGCATCGAGCTCAGAGCCGTTGGCCTTCGGTCTGGATGCCGCCGACGGGCAATGCCCGCCCGGCGCGCCGTCGCGACCCGCCCTGCGCGCTGCGCTGGCCGGCCCCGACGCCCCAGATCTCCAACAGCATCAGCAGCGCGAGCAGCGCGGGCGCGACGATGATCGCGGCCATGCGCACGGAGCCGCCGCGCAGCCAGTTGATGACGTAGCCGATATGGGGAATGACGGCGACCATGCGCCAGGCCGTCCTGCCTTCGAGCTTCGCCGTCCACGGGTCGGGCCAGTTGTTGGCGTCGCCCTGCGTCTGCACGGTAGGGTGCGCGCCGCCGTGCAGGATGCGCACGACGCGGTGCGTCTCGACCTGGCGTATGCCCACGGGCACCTGATAGGAGATCACCTGTCCGACGCGCACGGCGCTGACGGGCTCCGGCACGACGATGACCATGTCGCCGGGGGAGAAGGTGGGGCGCATGCTGCCGGAGAGCACCGTCACGGGCCGGTAGAGCCCCGTCCGGGGCAGCAGCGCGATCGCGAGGAACAGGATGAGGGCCAGCGCGAGCAGCGCGCGCTGGCCCCACACCCAGCCGGCGCGGACGGTCTTGGCGACCGTCCGCGTCCGGCGACCATGACCGGCCCGTCGCCGAGGCTGCTCGGCGGGAATAAGCAGCGTGGCCATGGCTCGACCCCTACTTGGATCCGGCGACACGCTGGGTGCCGACGAAGTTGTAGGAGATCGTCGATGTCAGTCCCTGCATCGTGTTCGGCGCCGCCGTCGGCAGCGTCACTGTCACGCGCAGGTGGTCGGTGGAGCCGGTCGTCAACGACGCCAGGCCGCTCAGCGGCATGCTCGCCCCGATCACCGCACGCGAGCTCAGCACCGTGGAGGTGGTGCCGCTGCACGTGTACGTGTACGCGGGCGCGGTGCCCGCCTCCGTCCACGGCACCGAGCATTTTTCGATGACCATCTGCAGGCCGTTGGTGGCTTCGGTGTCGAGCAGCGAGCTCGGCGACGCGGTCGTGGTGAGCACGATCGAGGACAGGTTGTCCGCGCTCGCGCCGCCGTTGTTGACGAGGTCGACCGCGCGCTGGATCGTGTCGCCAGGCACGACGTTCGACGCGCCGACCGTCAGACGGTTCGTCGCTGCTCCCGTCGCCCCGAGCGCGATCGAGACCGTGCCCGAGGAGATCGTGTGACTGGCGGAGGTCGAGCTCGTGAACGTCGCGAACGTGCCCAGCCCCGCCATCGCCGCGGCAACACCGACAACCGCGAACGAGCCGATCAGTCTCTTCAATGTCTTGCTGTTCATTTGCATTTCATCCTTGGTTGAGGAACGCTTGTGCGGAGACGGTCGCCCACGCGGGTGGCGATCGGGGAGGCGGGCGGTATGAGACCGGTAGGAGCGCTCGCGCGGCGCGAAAACCCGGCGAAGCTCGCGGTGAATTACGGGCTGGGCGCCCGTTCGGGCCGCCGTTGCTGAGGCAGACGAAGTCCCACAACCTCTGAGCCGAGAAGGGATCCGCCAACGTGACACTCGCAACTCTCCCAGCGACAAGATCAAATGTCGACAGCGGCACGCGTCGCCCCGGTGATCTCACCGCTGTGCGTCGCGGCAACGACGGCCATGGCCGTCGCCTGACGATGGCATTCGAGGCGCTGGGCGCGTTCCCGGCGCTGGCCGAGTCGCGCAACCGTCTGCTGTCGGCGGTCATCGCGGATAACCCCACGACGGCTGAGATCGTCGCGGCCGTCGAGTCCGACATCGCCCTCACGATCGCGGTGCTGCGCCTCGCCAACAGCGAACAGCGCGGTCGCGGGCGTGTCGAGTCGGTGCTCGACGCGGTCAGGGTGCTGGCGCCGCGGGCCATCCAGGCGCTCGCCAGCCGCGCGCGCACGTTCGACTTCTTCGAGCGCGCCAGCGTGTGGGACTCCAGGCCCGAGCGCTTGCGGCTACATGCTCTGGCCACCCAGCGCGCCGCCGACCGTGTGGCCACCGAGGTGCACTACGAGCACCGTGACCGGCTGGCCGCGACGAGCCTTCTGCACGACGTCGGCAAGCTGGTGCTGAACCGCGCCTACCCCGGCTACCCCTCCCAGGTTCACCACGGCGCGAGAACGCCGGAGGAGCGCATCCGCCAGGAGCGCGAGGAGTTCGTCCTCGACCACGCTCTGATCGGGGGCGTGCTGCTGCGGCGCTGGGGGCTGCCGGAGCGGCTGGCGTGCGCGATCGAGCATCACCACGACCCCGAGGCGGATGGCGAGGCGGCGATCATCCGGCTGGCCGACATGCTCGCCCACTACGAGCAGGGCGCGCCGGTGTCCGCGAACGCGATGCTCGACAGCGCCGGCGCCCTTGGGCTCGACCCCAAGGCGCTGCGGCGGGTGATGCACGAGCTGCCAAGCGCGTGCATCCCGCGTCAACGCCTCGTCGATCCGTGCCCGCTCTCCAGTCAGGAGCTCAGGGTGCTGGAGGAGCTGGCCACGGGCAGCGTCTACAAGCAGATCGCAAACGAGCTGGCCCTGTCTGTGAGCACCGTGCGCTCTCACCTGCACAACATCTACGGCAAGCTGGGCGTGGGCAACCGCGCGCAGGCTGTCCTCATCGCGAGCGACCGCGGCTGGATCTAGCGTCCCGCATACAACGCCACGACGAGTGGTGTATCGCTATGGCTATACACCACGTTGAACGGAAGTGATGTGGCCCGCCGGCGTTGTGGCCCGCCGGCGTTGTGGCCAGCCGGCGTTGTGGCCAGCCGGCGCGCACTTCAGCCGAAGAACAGCTCAGCGGTGGCGTAGAGCGCGGGGTCGAGCAGCTTCGGCTCGCGCAGGGCGTCCTCCAGCTCGACCTCGACGATCCGGGTGCCGTGCAGCGCGACCATCGTGCCGAAGCGCCCGGCGGCGACGGCCTCCATTGCGGCCACGCCGAAGCGGGTGGCGAGCACGCGGTCGAACGCCACGGGGGTGCCGCCGCGCTGCACATGGCCGAGGATCGTCACGCGCGTCTCGAAGCCGGTGCGCGCCTCGATCTCCTGCTCGAGCACGACGCCGATCCCGCCGAGGCGGGCGTGCCCGAAGGCGTCCAGCGGGGCGTCCTCGCGGATGTGCAGCGTGCCCTCGCGCGGCGTGGCCCCCTCGGCGACGACCACGATCGAGAAGTTGCGCCCGCGCTGGTGGCGGCGGCGCAGGTGGGCGCAGACGTCCTCGATGTCGAACGGCCGCTCGGGGACGAGGATGGCGTCGGCGCCGCCGGCCATCCCGGCGTGCGTGGCGATCCAGCCGGCGTGGCGGCCCATCACCTCCACGACGATCACGCGGTTGTGCGACTCGGCGGTGGTGTGCAGGCGGTCGATGGCGTCGGCGACTATCTGCACGGCCGTCTGGAAGCCGAACGTGACATCGGTGCCGCCGAGATCGTTGTCGATGGTCTTGGGCACGCCGACGATGGGGATGCCCTCGCGCTGCAGGCGCGCGGCGGCGCCGAGCGTGTCCTCGCCGCCGATCGGGATCAGCGCGTCGACGCCGCGCTCGCTCAGCGTGCGGCGGATCTCGCCGGTGCCGTCGCGCCCGTCGGCGAACGGGTTGGTGCGCGAGGTGCCGAGGATGGTGCCGCCGCGCGGCAGGATGCCGACGGTGCTCTCGTGCGTGAGCTCGAAGGCGTCGTCCTCCAGCACCCCCGCCCAGCCGTAGCGAAAGCCCACGAAGCTGTGGTCGGGGTAGGCGAGGCCGCGCCGGACGGCCCCCCTGATGACGGCGTTCAGCCCGGGGCAGTCGCCGCCGCCGGTCAGCAGTCCTATGCGTGCCATCGGCTACTCCTCTCTATGTGGCCGGGTGGTGCGATTGTCCTCGATCTCGGGCGCCGGGGTGGATGCCACGCGTCCTTCTATAATGCTTGCTGGCAAGCAATTAATTAGAGAGGCGGCGCGCGCATGGCGACCCAGACGGTCAAGGCATCCCCGGAGCTCGATCGTCAGTTCGCGCCCGCGGACGCGAGCGAGCGTCTGCGCGCGGCGATCGGCAAGCTCTCACGGCGCCTGCGCCCGACGCTCGCCGGCTCCGATCTGAGCGCGTCGCAGATCTCGGTGCTGTTCACGGTCGTGCGCCAGGGCCCGGTCGGCCTGTCCGAGCTGGCGGCGATCGAGGGGCTGAACCCGACGATGCTCTCGCGCATCACAGCCCACCTGTGCGACGCGGGCCTGATCGTGCGCTCGGCCGACCCCGGCGACCGGCGCTCCGCGAACGTGTTGGCGACCGCCGCGGGCAGGCGCATGCGCAAGCGCATCCACCGCGAGCGCACGCGCGTGCTGGACGCGCACGTGCAGGAGCTTGACGAGTTCCAGCGCCAGGCGCTGTGGAGCGCGCTGCCGGTGCTCGAGCAGCTCGCCGAGCGGCTCGCGGACGGGCGGGCGCTGCCGGGCGGGCGCCGATGACGCGCCTGAAGGGCGTCGGGCGCGTCACCTTCGCGGCACTCGCCATCCCCAACTACCGGCGCTACGTCGCCGGGCAGTCGGTGTCGCTGATCGGCACGTGGATGCAGATGGCGGCGCAGTCGTGGCTGGTGCTGACCCTCACCGGCTCGGCGACCACGCTGGGCGTGATCGTCGCCCTGCAGACGCTGCCGGTGCTGCTGCTCGGGCCGTATGGCGGCGTGATCGCCGACCGCATCGACAAGCGCCGGCTGATGGTGATCCTGCAGGTCGCGATGGGTGTGCAGGCGCTGATCCTCGGTGTGCTGACGGTGACGGGGGCGGTGCGCGTGTGGGAGATCGGGGTGCTGGCGGCGCTGCTCGGCCTCAACAACGCCTTCGAGAACCCCGCGCGCCAGGCGTTCATGCTGGAGATGGTCGGCGGCGAGAGCCTGCGCAACGCGGTCACCCTCAACTCGGTGATGGTCAATGTCGCCCGCGTGATCGGCCCGGCGGTGGCGGGCGTGCTGATCGCGACGGTGGGCGAGGGCCCGTGCTTCCTGCTGAACGCGGCGAGCTTCGTCGCGGTCGTCGCGTCGCTGACGGGGCTCGACCGCGGCGCGATCAACCCCAGCCCGCCGAGCGGCCGCGAGCCGGGGCAGTTGCGCGAGGGCCTGCGCTACGTCAGGCGCAGCCCCGAGCTGGGGGTGCCGCTGGCGATGATGGCTCTGGCGGGCGCGCTGGCGTACGAGTTCCAGGTCTCGCTGCCGGTGATGGCCCGTCAGGGGCTGCACGTGGGCGCCGCGGGCTACGGCTTCATGACCGCGGCGATGGGGGTGGGCGCGGTCATCGGCGGGCTGTTCGTGGCGACGAAGGGCAAGATCGGCCTGCCCCCGCTGGTGGCGGCGGCGAGCGCGTTCGGCGTGGTGCTGCTGTTGGCTGCGATCGCGCCCGACCTGCCGCTCGAGCTGGTCGCGCTCGCGCTCGCCGGCGGGGCGAGCATCTCGTTCATGTCGACGGCCAACTCGACGCTGCAGCTGAACGCCGCGCCCAGCATGCGCGGCCGCGTGATGGCGCTGTGGTTCGTCGCCTTCCAGGGCTCGACGCCGATCGGAGGACCGATCGTGGGCTGGGTGATGGCGCAGGCGGGCGCCCGTGCGGGCCTCGGCCTCGGCGGCGTCACCTGCCTGGTGGTGGCTCTGCTGGGACTGCTCGCGCTGCGCCGCCTGACTCCCGGCTCGCTGACGGCGGAGCTCGCCACGGGCGCGAACTAGCGCAAGCCGTCCGGGCAAGCCATATATTCCACATGTGTGACGACTGCCGCGGCTGACCCACCCAAGCAGGAGGGAGTCCGCTGGCAGGAGGCGCTGGCGCCGTACGCGCGCCCGCACCTCGGGCGCAGCCTGCTCGATCTGGCGACGTCGGTCGTGCCGTACTTGGCGCTGTCGGTGCTCATGTACCTGACGCTGGGCGTCTCCTACCTGCTGACGCTGGCGATCGCGATTCCCGCCTCCGGGTTCCTGGTGCGGACTTTCATCCTCTTTCACGACTGCTCGCACGGGTCGTTCCTGCCGTCGAAGAAAGCGAACATGTGGCTGGGCACGGTGCTGGGCCTGCTGGTGTACTCGCCGTTCCTGCGCTGGCGCCACGATCACGCGATTCACCACGCGACCTCCGGCGACCTCGATCGCCGCGGCGGCGGCGACGTGCGCACGCTGACGGTCGCCGAATACCTCGCGCTGAGCCCGCGCTCGCGGCTTGCCTATCGCTTGTTTCGCAATCCCGTGATCATGTTCGGCATCGGCCCGATCGTCGCGCTGCTGGTGGGCCCGCGGCTGGTGGCGCGCACGGCGCGCCCGCGCATGCGCCGCAGCGTGATGGGGACGAACATCGCGCTGGCGGTGCTGGTAGGGCTGCTCTGCTGGCTGATCGGCTGGCGCGAGTACCTGCTCGTTCAGGCGCCCACGGTGCTGCTCGCCGGCTCGGCCGGCATCTGGCTGTTCTACGTTCAGCACCAGTTCGAGGATGCCTACTGGGAGAGCGCCGACGGCTGGAGCTATGCGGACGCGGCGCTGCGTGGCAGCTCGCACCTGAAGCTGCCGAGGGTGCTGCAGTTCTTCTCCGGCAACATCGGCCTGCACCACGTGCACCATCTGAGCGCTCGCATCCCCAACTACAACCTGCAGCGCGCGCATGACGAGAACCCGATCTTCCACGAGGTGCCGACGCTTTCGCTGCGAGATGGCCTGCGCGCGGTGCGCCTGAAGCTGTGGGACGAGGACCGCGGACGGCTGGTGACCTTCGCCGAGGCCGGCGAGGGGCGCTAACCTGAGTACATGCTCACGCAGGCGGATCGCGCGGCCGAGAAGCGCCGCGTCAAGCTGCAGGACGTCCAGAGGCAGGTGGAGGACGGCTCGCTGACGATCCGCAAGATGACGGAGGAGGAGCGTAAGCGCTTTCCCCCCAAGGCCGTCGAGCCCCGCCACAAACGCCGCGGCGGCCCACGCTAGAGCTCGCCGAGCAGGCCGCGTCGTAGCGCGTAGCGGACGAGCTGGGCTCGCGTGGCGAGCGCGAGCTTCTTGTGGATGTGCGCGCGGTGCGTCTCGACGGTGCGCGGAGAGAGGGACAGCTTGCGCGCGATCTCGACGCTCGTGTGCCCGAGGGCGATCAGCCGCAGGACCTCGACCTCACGGGGCGAGAGCGCGTCGTCGGTGACCGAGCGGCAGAGGGCCTCCAGCCGGCCCGCCAGCGGCGGGCTCAGGTACTGCTCGCCGCGAACCGCCGCGCGAACCGCCCTGGGCAGCTCGCCGTCGGCGTGCTCCTTCATCACGCAGCCGATCGCACCGGCGCTCAGCGCGCCCTGCGCGAAGCGCGGGTTCTCCTCCATCGTCAGTGCGACGACCTGGGTGGCGGGCGCACGCTCGAGCAGCTGGCCGATGGCATCGACAGGCGAGGCGCCGACCATGCCCAGGTCGAGCACGAGCACGTCTGGACGCTCGCCGTGCAGGTGGCTGGCGAGCGAGGCGAGATCGCGCGCCTCGGCGACGACCTCCACGTCCTGCTCGCCGTCGAGCAGCTGGCGCAGGCTGCGGAGCATCAGCGGGTGATCGTCGGCGAGCACCACGCGGATGGGCGACCCCGCCGGTATGGGCTCGCTCGCGGCAGAGCCGGGCGTGGCCGACGGACGATCGGGATCAGGCGCCAGGTGCAGGTGTGACGGCATAGCCAGCACGCTACGCGCCCGGTGACGGCGCCGGCTACCGTGGATATCTCATTTCGCATGTGGCAAAGCACTGACTTTGATGGTGCGGCCGTTCCCCGCGACGTACGGGAAGAACCCGGATGCCATCGCCGTGCGCCTGCTGGGATGCTGGGCGGGTGAGCCGCCCGCGATCCCACCCATCCGCTGTCCGTGCGCGCTGGCAAGACGACCCGGCGTCCGCCGCGATCCACACGGAGGGTCTGAGCAAGCGCTACCGCGAGACGCGTGCGCTCGATGCGCTGGACCTGACGGTGCGGCGAGGCGAGGTGTACGGCTACCTTGGCCCCAACGGAGCGGGCAAGACGACCACCATCCGCCTGCTGCTCGGGCTGCACCGGCCGAGCGCGGGCGCCGGCCATCTTTTCGGGATCGACGCCTGGCGCGATCCGGTGGCGGCGCATCGCCGTGTCGCGTACGTCGCCGGCGAGCCGTTCCTGTGGCCGGCGCTCACCAGCGCGGAGACGTTCGAGTTCCTCGCTCGGCTGCACGGCGACACGGACGTCGCGTATCGCGACACGCTCGTCGAGCGCTTTCAGCTCGACACGCGCAAGAAGATACGGGCCTTGTCCAAGGGCAACCGCCAGAAGGTCCAGCTGATCGCCGCGCTCGCCACGCGCGCGGAGCTGCTGCTGCTCGACGAGCCCACCGCCGGCCTGGACCCCTTGATGGAGGTGGCGTTCCGCGACTGCGTGAAGGAAGCCAGGGAACGCGGGCAGACGGTGTTCCTCTCCTCGCACATCCTCAGCGAGGTCGAGGCGCTGTGCGATCGCGTCGGCATCCTCAGAGGAGGGCGGCTGGTCGATGAGGGGACGCTGCAGGAGCTGCGCCATCTGGCCGCGCAGACCGTCGACGTGACCTTCGACGGCGAGCCGCCGCAGCTGCCGCCGCTGGCGGGGGTGAGCGTCCAGGGTGCAGGGCCGGGCGCGCTTCGCTTCGAGGTCTCGAGCGGCATCGGCCCGCTGATCGCCGCGCTGGCCGTGGTCGGCGGCGATCGCATCAAGACGCTCACCAGCCGCGAGCCCTCGCTGGAGGAGATCTTCCTGCACCACTACGACGGCTCCGACGGTCGTGTCGAGCGCTAGTGGCGCAGCGGTTGTGCCTGTGCGCGTCGGGACCGCGAGCGCCGGCACGGTCCTGCGCCCGGCGCTGGCGCTGGCGCGACGCGCGTTCCGCGACGCGCGCGTGCGCACGATCTCTTACGCCTATCTGTTCGTGGCGATCGCGTACGCGCAGGTCGTCGCCTATCGCGACGCCTATCCAACGCTCTCCAGCCGGCTAGCGTTCGCCGGCAGCTTCTTCGACAACAGGGCCGTGCGTCTGTTCTATGGCGAACCGCACGATCTGCTCACGGTGGACGGCTACGCCGCGTGGCGGGTCGGCGGCACGCTCGCGATCTTCGCCTGCGTCTTCGGGCTGCTCGCTGCTGTGCGCGCGCTGCGCACCGAGGAGGACGCCGGTCGCATGGAGCTGGTGCTGGCTGGTGTGGTAGGGCGGCGTAGCGCGTACTTCTCCGCCATGGTCGCGATCGCCGCCGGCGTCGCGATCCTGTGGCTCGCCGAGCTCGCCGGCTTCCTGCTCGGCGGGCTGTCGCTGGGTGGCTCGGCGTATCTCGCGCTCGCGACCGTTTCTGTCGTGCCCGTGTACGTGGGCATCGGCGCGCTCGCGTGTCAGCTCGCACCCACCCGCCGGGTGGCGCTCGAGCTGGGCGGCGCCGTCGCCGGCGTGCTGTTCCTGCTGCGTCTGGTCGCGGACACCGTCGCCGGCCTTGGCTGGCTGCGCTGGGCGTCGCCGCTGGGCTGGGCGGAGGAACTGCGCCCCTTCACCGGAGCGCGCCCGCTTGTGCTCCTGCTTCCCGTCGCCGCCGGCGCGATGACGATCGCCCTCGCCGCGCGCATCGCCGTCCGGCGCGACGTCGGTACCGGGTTGCTCAGCGCACGCGACAGCGCCGAGCCGCGTCTGTCGCTGCTGTCGTCGCCGAGCGCGCGGGCGCTGCGTGGAGAGCGCGGCAGCCTGCTCGTATGGCTGGGCGGCGTGGGCGTGTTCGCGTACATCCTCGGCGTGATCGCCAAGAGCAGCTCCTCCGCGGGAATCTCCAAGAGCCTCAGCCGCGAGGTCGAAAAGCTCGGCGCGGGCTCGATCGCCACCCCCAGGGGCTATCTGGGGGTCACGTTCATCTTCTTCGTCCTCGCCGTCAGCCTGTTCGCGTGTGCGCAGATCGGCGCCGCGCGGCGCGAGGAAGCCGACGAGCGGCTGGAAACGCTGCTCGCGCTGCCCGTCGCTCGCCGTCGCTGGCTCGGTGGCCGGCTCGCGCTGGCGGTGGCCGGCGCCGCCGCGATCTCGCTCGCGGCCGGCCTGCTGACGTGGGTGGGGGCGGAGTCCGGCGGCGTCAGCATCTCGCTCGGCAGGCTGATCGAGGCGGGCGCCAACTGCCTGCCGGTAACGCTCCTGTTCCTCGGCGTCGCCGCGCTGGCATATGCGCTCGTGCCCCGCGCGAGCGGCGCGATCGCGTACACGCTCGTCACCGTCGCGTTCCTGTGGGACCTCATCGGCTCGCTGCTCGGAGCGCCGCGCTGGCTCGTGGAGCTGACCCCGTTCGAGCACGTCGGCCTCGTGCCCGCACAGCCGTTTCGCGCGGGAGCCGCCGCGATCATGGTCGGCATGGGCGTGCTCGCCGCCCTCGCCGCGCTCGCGGTGTTCCGGCGGCGCGATTTGATCGGGGAGTGAGAGAGGGTCAGCTCGCTGCCTGTGCGGGCGTGACGCTCATGCTGTGGCGGCGGCCGGCTCCTGCTCGGTGAGCGGCACGCCGGCGGCGGCGTAGGCGTCGGGCGCGTCCAGCGTCTCGGCCTTCAGCAAGGCTTGTGCGAGGCCCTCGAGCTGGTCGCGGTGCTCTTCGAGCAGCCGCGTGACCTCGTGGTGGGCGTTCTCGACGAGCGTGCGCACCTCCTCGTCGACGACGCGCTGGGTCTCCTGGGAGGTCTCGCTGACGCCGGGCAGGAACGCACCCTGCCCCTCCTCGGGCAGCACGGCGATCGGGCCTATCGCCTCGCTCATGCCCCAGCGCCCGACCATCTGGCGCGCGATCTGGGTGAGCTGCTGGATGTCCGACTCCGCGCCGGTGGTGATCTTCCCGTACACGACCTCCTCGGCGACGCGTCCGGCGAGCGCCACCCGGATCTTCGCCTGCAGCTCTTCCAGCGAGTAGGACACGCGGTCGGAGTCGGGTGTCGACAGGGTCACGCCCAGAGCCATGCCGCGGGGGATGATCGAGACCTTGCGCACGGGGTCGGCGCCGGGTGTGAGCATCCCCACGAGCGCGTGGCCGGACTCGTGGTAGGCGGTGCGCTCGCGGTCGGCGGGTTCCAGCACGAGGCCGCGTGGGGCGCCGAGCATGATCTTCTCCAGCGAGTCGGTGAGGTCTGACATCCGCACCTTCTTGTGCCCGCGGCGGGCGGCGAGCAGCGCGGCCTCGTTGGCGAGGTTGGCGATGTCCGCGCCGACCATGCCCGGCATGCTGGCGGCGAGCGCGTCGAGGTCGACGTCGTCGTCGAGCGGGATCGAGCGGGTGTGGACCTTGAGGATTTCGACCCTGCCTTTGCGGTCCGGCGCCTGTACCGTCACCCGCCGGTCGAAGCGCCCGGCGCGCAGCAGCGCCGGGTCGAGCACGTCGGGGCGGTTGGTCGCGGCGAGCACGATCACCGCCTCGGAGGACTCGAATCCGTCGATCTCGGTGAGGATCTGGTCGAGCGTCTGCTCGCGCTCGTCGTTGGCTCCCGTCACCGACACCGAGCCCTGGCGCGAGCGACCGATGGCGTCGAGCTCGTCGATGAAGATGATCGACGGCGCCGCCTCCTTGGCCTTGGCGAACAGGTCGCGCACGCGCGCCGCGCCGACGCCGACGATCGCCTCGATGAACTCCGACGCGGAGATCGAGAAGAAGGCGGCGTGCGCCTCTCCGGCGACGGCGCGCGCGAGCAGCGTCTTGCCGGTGCCGGGCGCGCCTGAGAGCAGCACGCCGTGGGGCATGCGCCCGCCGAGGCTGCCGTAGCGGTCGGGGTTCTTCAGGAAGTCGACGATCTCCGAGAGTTCGGCCTTCGCCTCGTCGATGCCGGCGACGTCGGCGAACGTCACGCGGATCTTTTCCGGGTCAACGCGCCGCGCCTGCGATCTGCCGAAGCTGCCGAGCGCGCCCATGCCGCCGGCGCTTTTGGCGGCGCGTTTGTAGATCAGCACGAACAGGCCGACGATGAGAAGCGTCGGCCCGAAGCCGAGCAGGATCTCGGCCAGCAGCGACTCGCTGGTGGTGGTCGATTCGGCGTTGATCCGCACCCCCTTTTCCTGCAGCAGGGCCGACAGCTGCGCGCCGTTCCAGAAGCTCGGCACCTGTGTGGCGAACAGCTTCGTGGGTGTCGCCTTCTTGTCGTTGGTGGGGTAGCGCTGCCTGGTCTTGAACTTGCCCTCGATCGTGTCGCCCTTGGAGGCGATGGTTTCGACCGTCGACGCTTTGACATGGGTCAGGAAGTACGGGCTGAACGGCACCGTCACGCGTTCTTCGCCGGTGGACGGCTGGAAGAACAGGACCGACAGCCAGTTGAGCGCGATCAGCGCGAGCACGAAGTACCAGAAGCCGCGCATGCGGTGCGGCGGCGGGCCGGGGTTGGCGTGTTCGGGCATGCCCCGTCCGTCGGGCGCCGGCGAGACCGACCAGCCGCGCTTGTCGCGCGGCAGCGGCGGATGGGCTTCGGAGCGGTCGCCGCCCGGGCGGTCGGTTGAGGCGGCGCTGCCTGGCGAGTTCGAGGGTCCGGCTTCGTCGGGCACGTCCCCAATGCTACGCCTACGCGTGCGCATCGCGGTCGCGGTCGAGGCTATTTGGAGTGCCAGAGTCGGTTGATGGGTATGACGTGCATCCCGCTGTCATGGGTGTATGCGTGTGCGCCGGTGTACAGCACCACGCCTCCGAGGAACTGGCTCCCCAGCTTGCGACGAAGTGCGAGCAGGCCTCTTAGCTCGCCTGCGCGTGTGCCGGCCTTCACCTCCAAGGCAGCGACCTTGCCGTCTTCACGTTCGATCACGAGGTCGACCTCCTCGCCCGCGTGCGTCCGCCAGTGTCCTAGCTGCACAGGGGAGTCGAGCCAGCTCAGTTGCTTGCACACCTCGCCCACGACGAACGTCTCGAGCAGGTGGCCAAGCTCGGTGAGGGCCTGCGCGGATGCCAAGGAGATCTTGCTCTCGGTCAGGCGGAGCAGGCGTGCGGCTAGTCCGCTGTCCACCATGTGAATCTTTGGCACCGCCCCGACCTGGGGGCCGAGCGTTGTTCCCCAGGCTTGGAGCTGGTACACGAGGAAGACTGCTTCCAGCAGCTTGGTGTAGTTCTCGGCGGTCGACCTGTCCATGCCGATCACCCTTGCGGCCTTCGCGATGTTGAGCAGTTGACCGGTCTGGCTTGCCAGTTGACTCAGTAGAAGCGGCAGCTGGCGGCGCTGACGGACACGCGTCAGTTCCATGACATCGCGCTCGATCACGAGGTTGATGTAGTCGTCGAACCAGCGTGCGCGGTCTGCGGGCCGGTCGTGCCGGAGCGCCGGCGGGAAGCCGCCGGTGACGACCCGGCTGATGTATTCCTCGCGGATGATCGCCGGCGGCCGCGATTCCACGAGTGAGCTCGGATCGCTCAGAAGCGCTTCCGCAAAGTCCTCGCGGATCCCCGCGATCTCGCCTTGGGAGAGCGGCAGTACGTCGATGAGATGGGCGCGGCCCGTGAGCGCCTGAGCCGCTTCGGGAAGCGTGGCGTACCGAGTCGAGCCGGTGAGCACGAATCTGCCCGGAGAGCCGTCGCGGTTGAGCTCGGCCTTGATCGCGTCGAGTAGCTCCGGCACGTGCTGGAACTCGTCGATCAGCACCGGCGGCTCTCCCCGCACGAACAGGGCCGGATCGGCGCGCGCCGCGTCTCGCGTGGGGAGATCGTCCAGGTCGATGATCTCTCGATCCTGCGATGTCGCCAGTGCGCGCAAAAGGGTCGACTTCCCGACCGTGCGTGGACCCTGGAGCACGACGACGGGCTCATCGCTCATTCTGCTTTGGATCACGTCACGGAGTCGGCGGTCGACCGTCTTGGAAAGGATCGCGGGCACGTCTCCAGTCTATCGATTTTCCGCGAGTTGTAGCGATTATTTTCCGCAATCTATAGGCATTATTTTCCGCGATTCAGGTCTAGATTTTCCGCAACACCGCCCTGACCTGACGGGCGATCTCGAGATCCTCGCGGGCGGTGATCACCAGCGTGGACACGCTGCTGCCGTCGGCGCTGATCTCCGCATCGCCCTGCGCGGCCGCATTGCGTGCGCCGTCGAGCTCGACGCCGAGGAAAGCAAGGCCCGCGGCCGCCTGCTCCCTGACGGCGGCGCTGCGCTCGCCGACGCCGCCGGTGAACACGAGCGCGTCGAGTCCGCCGAGCGCGGCGGTCATCGCGGCGATACCCGCGCGCAGGCGGTGGACATAGACCTCCAGGGCCAGGCGCGCGCGGCGGCCGACGTCTGACTCGTCATCCGTCGCCGCACGCTCGACGATCTCGCGCATGTTGGCGCTGCCGGCGAGCGCGAGCAGCCCGGATTGGTGCTCGAGCGCTCCGTTCATCTCCTGCGGGGAGAGCTCCTCGCGCTCCAGCAGCCACAAGAGCATCCCCGGGTCGACGCTGCCCGAGCGGGTCGCCATCACCAGCCCCTCCAGCGGCGTGAAGCCCATCGTCGTGTCGCGCGAGACGCCATCCGCGATCGCGCATAGCGACGCGCCGGCGCCGAGGTGACAGCTGACGATCCGCAGCCCCTGCAAGTCGCGTTTGAGCAGTTGCGGCGCGCGGCGTGCGACCCACGCGTGGGAGAGCCCGTGAAAGCCGTAGCGACGCAGGTGCCAGCGCTCGCGCCACGCCGCCGGCAGCGCATACGTGGACGCCGCGGCAGACAGCGTCATGTGGAAGGCGGTGTCGAAGCACGCCACAGCCGGCAGCTGCGGCAGCGCCTCGCTGACGGCGTCGAGCGCGGCGAGTGACTTCGGCTGGTGTAGCGGCGCGAGCTCGACGAGGGCACGTAGCTGTCCCTCGACCCCAGCATCGATCGCGACGGCTTCGCGGAAGCGCTCGCCGCCGTGGACGATCCGATGCCCCACGGCGTCGGCATCGCCGAGGCCGGAGCTCAGCGCTGCGCTCAACGCGTCGGGGTCCACCCGCGCACGCGGCGCGTCGAGCTGCCGTGCCTCGAGCGTGGCGTCGTCGCCGTCCAGCAGCGAGAGCTTCAGCGAGCTCGACCCGGCGTTGACGACGAGGACGCGCATTTATGCGTCCGGCCAGCTCCAGGCGCTCAGCTCCGGTGGGTCCTCGCCATGCTCGCGCGTATACGCGCGGTGGCGCAGGCGCTCGTCGATCATGTGCTGGCGCAGGTGCGCCGCCCTCTCACCCAACGCGGGGACGCGGTCGATGACGTCCATCACCAGATGGAAGCGGTCGAGGTCGTTGAGCATCACCATGTCGAACGGCGTGGTGGTCGTGCCCTCCTCCTTGTAGCCGCGCACGTGGATGTTGTCGTGGTTGGTGCGGCGGTAGGTCAGGCGGTGGATCAACCACGGGTAGCCGTGGTAGGCGAAGATCACCGGCTGCGCGCTGGTGAACAGCGCGTCGAACTCGTCGTCGGCGAGCCCGTGCGGGTGCTCGCTGTCGGGCTCCAGGCGCATCAGGTCGACGACGTTGAGGACCCTCACCTTCAGCTCGGGCAGCTCGCGGCGCAGGATGGCGGTGGCGGCGAGCGTCTCGAGCGTCGGCACGTCGCCGGCGCATGCGAGCACCACGTCGGGCTCGGTGCCGTCGTCGCTACTGGCCCAGTCCCACACGCCGATGCCGCGCGTGCAGTGGGCGACCGCCTCGTCCATGTCCAGGTAGTCGAGCGCCGGCTGCTTGCCGGCGACGATCACGTTGACGTAGTCGCGGCTGCGCAGGCAGTGGTCGGCGACCGACAGCAGGCAGTTGGCGTCGGGCGGCAGATACACGCGCACGATCTCCGCCTTCTTGTTGACGACGTGGTCGATGAAGCCGGGGTCCTGGTGGGAGAAGCCGTTGTTGTCCTGGCGCCAGACGTGCGAGGAGAGCAGGTAGTTCAGCGACGCGATCGGCCTGCGCCAGGGGATCTCGCGGGTCACCTTCAGCCACTTGGCGTGCTGGTTGAACATCGAGTCGACGATGTGGATGAAGGCCTCGTAGCAGTTGAACAGCCCGTGGCGACCGGTGAGCAGGTAGCCCTCCAGCCAGCCCTGGCAGAGATGCTCGGAGAGGACCTCCATCACGCGTCCGTCGGGCGCGAGGTGATCGTCGCTGTCGAGCGTCTGCGCCTCCCACACGCGGTCGGTGGCGTCGAACACGGCGTTCAGGCGGTTGGACGCCGTCTCGTCGGGGCCCATCAGGCGGAAGCTGTCGCGGTTGCGCGCGATCACGTCGCGCAGGAAGCCGCCGAGCACGCGTGTGGCTTCGGTCGCGCCCGTCCCCGGCTGCGCGACCGTGACGGCGTACTCGCGAAAGTCGGGCATCTCCAGATCGCGCAGCAGCAGGCCGCCGTTGGCGTGGGGGTTGGCGCCCATGCGCCGCTCGCCCCGCGGCGCCAGCTCCGCCAGCTCGGGGCGCAGCGCTCCGCGCTCGTCGAACAGCTCCTCGGCCCTGTAGGAGCGCATCCACTTCTCCAGTTGCGCCAGGTGCTCGGGCTTGGTGGCGAGGTCGGCGAGCGGAACCTGGTGAGAGCGAAACGATCCCTCCGCTGGCAGCCCGTCGACCACCTTGGGCCCCGTCCACCCCTTCGGGGTGCGCAGCACGATCATCGGCCAGCGCGGGCGCTCGCTCGCGCTGGCCGGATCGTGAGCCGCTCGCGCCGCCCGCTGGATCTCAGCGATCTCGGCGGTGACCTCGTCGAGTGTGGCGGCCATCAGCTGATGCATCGCCTCGGGTTCGGCCCCCTCGACGAACCGCGGCGCGTATCCGTAGCCCTCGAGCAGCGAGCGCAGCTCGCGCTGGGGGATGCGCGCGAGCACCGTCGGGCTGGCGATCTTGTAGCCGTTGAGGTGCAGCACCGGCAGCACGGCGCCGTCGCGGGCGGGGTCGAGGAACTTGTTCGAGTGCCAGCTGGCCGCCAATGGGCCGGTTTCCGCCTCGCCGTCCCCCACCACGCAGCAGACGAGCAGCTCGGGGTTGTCGAACGCCGCGCCGTGGGCGTGCACGAGCGCGTATCCGAGCTCGCCGCCCTCGTGGATCGAGCCCGGCGTCTCGGGCGCGACGTGGCTGGGGATGCCGCCGGGGAAGGAGAACTGGCGGAACAGCCGGCGCAGGCCCTCCTCGTCGCGCCCGACGTGTGGGTAGACCTCTGTGTAGGTGCCCTCGAGATACACGTTCGCCACCAGTCCCGGTCCGCCGTGGCCGGGGCCGGTCACGTAGATCGCGTTCAGGTCGCGCTCGCGTATCACCCTGTTCATGTGCGCGTAGATGAAGTTCAGTCCAGGGGTCGTGCCCCAGTGGCCGAGCAGGCGCGGCTTGGTGTGCTCCAGGCGCAGCGGCTCGCGCAGCATCGGGTTGGCGAGCAGGTAGATCTGCCCGACGGACAGATAGTTGGCGGCCCGCCAGTAGGCGTCGAGCAGGCGCAGCTGGGAGGGAGCCAGCGGAGCGGGTGCGTCTGTCGCGGTTGCGGTGTCGGGCACGGGACGTGGTCCAGCTTGAGCGTACTGCCAATAGGATCGTCGGTAACCGGTCCAAGGAGTGAGATGTTCGAGAACGTGCTCGTGGGAGTCGACGGCAGCGCCAACGCACCTGATCGCGCCCCCGGTCGCGGAGAGCATCGATCTGATGCGCGCCCGCGCGGGCGCGAGCTAGGCTGCGAGTCGGTGCGCCGCGTCCCCACAGCCCCTCTGGCCGCCGCCTCGCTGATCGCGGCCTACGCGGTCGTGGTCGCGAGTGGCTCGCGCCCGCTGGGCGGAGTCGTGCTGGCGATCGGCGGCCTGTGGTGCATCCGCATCTGGGCGCGGCGTCACGGCACGCGCACGGCGGCGAAGCTCGCGGGCGTCGGCTTCGCCGCGTTCGTGCTCTCGCACGTGCTGGCGCTGGCCGTGGGCGCGTGGCCGTCGGTGCTGATCGTCGCGGCCGCGACCGCCGCGGCGACGTGGGCGCTGGCCGACTCGCACGCGCTCGCGCCGGCGCGGGGACTGGCATTCCGCCCGCCCACGCGTTAGCATTTCGCGCGTAATGGCACAAGCCGTTGTCTCCACGCCGGGGGGCACGATCGGGGATGGGCCAGCCGCCGTCATCGAGCGCCCCGACTTCCAGATCGTCCCGCGCGCGGGGCTGCCGATCGTGGCGGTCGTGCTGGGCCTGCTGGTAGCGGGCGTGGCCGTCGACAAACTGTGGCCGCTGATCTTCCTGCATGTGGTCGGCGGCGCGGCGTGGACGATCATCGACCTGTTCCTCGGCTTTGTGCTCGGTCCCATCATGGGACAGCTCTCGATCCCCGCGCGGGTGGAGTTCACGACGCGGCTGATGCCAAAGATGGTGCTGATCATGCCCACCGTGGTGACGGTCACGCTCGTGGCCGGCTGGCAGCTGTCGACGTTCCTGGGGACGAACCTGACCGGCAACCCCCTGCACGGCTGGGTCGTCGCGAGCTTCATCGTCGTCGGCGTGATGGCCGTGATCGCGCTGGGGCTGCTCGAGCCGGCGAACATCGCGGTGCTGACGGAGCTGAAGAAGCCCCAGCCGAACCCCGCGGTGATCGAGCGGCTGATGAAACGCTTCATCTACACGGCGGGAGCCACCGGGCTGATGCAGATCGCGACGCTGGTGATCATGACCAAGCTGAGCGCCGGATGAGCGCATCGTCCCCGCAGGTGGAGCGCGACCGGATCGATGGCGTGCGGCTGCCGCCTGTGACGGCGCTGGGGATGCTCTCGCTCGCGTTGGTGCTCGTCGCCGGCATCTACCTCTCGGCCCATCTCCCCAAGCACGTCCCGCTCGGCCCGGCGATCGCGCTGCTGGCGGCATCGGCGCTGGTCTTCACCGGCAACGCGCTCGCGCTCTCGCGCGTGGACGGGTTTCCGTGGCGGCGCTTCTTCGGAGTCGCGCGATGGGCGCTGTTGGCCTACGCCACGATCTCCGCGATGATCGAGTACGTGTTCCTGCGCAACCACACCGGCGGCAGCCCGCTGATCGTGCTCACCCTCTCGCTGATCGTCTTCGCGTTGAACGTGCCACTGCTGATCGGCTTCACGGTCGCGCGCTACGACCAGCCGGCGCCGGCCGGCTCCGGGGCGCCGGCCGGCCCGCCGAGCTAGCGTCGCGCCCTGGGGCCGCCGGCCGGATCCGTGCGCTAGCCGCTCGTGAAGCGCGCGGCCTCCTCGGAGCCGCCGGTGGCGTTGCCGGCGCCGTAGGAGTGCGCGCCGGTGCCGGCGAGCTGGCCGCCGTCGACGATCAGGTACTCCTCGCGGATCGGGCGTCCCTCGAGGTGGCACTCGAGGATCTCGCGCGTGCCGGCGGCGTAGCGGGCCTGGGCTGACAGGCTCGTGCCGGAGATGTGCGGGGTCATGCCGTGGTGGGGCATCGAGCGCCATGGGTGGTCGTTGGGCGCCGGCTGGGGGAACCACACGTCGCCGGCGTAGCCCGCCAGCTGGCCGCTCTCGCTGGCCGCGACGATCGCGTCGCGGTCGCAGATCTTGCCGCGCGCGGTGTTGATCAGGTAGGCGCCCCGTTTCATCTTCGACAGCAGCTGCGCGTCGAACAGGTTTTCCGTCTCCGGGTACAGCGGCGCGTTGATCGTGACCACGTCGCAGACCTCGACCATCGACTCCACGGTGGGGTGGAAGGTGACGCCCAGCTCGCGCTCGACGTCCTCCGGCAGGCGGTGGCGGTCGGTGTAGTGCAGGCCGACCTCGAACGGCTTCAGGCGGCGCAGGACCGCCGAGCCGATGCGACCGGCCGCGACCGACCCGACCTGCATGCCCTCCAGGTCATACGAGCGCGCGGCGCAGTCGGCGATGTTCCAGCCGCCGTCGATCACCCATTGGTAAGAGGGGATGTAGTTGCGCACGAGCGCCAGGATCATCATCACCACGTGCTCGGCGACGCTGATGCTGTTGGAGTACGTCACCTCGGCGACGGTGATGCCGCGATCGATCGCCGCCTGCAGGTCGACGTGGTCCGAGCCGATGCCGGCTGTCAGCGCGAGCTTCAGCTTCGGCGCCTTGGCGATCCGCTCGGCGGTCAGATAGGCGGGCCAGAACGGCTGGGAGATCACGACCTCCGCGTCCGCCAGCTCTCGCTCGAAGACCGAGTCGGGGCCGTCCTTGTCGGAGGTCACGACCAGCTCGTGACCGGCGCCCTCGAGGAACTCGCGCAGTCCCAGCTCGCCGGAGACGCACCCCACGAGCTCGCCCGGCGTGAAGCCGAGACCCTTGGGCGTCGGCGTGCTCTGGCCGTCGAAGTAGCGCTCGATCTTCGGGATGCCGTCGCGCGCGTACGCCGGCGGGTAGCCGTCGACCGGATCGTCATACAGCACACACAGAACCTTCGCCATGGTCAGACCCCTTCCTAGATGTTTATTGGATACTCCCACGAATGAGAGCCGTCCAGATCGTCGAGGAGAGCGGACCCGACAGCGCGCTGTCGCTCGTCGATCTGCCCCAGCCGGAGCCCTCGCACATGCTCACGCCGGGAGCGGGGGTGCTGGTCGAGGTGCACGCCGCGGGGGTCTCCTTCCCGGAGCTGCTGCAGACGCGCGGCCAGTACCAGATGAAACCGCCGCTTCCGTTCGTGCCCGGCAGCGAGGTGGGGGGCGTCGTCGTGAGCGCGCCTGAGGGCGCGTCGGTCAAGGCCGGCGACCGCGTGGCGGCGTTCTGCGCGCTGGGGGGCTTCGCGGAGACGGCGGTCGCGCCGGAGTTCTTCACGTTCGCGCTCTCGCCCGAGCTGGACTTCGCGCAGGGGGCGGCGCTGATCCTCAACTACCACACCGCGTACTTCGCGCTGCTGCTGCGCGGGCGCCTGCAGGCGGGCGAGACGGTGCTCGTGCACGGTGCCGCCGGCGGCGTGGGAACGGCCTCGCTGCAGGTCGCCAAGGCGCTCGGCGCGAACACGATCGCGCTGGTCTCGAGCGAGGCCAAGCGCGAGGTCGCGGTACGCGCCGGCGCCGATCGGACGCTGCTGCTCAGCGAGACCTGGAAGGACGACGTGCTCGAGCTCTCCGGCGGTGGCGTGGACATGGTGCTCGACCCGGTCGGCGGGGATCGCTTCACCGACAGCCTGCGCTCGCTGCGCGAGGACGGGCGCGTGGTCGTCGTCGGCTTCACCGGCGGGTCGATCCCGGAGGTGCGCGTCAACCGCCTGCTGCTCAAGAACACGGCGGTGGTGGGGGCCGGCTGGGGCGCGTACGTGATGGGCAGGCCCGACCTGAACCGCGAGATCGGAGCGGCGGTCAACCGCATGGTCGACGAGGGCTTCATCCGCCCGATCGTCGGCGAGCGCTTCCCTCTGGAGCGCGCCGCGGAGGCGCTGAAGACGCTGGACGAGCGTCGCGCGACGGGCAAGGTCGTGCTCGACGTGCGCGCCGCCTGACGGCGCCGCCACTCGACTACGCCCGTTCGCCGCGGGTCGTCATGTTGGGTCTCTCCGGGAGATGGTGTATAGCGATGGTGATACACCACCCAGAATGGGAACGGCGAACCGCCCCAGCAAGTTCGGGTTATCCCTACCATCCCTGTGGAGGCTGGCCCCCATCCCCTCGGTGGCCGGCCGCATCGACAAAACGCGTGGAGCTTTCAAGATGTGATGGGCATGAGCGTCGCCACGGACAGGCTCGCCGACCCCGAGTCCGCAGACACAGACCGCAGCGAGCTCGCAGGCTCGCCGGCCGGCGGCGACGGTCCCACGCCGGAGGAGATCCAGGTGCCGGTGCTCGAGAACGTCGACCGCGCGATCACCGGCTTGATCACGATCGTGCCGCCGCTGCTGCTGGTGCTCGCCGGCTGGCAGCTGTGGAACCGTGAGCTGCGCTGGCGCGACATCGCGATCTTCCTGATCATGTACGTCCCCACCGGGCTGGGGGTGACCGTCGGCTTTCACCGGCTGCTGACGCACCGCAGCTTCAAGACCTCGCCTCTCCTGCGCGGGGTGCTGGCGGTGCTGGGCACGATGGCGGTCGAGGGGCCGGTGATCTCGTGGGTGTCCGACCATCGCAAGCACCACGCGTACTCCGACCGCTTCGGCGATCCGCACAGCCCGCACGTCGACCACGACGGCGGCTGGCGGGGAGCGCTGCGCGGCCTGGCCCACGCGCACGTGGGCTGGCTGTTCGACCACACCCAGCGCGGCTCGCGCGAGCGCTTCGCCCCCGACCTGCTCGCCGACCCGGTCGTGTCGTTCGTCGACAGGACGTTCCTACTGTGGTCGCTGGTGGGATTCGCGATCCCGTTCGGCCTCGGCGTGCTGATGGGTGGCACCGTGGACGCGGGCCTGGAGGGCATGCTGTGGGGGGGAGCGGTGCGGATGCTCGTGCTCCACCACGTGACGTACAGCATCAACTCGCTGTGTCACTTCTTCGGCCGCAGGCGCTTCGCCACGGAGGATCATTCGCGCAACCTGCTGTGGCTGGCGCCGTTCTCGCTCGGCGAGGCGTGGCACAACAACCACCACGCCTTCCCCACCTCGGCGTTCCACGGCATGGGTCGCCGTGAGCTGGACGTCTCGGGCCTCGTGATCGCGGCGCTCGAGCGCGCCGGCCTGGTGTGGGACGTGCAGCGCATCGCCCCCACCAGGCTGGCGGCCAAGGCGCTCTAGGCGGCGCCGCCCGCCTGCGGCACTCGCGCATCCGTCCGCGACGCCGACTGGCGGCCCTCACGTGCGAGGTTCAGCCACCAGTTGAGCATCGGCAGCAGGAACAGGATTCCGCCGAACACGATCAACAGGATGCCGGCGAGGATCGCGATGCTGCCGATCTGCGCCCAGCCCCAGGCGTTCAGCAGCAGGCCCTTCAGCGTCTCGCCCATGAACAGCGTCGTGCGCTCCCCGGCGAGCTTTTCGCTCTTCATACCCCCGGCGATCCATTCGTCGCTGACCTGGGAGTAGGTCTTGCCGCCGGCGACCTTGTTCATGTCGACACCTATCTGGTCTTCCGCGTACGCCTTCGCCTGGGTGCCGGTGAGCACCTGCTGGCCTTCGTACTTCTTCAGATCCGCGTACTCCGCCGGCTTGGGGAAGGTGATCTTCTGCGGCCCGAGCTGGTTGCGCACCACCTGGTGGTCGTAGCTGCCGCCGACGATCGAGACGATCCCGAGCACGATCATGCCCGCGGCCGCGCCCGCGGCGATCGGGGTGAGGCTCGTTATCCTGCTCAGAAATGCGCGCATGATTCCTCCTGTGTGTGTGAGTTCCCTTATCTGCACACAGACTCGCCGCCGGCGCTCGGCGCGCCATCCGCTGCCGACCGCATGGCAGGTGCGGAGAAACACCTACCGACCGAGGCGGCGTGAGACCAGTGAACCCAGCCGAGACGCAGCCGTGCAAGGGACGCCGACGGCTCGGTCCGGGCGGCGCCGTGAGACGATTCGGGTGTGGCTCAGCGTGCTCGCATCCCCATGAACCTCTCCCTGACGCACGGCGTCAGACCGCGGCGGCGATGGATGCCGACGCTCGCCGCCGGCCTGTCGATCGGCGAATACGCGCGCTCGCTGGTGCGTCGCCTGGCGTTCCTCAGCGCGGTCCTGGTCGCCGCGATCTGGGCCATCGGCGCGCAGGGCTACTTCTGGCCGGCGTGGGCGTGGCTCGGGCTGGGCGACCTCGTGCTGCTCGACTTCGCGGCGGGCTGGGCCTGGCGGCAGACGCCGGGGGCGGTCAGGCGCGTGGCGTGCGTGTGGGCGGTGGTGGGCGTGGCGGCGGTGATCCTCGTGTTCACGTGGCTTTTGACGTGGCTGCTGGCGGGCGTGGAAACGTTCTGGCCGGCGTGGGCGCTGCTCGGCCTGGCGACGGGGGGCAGCGCGTACTCGCTGATCGCGCTGCACGACCGCGTGCTCGTCGCCCACGGTCGGCGCGCGCTGCGCGCGCGCATCGACATGCTCACGCGCACGCGCCGCCAGGCGGTCGACGCGCAGGCGGCCGAGCTGCGGCGGATCGAGCGCGACCTGCACGACGGGGCGCAGGCGCGTCTGGTCGCGCTGACGCTCCAGCTGGGCCGAGCGGAGCTGCGTGTCAACGACCAGCCGGAGGTCCGCCGCCTGATCCTGGACGCCCAGCGCGAGGCCCATCAGGCGATCGCCGAGCTGCGCGACCTCGCGCGCGGCATCGTGCCGCCGCTGCTGGCCGACCGCGGCCTGGTGGCCGCCGTCGAATCGCTCGCCGCGCGCTATGGCCTGGGCACCTCGATCGAGATCGACACCCATCGTGGGCTGGCGCCGGCAGTCGAGAGCGCCGCCTACTTCGTGATCGCGGAGGCGCTGACGAACACCGCCAAGCACGCCGCCGCGCGGCGCAGCTGGGTCCGGCTCACCGACGAGCACCGGGTGCTGGCGGTGGTGGTCGGCGACGACGGGTGTGGCGGGGCCGATGCGCTGGGCTCGGGGCTGGCGGGGCTGCGCGCGCGTGTGGAGGCGCTCGACGGCAGCCTGCGCGTCGAGAGCCCCGACGCGGGTGGGACGGTGCTCGAGGTGAGGCTTCCTTGCGGGTAGTGATCGCGGAGGATCTCGCGCTGCTGCGGGAGGGGCTGGTGGCGCTGCTGCGCGAGAACCAGATCGACGTGGTGGCCCAGGTGCAGGACGGCCCGGCGCTGCTGCGAGCGATCGCCGGCCACCGGCCGGACCTGGCGATCGTGGACGTGCGCCTGCCTCCGACCTACAGCGACGAGGGCCTGCTGGCGGCGATCGAGGCGCGCCGCCGCCAGCCGGCGCTGAGCGTGCTCGTGCTCTCGCAGTACGTGGAGACGGCGTACGCGAGCGAGCTGATCGGTGAGGACACGGCGGGGATCGGCTACCTGCTCAAGGAGCGCGTGGGCGATGTGCGGGCGTTCCTCGACGCCCTGCGGCGGGTCGCCGACGGCGGCACCGTGCTCGACCGCCAGGTCGTCGCCGAGCTGCTCGCTCCCCGCAACGGTGTGACCGAGGCCCTGTCGGGGCTGACCGCGCGCGAGCGCGAGGTGCTGGCGCTGATGGCCGAGGGGCGCTCCAACGCCGCGATCGCCGAGAGCCTGGTCGTCACGCCGGGCGCGGTCGAGAAGCACATCACCAACATCTTCGCCAAGCTCGATCTCCCGGCCTGCGAAGACGACCACCGGCGCGTGCTGGCCGTGCTCGCGTACCTGCGTGTCGCGCGCTAGCCGCCCGCTGAGCAGGTGCGTGAGCGGTGTCCGACCTGATAGAAATGGGTGAAGAGATGAGTACGCGCGTATGAGAGTCATCGAGGCTGGGCGGCCTCGCACCGCGACCGATGACCGCTGACCTGCTCGCGCGCGTGCGCGCGGAGATCGATTCCCGGCTCGCCGAGCTGCGTCCGGCGGTGACCGAGTACGAGCGGCTGCTGGGCGCGTTCGACGCGTTCGACGCGCAGGACAGAGCCGCACGAGCGACGGCCAGAGCTCCGCGAGTCGCGGCTCCGGTGGCGAAAGCCCCAAGGGTCAAAGCTCGGGCGGTTAAAGCCCCGGCGGCCAAGGTTCCGGCGGCCGGAGCTCCGGCGGCCACAGCGACAAAGGCCAAAGTCCAGCCGGGCAAAGCCCGGGCTGAGAAGGCGCCGGCGGCGCGGTTGGGCGCGGCCGAGCAGGCGATCGTGGCGGCGCTCGAGCATGGCTCGCACACAGTCGGCGAGCTGGGGATGGTCACGGCGATATCCGGCCCAGACCTCCGCACGGGCCTGCAGCGCCTGCAGCGCGCGGGGACGGTCGTGCGCACCAAGCGTGAAGGCCGGGCGGCCTACGCGCTGTCCTCAACCGCGTAGGCGGCTGCCTTCTCCGGCCCGAGGAACGGTGTGAGGGCGAAGTAGGTCATCTGCGGCGCGGCGTCGCGCAGCTCCGCGACGCAGTCGTTCTCGACATAGTGGTGCAGCACCTGCCAGATGCCGCCGGCGATCGCCTCGCCGGCGATCGCCGGCACCTCCACGCCATCGCCGGCGAGCTCGTAGCCCGGGCCGAAGTAGGCGGCGAACGCCTGGATGGTGGAGTTGCGGATCTCGATCGCCTCGGGGCATGCGGCGAAGGTGTCCACGAGGCTCAGGTGGGCGTGGGCCGGCTCGGAGGCGAGATAGTCCACCAGCGCGCGCAGGCCAGCGCGCGTCGCGCGCGGCCAGTCGTCCTGCTCGGCCTGGTAGGCCTCGACGGCGACCATCAGCGCTTGGTGCATGCCCACCTTCTGAGCGCCCAGGAAGGCGTCGTGCTTGGAGGTGTAGATGTCGTAGAAGGTCTGGTTGGAGACGTTCGCGCGGCGGACGATCTCGGGGATCGTGAGCGCCGCGAGCCCTTTCTCGGCGACGATCGCGGCGGTGGCGTCGACGATGCGCTCGCGCTGGCTTTTGACGATGAACTGGCGTGGCAGGTCGCTGCGCCCGCTGGGCAGCCGGCCCTCGGCGCGGCGGGCGCGCTCGGAGGCGGGTGCCGCGCTCCCGCCGGCGGCTCTGCGGCCGAGCGCCGGAGGGGCGTCCAGTCCGGCGGGCGCCTCGCGCGGGTAGCTGCCCGCCCACGCCGCCAGCTCACCGGCCAACGCGGGCAGCTCGCTGGCGTGGCCTTCGCGCAGACGCGTCGCGGTTATCTCGCGGATGCCGCCGAGGATCGCCTTCACGGTCAGGTCCGCCGTCTCGCCCGTGCGGGAGCCGCGGCCGGCGATCGGCGATCGGGCCGCGTGGACCCTCCGCTCGAGCTCGTCGAGCGCCAGCCTGCGCCGCTCCAGCGCCTTGGCGCCGGCCCCGAACGCGCCGAGCACGAGCAGCGAGATCGCCTCCGGCTCGGCGGCGGCGAGCTCGGTCCACGCGCGCATCCCCACGCTCAGACGCCCGTCCGTGGAGGGCTCGGCCTCGTAGGCCCTCAACACCGTCTTCGCGGTGCGTGCGGCGACCCGTTCGTAGGCGCTCAGGAACAGGTCTTCCTTGTCGGCGAACAGGCTGTAGAAGGTCGGCTGGGAGACGTGCGCGAGCTTGGTGAGATCGACGATGCGCACGGCTGGATAGCCCTTCTCGGCGATAAGCTCGATCATCGCCTGCTGCAGGCGCCCGCGCTGGTCGCGCTTGACGACCTCCGGATCGAGACCGTGAGTGCCTGTGGGCAGTGGCCGGTAACGACCGGCCTGCCTCTCGTGCGCAACCGAAGCTCCGTTCTGGGCCCTGGACGGGAACCCGGCGCTCTTCAGTGGCTTCTGTCTGACATTGCGAGCCGCCATCCAGAGTAATCCTCCATTTGACTCAAGCGAAAGTCGAGAGTATCAAACTGTGTGCACAGGGTAAGCGCGATATTGAGCCCTCGGCCGAAATGTGTCTCAAATGGTCAATCCACCGAGACCTCTGCCCGGGAGCCGGGAGACGGGCGCTCCATGGACCATCTTGGCCCGGTCAGCCGGCGATCGTGCGCGAGCCGCCGAGCACTTCGCCCGCCGGGCCCAGGGCCTGAACGGCCACGTACGCCTCCGCGACGGGCGTCGCGATCGCGGTCTCGAACCCGTCCTTCGGCGCGCTCGCCACGGCCGTCAGCTGCCCGACGCTGGGCCCGGCGAGCACGCGCCAGCTGGCCGTGCGTGTGTCGCCGTTCCAGCTCGCGTAGACCGTCAGCTGGCTGCCGGCGCTCGCGGCGGCGATCGCCGGTGCTTCGCTCGGCGACCCCGTCCACGGGAAGCGGTAGGTCCTGTAGGATTGGTAGGAGCCGTGCATGTGGGAGTCGTAGAGGAGCTGGCCGCCGGCGCTGAATTCCGAGAAGTACGGCTCGGCCCCCCAACCGACGAACACGTTGCCACCTTCGATCAGCTGCATGTTGCCCTGGCTGTCCGACGACAGCGGCGGGTTCGGATGCGTGTATTCGGCGAGCACGGTGTCGGTCTTCGCCTTCGCGCTGACCGACAGGATCAGCGCGCGCGACTGCGGCTGGACCTTGGGGGTGGCGCCGTTGTCGAACACGCTGATCTCGCCGTCGGGGAGCACGCTCGCGTCGTGCTGGAAGGCGGTGACCGCCGCGGCGGTGAGCTTCACGCTCGAGTGCTTGCCGCCGATGCGCGTGATCACCTGGCCGGTCAGCGTGTTCAGTTCGTAGAGTGTGGATGTGTTGCGCGCGGAGATCAGCGTCCTGCCGTCGGACAGCGGGTCGATCGAGTTGAGGTGGAAGAAGTCGAAGGGCCAGGCCATGCTCGAGCCCACGCCCGAGCTGTAGGAGTCCGCCAGCGCGATGTGGTCGACGCTGGCCCATTCCCGGCGCACTAGACCCGTCTTGAGGTCGATTTCCTGGAAGAGGCTGTTGGTGACGGCGCCGCCGGAGGGGCCTCCCACGGAGGAGAGGTTGCAGTCGATCGGGTCGAACACGGTGAGCAGCGCCGTTCCCTGGGGGGTGATGCGGAATTCGTGCAGGTCGGCGCGGAAGCCGTTGCCCGCGTGCACGCTGCCGATCTGCTGGTAGGAGGTGTTGTCGATGATCTCTTCGCCCTGGCCGAACCCCTGCGGCGGGATGCGGCCCTGCCACCAGGTCAGCACGGGCTGACCGTCCAGCTGCTGCACCTGCAGGTTGGTGGCTTCCGTTCCCGCCGGCAGCGGGTGGAACCACACCAGGTTTCCGTCTTCTTCGAAGATCATCGGGCCGCTGGGGCCGGGGCCGGAGTAGGGCGCGGCGAACAGGTCGCCAGCGCTGGTCCCGGGCGCGCGCGTGGTCACGTCGATCACCGGCGCCTTCAGTTCCGGGCGCGAGCGGAAATGCTGCCACTCGTCCGGATCCGGTGTGGTGGCGCTGGCTGTGGCGGCGCTGGCGCCGCCCGCGAGCTGGACGTCCTCGTGGGCGACCACGAAGTGGTAGGCGAACGGCTCGGTGCGCGAGCCCGATTTGATCCTGCCGCGCACGGTCACCGTCTCGCCGGGGTCGAACGGCTTGGCCGGCACGAAGCTGCCGCCGTCTCCCTGCGAGTAGGCGAGCAGGCGGCCCGCGTGTGAGCCGGTCTGCGACCCGCTCACGCGGACCTCGCTGATGGCGCTCACCGGCGCGCCCAGCAGGCTTATCTGCGTGTCCGGCGAGGCGGCGTAGGAGTCCGGCAGCGGCGAGACCGCGACGCTCGTCCCCGGCAGCACCGCGGAGCCGTTGAGCGTCGTCGGGATGCAGCGGCTGGCGCTGGGGTCGCCGTAGGCGGCCTGCTCGGCGCCGATCCGCTTGGAGGCGAGCGCGAGCGCGGTGACGCTGGAGAGCACCACCAGCACCCCACCGCAGAACAGCGCTCTACGCAGCCGCATTGTGCCTGTCGTGATTCATCGGACTCCTCTGGGTCCTCGCTGATCGTTGGGCGCGCGAAGATCCTAAGTCGTGGACACGTCGGCCCGCTAAGAAGTTGCGAAGAGGAGTGCGCGCCGCCGCGCACGATACCTCGTGCCGCGCCCACCCCCTGTTTGGGGGGTTGCGGGCGATGGTGGGGCCCCGGCGGTCGCGTTCGTGGGATTCTGGGGGCATGCTCGGCTCCGCGCCGCTCAGCTCAGCCCCCGGCGCCGCCGACGCGCGCGCCGGCCACATCGAGGTGCTGGAGGTCATGTCCGACCTGCTCTCGGGGATCGGCGAGGGCTCGCCGCCGGACGCCTTCTTCAGCAGCCTGTGCGAGGCGATCTGCCGCCTGACGTCGATGCGCCGGGCGGTGCTCGTCCACTACGACAGCGTGCGCCGGCGCGTGCGCGCGGTCGGCGCGCACGGGATCGAGCTGGACGTGTTCGCGGACCTGTTCGTGACGATCGACTCCGTGCCGGTCGCGCGCCGCTCGCTCGTCGAGGATCGCGTCCTGGAGGTGCTCGGCGCGGAGGACTTCAGGGTGCCGCCGTCGGTGCGCGAGCTGCTGGACGGCGTGCGCATCGTGTGCACGCCGATGGCCGCCGCCGGCCGCTATGTCGGCGTCGTGCTGTCCGAGCGCGAGGCCGGCCTGGCGCGGATGGACGAGGACGAGCGCCACCTGCTGTGGACGCTCGGCAAGGCGATCGCGATGGCGTCGGTCGCCCGCGAGGTCACCGCGTACGACGAGCACAGCCGCCAGCTGCGCCAGCGGATCGACCTGGCGCGGGAGATCCACGAGGGCGTCGTGCAGCGGCTGTTCGGGATCTCGCTGGCGCTCTCGCGCGAGGAGCTGCTCGACGCCGAGGACCAGCGACGCTGCGCCGCCGAGGTGCAGACGGCCCTCAGCGACCTGCGCACCGCGCTCACGCGCCCGCTCGGGCACGTCTCACGACCGACGGCTGTGACGTTCGCGGAAGAGCTCGAACGCCTTCGCGCGCTGTACGCGGGCCTGGAGATAGGGCTCCAGGACGGCAGCGCCGAGGACGTGCCCGCGAGCCTCGAGGCGCTCGCGCAGTCGATCCTGGTCGAGGCGGTGCGCAACGCGCGCAAGCATTCACGCGCTCGCTTCGTGGCGGTGTCGCTGCACAACGACGGCGCCACGTTCGTGCTCGAGGTGCGCAACGACGGAGTCCCCGCGCGGGGCGAGCGCCCCGGGGGCGTGGGCCTGCGCCTGGCCACGCTGGAGGCGCTGCAGCACGACGGTGTGCTCGAGTACGGAGAGTCCGAGCCGGGGGCGTGGCAGGTGCGCCTCGTGGTGCCGACAGGCCAGTGAGCGCCTCCGCGCCCATCTCCTCAGAGCCGCCGGCCGCGCAGCAGGCGCGCAAGCGCCTGCGCGTGCTGGTCGTCGACGACCACGACGTCGTGCACTGGGGATTCCGGCTGATGCTCGGCCAGATGCCGTGGGTGGATCGCTGCCTCAGCGCGCGCACCGGCGCCGAGGCGCTCGCCGTGTGCCGCCGCTACGAGCCGCACGTCGCGCTCGTCGACCTGTTCCTCGGCGGTGAGTCCGGGCCTGACATCTGCGAGCGCCTGCGCGCGGAGGCGCCCGCTCCACGCGTTCTCCTGATGTCCGGAGCTGGCGGCATCTCGCCGCGCGCTGCCCGAGCGGCCGGCGCAGCCGGCTTCATCTCAAAGGACTGGCCCGCCCCGGAGATAGCCAAGCTCGTGCTCATGGTCGGCGACGGACAGGAGGTGTTCAGGGACACCGGACGCCCGACGCCGACGCTCACCGACCGCGAGAGCGAGATCCTCGGCCTGATCGCCGGCGGCGCCACCAACCGCGAGATCGCCGCGACGCTGTTCCTCTCGCCGCACACCGTCAAGGAGCACACGAGCACGCTCTATCGCAAGCTCGGCGCGCGCAACCGCGCCGACGCCGTCCAGCGCGCGCAGCGCCTGGGGCTGCACCGCTGAGGCACATGGCGTCGGCTCCCGACCCGCGCTCCAGCCACCGGCATCCCGTCTCAGCGTGGACCTAGCATGTGGAACCTTGGAGGCGTCCCTGGAAACATCGTTTGAGCCATCTGATGAGACCCGAGGGGTGGTCATAGACGCAGCTCTCGCGCTGGCCGCGACGCAGCTCCTGGCGCAGGTCGCAGACGACGCGAGTCTCGACGGTAGAGCGACCGGCCTGATTGGCTTCAACGGGGCGCTGCTCGCTGCCGCTATCGCCGCCAAGGAACTGCTCGAGCTCGGCCCATTGTGGCCGTCCCCGTTCGCCGTGGTGTTCGTGGCGACTGGAATGCTTCTCTACGTGCTCTACGGGGGGCGGCACCGGCGAGACCAGCAGGATGACGGCGCCCCAACGTCAACGCCCGCTAGTGCCGGAGAGGAGGACGATCACGGGCGCGCAAGACCGAACAGAGTCGGAGCAAGCCTCGGCATACGTGCTGGCACGTTCTACGAAACGTACGCTGAAGGCCCGCCTCTCAAAGCGCGAGAACTTCTGCTCGACGAGCTAGAGATCGCCTTCGAGAAGAACTTCGAACGGATCACACGGAAGCGACGCTGGCTCCAGAGGGCTACGCTCTTTTTGGTTCTTGGTCTTGCGCTTGCAGCGCTGCTAATCAAGATTGACAGACCGACTACTATGGAGAAGCCATGCCCGGAAAAGACTCAAACCCAAAGCCTCCACGCCGCCCATTGCCAGGGCCAACGGGGCTCGAACAAATCGGAACCGGCGGCTGACTCTTACTAGGCCGGCCGGCAGCAGCGAGGAACTCGTCCAACTGGGCCAATAGATCGAAGGCAGCGCACGCGGGGGCATCCTCGCGATGGCCCGTGGCATCAACTCCTCGACGATGAACTGCTGGCTTTAGGCCACGTCATCGACGCAGTTGGGCCTGTCCACGGCGCTTCTCTAGCCTCGCCCGCTGAGGCACCCCTCAGGCGCACGGATCTCACCCCCCATTCGAGGGGTTGATCCGCGGTTCAACCGGGCTGGGCAAGTCGGAAACGAAAGGCTGGCGATAGTGTCAAGCCCAGTCACAGCCGGCCTCTTCCCCGGGCAGGGCAGCCAGACGAGCGATCTGCGCGAGCGGGTGCAGCGCGTCGTCCCCGAGCTGCTGGAGCTGTGCGTCGAGCTGGTCGGCGAGGATCCGTTCCCGCGAGTGGCCGACAGCACCCGCTATGCACAGCCGGCGATCTTCTGCGCCAGCATCGCCGGCTGGCGGCGCTGGGGCGGGCGCGTGCGCCCCGTCGCGCTCGCCGGCCACTCGCTCGGAGAGCTGAGCGCGCTGGTCGCCGCCGGTGCGCTCCAGCAGACCGACGGCCTGCGCCTGGCGGTCAGTCGGGGCGAGCTGATGGCGAGGGCGTCGAGCGGACGCGACGAGGGCATGCTCGCCGTGCTCGGCGCCAGCGACGAGCAGGTCACCGCGCTGGCGCACCAGCACCAGCTCGTGCTGGCCAACGACAACGCGCCGGGCCAGGTGGTTCTGGCGGGAGCGACCGAGCGCCTGCGCGCTGCCTCCCGCGCGGCGCGCGAGCAGCGGGTGCGCGCGATCCCGCTGGACGTCGCGGGCGCCTTTCACTCTCCCTCGATGGCCGCCGCCGTGGAGCCGTTTCGCGCAGAGCTCGATCGGGTCGAGCTCTCCCCGCTGGCGGTGCCAGTCATCTCGGGCGCGAGCGGGCGGCCGTTCGCGGACATACGCGCCGAGCTGGCGGCGGCCATCGTCCGGCCCGTGCGCTGGCGAGCGGCCATGCTCGCGCTCGCCGAGCTCGGAGCCGACACGTTCGTGGACTTCGGCCCCGGCGAAGTGCTCGCGAAGCTGGTCCGGCGCAACCTGCCCGACGCGCGCGTGCTCGACCTCGCCGAGCTCCCATCCACTCCCGACCGGGAGACGAGCGGTGTCGTCTGATTCGCCCACGCTCGCGCCGCGGGCGACCGCCTCCGGCGGACGCGCAGCCGCGGCCCCGCCCCGCACAGCCGGCATCCTCGGGCTGGGGGTGGCGCTGCCCGAGCGCAGGGTGCCCAACGCCGAGATCGCCCCGCGGCTGGGCGTCACCGACGAGTGGATCCAGCGGCGAACCGGCATCGGCGAGCGCCGCTACGCCGCGCCGGGCGAGCGCGTGAGCGATCTCGCCGTCGCCGCCGGGCGCGGAGCGCTGGTGGACGCCGGCCTCGACGCGAGTGCCGTGGACATGGTGCTGGTGGCGACGCTCGCCGCCGATGAGATCACGCCGTCGACCGCGCCCGTCGTCGCTCACCAGCTCGGGATCGGCAACGTCGCCGCAATCGACGTGGGCGCCGCGTGCGCCGGCTCGCTCGCGGCGCTCGCGCACGCCACCGCGTGGATCGAGGCCGGCCGCGCGCGCAACGTGCTCGTGATCGGCGCGGAGATACTGACGCGCTTCGTCGACTTCGAGGACCCGCGCACGGCGCCGCTGTTCGGCGACGGCGCCGGCGCGCTCGTCGTCTCCGCGGACGCCAGCGGGGAGATCGGGCCGTTCGTGCTCGGCAGCGACGGCGGCGCCGCGCACGCGATCCGCGCCACGCGCGCCCGCGGCGTGATCGAGATGGAAGGCCACGAGACGTTCCTGATGGCCGCCGACAAGCTGTCCAAGAGCACCAGCGAGGTGCTCGCGCTCGCCGACGTCGCGCTCGAGGACGTCGACCTGTTCGTCTACCACCAGGCCAACTCGCGCATCCTCACCGCCGTCGCCGAGCGGCTGCAGCTGCCGCGCGAGCGCGTCTTCGACTGCATCGCCGGCTTCGGCAACACCAGCGCCGCAAGCGTTCCCATCGCGCTCGCGCAGGCCGTGCGCGTCGGCGCGCTGCGCCCCGGCGCGCGGGTCGTGCTCGGCGCCGTCGGCGCCGGGCTGGTGTGGGGCGCGACCGTGATCAGCTGGGGAGACGCGTGAGCGCCGCTGCCCAGCAGCCATCGGGCGATCCCGGCGCCGGCGCCGGTGAGCGCGCAGGCTGCGCGCTGGTGACCGGCGCCTCGCGCGGCATCGGCGCTGCCATCGCCTGCGCGCTGGCCGCCGACGGCTGGCCGGTGGGGGTCAACTTCCGCACGGGCGAGGACGCCGCCGGCGAGACCGTCGGCCGCATCGAGCACGGCGGCGGCCGCGCGCTCGCGCTGCGCGCCGACGTGACCGCGCCGCAGCAGCTGGAGGCCATGTTCGACACGCTCGAGCAGCGCTTCGGGCGCGTGCTCGTGCTCGTCAACAACGCCGGCGTGCGCGCCGACGATCTGGCCGTCTCGCTGACCGACGCCGACTGGGGCGAGGTCATCGACACCAACCTGTCAGCCGCGTTCCGCGCCACCAGGCGCGCGCTGCGCGGCATGATCCGCGAGCGTTTCGGACGCGTGATCAACCTCGCGTCAGTCGTCGGGCCGCGCGCCAACGCCGGGCAGGCCAACTACGCGGCCGCCAAGGCCGGGCTGATCGGCATGACCAAGACGATCGCCGTCGAGGTCGCCCGCCGCGGCGTCACCGTCAACGCGATCGCGCCGGGGCTGATCGACACCGACATGACCGCCGACCTGGACGGCGAGCTGCTGCGCGCCGTGCCCGCGCGCCGCGCCGGCTCTGTCGAGGAGGTGGCGGCGTGCGCGCGCTTCCTCGCCTCCGAGCGCGCCGGCTACGTGACCGGCACCACCTTGTACGTCGACGGCGGCCTGGCCGCCTGAGCCGCACCACACCAAACGAAAGGAACGCACATGAGCACAGCAGTCACCACAGAGCAGGTCGAAAAGGTCGTGAGCGAGTCGCTTGCCACGTTCGGCGCCGACCCCGACCAGATCACCCCCGACGCGACGTTCGAGGCGCTCGACATCGACTCGCTCGACCTCGCCGAGCTCTCGCAGATCGTGCACGAGCAGTTCGGCGTCGAGCTGAAGGGCTCCGACGTGGCCGAGGTCAAGACCGTCGACGACGCCGTCCAGCTGATCGCGTCGCGGCTGTAACAACATGGACGCGACGGCCCACAGCGAGCGAGCGGACGCGATCGTCGTCACCGGCGTCGGCGCCGTGACGCCGCTGGGCGTCGGCGCGCGCACGCTGCACGAGCGCTGGTGCGCCGGCGAGTGCGGGATCGCCGACGGCGAGGGCGCGTGCACGGACTTCGACGCCGGCGACTTCATGTCCGCCAAGGAGGCGCGCCGCGCCGACCGCTTCACGCAGCTCGCGATCGCCGCCTGCGAGGAGGCGCTCGCGGACGCCGGCTGGCGCGACGCCGGGGCGGGCGGTCACGGGGCCGGGGCGGGCGGTCACGGGGCCGGCACGTCAGGCGGCGGCGCGGCGGGCGAGCTCCCATACGACCCCGAGCGCGTCGGCTGCGTGCTCGGCACCGGCATCGGCGGCATCCACACGCTCGTCGACGGCCAGGACACGCTGCGCGAGCGCGGCGCGCAGTTCGTCTCGCCGCTGTCGGTGCCGCTGATGATGAGCAACGCGGGCGCGGGCGCGCTGTCGATGCGCCACGGCCTGCGCGGACCGTCGTTCGCCGTCAGCTCCGCGTGCGCGTCGGGCGCGCACGCGATCGGCTCCGCGCTGAGGATGCTGCAGTCGGGCGAAGCCGACGCCGCCGTCGTGGGCGGCTCGGAGGCCGGCCTCACGCCGCTCGCGCGCGCGGCGTTCGGCGCCCTCGATGCGCTCTCGCAGACGGGCGTCTCGCGCCCCTTCGACGCCCGCCGCGACGGCTTCGTCATGGGCGAGGGCGCCGCCGTGATCGTGCTCGAGCGCGAGCACGCCGCTCGCGCACGCGGCGCGCGCGTGATCGGGCGTGTCAGGGGCTACGGCGCGAGCTCCGACGCCCATCACCTGACCGCTCCCCGCGAGGACGGCGCGGGACAGGCCGCGGCGATGCGAGCAGCCCTCGCGGACGCCCGCGTGTCCGTCGAGCGGATCGACTACGTCAACGCCCACGGCACCTCCACCCCGCTGAACGACCGCGCGGAGACGCACGCCATCAAGCTCGCGCTGGGCGAGCACGCGCGGCGCATCCCCGTGTCCTCGACGAAGTCCGCGATCGGGCACCTGCTCGGCGCCGCCGGCGCGGTGGAGGCCGTCGCGACGCTGCTGGCGCTGCGCGATCGCATCGCCCCGCCGACGCTCGGCCTGTCCGAGCCCGAAGACGGCCTCGACCTCGACTACGTGCCCGGCGCCGCGCGACCACTCGCGCCGAGCGGACATGGGCCGGCCGGCGGCGGATCGGCCCCCGGCGGTGAGCGGCAGCCCGTGCTGGCGCTGTCGAACTCGTTCGGCTTCGGCGGCCACAACGCCGTGCTGTGCCTGGAAGCCCCATGACGTCCGCGCGGGAGAGCACATGACCCTCGCCCTGCTCGAGCGCCCCGACGAGCGCCTGACGCCGCGCGAGCGCCTGGAGGTGCTGGCCGACCCCGGGTCGCTGCAGCTGCTGCGCACGCAGGTGCGCTCGCGGCGCATGGGCGAGCGCGCGCAGCCGGGCGACGGCGTGCTCGCGGCGCACGCGCGCGTGGACGGACGGCAGGTGTACTGCTACGCGCAGGACGCGTCGTTCGCGGGCGGCTCCTTGGGCGAGGCGCACGCGCAGAGCATCGTCGAGGTACTGCGCCTGGCCGGCCGCGCGCGCGTGCCCGTGCTGGGGTTCGTCGAGTCGGCGGGCGCGCGCATGCAGGAGGGCCTCACGGCGCTGTCCGGCTACGGCGCGATCTTCCGCGAGCACGTGCGCCTGTCGGGCGTCGTGCCGCAGATATCGATCGTCTGCGGGCCTGCCGCCGGCGGCTCCTCCTACGGCCCCGCGCTGAACGACTTCGTGATCATGGCCGGGCGCGCGTCGATGTTCCTCACCGGCCCCGGCGTGGTCGCGGAGGTCACCGGCGAGGTGCTCGACATGGCCTCGCTGGGCGGGCCGCGCGTGCACGAGCGCAACGGCGTGTGCCACTTCACCGCGCCCACGGAGGTCGACGGCGCGCTGATGGCACGCGACCTGCTCGACTACCTGCCCCAGCACAGCGGCGTCTCGCCGCAGCTGTGGCCGAGCGTGGCGCCGCCCGAGACGCTGCCAGACCGCGCCGTGCCGTCGCAGGCGCGCAAGGTCTACGACATCCGCCACGTCGCCGGAGCGCTCGTCGACGGCGGGCGCCTGATGGAGGTCAGCCCGAGATGGTCGCGCAACGTCGTGTGCGCGTTCGCGCGCCTGGAGGGCCGCGCGATCGGGATCGTCGCCAATCAGCCCAAGCACCTCGGCGGCGTGCTCGACTCCAACGCCGCGCAGAAGGCCGCGCGCTTCGTGCGCATGTGCAACTCGTTCGGGCTGCCGCTGCTGGTGCTCGTCGACACCCCCGGCTTCCTGCCCGGTTCGCGCCAGGAGCGCGACGGCGTCATCCGCCACGGCGCCAAGCTCGTGCACGCGTTCGCCGAGGCGACCGTCCCCAGCGTGACCGTGATCGTGCGCAAGGCGTTCGGCGGCGCGTTCATCGCGATGAACTCGAAGGCGCTCGGCGCCGACTACGTGTTCGCGTGGCCGGGCGTGGAGGTCGGCGTGATGGGCGCCGAGCAGGCCGTCGGCATCCTCTCCCGCCGCGAGATCGCAGCCGCGGAGGACCCCGCCGCGCACCGCCGCCGTCTGGCGCTCGCGTACTCCAGCGAGCAGCTGCAGGTCGACGGCGCCAGCGCCGACGGATTCGTCGACGAGGTGATCGCGCCCGAGGCGACGCGGGCGCGCGTCGCGTCATGCCTGGAAGCCCTGCACGACGTCCACCGCCCGGCGTCTCGCGCCAGCAACATCCCGCTCTAGAGGAGGTAGCGATGCGTTGGTCAGATCCATTCGAGCTCCTGTCGGTCGGGCAGCGGTTCGAGTCCGCCGGGCGCACCGTGCGCGACACCGACGTGATCGTGTTCAGCGCCCTCACCGGCGACTGGCATCCGCAGCACTGCGACCCCGAGTGGGCCGCGCGCAGCCCGTTCGGCGAGCGGATCGCCCACGGCATGCTCGTGCTCTCGCTGGCGGTCGGGCTGGTGCCGCTGGATCCCGAGCGCGTGCTCGCCCTGCGCCGCGTCGGCGACGTGGTGTTCAAGCGCCCGGTGCGTCTGAACGACGTCGTCGCGGTGGCCGGGGAGATCACGGCGCTGCGCCCGATCGACGCGCGCAGCGGGCTGGTCGAGTTCGGCTGGCGGATCGGCAACCAGGACGGCGCGCTCGTCGCGCGCGCGAAAGTGCAGGTGCTGTGGCGCACCGACGCCGCCGCCGCGGACGCGCGCGACGCGGGAGCCGTGTCGGGGTCATGGCGCGAGCCGATCGTCGGCGACGCGTCCCCCGGCGAGTTCGTGCCGCTGCCGCTGTGATCGGCGTAGGTCGGGCGTGATGCTGCAGGGCCGGCGCATCCTCGTGACGGGCGTGCTCGACCGCCATTCGATCGCGTTCGCGACCGCCGCGCGCGCCCAGGAGCTGGGCGCCGAGGTGCTGCTGACGGGCTTCGGGCGCACGCGGCGGATGACCGAACGCGCCGCCCGCCAGCTGCCGCGGGGCGTCGACGTGCTCGAGCTGGATGTCAACAGCACCGAGGACATCGAGCGGCTGCGCGGCGAGCTGGAGGAGCGCTGGGGCGCGCTCGACGGGCTGCTGCACGCGGTCGCCTACGCCCCGCCGGACGCGCTCGGCGGCGGCTTCATGGACACCCCTCTCGAGAGCGCGCTGACGGCCTACCAGACGAGCGCGTTCTCGCTGAAGGCACTCGTTGCGGGCGTGCTGCCGTTGCTAGAGGCCGCGCCGGACGGCGCGGGCGTGGTCGGGCTTGATTTCGACGCGCGCGTGGCGTGGCCGTCGTATGACTGGATGGGCGTCGCCAAGGCCGCGCTGGAGGCGGTCGCTCGCTACCTCGCACGCGAGGTCGGCCCGCGCCAGGTGCGCGTGAACCTGGTCTCTGCCGGCCCGATCGAGACGCTCGCCGCTGGCGGCATCCCCGGCTTCTCGCAGCTCGCGGAGGTGTGGTCGCGGACGGCGCCACTGGCGTGGGACACCGAGGATCCGGGGCCGGTGGCCGACGCGGCGTGCTTCCTGCTCTCGCCGCTCGCACGCGGGATAACCGCGGAGATCGTGCACGTCGACGGCGGCTTCCACGCGATGGGCTGCGCCACGCCGGCGGCGTCGGTCGCGCTCGCGGCGGCCCCGGATGCGGCGCGGCTGCCGTGAGCGGCGCGATCCTGCTGACGGGGGCCACCGGCTTCCTCGGGATGGACATACTGGCGCGCCTGATCGAGCGCGATGGTGGGCAACCGCGCGAGGGCGCGCAGATAGCGGTGCTCGTGCGCGCCCCCGACGACGCAAGCGCGCAGGAACGCCTACGGGTCGTGCTCGCGCGCCTGTACGACGGGCCTGCGCCAGCCGCGGCGGCGCGGATCCGGGCTGTGCGCGGCGACCTGTTGCAGCCGGGGCTGGGCCTGTCGAGGCCGGACCACGAGTGGCTGGTCGGCTCGGTCGACCGGATCGTCCACTGCGCCGCGTCGATCTCGTTCGATCTGCCCTTGGAGCAGGCGCGCGCGATCAACGTGGGCGGTGTGGAGCGTGTTATGGAGCTCGCACGCGAGATCGCCGCGCGCGGGTTGCTGCGCCGGGTGGTGCACGTTTCGACGGCCTATGTCAGCGGGCGCCACGCGGGTGAGTTCGGCGAGCGCGATCTCGACGTCGGCCAGCAGTTCCGCAACACCTACGAGCGGTCCAAGCACGAGGCCGAGCGGCTGCTGCTGGGAGCCGTCGATCTGCCTCTGGCAGTCGCCCGGCCGAGCATCGTCGTGGGCCACAGCGTCAGCGGCTGGACGTCAGCTTTCAACGTGCTCTACTGGCCGCTGCGCGCGTTCGAACGCGGCCTGCTCGACGAAGTGCCGGCGCGCGCGGACTCGATCGTGGACTTCGTGCCTGTCGACTACGTGACCGACGGGATCCTGGCGCTGCTGGACGCGGAGACGGTGCGCGGCACGTACAGCCTGGTCGCGGGCGAGCGCGCGCTGAGCGCGGGCGAGCTGGTGGCGCTGCATTCCTCGCTGACCGGACGCGCGCCTGTGCGCTTCGTCGCACCGCAGCACGGTGCCGGCGGTGAGCGCTCCAAGGGCGAGGAGCAGGGGTCAAGCGGGCTTCCCGCGGGGGCGGAGACGTTCGCGCCGTACTTCGACGTGCGCTGCCGCTTCACCGACGTGCGAGCGTTGGCGATGCTCGCGCGGGCCGGCGTGGAGAAGCCCGATCCCAAGGGCTACCTGGCGGCGCTGATCGGCTACGCCCAGTCGACCGCGTGGGGCAAGCGGCCGATCACGCGGCAGGCCTCGCTCGCCGTTGTGGAGTAGTCCTCTCGCGAGTGGTGTATAGCGATCGCTATACACCAGACGAAGGAGGTGTTACAAGGCCCGCCCGTCGCGCGGTGTGGTGTATAGCGATCGTTATACACCACACGCAAAAGGTGTTGTAAGCCTCGCCAGAGCGTGGGCGTGGTCTTACGTCGATGGGCTCAGGCTTGGCGGCGCTGAACCTTCGTGTCAGAAAACCGGCGTCTCCGAGTAGTCGCCGAACACCTGCTGCAAGGACTCGATGATCTCGCCCTCGCTGGCGTGGGCGCGGGCGCAGGTGAGCAGCGGCTCCATCAGGTTGCGATCCTCGCGCGCCGCGTCCTCGCGCAGCGCTGCCAGCGCGCGCTCGACCTCTGCGCCGTCGCGCGCGGCGCGCGCGGCCTGCAGGCGCCCGATCTGCTTGCGCTCGAGGGCGGGGTCCACGCGCAGCGTGGGGATCGGCTGCTCGTCGCTGGCGAGGAAGCTGTTGACGCCGACCACGATTCGCTCACCGGCGTCGATCTGCTGCTGCAGGGCAAAGGCGGCGTCGGCGATCTCGCGCTGGGGATAGTTCACCTTTACCGCCTGAACCATCCCACCGAGCTCGTCGATCTTCTTAAAATATTCGTACGCGCGTTCCTCCATCTCGTCCGTGAGCGCCTCCACGAAGTAGGAGCCGCCGAGTGGGTCGACGGTGTTGGTGACGCCCGTCTCGTGGGCGAGCATCTGCTGCGTGCGCAGCGCGATCGTGACGGCCTCCTCGGTGGGGAGCGCGAGCGCCTCGTCGTAGGAGTTGGTGTGCAGCGATTGCGTGCCGCCGAGCACCGCGGCGAGCGCCTCGACGGTCGTGCGCACGATGTTGTTCAGAGGCTGCTGCGCGGTCAGCGACACGCCGGCGGTCTGCGCGTGGAAGCGCATCTGCCACGAGCGCGGGCTCTTGGCGCCGAACGTGTCGCGCATCTCGCGCGCCCAGATGCGCCGCGCGGCGCGGTACTTGGCGATCTCCTCGAAGAAGTCGATCTGCGCGTTGAAGAAGAACGACAGGCGCGGCGCGAACTCGTCGACGTGCAGGCCGCGCGCGACCGCCTGCTCGACGTACGTCAGGCCGTCCTTGAGCGTGAACGCCAGCTCCTGCTGGGCCGTCGAGCCGGCCTCGCGTATGTGGTAGCCGGAGATCGAGATGGGATGCCAGCGCGGCATCCGCCGCGTGCACCACTCGATCATGTCGCCGCACAGGCGCATGGCGGGGTCGATCGGGAAGCACCACTCCTTCTGCGCGATGTACTCCTTGAGGATGTCCGCCTGGATCGTCCCCGACAGGCGCTCGGGCGGCACTGGCCCGACGCCCGACGCGCCGCCGTCCGCGGTCTCGCCGGATTCCGCGGCGGCGACGTAGAACGCGAGCATGATCGCCGCGGGCGCGTTGATCGTCATCGACACGGACACCGCCCCCAGGTCGATGCCGGAGAACAGCGTCTGCATGTCGTCCAGCGTGTCCACCGCCACGCCCTCGCGCCCGACCTCGCCCAAGGAGCGCGCGTGGTCGGAGTCGTGGCCCATCAGCGACGGCATGTCGAACGCCGTCGACAGCCCCGTCTGTCCGTGCTCGAGCAGGTAGTGGAAGCGCTCGTTCGTCTCCTCGCTCGTGCCGAAGCCCGCGAACTGGCGCATCGTCCACAGCCGCCCGCGGTACATCGTCGGGTGGATGCCGCGCGTGAACGGGTAGGAGCCGGGCGCGCCGATCGGGTCCTCGGCGCCGTCCGCGCCGCCACCGGCGCCGGGGGGCAGGTCGGCGGCGGTGTACAGCTCGCGCACGGGCTCGTCGGAGAGGGTGCGGAAGGCCCGCTCGGCCGCCTCCTGCGACTGTGCGGGCGTGCTCGCCCCCTCGGAGGGCTTTGCGCTCACTGCCATTGCTCGCCCATCGTAGGCTCTTGCGTAGCGGTTGACCACCATGCCGCAGATTCTGTATAGCCATGGCTATACAGACAGTGAAAGAGGAGAACAGCCACCGATGCCTCACAACGCGATGCTCAACGAGCTGAGCCGCCTGATCGGCGCTGAGCACGTGCTCCAGGCGCCGCCCCCCCAGTCCTCGTACAACTTCGACTGCTCCGACGCCGGCGCGGCGCGGGGGCGCGCGGACGCGGTGGCGCTGCCGGGCGGCGCGCGGGAGGTGGCGGCGGTGGTGGCGTGGTGCTACGAGCACGACGTGCCGGTGGTGCCGCGCGGCGGCGGCACGGGCCTGGTGGGAGGGGCGGTGCCGACGCAGGGCGGCGTGGTGCTGTCGCTGGAGCGCCTGCGGGGCGTGCGCGAGCTGGAGCCGGGGCTGTGGCGGATGTTCCCGGAGGCGGGTGTGAGCACGCGCGACGTTCAGCGCCTGGCGCGCGAGAACGGTCTGATGTTCGCCCCGGACCCGGGGGCGGCGGAGCAGTCGCAGATAGGCGGCAACGTGGCGACGAACGCGGGCGGACCGCACGCGCTGAAGTACGGCGTGACGGGCGCGTGGGTGGCGGGTGTGGAGGCGGTGCTGGCGCCGGGCGAGCTGGTGCGGGTGGGTGGCTGGGCGCGCAAGGACGTGGCGGGGTATGACTTGAGGAGCCTGCTGGTGGGCTCGGAGGGCACGCTGGGGGTGATCACGGCGGTGCGCCTGCGGCTGCTGCCGGCGCCGGAGGAGGCGATCGCGCTGGTGGTGTTCTTGCGCACGCGCGCGCAGGGCTGCGCGGCGATGGAAGAGGTGTTCGCGGTGGGGCTGCGCCCGTCGGTGCTGGACTTCATGGACGGCGAGACGCTGGCGATGACGGCGGGCTCCTACCCCGGGGCTACGGGCGTGCCGCGAGGCTCAGGCTTCGCGCTGATCTGCGAGGTGGACGGCTCGCGCGCGCAGGCGCTGGCGGACCGCGAGGCCTTGCTGGAGGTGATGGGCGGCGCGGGCGCGGGCGCGCTGGCGGTGCACGAGCCGGCGGACGCGCGTGCGCTGTGGCGCTGGCGCGACGGGGCGAACCCGGCGGTGACGGCGGTGCGCGGGGGGAAGGTGAGCGAGGATGTGGTGTTCCCGCTGGAGCGTCTGGAGGAGGGTCTCGAGCGCTTCGAGGGGATCGCGCGGGCGCGCGGGCTGCGCTCGTGCGCGTGGGGCCACGGGGGCGATGGCAACGTGCACGCGACGGTGCTGGTGGACCGCGCGAGCGAGGCGGAGCTGGAGGCGGCGCGGGCGGTGGGTGAGGAGCTGTTCGCGCTGGTGGTGGAGCTGGGCGGGTCGGTGGCGGGCGAGCACGGCGTGGGCTGGCTGAAGCGCGGGCGGCTGGAGCGCCAGTGGGACGCGCGGGCGCTGGAGCTGCACGAGCGGATTAAACGTGTGTTCGACCCGAAGGGCCTGCTCAACCCGGGCAAGAAGCTGGCGCGGTACCCTGCGCGCTCGCTGGGCATGTCTTCTAATTGAAAGGAAAACGGGCATGAACAAGTCGCAACTGATCGATGAGATCGCGAAGGACGCGGGCTTGACGAAGGCTGACGCTTCGCGCGCGGTGGACTCGCTGCTGGACACGGTGACGAGGACGCTGAAAAAGGGCGAGGAGGTGGCGATCACGGGCTTCGGCAAGTTCTCGGTGGTGAAACGCGCGGCGCGCCAGGGCGTGAACCCGCGCACGGGCGAGCGGGTGAAGATAAAGGCGTCGAAGGCGCCGAAGTTCTCGGCGGGGGCGGCGTTGAAGCAGGCGATACACCCGAAGAAATAGAGACACGCGGCATGACGGCGGTCGGCGACCTGGAGCTGGCGGAGTTCGACTACACGGACCGGTCGCTGCGGGGGGAGCGCTTCCACGCGGCGATGGCGCGGGTGCGCGAGCGGGGCTGGCTGGCGCGGGGGCCGTTCGGCTACATGGTGCTCGACCGCGAGGCGGCGGAGTTCTTCCTGCGCACGCGCGCGGCGACGTTCCCGGGGATGAAGATCGCGGAGATCTTCGGCGTGAGCGAGGGCCCGCTGTACGAGCAGATGAGGCGCAACATCCTGCACGTGAACGGCGCCGACCACGCGCGCTTGCGCAGCCTGGTGAACCCTGCGCTGTCGCCGCGCGCGGTGGAGCGCTACAGGCCGGCGATGCGCGGGTTCGTGGAGAGGCTGATGGACGACGCGCTGGCGGCGTCGCGGGAGCGGGGGGTGATCGGGTGCGAGTTCGTGGAGGCGTTCGCGAAGCCGTACCCGTCGCTGACGATCGCGACGGTGATGGGCGCGCCGCTCCGGGACGCGCCGCGCCTGCACCACTGGTCGAACTGGATCCAGCGGCAGTTCGACGCGGTGAGCATGGCGAGCGAGCGCGAGCGGATAGAGCGCGCGGTGGAGGAGTTCTACGAGTACGCGCAGGCGCTGATCGCGGCGCGCCGCGAGGACCCGCGCGAGGATCTGATCTCGATGCTGATACAGGCGGAGGAGGCTGGCGAGCGGCTGTCTGAGGTGGAGTGCGTGAACCTGGTGTTCAACGTGCTGGCGGGCGGCGTGGACACGACGCAGAGCCAGCTGGCGCACGCGGTGAGGCTGCTGGCGGAGCATCCGCGGCAGTGGGCGGCGCTGGTGGACGACCCGTCCTTGGCGCAGGCGGCGGTGGACGAGGCGCTGCGCTTCGAGCCGATCACGCCGTTCACTGCGCGCATGACGACGGAGGAGCTGACGTTCCGCGGCGTGACGTTCCCGCGCGAGACGATCGTGATGGTGTGCGCGTTCACGGGCAACCGCGACCTGGCGGACGACGAGCGGGGGCCGGCGGGCGCGGACGCGTTCGACATAACGGCGCCGCGCGGGGGCGCGCGCGAGCTGACGTTCGGCGCGGGCGTGCACTACTGCGTGGGCGCCAACCTCGCGCGCGCGGAGCTGGTCGAGGCGCTGTCGTTCCTGGCGCGCCGCGTGCGCGCGCTGGAGCTGGACGGCGAGCCTGTGTTCGAGAGCATCACCGGCATCTACGGGCTGGCGGAGCTGCCCGTGCGCATGACCCTCTTCTGAGGTCTTTTTGGGAGACGCGTCCGCGTGTCCCCGCCCCAGCGTCGCAGGCGCCGGTCACGACAGCTGTCGGCGTTGCGTGCGCTCGCCGTGGCGTGCGCTAAAGAAATGGAACAATTTCGGGAGGGGGGCGAGAGCGGACCCGCGAGCGACATGAGGTTGAGATGGTGTCTGTGTTCGAGTGGATGTCGAAGCGGGCGTCGCGCACGGCGAGGCTCTTTGCTGTGTTGATGGCGGTAGCAGGGCCCGCGGCGGTCACGGCGGTCGACGCGGGGACGGCGGCGGCGGGCCAGTACCAGGTGGACGCCTGCCGGCTGCCGTCCGGCGAAAGCGCGCCGGCGGACGGCTGGACGCCGTCGGTGACCGGCGCCAATGCGGTTGCCGAAGACACGTGCTCAAAGCCCGGGGGTGCGCTGATCGCGGGGCTTAAGGCAGGCCCGCGTAACGCAGGCTCGACCGTCGCGAGATGGGTATTTGCGGTCCCGGGAGGCGAGACCCTCGCTGGTGCAACGTTGTGGTTGGCCGGAGACACGGACGGGGGCTGGGCACTTAACTCGACGTATGACTTCTTCCTGGCAGGCCCCAGTGAAACGGACCTATTCGACGAATGCGCATCGCGATTTGAATGTGCGGGCGTCGGGGATATTGACTGGCCCCTATCGTCCGAAAATCGTGTGGTGGTTCCGACTGCGAATCTGGGAACGAATCTCTTCGTGCGTGTCTCGTGCAGCGGCCCACCTGGGAACCCCTGCGCCGAAGGCAAATCCGACGCCAACGGCTACGCGGCGGTGGCCTACCTGTACGCGGCGGACCTGACATTGGAACAGAGCGCGGGCCCGACGGCGTCGAACGTGAGCGGTGAACTGGCGAGCGCGCAGACGTTGTCGGGGACGAGCCGTGTGACGTTCAGCGCGAGCGACCCGGGCTCGGGGGTGTATGAGGCGGTGTTCAGCGTGGACGGGCAGGTGGTGCAGAGCACGGTGGTGGACGAAGACGGGGGGCGCTGCAGGAACGTGGGGCAGACGACGGACGGGCTGCCGGCGTTCGTGTACGTGCAGCCGTGCCCTGCGTCGGTGAGCGCTGACGTGGGCTTCGACACGACGAGGGTGAGCAACGGCGAGCACCATGTGGTTGTGAGCGTGGTCGACGCGGCGGGCAACGCGGCGACGGTGCTGAGCAGGAACGTGACGATCGACAACCCGCCGGGAGCGGGCGGCCCGGGTGGCGCGGGCGCGCCGAACGGGACGAACGCGTCGTCGCGGGCGACGCTGACGGCGGGCTGGAAGGGCGCGAGGGGCGAGCGCGCGACGAGCGCGTACGGCCGCGCGCGGACGATTGTGGGCAGGCTGACGGGTGTGGGCGGCGCGCCGATCGAGGGGGCGCGGATAGAGGTGCTGGCGAGGCCCGACTACGCGGGCGCGAGGGCGGCGGCGATGGCGAGCCCGCTGACGGGGGCGGACGGGCGCTTCAGCTTGAGCGTTCCCGGGGGCGTGTCCTCGCGCTCGCTGCGCTTGCAGTACAGCGACGAGCTGGGCTCGCCGCCGGTGGCGACGAGGACGCTGACGCTGAGCGTGCGGGCGGGCGTGGCGCTGGCGGTGGCGCCGCGCACGGCGAGCGTGGGCAGCAGCATCCACTTCTCCGGCCGTCTGCGGGGCGGGCCGATTCCGGCGGGCGGCAAGCTGCTGGTGCTGGAGGCGCGCTCGCCCGGCTCCCCGTGGCTGGAGTTCGACGTGATCCGCAGCGACTCCCGCGGGCGCTTCCACGCGAGCTACCGCTTCAAGTTCCCCGGCCCGGCCGAGTACCAGTTCCGGGTGCTGTGCGAAGCGGAGGCCGACTACCCGTTCGCGACGGGGGCTTCGAATGTGGTGGGGGTGTTCGAGGGGTGAGGGAGGGGGAGTGACGGGTGCGCGAAAGTGGGAGTGTCAATGGGCGCAAGTGGGAATGGCGGCAATAGTGCCGCACTTAGTGCTACACTCTTTGTATGCCGACGAAGAAGCGCCGATACACCATCACGAGTGACGAGAAGGTCGAGTTCGCTCTCCGGCGAAGTCGGCGCAGCTTCCCGCCCGGAACGTCAGATTCAAAGATCCTCGCCGCGCTCGTCACCAAGGGCGAGGCGGCGCTCAAGCAGGGGAACCAAGCGGAAGAAGACTACGAGCGGCGGCGGCGTGCGGCCGCCAAGCGCCTGGCCGACCGTTTCCGACGGCCGGAGGGCCTCGACTATGCTGCACTGCGCGAGGCCTCCGCGCAATGGCAGCGCGGGTGAGCTCGGCGTTCAGAGGCAGGAAGCTCGTTGTCGACAACTCCGCGTTTCAGCGCGGCGACAACGAGATCGTGCGTGCCGACTGGCTTCGGGCGCTCGAGGAAGGACATCTCTACCGATCGCCGATCCTGGAGTTCGAGGTCCTGTACAGCGCGCGCAACGCCCGCGAGCATGCGGAGCTGAGCGAGGAGCTAGAGGCACTCAGACCGCTGGAGCTATCGGAGGCTGTGGTTGGCGCTGCGCTTGAAGCCCAGGCGAAGCTCGCGCGACACGCGGCCGGCTTTCACCGCCTCCCGCACCAGGACTACCTCGTCGCGGCGATCGCCGCCGCCCATGAGCTCGGCGTGCTGCACTACGACGCCGACTTCGATCGGATCGCCGAGCATTCCTCGCTTGTCTTCGAGAGCGTCTGGATCGCTTCTGCAGGCACGCTCGACAAGGAGGCAACCGACCCGCTCCGGCCGTACAGAAGGGCCATCACCCACAGCCTCGCGCAGTTCACTGGCGAGCGTGCCAGAGAAGTCCTCGACAATGTCCTCGGCCTGCTCGAGGACGAGCTCCGTGCGGACGGCCTCCAGCCGCCTGCACGTCGATGAAGCACCCCTGCCGCGCGCTGGTCTGATTGATCGAAATTCTTATGTGCGCGGGAGGGAGTGATGGCTACCTTGACCTTCGCGTGGGTGTTGTCTCAGGTATCTCGGTCAGGCTTGGCACGCTCGCGCTGCTTGCGGCGATGACACTGGTTCTCGCACCGGCTGCGGGCGCTCGCGCCGACGAGGACAGGCCGGCGGTGGCGGTGTCGCCGCTGAACGGCACCCCGGACGCCTCGCCGGAGAGCCAGATCAGCTTCCTGGGCGTGCCGGCGAAGGAGATCTCCCAGATCTCGGTTGTGGGCTCGCGCAGCGCCAGCCACAGCGGCAAGCTGGAGTCCTACGCGAGCAGCCCCGGCGCGAGCTTCCTGCCGACGCGGCCGTTCACGCAGGGAGAGCGCGTCACCGCGAGCGCGACGGTGGGGCCGAAGGGCCACACGGCGCGCGTCAGCACGACGTTCACGGTCGCACGGCTGCCCGACTATCCGATCACGGTCAAGAAGGTCGCTCCGCTGAGCAGGCCGGGCCTGGTCCAGAGCTTCGTGTCCGCCCCCAACCTGCAGCCGCCGGTCGTGCAGGTCACCACCGACTCGCCGCAGGCGTCGCCGGGCGACCTGTTCCTGACGCCCACGCACGGCTACGGCCAGTCGGGCGCGATGATCGCCAACAGCTCCGGCGGGCTCGTCTGGTTCCATCCGGCGCCGGCGGGCGAAATCGACACGGACCTGCAGGCGCAGACCTATGAGGGCAAGCCGGTGCTGACCTTCTGGCAGGGCGAGGTTCCCCAGAGCCTGGGCGTGGGCTTCGGCAGGGATGAGATCTACAGCACCGCCTACACCCCGATCGCCACGGTGTCCGCGGGCAACGGCTACTACGCGGACCTCCACGAAATGCAGATCACGCCGCGGGGCTCGGCGTTCATCACCGCGTACTCGCTCGTGGACGCCAACCTCTCGGCGGAGGGCGGCTCGAGCAACGGGATCCTCCAGGACGCGATTCTCCAGGAGGTGGACGTCAAGACGGGCCTGGTGATGTTCGAATGGCACGCCGACGGGCATGTGGCGCTCGGCGACTCCTTCTCCTCGCCGTCGACCGACGCCAGCCAGCCGTGGGACTACTTCCACCTCAACTCCGTCTCGCTGGACACGTGGGGCGACGGCAACTTCATCATCTCCTCGCGCAACACGTGGGCGGCGTATGAGATCAACCACGTCAGCGGCGCGATCATGTGGCGCCTGGGCGGCAAGCACACGAGCTTCAAGATGGGCGCGGGCACGGGCTTTGCGTGGCAGCACGATGTCGAGTGGCAGCCCGACCACACGCTGACGATCTTCGACGACGGCGCGACGCCCAAGGCGCACTCCGAGTCGCGCGCCATCCGCGAGCGCATCGACTGGGCCGACCGCTCGGTGGTTCTGATCGGTCGCGACGTGCACACGCCACCGATCCTCACGGGCAGCCAGGGCAACGACCAGGTGCTCGCGGACGGCGATTCGCTGGTCGGCTGGGGCGAAGAGCCCTACGTCACCGAATTCAGCGCCTCCGGCCAGACGCTGTTCGACGCGCACTTCCCCTCGCCGGGGCAGTCCTACCGCTCCTATCGCTTCGAATGGAACGCCCAGCCGGCCTACCCGCCGGCGCTCGGCGTGCGCGCCAGCGGCGAAGCGACCACGCTGTACACGAGCTGGAACGGCGCCACCGGCGTCAGCGGATGGACGATCCTCGGCGGCGGGACCTCCACGAGCCTCGCGCCGATCGCGAGCGTTCCAGCCGCCGGCTTCGAGACCTCGATCCCGGTGAGCGACGACGCGTACTACGCGGCGCAGGCGCTCGGCCCCGACGGCCAGGTGCTGGGTACCTCGGCGGCGGTGAAGCGCTGAGCGGATGACGCCGGAATGCCGGTGGGCGAGCGGGTATCCTCGAGCGATCTCGACGCGGTCAGCAAGAGTCTTGGGAACCGAGGCCGGCTGGCGCAGGCCGCTGTCGCTGGAGCGGGCGCTCGACGAGGTGGAGCGCCGCTGCGTGTGGGTGCTGGCGCTTCTGATGCTGCTCGATCTCGTGCTGCTGCTGTACCTGGGTCGAGGCCTGACCTTCTACTTCGACGACTGGAACTTCGTCACCGAAGACTTCGGCGGCGGCGTGCACTCGCTGCTGCGGGCTCACGTCGGCAACATCTCGGTCTTCCCGATCGCCGTCTACAAGGTCCTCTTCCACGTGGTCGGCCTGAACCACTACGCGGTCTTCCGTCTCGACGTGATCGTGCTGCACCTGATCGCGGTGGGGTTGATCTTCGTGCTCGCCGCGCGCCGCGTACCCCGCGTTCCGGCGCTGCTGGCGGCGGCGCTGATCCTGTTCCTCGGAACCGCCTGGGAAGATCTGCTGTGGGCGTTCCAGGTGGGCTACATGCTGTCGATCGTCGGTGGTCTGGCGGCGTGGGTGGCGCTCGAGCGCGACGATCGCCGTGGCGACGTCGCGGCGATGCTGTGCGTGATCGTCGCCGCCGGCAGCTCGAGCCTCGGCATCCCGGTGATGATCGCCGTCGCCGTCGAGCTCGCGTGGCGGCGCGACTGGGGACGCCTGTGGATGGTCGCGGTCCCGCTCGCGCTGTACGTGCTCTGGTACCTGGGCTACGGCGAAAGCCAGGTGACGCAGGCAAGCCTCAATGCCGCGCCGGGGTACGCCGAGGATCTCGCGGCGGCCGCGTTCGGAGGGCTGGTCGGGCGGGCGCTGGAATGGGGTCGGCCCCTGGCTCTGCTCGGCGTTGTGGTGCTCGTGCGGCGGCTGCTGCGCTCGGCGCCGCTCACGCCGCGTTTTGCCAGCCTGCTCGCCGCAGCCCTGTCCGTGTGGATCGTGACGGCGGTGGCGCGCTCGACGATATCGGTGCCGGAAACGAGCCGCTACATCTACTTCGGCGCGGTCGTGATCGTCCTGCTCGGCGTCGAGCTGCTGCGCGAGGTCACGATCACGCCGCGCGCGACCCTGCTGGCGGTGCCACTGGTTGCGCTGTTCGCGGTGACGGGCTTCACGACCCTGGATGCGGGCGCGAAGGGCCTGAAAGCCACGTCGAACGTCGTGGCCGCCGAGCTGGGCGCGCTCCAGCTGGCGGCGGCGTACGCGCCGCCGGCCTACCAGCCCGACACGCAGCGCGCGCCGCAGATCTTCGCCGGCCCCTACCTGCACACGGTGCGCGCGATCGGCTCCTCGCCGGCGGATACGCCGAGCGAGATCCTCGCGGCGGAACCCGTATCGCGCGAGGACGCCGATCACGTGCTGCTGGCGCTGGAGTCGCCCAAGCTGACGGCGGTGACCGGCGCGAGCGCGCTTGCGTCGGGGGCCGCGCCGCAGGTGCTGGCGCTCGAAGGCGCCACCAGGCTCAGCGGGGGCGCGTGCGTGCGCATCACACCGCTCCCCGGCCAGGTGGCGCGGGGCGCGTTCGTGCTGCCGCGCGCCGGCGCGCTGATCGCCGATCGCGGGAGCGCTTCGGCGACGGTCGCGCTGAGGCGCTTCGGCGAGGAATTCGATGCCGTCCCTCCCGCGATCGCCGGGCACGCCACCGCGTTGCTGTCGGTCGCGCCGGACGCGGGCGCCACCCCGTGGGTCTCTCAGATCAGCTCCGCTTCGCCGCTGTCGCTGTGCGGCGCGCGCGGCTAGCGCGCTTCGAGCAGGCGGTCGTAGCCCTCCGCGGTTCGGGCCCAGCTCCAGTCGCGCTGCACCTCCGCGCGGCCATTGCGGCCGAGCTTGGCGGCGAGCTCGCCGTCGCCCAGCACCGTGGCGATGGCCGACCCGAGCGCGCCCGCGTCGGGCGCCACGAGCAGGCCCGTCTCACCGTCGCGCACCGTCTCGCGAAAGCCGCCTTCGGCGACGGCCACGACCGGTGTCGCGCACGCCATCGCCTCGAGCGGCACCAGCCCGAACGGCTCGCGAATCTGCGCGCACGCGACCACGCCGGCCCGCTGGTAGAGGCGTACCACCTCCGCGAACGCCAGCCCGCTGTGCACCTGCAGCTCGACGCTGCGCGCGCTCGCGAGCTCGCGCAGCGACCGCTCGCCGTCGCCGCGATCGCCGACGACGACCAGCGCCGGACGCGGAGGCGTCAGGGTCGCGATCGCCTCGATCACGCGCTCGTGCCCCTTCAGCGGATGCAGCGCCCCCACCGACAGCACCCAGCGCTCGCGCGCGAGCGCCGCGGGCGTGAACGCGTCGCTGTCCACCCCCAGCGGCACCACCGCGCTGTCGACTCCGTAGATCTCGTGCAGCACCTCCCGGGTGAACCGCGAGTGCGTCACGATCCGTCGCGCCGCGCGGATGTAGCGCCGGTCGAGCTGCCGGCGGCGGCGCTCGATCGAGCCCAGCGCGATCGCCGCGAGGCGGCCGCGCAGACCGGGCGCGGCCGGCGCCAGCGCGCACGGTTCGTAGGCCGAGCGCAGCGGCTCGGGCGCGTAGTAGAGGCTCGGCGTTCGCAGGAACGGGAGCACGTCGATCGCCTGCGTCAGCTGGCTCGCGAAGCAGAGCACCGCGTCGTATCCGCCGGCGTCGATCTCGCGCGCCAGGCGCCTGCCGTCATGTGGCGAGCGGAGCAGGCGCGCCATCTCGTTGACGACGCCGCCGCCCCCGTGCAACGGGCGCTCCACGACGTTCACGCGCGCGGGCAGGGTCACGAACCGGTGCGCGCGCGAGTCGCGTGAGTACAGCGTCACCTCCTGCGCGCTCGTGCGCGCCAGCCACTCGGCCATCACCCGCATCGCGCCGCCGGTGGGGAGATGGTGGACGGCCGCCACCCTCATCGGCGCCGGCGCGGCAGCAGCTCGAACAGCTCCGGGGGCAGACCGCCGGTGGCCGCGAGCACGAGCACGTACGCGGTCATGCCGATGATCGTCTCCACGAGGCTGGGCGTCGAGCTGATCAGCCCCGCGCCGATCGCCGCCGCCGCCGCGAGCGCCACGCGCGGAGCAGTTCGCGCGCGCACGCTCAGATCGCCGCCGCCTCGTGTCAGGAAGAACGCGTAGCCGATCGCCAGCGCCGCCTCCGCGCTGATCAGCGCCACCGACGCGCCGTTGGCGCCGTAGGCGCCGCCGAGCACGGTCGTCACGACGATCGCCGTCGCCAGCCCGAGCGCGTTGACCGCCAGCAGCGCCCGCGTCCGTTTCAGCGCGAGCAGCGCGAAGCCCCACTGTGTCATCAGGAACGTGAACGCGACGATGATCGACTGGATCTGCAGCACTTCGACCGACGCGCGGTATTTGTGGCCGGCGACGACGGCGATCGCGAACTGCGCCCCCAGGAAGATCGCGACGGCGATCCCCACGCCGGCGGTCAGCGAGGCGTCGAACATCTGGCGCAGCACGTTTTTCAGCCGCGCGCGATCGTGCTCGGCGGCGCGCGCGATCACGGGCAGCGCCGAGGACGCGACCAGCCACGGGATGCCGACGACGACTTCGGTGATTCGAAACGCGGTGCTGAACAGTCCCGTCTGCACCCCGGTGGACGCCAGCGACAGCACGACGATCTCGACGCGGAAGTACACCGCGCCGATCGCCGCGGCGGCGGCGTAGGGAAGCAGTTCGCGCGCCAGGCGCACCCAGTGCTCGCGTTCGAACGCCGGCCGCAGGCGCGTGCTGTGACGCACGAGCGCCATCGCGATCACGCCCGCCAGCACCGCGCCGGGGATCTGAGCGCCCGTGAACGCCAGCAGCGACGCCCCGGCGACGACGAGGATCACCACCACGAGCGTCTGCCCGACCGTGCGCGTGAATTCCAGCGCGGCCGTCCAGCCGAGCCGCAAGCTGATCTGCAGCTGCATCACGTAGCTGTCCTGTGTCACCAGCGCGAGCAGCCCTATACCCGCGATCGCGATGCCCTCCACCATGACCGCGGGGTAGCCGACGACGATCGCGAACGCGCACGCGATCGCGATCCCGATCGTCGAGGTCGTCAGGCGCATGCCGATGATGTTGCGGACGATGCGTTCGCGCTCGGCGGCGTCGCCGACGGCGGCCTGGCGCAGGCCGATGCCGGTCAGTCCCAGGTCGCTGAGCGCGCCGATGATGGTGATGAACGAGAACACCGTCGTGTAGCGCCCGAAGTCGACCACCCCGAGATGGCGCAGCATCAACGAGGCGCCGGCGACTGAGATGAGCACGGCGGCGACGTAGGTCACGATCCGCAGCCCGCCGCCGCGCACGACCAGCCCACCGGCGGCCTCTGTGTCGAGCACGTCGACCTCGCCGTCGGGGGCGGCCTGCGTAACGACTTCCGGGTTGATCAGGCCGCCCTCTGGCATGTTCGAAGGCTAGACGCTGCTCAGGCCGGCGACCGGGGGCGCGCCTGGCGCCAGGCCCACAGCATCCCGTGCCCGCGCGGATCGCGAAACACATCCTCGACGGTGTAGCCGGCGCCCTGCAGGCGGCGCGTGGCCTCGGCGCGCGCGTCCGGGCCGGGGGCGAGGTGCGGGTGGTACTCGAGCGCGATCGCGACGGCGCCCAGCTCGGCCATGCGCGGATCGCCCAGCAGCGCCCACTCGCCGCCCTCGATGTCGATCTTCACCAGGTCGATGTCCTTCAGCAGCGGGAACACGTCGAGCGCATCGACGAGCGCGCTCGCGGGCTCCCCGCCGCCGTCGTCGGCAGCCGACGCGGCGAGGACGTGCGAGTCGGAGAAGTGATCGACGGCGAACGGCAGCTGTCCGTCGGCGTGGTACGCGCACGCCTCGAGCACGCTCCAGCGGTCCGCGAGATGGTTGACCGCGACGGTGCGGCGCAGCAGCGCGGCGTTCTGCGGATGCGGCTCGAGCGCCAGCAGCGTCGCGCCCGGCCAGCGTGTGAGCGCGAACGCGCCGAACAGTCCGACGTTCGCTCCCAGGTCGGCGATGCGCGGCGCTCGCTCCAGCGCGCGCAGGCGCTCCTCCACCGCGCGCGGCGGCTCATATATGCGCCGCAGGAAGATCTCGTCGAGGATCGAGCTGTCGGTCGTGTTGTGGCGCACGTGCACGGTCAGCTCGCTGCCGCGCAGCCGGTAGCCGTCCGTTCGCCGCGCGCCGCTCAGCTCGCGCATGGCGAAGGCCGCGGAGCGGTGCACCAGCCGGCCGCGCGCGCCGGCCGCGATCAGCCGACCGACGGGCGGACTGTCGGTCACAGCTCGCACCGCTCGCGATCCGCCGAGCCTGCGCCTGATCTCCTTGGGTCTCACCGCTGGCGGGGGCTCTCGACGCGCGGCACGAGCGAAGATCAAACCACATGTGTTGGGTGGCGGCGCTAGGGTGCTTGCTCCCCGTGGACGGTCCACCAGTCGACGCCGCGCTCCTGATCGTCAACTACCGCACGGCCGATCTGGTTGCCGGCTGCGTCGAGGCCGTGCGGGCGGCGGACGGCGAGTTGACCCTCGACGTGGTGGTCGTCGACAACGGCTCACGCGACGGCAGCGTGCAGCGGCTGGCCGCGGCGCTGCCGGCGTCGAGGATCGTGGCCGAGGCGGAGAACCGCGGCTTCGCGGCTGGTGTGAACGCCGGCATGCGCGCCTGCGAGGCGGAGCTGGTGATCGTGCTCAACCCCGACACCGAGGTCATGCCCGGCGCCCTGAGCATGCTGGTCGCACACCTGCGGGCCCATCCCACGGTGGGCGTCGCCGCGCCGCTGCTGGAGCACCGCGACGGAAGCCTTCAGGTGAGCGGCTACCGCCGCTTCCCCGGCCTGCTGACGCTGTTCGTGGAGCTGTGCGTACCGATCGGATACGCGCTCGTGCGCGCGCCGGCGCTGCACCCGTACGCGCTGTCTCCCGCGGCGATGCTGAGAGGTGAGCGTCCCGCGCACGTCTACGGCGCGGCGCTGGCCATCCGTCGCGCCGCATACGAGCAGGCGGGGCCGTTCGACGAGCGCTTCTTCCTGTACCTGGAGGAGACCGAGTGGCAGAGCCGCGTCGCCGCGGCCGGCTGGCGGATCGAGCTGGTCCCCGACGCGCGCGTTCGCCACCTCGTCCGCGGCGGCGGCGACAGTGCGCTGGCGCCCTCGCCGCACTTCATCGCCAGCGCCATCGCCTATCTGCGGCTGCGCGGCGTGCCCGCGCCGCTCTCGCGCGCGGTGCTGTCAGTTGCTCTGCTGTGCTCGTGGGCGACCCTGTGCGCGATCGCGCTGCTTCCCGCCAAGCGCGCCACGGCGAGCCGCCAGGCGCGTGCCTACCGCTCGCTGGCGCGCGCCGCGCTCACCGCCTCCTCGGCGGGCGCTAACCGCGTGCGCGGTTAAGATCGTCGGGATGTCGAATCCCCCACGCGTCGGTCTCAACCTCGCGTACCTGGTCGGCGACTCGGGCGGGTCGGCGCGCTACGCGCGCGAGCTGATCCCGGCGCTGATCGAAGCCGAGCCGGAGATCGAGATCACCGCGTGGGTGGGCTCGACGGCGCCGGCGGACCTGGACGGCGAGCAGTGGGGGCGGGAGGTGCGGTGGGTGCGCCTGCCGGTCCCCGGCATCGGCTCGCCGTGGCACCTTTGGTACGAGCTCGCCGGCATCGGCCTCGCGGCGTCACGGCGTCGCCTGGACGTGGTGCACGGGCTCGCGAACCTGGTGCCGGTGACGGCGCCGGGCGTGGCGCGGGTGGTGACGATCCTCGACGTCATCTGGATGCACCATCCCGAGGCGATGGGCCGGCGCGCGCGCAGCGTCATGCGCGTGCTGGCGCCGCTGTGCGGGCACTCGGCGGACCGCGTGATCGCGATCTCGCAGGCCGCCGCGGACGATGTGTCGAGGATGCTCCACATTCCCCGCGAGAAGTTCGACGTGACGGCGCTCGGCATCACGCCTCCGCAGGACGACGCGGCGGCGACTCGGGCCGCCGCCGACGTGCGCGAGCGTCTGGGCCTGCGCGACGGGCCGCTGATCCTGTGCGTGGCGGCCAAGCGCGCGCACAAGAACCTCGACGGCCTGATCAGGGCCCTCTCGCAGCTGCCGGAGCCGAGGCCGCTGCTGGTGCTGCCAGGATCGCCCACGCCATATGAGGACCAGCTGCGCACGCTCGCGGCGGAGCTCGGGATCGAGCACGACGTCGCCTTCCCCGCGTGGGTCGCTGACGAGGACCTGGAGGCGCTGTACGCGCAGGCCGCGTGCTTCGTGCTGCCCTCGTTCCTGGAGGGCTTCGGGTTACCGGTGCTCGAGGCGATGGCCCGGGGTGTGCCGGTCGCGTGCTCGGACAGCTCGTCCTTGACGGAGGTGGCGGGCGACGCGGCGCTGCTGTTCGACCCGCACGACGAGCGCTCGATCGCGGACCGGCTGCATAGGCTGCTGGGCGACCCCGCGCTCGCCGAGGAGCTCGCGCGGCGCGGGCGCGAGCGCTGCCGGCAGTTCACGTGGAGACGCACGGCGGAGCTGACGCTCGCGAGCTACCGGCGTGCGCTGGACCCCACGGGCGTCGGCTCTCCGCTGGCCGTCTTCGGCAGTGAATGAACGCGCCTCCCACATCGGCCTGAACCTGATCTTCCTCGTCCCCGGCGAGACCGGCGGCATGGAGGTCGCCGCGCGCGAGCTGATCCCGGCGCTGCTCGAGCAGGCGCCGGCGGGGATGCGCTTCACCGCGTTCGTCAATCGCGAGGCTGACGCCGCCGGCGACGGGCCGTGGGTGGAGCTTCTGCCGGCGGTGACCGTGCCGGTGAACGCACGCGACCGCCTGCAATGGGTGCTCGGCGAGCAGGCGCTGCTGCCGTTCCTCGCCGCGCGCGCTGGGGTGGGACTCATGCACAGCCTCGCCAGCACCGCGCCGCTGTGGGGGCCCTTCCGCCGCGTGGTGACCGTGCACGATCTCATCTACGCCCGCTTCCCGGACGCGCACGCGGGCCTGCGCGACAAGGGCATGCGCGTGCTCGTGCCGGGCGCCGTGCGCCGCTCGCATCGGGTGATCGCCGACTCGCGCAGCACGCGCGATGACCTCGTGCAGCTGCTGGGCGCCGACCCGCGGCGCATCGACGTCGTGCCGCTCGGCCTGGGAACGGTTCAGCGCGAGCCGCCGCTGGCGGAGAGCGACGTGCGCGCGCGTTTCGAGCTCGGCGCGCGCCCGGTCGTGCTCAGCCTGTCCGCCAAGCGCCCGCACAAGAACCTGCTGGCGCTGATCGCCGCGCTCGCGCGGATCCCCACCGAGGATCGACCGGTGCTGGTGATCCCCGGCTATCCCACGGCGTACGAGGCGGAGCTGCGCGCACGCGCGGATGCGCTCGGGATCGCCGGCGACGTGCGCTTTCCGGCGTGGGTGTCGAGCGCGGAGCTCGAGGGCCTGTGGTCGGTCGCGCGCGCGTTCGTGTTTCCGTCCTTGTACGAGGGCTTCGGCCTGCCGGTGCTCGAGGCGATGGCGCGCGGCGTGCCCGTCGCCTGCTCGAACGCCTCCTCCTTGCCCGAGGTCGCGGGCGACGCGGCGCTTATGTTCGACCCGCACGACGCGGCGGTGATCGCGCGGGCGCTGCGACGGCTGCTCGACGATGAGCCGCTACGTGAGCGTCTGCGCACGCTCGGGGCCCAGCGCGCGCAGCAGTTCACCTGGCAGCACACGGCGCGGCTGACGCTCGACAGCTACGCGCGGGCGCTGCAAGGGCGGTAGCGGGCTTACGAACACGCCAGGATCATATACACCTGATCTGGTATATATTGCCGTTATGGGCCCAGGTACGCTGATCCGTGCGACTCGCGAGCGTCACGGACTGACCCAGGCCCAACTCGCCCTACGCGCGGGCACCTCACAGAACGCGGTCAGTCGGGTCGAGCGCGATGAGATCTCCTCATCGCTGGACACGATTCAGCGCCTGCTCGCCGCGATGGGCGAGCGCCTGGAGCTGAACGTGCGCCGGATCGACGAGGACGTCGACACTGATCATCTGGCCGACTCGGTGGCGCAGACGATGAGCGAGCGCGTCGAGCGCTCGCTGGCGTGGAATCGCTTCGCGGGAGAAGTGGCGGGCGTCGCGCGGCCGGGCGAGCGGTGAGCCCACCGCGTCGCCCGCATCGGCCAGAAGGGCCGACCGGGCCGCCGGATGACGCGCCGACGGATCCCGTCGAGATCTTCCGTGCGCTGAACGCTCACGACGTCGACTACCTGATCATCGGTGGCGTCGCCGTGCAGGCGTACGGGCACGTCCGCACCACCCAGGACGTAGACGTGGTCGTTGCCCCCGATTTCGGCAACCTCGAGCGTCTGTCGGCTGCGCTCGCGCAGCTGGGCGCCCGCTTGAAGGGGGTGGACGCTGATCTGCTCGGCATCGATCCGACCGATCCAGCGCATTTGCGTGACGGCGCCAACTTTGGTCTCGCCACTCGCGCCGGCGGCCTCGACGTTTGGACCGACGCGGCCGAGTTGAAGGGCGCGCGATCGTGGGCACAGATGCGTGCACAGGCCGTCACCGTGGAGGCCGGCGGGCAGTCGCTGCGCTTCGTCCACCGCGACGATCTGATCCGCATGAAGCTGGCCGCCGGGCGGGATAGGGATCTTCAGGACATCGCGGCCCTGACCAGGTACGAGACGGGCGAGCAATAGTATTTGTTCGGTGCAATTAGTTTGGTTACAGCCGCACACTTAAGAAGATGTTCGGTACAATTAGACAGTGCCTCAACCGAACAAAATCACGCAGAGCGGCCGCGGCCGGCCCACGCGATCTGCCGTCTACGAGCGTCTGCGTGTTCAGATCGGCGAACTGCGCGACCGGCTCGGTGGTCTGCCTTCGCCTGGCGAAGCAGAGGGGATCTGGCGCGGGATATGGCTCGAGGAGGCTCACCACTCGACCGCCATCGAGGGAAACACGCTCGTGCTCAAGCAGGTCGAGCAGCTGCTCGAGGAGGGTCGAGCAGTGGGCAACAAGGAGCTCAGGGAGTACATGGAGGTACGTGGATACGCCGACGCCGCCAACTGGATCTACGGTCAGGCGCTCAACCCGGGTGCATGGTCGAGCGGCGAGCTTCTCTCGCTGACCGAGCTTCGGCACATCCACCGCCTCGCGCTCGCACCCGCATGGGATGTCGCGCCTCACCCAAGCGCCGGCGATAGCGAGCGTCCGGGCTCATTCCGCAAGCACGACATCCGGCCGTTTCCCGGCGGGATGCGCCCACCGCCGTGGTCCGAGGTTCCCGCCATGGTCACCGACTGGATTCGCGACGTGCAAGCGCTGGGCCGCGAGGATGAGGGCATCCAGCCTGAAGCGCTGGCTGAGGTGCATGCGCGCTTCGAGCAGATCCATCCATTTCCCGACGGCAACGGGCGCACCGGCCGGCTCGTTCTGAACCTGCTCCTGGTCAGGCTTGGCTATCCCCCCGCGATCATCTTCAAGGGTGATCGCCGGCGATACCTGGCCACACTCCAGAGCGCCGATCGTGGCGACCATGGTCCCCTCGGAGAGCTGCTCGCCCGCGCCATCCTCGACAACCTCCACAGGTTCGTCGTCCCCGCCGTCGCCGGCCCATCGCGCTTGGTCCCGTTGCCTGCTCTGGCTTCTGAGCGGATCTCCGCAAACGCGCTACGCGTGGCTGCGACGCGTGGACGTCTGAAGGCCTCCAAGGCTGCCGACGGCACGTGGCGCAGCACACACGCGTGGGTTGACGAATACCTCACCGGGCGCTACGAGCGCGTGTAGCTCTCCAGCACCGTACGCAGCGAGGACTCCAGCGACAGGCGCTCGGCGTTCTCGGCGAACCAGGAAGCGGTGCTCTCGCGCAGCGCGAGCCCTGCCGCGTGCACGCGCACGATCGCATCGGCCACCGACTCCGGGTCGGCGCGTGGCGCGATCGTGCCGTTGACGCCCTCCTCGATCAGCTCGGTGGCGGCGTTGTCCTCGCCGGCGACGACGACGCTGGGCGTGCCCCTGGCGGCGGCCTCCACCACGACCAGGCCGTAGCCCTCGCGACGCGAGGACACGAGCATGCACATCGCGCGGCGCATCTCCTCGTCGACGGTCTCCGTGGCGGTGAAGCCCCGCGCCGTGACCATCCCCTGCAGCCCGTGCGCGAGGATCGCGGCGTCGAGCGCCGCGCGCTCGGGCCCGTCGCCCAGGAGCTCGCCGCGCAGTCCCTCGATCCGCCCGGCGGCGAGCGCCATCGCGGCGACGGCCAGCGTGACCTGCTTCTCGGGGATCAGCCGTGCGGCGAACAGCACAACGGGCTCGGCCGGGCGTGGCGCCGGCGGCTCGGTGGGGCCGGCGTACAGGCCGCGCAGCACCGTCACCGGGCCGCGCAGCCCCTCCTCGCGCAGGCGCTTGGCGTGCAGCTGGGAGAAGCAGAACGCCCGCTGCGGGACGAGCGCGCACAGGCGCTGCACGAGCGCTCCCACGCGGCCGCCCAGCCCCCCGAGATAGCCGAGCCAGTAGGAGCGGCTCCAGACCTCGAACCAGTCGACCACCAGCTCGAAGCCCGTCAGCGGTCGCGCGGCCGCGGCCGCCAGCAGCGAGAAGTACGGGAACGCGCACGTGTGCACCACCTCGTAGCGGCGGCCGTGGCGCAGCAGGTGCACGAGCACGCCCAGCCCGAACACGAGCGGCGGCAGGATGCGTCGCCGCCCGTCGTCGGTGTACAGCGCCATCCGCGGTCCGGCCCTCACGACGCGCACGCGCGCGTCGATGTCGGCGCGCTCACCGCGCTTCCACTGACGCAGCGTCACGTAGGTGACTTCGTGCCCCTCGGCCGCCAGTCGCTCGGCGAGGTCGCGATACCAGCGCTCGGCGCCGCCCACCGTGTGGGGATAGAGGCAGTCGTACACGAGGCACACGCGCATGCGCCTAGCATTCCAAACGGTGCACCTGGCCCCGGTTGTCATACCGAAACAGGTATGATGGCTTTGATGATGCTCGACGATGTGATCCGCAGCGCGCGCCACGGGGCAGGCCTGACGCAGGCGGAGCTGGCGCTGCGAGCGGAAACCTCGCAGCCGGCTGTAGCCCGCTACGAGCAGGGCAGCGCAGTCCCTACGCTGAGGACACTTGAGCGGCTGCTGGCGGCGTGTGGCCGCCAGGTCGTCATCTCCGCGGTTGCGGTGGACGACACTGGTTCACCAGGGGATGGCGGCCCACCGAGCGATGGGTCCGTGCCCGACGTGCGATCGCTGTGAGGCGAGCCGAACATGAGCGGCTCCGAGGGGCAAGAGGGCGACAATGGTACGCAAGACGATGCGCGGAGTTGATCGAACCCCAGACCGTGTCCGCGCCCGGGATCGTGCTTTTGGGGCTGCGGTAACATGCCGCTTCCCGATCGGGTCCGCCACTTTCCGCCCCCTCGCGCGTTATAACCGCAGCGCCAGCCGCCCGAATCCTCGAATCGGGTCCGCAGCGACCTTTTGCCGATGAGCACACTCGCCCCGACAAGCGCCCCTCCCTCTACGCCCGACGCCCAGGATGCCGAGTTGCCGCTCGTGTCGGTGGTGATTCCGTGCCTGAACGAGTCCGAGAACATCGAGGCCTGCGTGACCGCCGCGCTGGAGGCGATTATGCGCATGGGCGTGCCCGGCGAGGTGGTGGTCGCCGACAACAACTCCGAGGACGACTCCGCGCGCCTGGCCGAACAGGCGGGCGCGCGCGTGGTGGTCGAACGCAGGCGCGGCTACGGCAGCGCCTACCTGGCCGGCTTCGAGGCCTCGCGCGGTCGCTACATCGTGATGGCGGACGCCGACCTGACCTATGACTTCGAGGAGATCCCGCGCTTCGTGGCGGCGCTGGAAGAGGGCGCGGAGATGGTGATCGGCGACCGCATGGACAACATCCAGCCGGGCGCGATGACGTGGTCGCACCGCTACATCGGCAACCCGATCCTCACCGGCCTGCTCAACCTGTTCTTCCGCACGGGCATCAGCGACGCGCACTGCGGCATGCGCGCTCTGCGCAGCGAAGTGCTGCCGCGCCTTGACCTGCGCACGACCGGCATGGAGTTCGCCTCCGAGATGGTCATCCGCGCCTCCAAGGAGAACCTGAAGATCGCCGAGTTCCCGATCGAATACCACCCGCGCGGGGGCGAGAGCAAGCTCTCGACCATGCGCGACGGCTGGCGCCACCTGCGCTTCCTGCTCGTGCACAGCCCCAACCACCTGTTCATCGTGCCCGGCGCGCTGCTGGCCGGCTTGGGCACGCTGATCGTCGTGCTCGTGGGCGCCGGCCTCGACTTCTTCGGGCGTGCCTGGGGGGTGCACGCGCTGATCGGTGGCGCGCTGCTGATGATCGTCGGCACGCAGGTGCTCGCGCTGGGGCTGTGCGCGCACGCGTACGGCACCTACTTCATGGGTGAGCGCGACCCGTGGTTCGATCGCATGCGCGCGCGCTTCCGCCTCGAGCACGGGCTGCTGCTCGGTGGCGCGTTCGTGCTCGTCGGGCTGGTGATGGGCGGTCTGATCATCGCCACCTGGATCTCACACGGCTTCGGCTCGCTGGCCGACGAACATCTCGCGGTCATCGCCGCTTCGCTGATGATCGTGGGAATCCAGATCTTCTTCTCCTCCTTCCTGCTGTCGATTCTCGGTCTGCGCCGTCGCTAGCGTGCGGCGCCCGCGCCGGATCCCGGCGGTCGTGTTCGCCGGTGACTCGCGCGTGTGGCGTGCGGCGGCGGTGGTGGCGGCGCCGCTGGTCGCGGTGATCGTCGCCTGGTGCCTGGTCCCGCGCGAGTACTTCACCGGCACCGACAGCGTCGAGGCCCAGACGTACATCGCCGAAGCGCCCGCAGGCAAGCCGCTGTGCGTTGCCGATCTGCGGATCCCCGCCGGCACCGGGCGCATCCGCCTGCAGCTGACCACCGCCACGACGCTGCGGCCCGCGCTGCGGATGGCGTTGACGCTGCCGGGGAGCAGCCGCGCGATCGACAGCGTCCTCGGTGCCACGACCGTGTCCGCGAGTCGCGTCAGCACCGCGGACTTCGCGATTCCGGTGACTACAGCGCGGTCGGCGAGGGGGTCCTCATCGCTGTGCGTCACCGCCGCGGGGCTCGTCAACTGGGGCGGCACGCCCCTGCTCCCGCCGCCCAGCTCGTTCCCGCCGACCGTCGGCGGCAGTCCGATCTCCGGGCGCATCGCCCTGTGGTATCTGCCCCCCGCCGGCTCGCAGCGCAGCTATCTCTCGCGGGCCGGAAAAATCCTCAGCCGCGCGTCGCTGTTCCGTCCGGGCTTCGTCGGTGTGTGGCTGTACGTCCTGATCCTGCTCGTGCTGCTGCCGGGGCTCGCGCTCGCGTCAGTGCGCTGTCTCGCGCTTGCGGCCGCCGGGGGGCGGATCGGCCAGCGCCGCATGGCGGGCGCGCTGTTCGTGATCGCGGCGCTGAACTTCGCCTGCTGGGCGCTGATCACGCCGCCGTTCCAGGCTCCCGACGAGGTCGACCACTTCGCCTACACGCAGTCGCTCGTGGAACGCGGCGAAGCTCCCTCCCGCAACCCCGGCTCGCCGCTGCCGCGGTGGTCGAGCGCCGAGTCGCTGGCCTTGGAAGACACGAGCTTCACGACCGACCATCAGGTCGGCGACACGCGCGTGCCGTGGACCGCCTCCGCGCAGTCCTACTACCGCGCGCAGGTCGCCCGCGAGCAACCCAGCTCCGCCGACACCGGCGGCAACGAGACGGCCGCCACCCACGGCGCGATCTACTACGCGGCGCTCGCGCCCGCCTACATCCTCGCCTCCAGCTCGCCGTTCGACCAGCTGACGCTGATGCGCCTGACCTCGGCTCTGATCGGCGCGCTGACCGTCCTGTTCGCGTTCCTGCTCGCGCGCGAGCTGGCGCCCGGGCGCCCGTGGCTGGCGGTGCTGGCGGCGCTGCTCGTCGCCTACGAGCCGATGTACGGGTTCATCTCCGGAGCGGTCAACAACGACGTCGGCGTCAACGCCGGCGCGGCCGCCGTCGAGCTGCTGCTGATCCTGCTCGTGCGCCGCGGTTTCACTTGGAAGCTGAGCCTGCTCGCCGGGGGTCTGCTGATCGCTCTGCCGATCGTGAAGGCGACCGGAGACTCGCTCTACCCCGTGGCCGGCGTCGCGCTGCTGGCCGCGCTGTGGCGCCATCACCGCCGTGTCGACGCGTTCGGGGTCGCCGCGCTGGCGGCGGCGGCGCTCGCTGTGCACGAGCTGGCCACCCACCTGTCGAGCGTGTTTCGCTCGGGCGTCGCCGCCGGCGCGGGCGGCGCGGGCGCTGGCGGCACGTCGGGCAGCGCCGCCGCGGAAGGCGCCGTCAGCCTGGTGCTCGCGCACCCGCTCGGCTACCTCGCCTATCTGTGGGAGGTGTTCCTGCCGCGGCTGTCGTTCATGGCGCCGCACTTCGAGACCGCGGGGCCGCCGGCCTTCCTGATCTTCGTCGAACGCGGGTGGGGCGCGTTCGGCTGGTACGACGTGCTGTTCCCGCACTGGGTGTACCGGGTGATCCTCGTGTGCATGCTGGCGGTGCCGCTGCTGGCGGTCGTGGCGGCGCGCCGCGAGTGGCGCTTCGTGCGCGGCCATCTCATTGACGCGGGGCTGCTGCTGTTGATGCCGATCGCCGTCGTGGCGGGCTTCGAGGCTGCGTACTACACCCCTGGGATCCGCCCGCTGGTGGCGGAATTCGGCCGCTACGCGTTCCCCGCGATCGCGCCGCTGGCGGTGCTCATGGTGGCCTCGCTACACGCCTTCGGGCGGCGCTGGGCGCTGCTGGGCGGCGCCGGCCTGCTGGTGGCGATGCTCGCCCTCAGCTACGTCGCGCAGCTGGTGACCCTGACCGGGTTCTACGCCTGAGCGGATGCGGAGGCTGGACGGTGGCTGAGTCAGATCCAACGGTTGCGATTCCCATCCGCGACGGCGGCGAGCAGCTGCTGCGCACGCTCGCGGCCCTGGCGCGCCAGACGGTCGCGCACGAGCTGCTCGTGTGCGACTCCGGCTCGAGCGACGGGTCCGTGCAGGCGGCTCGCGCCCACGGGGCGCGCGTGCTCGAGATCGCGCCGTCGCGGTTCAGCCACGGTGGCACGCGCAACCTGCTGATGCGCGAGGCCTCAGGCACGCGCGTGGCGCTGCTCACCCAGGACGCCGAGCCGGCGGACGAGCGCTGGCTGGAGCGCCTGCTCGGCGGGCTGGAGCTCGCGCCGGACGTCGGCATCGCGTTCGGGCCGTATGAGCCGCGAGCGGACGCCTCGCCGGCCGTGCGCATGGAGCTCGAGCGCTGGTTCGACTCGCTGTCGCTCGACGGCGGCCCGAGCGTGGAGCGCCTGGAGCGCCACGAGCGCCGGCTGTCCGTGATCGAGCTGATCGGCAGGCGCGGCTTCTTCACCGACGCGAACGCCTGCGTCGCGCGCGCGGCCTGGGAACGGGCGCCGTTTCGCGAGGTCGCCTACGCCGAGGACCGCGTGCTCGCGATCGACATGCTGCGCGCGGGCTACGCCAAGGCGTTCGTGCCCGGCGCCGCCGTGCTGCACTCCCACGAGTACACCGCCGCGCAGGAGCTGCGCCGCTGTTTCGACGAGTGGCGCGGGTTGCGCGAGGTCTACGGCTGGCGTGAGCCCGCCACGCCGGCGCACCTCCTGCGCCAGCTGCGCGGCCAGCTCGGCCAGGCCCGGCGCGAGCTGAGCGCGGCGGGGGCCTCGCCGGCCGAGCGTCGCGCGACGCTCGCGGCCGTCAGCCGTCACCATGTGGCGCGTCTGACGGGGGCGGTGCTCGGCTCGCGGGCCGATCTGCTCCCCTCCGCCGTCCGGCGCCGGCTGTCACTCGAGCGGCGCGCGGGCTTCGCGGCGCTCGATCTCGACGCGCCCGCCGATCAACCCCCAGCGCAGGAGCACGCTCCGTGACCCACGACGACGACGCACCAGAGCCAAGGCCGCCGATCGCCCAGCCCGAGTCGATCGCCGCGCGCGCCGTCGACGGCGCGTTCAGCGGCCCGCTCGCCGGCGTGCGCCGGCGGATCTACCTCACGATTCGCTATCACGGCTGGCGCACGCTGCTGTTCCGCGCGCTCACGTTCCCCCTGCGCTTCACGCCGCTGAAGCACCGGCTGCGCCTGCGCACGCACGCCCGCGACTTGCAGTTGCGCCGCGCGCAGGCGTGGTATCGCGAGCACGGCCGCCCGGTGGACATCGTGATCCCGAGCTTCCGCGACGCCGACAGGGTCGCCACGCTCGTGCGCAGCATCCGCAGGACGGTCCCGCGCGGGATGGCCAACATCATCGTCGCCGACGACGCCAGCGGCGAGGAGCACCTGGCGGCGCTGCGCCGTACCGGGGGAATCGAGGTCGTGGCGGGCGCCGAGAACGCGGGCTTCGCCGTCAACGTCAATCGCGGCCTGCGCGCCACCGCCGCGGATCGCGACGTGGTCGTGCTCAACTCCGACGTGGAGGCGCGGCGGGGCTGGCTGGCGTGCCTGCAGTACGCGGCCTCGCAGGAGGACGACGTGGGCATCGTCGGCGCGCAGCTGCTGTACCCCGACGGGCGCATCCAGTTCGGCGGGACCGTGCGCAACCGCGACGCGCCCGAGTGGTTCGACCACCGCTATCGCTTCAAGCCCGAGGAGTGGGGCCCGGCCGCGCACGCGGGGTCGGTGCTGGCGGTGACCGGCGCGTGCATGTACGTCCGGCGCGAGGCGATCGAGCGGGTGGGGCTGCTCGACGAGGGCTACCCGATGGCCTACGAGGACGTCGACTGGTGCCTGCGCTCGTGGCAGGCGGGCCTGCGCGTCCTGTACTTCCCCGCCGCCCGCCTCGTCCACCACGAGTCGGTCACGCGCGGCACCGACGTGGGCGAGCGCGAGCTCGCCTCGCAGCGGCTGTTCTGGGAGCGCTGGGGCGAGTTCTTCGACGCGCGCCGCGTGCGCACCGACGCGGGCGCTCTGCGCGTGGCCTACGTGACCGAGGGCACCGGCGTCGGCGGCGGGCACCGCGACGTGTTCGAGCACCTCAACCGGCTGCTCGACCGCGGGCACGACGTCGCGCTTTACACGCTCGGCGACGCGCCCGACTGGTTCGAGCTGCGCGCGCCCGTGCACAGCTTCGAGGACTACGGGGAGCTGGTGGACGCGCTGGCGGAGCTCGACGCCATCAAGGTCGCGACCTGGTGGAACACCGCCGTCCCCGTGTGGCGCGCGAGCGTCCTGCGCGGGATCCCCGTGTACTTCGTGCAGGACATCGAGACCTCCTACTACCCCGACGACGAGTGGTCGCGCTACGCCGTGCTCGACTCCTACAGGCCCGAGTTCCGCTACATGACGATCTCCTCCTGGAACCGCGAGCGCCTGCGCGAGCTGGGCCTGGACGCCGAGCTGATCCCGCCGGGGATCGACCTCGACACCTTCCGGTCGCTCGCGGGCGTGCGCCGGCGCGAGGACATGGTGCTCGCGCTGGGGCGCTCGAACCCGCTCAAGAACCTGCCGCTGACGATCGACGCGTGGCGGGCGCTGCGCGACCCCCCGGGCACGGGCGAGCGCCCCGAGCTGTGCCTGTTCGGGATCGAGCCAGAGCTCGCCCGCGAGCAGGGCATGCGCTACGTCGAGGCGCCCAGCGACGAGCAGGTCAACGAGCTGTTCAACCAGGCGACGGTGTTCGTGCAGACCTCGACCCACGAGGGCTTCGCGCTGCCGCCGCTGGAGGCGATGGCGGCGGGTGGAGCGGTGGTGTGCACCGACGCGCACGGCAACCGCGACTTCTGCGTGGACGGCGAGAACTGCCTGATGCCCGAGCCGAACGCCGCCGCCGTCAGCGCCGCGCTCGCGCGGCTGCTCGGCGACCCCGAGCTGCGCGAGCGCCTGGGCAGGGCGGGCGTGGAGACCGCGCGGGACTACGCGTGGGAGCGGCGCATCGACGCGCTCGAGGGGTTCCTGGAAGCAGTCGCACAGCCGCGACGGCAGGCGGCTGGCGATCCCACGTGAAGAAGGGGGATGAAGATCAGGCCACAGGCGGCGGAGTTACGGCGAGTGGCGGGGTGCCGGGGTAGAGCTTTGCGATGAGGTCGCGCAGGGCCTCGAAGTCGTGACGATTCTCGGTGGCGATCTGACGGCCATGAGTCCAAGCGCAGGCTGCGATCTGGATGTCCAGTACCCAGGCGGCACGCTGCTCGGGCTTTACGCCCTTGCGACGGGCTCCGGTGGGTGGCGTAGGCTGCATGGCTCGAAGCCGGCCAGCGACGATGGCCGCCGGCCGGTCGAACGAGAGAACTTCCAGCAGGTCGCTCGCGACGAGCCCGACGAACCAGGTCAACGCCAACGCGATGCCCGGTTTGGTGGCTGCCGTGGCTTGGAGGCCCCGGACCACCTCCATTACGGTAGGCGCGGTGACAGACACCGGCTCGGTTGCATTTGCCTGATCCAGCAGGTGTCGCTCCAGCGGCCCGCCTGGATAGATCCGGGAGACGAGCGTTGTGTCCCACGTGAGCGTCAAGGATCGCGTCGACCCGCGAGCATCGCCTCGTGGAGTTCGTCCGCCGATGGGAATGCGAAGGTGCCACTCAAGCCAGCGCGCTCGACAGCCGCACGACGCACAGATGCAACTGCGGCGATTTGCTCGTGGCGTTCGCGGGAAGAGGCGCCCTCCTCCGCTAGGCGCACAATCGCATCATTAGTTGTTGTGCCCAATTCTTGGGCCAGGCGATCCGCTGCGTCAAGCACCGAGTGAGGCACGGTGAGGGTGGTTCTGTGCCCCGTCCGCGGGGGTGCCCTTCTGCGAGGCTCCATAGCAGCGCATCATAGCGCATCAAGCAGTGGGAGCCAGGCGACCTCTACTTCTGCCAGGGATCGACAAGGCGGATGCCGAGATCCTCGAAGTGGCGCACGTTGCGTGTGGCGAGAGTCGCCTTGCGGGCGCTTGCGACGCCGGCGATCTGAACGTCGCGGATCTCCACGGTACGGCCGGCACGCCGCCGTGATGCCGCGATCGTGCCGGCGGCGTCAGCGGCCGCACGGTCAAAGAGCTGCACGCGACCGTCGAGATCGTCGGCCACCAGCCTGTCGAACTCCTGCTCCAACTGGCTGCGGCGACGGCCCTTCGCAAGCAGCTCCAGCCCCATCCGCACCTCGAAGACGGTGATAGAAGTCGTCCAGATCGACTCCGACGGCTGCTCGTCCAGCCAAGCCGCCACGATCTGGTCGGGCTCACGCTGCATCAGCGCCGAGAGCACGTTCGTGTCCAGCAAGATCACAGCGCAGCTCGATCCGGGTGCTCGCCGCGCAGCTCGGAGCTCGCTTACTCCAGTCGGGCCGGACGTGCCGGCTGGCCGCGCAGCTCGGGGATCTCGGTCTCGAGTCCGACGCCCGTGAAGCGCGCCGCAATCTGCGAGCCCAGCTTGGCACGGGCATGCTCACCGCTCTGCACTGCGCTGCGCAAGATCTCGCGCGCCTCCTGCTCGGTGCTATGACCATGCTGACGCGCGCGACGCTGCAGAGCCGCCTTCACGTCGTCATCGAGCCGTCTGATCAAGATCTGCGCCACGACAGCAATGATAGCAAGCTATCATTCTTCGGGCGTGAGCTCCGGGCGCTCGGCCAGCTGCTCGCGCATGTGCTGTTTGTTCGACCACGCGAAGTGCAGCGCGAAGGTCTCCGCGGGGCCGTCGGGCGACTCGGCCGGCGGCTCTGGCCGTCCGAGTCGTGCGATCCGGTAGAAGATCCGCGCCGGCCCCAGGAACAGGCCGCGCGTGAGCGGACGCTTGGCGACGGCGGCGAGCGAGCGGTGCGCTGCGGGGCTGAGCGGGCTGTCCGGCGCGAGCAGCGCCCGTGCGTCGGGTGTGAGGCTCCGCCACAGCTCGTTGTACTTGCGCTCGGCCTCGTCGCGTTCGGCCTCGGCCAGCGAGACCTCCTGGGACATCATCGCCGCCTCCCGCGCGGGCGAGGCCGCGGCCGCGCGGTAGACGTCCACGAGCGACTCGGCGGTCGACTGCCACGTGAAGCGCCCGCCCGCCCGGCGGATCGCGCGCACGTGCTGCTCGATCGACTCGGGCCGGGCGAGCAGGTCGCTGATGCGCCTGGCGCTGACGCCGGCGTCCCAAGGCACGAGCGTGGCCAGATCGCTGGGGAGGATCTCGGCGAGCGCAGTCTGGGAGGCGAACAGGCACGGGCGGCCGTGGTCGGCGGCCTCGAAGGGCATCAGGCCGAAGCCCTCGTACGTGGTGGGGTAGAGCACGGCGGCGCAGTGCTCCAGCAGCCACGACTTCTCGCCCTCGCCCACCGCTGGCAGCGTGACGACGGCGCTGGCGAGCTGTGGGCGCGTGGCCAGGTAGGCGGCCTCCTCGCCCGCGGATGAGCCGCCCTGCACGCGCGGGCCGGCGAGCACGAGCTTGCCGTCCCAGCGCTGCTCCTCGCGCAAGGCCTCCAGCAGGCGCAGCGCGAACACGCGGTTCTTGTGCCGGAAGTCGGTGCCGAGGCACAGCAGGAACGGCTTCTCGCTCAATGACTGTGCGTGCCCGGGAGGCCGCCGCTCGTGCGAGAGCTCGGCCCCTGCGTGATCGACGCCGATGTACACCACCCGCACCCTGCCGGGATCGACGAGGTCCTCGCTGAGCGCGTCCTTGGCGGCGTGGTGGGAGAAGAACACGACCATGTCGGCGACGGCCAGCGCCTGGCGGGTGAGGCGCTGGTGGCGCTCCCACTGCGGGTAGCCGGCGAAGTAGCCCGGGTTGCGGTAGGCGATCAGGTCCTGGTGGGTGATCACCTGGCGCTCTCCCGCGCAGCGCAGCACGTGCAGGTCGTTGGCGCTGCTCACCTGGTAGGGCCGGTGGGCGACGTCGGTCTTCTCCATGGCTGGGCCGACGTCGGTGTGGGCAACGAGCCGGATGCGCGGATGCGCTGAGAGCTCGCGCGTCGCGTAGCCGCCGAGATCGGGCGGGACGATCACCCGTAGCCCGATCTGATCGGTGGCATCCAGCGCGCGGATCAGCTGCAGCGTGTGGACCTGCGTGCCCGTGACGAGCGGTCCCAGACAGCGGCCGTCGACCGTCACGGTGAGGCCGCTGATCGCGCGCCTGGCAGAGGCGATCGCGCGCGGAAGGCGCCCGAACGCGGTGGTGGAAGCGGCCGTCTGCGCGCGCTGGTAGTAGGGGTAGCGCGCTTCGATCACGCGGTCATGTGCCTCCTGTACGGGGTGCGCCTCGCCGTCCTCCGCGAACGATCCGCCGGCGTGGTGGAGCACGAACACGTCATCGGCGGCGACGTGCACGAGCCCGTGGAGCAGGCAGCGCTGGGAGAAGTCGACCTCCTCGCCGTAGCCGGGTGAGAACGCGAGGTCGAAGCCCCCGACGAGGTCGAGCGCCTGGCGGCGCACGTACATGCAGTGCCCGATCGCGGTCGGCAGGTGCGGGTGGATGCGCAGCGACTGCGCCAGAACCGCGCCGGCGGCGTGGGCCAGATCCTGGTCCTGCGGGATCCCGGGCTGCGGCTGGTTGCGTCGCGGCACCGAGAGGATGGTGCCGTGGTTGGTCAGCGCGCTGGCGGTCGCCACGAGCGCGTCCGAGTACGCCGCCCGGCGCAGGCCCTCGAGCCAGCCGGCGGCGACGACGCAGTCGCTGTTGAGCACGACCACGTCCGCGGGGGCGGCGATCGCGAACGCGGCGTTGACGTTGCCGGGGAACCCCAGGTTCTCGGGCTGGCGCAGGTAGCTCAGCTCGTGCTCCAGCAGCTCTCGCAGCGAGCGCACGAACGCGCCGATCGCAGGGTCGGGGCTGGCGTCGTCGGCGACGAGGATGCGGACGTCCCGGGGAGTGTGGGCGAGCACGCTCGTCAGGCACTCGGCGAACAGCTCCGGCGCGCCGTAGACCGGAATGCACACGACCACCTCGCCGCGTTCGGCGCCGAGCGTCTCTCCCGCGGCTAGCTCGCGCAGCCCCGGCCCACGGCTGGCCTGGGCGCGAGCGCGCAGCAGGCCCAGGACCTCGCCGGGGTGGCGCTCGGCCTGCTCCTCGGCCCACGCCAGATATCCCTCCATGTCGCTCGCGTGTGCGTCCGGGAAGCGCTCGCGCAGCTCGGGGTCGGCCTCGAGCAGGGCGGCCAGATAGCGGTTGAGCGATCCCTCGCTCGCGCCGACCTCTGGTTGCGCCAGCCAGCCCAGGAAGGTGTCCTCGCCGCTCGCCGTGAACGGTGTCTCGCGCAGCGTCCCCTCGCGCGCGCCGCGGTCCCACAGATCGCGCAGCTCGCTCGTCAGCGGCGCGCCGCTGGCCATCGCGGCGAACCCGTAGGGCCAGCGGCTCGACTCGGCGTGGCCGCATGCGTCAAGCCGCCGAGCGAACTCGGAGCACATCTCGGCGAGCACGGGCTCGCGGTCGAGCGAGGTGCGATTGTCGTACCTGCTCAGCCGGCTGGGGCGCGCCGGCTCGAAGCCGGTGAAGTGGAACGTGCGCAGCGGCTGTCCGTTGACGGTGATTGCTCCGTCACGCCGCTCGAAGTGGCTGGTTGCGGCGCGCCAGTAGCCGGAGTTGACGCCGGGGTCGCGCCAGAGGCCTACGGACTCGAACAACCCAGGGATGAGGTCGGCCCAGCGCTGCTCGAAGACCATTCCGTGGGCGGCGTCCAGACGCGATCCCGTCCGCAGCCGGTCCGACCACCACGCCAGCAGCGCGTCGGCCTCATCGCTCGGGCGGGCGGCGACGATCCCCGTGTTGAACGCGCCCGCCAGCAGGATCGAAAGCTCGCTGGGCTCGCGGCCGTCCTCCGCGAGCGGCTCGAGCAGGTGCGGGGTGAGCAGAAATGGATGCTCCCGCAGTGCCTCCTCGAGGCCGTCCAGCGGCGCGTACACGCGCATGTCGCTGTCCATCTGGAGGGCGAGCTCCCCTCCCGCGAGCACGTGGCGCATGGCCCAGGGCTTCAGCGACGTGCACAGCTCGGCCACGTCGTAGCGAACGCTCATCGCCTCGAAGTCCGCGATGCCGACGTCCGCGGGGCTCAGGATCTCGAACGGCTCACGCGGGGGGTCGACGAAGCCGTCGATCGCGTCGACGATCAACACCGACATGCGCGCGTCCGGCTGATGGGCGTGGAGGGACTCGGCGAGTGCGCGGGCGTGGGCCAGCCATGCCTTGTTGATGACCGTGCAGACGTGCACCCGGCGGGACTATAACCGTGGCTGAGGGTCGCGCCGATACCCTGTGGGGCATGGCTGACGTGCCTTCACTCGTCATCGACCGGGTCAGCAAGACCTTCCGCGTGCCCGAGGAACGGACGCACACGCTGAAGGAGCGCGCGCTGCATCCCCTACGCCGGTCGCGCCACGAAGCGTTCGAGGCGCTGAAGGATGTCACGTTCGCGGTCGAGCGCGGTGAGTTCTTCGGGATCGTCGGACGCAACGGCAGCGGCAAGAGCACGCTGCTCAAGTGTATGGCGGGCATCTACGGAGTCGACGCCGGGCGGATCTGGTGCAACGGACGGATGTCGACGTTCATAGAGCTGGGGGTCGGCTTCAACCCTGATCTCGCCGCGCTGGACAATGTCGTGATGAACGGGATCATGCTCGGCCTCAGCCCGCGCGAAGCGCGCGCTCGCTATGAGCAGATCATCGAGTTCGCCGAACTCGAGGAGTTTCAGGACCTGAAGCTCAAGAACTACTCCTCCGGAATGTACGTGCGCCTGGCGTTCTCTGTGGCGATTCAGGTCGACGCCGACATCCTGCTGATCGACGAGGTGCTCGCGGTTGGCGACGCATCCTTTCAGCAGAAGTGCTTCGACGTCTTCAATCAGCTGCGCGAAGAGGGCATGACGATCGTGTTTGTCACCCACGACATGGGCTCTGTGAACCGCTTCTGTCGCCGGGCGATCTTGCTCGAGCGCGGCGAGCCTGTCGTTCTCGGCGAGCCCGACAAGGTCGCGGAGGCGTACCTCGAGCTCAACTTCGGGCGCGAGGTGCACCAGGAAGCCGATGGCACGCTCTCGCGACTGGGTGACGGTGCGGCCAGGATCACCGAGGCGTGGCTCGAGGACAGCGCGGGGCAACGCTGGGCCGTGTACAGCCAGGGCTACCCGCTCGTGTTCAAGGCCCGCGTCGCGTTCGAGACCAGGGTCGACGATCCCGTGCTGCAGGTGACATTCGAGGACGAAAGCCGGCGCATCGCGGTTGTCGCGACGACGGCGCGTGAATGCTCGCGCAGCGGGCGCTTCGAGGCTGGCGATGAAGCGGTCTTCGCCTTGCATTTCGACAACTACCTCTCGCCGGGCCGCTATTTCCCTGTGGCCAGCCTGGCGCGGAGCTCGCGCGCGATGGATCCGATCGATCGCTACCCACGGGGGTTGCACTTCATGGTGGGCGGAGCGGAAGCCGGAGGCGGTTACGTGGATCCGCCTTATACCGCGACGGTCGAGCGCGTGAAGGGTGGCCTGCGCGATCATGTGGAGGCTCTGTGAGCAGCGTCGATACCGCATTGTTGGGGCAGCCCATACGCGGTCCGCGCGCGCTCACGGACGACTGGGGGCGCTTCTGGCATCTCACATACAACATTGCGCGCAACGAGTTCAAGCTGCGCTTCTTTGGGTCGGTGCTGGGCTATGTGTGGCAGCTGATGCGGCCACTGCTTCTATTTGGCGTGCTGTATGTGTTCTTCACGAAGGTGGCGCTGGTCAACAAGCTCCACGGTCCGGGAAACCAGGACTACGGCGCGCAGCTGCTGGGCTCGATCGTGCTGTTCACGTTCTTCGGCGAAGCCACAGGAGCGGCCGTGCGCAGCGTTGTCGACCGCGAGAACCTGGTGCGCAAGATCCAGTTCCCGCGCCTGGCGATTCCGCTGGCGGTCGTGCTCCTCGCGATGTTCAACCTCGGCCTGAACCTGATCGTGGTCTTGATCTTCGCGCTCATCGAGGGCGCGAGGCCGATGCTCAGCTGGCTCGAGCTCCCGTTGATAGTTGCATTCTTGGCGATATTCGTCACTGGTATCGCGATGCTCTTGTCGGCGCTGTTCGTGCATTTTCGTGACATCCAGCCGATCTGGGAAGTCGTCCAGCAGATCCTCTTCTACGCATCGCCCGTGATCATCTCGGTTGACACCGTCCGCGAAAAGCTGAGTCCCACGCTGGTGCACATCTACATGTTGAATCCGCTCGCGGTGGCCTTCCAGCAGTTTCGGCATGCGATGATCACGCACGGAACGCCCAGCGCGGGAGCGGTGCTGGGCAGCTGGGGACTGCTCGTTGAGCCCATGCTGATCGTCGTGGTGGTATTCGTCGTCGGCTTCTGGGTGTTCAATCGCTCAGCGCGCCTCATTGCCGAGAACCTGTAGGGCAGGTTCCTCGTGAGACGCTACTCCACCGCTTCCCGCTAGCCTAAGGCCGTGTCCGAGACGAGATCGTCACTGCCCACTCCTCCCGATGAGCTGATCGACCGCGTTGTCAGCGGCTTCTCCAACGAGCGGGCCGAGGAGCACAGGGCGCTGTTCCTGCAGACCGGGCGGCGTTCGTTGGAAGATGTCGAGCGAGGGCTGGCGGCCGTCGGCGATACGCTCGCCTCGCATGAGCACATCCTGGAGTTTGGCTGTGGCTGCGGGCGCATCATGCGCTGGATGGAGGATCTGGCAAGCGCACGCACGTTGGTCGGAACGGATATCGATGCGCGAGCGATCGAGTGGGCGTCTGTCAATCTGCCCTTTGCGCGGTTCGATGTCAACGAAGGTCTTCCGCCGACTCGATATCGGGATGGCGAGTTCGACCTGATCATCAACCACAGCGTCTTCACGCATCTGGATGAGAGCTACCAGGACGCCTGGTTGGCGGAGCTGCGGCGCATAACCTCGCCCGACGGCGTGCTCGTGCTGAGCGTTCACGGCGAGCATGCCTTCGCGGTCAGTGAGCAGCAACTGGAGGTTGGCTCTCGCCAGCGTCGCGAATGGCGCGCGTTGCTCGAGCAGCAGGGGATTCTCTATATCGCTGACGACTCATACGTGGGCAGCGCGTTCCCCGACTTCTACCATACCGCCTTTCATGCGCCTTGGTATGTGTTCGAGCACTGGAGTAAGTGGTTCGACGTGCTGGCCTACCTGCCACATAGCAGCCTGGGCTTTCAGGATCAGGTCGTGCTTCGCCGCCGCGACGAGTCCCGCGCCGGCGGCATGCCGATTCACGCCAGGCCGGACGGTGGCGCCAGCATCTCGGCTGGGCCATCTTCAGCTCGAGCGGTCCCCGAGCTGACGGGCCCGTTGCGGATGCCCACGAGCCCGAGCAGCTTCGGCCGGCTCGGCCTTGCCGCCCGGCGAGCGATCTTTCGGACCGCACGTCCGGTTCTCCATGCTCAGCAGGAGATCGACCGCTCGCTTGCTGAGGCCATCTCGTCGCTGGACAGTCGTCTTGGGGAGAGGGTCGACGAGCGTATGCCGCCTCTGGTGCACGTTGCGCTACGCCAGCAGGCCGAACGAATCGAGCGGCTGGAGAGGGATATCGGGGAGCTGCGCGGGGCGCTGGGTGGCGGCGCCGAGGAGTCGAGCTGAGCTCTGGGGTGAGGCTGGGGGCTGTGCGGCTCGATCGGTCAGCCTGTTGAGAACGAGTCGTCGCGGTAAGCCGTGACGGTTTGGCGCGCCGCTCGCTCCCACGTGAAGCGTTCGAGCACGCGCTCTCGGGCGCTGCGCCCCATCTCCGCGCGCAGCGCTGGGCTTCCGGCGATCTCCGCGATGCGCATGCGCAGCGCAGCGGGATCGTTGGGCGCCACCACAAAGCCCGTCAGCCCGTCCTCGACGATCTCCGGCATACCGCCCACATCGCTGCAGATCACGGGAGTTCCGCAGGCCATGCTCTCGAGCAGCACGTTCCCGAGCAGCTCCGGCATCTCCCACCGACCGCCAAAGGCATCCCGGTAGACCGACGGGAGCACGGTGACAAGAGCGTCGTGGTACACGTGCGCAAGCTGCTCGTCTGTCGCGTCATGCACAAAGCGCACGTCCCGGTCGGCGGCGAGCGTGCGCAGGAGCGCGAGGTACTCCTCGTCGTAGACGTGACCCACGACATCCAGGCCGATCCCGTCGGGTAGACCTTGGATGAGCACGTCGATGCCCTTGTGCCGCATGATCCGCCCGACAAAGAGAGCGCGGGCGTGTGAGTCTGGGTTGGGTCGCGGGCCCACCTCCGTCAATAAGAACGACTCCGTCGCGCCGCCGTAGATCACTCTGGAGGGGACTCCCTTCGGTAGCACGGACTGCGAGAAGCGGGATATCGGGAGCAGCGCTGTGAGGCACCGCTCTACAGGTGTGTCTGGGTCGAAGTGGACTCCGACACCGCCTCGGTCGGTGGCGAACGTACGCTTGCCGAGGGCCGCACCAGCGAGAATGGCAAGCTGCGAGACCGCTATACGGTACTGGTGGCAATGAACCACATCGACATCGCGCAGCTGTGCGAGGAAGCGATAGGAAAGCGGGTCAAACGGCTGTCCACCGAGGTCTCCCGCGCTCGGGTAGATCTCGATGCGGAGCTCCCCATGCCGCTCGGATGCTCGCTCAGCCCCGAAGCTGACGAGCGTCGTGGGAACTTCGCGCGCGACAGCGCGCGCAAGGCCATAGGCGGCTCTCTCCCCGCCGCCGACGATGCCGTCGGGGCCAAAGAGGCAGGGCGTGACGTGCAGCACTCTGCGAACGTCTCTGCCGCGGCCGTTCTTGAGACCGCGCAGGCGGGCACACTTGTGCAGCGCGCCGGCTAGCTGGCGCGTGCGGCGCACTCGTGGGTCGTCGGTGGCGATAACGGTGCGGTGGCCGTCGGTGCTCATGGCGAGAGACTCAGAACGTTTCAGAGCGAGAATGGGCCAGGAAGGCGGCTTTGCGTTCCGTCAGCATAGAATCGCGAGCCCCGCAGCGGTCGAGATGACGCCCCAGACAGCCTACTGGTGCGATGCTTGGCCAGCGCCCAGACCCGATGAGAAGCCCTCGACACCATCTGACCCAGACGTGAGATCCGTGGAGCGCCGCGTCCTCGTGACAGGAGGCGCAGGCTTCATCGGCGCGAGCCTCGCCATCGGCCTCGCCGCCAGGCACCCGGAGTGGCGGCTGCTGGCTCTGGACAACCTTCGCCGCCGCGGCTCCGAGCTGAACCTGCCGCGTCTTCGGGAGGCCGCGGTCGGCTTCCTCCACGGCGACGTCCGCGAGCTCGAGGACCTGCTCGAGGTTGGCGCGATCGACGCGATCGTCGAGTGCTCGGCTGAGCCCTCGGTCATGGCCGGCGTGGACGGCAGCCCCGACTACGTGGTCCAGACGAACCTCCTCGGCGCCTACAACTGCCTGGAGCTGGCGCGGCGAACGGGCGCTCAGCTCGTCTTCCTCTCGACGAGTCGCGTGTACCCGGTCGCCGCGCTGGAGGCGCTCGACTATCGCGAGGCCGAGACGCGCCTGGAGCTGCTGGAGGAGCAGCGGATACCGGGGGCGTCCTCGCGGGGAATCGCCGAGTCCTTCCCGCTGGCGGGCGCGCGCACGCTCTACGGCGCGACGAAGCTCTCGGCCGAGCTGCTGATCGAGGAGTACGCGGCGGCGTACGGCCTGCAGGCGGTGATCGACCGCTGTGGGGTGGTCGCCGGTCCGTGGCAGATGGGCAAGGTCGACCAGGGGGTGTTCACGTACTGGATGCTCGCCCACCACTTCCAGCGTCCGCTCGCCTACATCGGCTTTGGCGGCACCGGCAAGCAGGTGCGCGACCTGCTGCATGTCGACGACCTGCTGGAGCTCATCGACGAGCAGCTCGGCGATCCCGACCGCTGGGCGGGCGCTACGGTCAACGTCGGAGGCGGCAGGGCCTGTAGCCTGTCGCTGCAGGAGACGACGGCGTTGTGTCGCGAGATCACGGGTAGGATCATCGACGTCCGCTCCGCCGGGGAGGATCGTCCCGGCGACATCCCGATCTACATCTCGGATTGCACGCATCTACACGAAATGACCGACTGGCGCCCGCGCAGGAGCCCCGCTGAGATCCTCGCCGACATCCACGCGTGGGTCGTCGAGCACGAGGCCGCGCTGGCCAGCGCCCTGTAAAGGCGGGATCGAATGCCCATAGCGATCGTCACCGGATCGGGAGGCCTCATCGGCTCGGAGTCGGTGCGGCACTTCGTCGAGGCCGGGTACGACGTGATCGGTCTCGAGAACGACATGCGAGCGAGGTTCTTCGGGGCGGACGCCTCGACGGCCCACACGACCGAGGCGCTCGTGCGCCGCTATCCGGGCGAGTTTCGCTCGCTGGAGGTCGACATCCGCGATGCGGAGGGCGTGGCGCGGATCTTCGCGGAGCGCGCCGGCGCGATCGAGCTCGTCATCCACACCGCCGCGCAGCCCTCCCACGACTGGGCGGCTTCGGACCCGCAGACCGATTTCGCGGTCAACGCCAACGGCACGCTGAATCTCCTGGAGGCCGCCAGACGTAGTGCCCCGAACGCGACGTTCATCTTCTGCTCGACGAACAAGGTCTACGGAGACCGCCCCAATGGCCTCCCTCTGGTGGAGCTGGAGAAGCGCTTGGAGCTGCCCGAGGACCATCGCTACCATCGGGGCATCGACACGACGATGTCGATCGACGCCTCGACCCACTCGCTCTTCGGGGTCTCCAAGGCGGCGGCCGACCTGCTCGTGCAGGAGTACGGGCACTACTTCGACATGCCGACCGTCTGCTTTCGGGGTGGCTGCCTGACGGGACCGAATCATGCGGGCACGCAGCTGCACGGCTTCCTCTCCTACCTGATGCGCTGCACGATGACCGGCGATCCCTACACCGTGTTCGGCTACGGCGGCAAGCAGGTCCGCGACAACATCCACTCGGCGGACCTGGTGGCGGCGTTCGAGGCGTTTCACCGCAAGCCACAGGCGGCGGCGGTCTACAACATCGGTGGCGGGCGCCAGAGCAACTGCTCGATGCTGGAGGCCATCGATCTGTGCCAGGAGATAGCGGGGCGCGAGCTCGCGTGGAGTCTCGGCGAGGACAACAGGATCGGGGACCACCGCTGGTGGATCAGCGACCTGGAGCCCTTCAAGCGCGACTATCCCGGGTGGGACATCACCTTCGACGTGGACGGCATCCTGCGTCAGATCCACGATCGCAACGCCGAGCGGTGGGTCGCGAACGTATGAAGCTGTCCGTCGTGATCCCCGCTCACAACGAGCGGGAGTCGATCGGCGCGACCGTCGGCGCGCTCACCTCGGAGCTGACGGCTCAGGAGATCCCCTACGAGATACTCGTCATCGACGACTCGAGCAGCGACGGGACGGGCGAGGTCGTGCGCGCGATCGCCGAGCACGATCCGGATGTGCGCTGCGTGCGCTCCCCGCGCTCCCCCGGCTTTGGGCAGGCGGTGCGTGTCGGTCTGGACGAGTTCACCGGCGACGCGGTGGCGATCGTGATGGCCGATCTGTCGGACGCGCCGAGGGATCTCGTGCGCTACTACCGGGTTCTGGAAGAAGGCTTCGACTGCGCCTTCGGCTCGCGCTTCATGCGCGGCGGCGAGGTACACGAATACCCCAAGGTCAAGCTGATCCTCAACCGGCTGGTGAACCTGGGCATCCGCATCCTCTTCCGCCACGGCTACAACGACACCACCAACGCCTTCAAGGCCTACAGGCGCGAGGTGATCGAGCACATTCAGCCGTTGCTCTCCAATCACTTCAACCTCACCGTGGAGATGCCGCTGAAGGCGATCGTCAGGGGTCACTCATACGCGGTCGTACCGATCTCCTGGACCAACCGCGCGTTCGGTGTGTCCAAGCTCAAACTCCAGGAGATGGGAAGCCGGTATCTGTTCATCGTGCTCTATGTGTTCCTCGAGCATCACCTCAGCCGCGGTGATTACCGCAGGCCCGACCAACCCGATGGTCCTCGAGCGCGGCCGTATCCGGGTGTCCTGACCACAAACGGAAACGGGCGGGAGCGAGAGAAGTCCGGCGGAACTGCTCCGAGGGCGAGCTAGTGGCGTACGCCACGGAGCCGGTGGCCCCCACGGGCCCTTCTCCGCCCGTCCCGTCAATCGATCGGTCGATCTCACCGTGGCTCGATCGCGCCATCGCGTCAGTGGATCGAAACTGGCGATGGGCTCTGGCGGCCCTGATTCTCCTTGACGCGGTGCTGCTCCTGTATATGGGCCGCGGACTCTCGTTCTTCTACGACGACTGGAACTTCGTCACCGAAGACTACGGCGGGGGCATTCACTCGCTTCTACGCGCGCATGTCGGAAACATATCGGTATTTCCTATAGCCGTCTACAAGGTGCTCTTTCACCTGGTAGGTCTCAATCATTACGCGGTCTTCCGGGTGGTACTCCTCTCGCTGCACCTGCTTTGCGGAGGACTGGTCTACGTGCTCGCGGCGCGGCGCGTCGCCCGTGTGCCCGCGCTGCTGGCGGCGGCCCTGGTCCTGTTCCTCGGCGCGGCTTGGGAAGATCTGCTGTGGGCGTTTCAGATTGGCTACCTGCTGTCCGTCGCTGGAGGCCTGGCTGCCTGGGTGGCGCTCGAGCGCAGAGGGCGCTGGAGCGAAGTCGCGGCGATGCTGTGTGTGGTCATATCCGCGGGCAGCTCGAGCCTGGGCATCGCCGTCATGATCGGTGTCGCCGTCGAGCTGGCATGTGGGCGGCGCTGGCGGTCCATCTGGATCGTGATCATCCCCGTGTGCCTGTACGCGCTCTGGTACCTGGGCTACGGGCAGAGTCAGATCACGGAAAACGGGCTCATCAATGCTCCTGGCTTTACCGAGGACATTGCCGCGGCGGCCTTCGGCGGCCTGGTTGGCAGGTCGCTTGAATGGGGGCGTCCCCTTGCGCTCCTTGGCGTCCTACTCGTGCTTCGACGCCTCATCCGCCCGCTGCCCGTGTCTCCGCGACTCGCGGGCCTGATCGCCACCGCCCTCGGCCTGTGGGTCATCACAGCGGTCGCCCGTGCGACGATCACACCGCCCGAAGCAAGCCGATACGTGTATCTCGGTGCGGTCGTAATCGTGCTCGCCGGGGTGGAGTTGCTGGGCGAGGTCACGATCACGGCGCGTGCCACCGCGCTGGCCACACTGCTGGTTGGCTTCTGCGCGCTGACCGGTCTCACGGTGCTGCATGCCGGAGCAGGCTTCCTGAGGACGACATCCGAGACGGTGACGGCCGAGCTGGGTGCGCTCGAACTGGGGAAGGCCTACGCCCAGCCGGGATATCAGCCCGACCCGAAGCGGGCGCCGCAGATCCTTGCGGGGCCGTACCTGCACACGGTGCTGGCCATCGGCTCCACGCCTGCCGACACACCCGCCAAGATTGCCGCCTCGGACGCCACCGCGCGCGCTGGCGCAGACACGGTCCTGATCGAATTGGGTGTGGCGAAGCTGTCGCCACTGCGCGCCACGAGACCCTCTCCGCTCGCACCTGCGCCTGCGACCGCATCCCTGCTCGGCGCCCATGAGCTGCAGCGCCAAGGATGCCTTCGGTTGACACCGCTCGCTGGCGGCTCGATGACCGGTGTGCTCACACTTCCGACCGGGGGCGTGACGGTTCGAGACGAAGGTCCCGGGCCGGCGTCCTTGGCGCTCAGACGCTTTGGCGAAACGTTCGACCCCCTACCCAGCGCAGTGGGTCCGCGCAGCGCGTCTCTGCTGTCGATCCCAGCGGACTCCGCCCAAGTCTCCTGGCAATTGCAAGTTATGTCGGCGTCTCCGCTCTCAATCTGCGGTCTGCTCCCGTGATGAGATTGCCAAGCGTGTCGCCGCGACGCATCCTCGTCGCCGTCATCCTGCTCGAGCTGATCGTGCTTTACATCGTGCTTAGACAGAGCTCTTGGGTGTATGACGACAACTTCTTCCTAGTGCTAGCCGGGCAGGAAGGCTTTACGTGGCACTGGCTGATGTCGGTCAAGTTTGAACACTGGGACATCGCCATGAACGCCATCTACTCGCTCCAGCATGCGACCTTCTTCTTCGATTTTCGCTGGGCGCTCGTCTTCATGCTGGGGTTGCTCGGCGGGTCGATCTACCTGTTCGAGCGTACGCTCGCGATGGTCGTGAGACGGCGATGGATCACGATCACGTTCGCCGCCTGGTTTGGTTTCAGCGTTCTGTGGGTGAGGCCATTGCAATGGTGGGCCGCAGGTGTGCAGTATTTTCCCTACACCTTTTTCGACCTGCTGTGCCTGTACGGGTTCATTCGCTATTACGCGGACGGAGAGCGACGCTGGATAGCCATCTCTGGGGTCGCGTTGGCTGCGGCGCTTCTGTTCTACGAGAAGCCCGCGTACATGCTTCTCTATCTGGTGCTGCTGCGGGTGCTCCTGATGTCAGAGGACCTGCGGCCGCGCGCGGTCCTGGGGGACTTTTGGAAAGAGCGCGCCGTGTGGATCATGTACTGCGCGATCATCGCGATCTGGGGAATCGGCTACATCAATTCGCATGCCTATTCATCGCATGGGAGCATCGGTCTGGGACAGTACCTGGCGTACTTTCGCATCCTCTGGTTGCAAACCCTCGTTCCGGCGCTGGCGAGCGTGACGATCCCCGCATCGAACCTCGATAGCCTGCAGATCGGCTTCGTGGTCGCCGCGCAGGCGGTGGTTCTCGCTTGCATCGTCGTCTCAGTGCGACGCAAGCGCTCCGCCTGGAGGGCCTGGGCGTTTCTCGCCATAATCATCGTCACCAGTGGGATCCTGGTTGCCCACTCGCGGGTCTCCATATTCGGTGTGGATATCGCGAATGACCCACGGTATCTCATCGACTTTTCGTGGCTGGTGCCGATTGCGCTGTGCGCGGCGTTCGCGCCCGGGAAGGTGTTCAAGCCGGCCGCTCCCGAACGCTCGACTTCGCCGCTATCACTCCCACGCGGGGTACTTGTCCCGGTGGTGGCGGCCGTGATACTGGCATATTTGGGTGGCTCGGTCGCCTCAGCCGTCCAGCTCGAGAAGATCTGGGCCGGACCACAGGCTCGCGAGTGGGAGAAGCGCGTGCGCAGCGGCATCGCCGCACTGGAGCGCTCCGGTCCGCGACCGATGGTCGCCGATGATGTGAGTCCCCCCGAGATCATCGCCGAATGGGTCGCGCCCTATAACCGCCTGTCGCGTGTTCTGCCCATGTATGTCGGCCCGATTCAGGTTGACGGGCCGCTCGATGCTCCGCTTGTGACGATAGCCGAGGATGGGACGGTCCATCGAGCTACGGTCGTGGCGACCGATCCAGCGAGCACGCTGCTCGATCTCGTGGACTCTCACCAGGTCGTGGTCGGCTCAGGCGGGCGAACGCTGCGCGAGGGGGGGGATCTGTGTGTCATCGCCGACGGAACGCCGGTAGTCATCGAACGGCGAGTGAATATCGCCTCCGGCGTCGCGACCACGCCGTATTATGTGCAATTGGGCTACCGCGTCTGGCAACCGGTAAGCCTGCCGATATTCGCTAACACGGGGGCCGGCTACCCGGGCGTGCCTGATGGGGCTATCTCGCTTGCGTCAGGCGCGAGCGCGAGCATCTCGTGGCTCGGAGTCGAGGGTGTGCCGCGCGGGGTCCAGTTGATCGTGCCACCTTTGACAACCGTGTGCATGAGCGATTTCGACATCGTGACGCTGCGTGACGACCTCAGTTGAGCGCCGCGCCCGGGGAAAGCACGCCGAGTTCCGCCCGCAGGCTCACCGGGGAGCCGGTGGCGGTCACCGACGCCAACGTCACGTCGCTCGCCCACAGCGCCAGGACGAGCGTGCGGCGCCCCGCGGGCAGGACGAGGTGGCGGGTGGTGTCGTCGTAGTAGCTGCGGTGCTCGACCGGGTCCTGCGGCTGGGCGGCGGGCAAGGACTCCAGGCGCAGGCGCGTCGGACCTGAGGTTGTGAGCGTGACACGGACGTAGGCTTGCTGGTCGGGCAGCGCGCCGCGAGCGACGAGCCGGGCCGTGCACGGGGTGCGCGCCCGGCAGGCGACTGACGCGGCACCCGAGGCCAGCGCCGCCGGTGCGAAGGTGTTCTCGCGCACCACGCCCGTGGGGTCGATCGTCAGCAGCAGCGGGCCTTCGCCGACGGCGTGGATCCCGCGGTCGAAGTAGGCGCCCATCCGCCACAACGTGTCATCCCAGCGGCCGGGGAAGGCCACCGGTTCGGGGATCGGTGACTCGACGAAGCTGTTCAGCATGCCGCGTTGGCGCGCAATACGCACGCCCTGCACGATCACTGCAGCCTTGGCGCTGCCTGCCTTCCCCTCGAGCCGCCCGAACCAACGCACGTCGTCGGTGTGCTTGAGATTCAGGGCGTAGGGAACCGCCAGGGTCAAAACCACCATCGGGCCGGCGAGGGTCGCCCAGCGCGTCCCCCGCCGCAGGTCGATTCCCGAGCGCGAGCGCTCGCCCAGCCGGCGGAGCAGTGGCCAGGCGCGGCCCGCCGCAGGCTGGAGCGCGAAGCCCACGGCAAACCAGAAGAGGAACGGCAGCGGCGCGATCAGACGACTGGTATCGCCCACCCAGACGCCGCCCGAGTTCAGGCGGTATCCGCCGACGGCGAACCACACGACCAGGACGGTGCCTGCGAAGAACACGCATGCTCGTACGATCGCGCGGCGCGTCACCACGGCGACGGCGAGGCCAGCAAGCACTCCCGCCCCGGCAAGAACCTGCATCGCACGTTCAAAAGACGTCACTGGCCCGAACCCAGTCCCGGTACCCACGAGCGGTGGCAGCCAACCGCGCAGCACGAGGATCTGTGTGAACTGGCGCAGCGCGGCGCCAGTGGGCAATTCGAACGGCTGATGCCACGGCTGGGCGCTCACGTAGATCACATATACAAGCCCGACGACGATGAAACACGCCAGCCCGGGCAGCGCCCGCAGCAACGAGCGGGCGACGGCCGCGAACGTGTCGTGGGGGCCGAGCAGCAGCGCGGCGAGCAGCGCCGCCTCGATGAGAAACAGCAGCGACAGCTCCCAGAACATGAGCGCCGTGACGAACACCACAAGCGCGAGCATGTAGTCGGCACGGCGCCGGGCGCGGTACCACCGCACGTAGAACAGCAACGCGAGTTGTGTGAAGAAGATGGAGGGCAGCGCGTGTGCGGCGGCCGCCCACCACCCGCTTGTGTCGGTCAGCGTCCACGAGGAGCCTGCGGCGGCCGCCAGCACGACGTGCACGTTGCGGCGCCCGAAGCACTCGTCGAGCAGCAGCGCCAAGGCGACGACGGCGCCGGCGATGAAGAGCGCCATGATGAGCACCGCGGCCGTGTAGCTCTCTCCGAATGGGACGGCGACGAGCCAGTCGAGGACGCGATGCCCGGGCGCGAAGTGCTGGTACACGGGTTCGACGAGCAGGGTGAGGCTGAGCCCCAGATGTCGTGCCTCGGCGAGGTTGACGAAGTCGTCCAGCCAGAAGCCTCCACGATCGATCAGCGCAAACTGAAGGATCCCCACAGCGACCGCGGCGAGGGCAATCAGGCCACGGTGACGACCGGCGGAGCTCAGCACCCTGGCCCGCGCCCGGAGTCTGTCGCCGATCGGGCTGATCGGAACCGTGACAGTGGTCCGGTACAACGTCATCGTTCCGCGGTCCTGGGTGGCGCGTCAGGCTTTGGATGCCGCGAGTTGTAGTGCAGCAGGAACGCGCCGACGAGCACGAAAGGCACGAAGTTGACGAGGTGCAGCACCAGCGCAAAAGGGAGCGCGGAGGAGTGCGGGATGCCGTAGGCGCTCAGTGCGATCAGCGCGGCGCCTTCGAAGACGCCCACGGCGGCGGGCGAGGACGGCAGGATCATGCCGGCGCCGATCGCAACCGCGACGAGCACGCCGCAGGCGAACGGCAGGTGCAGATGGAAGGCGACCGTCACGAGGTAGGCGGACGTCGCCGTGAGCAGCCAGGAGACGATGGTCCAGGCGGCGGCTTCGAGGGCGAGCATAGGGTGGCGCAGCCCGCTGAGCCCGTGCACGAGCTCGTCGAGGGTGCGCTCCAGGCGCTCGCCGGAGAACAGCGAGAAGCGGCGCAGCGGGCGCAGCAGGATGCGCAGAGGACGGTCGCCGTACACGGCCAGTACGATCGCGGCCGTCGCGATCAGCACGGCGAGCACGACCGCCACCAGCGCCGCGGCGCCGAACCAGCTCACGTGCGGGAGCCACGGCTCGGCGGCGAAGAAGAGCACGAGGATGCCGAGCACGTCGTACAGGCGCTCGAGCACGATCGTGCCGACGATCTCCACCGGCGCCGTGTCGCTGCGCTGGGTGAGCACCACCACGCGAGCTGCTTCGCCGGCACGCGCGGGCATGATGTTGTTGTAGAGGTAGCCGACCATCATGGCGTTCGTCACGGCGCCGGCGGGGGGGCGGCGCCCGCGCGCGAACAGCGAGCGCCAGCGCAGGGCTCGCGTGATGTTTCCCAGGCCGAATGCGACCAGCGCGGCGAGGACCCACCAGTAGTCGCTGGTGCGCAGGGCCCGCCACGCCAGCGACAGGTTGATGCCGCTGAAGGCGATGTAGGCGAACACGAGCGTGATCACCACCGTCACCAGGTTCAGCAGCAGGCGCGAGCGCTTGATTCGCGCCCGCGCGAGCAGACGGCGCCCAAGGCTCGGCGGCGGGGAGGTCGGGGTCACGGGCCCGCGAGGCCCGGTCTCTGGGTCTTCGAGCAGCACGTCGTCAACTTAGTGGATATAGCGCATGCGGTTGGAACCAGGGATCAGGCGGACGTCGATGCGGCGACAGTGCTCCCAAGGCTGACCACGCCCGTTTGGACTCCGAGCTCCCGTGCTCCGTGGATGGTTACCGACCGGACCGTCGTGGACCACGCGGGCAGCGTGAACGAATGGATGCCGGGCTCGACCCTGATGTGCCATGGCACCTCGGGCTCGGTAGGGCCACGGCGACGACCAGGACCGTCATCGTCGAGGGTGCGGCGGCGCTCACCCTGACGTGCACGTCCAGAGGACCTGTTCCGCCATGCTGGAAAGTGGCCCAATGGAGTGTGCCCTTGGGTCGAGCGCTGTCAGACGCGAGCCTTCTCCTATGGCTCGGACTGTCGTCGACCAGAAGGGTAGGAGACTGCTCAACTCGTTCAGGCCGTCGCTCGTTTCGTACCAGACAGGGAAGGGCACCACGGAGTCGACCACGGAGGTGCGCTGGGCGCGTCCGAGGGCCGACAGCCCGGCGTCGACTCTCGCGGAGTATTCCGCCGAGGCACGACCTGAGAGCTCGTTGAACCAGTGGACCCGGAACGTGGCTTTGAGATTCAGGATATACAGCGCTCCCAGGGCAATGATCGAGATGCTGCCAACCAGTGCGAGATTCATCGAATGCTGGGGTGCTCATGTATTGACCAACGAGCTTCACGGATGAACCACTAGGAGCGGCCGCCACCCGGATCATATTTACCCTCGATTTGGCGTGACTTCCGTCGCGCAGGGGGCGATTCGAGCGCCCAATCTATGGCTCAACAGAAATCCAGCTCGTTCCGTTCCAGTAGAACTTCCAAACCGCCCCTTCGTTGAGCCCGACGTAATAAAGCGATTCATCACCGGTCAGGGGGTCGCGTAGCACCCCGAGTGGGGTGCCCGTAGCCACCTGTCCTCCGATGCGATCGTAGGCCCAGGCGGTGCCGTTCCAGTAGAACTGCCAGATATCATCTTCAGTACCAACCACATAGAGTCCACCGCCGGCACCCGGGTCGTACGCCACGGCGACCCCGGTGTTAGGGGCTAGCGTACCACCCACTTTGACCGCGACCCATGATGTGCCGTTCCAGTACCACTGCCAGATCGCCGATTCGTTGCGACCGACGTAGTAGACAGAGTCGGTGCTCTCCGCGGCACTGTAGGCGACTGCGGGACTCGTGTTCGATGCCACTTCGCCACCGATGCGATAAGACGCCCATGCTTTACCGTTCCAGTAGAACTGCCAGATCGCGTTGTCCTTCCCGACAATGTAGACGGCACCGTTATGTTCGGGATCGCGATCGATGGCGGGACTCGTGTTCGGTGCCGCTTCGCCGCCAATTTCGGCAGATCCGTAGGCCGTGCCATTCCAATAAAACTGCCAGATGATGTGGTTGGTCGCGCCAATGTAATACAGCGATGGATACCCTGTTGTCGGATCGAGCACTGTCGCGAGGGACGATCCTGCGGCTACCTGTCCTCCGACCTTGGACGATTCCCATTTTGTCCCGTTCCAATAAAACTGCCAGATTGCGTCTTCGTTCTTTCCCACGTAGTACACCCATTGCTGGCCAGTTTCTTCATCGCGAAGAACGGCTGGCGTCGTTCCCGGCGACACTTCTCCTCCAACCTTGATGGATTCATATTTCGTACCGTTGAACCACCACTCCCAGACCGCGGAGCCGCTTCCGACGTAATACAGCCACTCTTCATTGGTGTAAGGGTCGCTTACCGCCCAGGTAGATTGTTCGTTGGGAGTCGGCAGCGTCTTGAACGCCTCGTCCACTCCATAGCTCGTTCCCGCCGAGTTCGTGGCCACAACACGATAGTGATATTCCGCACCTGGAGTAAGTTTCCCGGCAATGTTCCATGTGTAGACGGCTCCAGTGCCCTCGCCGATTTCCATTCCCGGCGAGGCGGGCACGGTGCTACCGTAGGATGTCGTCGGGCCGTATTCAAAGTAGTAATGGGTGGCAAGGCCGTTGGGGTTGACATGGCCATTTAGCTTCGCGGTCCTTTCCTTTACTTCACTCGCCCCTTCCGTCGTTGTTGCGGGCGGTGAGAGCGTAGTGAAAGACTCCACGCCACCTTTGCTCATGCCGGCTGGGCTTTGCGCCACGATGCGATAGTAATACAATGTGCCGGGTTTCAGGCCGGTGGCGGTTACGCTCTCAGGTACTTCTTTGGTTCCAGAGCCAATGTCTTCACCGGGATACGGCGTAGGGGCAAACCCTTCATCCGGTTTGGCCGGTTCGCGGCCCCATTCGATGTAGTAGTGAGTTTCGACGCCATTGGGATTCACCGAGCCGGTAAGGTTAGCCGACGTCGCGGTGACGCTATTGAATCCGCTGGTGGTCGCGGTTGGTGCCGGAGGGTTTATCGCTTCGCCTTCGTTTGCGGGTAGAGGCGAGCTAAGGCATGACCTCTTGACAAACACCCAGTTGCCTTCTCCGCCCCCCGTGATCCGGGTATCGCGCACCATGACGTATTGGCCGGTGCCGTCGGTACTGGAGTACTTAGTGGTGTAGCGCCACTTTAGGGCCGGCGTTCTTGAGCCAGGCACGACGGCCGCATAGGCAGGCGCCGTGCGAATCAATTCTTTCTCGACGTTGTTGGTGCTCCATGGCCTGTAGTTTGCGTACTCGGGACATGGCAGTGGATTTACCACATAAGTGCCATCGTGTTCCGTGTTGTTTTCGTCGTATTTTTCCATGAAGCTGGAATCTTCAATTTCTGTCGCGTTATTCGGGCCATTGGTACACGCGCTGTTGTTGTTGTCGTTGAATTTTTCGATCGGAAACCGCGTGTCGATCCAACCGCAATAGCTGTAGGAGCTTCCAATGTAGCCGCCGTAGGAGTGTTCGTGTGTCTTGGTGTTTTCTGAGGCGAGTGCGACCGCTTCGAGCGTCCAGCCTTCCCTGCAGTTGCCGATTGCGAAGTAGTAGGGTTTATTCCCGATGACGGAGTATTCATCGGCGCATCGATAGTCGCCGTTTTGGGATGTCGCAAGCGGTTGAACTCCACTCGGCACTGTCTTGAGCGAGGAGACCTTTTCCAGCTTGCCAGTCATGTCGACGTCGGCGCGGGCGATACTCACGCTACACGCCCCGCACGCAAGCAGGACCAAGCTCGCTAGCACCCATGATTGGCGATGCCGCAGTCGGCACATAAGGCCCATCGGTGAACCCTCCCCGTCGTCGTGTTGAGGTGCCGGGATGAAACGCTCACGAGAACCGGCCCAACACTGGTTTGTTGACCGGCGATCTTGCCGGCGGGGAACTTTTATCCGGCAGGTGTGGTCGCCGTCAAGAGTTAAGAGATTAGAAAAGGACCCGGGCATAATGTTAAGGGCGCGACAATGACGGCGAAGATTTGCCCCAGGGCCGGTGGCGGCCTGTGCGTCAGCCAGGGCGACTATGTCGACTTCAACGACGAGGGTGGATACGTCGAAAACATCTACCGCGCCGGCGTTCCCTACGAGGTGCTGGGCTCGGTGGCGGGATCGACCGCGGACTCGTTCATCAGGGGCGG
>DATHPE010000050.1:0-8489 GCA_035484215.1 Solirubrobacteraceae bacterium | reverse complement strand
TGATAGCGCCTGCCGCCGAGCGACACCGCGCCGTTGGCGACCCACGGCGTCATCCTTCCGGCGATCTTGATCCGGCCCAGCGCGACATCCAGCCACGCGTCGGGCTGCTGCTCGAACCCGACCCCGTGCAGCCACACCCAGCGCTCGGCGTGCTCCGCGCCCCAGTTGTGCCCGACCATTCCCCGCCACTCGTCCAGCCGCAGCGTTCGTCCGTCTGCTTTCAGCTCGATCGTGCCCTCGAACCTTGCATCCGGCACGGGGCTCGTCAGCTTCGTCTTCGGCAGCCTCGCCTTGTACATCCACGCCGCCGGCAGGTGGCGCAGCTCGGGCTCGCTCGAACGCCACCGCAGCGACCATCTCGCCTGGCCGCACTCGCCCTCGGCGTACCCTTCGCCGAGCTGCGCCTCGCCGATCGCGATCCACCCGTCCGCGGGCACGCTCAGCTCCTCGCTCGTGAGCTTGTGCATGTACGGGCGTCCTTTGCGGGCGTCGAACACCGTGCACCACACGGACCCCTTCGGCTCGCTGCCGGGGCGCTTGTGCACCGTGTAGCGCAGCCACGCCCCCACCGGCTCCTGCGGCGCGACCGCGCGCAGGTAGAACGACTCGTACATCCCGGCCTTCTGCTCCGCCGTCGGATATATCGCAGCGACGGGCGTCACGCCGGCGATCTTACGCCTCCCACGTCGTCGCGGCCGGTGCGGGTGGTCGTCGTGGACGGTGTGGGTGGTTGTAGTGGTCGTTGTACTTTTTCGGCGTCAACGCGCGCGCGTGTGTGCGCGCACGTACGCGCGCGCGTTTCGTGCCGCCCGACAGCACACGGCCTGCGAGGATGCCCGCCATGAACCGCGACCCGCTCGTCACGCTTCCCCCGGCGCTCGCCGCTCCGGGCACGTCGGCGCCGGAGGGTGCGCGCTACATCCTCGGCGTCGACGGTGGCGCCACCAAGACGCTCGCCGCCGTGCTCGACCTCGATCGACACGTCCTGCATCTCGGCCACGGCGGCCCGAGCAACCAGGACGCCGTCGGCCCGCGCGCGGCCGTGCAGGCCCTGCTCGGGGCGGCCGACGAGGCGCTGGCGCGGGCAGGCGTCGCCCAGGAGCAGCTCTGCGCGGGCGTGCTCGCGGTCGCGGGCACCGACACCGACGCGATCGTGCGCCACCTGCGGGAGCTGCGCACGGATGGCTGGATCGTCGTCAACGACGTCGTCGGCGCGTGGGCCACGGCAACCGGCGGGCGCCCGGGAGTCGGCGTCATCTCCGGCACGGGCTCCAACGTGTTCGGCGTCGGGCGGGTGGGCGCCGACGTACGCACCTGGCGAGCCGGCGGCTGGGGGCACCTGCTCGGCGACGAGGGCTCCGGCTACTGGCTGGGCGCGCAGTCGATCGTCGCGGCCCTCCACGACCGCGACGGCTCCGGGCCGCCGACCGCGCTCAGCGACGCCGCGCTGCGGTTCTTCGGCTCCCCCTCGGTCGAGGCGCTCGCCGCGAGCGTCTACACGACGCCGCTGACCAAGGCCGAGGTCGCCGCCTTTGCGATCGAAACCTCGCGACTGGCGGGGGAGGGCGATGCCGTCGCCCGCGGCCTGTACGCGCACGCCGCCGCCGAGCTGGGACGCCAGGTCGAGGCCGTCATCCGCCACACGCGGCTCACCGACGCCTTCCCCGTGGGCCTGATCGGCAGCGCGTTTCGCGCCGGTCCCGTGTTCGTCGAGCCGCTCACCGCGTTCATCCACACCGTCGCCCCCGAGGCCGACGTCTTCCCCGTCCACATGGCCCCCGTCGGCGGCAGCCTCCTGCTCGCCGCGCGCGCGTGCGGGCGCGAGCAGGCGATCCCCGTCGCAGAGCTCGCGCGGCTGATTGACAGCGCTCTTGCAGCCTGAGCGAGTGCGTCGTCCCAGCTTGCGACTTGACTACGCTTGCTGCTGGTTCTATGCGCTCGATCTCTGCCTTCGCGGCGATGCTAATGGTGTGCGCCCTCACGTGTCCCGCGCCCGCGTCTGCATCCTCGCCCTACCCCGCGGGCGCCACCCGGCCCTTGCGCGTGGCCACCCCCTCCGAACTCGCCCACGCGTCCTCCGCCCCGACGGGAGGCGCCACCGCGCCTGCGACCGGCTCGTCCGGATCCACGACCAGCTCGTCTTCGTCCACGTCCACATCGAGGTCGAAATCGAAATCGAAAAAGCCCAAGCCGAAGCCCAAGCCGGCCCTGCACGGCGACCCCGCGCGCGCGGTGCTCGCCTTCGAAGCGATGCAGCGCGCCTACTACATCCCCGGCTCGGGCCTGTACGAGGGCGAACCGTTCTCGTTCCTGTGGCCCTTCTCGCAGGCCCTCGCCGCGACCGTGACGATGTCCCACGTCAGCGGCATCGCCACCATCCCCGGCCTGACCGGCATGTTCGCGCGCGAACTGAACGCGCGCATGGTCGGACTGCGCACGTATCTGGACACCGACAACTCGGGCGCGCCCGAAGGAACGTTCACCAGCTCGCTCGCCGCCTTCGACGGCACCGTCGCGCCGCCGGCCGGCCCCGGCGGGACGAAGTACTACGACGACAACGAGTGGGTCGGAATCGAGCTCGTGCGTATCTACGAGCTGACCCATAACGTCGCCACGCTCGGCAGCGCCGAGGCGATCATGGCGTTCGTGATGGCCGGCTGGGACACCAACCCCGAACACGTCTGCCCCGGCGGGGTCCCGTTCTCGAACTCCGCGGAAAACACCGAACGCAACACCGTCACCGACGGTCCCGGCGCGGAGCTCGCGGTGCGGCTCTACCAGCTCACCGGCAACGTCCAGTACCTGCAGTTCGCCGAACAGGCCTACGAATGGGCACGCCGCTGCCTGCTCTCGCCGAACGGCCTGTACGCCGACCATATCGGCCCGCACGGCACGGTCGCCCAGACGTACTGGAGCTACAACCAGGGCTCGATGATCGGCGCGGGCGCGCTCCTCTACCAGACCACCCACAACTCCGCCTACCTCTTCCAGGCCCGCCAGACCGCGAAGCTCGCCCTGGCCTATTACACGCCCGAACGGCTCGGCGGCGAAAACCCGTTCTTCGTGTCGGTCTACTTCCGTAACATGCTCTACCTCGACTCGATCACCCACGACCCGCCCGGGCCCAAGCTCGCCCAGCCCTACGTCGACTACGCCTGGCAGCACCTGCGCCTGTCCGACGACGTGTTCGTGTTCGGCTCGCCCCCGTCCTCACAGCTGCTCGTGCAGGCCGCGATCGTGCAGATCTATGGCCTGCTGGCGTCCTCGCCCAGCACGTACTTCTAAGCCGAGGTCTAGCGTCGTGAGTCATAAATTCGCTGGCGTTTCCCGGCGCCTGAACATGTCTGACGCCCGCCGTCGCCAGCCATGTGCTACCAGCACACTTGCCGGCGCCGTCGAACGTCAGATCACGTCCATCCATCCGGCAAACGCTGACCGAATTTATGACTCAAGACACTAGAAGACCGCTGAAATAGTCGTTTCGGGGGATCGTTTATTTCGCTCTCGATTGCGTTGTTGTGTGGGAGCTCGTCGGGCTGTGCCCGACGTTCACGCCGTGGCGGTGCTCAGGTGGCTTGCAATCGGGTTGAGGTTGACGAGGGCAGCAGCCCATGCGGCCTGTAATCGGGACTTCCTGGTCCCGATGTAGCGGCTCTTGCGGGCTTCGTAGCGGTGTGCGAGCAGGCCCAGGAGCCGCTCGACGCGTGGGCGTGTGCGACGCAGATGTTCTGCTGTGGCTGGATCGGCGAGCGCTTGGCGGGCGGCCAGCAGCAGGTCCTCGTGATCGCCGAGAGTGATCTGACGGCGTGCACGGCCGGGGCAGCAGGCGGGCTTCAGCGGGCAGTCACGACACGTCGCGCGTGAGAAGTTCGCCCCGCGAAACCCGGTCCCCGAGACGCTGATAGGCACTGTCTGCCCCGCGGGGCAAGTGACAGTGTCGGTGTCGAGATCGATTCGAAAATCCCGCTTGCCCAGCCGGTCCTCGGCGACCTTGCCCTCGGGCACAGGGGCGAGCACCTCGACATCTCGGTCGGCCAGCTCGGCACGCACCGGACCGTTGCCGTAGGCGGTATCGCCCAGCACCCGCGTCGGGCGCCTGCAGTCGGGCTGCACGTCAATCAAGTGCTTGGCCTGCGGGCCGTCCTGCTCCCCTGCGGGGCAGACATCCACCGCCGTGATCAGCGGCTCGCTGGTGTTTGTCACTGCCGCTGAGAGCTTGTAGCCATCAAAGCGCTGGTGGGAGCTCTTGCGGCCATGACGCATCTCCGGGTCGACGGTCGAGATGATCCGGTCCGGCCGCGTGCCGCGATGCAACCTGGGAATGGCGTCCTCGTCAATGTCGAAGTCCTGCCCGATCAGCTCGCGCAGCAGCCGATGCGCATCCGCGACCGGCTCGTCGGCCAATAGGCCATCAGCCCCCTCAACGGCCGCCAGCGCCCGCTCGGCGTCCTGGGCGACCCGTGTGAGTATCCGCTCACGCTCGACCTTCACACGCCAGCGACAGTCCGGCTTGTCATTCGGCCGGGCGTAGTCGAACTCGAGGCCGTCCTCAAGCGAACCGCCAGCACTCCCATCCAACGCGATGACCGCATCCAGCAACTTCTTGACACCATGACGGACCAGCCGAACGGTGTCCTGAGTCGCGACCGCACCGAGCATCGGCGTGGAGTCGATGATCTGCTCGGAGGGCGCGTCGAGTATCCCCAGCTCCTCGGCCAGGCGCAGCGTGTTCTCCAGGGCCAGGCGCTCCTTGCCGTGCAGCAGCAGCCGGGCGCGGAACTTGGTGAGCGTCGTCGGGTGAAAGCCGCGGTGGTCGACCGATAGCCCGAGCGCTACCTTCCAGCGCAGATCCCATTCAAGCGACTCCATCGCCGCCTCATCTGAGAGCCCGCAGCGGTACTCCAAGAGCAGGACCTTGGCCAGCAGCGACGGCGGGATCGACGGGCGACCCATGCGTCGTGAATAGCACTCCGCGAAATCCTCGTCGCGTACGATCCGCGCCCCGTGCTCAGCCAAAAGCGCGAAGAACGACCCCTCCGGCAGCGGCCCAATCAGTCCCGCCGCATCGAACACCCCGACCTGATCTGAGGCAGTAGCAAACATGCCCCTAATGGTCTTAAACCCACCGGACGACACGCCGACTATTTCAGCGGTCTTCTAGCGGCGGGCGAGCCGGCGTCCGCTCTCCGTGCTCGGGGGGGTGTAGTTCAGCTCGTAATGGTGGTAGAGGGCCGACTCGTCGGCCTGTGAGAGCTCCTCGCCATGCTGCTCGATGTTGGGTGCGGCCTGGACCTGCTCCCTGGCCACCGCGACCTGCAGCTCGTCGGGTCCGACCTTGATCCCGCCGAGCGGTACGAACGTCAGATGGCGGCCGATGAAGCCCTCCTTGACGGTCGCAAACTGCGGCTCGTCGGTCTCGACGTCGACGTAGACGTCCTCGAGCTTGCCGATCTTCTCGCCGTAGCGATCGACCAGCAGCTTGCCGTGCCACTCGGCGACACGCCACTCCGCCTCGTCCTGATGCTCGGCCATTGTCTCACCCTCCTCGTATCGCGACAGACGTACGACGACTGTACTCCCGTACTCGTATGGACGCCCGGCTGTGCTGTGCCGTCTCGTCGAGCCGGCGAAGGCATAGGCTCGGACGGTGAGCTTCGAGACCCTGCTCGTGATCGTGCTCGCCGGGCTCGGCGGCCCGCTGCTCGGGCTGTCGGGACGGCGGTTCGTTCCCGTCGTGATCGGCGAGATCGCCGCGGGCGTGATCGTCGGCAAGACCGGGCTGGGCGCCGTTGACCCGACGAACCCGACAATCGCGTTCCTCGGCGAAGTCGGGTTCGCGATGCTGATGCTGACCGCCGGCATGCACCTGCCGCTGCGCGATCCGCGGCTGGCAGCCTCGCTGCGCGGCGGGGCGGTGCTCGCCGTGATCGTCGGCGTGCTCGCGGTCCCCGCCGGGTTCGCCGCTGCCGCCATCGCCGGCACGTCCCACGCGGCGATCTATGCCGTCGTGCTCGCGTCCGGGTCCGCGGCGGTGCTGCTGCCGGCACTGCAGGAGACCGGCGCCGGCGGGCCCGACGTGCTGGCGGTGATGGCGCAGGTGACGATCGCCGACGTCGTGACGATCCTGTCCGTCCCGATCGTGCTGCAGCCGCAGCGCACCGTTCATGCGGTGATCGGGGCCGCGCTGGTGACCGTCGCCGTGCTGGCGCTGCTGGGCGTCGCCCGGCTGCTGACGGGGCATCGCTGGGTGCGCTACGTCAGGCGCCTGTCCAAGCGGCGCCACTGGGCGCTTGACCTGCGCCTGTCGCTGCTGGTGCTGTTCCTGCTCGCGTGGATCGCGCAGAGAAGCGGAACGAGCGTGCTGATCGCGGGGTTCGGCGCCGGCGTGACAGTTGCGCTGATCGGCGGCCCGAAGCGGCTGTCGACGCAGATGCGCGGCGTCGCCGACGGGTTTTTCATCCCCCTGTACTTCGTGATCCTGGGCGCACAGCTGGACCTGCGCGGGCTGATCGACGATCCGGCGATGCTCGCGCTCACGGGTGCGCTCGCGGCGCTGAACGTCCTGATTCATCTGGCGGCGGTCGTGGTCGTGCGTCGCCCGCCGAGCGCGGGGCTCACCGCCAGCGCTCAACTGGGCGTGCCGGCCGCCGTCGCCTCGCTCGGGCTCGCCGAGGGCGTGCTGTCGAGCACTGTGGCCACCGCGATCGTCGCGGCCGCCGTGGTCAGCCTCGGCGTGTGCACGGTCGGCGTCGAGCGGCTCATCGCTCGCGAGGTCGTGAGCGAACACGCGCCCGCGGCGGGGGCCGACGCGTCGGCGCCGACCTGAGCTGCTGAGCAGTCGGGCTGTCGGGGTGCCGGACTGTTGGGCTGCCGCGCGCTACAACGGCCAGTGCTGGCCGATATGGGCGGCCGCGCGCGAGGTGAGCAGCGGCTCGGGCGCGGCGGACTGCGCCGGTCGATCATCGCTGAGCGCGGCGAGGGTCGCGGTGACGCACGCGGCCAGGGTGGCAGGCGCGTAGCCGCCCTCCAGGACCAGGCCGAGCGGGATCGAGCGCTCTGCGGCGAAGTCGCGGACGTGGCGGGACATGTCCGCGAACGTGGAGGTCTCCAGGCGGCAGTCGGCGAGCGGGTCGGCGACGTGCGCGTCGAACCCGGCGGAGACGAGCACGAGATCGGGCTCGAACGCGGCGGCGGCGGGCAGCACGATGTGCTCGAGCAGGGACAGCCACAGTTCCGATTCCGAGCCGGCGGGGACGGGCAGGTTGATCGTGTAGCCGAGCCCGGAACCGGAGCCGACGTCGCCGAGCGGCCCGGTGCCGGGGTAGATGCCGGACTGGTGAATGCTGGCGAACAGCACATCCGAGCGGCGATGGAACGCCTCGGCGGTGCCGTTGCCGTGGTGGACGTCCCAGTCCAGGATGAGCACCCGCCGGGCCTCCAGCTCGGCGATGGCCAGGGCGGCCGCGAGCGCGACGTTGTTGAACAGGCAGAACCCCATCGCGCGGTCGGGCTCGGCGTGGTGGCCGGAGGGACGCACGCCGCAGAACCCCAGCGCAGCCTCGCCGGCCATCAGCACCCGGGTCATCTCGCACGCGCCCCCGGCGGCGTGCAGCGCGGCGCGGTAGGAGGGCTCGCCGACGAACGTGTCGGCGTCGATCGCACCGCCACCCGCGAGCGACAGCTCCCTGATTCGCTCGACGTGACGGGCGCAGTGGACGAGCTCCAGCTCGGCCACCTCCGCGGGCGGGGCGGGGCGCCGCTCCCAGCCCAGCCAGTCGTGCGCGGCCAGCTCCCGCTCGATCGCGAGCAGGCGCTCGGGCGTATCGGGATGCTCGGGCATGTGCACCCGCGGATCGTGATCCAGGCACGCGGGGTGGCTGAAGTAGAGCCCGGGGCGGTCAGGCATCGTCATCGTCATCGCCACTCAGCGCGGCAGCGGCATCGGCCAGGCGGTCATCACCCCAGAACAGCTCGTGCGCGGCGGCGAGCGTGGGCACGCCGGACACGCCGCGCGCGTGGGCGACATCGGTCGCGGAGCGCAGCGCCAGCTTGATCTCGGCGTCGCCGGTCGCCTCCTGGACCGCCTGCGGGTCCAGGTCCGCCTCGGCGGCGGCCTGCAGGACGTGCTCGGGGACGGCGAGATCGCGGCCGTGCCGAAACGCGTGGCGGAACGCCTGCAGCGTGAACTCGCGTCCGCGCCCGACGGTGAACGCGTACGTGGCGGCGCGCATCGCGAACAGGTAGTTGCTCGGCCAGGGGTCGGGCCAGCGCACGGCCGGGAGCCCGTACTGGCGCGCGCGGCGCTGCACCTCGGCCATCCCCGCCCGGCGGCGGTCGGGATCGCCCAGTGACCAGGACGAGCGCCCGGTCAGCTTGAACAGGCCACCCAGCGACACCGGCTGCCAGGAGACCGGCTCGGGCAGGACCTCGGAGATGCGCTCGGCCGTCAGGTACGCGTAGGGCGATCCGAGGTCGAAGTAGAAGGTCGC
>DATHPE010000049.1:0-85844 GCA_035484215.1 Solirubrobacteraceae bacterium | reverse complement strand
GCATGATCAGCGCCTCGCGCCGATCGTCCGGGAGCTCGCCCACGCCGTCCAGCACCCGGCTCAGCTCGTCGCGCCCCTCGACCAGCTGCTCGGTAGTGTGCGGCGCCGCCAGCGGCATGCTGTCGTCGATCGGCGTCGCCGGCTTGCGCGAACGATCGCGATAGAGGTTCGCGGCGAGGTTGTGCGCGATCCGGATCAGCCATGGGCGCAGCGGACGACCGTGCGACTCCTGCTGCGCGCGCTCGAAGTGTCGGTAGGCCTGCAGGAACGTCTGCTCGGTCAGGTCCTCCGCATCGTGGTGATCGCCCACGCGGTAGTACGCGTAGCTGTACACGTCGCGCAGATGCGCCCGGTAGAGATCTGAGAACTCCGCGTCCAGCTGCGCCTTGGGCTTGTGGCTGGCTTGCTCGCTCACTCATCGCACCCTACCCCCGCCGGGAGCTCAGGTCCCACCCGCCGCTCACGCGGCGCGGGAGATCTCGCGCCCGGGGGTCTCCCGCGCGAGCGCCGGATCGATGGCCTTGGCGCCGCCCAGCCAGTCCCACTGCAGGCTCACGCACGCCCAGATGCGCTCGGTCACGCCCGCCGCGAGCGCCGGCGAGCAGCTGTCGACGGTGGGGTAGCGCAGCGGGCGTCCCACGCGAATGCGGACCTTGCGCGGGCGAATGCGCCAGCCCCTGCGCACGGCGTCGCTGCCGATGACCGCCACAGGCGCCACCGGCGCGCCCGTTTCCAGCGCCAGGCGCCCGATCCCGCGTTTGGGATCCCCCAGCGGCCCGCCACGCACGCGCGTGCCCTCCGGGAACACCACCACGCAGTCCCCGCGCGCGAGGATCGCGCGCGCCGTCTGCATCGCGTCGCCGTCGCCCGCGCCGCGGTCGACCGGGAACGCGCCCAGCGCGTTCAGCGCCCAAGCCTGCCAGCGCTTTTCGAACAGCTCGCGCTTGGCCATGTAGTACACCGGACGGCGCACCAGCGTGCCGATCACGAACGGGTCCAGGAAGCTGCGATGGTTGGACGCCAGCAGCAGCGGCCCGCTGCGCGGCAGGTGCTCGCGACCCACCCTTTGCATGCGGAAGTACACGAGGAAGAACGGCACGAACAGCGCGCGTATGACCCAGTAGAACACCGGGTTCACGCCGCGCTGGAGCGAGCGCTCGCGGAAGGGCGCCAAGTCGACCGGCGCGGGTTTGGCGGACGCGACTCCCGCCGCCCGTTCGGCCGCGGTCAGATCCTGGCTGGTGGGCTCCGAGTCCATACCCCAGATACACCGGCGGCGCGGGCGGTGTTACAGCGCCTGGCCCAAGCCGGCCGCCGATCGCCCGCCCGACGATGTGGTGGGATCAGGCGTCCCCGCGAGCGATCAGGCGTCCGCGAGCGTCTGAACAGCCGTTTCTGGAGCAGGGTGCTCCGATCCTGTCCCGGCTGACTCGCCAGTCGTTGCCGGCAAAGCGTCGCCGGGCGAGTCCGGATCGTGTGCCGGCGCCAGCTTCCGCGCGTCCTTCTTGGCCTGCTTGTCCAGCCGACGCTCGCGCAGCCGGCTTTCACGGGTGAGCTTTGCCATCGTGGTCTTCTTCTTGCTACCTGAGGCCATGCCTGTCCTCCCTTGATCGCCGTACCCGAAAAGCGCTACACCAGCTGGACGTTGCCAGCCTTCGGTCCCTTGTCGCCGGCCTCGGCGTCATAGGAGACCTTCGCGCCCTCGGCCAGTGAGCGATAGCCGTCACCCACGATCGCGCTGTGATGGACGAACAGATCCTTCGACTGGTCATCGGGCGTGATGAACCCGAAGCCCTTCTCGTCGCTGAACCACTTCACGGTTCCAGTAGCCATGCTGTCTCCTCCTGCGTCGATAGTGCTGCGAACGCGGAGATTGCTGAGCAAAGGCTACGAGCGCTGGCACTGCGATGTTGGGCTAACACCCAACCTGATGCGTCAACGCTAGCAGCAGCCACGAGATCGTGGGAGCGACCCCCTACTGCAGGCGCCGCGGCGCGACCAGCCTGAATCTGCTCACCGAGTACGCGCAGACCGTCGCGAAGGAGTGCGGCATGCGCAGCGCAGGAGGCGAGACTCAAGGCGCGTATGGCTCACCGCGGAACCGGAGGGCCGGATCTGCGCCGCGCCGCTTGAGGCGAGATTGATGGTTATGTTCATGCTATTGAAGTGCTGGTGGGTGGCCGCGTAGCCGGCAGCGGCGCTCGCGAACATGGTGCTCAGCAGCGCGGTTCCGACCGCCCCGCCGTCCTCTCGCCACCCCCAACCGGTGGATTCAGGATTAGACCGCCCCGTCGATTAGACCGCCATATCCTTGCGGGCGACTAACCTGAAGGTCGTACGCCATCGCGCTGCGCTTGGCCGAGATGAGCGGCTGACGCTCATCGAAGTCCGCGAAGTCCGGTGGCGCCGTCAAGGCAGCATCCCCTAGCGAAGCGCGCACCTCGAACCGTGCGTGGTGCAGGCGGCTCTTGAACGCCGCCTCACCAACACCGCTGATCTCTGCCGCCTCGCACGTAGATAGCCCCTCGAGGTCGCGCAGCACGAGAGCCGTTCGATCGGGCGAGTCGAGGTTGGCGATCGCAAGCTCGAGTGCCTCGCCCAGCGCCCGATGCTCGGCTCGGATCACTGGTTCATGGTGCGCCGGCGCGGCAACCTGCACGGGCTCCTCGTCGATCCCAACGGTTGCGGCGCGTCGCAGGCGTCGCTCAAGGGCTCGGTCTGACTCATTGAGGGCGATTCGGTACAGCCAGGTAAAGAAGCTCGCGTCCGCGCGAAAGCCGCTGATACCGCGCCACGCTCGCAGCAGAGTCTCCTGCATGACATCCTCCGCATCGCCGTGGTCACCCACCAGGCGGAGCACGACCGAATACAGATGGTCAGCGTGCACGCCGGCGAGCTCCTCAAAGGCGGCTAGGTCTCCAGCCTGAGCCGCGCCGACGAGCTCACACTCCGGCTTCTGCGCGGCGGGCAGAGCGCCAAGCACGCTCATGCCTGCTGGGTATATGACCGTGACCGGCGGCTGGCTGCGTGCGCGATCGAAGGCTGGTGGTCTGTCCGCTGGGCGGCCGTCCAAAGCGCATCGTCGCCGAGGGCGTTGCGCTGGGCCCGGCCGTCATGCACGAGCTCTAGGAGCGCGTCCTCGGCGTCCGCGCGGTCGGGTTGATCGTTGCCGTGGGCGAGCAGCGCGGCCACCTCCTGAGTCGTCAGGCCGAAGTCGAAGAACTCGAGCAGCATCGCGGGGTCCTCGGGCGGCGCCCTGCGCTCCAATGTCGGGTCGAGGTTCGCCACCAGGACGTCGTACGCCTCGACCGGCTGGAAGCCGCCCGCCTCCAGCCGCCGGCCATCCTCTGTCTCGAAGCGCAGCGACGGCGCCGTGTAGCGGACCGCTCCGTCGCTGTTGCCGGCCTTGCCCTGCAGGGCTGTCGGCGAGCCCGCCGCGGTGCGGGTCTCAGCCTTGTCCTGCTCGTAGGCGGCCCACACGTCGGCGGAGTCGATCAGCTCGACGATCCCCGCGGCGGGGACGCCCGGGATGACGCTCAGCGCCTCCAGCATCTGCTCGTCGTCGTCGAAGAGCAGCGGCGTGTTGAAGTTGGCCAGCTGCAGCGCGCGGAAAACTCGCCACTCGCTCCCGGGCGACTGCTGGCGTGCGGCGATCACGGCGCGGCAAGCCCGTGAGGAGGCGCTGAGGCGCGGCTTCGGATCGGGCGCAAACGGCATCCCGTAGCGTTTCCGAAAGCGCAGGCCGCTGCGCGCCATTCGCAGCGTCGTGAAACCGCTCTCGGCGTAACGCGAGGTGTCCTCGCTCAAACCGACGAGCACCAGGCGCCAGTCCAGCTGATCACCGTAGCGCCACTCGATCACGCGCAGCGCGGGACTGGCGGAGTATCCCCACGGACAGGCCGGATCGCCATACATGGTTATCGAGATCATGTCGACTCCATATCGGGTATCGATTGTTGGATCGCCTCATCGCCTGCCACCTGCACGGACTCTCTTGAGAGCCCTGTCACACATAGCGCTGAGGGCCCCACCCGTCTCATGAGAGCCGCCTCGTGGAGGCGATCTCGGGCGCGAAGCGCCCGATCGCCGCATAGGCGTGGTCCTGGATCGTCTCGTCGCGCAGCTGCGGCACGATCTCGGCCTGATCGCTCACCGGTCCCGTGATCGTCTTGGCTGCGCTGGCATAGAACACGCCGCTGGTAAGCGAGGCATTCGTGACGGCGTCTACGAGCCGCCCGGCGCCGACCTCGAGCTTGTGACCGATCCCGAGCGCCGGCATGACGTACGGGAGAACCAGACGACTGGCGATGATCCGCATCGGCGCCGGCTGATCGCGCAGCGCTTCCGTACCCGCTGTGTTACCGGGCGACATCGTGATGAACCTGAGCTCGGGGTGCCTGCGCGCCATCGCCGCGATCCACAGTGCCCCCAGATACTTGACCTGGCCGTAGGCCAGCGTCGCGATGAGCTTGCGCTCGCGAAAGAACGACCCGTCGATCACCGAGACGAACTCCTCGACGCTCGACTCGTCGAACGCCGGACGCGGGATTCGCAGCTTGGGAACACCACGCGCCGCCTCGCTGCCGGTGAGTACGGCAACTTCGGTGAGCGCCCCGACGCTGACCAGCTCCTGCAGCAGGACAACGTGGCCGAGCACGTTCTGCGCGAACACCTCGGTCACGCCGTCCCCGGTGAGGGCCATCGGAGTCCGGCCACCGATGCCGCCAGCGTTCAGGAGCACGGCATCGAGTGGCCGCTCGATTGCCGACGCCGCCGCGCGTACGGAGTCGAGGTTCGAGAGGTCGAGGACCACGACCTCGAAGATCGAGCGTCCGGTCACCCGCTCCAGGTCGCGCCGGGCCTGCTCAGCCTTGGCCGGGTTGCGGCAGCCGAGGTAGATCCGGTCGAAATCCGGTCGCAAGGCGAGCTGGCGGGCCACATCCTTGCCGAGACCGACGTTAGCGCCCGTAATCAGGACCGTCTTCGCTGGTTGCTCCATGTCCTGTTGGTGGCACGGGGGAGGCATGTCTTACCTCCCCCGTGAGGAACTGAGCTTCCAAGAGCCGGTCGCTGCGCCGGCTTGTGGCCGTGACCCGGCTCGGGCACCGGTTAGAATCCTCGCCGTGCGCTGCGCGACACCCGCGCCCGACCGCCAGACCTCGACCGATGAGAAACTAGATCGCGAGTCGGTTGAGTGGCTGCGCTCGCTCGCCGGCGCCGGAGCACCGAAGGAAGCGGCCGTGGCCCGACTGCATGAGCTGCTGCTGAAGGTCGCACGCGCCGAGGTGAATCGGCGTCGCTTCCGATTGAGGCTCGCTGGCCCCGAGCTCGATGACCTTGCACACCAGGCCGCGGCGGACTCGCTGATGGCGATCACCGGCAAGCTCGATGACTTCCGTGGAGAGAGCCGCTTCACCACCTGGGCCTACAGGTTCGTGATCCTCGAGGTGTCGATGAAGATCGGCCGGCATTTCTGGCGCCACCCCACAGTGGCCCTGGGCGCCGAGGACTGGGAGCGTCTACCCGACCGCTTTGGCCTGGACCCGGCCGGGAAAGCTGAATGGCAGGACCTGATCGCGGCTCTGCGAAGGGCGGTGGACGACGTCCTCTCCGACCACCAGCGGCGCATCTTTGTCGCGATTGTGATCGCTGGGGTGCCCGTGGAGTCGCTGGCCTTGGAGCTCGCCAGCAACCGCAACGCCATCTATAAGACGATGTTCGACGCCAGACGTAAGATCCGGGCCGAGCTCGCCGCAAAGGGATATCTGGACACTCCGACCGCGACCGGGAGGCACGGATGACCGGCTGGGACGCACTGGACCGATTTCTCGACGTTGACCCCGAAGACGTGGGGTGTGAGAAGGCGATGGCACTCCTACACATCTATGTTGAGCTCGTCCGCTCCGACCCGGAGGCCGCAACGGAGCGATACGCCGGCGTGGAGGCTCACCTGCGCGCCTGCGGCCCATGCGGCGAGGACTTCGAGGGACTCCTCTTCGCCGTCTCAGCCGAGCAGCGACAGAGAGTCGTCTAGAGCCCAGGTATAGGACTCTGCGCGGTGGGCAGCGAGCCCGTCGCGACCCTGACTATCCGCCGGTGTTTCGTCAAGACGCTGCGACGCGAGTGGGCCTACGACAACTACTCGCTGGCGGCTGCTGCATGCTCGGTGATATAGCGCACGAGACCGAGGACGTCATCGGGGACGAGCCGGCCGATCGCCCCGCTCGAGTAGACGCTGACGATCACTCGACCGTCGGGGCCAAGCACGAATCCCGTCGACTGGAGGTAGACGGGATCGTTGTTGACGAAGGCCCCCGTCGCCTCAGCGATGGCGTACGCATCTGCGCTGTGTCCGACGGGGAAGGTAAGGCCGTGCTTTGCGACGAGCTCCCGGGTCGTGTCGAGGTCGTCGACCGACAGCGCGACGACGTCGATGTTGCGCTCCGTGAGCTGCTCATGTGCGCGCTGGAAGGCACGCAGCTGTGCGTTGCAGTAGGGGCACCACGCTCCCCGGTAAAGCAGTACGACACCGAAATGCTCGCCAAACGCGGCTGGGAGCTCGAACGGCACGCCGCCGACGGGGGTGATCGTGATGGCAGGAAACTCGGCGCCTGGCTGCAGCAATGACATGAGATTCTCCGATGGTTCAAAGGGTGGCCCAGCAATCCGATGATTGCTCCACACGGTGAGCGGCCGGTTCGACGGGCTTCTTACCGATCAGACGAGCCCGAGGGCTTTCTTTGTCCAGAGCCCCTCGGGCAAACCCGGGACTTCGAGCTGCGGAGATCTCTGCCGATCGCGCGGCAATGGTCCTGACGTGGAGCCGTTCCCGGATTGGATTACTCGGTCCATTCTAGGGCGCTATCCAACCACACCCCCATTGGATTGTCAAGTCCACTGCGTACAATGTCGCTATGAGCGCACAAGCAGCGAGCACCGCGAAGGGTCAAAAGACCCGCGAACGCATCGTGCAAGCAGCTGCTGAGCTCGTCGCGGAAAAGGGAGCAATGGCGATGAGCCTCGACGATGTCGGCACGCGCGCGGCGGCGAGCCGCAGCCAGCTCTACCACTACTTCGAGAACAGGGCCGACCTCATTAGGGCCGTCGTGAACGCAACCTCCGACGCGATAGTCGGGGGCCAGGACGAGCTGCTCCTCAACGTGGCGGACTGGTCGGGACTCGAACGATGGATGGACGCGCTCGTAGCGATGCAGGTTCAGCGTCAAGCCCGCGGAGGCTGTCCGCTCGGCTCGCTCGCCGGACAACTCGCCGAGCGCGACCCGCAGGCGCGCGCCGCCCTAGCCGAGGGACTCGGGCGCTGGCAGGACAGCATAGGTAGGAGCCTGGAGGCTCTCCAAGCACGCGGCGAGCTGCGTGATGACGCGGACCCGGCCGCACTTGCCGCAACGACAATGGCGCTGATCCAGGGCGGGCTGCTGCTCACCCAGGTCCGGCGCGACCCACAACAGCTGCGCGCCGCGCTCAACACCGCGCTCACCCTTCTGCGCGCACACGCCAGCTGAGCGCTCCGCGGGTCACGTCCAGCCCGCCGTGTAGGGCTCAGAGGCCACTCGATCACGACGGCGAAGACACGCGCGTCGGCTGTGGCAAAGCTAGACGTTCTTTCCGACAAGTAGCTGTACGGACGAGATCTCTGGCTGGCCGGCGAGCAACGGTCCCCCCTCGCCCAGGATCAGCGCCGCGGCAGCGCCCTCGAAGTGAGCTGCGCGTGCGGCCTCGTCGCCGAACAGGTCGGCGATGAAAAAGCAAGTTGGGTCCTCCTCGCAGCGGCTGGCCATCCATGTCGTCGCGCCAGTCTCGGCTTGGACGTGCTCGATGGCCCGCGCGAGTATGGCGGCGAACTCGTCGGCGCCCTCAGGCGTTGTCGTGAAACGGATGACGTTGCCGGGCTTGGACATTGCAGAACCTCGCATTCTTTGGAGTGGATTTACCTGCCGATGAGAGCAGCGCGGAGGCTGCCTTTGGGTTGCTCCGGGTGCTACGCGGTCATCAGCCCACCGCTTTGCTTCCCGCGATCGCCGGCTTGGACCTTACAGTCCAGATGGCAGGGAATGCGCCGAATGCGGCAGGTCGAGCAATCGATCTGCTCCCAGTCCGGTCGAACCACTCAACCGATGGAGCCAGACAGCCACCCAGCGACGAGATGTTGAGCTTGGTAGTAGCCACTGTCCTGATCGGTGCAGCCGGCCTGTGGCTGGCCGCCGTCTGCTGGCGGCGACGCAGCGTACTGGCGCTGGTTTGTGCTGTGGCTGGGATCGCCCTGGTGGTTGCAGCCGGCACGAGCCCGGTGGGTAGCACCGCCACCGACGCGCCCGTGGGCGCGCTCGCGGCGATCGTGATCGGGGCGGTCCTCTTGGCTCTCGGCCAGGCCATCCAGAGGGTGCTCGACGAAGAGCCGGACACGGGTGCCTAGCATGGCTCTCCATCTGGCAGATTCCAGGAAGCCGATGCCTCGCGACGAGCGCGGATGGCGCGTAGCACCAGGCCCCGACGGGCGCGGCATGCCGGACCCGCCCGTGGTCCGGCCCCCCCACCGCTCGCGCGGGTTTCTGGTGTTCGTTCTCGTGTTGGATCGACTGCGCAACGCCCGCACGGGGCGCGAGGTCGTCATGGCTGCCCAACAGGGTCTGCTGTACATCAATCGACACACGCGCGAGCCCCTCGATGTCGTCGGCAAGCTCTTGCCTCTGGCTGGCTCGTCATCGCGCCTGCGCTGGGCGGTCGAGAACCTGCGTGTATGCCCGACCTGCAACGAACTGGTCCAGAACGACCTCAACTACTGCCCGTATGACGGACGACGGCTCCCGCCGCTGGATGGGACGCCAGGCTCTGACTCCGTCGGCGTATCCGCGAAGGGAGCTGACTGATGCGCTGGCCTGGACGCCGCGACGAGCACGCCTGGTCCCAGCATCACCTCTCCCACTACGTCGAGGGCGACCTCAGCTCGCGTGCACGGCGACGTCTGGAAATGCACGCCCACGAGTGCCCCGAGTGCAGTCGTGGCATCCGTGCCGTCCGCGCCCTGCTGCGTCTGCTGCACAGCTCTGGCGACCGATCGGATTTGCGTGCTCCTGCTGGCATCTTCGACCGCGTCCGTGTTGACGCGGCCCACGCGGACAGCGACGCAGAGCAGGCGCACGAGGCGTGACGCATCTGCCGGGCCAGCGTCGCGCCACAGACGCACCCGAGCGCGAGCTTGTCGATCGGGCGCAGACCGGAGACGTGGCCGCGTTCGAAGAGCTGATCGGCGCACATGCCGACCGCCTGTACACGGTCGTACTTCGCCTTGTCGGCGATCGCGGCGAAGCCGAAGACGTGCTCCAAGAGACCTTGCTGCGAGCGTGGCGGGGGATCGGGCGCTTTCAGGCTCGTGCGATGATCTTCACCTGGCTCTACCGCATCGCGGTCAACGAGTCCAACCGCGCGCTGGAGAGGCGGCTTCGACGCGGCACGACCGTTCAGGTCGACGATGAGGCCGTGCAGGTTCCAGCACCGGCAAAGGACGGTCCGGGCAATCGAGCCGAGCAGCGTGAGCTGCGAGACGCGCTGGAGCTCGCCATCGCCGATCTCGCCCCGCCTTACCGCACCGCGCTCGTGCTCCGCGACCTCGAGGGCCTCTCCACGCGCGAGGCGGCAGAGATCGCGGGCGTCGGGGAGGCGGCCTTCAAGAGCCGGCTGCACGAGGCACGACTGAAGGTGCGCGCCTCCCTCGGCGACACGGCCCTCGTCGCGGCCGGCTGAGAGCGATCCCGACCCGCTCGGGGCTCTGGCCCCAGCGACGCGCGGTTCGTCGGGACCGGAGGGCGAGACCTCGTCGATGGCCGCCGCTGCGACCCTCGACGAGGCCCCCTGGACGGAGACTCAGCGTAGGGTCACGGCGCACGCCGCGCGGCCCTGCCGCTCGAAGTAGCGCTGGTGGTAGTCCTCGGCCCGGTAGAACTCCGAGGCTGGCGTGATCTCGGTCGTGATCGGCTTGCGCAACGACGTCTGCGCCTTCTCACGTGAGCTGATTGCGAGCTCTTGTTGATGCGGGTCATGGAAGAAGATCGCCGAGCGGTACTGGCTGCCGACGTCCCAGCCCTGCCGGTTGGGTGTGGTGGGGTTGTGCATACGCCAGAAGGTCTCGAGCAGCTGCTCGTAGCTCACCTGCCCCGGGTCGAACCAAACCTCGACGGCCTCGGCGTGGCCGGAGTTGCCGCCGCACACCTGCTCGTAGCTTGGGTTGACACGATCGCCGCCGGTGTAGCCGACCGCGGTTTCGAGCACGCCGTCGATGTCGCGGAAGGCAGCCTCAACGCCCCAGAAGCACCCGGCGGCGAAGGTGCCTCGCTCCGCCCCCTCGGGGAATTGTCGTGCCTCGGATGGCGGATGTGGAGCCCTCTGTTGCGTTGGCTTGGTGAATATGCGGTCTCTGAGAGTTGGCATGTCGGTCCTTTCTAGCTGGTGCGATAATGCACTGGTGGTGGGTTAGGGAGCGCGGCTTAGCTCAGGCCGCTGATAGCGAATCGCGCTCTGCACGCTCGCGTGTGTGCTCGGCGTCGCGCTTTTCGAGCAGCTTCAGCCAGACCTCGCTACGAGTTGGGAATGCGGGGACGGCTTCCCACAGACGCTCGACCGGGATCTCGCCGACGATCGCGATCGTCGCGGCGTGCAGCCAGTCGGCCACATCGGTTCCCGTGAACGTCGCGCCGACGATCACGCCGCGGTCCTCGTCGAGCACCAGCCGCGACGTTCCGGAGGTGTTGCGCCCATGAAAGCTCGCACCGGCGGTCGCCGAGCTCGGCACGTCATACGCACGGGCATTGAGACCGTGCTCGAGAGCCCCGTGGAGGGTGAGGCCGACGGCGGCCACTTGCGGGTCTGTGAAGACCACGCGTGGCGCGAGCGAGTCGTCGCGGCTCGCGTGCACAGGCCGGCCTTCGATGACCTCGGCGGCGATGTGGGCCTGGTACTTGCCCATATGTGTGAGCAGCGAGCGCCCGTTGACATCGCCGATCGCGAACAGCCAGGATAGGCCCGGCACGCTCAGCGTGTCCTCGACCGCGATGAAGCCGTCCGGCTGCAGGCCGACCGTCTCGAGCCCAATCTCCTCGGTGAGCGCGCGGCGCCCGACCGCGACAAGGAGCTCGTCTCCCGCAACACGACGGCCATCGCTCAACTCGACCGTCACGCCCGCGTCGTCGCGGTGGACGGCGCGTGCGCTAAGCGCCACGTGTACCTCGACGCCGTTTGCGAGCAGCGTGTCGCGCAGCTCCTCGCCGGCGAGCGGCTCCTCGCGTGGCAGCAGGCGCTCAGCGGCCTCGATCACGACGACGTTCGAGCCGAGCGCACTGTAGGCCTGAGCCATCTCGACACCTACCGCACCGCCGCCGAGCACGATCAGCCGGCCAGGGATCTCGCGTGCGGTCGTGACCTCTCGGTTCGTCCACGACCTTGCATCGGCGAGACCGGGGATCGGCGGCAGCGCGGCGCCGCTGCCGACAGCGATGACAACCGCCAGGCGAGCCCCGTAGAGCTGCTCGCCGACGCGTACGCGGCGCTCGCCATCGAGGCGACCGTGTCCGCGAATCAACGTGATACCACGCGCCTGCAGCCACGGTATCTGCTGGGAGTCATCCAGGCCGTTGACGATCTCATCGCGACGCGCAAGCACCGCGCTCACGTCGAGCTGCCCTGTGAGCGCCTCCGCGGCCCCGGGAACACGGCGCGCCTCGGCGAGCGCTTGGGCCGGGCGCAGCAACGCCTTTGAGGGCATGCACGCGTAGAAGGAGCACTCGCCGCCGACGAGATCGGACTCGACGATCGCGACCTCGTGGCCATTTTCGGCAAGATGCCCAGCCAGCACCTCGCCGGCCGGACCCGCGCCGATCACGATCACGTCGAACGTCGCGTTCTCATCGCAGTCGGCCTCCTCGCCCACCACTCTGACGCTCCGCCCGAATGCGATGCGATCTCTCACGCCGTTCGCAGCCGGCTTGGGGTCCGGGTAATACCACGCGGCGTCGACGCTGCGCTCCCCCTCCGCCGCCAAAGTCAGGTAGCTCGCCTCTCCCTTCCATGGGCAGGTGGTGTGCGTGTCGCTCGGCTCGAGGTACTCGTCGCGCACCGCGTCGCGCGGGAAGTAGTGATTGCCCTCGACGACGACCGTGTTGTCGCTCTCAGCGACTGTTATGCCGTTCCAGATCGCTCGCATTTTGTGCTCCATTCATAGATTTTTGATTAGCTCGACTGGGGGTGTCTCATATGGGCGTGGGTGGGCGCTCAGGCTCCGAGGTCTGCAACGCCGTGCTCGAGCCCGAGCCCACGCTCGATGACCGCTCTTGAGCGGGCGCCGGTGAGTTCGGCGGAAACCTGCCCGGCGCTGTAGAGCACCAGATGCGGGATCCCTCTAACGCCAGCGCTGTCTGCCAGGCGGGGGTGCTCGTCAACGTTGACCCGGGCTACTCGCAGCGCATCCGGGTGCTCACGAGCGAGCTGCTCGATCACCGGTGCGAGCATCCGACATGGCGCGCACCACGGCGCCCAATGGTCGACAAGCACCGGCACGCGGGAGCCGAGTACCTCGGCGTCGAAGTTCTTCTCTGTGATGTCGATCACGTCAGTCATATCTGCCTTACCTTGTCGTTGAATTTTCTGCGTCACTGGCTTCGACCCGCCGCTGGCCGAAACGGTGCTCGCAGTGCAAACTCTCGACCGCCCCTCGGGGCGAAGCCCGAGATTGCGCGCCGGGCTGGGCGTCAGTTCGCTGGGTCACGCAGCGGGCGGCAGGGACATTCCGCTCGGGGCGCCATCGAGCGCCACTTGCATCGGTTCGTCCAGGAGACGCTTGATGGCCCGCTCCGTCTGTGTGTAGCCGCCCTCGCCGATGTGGCGATGGGCGATCGCTCCCCGCCGGTCGAGCACGAACATGCTCGGCCAAAACTCCACGCTGAACGCGTCCCATGTCGCGTAGGAGTTGTCAAGACCGACCGGGTAGTGAAGGCCGTGGGTCGCGATCGCGCTGCGAAGCGCGCCAACGCCGGCTTCGTGGCGGAACTCCGGCGTGTGAATGCCGAGGACCACGAGCCCACTGGCGCGGTAGCGCACGTTCATCTTCACCATGAACGGCAGCGGGACTGCCCTTGGCTGCAACAGCCGACCCCGGGAGTGCGAACGCCCCTGTGGCAGCGAGGGTTAGCACCAGCGGGGCCATTAGGTTACGCCCGAGAGGGCGAATCTTAACGCGCATCATTTCTCCTTATGGATTGTTGTGGGTCGAGAGTTACCTATTCACGGATACAGCTAGGCTTTCTGGTGACCAGTCGGCCCAGGTTCTCCCTCGTGGGCACTCTCGATGTTGGTCGGTATGACCGCGCTGACCCGAAAACGATTGTTAACTTTTGAGACGGTGTCCTTCCCGCGCGGTGTTAGTCGGGTTTGAAGGCACGCGACCCGGTCTGGATCCAGGCTCAGCCTCGCCGCGAGGCGCCCAACGGCCAGGCAGGCGCAACCGAGTGGTGTCAGCACCAAGCTCGGGAACGGCGGCCACCCGCTCGGCCTGGCAGTTGCTGAAGGCTCGCCGACCTGCTCGGCGTACTTGACCGCCCAACGCAGCCCAATCGGCTCGCCCCAGTCCTCGGCGCCAGACGGACGCCGTGCTCGGAGAGCAGGGCGAGCTCGGTGACATCGCCACGCCAGGTCTTTGCAGACGGTCCTGGCGCAACCCGTGAGCGCTATTGCATCAACTCGGGTGGCCTCGCGTTTGAGCCCATGCCGACTGAGGATTCGAGCCCGAGCAGATCCGGTCTGCCAAGCCGCTGACGCGTCTGGCACCAGGCACGCCACGCGAGGGGTGCTCTGGTGCCCAGCGTGCGCCGCTGGCTCGACGACCACAGTCGTCAACCGAATCGAGTTGCGGCGGGTCAAAAGGGAAGGTGCCGCATCCATCATGCCCTGTTACAGCCATCTGAATCCCCGCCGGCGTCCGCTTTACCGGCTGCGCAATGACCGCAGCTGGCGCGACGTGCTCGTACCGGCCGAGCCGGGTGTCTTCTACGTGGACCGGGAGACGGGGGACTCGCTGCGGGTAACCGCCAGGCTGTTGCCGCTCGCTCCGGCGCTGGCCTGGTCGATCGAGAATCTTCGCGTCTGCCCGAGCTGCGAGCAGCTGGTGCAGATGGACCTCAACTACTGCTCGTATGACGGGCGGCGCCTGCCACTGCTGGAGGGTACTCGCCAGTGCTCGCGCCGGCGGAGCGCCCGAGGAGCAAGCTGATGAGAGTTCTCGGGCGTCGTGATGACCACGCATGGTCCCAGGAGCACCTGTCGCACTACGTCGAGGGCGACCTGAGTTGGCTCGCGCGCCGGCGCTTGGAGCTGCACGCCGAAGAGTGCCCAGACTGCAGCAGGGGGATTCGCGCCGTGCGAGCCCTTCTGCGTCTCATGCACGCCACCGCCGACCGCTCAGGCGCGGCGCCTGCCAGCATCTTCGACCGGGTGCGGGCCGACGCGGCTCGCGGGGAGACCGACCAGGCCCGCGAGACGTGACCCGCTCGCTCACGACCCGTCGCCCCGTGCAGACAGCGGAGCGCGACCTCGTGCGTGGCGCCCAAGCCGGCGAGGTAGCCGCGTTCGAACAGCTGGTCGGTGAGCATGCGGACCGTCTCTACGCGGTCGCGGTGCGCTTGGTCGTCGACCGAACCGAAGCCGAGGACGTCGTGCAGGAGAGCCTGCTGCGCGCGTGGAGAGGTATCGGGCGCTTCAAGGGCCACTCGATGTTCTCTACCTGGCTGTACCGCATCGCCGTCAACGAGTCCAACAGGGCGCTGGAGAGACGCCTCCGACGCGGCGTGGCGATCCCGATCGACGAGGAGTTCGTACAAATACCCGCGCCAGCACATGATGGACCGGCCAGCCAGGCCGAGCAGGAAGAGCTCCGCCACGGCCTGGACACGGCTATCGCCAGCCTCGCTCCCCCCTACCGCACTGCCCTCGTGTTGCGCGACATCGAGGGGCTCTCGGCAAGCGAGGCAGCGAAGATCGCCGGGGTCGGCGAGGCCGCTTTCAAGAGCCGGCTGCATCAGGCGCGGCTGAAAGTGCGCGCCGCCCTCGACGACACAGCCCTCATCGCCGCCCCCATTTGACCACGCCGCCGCCCATCTGACCAGCTGGACCGGAGCGTCGCCTGGCCGGTTCTCATCGAGCGTGGCTACGAGGATCAGCTTGAGCATGGACGGCGAGCGCCAGGTGCGACCGAAAATGCACTTCTGAGATCGAGCGGGTAAGACCGGCCCGCGAACGGACACTTATATTCAACGAGCCCGCCGCGTCCGGGCAGATGATCAGCGACCCGAAGGAGCCAGATGACGATCGCAGAGCAGGTACGAGGACTCGCCGAGGGCCACGCAGCGGCACTCCCAGCCGAGGTCAAGAGCGCGTTTGCGCGCGAACAGGCAGAGCTGGCGGCCCTTGAGCCCGTGGAGGTCATCGCCGTCGGTGAACTGTTGCCGGACAGCGACTTGCTCGACGCGCACGGGCATGCCACCACTCTGCAGAGGACGCTGGACGGCCGCCCCGCAGTGCTCGTCTTCTACCGTGGCGCGTGGTGCCCGTACTGCAACGTCGTTCTGAACGCCTACCAGGCCGAGCTGTTGGGCGAGCTCGATCGTCGCGGCGTCACGCTTGTTGCCATCAGCCCGCAGACGCCGGACGGGTCGTTGAGTATGCGGGAGAAGAACGACCTTGGCTTCGCCGTCCTCTCCGACCCGGGCAACGGCCTGGCGCGCAGCGTCGGCATTCTCACGGCGCCCTCGCAAGAGGCACGCGCTGCGCAGCTACAGCTCGGACTCGACCTCGAGACCGTCAATGCCGACGGCACGATCGCGATCCCGATGCCGACCGTGCTGATCCTCGCCCCGGACCTGACCGTCCGCTGGGTGGACGTGCACCCCGACTACACGACTCGCTCAGAGCCCGCCGAGATACTCGCCGCGCTCGACGCGATCACCAGGTGAGCGCGCAGCTGCAAGGGCGGGTGGCGCTCGTCACGGGCGCCGGCCGCGGCATCGGGCGGGAGATCGCCCTGGGCCTCGCGCGAGATGGAGCGCGCGTCGCGCTGCTCGCCCGCACGACCAAGGAGATCGACGGTGTCGCCCACGAGATCAATGTCCTGGGCGACACTGCGCTCGCGTTGACCGCCGACATCGGCGACCCTGCCGCAGCAAAACAGGCAGTCAGGACCGTCAGCGAAGAGCTCGGCCCGATCGAGATCCTGGTCAACAACGCCGCCGTCGTATGGCCACTTGGCGCCAGCGCGACCATCGACCCCGCACGGTGGGAGCTGGCCGCGCAGATCAACCTGCTCGCGCCCGTGCGGCTCACGATCGCTGTGCTGCCCGGCATGATCGAGCGTGCGTGGGGCCGGATCGTCAATGTCTCAAGCGGCGTCGCCGCAAACCCCGATGGGATGATTGGCGGGAACGCCTACACCGCGACCAAGGCGGCTCTGGAGGCACAAACGCTGAACCTCGCGGCCGAGCTGCGCGAGAGCGGTGTGACCGCCAACGTCTTCCGACCCGGCGCCGTGGACACCGCGATGCAGGGCTGGATACGCGAGCAGGATCCCGCCGTGATCGGCCGCGACCTGCACGAGCGCTTTATCGCAATGCACAAGAGCGGGACGCTACTCACCCCCGAGCAATCGGCGAGCGCACTTCTCGCGCGCCTTCGCACAGGCGACACCGGACAGATCTGGAAAGTCTCAGACTGACCGCGACACCACCCTGATACCGCAAATCGAAACCAACACAAAGGAGACGACATGGCCGTGAAACTTGGGCTACTCGCACGACTCGAGGCAAAGCCAGGCAAGGGCGACGAGCTCGGGGCGTTCCTGAAGGGCGGACGCGCGCTGGCGGTCGCCGAGGAGGGGACCGTCACGTGGTACGCGTTCAAGCTCGACGAGACCCACTACGGCATCTTCGACACTTTCGAGACGGAGGACGCTCGCCAAGCCCACATCAACGGAGAGATACCCAAAGCCATGGCCCAGGTCGCGAGCGACCTGCTCGCCTCCGAGCCCGACATCCAACCTATCGACGTGATCGCAGTCAAGTAACACGTCTCGACTGCCTAGCCACGGCTCCTCGTCTGTCAGGTACTCGAAGCGGTGGGCCTCGTCGATGAGGCCCGAGACTGCGTCGAGCCCTGCGGCGACGATCACTGCCTTGGCATGCGCAATCGCGTAAGCAGGAAATGAGGCGATGCGACGGGCGAGGGCGTTAATTCATTCCCGTCCGACCGCATCACATCCCCGTCCAGTGCCTGCGGGAATCGACCGAGGCGGCGTACCGCTCTGTCGATATGCCGCAGGTACGGCACGACTGATGCTTCGCTGGTGGGAGCTGTTCGTCGGGATCATCGGCGCTGCTCCCGCGATCCTCTCTGTCCCGACCGCACGGCGTGCTCGCGCCGGTGCTGAGCCGTGACCCGCTGGTCGCGCTGGTTGGTCTCACCCCGGTCGTGCACGAATTCCTCGCAGCGCTCGAGCACAAGGACGGAGAGCGCGAGCGTCGACGAACTCGGGGTCGCGAACGGGCTGGAATTCCGGAGGCGACCACACCAGATCGCGCTGCCCTCAGCGGCCCGATCTCGGCGGGACTTGATGATCTTGATCCTACCTGCTTTACTCGACGCGAGTGGACCATACAGTCCAATCACTTCTGAAAGGGAGCAAGCGATGAGCTCGACCTTCCAGCAGCAGGCTGATCAGTTGCAGGCTGCCAGTGCGGGCCGGTTGCCAGCCGACGTCCTAGAGACCTTCGCGCGCGACCGCGAGGCCCTGATCGACCGTGGCGCTGGAGACTCGGTCAAGGCTGGCGATGTGCTCGAGAACTTCACGCTGCCGGACGCGACCGGCAGCGAGGTGTCGTTGGCGGAGATCATCGCCGACGGTCCGGCGGTGCTCGTGTTCTATCGCGGTGGCTGGTGTCCTTACTGCAACCTCGCTCTGCGCCACTACCAGTCCGAGCTCGTCCCTGAGCTCCACCGTCACGACGCCAGGCTGGTCGCGATCACGCCACAGAAGCCCGACGCGTCGCTGAGTACCGTTGAGAAGCACGGGCTCGAGTTCCCCGTGCTCACCGACGCAGGGCTGCGGTTCGCGGGCCGTCTCGGCATCGCTTTCGAGCCCTCCGCGGAGACGCAGGCGGCGCAGCTCAAGCTCGGCCTCGACGTCAGCGAGGGCAACGCTGAGGGCGCGACGCGCCTGCCGATGCCGACTGTCCTGGTGGTCGACCGCGACCGCGTCGTGCGCTTCGCAGACGTTCATCCGGACTACGCGACGCGAACCGAGGCGCCGGCCATCCTCGCGGCGCTCACCGAGCTCGAGTCGCACTCGTCACATCCCGGCAGCGCATAGACCCCGCACTCAACGCTGGTGCGCGCGCGCTGCCGGCCGTCAATCCATCTCGGCCGCGTTCACCAGCGGGGCACGGGGCCCCATCAAAGGAGAACAGACAATGTCATTCAAGGGTAAGACAGCGCTTGTAACTGGCGCCACCTCAGGTATCGGTCGTGCCGTCGCCGAGCGGCTCGCAAGCGAAGGCGCGGAGGTCATCGTTTCGGGACGGGACGAGAGCCGCGGCAAGGGGGTCGTGGAGGCGATCGTCTCGGGAGGCGGGTCGGCTCGCTTCGAGCGAGCGGATCTCGCGAAGTTCGAGGACGTCAAGCAGCTCGCCGCGGCCGCCGGCGACGTGGATGTCCTCGTCAACAACGCCGGCGTGTTCCCGTTCGGGGCCACGAGCGACACATCCGAGGAGGATTTTGATGTCGCTTTCGATGTCAACGTCAAGGCGCCGTTCTACCTGACCGGCGTGCTCGCCCCGAAAATGGCCGAGCGCGGCGAGGGTGCCGTGATCAACATCTCCACGATGGTCGCCACGATCGGCCTCAACGGCATGGCAGCGTACGGCGCCTCCAAGGCGGCGATCGAGCTGCTCACCAAGGCCTGGGCGGACGAGTACGGCCCCCGTGGTGTGCGGGTGAACGCGGTCGCCCCCGGGCCCACACGCACGCCCGGCACCGAACCTATGGGCGACGCAATCGATCAGATGGCCAGCACGCTCCCGGCGCGCCGCGCAGCCTCAGCCGAGGAGATCGCCGCAGCGGTCGTGTTCCTCGCCTCCGATGAGGCGAGCTTCATCCACGGCGCGATACTTCCCGCCGACGGCGGACGCGTAGCCGTCTGATGGCCGGAGAGGCAGCGCGAGGGGAGCCCAGCCGGTGGGCGATCCTCGCGCTGCTTGGGGTCGCACAGTTGATGGTCGTACTGGATGTGACGATCGTGAACATCGCACTACCGTCCGCCCAGAGGACGCTTCACTTCTCGACCGACAGCCGCCAGTGGATCATCACCGCTTACGCGCTCGCCTTTGGCAGCCTGCTGCTGCTCGGCGGCAAGCTCGGTGATCTGTTTGGGCGCAAGTGGACGTTCATCGCCGGGCTGATCGGCTTCGCCGTAGCCTCCGCGATCGGCGGGCTTGCCCAGTCTTTCGGGATGCTCGTGGCCGCGCGCGCTTTGCAGGGTGCATTCGGCGCGTTGCTGGCGCCCTCGGCGCTCTCGCTGCTGACGGTCACTTTCCACGGGTCCACCGACCGCGCCAAGGCCTTCGGGATCTTCAGCGCTATCGCCGGCGGCGGCGCCTCGGTCGGACTCGTGCTCGGAGGGGCGCTTACCGAGGCACTGTCCTGGCGGTGGTGCCTGTATGTGAATCTTCTCATCGCGATACCGACCGCTATCACGGCGCTGCGGTTGTTGCGCAACGAGGCGCAGCCGGAGCGTCCACGCATCGATCTGCCGGGCGTGCTGATCGCGTCGAGCGGCCTGTTCGCGATCGTGTTCGGGTTCTCGAGCGCCGAGACCAGCTCGTGGTCGGCGCCGATGACGATCGTCGCGCTCGCTGTTAGCGCGCCGCTTCTGGCGGCGTTCGTTGCCCGCGAGCGACGTGTGGAGTTCCCCCTTCTCCCGTTGCACATCGTGTGGGATCGCGCGCGCGGAGGGGCGTACGCGTCCATCGCGCTCGTTGGCTCCGGGGTGTTCGCGGACTTCCTGTTTCTCACCTTCTACATGCAGGAGAACCTTGGATTCTCCCCGCTGACGACGGGTCTCGCCTTCCTGCCAATGACCGGCATGATCGTGCTGACCGCCACCACGGTGCAGACCAGGGTGCTCCAGCACACAGGGGCGCGGCCGGTCGTCATCTTCGGCACCACGATAGGGATCATCGCGATGTTCATCTTCACACACCTAACACCGAACGGGCATTACGCAAGCCAGATCCTGCCGGGGCTGATCCTCACTGGTCTCGGCGTCGGCTGCATCTTCGCCCCAGCATTCGCGACCGCGACGCTCGGTGTCAAGCCCACCGAAGCCGGGGTCGCATCGGCGATGGTCAACACCTCCCAACAGGTCGGTGGTTCTGTCGGCACTGCCCTGCTCAGTACCATCTTTGCGAGCGCTGCCGCAAGCTATGCCACGAGCCACGCCCACACTGCGGCACTTCATGACGCGGCCGCAGTTTATGGATACACAAGCGCATTCTGGGCAGCCGCAGGCCTGTTCGCGCTGGCGTTGGTCGTCGCGGTGGTGGTTCTCCCCGCCGACGGTGCGTCGCGCGCCAGAGCGGCCCAAGCCGACGCGGTCAGCGAACACTCCCTAAGAATCGAGGCGCAATGAGAGACGACAGTAGTGCTGCGATCGCCGCTGGAGCAATCTATTTCCGAGCAGCTCAGCACCCGTCACTGGTGAGACCGTCATGATCCCCGACCGCGATCGGCTGGCACATCTCCAATTTCGCCGGGTTCGCGGGATACCCGATATGCGGGCTGCACTCCAGATCCTTCGTGGCCCGTGAACACGAGATTGCCACCGCCGGAATCCGGGAGGTCGTGGTGTTCCACTCGACCGTCGAGGAGCGCCAATACGAGTCTGACCTGGGCTGCTTCTGGAATCACGACCAAGCTCCATGGCCCGGGCCCCTGCGCGCTGAAGGTTGTCCGAGCGACTCTGGTCTATGGATGCCTGGCAATAGCCCCCGCTTCACGCAACGATCGCACCACGGCGATACCGCAACCCAGCCAGACAGGACGAAGGGGAGCGCCACGGCTGTACGATACGTATGCCACGCCGACGTAGCTCAGCTGGTAGAGCACCGCTCTTGTAAAGCGGATGTCGCCGGTTCGATCCCGGCCGTCGGCTCTCTCTGACTCTCCCGGGCGGTCCGCACGCGCGGCCGACCTAAACTGCCCCGATGCAACCCCGCGCCGTCAGCGTCGAGCTCGTCAAGCCGCTGCGCCGGGACGTCCTCCGGCCCGGCCAAGCAGACGAGGCGCTGGTCTTCCCCGGAGACGAGGACCCCGACACCCTGCACGCGGCGGTCAACATAGATGACCGCGTCGTGGGGGTGGCGACGGTGATGCGCGACCCCCACCCCCGCGACCCACAGCCCGGCGACTGGAGGATCCGCGGCATGGCCACCAGCCCGGAGCTGCGCGGCCGCGGGATCGGCGCCACGCTGCTGGCCGCCTGCGAGGCGCACGCACGCGAGCGCCGCGGCGCGCGGCTGTGGTGCAACGCGCGCGTAGGCGCGCGCGCCTTCTACGAACGCGGCGGATGGGTCGTCGAAGGCGACGTCTTCGACATACCCACGATCGGCCTCCACCACCTGATGAGCAAGCCGCTGCTTCCAGAGATAATATAAAATCTTCTTTTTTCTACCCTAGTGAACAAGGGAGCACATCGATGGCAGGCACCGTCGCTGGCAACACCGAACCAGATGCGGCACCCGGAGCCGATGCGGCACCCGGAGCCGATGCGGCACCCGGACACGATGTGGCATCCAAGCCCACCAACGCTCCGCGGCCGCGCGACTTCCTCTCCATCGACAGCCTGCTCAGCGACGAGGAGCTGCTGATCCGCGACACCGTCCGGCGGTTCGTCGCCGAGCGCGTCACGCCGTTCGTCGGCGATTGGTTCGAGGAGGGACGCATCCCGCGGGAGCTCGCGCCCGAGCTGGGCAAGCTCGGCCTGCTGGGCATGCACCTGCAGGGCTACGGGTGCGCCGGCGCTTCGGCGACCGCCTACGGGCTGGCGTGCATGGAGCTCGAGGCCGGCGACAGCGGCGTGCGCAGCCTCGTGTCCGTGCAGGGCTCGCTGGCGATGTACGCGATCTGGCGCTGGGGCTCGGAGGAGCACAAGCAGCGGTGGCTGCCGCACATGGCCGCCGGCGAGGCGATCGGCTGCTTCGGGCTGACCGAGCCCGACGCCGGCTCCGACCCCGGCTCGATGCGCACGCGCGCGCGCCGCGACGGATCCGATTGGGTCCTCAACGGCGCCAAGATGTGGATCACCAACGGCTCCGTCGCCGACGTCGCCGTCGTGTGGGCGCGCACCGACGACGGCGTGCGCGGGTTCCTCGTGCCGAAGGGCACGCCAGGATTCAGCGCGCCGGAGATCCACAAGAAGCTCTCGCTGCGCGCGTCCGTCACCTCCGAGCTGGTGTTCGACGACGTGCGCCTGCCGGCCGACGCGATGCTGCCCGAGGCCAACTCGCTGCGCGGGCCGCTGTCGTGTCTGAACGAGGCGCGCTACGGGATCGTGTGGGGCGCCGTCGGCGCCGCGCGCGCGTGCTTTGAAGCCGCGCTCGACTACTCCAAGGAGCGCGTGCAGTTCGACCGGCCGATCGCGTCCTTTCAGATACAGCAGCAGAAGCTCGCGCACATGGCGCTCGAGGTCAACCGCGGCGCGCTGCTCGCGCTGCATCTCGGGCGCATGAAGGACGCCGGCACGCTGCGCCCCGAGCACGTCAGCATGGGCAAGCTCGGCAACGTCAACGCCGCGCTCGACGTCGCCCGCAGCGCCCGCCAGGTGCTCGGCGCCAACGGCATCACGCTCGAGTACCCCGTCATCCGCCACATGAACAACCTCGAGTCCGTCGTCACCTACGAGGGCACCGCCGACGTGCACTCGCTCGTCATCGGAGCCGCGCTCACCGGCATCGACGCCTTCCGATGAGCGTCGCCGCCGCCTCCCTCGTCGGCTCGCCGCCGGGCCCCGCCGGCCCGCAGACGACCCAGCAGCACGCCGTCGACTGGCTGCGACACGCGATCGTCACGCGCGCCCTGCGCCCGGGCGAGCGCGTCGCCCAGGAGGACGTCGCAGAGCAGATCGGCGCCAGCGTCGTGCCCGTGCGCGAGGCGCTGCGCGTGCTCGCCCAGGAGGGCCAGCTGACCTACATTCCGCGACGCGGCTACTTCGTGACCAGGCTCGCCATCGCCGACCTCGAGGAGATCTACGCGTTGCGCAGGCTGCTCGAGGAGCGCGCCGCGCGCCTGGCGCTGCCGACGCTCGACGACGACGCGCTCGAGCGCATCCGCGTCGCCGCCACAGCCTGCGCGCACGCCGCCGACGCGGGCGACGTCGCCGCCGAGCTGGAGGCCAACCGCCGCTTTCACTTCGCCATCCTCGACGCGCCCGCACAGGTGCACGCCATGCGCATCATCCGTCTGCTGTGGGACTCCACCGAGGCCTATCGCGCGATCTACTACAACGCGCCGCTGGAGCGGCGCGCCGCGATCGAAGCGCACGAGCGCATTCTCGACGCGCTGCGCGCCAACGACGCCGACGCGCTCGTCGCCGAGCTGGACGCCCATCGCGAGCGAGCCCTGGCGGTGCTGCGCGAGATCCTCCGCGAGCAAGCGTGAGCGCCGGCGCACTCGACGGCATCCACGTGCTCGACTTCTCGCGCGTGCTCGCCGGCCCGTTCGCGACGATGATGCTAGGCGACCTCGGCGCGAGCGTGATCAAGGTCGAGCGCCCGGACGGCGGGGACGACACGCGCGCGTGGGGTCCACCGTTCGGCGCCGACGGGCAGGCCACCTACTTCCAGTCGGTCAACCGCAACAAGCGCAGCATCGCCCTCGACCTCAAGGATCCGCTGGACGCGCGCCGCGCGCGCGAGCTCGCCGAGCGCTGCGACGTGATCGTCGAGAACTTCCGCCCGGGAACGCTGGAGAGGGCGGGGCTGGGCTACGAGCAGCTGCGCGCCGGCAACCCGCGCCTGGTGTTCTGCTCGATCACCGGTTTCGGCCGTGGCGCCGGGGCGGAGCTGCCCGGCTATGACCTGCTGGTGCAGGCACTCGGCGGCCTGATGAGCATCACCGGCGCGGCCGACGGCGAGCCCCAGAAGGTCGGCGTGGCGCTCGTCGACGTGCTCGCCGGCCTGTTCGCGAGCGTCGGCATCCTCGCCGCGCTGCGCCACCGCGAACGCAGCGGCGAGGGACAGCGCGTCGACGTCGACCTGCTCTCCTCGCTGCTCGCCGCGCTCGTCAACCAGGGCGCCGGCCACACCATCGCGGGCGTCGTCCCGGGGCGCATGGGCAACTCCCATCCCAGCATCGCCCCCTACGAACTGCTGCCCACCATGTCCGGCGAGCTCGTGCTGGCGGTCGGCAGCGACCGCCAGTTCGCGGCCTTGTGCCAAGTCCTCGACGCGCGGCCGCTCGCCGAGGACCCCCGCTTCGCCACCAACTCCGAGCGCGTGCGCAACCGCGCCGAGCTGCGCCAAGAGCTCGAGCGGCGCCTGGCCGCCCGCCCCGCCGAGCAGTGGGCGGCGCGGCTGAGCGCCGTGCGCGTGCCCGCGGGGACGGTCAACGACATCGCCGGCGCGTTCGCGCTCGCCACCAGCCTCGGCCTGGAGCCGATCGTCGACGTGCCCGCGCAGAACGGCGCCGCCGTGCGCCTCACCCGCAACCCGATCGGCCTGTCGGCCACGCCGCCGAGTTACCGCAGCGCTCCACCGGCGCTGCCGCGACGCTAGCCCCCCCCGCACAGCCCGCGCGTGGACCGACGGCCCCGCAGGCGCTAGCGGTCGACCTCCTCGGGCTCCTCGTACCAGCGCTTGCGCTCGCCGATGCGAGCCCGCATGCGCCAGCCTCGCGACTTGGGCGCGTGCTCGATCGCCTCATGCAAGGCATCGATGCGCCCGCGCACGATCGCCTGCTCGGGCTCGGAGAGCCCGACTTCCGCAAGCCCCTCGCGCAGACGCTCGAAGTTCAGCTCGAACGTGTGGTGCAGCCCCCAGTCGCTACTCGTCAGCTCGGCGACGCGCACGGCGTTGATCGCGTCGTCGTCGTGCTCGGCCACCTCCAGCGCGTGCAGCAGCGCGTACAGGTCGTTGCGGTCCTTGGCGTTCAGCGACACCACCTGCAGCTTCGTCATCGCCAGCTCGGCCGCCGGCAGCGTGTCCTCGCGCATGCTCAGGCGCTCGGCCAGCGGCAGCGCGTGGCACATCTCGAAGCTCTCCACGAACACGTCGATCTTGTGCCCGCTCGGCGGATCCTCGAACAGCAGCCGCCTGGCGCCGTTGAGCGCGTTGAACTGACGCTCGGGCTCCCAGCCGGCGCTCGCCAGCAGCTCCTCCACCGCGCGCCCGCTGCGCCGCGTGGTCAGGAAGTCCAGGTCGGCGCTCTCGCGCTGGAAGCGCTCGTCCATGCGCTCGGCGAGCAGCAGCTGGATGGCCACGCCGCCGAGCAGCCGCAGCGGCACCTCGCGCTCGCGAGCCGCCGCCAGCAGGCGGTGAGCCTCCTCGACCAACGACTCGCGGATCTCAGCGCCCATCTCGCCCCTCCTCTAGCCTGTGACGAACTGGTGGCGGACGTCCTCGCCGCGCAGCGTGATCAGACAGCCGGCGATACGCCCCGTGTGGTAGTCGCTGCCGGGGTTGATCGCCAGCGTGCGCCCGATGCGCGTGGCCGCCGCGCTCTCGTGCACGTGGCCGTGCAGCGACAGCATCGGCTGGTAGCGCTCGATCAGCTCGCGCACGGCCGTCGAGCCGACAGGTATCAGCTTCGGCTCCGATCCGACCATAACGACCGTCAGCTCCGCGTCCAGTTCGGCGGCCGTGTCGAGCGTCGAGTCATACGGCGGCACATGCAGGTTGAAGATCGAGCGGCCGTGGTCGGGCACCTGCGAGGCGAGCCGATCGACACGCCTGAACAGCTCGTCCTCGTCGAGCTCGCGCGGCGAGTCGAACGGCGTCCTGTTGGAGTAGCCCAGCGAGATCATCGTGTAGCCGTCGAACTCGACGATGCGATCGTCGCACGCCTCCACGCGCACGGCGCGCTCGATCGAGGAGTCCACGCCCGGCGGATCGTCGTTGCCGGGCATCAGGAAGCAGCGCACGTCGGTGTCCTTCAGGCGCTCCTCCGCGAGCTCCATCCATTTGTCGAACGTCTCGAGCATCACCTCCGCGAACCACACCTCGCGCTCGTCCACCGACAGCGCGCTCACGCGCGCCACCTCCTCGGGGGTCATGCGGTGCGGATACATGCCGTTGGCCCTGATGCGCTGTTCGGCATCCTCCACCTGCTGCTCGTCGCCGAGCAGCTCGTGGCGCCCGAACAGCTCCATCTCATAGCCGTCCGCTCGCTGCGTCAGCGGGATCACCGCCTTGCCGGTCACGTCGCCGCCCATGATGATCACGCCCGTCTCATACACCTTGGCGGCGTTCAGGAACTTGCGCCACAGCCCTTCCGAGCCGTGGATGTCCGAGGCGTAATACACGCGCACCCGCGGCGCGCCTCCGCTCGATGACTTGGATTTGCCGAACAGACCCATCGATCACTCCGGGGGCAGTTCGCGGTGCGCGAGCTCGAGGTCGATGCCCTGCGTGCGCCTGATCGCGCGCGCGATGAAGTAGATCGCGAAGCCGACCGCGTACACGACCGCCGCCAACTCGATCTTGCCGGGGTTCTGGCTGATGCTCGCGCCCGAGCCCGGGTCCCACAGCAGCACGAAGATCGCCGTCCCGAAGCCCAGCAGCGCGAGCGTGCCGACGATGCTCAGCAGCGGGATGCCGGCGATCCGCCGCGCGTACGGCGAGGCAGCGACCATCGCCTTCTGGCGGAACGGCAGCAGGATCCCGGAGACGGCCGTCACGAGCAGCGTCAACGACAGCCCCAGCAGCACCGACAGCGTGCTGAACCACGTCGTGAACGAGTAGATGGCGGTGCTGGCGATCGACAGCAGGAGCATGATCCCGATCGCGATCAGCGGCGAGCGCGAGCGCGGCTCCACCCACGACAGCCGCTCGGGCATGATCCGGTCGAACGACCACGCGAACATGCTGCGGCTGACCAGCAGCAGCGTCTGCGGCAACCAGATCAACAGGCTCGCGGCGAAGCCGAGGATCATGATCACGCCCCATACCGGGCTGCCGGAGGCGATGCCCATCAGCTCAGGATAGGCCGGCGCGCCCGCCGAGAACCCATACGCCGCCGGTTCGGCCAGCCCCAGGCGCCCGTTGAACGTGTACGTGGAGACGTGCAGGAAGCTCGGGATCAGCACCAGCAGCACGAGCACCGCCACCAGCACCGCTCCCGGCATGGACTTCAGGTGCGTGCGCTTCTGCAGGCGGATCTCCCCGGCGAAGTACGTGCTGGAGAAGATGAAGCCGAAGATGAACCACCAGATGGACACCGATTTGAACGACTCTTCGAGGCTGAACTTCGTCGGCGCGAAGCCGGCCTTGCTCGCCGACGCGGCGAGCTTGGCGGCCGCGTTCTTGGTGCCCAGGTTGGCGGCGTATTCGTTGAAGTTGTGCACGAAGCCCGACTGCGACTGCACCAGGCCGATGACCACCGGCAGGATCACCGCGCCGACCATGAACAGCACGAAGCAGACGACCTGAACGCGGAAGAACAGCCGCGTGCCGCCCGCCACGAACAGCCCCGCGGAGAGCAGCAGCATCACCGTCCCGGTGATGAACAGGCCCCAGTCGGTCGAGAACCATTCGCCGACGCTCAGCCACCCTGTCGAGCCTGTGAACCCGGCCATCGTGCGCCCGAGAGCGCCGAAGCCGTAGTTGGCGATGTAGGTGGTGTACACGCCGATCGTCACCGCCAGCCACACGCAGTAGCTGAAGTTCGCGGCGAAGCCGATCGACGGGTGCAGCGAGCGGCTGTTGAACACGTAGTCGCCGCCCGTCCGCGGCATCACCTGCGTCAGCATCGCGTACAGGAACGCGCCCGGGATCCCGAGCACCGCCGCGAAGGCCACGCCGAGGAACGCGTTGGAGCCGGGATAGGAGGCCAGGAACAGCCAGTAGAAGGCGAACGTGAGTGCCACGCTCGACCACATCACGTTGTAGAAGAGGGCGTCGCGCGTCTTGCCTTCGCGCACCAGCCCGGTCGCCTTGCGGGTGAACAGCGTCGACGGGCGCTCCGTCGATTGGCCAGCAGTCGTACTCATTGCGTCTATCCCCATTCTCCTCTGTGCGCGCCAGCCGCCCTCACGGGCAGCTCCCCGCGCGCATGTTGTAGGTAGTCGACCTCCGCGCCAGCCGCGGAGGTCTCAGGCACTTCCACTTCCAGCAGCCGCTCGCCCGATCCCGCGCCGAGCGTCACGCGCCCGGCCGAATCGATCGCGCAGCTCTCCCCGACGAACTCCAGCCCGTGGGCGGAGCCGACACAGTTGACATACAGATGCGCCCGCCGGTTCTCCAGCGCCCGCGCGCGCGCCGCCAGCGCGTGGTCGGGACCGTACGGCGCCATGTTCGCGGAGAGCGTCACCAGCAGCTCCGCGCCCGCCCTGCACAGCGCTCGCGCCGGCTCCGGGAACTCCATGTCGAAGCACACCAGCGGCGCCACCAGCCGGCCCGCCAGCGAGACGAGCAGCAGCTCATCGCCCGGCTGGAACGCCTGGCGCTCGCGCTCGGCGAACAGATGCGTCTTGCGGTAGACGCCCGCGAGCGTGCCGTCGCAGTCGATGCACGCCGCCGAGTTGGCGATCGTTCCCGCCCGCGTCTTCTCGGCAAAGCCCACGATCACGGCCGTGGCGCGCTCGGCGGCCGCCTGGCGCACACGCTCGATCAGCTCCCCCTCTGCCGGTGCAGCCAGCTCGCGCGCTCGCTCGAGCTCGTAGCCGCACAGGAACAGCTCCGGGAACAGCGCGATGTCCGCGTCCGGGTGCGCGGCCAGAGCGCGCTCGAGCGCCGCGAGGTTGGCCTGCGCGTCGCCAGGCGCGGGCTCCAGCTGTGCCAGCAGCGCTCGCACCAGCTCAACTCCCGGCCCCCGCGTGAAACGCCATCGCCTCCAGCGCGATGCGCCCGGCGATCAGCGCGGTCGCCGGCGTCGCGTCCAGGCTCGGCGAGGCCTCCACGACGTCCACGCCGATCAGCCCGCCACGGCTGACGCCGCGCACCAGCTCGATCGCCTCGCGGCTGGTCAGCCCGCCCGTCGTCGGGCAGCACGTGCCGACCGCGTGCGCCGCGTCGAGCGCGTCCACGTCGAAGGACAGGTACACGCCGTCGGCGGCCGCGCGGCTGATCTCGCGGGCACGGTCGACCGCCCACGCGGTGCCGTGCTCCCAGATCTCCTCCAGCCAGATGACCGTGATGCCGCGCTCGCGGCAGTAGTTGATCTCCGCGCGCGGGTTCATCCAACCGGAGATCCCGACGAGCACCATCTTCTGCGGGTCGAAGCCGGCGTCGACGGCGCGCGCGATCGGGCAGCAGTGGTTGAGCTCCTCCCCGCCCACGTCGACGGCGGTGTCGAGGTGCATGTCGATCAGAACCAGCCCGGGGTCCTCGACATGCGCGCGAACGGCGCGCACCGCGGGGATCGTGACCGAGTGATCGCCGCCGAACATCACCGGCAGCGCTCCGGCGGCGAGGATCTCCCCGAGGTCCGCCTGCGCGCGCTCGAACGTGCGCTGCGCATTGGCCAGCGCGACGTCGCAGTCGCCGGTGTCGACCGGGTTCAGCGCGTCGAGCAGGTCGAAGTCGAAGGTCGCGTTGTAGGGGAGGAACTGGCAGGAGACCTCGCGGATGCCGCGCGGGCCGTAGTTGGCGCCCGTGCGGCTGATGTTCGTGGCGTCGAACGGCAGGCCGTAGATCGCCGCCCGCGCCCCGTGCTCGCGCAGCGCCTGCTCGTCCGCGGCCACGTGCGCCAAGCGCAGGAACGAGCCCGCAAGACCGGCGTGGAGCAGGCTGCTCCACATGGTGGGGTCAACCGATGCGTCTGTGCTCATCTGAGTCCTCTCCTATCCTGCCGCGACCCGCCCCCAGCCCCTGGCCCGTCGCCTGCAAATACGTTTTCGCACACTATATTGCAAAAACGCTTTCTCGTGTCAACTGAGGAACCGATATCCCGTTTATGCTGCCTGCGATGAAGCAACCGGTCGGCATCAAGCAGGTCGCGGAGGCGGCGGGGGTGTCGATCACCACCGTCTCCCATGCGCTCAACGGCAAGGGACGCCTCACGGACGCCACGCGCCAGCACGTGCGCCAGGTCGCCGAGCGGCTCGGCTACCGGCCGAACGCCACCGCGCGCAACCTCGCGGGAGGACGGACGGGCCTGATCGGCCTGGCTGTCTCACAGACGCTGGAAGGGCGCTTCGCGGTGTCGGACTTCGCCTACTACTCGCAGCTGATGAGCACCGCGACGGCGGCGGCCATGGATCGTGGCTACGCGCTGGTGCTCGCGTCGGGCACCGATCCGAGCGCGTGGAGGAACATCGGCCTGGACGGGATGATCGTGGTCGACCCCGTGCGCGCGGACCCGCTCGTGCGCGAGCTCCGCTCCCAGCGGATCCCGATCGTCACCACCGGTCGCATACCCGACACGGACAAGGGCCATTGGGTGGACAACGACCATCGCGCGGGCACCCGCGCGATCCTCGATCACCTGGCCGCACGCGGCGCCGAGCGCATCGCGCTGCTCGCCAGCCCGCCCGTGACCTCCTACGCGATCGACGCCGGCGACAGCTACGAGCAGTGGTGCGCGGAGCACGGCCAGGAGCCGCTGCTGGCGGTCGCGCGCGACGATCTCACCGAGGGCTCGGGCTTCGAGGCGACGGTGGGCCTGCTGCGTCGCCGTCGCCCCCCCGACGCCGTGTACGCGACGCTCGACCGCCTCGCCCTCGGCGCGCTGCTAGCCGCCCAGGCGAAGGGCCTGTCGGTGCCGCGCGAGCTGCTGGTCGCCGGCTGTACCGACAGCGAGGCCGGCAAGTGGGCGCACCCGTCGCTGACGGCGCTCGCGCTCGACCCCGAGGAGATCGGCCGCGCGGCGCTGGCGATGGTCGTCGGCCTGATCGAGGGCACCGACCCGAGCCCCGCGAACGTCCTCGTCGCCACGCGGATCCTGCCGCGCGGGTCCACGCGCCGGCGCGTGCTCGCACGCAAGACCGCCGCCCCCGCACGAGGCGCCGGCGCGAGCGTGGCCTGAGGGGCGCCCCGGGAGGCCGGAGAATGAGGCCGTGAGCCCCCCGGGAGTCGCCCTCTACCCGGATGACCTGAAGGTCGTCCGGTGTTCGCTATCGGCCATTCGATTGGCGGCCTTGAGGCGGGCGCGCGTTCGTGCTCGCGCTTCTCGCCGGACCCGTTCATACTGCCTGCGATGGACAGCCGACACGCAGCCGAGCTGCTCGCCCGAGAGCGCGCGCGCATCGAGCACCAGCTCGCCGATCTCGCCCCTCACGACAGCGAAGAGGTAGAGGACCCCTACGAGGCCGCCGACGTGGGCGAGGACCTGTTCGACGAGGAGCTCGGAGAGGGCCGCGCCGAGCGGCTGCGCGATGAGCTGGACGCGATCGAGCGCGCCGAGCGGCGTCTCGCGGAGGGCACGTACGGCATCTCCGTGGAGAGCGGCGAGTCGATCCCCGACGCCCGCCTGGAGGCGATCCCTTGGGCCGAGCGCACCGCCGACGAGCAGGCTCGATACGAGGCGACGGGCGGGTAGGGCGCCGCCCTCCCGAGCCAGAGCGGTGCGCGGCTACCAGATGCGCGCGAGCGCGTACGCATCGAAGATCGTGTCGGCGGACACGATGGTGGCGCGCTCACAAACAGCCTGTGCCGCGAGCAGCCGATCAAAGGGGTCGTGGTGAATAGGCGGGAGCGCTCGCACCGCCCACGCGTGGACATCGGTAACCGGCAGGCGCTCGAAAGCGAACTCGTCGAGGCGCTCGGGCAGGTCGTCGGGCACCCGCAGCTTGCCCAGCGCGCTCTTGATGGCTGCCTCCCAGATGCACACTGCGCTGACCAGCACTGACGTGCGCGCATCCTCGATGGCGGCGCGAGCGCCTTCGACGCGCGCGTCGCCCTCGAGCAGCCACAACACAGCGTGAGTGTCGAGCAGCAGGCTCAGCGGAAGTGCTCGGCGAAGCTAGCGGGAAGCTCGTCGAAATCGCCGGCCAGCTCAATCTGGCCCTGCAGCGACCCGAAGGCCTCCGCGACGGGGCGACGGCGCTCCACCGCAACCAGCCGCGCGGCCGGACGCCCGGAACGTTGGATGATGACCTCCTCGCCGCCCTCGGCGAGGTCGACAAGCCGCGACAGCTGGCTCTTGGCTTCGTGCATTCCGACGCGAACCACAACCACACGATACCAAGTACTTAGCTAGAACGGGCCCGCGTTGGCTCGATCCGCGGAAGCCCTCAGCTCGGCCCGCGGCCTCGACTGGTACCTGCTCGTCGCGGTCAAGTGAACCGCCCGCTGTCGTGAGACTTCGGGCTTTCTAGCCCAGAGCCTCCGTGACAGCCGCAACCGCGCTCGCGCCCGCCACACGCAGCGGCTCGGTATTGCGCATCGCCCGGCAGAAGATGAACGCCCCCTCCAACAGGCACAGCATCGAGATCGCCAGCTCTCGTGCGCGCTGCGCGGGAATCCCGGCCGCCGCGAAGTACCGCGTGGCGCCCTCGATCCAGCTCTCGAACACCTCCGCGCACGCCACGCGCAGCTGCTCGTTGGTGCTGGCGACCTCGAGCGCCACGGTGGCGATCGGGCAGGCATCCGCGTAGTCGGTCTCCACCAGTGTCTCGGCGGCGCCGCTGAAGAACTCGCCGACGGCGCTCGGCACGTCGGGCGCCTGCGCGGCGATGGTCGCGAACAGCTCGCTGTACAGCTGCCCGGAGGAGCGGATCGTCTCCGCCCCCAGCTGCTCCTTGCCACCCGGAAAGAAGTGGTAGAGCGACCCGAACGGAGCGTTGGCGGCGACGAGGATCTGCTTGATGCCTGTGCCGGCGTACCCCTGGCGACGGAACAGCTCGGCGCTGGAGTCCATGATCCGATTCTTGGTGCTGGCTGCCATTTCGACCCCCTCGCTCGCGGTTACCGCCTCAATGATAGGCTCCCGATCCACTAGAGCGATCTATCAAATCTGCGGTGGCGACCAGGAGGTGCGCGATGCCTGAGGTGGAGCTGGCGGCGGGAACGATCGACTACCAGGACACCGGCGGGAGCGGGCCGGTGGTGGTGCTCGTGCACGGGCTGATGATGGACGGCTCGCTGTGGCGCCACGTGATCGAGGACCTGCGCGCGGACTTCCGCTGCGTCGCGCCCACGCTGCCGCTCGGCGGCCACCGCCACCCGATGCGCGCCGACGCCGACCTGTCGATGCGGGGAATCGCGGAGATCCTGGGCGAGCTCGTCGACTGCCTGGAGCTGCGCGAGATCACGCTCGCGATGAACGACTGGGGCGGCCCGCAGCTGCTGATCGGCTCCGCCTACGACGAGCGCATCGCGCGCCTGGCGCTGTGCTCGTGCGAGGCCTTCGACAACGTGCCCCCCAAGGGAGCCGCGCGCATGCTGCCGTACATCGCGCGCGTGCCCGGCGGCATCACGGCCGCGGTGATGCCGTTCCGCTTCGATCGCCTGCGCCGCTTGCCCATGACCTACGGCCCACTGAGCAGGCGGCCGGTCCCGCGCGAGGTGATGGATCGCTGGTTCGGGCCGGTGATCGAGCAGCGCGAGGTCCGGCGCGACCTCAGGAAGTACGTCCTCGGCGCCGCGCAGGGCCGCCGCGACCTGCTCGCCGCCGCCGATGCGCTGCGTTCGTTCGATCGCCCTGCGCTGGTCGCGTGGGCCAGCGAAGACCGCCTGATGCCTCGCGAGCACGGCCGCCGGCTCGCCGAGCTGCTGCCACAGGGACATCTGGTGGAGATCGACGACTCCTACACGCTGATCCCCGAGGACCAACCCGCGCAGCTCGCCGCGCGCATGCGCGAGCTGCTGGCCCGGTGAGTGCCCGCGTCCGCGAGGGTCAGGCCGAGTACATCGCCTCGATCGCGCCCGTGTACTTCTCGGCGATCGGCTTGCGCTTGAGCTTCATCGTCGGCGTCAACTCCTCGCCACCCGCCAGCCAGTCGCCGCGGACGATCTCGAACTTCTTGACCTGTTCCACGCGCGCCAGCTTGGCGTTGGCGGCGTCGACGCCGGACTGGACGGCCGCGCGTACGCGCTCGTCCTCGGCGAGCGACTCGAGCGTGGCCTCCTCGATGCCCTGTTTGGCCGCCCACGCGGGAGCGAAGTCCGCGTCGAGGACGATCAGCGCGGTGTTGTAAGGGCGCCGGTCGCCGATGCAGCAGGCCTGCCCGATCAGCGGCGAGGCGCTCTTGAGCGTCGCCTCGATGTTCGCCGGGGACATGTTCTTGCCGGCCGCGCTGATGATCAGCTCCTTCTTGCGGTCGACGATCGACAGGTAGCCATCCTCGTCGAACGCGCCGATGTCGCCCGTACGCAGCCAGCCGTCATCGGTGAACGCCTCGCTCGTCTTGTCCGGCAGGTTGCGGTAGCCGAGCATCACGACATCGGACTTGACCAGCACCTCGCCGTCGGCGTCGAGCTTCAGCTGCACACCCGGGGCGGGCGGCCCGACGGTCCCGATCTTGATCTTCCCGGGCGGGTTCACGCTGCCCGCGCCGCACGTCTCGCTCATGCCCCACAGCTCGGCCAGGGGCAGGCCGATCGCGTGGAAGAACTCCAGGACCTCGACCGGCGTGGGCGCGGCGCCGACGTTGATCGCCTCGACCTGATCGAGCCCCAGCATCGCGCGCAGCCCCGAGAAGATCTCGGCGTCCGCCCTGGCCACCTGCGCGGCCAGCGCCTCGGGCACGGGTTCCCCGGCCTGCTCCATGCGCACCTTGCGCACGCCCGCATCGAGCGCGGCCTGCAGCTCGGCGCGACGCTCCTCGGGCTGGCTGGCGACCATCGTCTCCAGGCCCGCCTTCAGCTTCTCCCAGATGCGCGGCACGGCGAAGAACCAGCTCGGGCGGACTTCCGGCAGGTAAGAGAGCACTTCGCGCGGGTCCTCGCAACAGGTGATCTGCAGGCCGAAGACGATCGGCAGGTAGTGGTGCGCGTTGCGCTCGGCGACGTGCGCGGCGGGCAGCCACGACACCACGCGGCCGTCGCGCGGGAACTGGATCAGCTCTTCCAGACCTTCGACGGCGGCGAGCAGGTTGCGGTGGATGAGCTGGACGCCCTTCGGCGGGCCGGTCGTCCCCGAGGTGTAGATCAGGGTGAGCACGTCCGTCGGTTGGATCTTGGCCACCGAGGCGTCGACGTCGAAGCCGGGGTTCGAGCCCTCGACCTCGGACAAGGCGAGCGTCCCCAGCGAGGCCTCGCCGTCGACGAGGATCACGTACTCGAGACCGGGCAGCGACCTGCGCGCCTCGCGCACCTGCGGGAGGAACTGCTGCTCGCAGATCAGCACCTTCGCGTCGGCGTCGCCCATCAGGTACTCGATCTGCTCGGGTGTGTAGGTGTTGTAGATAGAGAACGGCGCGGCGCCGAGCATCATCGCCGCGAGGTCGCACAGGTGAAACTCGGGGCGATTGGACAGCATCAGCGCGACGGTGTCGCCGCGCTGCACGCCGAGCTTCGCGAGCCCTCCGGCGAGCGCGTCGACGCGCTCGCGCAGCTCGCCCCAGGTGATGGTGAACGCGTCCTGCCTGGTGCGGATCGCAACCTCGTCGGCGCGCTCGGCGGCGGTGATGCGAAACGCCTGTGCGATCGTCGCCGCACCAAGTGCCGCCCGCTCTTGTGCCATCGACTCGGTGAGTTCGGCCCCCATCGCACGCTCCCTCCTCTCGCGGTTCACCCCATCCCCATGGGGCTTGACTCTTCAGACCCGAAAGTCCATGTCGATCATACCCGTCGGCTGGCTAGTCTCAAGCAGATGCGGACGGGCGAGCTGGGCTACTGGTGGCGCTCACTCGGCGGCCCGCCGCCACCGCGCCCGCCGCTGCCCGGACCGACGCAGGCCGACGTGGCGATCGTGGGAGCCGGCTACACGGGCCTGTGGACCGCCTACTACCTCAAGCGCGCGCGGCCGTCACTGGAGATCGTCGTGCTCGAGTCCGAGCTGGCCGGTTTCGGCGCCTCTGCTCGCAATGGAGGCTGGGTCTCGGGGTTCTTCTCCGGCCCCGCGCGGGCTTATGAAAAGCGCACCGCACGCCCACTGTACGCGGCGCTGCAGCGCGCGATGTTCGACACCGTCGACGAGATCGGGGCGGTCCTGCTCGAGCACGAGATCGAGGCCGACTTCGTCAAGGATGGGCATCTGGCGCTGGCGCTCGGCGGCGCGCAGGCGCTGCGCCTGCGAGATGAGATCGCACACAGCCGTATGCACGGTCTCGACGAGCACGACCTGCGCGAGATAGCTCCTGACGAGCTCGCGCGGCGGGTGCGCGTCGCCGGAGCCCTCAGCGCGGCGTTCTCGCCGCATGTGGCGCGCGTGCACCCCGCCAAGCTGCTCAGCGGCCTGGCGGCGGCGGTCGAGCGCCTCGGCGTGCACATCTACGAGCGCACTCCCGTGCATGAAATCCGCCCGCACGAAGCGCTGACCCCCGCAGGTCGCGTGCGCGCACGCTGGGTCGTACGCGCGACCGAGGGCTACACGGCCGGGCTTCCGGGCCTCGGGCGCCTGCTGGTGCCGATGAACAGCTCGATGATCGTCACCGAGCCGCTCGCGGCAGAGGTGTGGGAGGAGATCGGCTGGGGCGGGCGCGAGGTCCTCAGCGACAGCGCGCACGTGTATGTGTACCTGCAGCGCACCGAGGACGGGCGCATCGCCATCGGCGGTCGCGGCGTGCCGTATCGCTTCGGCTCGCGAACCGACGGCACCGGCGAGACCGCGGCGAGGACGATCGCGAGCTTGCGCGCAAAGCTCCGCACGATGTTCCCGCCGGCGGCCGACGTGGAGCTCGACCACGCGTGGTCGGGGGTGCTCGGCGTACCGCGCGACTGGTGCGTGTCGGTCGACGCCGACCACGACTCTGGGCTGGCGTGGGCGGGCGGATACGTGGGCGAGGGCGTCGCCGCCGCCAACCTCGCCGCCCGCACGCTGCGCGACCTCATCATCGGCGAGCCCACCAGCCTCACCGCGCTGCCGTGGGTGGGGCACCGCTCGCGGCGATGGGAGCCGGAGCCGCTGCGCTGGGGCGCCATCCGCGGCATCTACTCGCTCTACCGCCACGCCGACCGCGTCGAGGCGCGAACGCAGCGGCCCTCGCGTCTGGGGCGGCTCGCGGACGCTCTATCCGCTCGCCGCTGACGCGCGCTCACTGCGGCTCGGGCGCCTCGGAGATGACCAGGCGCAGCGCGCCGTCGAAGCTGTCCAGAGCACGCAGATGGCCGTGCTCGGCATCCCACGCTCCCGAGTCCAACGCCGCCGCCAGCCGCGCGACGATGCGCTGCTCGGCATCCCGCTGCAAGAGCGCCCAGACCGATTGGGCGCTGCGCACGGCGGGATCGAGCAGCGCCTCCGGGCGCCGCCAGAACGCCTCGAAGAAGCCGTCGACGCAGTCGCCGGGAGTGGGTATCCGCTCAACCCGGGTGCGCCCGCCGAGGGCAGCCTCGACGTCGGCGATCGCCGGGAACCGCGCTCGCTCCAGCAGGACGCCCTCGTGCAGAAACTGGTGCTGCCAGGCGGGCAGCCCATCGAGCTCGAAGGTGAAGATCACGACAGGCCCGCGAGACACCCTGCGCAGCTCGGCCAGGCCGGCCTCGGGAGACTCCCAGTGATGGATCGTCACGCACGCCATCGCGGCGTCGACCGAGCGATCGTCGAGTGGCAGCGCCTCGGCGCGGCCGGCGATCGCCGGCGCGGCTCCGGCGGGGCGCTGAGCCCGCATGGTGGCGCTCGGCTCGACCGCCAGCACCCAGCGATCGGCGGGCTCATACGACCCCGCCCCGGCGCCGACGTTGAGCACCGTGCGCGCGTCGCCGAGCGCGGCGTGGATGCGGGCGGCGATGCGCGGGTCGGGACGGCGATGACTCGCGTACGTGCGCCCATGGCGCTCATAATCGACCCGGGCGCTCACCCGCTCGAACCCTAACACCCGAGGAGACCCAAATGCCCTACGAGACGCTGCTGTATGACGTGTCAGACGCGATCGCGACGATCACGCTGAACCGGCCCGAGCGGCTGAACACGATCGTGCCGCCGATGCCCGAGGAGCTGGAGGCGACGGTGCAGCAGGCCACGACCGATCCGCTGGTCAAGGTGATCGTTCTGCGCGGCGCCGGGCGCTCGTTCTGCGCGGGCTTCGACTTCGGCGGCGGCTTTCACCACTGGGACGAGGCGCTGACCACCGACGGCGCGTGGGATCCGGGCAAGGACTTCACGATGGCCACCTCGCAGAGCCTGGGCGCGGTGCCCAGGTTCATGAGCCTATGGCGCACGCCCAAGCCGGTGATCGCCCAGATCCACGGCTGGTGCGTCGGCGGTGGCAGCGACATGGCGCTGTGCGCCGACCTGGTCATCGCCAGCGAGGACGCGCGCATCGGCACCTCCTACTCGCGCATGTGGGGCTGCTACCTCACCGGCATGTGGCTCTACCGCCTCGGCCTGACCCGGGCCAAGGAGTACGCACTGAGCGGCAAGCCGCTATCTGGGACCGAGGCCGTCGACGCCGGGCTGATCAACGCGGCGGTGCCTTTCTCCCGTCTGGAGCGGGAGGTACACGAGCGCGCCGAGCAGCTGACGAGGATTCCCAGCTCGCAGCTGTCGGCGATGAAGCTGATCGTCAACCAGGCCTACGAGAACATGGGGCTGGCTTCCACGCAGCTGCTCGGCCCGGTCCTCGACGGGCTGATGCGCAACACGCCTGACGCCCACCGCTTCATCGACCTGGCTGAGCGCGAGGGCGTGGGCGCCGCGGTCGCCCAGCGCGACGGCGGCTTCGGCGACTACAGCCAGGCCGCGGCCGAGGACAAGCCCGATCCGGAGAACGTCATCGTCCCGTAGCGAGTCCCGGTTTGACCGCGCCGTAGCGACTGAAGTGACGCTCGGGGATCGCGTCGGGGTCCTTGTACCAGTACCACGTGCAGGGATCTTTGGCGTAATCGTCGGGCGGGTCGGAGGGATACAGCGGGTAGCCCGAGCCCAATTGTGACCGAGGGACGCAGGTCCTCCCCGGCCTCGTCGCCCCCGAGCAGGTGCTCGCGATGCCCGCCGCGGTACGGGAGCGAGCGCTTGGCGCGCTGCCGACGGGGGGAGCGGTCGAGACCGGGGAGATCGCAGCGATGGTCGCGTCCCTGGCAGGCGAGGACGCTGCCCAGATCAGCGGGCAGTCGATCGCGATCGACGGCGCCGCCTCGCTGAATCAACTGTCGCTCGGCGCCTCGCGTCGCTAGGGTGAGGAGCTGCTCGACTCCCGCTCATAGTAGCCCCAGTATCAGTCCCGTCACCGGCGTCGTGACCGACGAGGACCCAGCCACATTGGTGGCCTTCACCACCACATCGAGCGTCCCGCCGACATCGGCCAGGCTCAGCTTCAAGCTCGAGCCGGTCGCTTGCGCGATGTTCCCGCAGAGCTTCCCGAGCAGGTTGCACAACTGCCACTGATAGCTGTAGGTGATCGGGGTCGTGCCCGACCAGCTCCCCGCGCCCACACTCAAGAGCTGCCCTTCCTGGAGCACCCCGGTGATCGACGGCAGCACCGTGTTCGACGGCAGGATGCCAGCGATCAGACCCGTCACCGGCGTCGTCACCGACGTGGACCCCGCCACGTTCGTCGCCTTCACGACCGCATCCAGCGTGTCCCCGATATCGCTCGGCGAGAGCTTCAAGCTCGACCCAGTCGCTTCAGAGATGTCCGCACACGCTTCCCCGAGCGCGTTGCACAGCTGCCACTGATAGCTGTATGCGATCGGGGCGGTCCCTGACCAACTTCCCGAACCCACGCTCAACAACCCACCTTCCTGCAGCAGCCCCGAGATCGACGGCGAACCTGTGTTGCTCGGCAGAAGACCGGCGATCAACCCGCTGACGGGCGTCGTCACCGACGTCGAGCCTGCGACGTTCGTCGCGGTGACCACGACATCCAAGGCGCCGCCAACATCTGACGGCGAGAGCTTCAGGCTCGACGCCGTCGCTTCGGAGATGTCGGCACACGCTTCCCCGAGCAAGTCGCACAGCTGCCATTGGTAGCTGTAGCTGATCGGCAGCGTCCCCGACCAGCCACCGGTCCCGACGCTCAAGAGCTGCCCGTCCTGCAGCAGCCCGGAGATTGCCGGCGGAACTGTGTTGGCGGGCAGAAGCGCAAGCACGGGATCGGTTTCGGCGGAGGTCGCCGAGGCGGTTCCCTGTTCGTTGGTCGCGGTGACCACGACGTCGAGCGTGCTGGCGAGATCGAGCGCGCCGAGGGTGTAGGTGGAGCCCGTCGCCCCGGCTATGTCTTCGCAGCCGCCGCCAAGGATGCTGCAACGCTGCCAGCGGTAGGAGAACGCGAAGGGCGAGGTCCCCGCCCATGCGCCGGTGCCGGCGGTGAGAGTCTCACCTTCCTGGAGGCTTCCGGAGATGGTCGGCGCCGCGGTGCTCACGGGGGGACCGGGCTTGATCCTCTTGGTGGCCCCCGATGTCGTGCTGGCGCTGCCGCCGGCGTTGCTGGCGCTCAGCAGCACTCTGAGCCTCTCTCCGATCTGCGAGCTTGTGACCCTGTAACTCGACGCGGTGGCCCCAGGGATGATCGAGCAACCGGAGGAGCCACACGCCTCCCACTGGTAGCTGAACGACAGCGGGGGTGTACCCCTCCACGTGCCGTCGCCGACGCTCAGCGACTGCCCGTCCTCGAAGGAGCCGACGATCTTCGGCGCGGAGCGCCTCCTCGGCCCGAGCGGCGCGACGGTGCCGGTCGGCGCGGACGTCACACTCGAGCTGCCGGTGCCGTCGTTGGCGGTGACGATGACACGCAGGGTGTGATCGACGTCTTCGTGCGTGACCGCGCGGGAGGCCTTGGTCGCGGCGACGATGTCTTCGCAAGCTTCCCCCGAGGCGTCGCAACGCGTCCACTGGTATGTGTAGGAGATCCGGGCCTGTCCGGTCCAGGCGCCTCTGGACGCCTTCAGGAGCTGACCGTCCTTCGCGATTCCGGCGATGCTCGGCGGCGAGCCGTTCACCGGCGAGCCGGCCGCGTCAGCGACCCCGATCACAGGCACTCCAGCGGCCGTCCCGACCAACGCCAGCGCCGAAATCCGTACGAACCAGCGCAAAGCGACCCGCAACCGTGCGACACGGAGCCTCTCGCGCATCCCTCTAGTCCCCATCCCCAGTCCCCGTTTCCCCCGCGATTAGCCGAACACACAGGCGTCTACCCGATTCAAGCCTATGTCAAACATCGGCTCGCCGGTCCCCGGCCGCTGCGCCGAACGCGCCGGCGACGGTCCTTGCGACCGCATCAAATCGTCCCGCTGTGGGTTGGAGGGTCGGGGGAAGCTCCACAAGCAACCGATCCGCCCTGACAAGGAGAAGGCACAGATGCGCTCAACTAGATTGATCGCCGCGCTCGCCGCCGCATCGGCCGTGCTGATGCTGGCCGCGACCGGCGCCTCGGCTCGCCCACTGGGCCACAGGCATTCAGCAGCGGGCAGCAAATGCCGCATTGACCTGATCGCGGAACCGCACAGGATCACAAGCGGCGAATCGGTGCAGGTATTCGGCCGGCTCATCTGCGCGGGAAGCGCAACCGAAGGTCAGACAGTCACCATCTACGGGCAGTCGGTCGAATCGCCGGGCTACAAGGTGCTCGCCACCCCGACCACCGCGGCAGGCGGCTACTACTCGTTCGTGCAGTCGGACGTCACGAGCGACAGCTTCTTCTACGCGAGCGCCCTCGGCGCCACCAGCGCCACCAGGAAGGTCCTGGTCGCGCCGGTGGTGATGCTCAAGGGACCGTCGGAATCGCTGACGCTGTACACGGGCTTTCGCGGCCGCGTCACGTTCGAAGGGTCCGTGCCGGCCACCGACGCCGGCGCGACGCTGGCGCTCCAGCGCGAGAACGCGACGAGCAGCGAAGAATGGCACGTCATCCAACGGGGCACCGTGGGTGCTGGCGGCGTGTACTCGATCACGCACGTCTTCGTCGCGCCGGGTGACGCGAACCTGCGGGTCGTGGTGCGCCCGCACAGCAGGTTCAGCGTGCGCGGCATCTCCAACACCCTCTCCTACGGGATCTCCCAGAAGGAGAACCCCAGCCTGACCATCAACACGAGCGCGTACTCGATCCCCTATGGATCGCCGGTCACGCTGAGCGGGGTTCTGGCCGCGGGAGCGGGCAAGACCGTGACGCTCCAGGCGCGCACGCACGGCGGCTCGCTCGCGCCCGTCGCCACGACCACCGCGGGGTCGGGCGGCGAATACAAGTTCGTCGTGACGCCCCTGCAGAACACCGCGTACAAGGCGACCGGTGGCGGGCTGAGCTCGACGATCCTGTTCGAGGGCGTCAAATACGTGCTCAGCGCCGGGGCCTCGGCGAGCACCGTCCAGTCAGGCCAGCCCTTGACGTTCGCGGGCACAGTCACGCCTGGTACCGAGGGGGTCATCTACCTCGAGCGCGAAAACGCGTTCGGCGGCGGCTTTCACGTCGTCGACGTCGGCACGGTGCTTCCCGGTGGGAGGTACTCGATAACGGACAACATCTTCGGGGCCGGCAAGGCGGTGTTCCGGGTGAAAGCTCCGGGCAACCCCGACAACCAGCAGACGGCCAGCACGACGTTCCCGGTCGAAATCACGCCCGCGCCGCCGAGCTCCCTGAAGCCGGCGACGCAGCCCAAGGTGCCCAGCGAAGGCACGGTCTAGCTCGGGGGACGCCCCCATGGTGCCCTGTGGCCGTCCCCATCGGGGGCGACCACAGTGGCGCCGCGGTCGGCCGGGCGCTCGACGGCGGGTACGCACGCCCGGGAATGCGCGCGTGCCCGCGTCGAGACTGAGCTTCAGGCGGCCACGGCGCGCGACTGCAGGTGCGCGCCGACCTTGCGCTTGACCCGCTGCAGCGCGTTGTCGACCGTCTTGGTGTCGCACGACAGCCTGCTGCCGACCTGCTCGTAGGAGTAGCCGTCGAGGTAGAGCGACAGCACGCGGCTCTCCAGCTCCGACAGTGCGGTCGACAGGCATCCCACCAGCGAGCGCAGCTCCTCAGAGGAGATCACCTGGTTGACAGGGTCCTGGACGCTCGGCCCCGGGAGCATCTGGTCGAGCGTCGGCACGTCGTCGCCGCTGCCGGCGGGCGTCGATGAGAACGACACGTACTGGTTCAGCGGCGTGTGCTTGTTGCGAGTGGCGGTCTTGACGGCGGTGATGATCTGCCGCGTGATGCACAGCTCGGCGAAGTTGCGGAAGCTCGACTCGCGGTCCGTGCGGAAGTCGCGGATGGCCTTGTACAGGCCCACGAGCCCCTCTTGGATGAGGTCGTCGGAGTCGCCTCCAGCGAGGAAGTACGAGGAGGCCTTCAGGCGCACGAAGCCGTGATAGCGCCTGACGAGGCGGTCGTAGGCATTGCGATCGCCCTGCTTTGCAAGGGCGATCAGAAAGACATCCTCGACCTTAGGTTCAGAGTTAGAGTTATGGAAGATTCGTGCCACGAGCAGATCCTTTCTTCGGCGACCACCTCCCTGGCGGCCCCAAACTTGCTCAGTGGCGCACTCCTCCCCTGGCGCCAACGCTATAAAATTACGCCTACCAAGGCTTTTCTCAACCTTAGGTTCAGCGTTATGTTGGCGCAGCCTTACACAGTTATGGAACCTTGTCAAGCCCTCGCGCGACGACCGTGCAAGATCTCGTACAGAATCGCCGCCGCGGCGGCGCTGACGCCGAGCGACTCGATCCGCCCCAGCAGCGGCAGCGCGATCAGCTGATCGCATGCCTGAGCCACTCGCGGCCGCAGACCGCTGCCCTCGCTGCCCAGCACCAGGACCACCCCGGAGCCACGATAGTCGGGCGTGTCGTAGGCGACCGGCGCACGCTCACCCGAGCGCTCAGAGCTCGGCTCGGCGGCGGCGCTGGCCCCATAGCACCAGCATCCGGCCTTGCGCGCGTCGAGCAGGAAGTCGGCGAGGTTGCGCACCTGCGCCACGGGCAGATGCTCGACGGCGCCGGCTGAGGCCTTGCACACGGCAGGCGTCACCTCCGCCGCGCGTCGCTCGGGGATGACCACGCCGGCCGCGCCGGCACACTCGGCCGTGCGACAGATCGAGCCGAGGTTCTGCGGGTCCTGGATCTGGTCCAGCGCCACCAGCACGGGGCTCTCGCCCGACAGCAGCAGATCGGCGCTCGCGTAGCGATAGGGCCCCGCGTCCGCGCACACGCCCTGGTGCGCATCCGAGCCGCAACGGCGCTCGATCTCCTCCGCGGCCACCTTGCGCACCGGCGCGTCCGCGAGCCACGGCTCGCGCGCGGCCCCCGCCGTCGCCCACACCTCCCCCACGCTGCCCGCCCGCCGCCCGCGCAATGCCTCCCTCACGGGGTTGCGGCCGTAGATGATCACGACGGAAGCAGGTCAAAGCCGCCAGGCCTGTCGCGGACCTCCCAGCCCAGCGCCGCGATCTCATCGCGCAGCCTGTCCGCGGCGGCGAAGTCACGATCGGCGCGGGCCTGCTCGCGCTGCTCGGCCAGCTCGCGAACCTCCGCGGGCGCCTGCGCGCCGGCGGCGAGCACGGACTCCAGCCCGAGCACGCCCAGCATCTCGCGCAGGTGAGCATCGCCCGGCGAGTCCCACGACGGGCCGGTCGCCGCGCTGATCCACTCGTTGAGCACCGAGACCGCCTCCGGCGTGTTGAAGTCGCGCGCGAGCGCGTCGAAGAACCTGTCTCGCAGCGGCTGCAGATCTGCCGGCGAATCGCCCGGCGAGAGTCGCCGCCCGGCCTCGCGGATGCGCTTGACGTTCGCCTGCGCCTGATCGAGCGCCGCTTGCGAGAACGCCAGCGGCTGACGGTAGTGCCCGGAGACGAGATACATGACCACCGTCTCGGCGCCGTAGTCGTCGAGCACCTCGTGCAAGAGCGCGATGTTGCCCACCGACTTGGCCATCTTCTCGCCGGTGAACTGGATCATGCCGTTGTGCATCCACAGCTTCGCCAGCTCCTCGCCGCGGGCGGCGCGCGTCTGCGCGGCCTCGTTCTCGTGATGAGGGAACACCAGGTCAGAGCCGCCGCCGTGGATGTCGAAGCCGACGCCCAGGAACTGCTCGGCCATCGCCGAGCACTCGATGTGCCACCCCGGACGGCCCACGCCCCAGGGCGCCTCCCAGCAGGTGTCCTCGCCCGGCTTGTGCGCCTTCCACAAGGCGAAGTCGAGCGGGTCCTCCTTGCGCACGGCCAATGGGTCGGACGCGGACGAGCCTTCGCCCTGATCCATGTTCTCGAGCCGGCGGTGCGAGAGCGTGCCGTAGTCGGGGTCCGAGCGCACGCGAAAGTACACGTCCCCGTCTGCCACGTAGGCGTGCCCGCCGGCGATCAACGTCTGGATGTAGTCGACGATCGGGCCGATCGTCTCTGACGCCAGCGGCTCGTGGCCGGGGCGACCCAGCCCAAGGGCGTCGGTGTCGGCGCGATAGCGCTCGGTCATCTCCGCCGCCAGATCGGCGCTCGCGCGCGGGTGGGCGGGATTCGATTGACGCGCGGCGTCGTAGATCTTGTCGTTGACGTCGGTGACGTTCACCACCAGATCGACCTCATAGCCCTCGTGCTCGAGGAAGCGCTTGAGCAGGCTGAACACGACGAACGGACGCGCGTTGCCGATGTGAATGCGGCTGTACACGGTCGGCCCGCACGCGTAGATCCCCACGCGCCCAGGGTCACGCGGACGTAGGGGGACGATCTCGCCGCTGAGCGTGTCGTGCAGACGTATCTCGCGCATCGCCGCGCAACCCTAGCGATCAGCGCTCGACCTGGGTCACGCACCTATAGCCTGTCGGTATCGCATGACGATCCGGGAGCTTCGGCGCGAGGACTACGACGGCTGGATGGAGCTCTGGTCCGGGTATCTGCGCTTCTACCGTGCGGAGATCGGCGAGCAGGTGACACGTACGACGTTCGCGCGCCTGTGCGACTCCACGGACGGCATGTTCGGCCTCGTCGCCGTCGCCGACGACGGCCAGCTGGTGGGGTTCGCGCACTCGATCGTCCATCCCTCGACGTGGGCGCTCGAGGGCTACTGCTACCTGGAGGACCTGTTCGTCGCACCGACAGCTCGGGGCGGCGAGGTGGCGAGCCGGCTGATCGACGCCACGGCGGCGGTCGCGCGCGAGCGCGGCCTCGAGCGGATGTACTGGCACACGCAGCAGTTCAACGGCGCCGCTCGCTCGCTGTACGACACCGTCGGGCGACTGACGTCGATGATCGTCTACGAGCGCGACGTCTGACGAGCGCTCGTCGCGCTTGCGCATTTGTGCATCCGCGCCGCGGCGCCCGCTCAGCCGGCGTGCCGCAGGCTGGCACTGGCCAGCGCGGCCACGCCCTCGCCGCGCCCGACGAAGCCCATGCGCTCGCCGGTGCTCGCCTTGACGTTCACGCGCGCGGGATCCAGCGCGAGCACGCTCGACAGACGCTCGCGGATGGCCTGCCTGTGCGGGGCGAGCCTCGGCGCCTCCATCACCACCGTGCAGTCCACGTTCACGATCTCCAGACCCTCGGCGAGCACACTCTGCACGACGCTCGCGAGCAGCTGCATCGAGTCGGCTTCGCGCCAGCGCTCGTCGGTGTCGGGGAAACGCTCGCCGATGTCGCCCAACCCGGCCGCGCCGAGCAGCGCGTCGATGACCGCGTGCGCGAGCACGTCGGCGTCGGAGTGGCCGTCGAGGCCGCGCTCGCCCGGCACGTGCACACCACCGATCACGAGCTTGCGATCGTCGGTGAGCCGGTGGGAGTCGAACCCGATCCCGACGAGCGTCATCGCTGCGGGGACTCGATCGAGGAGCTGGTGGCGCCGACCGCCTCCAGGCGCCGAACACGCCGATCGAACACGCACAGCTCGCTCACGCCCACCGCGTCGAGCAGCTCGAGCGCGCGCTCGTAGTCCGCGCCAACGTCCTCGGGGCGGTGAGCGTCGCTGGAGAGCGCCACCGGCACGCCGGCCTCCACGCACATCTCCAGGAACGCGCGCGCCGGATACATCTCGCCGACGGGCTTCCTGAGCCCAGCGGTTGAGACCTCGACGGCGATGCCCGCCTCGGCGATGCCTTCGACCGCGGGCTCGTAGAAGCGGCGCAGGTCCCCCGCGGGGGTGCGCGCGGCGTGGGCGCGGCTCCAGTACTTCACGAGGTCGGGGTGCGCGGCGATGTCGAACAGCCCGCTGCGCGCGGCCTCGCCGATCGTCTGGAAGTAGCGCATCCACACGTCCTCGGCGCCGCGCGCTCTGCTCGACTCCCACACGCTGTGGTCGTCCATGTCGACGGCGCCGTCGCGCAGGAAGTGCACCGAGCCGACGACGTAGTCGAAGTCGCGCGCCTCCAGGAGATTGGCCATGCGGTCCTCGCCGCCGGGGACGAAGTCGGCCTCGATGCCCAGCCGCAGATCGGTGTGCTCGCGCACGAACGCGCAGTACGCGTCGAGATCGTCATGCGCGTAGGTCTCCCAGAAGGGGTGGCGCCAGACCTCGAGCGCCTGGGCGAAGCGGTAGACGTGTTCTGAGACCCCCAGCTCGGCGATCCCCCGCTCCTCGGCGGCGGCGCGGTAGCGCTCGACGTTCGCCTGCGTGTGGTACTCGGCGACGTCCGCGTCCTGGCCGTCGGGCCGCAGATGAAGGTGGTAGTCGGTGAGCATGTGACGGCTGCGATTCAAGCAGGATTCACGAGGACTTCCCGGAGCCGGCGACCGCAGCCGACCGCCCAGCCAGCAGCAGCTCGGCGACACGCAGGTCCAGCGGCGTGGTCACCTTGAGGTTCTCGTCGCTCGCGCGCACGACGATCACCTTGCCGCCACCGCGCTCGATCAGCCACGCGTCGTCGGTCGCCTTGGCGAGCTCCCGCGCGGGGATGTCCAGGGCGTGCTGGAGCGCCTGGTGGCGGAACACCTGCGGCGTCTGCACCGCCCACAGCTCGCCGCGGTCGAGCGTCTCGCGCACCGCGTCGTGGCTGTCCACCCGCTTGACGGTGTCGGTGACGGGCATGGCGGCGATCGCCGCGTCGGCATCCCGGTCGCGTGCGAGCGCGGCGATCACCGATTGCGCGAGCGCGGCTGTCACGAGCGGACGCGCGGCGTCGTGCACGAGCACGAAGTCGAGCTCGTCACGCTCCTGCTCCGCCTCGCGAGTCTGTCCCTCCCCCGCGGCGGCGAGCGCAAGGCGGACGGAGTCCGAGCGCGAGGCGCCGCCGGCCACGACGGTGACGTGTTCGAGCGCGGCGAATGCGGTCGCCTGCTCCATGCCCTGAGGCATGGCGATGACGACCCGCTCGACGCCCTCCGTCGCCAGCAGTGCGTCGAGGCTCCACGCCACGAGCGGCCGACCTGCGAGCTCCACCAGCGCCTTCGGCCGGCCGGCCCCGAGGCGCTCGCCGCTGCCGGCGGCCACGATCAGAGCGACGGTCATCGCGTGGGGCGCTCGCGCACGCGGCCGGCAATCAATGCTGCCGCGTGCGCGAAAGCCTCGCTACTTCGCTCCGGCGGCCGCCATCTGGGTGTTGGCCGAGTCTTCGAGCAGCTCGTCGAGGTAGCTCTCGGCCTCCTCCTCGTCCTTGTCGAGCGCGTACATCAGCTCCGAGGCGAGGATCTTCTTGGTGCGCGTGAACATCTGCTTCTCGCCCGTGGACAGGCCCTTCTCGCTCTCACGCAGCGAGAGGTTGCGCACGACCTCGGCCAGCTCGTAGATGTCGCCCGTCTTGATCTTGTCGCGGTTGTGCTTGAACCGGCGGTTCCAGTTCTTGGGCATCTCCGAGACGTCGTCGCGCAGCACGTCCAGCACCTTCTTGACCGTTTCCTCGTCGATCACTCTGCGCAGGCCGGCGAGGGCCGCGTTCTCGGTGGGAACGCGTACGGTCATGTCGTTGTGGAGGATCTTGATGGTCAGGTACTCGCGCCGTTCGCCGAGGATCTCCATGTCCTCCTTCTTGAGCACCTTCCCCGCGCCGTGGTGGGGATAGACGACGTGATCACCGAGCTCGAACTCGATGTACTCGACCTCGCGGGTGACCTCGAGCTCGTCCGTGAGTGTTGCTTCTTCGGTTACTTGTGCGGGAATGATGTCCTCCTTCGTTGCGAGCGACCAGTGGGTCGACCCTTGATTCAAGTCTGCAGATAGCGATCGACGAGGTTCAGCTCCTGCAGTCTGCGCAGGCCCTCGCGAATGTCCTTCGCCCTGATCTCCCCCACACCCTCGACCGCCTCGAGCTCGGTGTCGCCGGCTGCCAGCAGCTCGTCCAGTCCACCAAATTCGGTCACGATCTGCGACACGACCAGCTTTGGCAGCCTGGGAATGCGCCCGAGCACTCGGTAGCCGCGCGGCGAGACGGGATAGTCGAGCGTGTTCAGCTTGCGGTCGTAGCCGAGCAGCTCGGCCAGCCGGCCGAAGTCGAGCAGGTCCTGGTGCACGAGGCGCCCGATCTCCTCGAGCGCCGCCGCGAACGCCTCGTCGGAGTAGGTTGACAAGTAGTCCCTGACGAGTGCTGACTTCTCGGCCGCGGCGCCGACCATCGTCTCCTCGAGCTGCATCTCGATCAGCCGGCCCTCGCTTCCCAGCTCGACGATGTAGCGCTCGATCTCGACCGCCATGCGCGTCACCAGCTCGGAGCGCTGCAGCACGGTGAGCACGTCGTGCAGCGTCGTGCCGCCCTCGAACTCCAGCGCGGTCAGGCGTGTGGACACCTGATCAAGACGGGTGCGGAACTTGTCCAGCGTGGCCAGCGCCTGGTTGGCCTTGGCCAGCACCACGGGGATGTCCTCGAGGATGTACTTGACGCCGTCGACGTACACGGACACCACCTCGCGGCGCTGAGAGATGGCGATCACGAGCGCGTCCGTCTGCTTGGACACGCGCTCCGCCGTGCGATGCCTGGTGCCGGTCTCGTGCGAGAGGATCGTCGGGTCGGGCATCAGCTGGACGTTCGCCATCGTGATCTTCGTGGCGTTCGCGTTGAGGATGATCGCGCCATCCATCTTCGCCAGCTGGTAGAGGAACGCGGGGGTGTAGTCCATCTCCAGCTTGATGCCGCCGGAGTTCAGGAAGCTGAGGTCTTCGGGCTCGCCGATCACGATCAATCCACCCGTGCGTGCATGCAGGATGCTGTCGATCCCCTCCCGCAAGGCGGTGCCGGGCGCGATCATCTCCAGTGCCCTCATCAAGCCCGGATCCGGTCGTACCTCGTTGTCTAGGTCTTCGCCGGATCGTGGAGCCACGGTCCCCAATTCTAGGGCAATTAGCAATCCTTTAGCAGCACGTACACTGGGCACACACCTAGACGCTGACCAGCGTCGGCCCGTTCGGCTGCGGGACCGCGCGCGGCCCGTCCTCCTGCGGCCCCGTCGGCAGCGCCGCCGCTAGCGCCGCGCGCAGCGTGGTCACCTCGGTCGCCGAGCGCCCGCTGCCGACCGGCGCGATCACGTCCCGCAGACCGTGCTTGGCGGCCTCCTCCAGGCGCCGCTCGGGGTGCCCCACCCAGCGCAGCTCGCCGGTCAGGCCGAGCTCGCCGAAGCATGCTCTGGGGGCGGGTAGGTGGGCTCCGCGGATCGGCACCCCGCGGCTGGCGCTGGCCACCGCCAGCGCGACCGCCAGATCGGAGCCCGGCTCGTCCACCCGCACCCCCCCGACGACGTTCACGAACACGTCCGCGCCGCCGGTGCGCACGTGGCCGTGGCGGCCGAGGATCGCCAGCACCAGAGCCAGCCGGTTGCGGTCGAGCCCCGAGACCACCCTGCGCGGCTGCTCGAGCTCCGACGGCGCCACCAGCGCCTGGACCTCGACGAGCAGCGGCCGCGAGCCCTCCATCGCCGCCAGCACCACGCTGCCGGGCGCCCGTGTGGCCTCCGAGACGAACCGCGCGGACGCGTCCAGCACCTCCACGAGCCCGCCCTGGCGCATCTCGAACAGGCCGGCCTCGTTGGTCGACCCGAAGCGGTTCTTGAGCGCCCGCAGCTCGCGGTAGGGCCGCTCGCGCTCGCCCTCGAACTGCAGCACGCAGTCGACCAGGTGCTCGAGCACGCGGGGACCCGCCAGCGCGCCGTCCTTGGTGACGTGCCCCACCAGGATCACCGCCACGCTGCGAGCCTTCGCCAGCTCCATGATCCGCGCGGCCACCTCGCGCACCTGCCCGACCGAGCCCGGCGCGCCGGAGAGCTCCGCCGCGCGCAGCGTCTGCACCGAGTCGATCACGCACACCTGCGGCGCGTGATCGGCCAGCGTGTCCAGCACCGCGTCCAGGTCGGTCTCGGCGAGGATCGGGACGTGCAGGGCGCCGGGCGCGAGCCGCTCCGCGCGCAGCCTCACCTGCTCAGCGGACTCCTCGCCGCTGACGTACAGCGTCTTGTGGCCGGCCTGCTGGATGTGGCCGAGCACCATGTTGGTGAGCGTCGACTTGCCGATCCCGGGGGATCCGCCGAGCAGCACCAGCGAGCCCGGCACCAGCCCGCCGCCGAGCACGCGATCGAGCTCGCCGATGCCCGTCGACATGCGCTTGACCGGCGCCGCGCCGACCTGGCTGAGCGGGAGCGGGATCACCGTGGCTCCCGGCGCCCGGGCGGCTCCGGAGGAGCCGCCGCGATCTCGCCGCCCGCCCGCGCCACCCCGTGCTCCTGGTCGCATCGCCGTGAGCGGCTCCTCGACGAGCGTGTTCCACGCCTCGCAGCCGGGGCATTGACCGTGCCACTGTGCGGACTGGAAGCCGCACTGCGAGCACACATGAACGGTGGAGCGGGGCATCTCTGTCACGCGCAAGCCTACGCGTCGCTGGGGACAGTCCCGTTCAGCGAGGTGTATAGCGATGGTATCTTTATATCAATACCATCGCTATACACCACACGAAAAAGTAGTATCGGCAACGGACAGGATCACGCGACACGCGACACGCGACACGCGATAGGCGACACGCGACCCAGCCGAGGGCGCTCACGTAGGGCGCGTGAACACCGGCAGCCCGCGCTCGAGTCGGCGCGCAAAGCAGCCGACGGGCGCTCAGCCGGCGCCGACGGCGCCGCTGCGCCGCTCGTACTGCAACACGTCGCGCCAGCGCCCGTCGGGCATCTGCCCAACCCGTTCGTTGACGCCCACCAAGCGGAAGCCGCAGCGCTCGTGCAATGCGACGCTGGCTGCGTTCTCGGGGAAGATGCCGGCTTTGAGCGTCCAGAAGCCGGCGCGCTCGGAGGCATCGATTAGCGCCCGCAACAGGATGCCTCCGACCCCCCGTCGCGCGTGCTCGGGCGCGACGTAGATGCTGACCTCCCCGACTCCGCGGTAGACCGGGCGCTGGGAGGCGGGGGCGAGCGCGGCCCACCCGAGCACCTCGCCGTCGCTTGCGCGGGCGGCGACGGCGGGGCACCCGGAGCGCGCGCGCGACCACTGCTCCCAAGATGGAGCGCCGGACTCGAAGGTGGCGTTACCACCGGCGATCCCGGCCTGGTAGACGCGCGCCGCCGCGGGCCAATCGTCGGCCGTCAGCGGCGAGACGACGATCTGATTAAGCGCCACCCGCCGTCGTGCTCAGCCGCGCCGAGGCCTACTCGACGCCGGGCTCGCCGAGCTCGGCGTCGACGCCGTCGGGCTGGCCCTCGCCGTCGGCGATCTCGTCGGCCCCGGACGCTTCGGCGCCGACGCCGACGGGCGTCTTCTGCTTCTTGGGGGCGACGACGGTGAGGCGCACCTCGCCCTCCTGGTCGCCCTCGGCGGGGTCGACGACGACGGTGGCGCCGGGCGTGAGCTGCTCGCGCAGCACGAAGTCGGCGAGCGGGTCCTCGATGTAGCGCTGGATCGCCCTGCGCAGCGGGCGGGCGCCCATGGCGGGATCCCAGCCCTTGTCGACGAGCAGGTCCTTGGCGGGCTCGGTGAGCTCGAGCTGCAGCTCGCGTTCGGCCATTGACTCGCGGATGCGCAGCAGCAGCAGCTCGACGATCTGCTTGATCTCGTCCTTCTGCAGCTTGTGGAAGACGATGACGTCGTCGATGCGGTTGAGGAACTCGGGGCGGAAGACCTTCTTGAGCTCGCCCATGATGCGGTTCTTCATGTCCTCGTAGGTGATGCCGGTCTCGTCGTCGGAGACGGCGAAGCCGAGCGGCGTGTTGCGCGCGATCTCGGCGGCGCCGATGTTGGAGGTCATGATGACGATCGCGTGGCGGAAGTCGACGGTGCGCCCCTGGGCGTCGGTGAGGCGGCCGTCCTCGAGGATCTGCAGCAGGATGTTGAAGACGTCGGGGTGGGCCTTCTCGATCTCGTCGAGCAGCAGCACGCTGTAGGGCTTGCGCCGGATGGCCTCGGTCAGCTGGCCGCCCTCGTCGTAGCCGATGTAGCCGGGGGGCGAGCCGACGAGCCTGGAGACGGCGTGCTTCTCCATGTACTCGGACATGTCGATGCGCACGAGCGCGTCGTCGTCGCCGAACAGGAACTCGGCGAGCGTACGCGCGAGCTCGGTCTTGCCGACGCCGGAGGGGCCGAGGAAGATGAACGAGCCGGTGGGCCGCTTGGGGTCCTTGAGCCCGGCGCGCGAGCGCCTGATGGCCTTGGAGATGACCTCGATGGCGGGGTGCTGTCCGATGACGCGCTTGTGCAGTTCGTCCTCCATGCGCATCAGCTTCTGTGTCTCGGCCTCGGTGAGCTTGAAGACGGGGATGCCGGTCCACATGGAGACGATGTCGGCGATCTCCTCTTCGCCGATCGACGGGCGTTCGCCGGACTCGCCGGATTCCCACGCCTGCTCGAGCTCGCGTTTCTTGTTGGTGAGCTTGCGCTCCTTGTCGCGCAGCGCGGCGGCCTTCTCGAACTCCTGCGCCTCGATGGCGGCCTCCTTCTCGCGGCGCGTGGACTCGACTTCGCCCTCGAGCTCGCGGTTGGCGGGCGGCGAGGTCATCGACTTGATGCGCATCCGCGAGGCGGCCTCGTCGATCAGGTCAATGGCCTTGTCGGGCAGGAAGCGGTCGGAGATGTAGCGGCTGGCGAGTTCGCCGGCGGCGCGCAGCGCCTCGTCGGTGATCTGCACCTTGTGGTGCTGCTCGTAGCGGTCGCGCAGGCCGGTGAGGATCTCGACGGTCTGGTCGATGGTGGGCTCGTCGACGCGGATCTGCTGGAAGCGGCGCTCCAGCGCGGAGTCGCGCTCGAGGTACTTGCGGTACTCGTCGAGCGTGGTGGCGCCGATCGTCTGCAGCTCGCCGCGCGCGAGCGCGGGCTTGAGGATTGAGGCGGCGTCGATGGCGCCCTCGGCGGCGCCGGCGCCGACGAGGTTGTGAAGCTCGTCGATGAACAGGATGATGTCGCCGCGCTGGGTGATCTCCTTCATGACCTTCTTGAGGCGCTCCTCGAACTCGCCGCGGTACTTGGAGCCGGCGACGAGCGCGGCGAGGTCGAGCGTGTAGATCTGCTTGTTCTTGAGCAGCTCGGGCACCTCGGAGCTGGTGATCCGCTGGGCGAGGCCCTCGACGACGGCGGTCTTGCCGACGCCGGGCTCGCCGACGAGCACGGGGTTGTTCTTGGTGCGCCGGGAGAGGATCTGCATGATCCGCTCGATCTCGGTCTCGCGCCCGACGCACGGGTCGAGCTTGCCCTCGGCGGCGAGCTTGGTGAGGTTCCTGCCGAACTGGTCGAGCAGCTTGGAGGACTTCTTGCCCTCACCGGCGCCCGTGCCGGCGCCGGCGCCGGCGCCACCGCCGGATTGGCTCTGTCGGCGTCCGCCGGGTCCGGAGAGCATGCGGATGACCTCGTTGCGGATCTTCTCGGAGTCGGCGTCGAAGTCGAGCAGGATGCGGGCGGCGACGCCCTCGTTCTCACGCACCAGCCCGAGCAGGATGTGCTCGGTGCCGATGTAGTTGTGGCCGAGGCTGAGCGCCTCGCGCAGCGCGAGCTCGAGCACCTTCTTGGCGCGTGGCGTGAAGGGAATCTGACCGGAGGTGACCTCCTCGCCGGAGCCGACGATGCGCACGACCTGCGCGCGCACCCGCTCGACGGTGATGTCGAGGCTCTCGAGCACCCGCGCGGCGAGACCCTCCTCCTCGCGGAGCAGCCCAAGGAGGATGTGCTCGGTGCCGATGTAGTTGTGCTTGAGCGTCCGCGCCTCCTCTTGCGCGAGAACGACGACCTGCCGGGCCCGTTCTGTAAATCGCTCGAACATGGTGTGATTCCTTCCTGCTGGGACGGTGCCTCGAGGGCTTCGAGGCCCCAATAACGCCTTGTGGAGCAGTCTACCAACCGGCCACGCTGGCCTATCGGGGTCATCGGCAGTCGGGTGGTGCTGCTTGACTCTCGGACGGCGCGATGACGGTCGGCGAGTTCATTCTGGGGATGCTGCGGCTGGCCGCGATGGTGCTGCCGGCATGGCTCACCGCCCACCGGCTGCGCGCGGGCTGGCTGCGCGCGACGGGGGCGCTGGCGGCGCTCGCGGAGACGGTGCTGACGCTGAGCGTGCTGCTCGTGGCGGCGGAGCTGCTCGGCGTGCTGGCGCTGGATCACGCGCCGGAGCTGATCGCGCTGCTTTGTGTCTGTGCGGCGCTCAGCCGGCTGCTTGTGGGCGGTGCGAGCGCGGCGAAGGCGCGGGCGCCGGCGCGGCGGGCGCCGGAGCCGGCTGCGTGCGCAGGCATGGCGAGCGCGGCGGCGGCGGTGGGCGTGGTGGTCGTGGCGGCCCAGTGGGGGCTTCAGAGCGCGAACGCGCTGGGGGCGGGGATGCTGAACTTCGACACGCTCTGGTACCACATGCCGTTCGCTGCGAGCTTCGCGCAGACGGGGTCGGTGACGGGCATCGAGTTCACGCAGGCTGACCCGTACGTGGCCTACTACCCGGCCAACTCGGAGCTGTTCCACGCGATCGGCATCGTGGCGCTGCACAACGACTTCGCCTCGCCGCTGCTGAACCTGCTGTGGCTGGCTGTGGCGATGCTGGCCGCGTGGTGCGTGGGTAGTCGCTGGCGCGTGGAGCGGCTGACGCTGCTGGCGGGATGCCTGGTGCTGTCGCTGCCGGTGCTGGGCGGAACCCAGCCGGGCGAGGCGTACAACGACATCGTGGGCCTGGCGGCGCTAATGGCGGCAAGCGCGCTGGTGGTGAGCGCGCCGGAAGACACGGCGACGCTGGCGGTGGCGGGTCTGGCGCTGGGCGTGGCGGTGGGGACGAAGCTGACGTTCCTGGTGCCGGCGTTCGGGCTGCTGGCGGGGATGGGGCTGATCGCCGCGCGCGGGCGCCGGCGGCGCGTGCTGGGCGCGCTGGCGGCTCCGCTGGCGCTGACGGGCGGCTGGTGGTACCTGCGCAACGCGATAGCGGTGGGCAACCCCCTGGGACTGGCGATGCACGTGGGCCCGCTGGCGCTCCCGGGCCCGCGGTCGCCGCTGGCGAGCGCGTCCCAGCAGACGGTCGCGTCGGAGATCAGCCACCTGTCGTTGTGGGGCTCGCGCTTCGCGCCGGGGCTCGATCACGCCCTTGGCCCGTTGTGGCCGCTGGTGCTGGGGCTGTGTGTGGCGGCGGTGGTGACGGGGGCGCTGTCGGGCGACCGGCCGGTGCGCGTGCTGGCGGTGGTGGCCGGCGCGGCGGGCGTGACGTATCTGTTCCTGCCGACGGGGGCGACGGGGCTGGAACAGGGCTCGATCCTGTTCCAGATCAACCTGCGCTACGCGACGCCGGCGCTGGCGCTGGGCATCGTGCTGGTGCCGGTGGTCGTGCGGCTGCGCGCGCCGCGAGCGCTGGCGGCGCTGGGGCCGGGGCTGGCGCTGGTGCTGCTGGCGAGCCAGCTCGAGCGGGAGCTGTGGCCGACGCAGACGGCCCGCCATGTGGCGTTTCTGGCCGCGTGCGCGGTCGTGGCGGCCGTGGGATGGCGCGCGCGCAGCCTGCGCTGGCGTTCGCGCGCGACGCCGGCGACGACGGCGGCGCTGGCGTGCGGGGCGCTGCTGGTGCTGGTAGTGGCGGCGTTTGCGGCCCAGCGGCACTACTTCGCGCGCCGCTACCTGGTGGGCTTTCAGACGAGCCCGGCGCTGGGGGAGGTGTACCGCTGGGCGCAGGGTGTGGCGCACGCGCGGATCGGCCTGTATGGCACGGTGGAGCAGTATCCGCTGTACGGGGCGCGCGACACGAACGTGGTCGACTACCTCGGCGAACGCACCTCCGACGGCGGCTATCGCCCGATCTCCAGCTGCCGGGCGTGGCGTGAGAGCTTGAGCGCGGGCGGGTACGCGTACGTGGTGCTGACGCCCGCGCCGACCAGCCCGATCCCTCTGCGATGGACGGCGGGCGACCCCGCGGCGACGCTCGTGCTGAACCCCGCTCCCAGCTTCTACGTCTTCAGGATGAGCACTCGCGCGAGCTCGGCGGGGTGCTCGTGAGCGGCGGCGCGGCGGCGGCGGCAGCAGCGGCGGCGGCAGCAGCAGCAGCAGCAGCGGGCGTCAGTCGCGCATGGCGGGGAACAGCACGACCTCGCGGATCGACTGGCGCCCGGTGAGCAGCATGACCAGACGGTCGATGCCGAGTCCGACCCCGCCCGCCGGCGGCATCCCCTGCTCGAGCGCTTGCACGAACACCTCGTCGTAGGGCTGGGCGTCCTCCTCGCCGAGGCTGGCGAGGCGCTGCTGGGCGGCGAAGCGCTCGCGCTGCACGTCGGGGTCGATCAGCTCGCTGAAGGCGTTGGCGATCTCCATGCCGCCGGCGAACGCCTCCCAGCGCTCGACGAGCGCGGGCTTGGAGCGGTGCTGGCGCGCGAGCGGCGAGATCTCGATGGGGTAGTCGAACACGAACGTGGGCTGCACGAGCGTGGGCTCGACGTACTTCGACAGCAGGTCGTCGGCGAGCGCGGACCACGAGAGCCCGTCGGTGGGCATGGCGAGCCCCCGCTCGGAGATGGCGGCGGCGAGCGCCTCGGCGTCAGGGTGCGCGGCGAGGTCGATGCCTGTGTGCTCGTGGATGGCGTCGTGGAAGCCGATGCGCCGCCAGGGCGCCGAGAAGTCGAGCTCGCCCTGGTAGTCGACCGCGCGGGCGGCGTGCGCGACGAGCTGCTCCAGGCGCCGCGCCTCGTCCTCGTAGTCGGCGTAGGCCTCATACCACTCGACCATGGTGAACTCGGGGTTGTGCTTGGGCGACAGACCCTCGTTGCGGAAGTCCTTGCCCAGCTCGTAGACGCGCTCGAGGCCGCCGACGATCAGGCGCTTGAGGTACAGCTCGGTGGCGATGCGCAGGTACAGGTCGCGGTCGAGGGCGTTGTGGTGGGTGGTGAACGGCCGCGCCATGGCGCCCCCGTACAGCGGCTGCAGGATGGGCGTCTCGACCTCGATGAAGTCCTGGCCGTCGAGATACGCGCGCACGGCGGAGATGACGCGCGCGCGTGCGACGAACAGCGCGCGGGCGTCGGCGCTGGCGATGAGGTCGAGCTCGCGGTGCCGGTAGCGCGTCTCGACGTCCGAGAGGCCGTGGTGCTTGTCGGGGGGCGGGCGCAGCGCCTTGGAGAGGATCTGGAAGCTCTCGACGCGCAGGGACACCTCGCCGTGGCGGCTGCGGATGGCGCTGCCGTCGACGCCGATGAGATCGCCGAGGTCGAGTGACAGGAGCAGGTCGAAGCGCTCGCGCCCGAGCACGTCGACGCGCGCGTGCAGCTGGATCTTGCCGGTGCGATCGACGAGGTCGAGGAACGCGGCCTTGCCGGCGCCCCGCCGTGCGGCGATGCGCCCTGCGACGCGGTGGCGCTCGTCGGTTTCATCGCCGGGGGCGAGGCGCTCGTAGCGCGGGGGTATCCGCGCGATTGGCTCGGCGCCGGGGAACGCGTAGGGGAACGCGCTGGGGTCCTCCGCGCGCAGGCGCTCGCCCTTCGCGCGGCGCTCGGCGATCAGCTCGTCGAGGCCGTGCCGGCCCGACTCGCCGGGCTCCCCGGGCTCGTGCGGCGGGGGCTGCTCGTCGGTTCCGCTCAACGGCGAGCCTCTACTCGAGGCCGACGTCGATCTTGGTGATCTTGAGCTTGCGCGCGGGGCCGCGGGGGACGGTGACGGCGACGGTGTCGTTGCGTTTGCGCCCGATCAGGGCGCGGCCGACGGGCGACTCGTTGGAGAGCTTGTGCTCGTTGGGCTTGGCCTCGGCGGAGCCGACGATCGTGTACTTGACCGACTTGCCGGTCTTTTCGTCCTTGACGTGCACGACGGAGCCGACCTGCACGACGTCGGTGGACAGGTCCTTGGCCTGGATGACGGTGGCCATGCGCAGCTTCTCCTGCAGCTGGGCGATGCGGCTCTCGACCATCGCCTGCTCGTTCTTGGCGTCGTCGTACTCGGAGTTCTCGGAGATGTCCCCGAATTCCCTGGCCTCCTTGATGCGTTCGGCGACCTCGCGGCGCTTCTCGGTGGACAGCAGCTCGAGCTCGTCCTTGAGCTTCTGCAGGCCTTCTGGGGTGAGGATGACGTCCTTGGGCATGTGAGTGGGCGGGAGACTATTCCGGGTTGGTAGCCTGGTCTGCGATACACAAAACCCCGCTGCAAGCGGGGACGTCGCCGGGCAAGGGGCCTCAGCGAGCGCAGCAGTATAGCGCGGCCTGGAGCCCTCGACGAAGACTCACGCCGCCACCGCCGGAGACGGGCAGGCCGCGTCGAGCAGCTGCCGCACGCACGCGAGCGTGGGCGCCGTCTGCAGCGATTCCTGCAGGCCCTTGGCGGAGCTGGCGTCGAGCCGCAGCCGGGGCACGTACCAGGGGTAGAACTTGCGCAGGTAGCGCGTGGCGCGCTGCTCGCCGAGGTGCTCGACGGCGCGCTCGATCGTCCAGCGCAGCTCGGCCAGCACCTGCTCGCGGGTGGGTTGCGACGCATACGCGTGGGCGGGCTCCCGCCCGGGCTCGTGCAGAAGCTCGCCGAACAGCCACGGGTTGCCGAGCGCGCCGCGCGCGAGCATGATGGCGTCGGCGCCGGTGCTGGCGAACGCCCGGCGCACTCCGTCGGCGTCGTCCATGCCGCCGCTGAGGATGACGGGGGCGGGCAGCGACTCGACGAGGCGCGCGGCGAGCTGGTAGTCGGGCGAGCCTTTGTGGTGCACGGCGGCGGAGCGCGGGTGAAAGCCGATCGCGGCGACCCCGGCTTCGGCGACTAGGCGATGCGCCAGCTCGAAGCCGCTGTCGTCCCCGGGTCGCAGCCCTGAGCGCAACTTGACTGTCACAGGTATCCCGCGCGCGCCTTCGACGGTCGCGCGCGCGACGGCGACGGCCAGCTGGGGGTCGTCGAGCAGAGCGGCGCCGGCGCCGGTCTTGCGCACCTTCGGCACGGGGCAGCCCATGTTGATGTCGATCGCGTCGGCACCGCGCTCGACGACGACGCCGGCGGCCTCGCGCATGACGGCGGGGTCTTCGCCGAAGATCTGGATCGAGACGACACCGCCGGTACCCGCGACCCCGACGATGCGCTCGCGCGGGTCGATGCGCAGCATCTCGGTGCACGTCTTCTCGTTGCGGTGATGGATGGCGTGCGAGGAGACCATCTCGGAGACGGCCATCCCCGCTCCGTAGCGCTTGGCCTGCAGACGCACGAACCAGTTGCCGATGCCGGCGAGCGGCGCGAGGATGACGCGGTTGGGCACGCGCAGCGTCCCCAGGGACCAGCTTTCGTTCAAGCGCGAGCTCGCGTCCACGAGGCCATTATGGAGTCTTATGAAGGCGCCTCCGGCGCCGGCTCGGGGTCGCGCGTGGTGGATCGGCGGGGAGCGGCTCAGCTGTTGCGCTCGTGCAGCAGCCGCAGCCCGGTGAGCGTGAGCAGGTCGTCGATCTGCTCGATCTCCTCGGTGTAGGGCACGACCAGCCTGGCTAGGCCGCCGGTGGCGATGACGTCGGTGCGCTCGCCGAGCTCGTCGTACAGCCGCCGCAGGATCGCGTCGATGGCGCCGGCGTAGCCGTAGACGACGCCGGAGCGGATGGCGTCGATGGTGTTCTTGCCGATCACGCTGCGCGGCGGCGCGAGGTCGACCTTGGGCAGCCGCGCGCCGCGCTCGGAGAGCGCTTCCAAAGAGATCTCGATGCCGGTCATGAGCGCGCCGCCGACGTAGTCGCCCTCGCGCGAGACGACGTCGAAGGTGGTGGCGGTGCCGAAGTCGACGCACACGGCGAGGCCGCCGAAGCGCTCGCGGATGGCGACGGCGTTGACGAGCCGGTCGGCGCCGATCTCGCGCGGGTTGTCGTAGCGGATGGCCATCCCCGTCCTGGTGCCGGGGCCGACGGCGATCATCTCGTGACCGAGATAGCGCGCGGCCATGGCCGTCCACTCGGGCTCGAGCTGGGGCACGGTGGACGAGACGATCGAGCTGTTGAGGTCGTCGAAGCCGTATCCGCGCAGCTCGAGCAGGTTGTGCAGCGCGGCGCCGAGCTCGTCGGCGGTGGACTGTCGCACGGTGGCGAAGCGCCAGTGCTCGAGCAGCTGCTCGCCCTTGAAGGCCCCGAAGTGGGTCTGCGTGTTTCCGACGTCCACGACGAGCAGCATCGGCGACCATTATGCTGATCTGCGGTATGGCGACGGCCCGTCCCAAGCTGTACGCACTCCCGGGCTCGCATCCGTGCGCGGCGGTGCAGGCAGCGCTCGAGCTGAAGTCGATGGCGTACGACCGCGTGGACCTGCTGCCGACCGGCGAGGTGCTGTTCGGCCCGCTGCTGTATGGCGGGCGGACGGTCCCGGGCATGCGCATCGGCCGCGAGCGCGTGGTCGGCTCGCGCGCGATCATGCGGCGCCTCGACGAGCTCGCGGCCGAGCCGCCGCTGCTTCCGGCTCCGGGTGAGCCCGCGTATGCGCGTGTGCTCGAGGCCGAGCGTTGGGGGGATGAGGTTTTCCAGAGCGTGCCCCGCCGACTGATCGACGTGGCCTTCATGCGCCGTCCGGCGGCGATGGAGAGCTACGCGGCGGACACCAAGCTGCCGCTGCCACGGCCGCTGCTGCGCCCTTTGCTGCCGCTGACGGCGAGGCTGATGGCGCTGAAGAACAGGGCGCGCGACGACAGCGCGCGGGCGGACCTGGCGGCGCTGCCGCGCCAGCTCGAGCGGATCGACGGGTGGATGGCGGAGGGGCTGCTGGGCGGCGAGCGGCCGAACGCCGCGGACCTGCAGATCGGCAGCACGGTGCGCATGCTGATGAGCATCGGCGACGTGCGCCCGCTGATCGAAGGACACGCGGCGGCCGAGCTCACGCGCTACTTCCCGCCGATGGTGGGAGAGGTGGAGGCGGGCGTGCTGCCGCCCGCGTGGCTCACGGCGCAGGCCGGCGCGTAGTCCCCGAGGGGTTCCAGACGGCCCGGCGCTAGCCGCGCAGGACGATGCCGCGCGTGATCGTCACCGCGGAGCCGCGCTCAGGCGTGAGCACGATGTTGACGCTCAGTGGGAGACGTCCGCGCGCGCGCAGCGCGCGTCTGCCCTTCGTGTCCAGGGCGACGGTGTAGGTGAGAGTGCCCGCCCGCAGAGAGGTGCGCACCGCGCGGCCGACCTGCACGTGCGAGGAGCGACGGGCGCGGGCCAGCGACGCGCGCGTCGCCAGCAGCTGCACTTCCAGCCGTCCGCCGGCTGCCGCCTGCGAGAGCTCGAGCGAGCCGTGTACCGACTGGCCCTGCTGGGAGGACGCGAGCTTGACCGCTGAGGACGCGCTCCCGCGCAGCAGCGAGCCGAGCGGCGTGCCGGCGCCGCCCGATCCGCCGGTCTGCGGCGCGGAGCCGGAGCCGGAGCCGGAGGTCGTGGTGCCCGAGCCGGAGCGACCGGTAGTGGTCGAGCCGGTGGTCGTGGTCGAGCCGGTGGTCGTGGTTCCAGTTGGAGTGCCGCCGCCGGAGGTCGTGCCGGCTGCGCTCACTTCGACGGTGGCTTTGGGGTAGTACATGTTCGCGTCTTCGAGCGTGTAGGTCCCGGCCTGCGTGAAGGTGCAGGTGCCTTCCCAGCCGGTTGCGGCGGGCGCGGGACTCACGGGAACCCCCGCGGAGCACGTCGGCGCGGCGCCCTTCCAGGTGATGTTGGCCGCGAAGTTGGTGTTGTCGGCGAACGTGACGACTGTGCCGGCGGCGATCGTGACGGACGCGGGTCTGGGGTTGGCCCCTGGCGATGTCCAGCACTGCCAGTTGGTGTAGCCGTTGCAGTTTTCGGCGACTTCGATCTTCGTTTCCGACGATGCGGCGAGCGCGGGAAGGACGACCACCGCCGCTCCCAGCAGAGCTACCAGGGGGAAGAGCAAACGCCTGCGCAGTCTCACGATCTCCATCCGCCTTTCTCGATGATCCGGTGACCAGTACGCGGCCGGCGTCTACCGCGCCAGGGCCGTCGATGATCAAGGACGCCGGCGCGCGCCGATCCTTCCCGTGGCAGCGCGCGGCGGGCGGCGCTACAGTCGCGGAGGGCGAGATGCATCCCGCCGGGGCGTTCCGCCGACCCATGCGCACCCTCGATCCGCAATCCCTGAGCAAGCACGTGGACCGCCTGTATCGGGCCGCGTGGGCGCTGTGCGGGTCGCGTGAGGACGCCGAGGATCTCGTCCAGGAGACGTTCGCGCGGGTGCTCTCGCGGCCACGTGTGCTGCAGGGCGACGACGAGCTGTACTACCTGATGCGCGTGCTGCGCAACACGTTCCTGACCGGCCTTCGCACCGCGTCGCGGCGTCCGGTGACGGGCGCGGAGCTCGAGGACGTGGTCGCGGCCGACCCTCGGCCGACGAGCCGGCCGGAGCAGGCGATCGAGGTGCGGGAGGTGTACGCGACGATCGCCCAGCTGCCCGACGACTTCCGGCTGGCGATCGTGGCGGTGGACGTGCTCGGCCTGTCCTATCGCGAAGCGGCTCGCGCGCTGCGCGTGCGCGAGGCGACGCTGACGACGCGTCTGTTCCGGGCCCGCAAGCAGGTCGTCGAGCGGCTCACGCCCGCCGCCGCGCCAGAGCGGCAGCGCACGGAGGAGATGCGGCGGGAAGGGAAGGGCACGAGCGGAGTCCTGTCAGGTGGAGGAACACCATGAGCGAGCACCGTCCACAGACCGAGTCCGAGCTGGTCGACTACCTGCGGTCGGTCGACGTTCGCGCGCCCGACGAGCTGCACGGCAGGGTCCAGGCGCTGATCGCGGACGCCGATCGGGCACAGCGCCGGTCGCTGTGGGCGCGCGGCGTCGGCGCTCGGCCAGCGCTGGCGCTGAGGCTCGGCGGGGCCGCGACGGCGCTGGCGGCCGTCGCCGTGGCGCTGGTGCTCGCGCTGAGCGGCGGCGGCGCGACGCTGACCTTGCGCGAGGCGTCGGCGCTGACGCTGCGCCCGGCCACGATGGCGGCTCCGGCCCAGAGCCCCGGCAACCCGAGCCAGCTGGCGGTGGCGGTCGACGGCGTGGCGTTCCCCTACTGGGAAGATCGCTTCGGCTGGCGCGCCAGCGGCTCGCGTGTGGATCGCATCGACGGGCGGGCGGTGACGACGGTCTTCTACACCGACCGTCGCGACCGTCGGGTGGGCTACGCGATCGTCGCGGGCACGCCCGCGCCGGCGGCCGACGGCGGGCGGATCGTGTGGCGCGAAGGGACGCCATTCCGGCTGATGCGCGAGAACGGCGCGCGGATCGTGACGTGGGTTCGCGACGGGCACCTGTGCGTCGTTTCGGGCGAGGGCATGGGCAGCGCGACGCTGCTGCGACTCGCCAGCTGGAACGACGGAGGCGTCGCCGCTTAGCCTCAGCCGCGGGCGAGCGCGAGCGGCGGCCCAGCCCAGCGCACGCCCTCCTCGGGCGCGAGCACGGCGAGCGCGTCTGCCAGCCCCGTGCCGTCGGGCGTTCGCTGCTGGAAGTCCAGCTCGAGCGCGGGGATGAGCACGAAGCGCCGGGTGAGCAGCTGCTCGTGGGGCAGGACCATGCGCTCGTGGCGGAGCTCTAGCGCGCCGAGCAGGAGGATGTCGATGTCGATCGCGCGCGGGCCGTGGCGGACGGTGGCCCCGTCGCGCCCCAGCTCTCGCTCCAGGCGCTTGACGGCGTCCAGCAGCGCGAGCGGCTCGAGCGCGGTGCGCACGCGCACGCACGCGTTGAGGAAGGGCGGCTGGTCGAGCACCTCGCCGACGGGATCGGTGTCGTAGGTGGAGGACGAGGCGAACACGGCCACGCCCGCCTCCGGCAGGGCGTCGACCGCGGCCTGCAGCTGCGCGCGGCGGTCGCCGCGTCGTCCCCGGAGGGGGACGTTCGAGCCGAGCCCGAGCAGCCCGATCCGTTGCTGCTCGCCGGCGTTCATGCGCCGGACGCTAGCGTGCGCACGCGTCGGGCGCGGATCGTGTGCGGGTGCGCGCGGATCAGGCGCGGGTCGTCTGCAGGCCTGCGGCGGCGCGCGCGGCATCGACGTCCAGACGCTCGACGGCAGCGCGAAACGCGGCGGCTGTGCTCATGCGCTCCTCGCTCATCATCCCTCCGCTTCGCGCCAGACCTCGACGGAGACCTCGTCGACGCTCAGCGCGATCGGGGGCTCGGGCTTGGCGGCCTTCACCCACACGCCCTCGAGCTCGTAGTCGGCGAGCAGGCGGTCGGCGATCGTGCTGCACAGCCGCTCGAGTGTCTTGTGCGAGCGCTGCTGGGCGATCAGCGCCACCAGCTGGCATACCTCGGCGTAGTCGACGGTGTCCTCGATCGAGTCGGTGACGGTGGCGTCGGTCTCGCCGATGTCCAGTCGCAGGTCGATGACCAAGCGCTGGCCGACCTCGCGCTCGGCCTCGCTGACGCCGTGGTTTGTGTACAGCGACAGCCCTGTGATCTCAATGGTGACCGACTCGGCGGTGCCCTCGTGCTCCTCGTCGAGGTCGCCGTCGTCGTCTAGCTCGTCTGCGTCGTCCCCGCCCTCGCCGTCCATCGCCCGCTCAACGTAGCAGCCGCCACGGCCAGCGCATCGCGAACCGGTGCGACGTCGTGCACGCGAAACACACTGGCTCCGCGCTCGAGCGCGAGCACGTTGGTGGCGATCGTCCCCGGCAGGCGCCGCGACGCCGGCAGCGGCTCCTCCTCGCCGGCGGCTTCGGCGGCGATCCGCCCGAGGAAGCTCTTGCGCGAGGTTCCCACGACCAGCGGGCGCCCGAGGGCCGTCAGCTCCGCGAGGCGGCCCAGTAGCTCGAGGTTGTGCTCGGCGGTCTTGCCGAAGCCGATTCCCGGGTCGAGCATGATGCGCTCCTCGCGCACGCCCGCGCCGACCGCGAAGCTCAGTCGCTCCTCGAGGAACGCCTTGACGTCGTCGACCACGTCGTTGTATCGAGGCCCGTCCACCCCACCCACGCCGCTCTGCATCGTGCGCGGCTCGCCGAGCATGTGCATGAGGCAGCACTCCACGCCGCTGCCCGCGATCACCTCGACCATCGCGGCGTCGGCGCGCAACGCGCTGACGTCGTTGACAATGCTCGCCCCCGCCGCGATCGCGGTGCGCGCCACAGATGCCTTGGACGTGTCGATCGAGACCCGCGGGCGGGCGAGAGGCGCGCCCGCGCCGGCGCCAAGCACCGTCCAATCCTGCGCGGCGACCCCCTCGAGCACCGGCAGCACGCGGCGCAGCTCCTCCCCGCCCGCCACCGGCTCGGCCCCCGGCCGCGTCGACTCGCCGCCGACGTCCAGGATGTCCGCCCCCTCCGCCACCAGCCGACGCGCGTGCGCGATCGCCGCATCCGCATCGAGGAAATCCCCCCCGTCAGAGAATGAGTCGGGGGTCACGTTGACGATCCCCATCAGCCGATAGGGCGGGCGGTCAGACTGGCTCAGGGCGCTCTTTGTCGCTTGCGCGAATCTCGGCGGTGCCGCCGGCGAGCCCTGGACGGGGAAGCCCACGAGGCGTTTCGCGCTCGGCGCGGTCGACGGGGGCGGGCGGCGCGGGCAGCTGCGGTTTGGTCTCCTCCTCGACGCCGAACACCTCCTCATCGCTCTTGCCGGCCAGCAGCGCGAGGAACTCCTCCTTCTCGATCGTCTCACGCTTGACGAGGATTTCGGAGATGTTGTTGAGGTCGTGCTGGTGTTCGGTGAGGATGGTGCGCGCGCGCGTGTGCGCGGCCTCGATGATGCGGCGGACCTCGTCGTCGATCTCGCGGGCGATCTCGTCGGAGTAGTCGGGCTCGGTGGAGAACTCGCGGCCGAGGAACGGCTGGCCGTGGTCGTGGCCGAACACGCGCGGGCCGAGCTTTTCGCTCATGCCGAAGCGCATGACCATCTGCTTTGCGGTGGCGGTGACCTTCTCGATGTCGTTGGAGGCGCCGGTGGTGATCTCACCGAAGACGATCTCCTCGGCGGCGCGCCCGCCGAGCGTCATGGCCATGGTGTCCTCCAGCTCCGCGCGGGTGGTCAGGAAGCGATCCTCCTGGGGCATCGAGATCGTGTACCCGAGCGCCTGCCCGCGGGAGATGACGGAGATCTTGTGCACGGGATCGGAGTGCTCGAGGAAGTGGCCGACGAGCGCGTGGCCCATCTCGTGGTAGGCGGTGATCAGGCGCTCTTTCTCGCTCATCACGCGCGTCTTCTTCTCGGGGCCGGCGATCACACGCATGATCCCCTCCTCGAGCTCTTCCTGGCCGATCTCGCGCTTGCCGGTGCGGGCGGACAGCAGCGCGGCCTCGTTGATCAGGTTCGATAGATCAGCCCCAGTGAAACCGGGTGTTTGACCGGCGAGCGCGTCGATGTCGATGACCTTGGCGAGCGGCTTGCCGCGGGTGTGGACCTCGAGGATCTTGGCGCGGCCCTTGCGGTCGGGGCGGTCGACGGCGATCTGGCGGTCGAAGCGCCCGGGACGCAGCAGCGCGGGGTCGAGGATGTCGGGCCGGTTGGTTGCGGCGATCATGATGATGTTGTCCTTCGCCTCGAAGCCGTCCATCTCGACGAGCAGCTGGTTGAGCGTCTGCTCGCGCTCGTCGTGGCCGCCGCCGAGCCCGGCGCCGCGGTGGCGCCCGACGGCGTCGATCTCGTCCATGAAGATGATGCACGGGCTGTTCTGCTTGGCCTGCTCGAACAGGTCACGCACGCGCGAGGCGCCGACGCCGACGAACATCTCGACGAAGTCCGAGCCGGAGATCGAGAAGAACGGCACGCCCGCCTCGCCGGCGACGGCGCGCGCGAGCAGCGTCTTGCCGGTGCCCGGCGGTCCGTACAGCAGCACCCCCGTGGGGATGCGTGCCCCGAGCGCCTGGAACTTCTTGGGGTTCTCCAGGAATTCCTTGATCTCGTGGAGCTCCTCGACGGCCTCGTCGACCCCGGCGACGTCGCGGAAGGTGATCTTGGGCGAGTCCGCGGACATGCGCTTGGCGCGCGACTTGCCGAAGGACATGACTTTCGATCCTCCCCCCTGGACCTGGTTCATGAGGAAGATCCAGAAGCCGAGGAACAGCGCGAACGGGAGGATGTACTCGAGCAGGCTGATCAGCGCGCTGCTCTTTTCCGATTCGACGTTGAACGGAACGCCGTCCTTTTCGAGCAGCGCGAACAGCGTGGGAGTGGCCTGTTCGATGAAGCCGATTTCGTAGGTTTCCTTGTGCCCTTTGCTGTTCGCCTTGACTTCGAGGGCCTTGCCCTTGTTCTTGAACTCGACCGATTCGACTTCGTGATTGGGCAGTTCCTTGGCGACCAGCTGCTGGTAGGTGTGCGTAGGCTTGCTGCTGGTCCCGCCGACCAGTTTGACCGCGAGGAACGCCAGCACCACGACGATGAGGATCGGGAATGCGGCGCTCTTGAAGAAGCGGCTCATGGCTGGTTCCTGGGGATGTGGGCACCGTCTGAAGTCGTGGCCACAGGTGCCCTAGCGTACCATGCGACGTCCGTCTTTCCGGCAGCTTGGGGAACCCTCCCCGCCACGCGCGCGACCACGGCGGGCGGGCGCGCGGAGCGTCGCTCTAGGGTTCCATCGCCGCGACGAACGGCAGGTTCCGGTGGCGCTCGGCGTAGTCGAGCCCGTAGCCGACGACGAACCGATCGGGTATCTCGAAGCCGACGTAGCGGGTGGGAAGGTCCACCTTGCGTCGCTCCGGCTTGGTCAGCAGCGCGCACACCTCCAGCGTGCGCGGATTGCGCGAACCGAGGTTGCGCAGCAGGTACTGGAGGGTCAGGCCGGAGTCGACGATGTCCTCGACGATCAGCACGTCGCGGCCTTCGATCGACGCGTCCAGGTCCTTGAGGATGCGCACGACCCCGGAGGAGTCGGTGGCGGAGCCGTAGGAGGCGACCGCCATGAAGTCGACCTCTACGGGGATGTCGATGAAGCGCATGAGGTCGCTGAGAAAGAACACGGCGCCCTTCAACACCCCAACCAGCAGCAGCGAGCGGCCGGCGTAGTCGCGGGAGATCTCCTCGCCCAGCTCGATCACGCGGCGCTGCAGGTCCTCGGCGGTGACGAGCACCTCTCCGAGTGCGGGCTCGCTGGCGACGTGCGCGGTGCTGGCCACGTCACGGAGTCTAGTCCTCGCCCGGCGGCTCGCTGGCGGGGGTCGGCTGGGCGGGCGGGTTCGTGGGCGGGTGGGCCGCTGATCCTCGCGGCTCGAGCCTGACCATCTCCAGCACGCCGTCGTGGATCACAGCGCCCGCCTGGGCGCCCACGTGCAGCTCGGCTCGCCCGCCGCGGCGCGCGAGCGCCAGGATCTCATCGACGCGGTCGCCCGCCTGGGGGACGTAGGTCCCGACGGCGTCCTCGGCCAGGCGCACGACCACCAGCCGAGCGAGCGCCGCGGGCAGCTCGCGCAGGCGCGTGAGCGCGATGCTGCGCCGACCGGCGAGCTCGTCGCTGACGAGACCGTCGAGCAGCTCCGTCTCCTCGCGCAGCAGCGACGCGGTCCTGAGCACATTGGCCTCCGCCGCCGGGTGCACGGCGCGCAGCGCCGGCACGAGGCCGTTGCGCACCCGCGCACGCGCATAGCGCTCGTCGTCGTTGCTGGCGTCCTCACACCAGCTCAGGCCGCGCGCGCGGCAGTAGGCGGCGGTCTGCTCGCGGCTGACGCCGAGCAGCGGGCGGATCAGCCGGCCCTCGCTGGCGACCATCCCCAGCAGCGCGCGCCTGCCGGGGGAGGCGGCCAGCCGGTAGAGGATCGTCTCCACCTGGTCTGAGGCGGTGTGACCGGTGGCGATCAGCGCGTCGCGCTCGCGCGCCATGCGCCCGGCCTCGGCGTAGCGCAGCTCGCGCGCCCACGCCTGCAGGTTGCCGACGGCCTGCCCACCGCCAGCCGCGCGCACGACCTCGAGCTCGACCCCCAGCCGCTCGCACAGCGCCGCGCAGTGGCGCTCCTCCGCGTCGGCCTGCCGGCGCAGGCCGTAGTTGACGTGCAGGGCACTGAGCGCACCGGCGCCGAGCAGCGCGACGGCGACGTCGAGCAGGCACGTCGAGTCGCGCCCGCCGGAGAGCATCGCCACGACCGGCCTGTCGCGCGCGAATAGGCCGCTGCCGACGACCGCCTCGCGGACCTCCTCCTCGCAGACCACGGGACGCTATCCCTCGCGGGTGGACGCGATGAACAGCTCGGTCGGCTCGGAGAAGCCCTTCAGCCTGATCTCGCCGATCCAATCGAAGTCGAGCCCGTCCGCGCCCTCGGCCACCTCGACGACCGCGCGCGTGACGAGCACCTCGCCGCCCCCCGCCCGCGCGACCACCCGCGCCGCCTGATTGACGTCGCGTCCGAAGTAGTCGCCGTCGCGGTACAGCGCCTCGCCGTAGTGGATGCCGATTCGCGGCAGCGGATCCTCGGGAGTGACCCCCGACTGCAGCTCTACCGCCCATCCGGTCAGCGCGGCGGCGTCGGAGCCGACGACCATCACCTCGTCGCCGAGCATCTTGATCACGCGCGCGTCGACGGGCAGCGTCTGCTCGACGGACTGCACGAACCTCTCGACGGCGCCGAGCGCCGCCTCGTCGCCGCGCTCGATCGTCATGCGCGCGTAGCCGGCGAGGTCGGCGAACGCGATCGCCACCCGCACGCGACCCTCCTCCAAGGCGCCGTCCCCCAGATCGGCCTCCATGTGGCCGATCATGTCCTGCTCGACGAACTGCGCCAGCAGGCGCGCGTGGAGGTAGTTCATGAACGGCGCGGCGAACGGCAGGATCTCGCGCGTGAGGCCCTCCATCTCCTCCGCGATTTCCACGCTTGGCACATCCGCGCGCATCAGCGGCTCGTGCACGTACAGGTGGATCAGGCGCACCTCGGCGTCGGCGATCTGGGCGACCGCCTGGCCGTACACGCGCATCAGCTGCAGGAACGCGGGCAGCGGCAGGCCGGCGTCGAGCACCGCGGCGGCGTACCTGAGCACCTCCAGGTCTTCGTCGGAGAACCCGTCCACCGGCAGCGCCCCGAGCCCCATGGCGGTGTACACGCGCTCGATCAGGTCGGCGTCGACACCGCTCTCGCGCGCGGCGTCGCGCAGCGAGCGGCGAGGGCCGGAGCTGCTGAGGAGGTTCTCGATCGGGCCGACCGCGAGCTGGCCGTTGTCGCCCGCGCGCTTGATCTGCTCGAGCGAGTGCCCGCGCGCGCGCAGTCGCGCCACCACACGCGCGTACGCCGCCGCCGCCGGCGTCCAGGTCCCGTCGTAGCCGGGGATCAGCCCCCCGTCGACCCAGCGCCTGACCGTCGCCGGCGAGACACCGGCGCGCGCGGCGACCTGTGCGAGCGTCAGCTCGCCCGACTCGCCGGCGATGTCATCCGCGGGCTCGGCCACTCAGTCGCGCGACGCTACGGGCTGGGGGTGGGCGGGCATCCCGTCCAAAGTCTAAAGTCGCCGCCGGTGTCGCACAGCGTCCCCATCCACCTGCGCCCCACGGCGCCGCTCGGCGAGCGCGTGCTGCTCCCCGGAGATCCGGGGCGCGCGCTCGCGTTGGCGCAGGCGCTGCTCGATCAGCCGCGCATGTTCAACCACCACCGCGGGCTGTGGGGCTACACGGGGGCGGCGCCCGACGGACAGCCGCTGACGATCCAGTCCACCGGGATGGGCGGCCCGTCGGCGGCGATCGTGCTGACGGAGCTGATCGCCCTGGGCGCGCGCCGAGCCATCCGCGTGGGGACCTGCGGCGCGCTGCTCGACGGGCTGGCCCTGGGCGAGCTGGTGATCGCGCGCGAGTCGATCTGCGCGGACGGCACGTCGCGCGCGCTCGGCGCGGGCGAGCGCGCGGCCGGCGACCCCGCCCTCACCGCCGCCCTCCATGATCGGGTTCCGGCGGCGTTGCTCGGCACGATCGTGAGCGTCGACCTGTTCTACGGCGGCGACGAGCGCGCACGGCACAACGACGCGGTGGCGGTGGAGATGGAGGCGGCGGCGCTGTTCGCGGTGGGGGCCGCCGCGGGGGTGCCGGTGGCGTGCGTGCTGGCGGTGTCGGACACGTTCGACGGCGTCGGCGAGCGCGAGCGCATCGACGACGAGGCGCTGCTGGACGCGGCCGAGCGCATGGGTGGGGCGGCGATCGCCGCCCTCACGCTCTGATCAGCTCGCGGCGGGTTTCGCGCGGCGAGCGCGCGGTTTGGCGGGCGCTTTGGCTTTCGCGCCCGCGGCCCTCGGCTTGTCGGTGGCCTTCGGCTTCGCGGCGGCGCTCGCGCGCTGGCGCGGGCCGACAGCCCGATCGAGCCGGTCGTTCAGCCGCTTGAGCTGGTCCTCGATCGCTGACAGCCGCTCGGCGAGCTGCGCCTGGTCGACACCGCCCGGTGCCAGCGTACGGTCCAGCCGCTCGACGCCCTCCTCGATGCCCTCCAGGCGGAAGGAGACAGAGCGCAGCCGCCGCGTCAGCCGTTCGATGTCGGCGGCGGAGGGGATGTTGAGCGCGCCCATCGCCAGCTCCTGGGCCTGGGCGGCCTTCTCGCGCGCGTCGAACGCGCGCCCGATCGCGCCGGTCAGCAGGGGGTTTTCCAGCAGGTCGGACAACGCCTTGCCGAGCCGCTCCTCCGTCGTGCCCCCCAGGCGCTCGCGCAGGCTCTTGGCGGCGTGGCTCGCGTCGGACATGCTGTGTGCGCTCCCGGTGATCGAGTCGGATGGACCCCGCGGTGAGAGGGGCTCGGATTCTGGTCGTCCGGATTGGAAGGATACGGTGCAACGATGCCCCAACAGCTGTTCGTCTTCATCCAGCTGGAGTTCCCGTGGCTGCTCGGCCCGGCGGACGGCCGCTATCTGCTGCGCCGCGCCGACGGCGAGCCGGAGCACGTGGTCGTGCTGGGCGTGCTCCGGGCCGGGCGCCAACCGTTCGGCGCTTCGGCGGCCGTGCGCGGCGGCGGCGGAGCGTTGCCGCTCGGACGCCTGCGCAAAGGCGCCCGCAGCATGCCGACGGACCCAGAGCCGGTGGCGGTGGCGACGACGCGGGTGACGGTGATCGACCCGATCTCGCTGGCGGCCGACAACCAGGCGCGAGCGTGGCTGGCCGAGCTCGACCGCGACCGTGAGATCCGCGCGGCCGTGGGGGTGGTCAACCGCGTGATCCACGCGCACCGCATCGCGACCGCAGACCCGTACATCCATGAGGTCTCCCCCGCCCAGGCGCTGGTGATCAGGGCCGGCTGGGGCGAGGGCGAGCAGGTCGCCGACGGGCGTTGGCTGCACGCGCGCGCGCTGCCGTGGGCGCAGGACAGGGGCGCCGGCCGCTCGGCGCCGGGATCGCGGCGGGTGATAGGCCGCGACCGATCGTGGGCGCTGCGTCCGCAGGAGCGCCTGGCGGCGCTGCTGGGTGGGCGCGGTGCGGCTCTGCTGTGCGAGGAGCTCGCGCTGCGCGCGCGCCAGGATCTCGATCACGGGCGCCCGGCGCATGCCGCGCTGGAGCTCGACCGCGCGTTCGCCCTTGGGCTGGTGGAGCTGCGCGCCGAGCGGCGCCAGGATCTGGCGATCCGCATCGCAGAGCTCGAGCAGCTGCGACCGGGAGTCCAGGCGTCGGCGCGGGCGGCGCTGGCGCGCAACGGCGACGCGCCCGGCGAGGACGTGATCGCGCACGCGCTCGGGCGCCTGGAGGCGACGCTGCGCGCGCGCACGGCGGGCGGGCTCTAGGCTGATATCGATGGACCCCACCACGACCGCGATCGGCACCTGGAGCGGCGGGCGCTTCATGCACTTCGGCGAGCCCCTGTCGGACGAGCGCTTCGAGACGCTGGTGCGCCCCGGGAACGGCATCGACACGGTGATCACCGCTGACGTGTACGGCGCGGGAGAGGCGGACCTCGCCCTTGGGCGCGCGTTGAGCGGAGTGGAGCGCGACAGCTACTGCCTGGTGGGCGCGATCGGCCACGACTTCTACGCGGGCCAGCGCGATGGCGCGAAGGGCTTCCCGCGCTTCACCGACCCGCGGCTGCGCGGGGCCGAGGAGTACGCCGACTACATCCGCATGGCCACCGAGCGCAGCCTGCAGCGCTGCGGCGTCGAGCGCTTCGACCTGCTGCTGCTGCACAACCCCGATCGCATCGGCTACTCCAGCCCGGCGGTGTGGGAGGGCATGCAGGCGGTGCGCGAGGCCGGCCTGGCCGGCCTGCTGGGCGTGGCGCCCGGCCCGGCCAACGGCTTCACGCTCGACCTGATCGACTGCATGGAGCGCTTCGCGGAGCAGATCGACTGGGCGATGATCATCCTCAACCCGCTGGAGCCATGGCCCGGGGAGCTCGTGCTCGATGCGGCGCTGACCCACGACGTGAGCCTGATCACGCGCGTGGTCGACTACGGCGGCATCTTCCACGACGACGTCCTGCCCGGCCACGCCTTCGCCGAGTACGACCACCGCAAGTTCCGCCCCGAGGGATGGGTGCGCGAGGGCCGCGAGAAGCTGGAGCTGATGCGACCCTACGCCGAGCGCCACGGGCTGTCGACGTTGCAGCTAGCGTGCGCTTGGAACCTCGCGCATCCGTCGGTGCGCTGCGTGGCGCCGACGTTGATCCAGGAGAGCGGATCAGGCGCCCGCCCGATCGAGGCCAAGCGCGCCGAGCTCGCAGCCCTCGACGCCTCCCCCCGCCTGAGCCCGGCGGAGCTGGCGGAGATCAGAGCTATCGGCGAGAACACAGGGTGCATGACGCTCAAGGGCGCGAGCGTCGAACACGAAGGGCCGGCGCTGGCCGATCGCTGGGCGCTGGACGGGGAGCTTGCGGCGCTCGCCGCGCGCTGGGGCATCGACCCGGCCAGAGATCTCCTGGGCGCCGCCGCGGCTGCCGGCTCTCGCAGCTGACGCCTCCCGCGGCTGACGCCTCCCGCAGCTGACGCCTCCCGCAGCTGACGCCTCCCGCAGCTAACGCCTCTACCCCAGCAGCAGGTGTATAGCCATCGCTATACACAGCTCGCAACGAGACACATACCCCCTCACATACCCCCGTCAGCTTCCGCTGAAATGCGGCGCGCGTTTGCCGAGGAACGCGGCGATGCCCTCGCGCGCGTCGGCGCTCACGAAGACCTCCGCGAACGCCCGCTTCTCCGCCTCGATGCCCTCGTCGAGGTCGCCGGCGGCGGACACGCGCTTGATCTGCGCGACGGCGAGCGGCGCCTGGCCGGCGAGCTTGCGCGCCCACTGCAGGGCGGTGTCGAACAGCTCGTGGTCCTCGACGAGCCGGTTGACGAGGCCGAGCTCGAAGGCTTCGTCGGCGAGGATGGGATCGCCGACGAGGTTCATCTCGAGGGCCTTGTTTTCGCCCACCAGGCGCGGCAGGCGCTGGGTGCCGCCGAAGCCGGGGATGATCCCGAGCTTGATCTCCGGCTGGCCGAAGATGGCCGAGCGCGCGGCGATGCGCACGTCGCAGGCCATCGCCAGCTCACAGCCGCCGCCGAAGGCCAGCCCGTTGACGGCGGCGATCGTGACGATCCCCTCCGAGCTCAGCTCCCTGAAGAGTGCGTGGGCGCCGTTGATCAATGCGGCCCCCGCGGCCTCGTCCATGGCGGTGAACGCCTTGATGTCGGCGCCGGCGCAGAACAGGAACGGGTTGGACGAGGCGATGACGAGCGCGCGCACGGGCGGGCTGGAGGCGCCCTTGAGGTGGCTCCACACCTTGCCTAGATCCTCGACGACCTGCGGGGAGAGGGAGTTCATCTGGCCGCTGGCGAGCCAGGCGATCGCGACGCCGTCCGGGCGCGTCTCGAGCTTGACGACCTCAGCCGGCTGCGCGGCGTCGGGCTGCGGGTAGGCGTAGAACCCCTGCCCGGTCTTCTGGCCCAGCCGGCCCTGTGCGACGAGGCGGCGCAGGATGGTGGGCGGGGTGAAGCGCTCGCCGTAGCGCTCCTGGGCGCTCTCCATGCGCTCGAGGATCGTGTCGAGGCCCTCGCTGTCGGCCTTCATGAACGGCGGCAGCAGGCCACGGCGGGGATCGAGGCCGGCGCCGGCCATCATCCCGAAGTCGATGTCGCGGTGGGTGGCGACGCCCTCCTCGAGCACCAGGCACGCCTCCAGGAACGTCTTCAGCGACAGCAGCTCGACGAGCTCGGCGACGTCCGGCTCGTTCTCGCCGGGGATGTTGGGCTCGCCCTGCGGGTCGTAGAAGCCGTCGCCGCCGGTCTTGGCGCCGAGCTTGCCGTCGGCGACGAGCTTCTGCATGCCCTTGGGGACGTAGAAGCGTTCCTCGCCGTATGACTCGACGAGGTGCTCGGCGACGTGCAGGACGGTGTCGAGGCCGAGCAGGTTGACGAGGTAGTAGGGACCGACGGGCACGACGCCGGCGGCGCCGACGCCCTCGTCGATGAGCTTGATCGACAGACCCTTCTCCTCCTGCTCGCGCCAGACCTCGGAGATGCCGGAGTTGAGGATGCGGTTGACGACGAAGCCGGGGACCTCCACGCAGGTGATCGGCTGCTTGCGGATCGCCTGGGCGAAGGTGATCGCGGCGGCGACGGTCTCGGCGGACGTCTCCTCTCCCTCGACGATCTCGATCAGGGGCATGATCGAGGCGGGGTAGAAGTAGTGGAAGCCGATCACCTTCTCCGGGCGCAGCGTGGCTTCGCCGATCTCGGTGATGGACAGCGAGGAGGTGTTGGACGCGAGGATCGCGTGGCCGGGGGTGGCGGCGTCGAGCTCGGCGAAGACGCCCTGCTTGATGTCCATGCGCTCGGGCACCGCCTCGACGACGAAGTCGACGTCCCCGAAGCCCTCGTAGGAGGTGGTGCCGTGGATGCGCGCGAGGATCTCCTCGATCTGCGCCTCAGCCTGCTCGGCGGTGATCTTGCCCTTGTCGGCGAGTTTGCCGACCTGGCCCCGGGTGACGTTGCGGGCCTCCTCCAGGCCAGCTTGCACGAGCGCGTCGTCGATGTCCTTGAGTACCACGGGGATACCGGCGGCGGCGATCGTCTGGGCGATCTGACCGCCCATGGTCCCGGCGCCGACGACGGCGGCTTTGAACACGAACATGCTGTTGATCTCCTCTGCTGGCTGGGGGATGAGCAGCGTAGCGGCGCGGGCGCGCGACCGCATCCTTCGCCACCGGGAGGGGTTTGTACGAGCATGGACAAACGCGATCTCGGGTAGGAGGAGGACATGCGCTCATTCACAGCGGCGGCGATCGCGACGCTGGCGCTGGCCGGCGCATCGCTGGCGAGCGCCGCTCAGGCGGCCCCGCTGCCGACACTCACCACGGGCGCGGCCCGGGAAATCGGCTATGGCTCGGCGGTGCTCACGGGGTCGGTCAACCCGAAGGGCAGCGCGACTTCGTATTACTTCCAGTACGGACTGACCAAGGCGTACGGCTCACAGAGCGCGATCGCGAGCGCGGGCGCTGGCACGAGAACGGTGAGCGTGCGTCTGGCGGTGACCGGCCTGGAGCCGCTCACGCTCTACCACTATCGCCTCGTGGCGGTCAACGGCGCGGGCGCGGCGATCGGTGGCGAGCGCACGTTCCTGACGACGAAGGTGCCGCTGTCGCTGCAGATCCTGTCCTCTCCCGATCCCGTTCTGTACGGCGGCACGGCGACCGTGCAGGGAACGCTGTCGGGCACGGACAACGCGGGGCGCGAGGTCGTGCTGCAGGCCGACCAGTTCCCGTTCACGGCTGGCTTCCAGGACGTTGGCAACCCTGAGCTGACGAGCGCCAGCGGCAGCTTCTCCTTCCCGGTGGTGGGCCTGACGCTGGTCACCCAGTACAGGGTGCTCACGACCACCAACCCACCGGTGGTCAGCCCGGTCGCCGTGGAGAACGTCGCCGTGCTCCTCGCCAGCCACGTCAAGCGCGCCAGGCGCAGGCACTTCGCGCGCATCTACGGCACGGTGACCCCCGCCGAGAACGGCATGGAGGTCGGCATCCTGCGGACCGTCGACGGCCGCGGCGTGCTCGTGGGGGGCACGATCCTCACGCCCTTGAACGCCGCCAGCTCGGCGTTCAGCCGCGTCGTGCCGGTCAAACCGGGGATCTACCGCGTGCTCGTACGCGTCACCAACGGCGCGCAGGTCTCCAACTACGGCCAGCCGCTGCTCATTCGCTGACGGGATTGTGCCGGCGGCGCATGCGCCGCCGGCCGGGGCGTGCATGCACGCCCCGAGGAGGGGCCGCATGCGGCCCCTCCGGCCATGCCTCATGAGGCATGGCCCACACCGTCATCAGGCGGGGACGGCGGCCGGCTCCTCCACGTGGCGCGGGAGCAGCGTTTCGCGCGCGATCACCAGGCGCTGGATCTGTGAGGTGCCCTCGTACAGCTGCATGATCTTGGCGTCGCGGAACAGCTTCTCCACGGGGTAGTCCTTGATGAAGCCGTAGCCGCCGTACACCTGCACCGCTTCGGTGGCGGTCTTCATGGCGGTGTCGGCGGCGAAGCGCTTGGCGTGCGATGAGACGAGCGTGTTGCGTTCGCCGTTGTCGAGCATGAACGCCGACTTCCACGTGAGCAGCCGCGCGGCCTCGATCTCGGTGGCCATGTCGGCGATGATGAACTGGATCGCCTGGTGCATCGCGATCGGCACGCCGAACTGGACGCGTTCGCGCGAGTAGTCGACGGCGAACTCCATCGCCGCCCGCGCGATCCCGGTGGCCATCGCCGCGACGCCCGGCCGCGTGCGGTCGAGCGTCATCATCGCGAGCTTGAAGCCCTTGTTCTCCTCGCCCAGCAGGTTCTCCGCGGGGACCTCCACGTCGTTGAAGGAGATCGTCGCGGTGTTCGACGCGCGCTGCCCGAGCTTGTCCTCCTTCTTGTCGACCACCACGCCCCAGTCGCGCTCGACCACGAACGCCGAGATGCCGCGGTGCCCGGCGTCCTTGTCGGTCTTCGCGTACACGGTGTAGTAGTCGGCGTAGCCGCCGTTGGTGATGAAGCACTTGGAGCCGTTGATCACGTACTTGTCGCCGTTGCGCACGGCCGTCGTGCGCATGCCGGAGACATCCGAGCCGGCGTCCGGCTCGGTCAGGCAGAAGGACGCCAGCTTTGGCTCCTCCGTGAGCATGCCCAGGTACTTCTTCTTGACCTCCTCCGAGCCGCCCAGCGCGATCGGCGCGGTCGCCAGGCCGTTGCAGCCGAGCGACGTCTGGATGCCCGAGCAGCCCCACGAGAGCTCCTCCTCGATCAGACAGCCCTCCAGGTAGCCCGCTCCCGCGCCGCCGTACTCCTCGGGTATGTGCGAGTTCATCAGGCCGACCTCCCAGGCCTTCTTGATGATCTCCGCCGGCCACGTGCCGTCCTTGTCGTACTCCCAGGCAACCGGGCGTATCTCCTTGACCGCGAAGTCGTGCGCCATCTCGCGCAGGTTCTTCTGCTCATCGGTGAGCGTGAAATCGACCATTCTCGGATCTCCTAACGGACTCGCACGTGACGATGATTGACTGGTCAGTCAACCCACTGGTGCCAGGGTAGCGAACGATCGGCCGATCGGCAACAATCGCCATGCCGTGCAAAGTGCCCCCTCGATCGTCGTGCTCGCCGTGGTCAGCGCCGGGCTGGGCGTGGTGCTCGCGACCGTCGCGCTGCTGGTGATCGTGGTGGTGGTGTTCCTGCTCACCGGCGCCAGCGGCAGCGCGTATGACCAGATCGGAGCGGGCGGGCTGTCGGTGGAAGGCCATCAAGCAGGGCCCGCGCAGCCCCAGCCGGCGGACTCCGTCGCGACGCCCGCCGCATCGGCCGCGGAGGGGGAGCGCGAGCGGGAGATCCGCCAGATGCTCGGCGCGCGCAGCGAGCGACTCGTGCGCAGGGGCCAGCCGGCGCTGGATGTGGAGGCGGAGCTCGCACGGCTGCTGTCCTCGTCGTCCCCGGAGGGGGAGCAGGCGCCGCGCGCGCATGACGCAGAGCTCGTCGCCGAGGTGCTGGCGCTCGTGACCGCGCGCAACGAGCGCCGCAAGCGGCAGGGCCTCGAGCCGCTCGACGTGGACGGCGAGGTCGCGCGCACCCTGCGGGAGCTCGAGCCGTGACACAACGATCGTCCCGTCGGGTATAAACGGCCCCATGACCAACGCGCGCCGCTTCCAACTCGACGAGCTCACCCTCCGCCCGGGCACCTACTTCAACCCGCAGACGGAGATCATGATCGTCGTCGACGACTCGCCGGAGGTCGACCACGAGATCTTCGAGACGGACGAGTTCGACGGCGAGGAGTGGGTGCTCATCTCCGAGGACTCTCCGCTGGACGAGCACAAGCGCGACGATCTCGTCGAGCGCTTCCAGCTCTCGCACGGGGCCACCCCCGAGCTGATCCCCGAGGACGATGTCGACGACGAGGACGACGACGGCGATGAAGAAGACGACGACGACGATCTCGATGGCGTCGACGAGCTGGAGCTCGAATCGGAATGATCGGCGTGATCCGCCGGCGCTGAGAGCCTGAGCTGCAACGGGGTGTGCAGCGGCGGCGTGGCGTCGGGCGTAGCATCGAGTCGATGCTCGCCAAGCGTCTCGCGGCGCTCGCCCTCGGTGTGCTCGTCGTCGGTGGCGTCGCCGTCGTCGGTGGCGTCGCATCTTCCGCGGCGCTCGCCAAGCGACCGCCAGCAGGTCGGCCGACAAGCGCCCTTGGCCCCGTCCGCGTCCACGTGCGCGCGCGGGCGGCCGCGAGCCACGGGCCGAGCGTCAGCGCCGCGCTCGCGAGCCTGCTGCACAGCGCCGCGATCAGCGAAGCGACCTACCACCGGGAGTACGCCGCCTACGTCGCCGCCAAAAGCTCGCTGGGCAAGCTGAGCGGCACGCGCAGGGAAGAACTGGGCGCGGTGCTGGCGAACGTGCAGGCGATGGCCGGCGCCGGCGAGCTCACCCCCTCGCGTCTGCCGGCGCTGTTCCTGACGCTCGAACGCAACCGGCAATGGTGGACCACCGAACCGCTGCTCGCCGACGACGAGCGCGTCAGCTTCCCCGGAAGCGAGATCGTGTGGGAGCACTATCCCGGCCAGGGCATCGAGATCCAATGGCTGGCGACGTTCGGCGAGGCCAACGGCTACTACCTGTCCGGCCACGAAAACGCCAACCTGCGCCAGCTGCTTGGCGAAGTCATCCCCCTGGCGACCAAGCGCGCGGGCGGCATCGCGTGGGAGTACATGTTCCAGTTCGACGGCGGCACGCCGCCGTGGACGAGCGGGCTCTCGCAGGGCACCGCGCTGCAGGTGCTCGCGCGCGCGTGGTCGCGCTTCAAGGAACCCGCCTACCTGACCGCCGCACAGCAGGCGCTCGGCATCTTCCAGACGCCGCCGCCGCAGGGCGTGCGCGTGCGCACTCCCGTCGGCGCGCTCTACGCGGAGTACACCTACGCGCCGAGTGACAGGATCCTCAACGGCTTCATCCAGTCGCTCGTCGGCCTGTACGACTACACCGAAATCACCAAGGACCCGCTCGGGCTGGCGCTGTTCGACGCCGGCGACGCGGAGGCGCGCGCGATCGTGCCCCTGTACAACACCGGCGCGTGGTCGATGTACGACCAGTTCGGGGAATCCGATCTCAACTACCACGAACTGCTCACCGAATTCCTCCAGCACCTGTGCGAACGCACCCGCAGGGGACAGCCGTTGACGCCCGCGAGCCCGCCAACGGCAACGACGCCCACCTCCACCACTCCCCCCTCCACCACGCCGACCTCCACCACTCCGACCTCGACCGCACCCTCGTCGAGCACCGGCGGCGCGAGCGCGCAGGCGGCGCAGGCCAGCGCTCAGATACCCGGCGATCAGGTCTACTGCGCGAGCGCCCAGCAGTTCACCGCCGATCTGCACACCCCTCCGGTGATCACGCTGCTCTCCAAGACGCTGCCCGGCGGAGCGCGCGGGGGCCTGCAGCTCTCACTGTCGAAGATCTCCAACGTGAGCTTGACCGTGCGCCAGGGCGCGAAGGTCGTGTGGAGGAACAGCGCCCTGCTCGAACGCGGCAAGCCGCGCATGCTGTGGATCACCCCGGCCAAGGGGGGAACGTTCTCGGTGTCGCTCACGGCGAGCGACCTCGCGGGCAACTTCTCCACCACCGGCGGCACGGTGGTGGTCACACGTCATTAGCCGCATCCGCCACGCCTAGACTGGACGGAGGTGAGCGACATCGACACGATCCGGCCGCGGGAGGGACTCCGATGACCAGGCTAGCCGACGCGTGGCGCGCGCTGACGCCCGAGCAGCGCTTGTGCGCGCTGGCGTCACTCGGGCTGTTCGTGTCGATGCTCCTGCCCTGGTACGACAAGACGGACACGCTCGTCGTTCACGGCGCCGCCAAGGCCACCGAGACCAGCCTGAGCGCGTTCCAGGCCTTCTCCTTCGTGGAGGCCGCCGTGCTGCTCGTCAGCGCCGGCGTGCTGACCATGCTGTTCGCGCGCGCCGAGGGACGCGACTTCCGACTTCCCGGCGGCGACGGCCTGATCGCGATGATCGCGGGCGGCTGGGCGGCGCTGCTGATCTTCTACCGCCTGCTCGACAAGCCGGGCCTGCAGGGCAACGAGCGCTTCCTGGCGACCGTCGGCGTCGAGTGGGGCATCTTCATCGCCCTGCTGCTGGCGCTCGGCGTCGTCTACGCCGGCGCGCGAATGCGTGCTCTCGAACGGCCCGAACCGCCGCTGCGGCGCGCGGGCGGGCGGGCTCCCGTTCCCGCGCGCTCACGGGGGCCGCTCGACCCACCGCCGCTGGACGCGGACGATACGACTGTCGTGACCGCCCGGCGCATGCCGTTGCGCGGGCGGGCTCCGGTACCCGCGCGCGAGCCCGACGCGGCGCGCGAGCGCGGGCGCTACCCCCCCGCCCCACCTGGGCAGCAGCTGTCCTTCGAGGATCCACCGGCGTCAGCGGGCCCTGAGTAGTCACTCTCTTGTGACAAGGTGTATAGCGATGGCTATACACCACGCCGAAAAGCAGAAAGCCCGACCCCCTCCTCAGAGCATCGAGCCGTACAGGCCCCGCCCCCGCCCGGCATCGGCCGGCGCCTATCATTGCGCTGAGCATGTCAGCCCCTCCATCTTCGTCTTCGGCGCCAGCTTCCATCTCAGATGTGGCCGCCGGCCTGCGTGGCGTGGGCTACCTTCCGGGCGAGTCGACCGCGCTCGTCTCGTTCCTGGCGACCCGGCTGGGCAAGCCGGTGCTGGTGGAGGGACCTGCGGGCGTGGGCAAGACGGAGCTCGCGAAGGCTCTGGCGTCGTATCTGCGGCGGGATCTGGTGCGCCTGCAGTGCTACGAGGGCTTGGACGAGGCGAAGGCGCTGTACGAGTGGAACTACCGCAAGCAGCTGCTGCGGATCCAGGCGGAGGCCTCGGACACGGGCTGGGACGCCGTCCAGGAGGACATCTTCGGCGAGGAGTTCCTGCTGGCGCGGCCGCTGATGACGGCGATCGCCTCCGAGCAGCCGGTGGTGCTGCTGATCGACGAGATCGACAAGACCGACCAGGAGTTCGAGGCGATGCTGCTGGAGGTGCTGTCCGACTTCCAGATCTCGATCCCGGAGCTCGGGCGGGTGGAGTCGCGCACGCATCCGCTGGTGCTGCTGACGTCCAACAACTCGCGCGAGCTGACCGAGGCGCTCAAGCGCCGTTGCCTGTACCTGTGGCTCGACTACCCGTCGCTCGAGCACGAGCTGGAAATCGTGCGCCTGCATGCGCCTGAGCTGCCGGAGACGGTCGCGCGCAGGCTGGTGGAGGTCATCGGCATGGTGCGAGAGCTCGACCTGAAGAAGCCCCCGTCGATCGCCGAGTCGATCGACTGGGCGCGCGCGCTGCTGCTGCTGGGAGCAAAGGACATCGACGCGGACACGTTCATGGAGACGATGTCGGTGATCGTCAAGCACAGGACGGACATGGACGTGGTGGCCGACCGCGTCGGCCTGAAGCTGCGCTCGCCCGCCGATGTCGCCTGAGGCACGCCCGGCGCCGAGCGGCGGAGAGTCGGAGGGCCTGCCGGCACGCATACTGGAGCTGGGCGAGGAGCTGCGCCGCGAAGGCGTGGCGGTGGGCACGTCGGAGATGCTCGACGCGTTCTCGGTCCTGCGCGAGATCAGCTGGACCTCCCAGGAGGACTTCCGCGAGGCGCTGGCGGCGACGCTCGCCAAGAGCCAGGAGGACCGCCGCGTGTTCGAGCTGGTGTTCGACCGCTTCTTCTTCCGCGCCGTCGAGATCGCCGCCTCGCGCGAGGGCATCCGCGAGGAGGAGCTGTCCGCCCTGGGCGAGCTCTCGGACGAGGAGCTCGAGGAGCTGCGCGCGCAGATCGCGGCGGCCCTGCGCGACGGATCGGAGGGCGCCATGCGCGACCTCGCGCGGATGGCGATCGCGGCCTTCGCCCGCCGCCAGGAGGGCTCGGGGGTGATCGGTGTGGACGTGCAGCGCATCCGTCGCGCGCTCGGGCTGCGCGCGGAGCCCCAGCCCGGGCTGCCGCCGGAGGACCCCCGGCACGACGGCCTGCCGCGCGACGCGCTGCGCCGCTTCGAGGCGCTGTTGCGCCGTGAGCTCGAGCGCGCGCAGATCGAGCGCACGGGCAGCCTGCCGCCGTCGCGCCCATTGGGCGAGCTCGATCGAGCACTGCCGTCCGGCCCGCTGGCCGATCTGGCGGCTGTCCACCGCGTGGTCACCCAGCTGCGCCGGCGCCTGGCGACCCAGGGCATGCAGAACCGCGGCCACCGCCACCACGCGCACGTCGACGTGCGCCGCACGATGCGCGCGTCGCTACAGACCGGCGGCGTGCCCGTGGAGCTCAAGTTCCGCCCGCGGCGCCCCAAACGGCCGGAGATCTACGTCCTGTGCGACGTGTCCACGAGCGTCACCTCAGCGTCGGTGTTCTTCCTGTCGGTTCTGCACGCGCTGCACGACACGTTCCGCAAGATGCGCTCGTTCGTGTTCATCGAGCGCATCTCCGAGGTGACGGACATCTTCGAAGGGGAGCGCAACTTCAAGACGGTCAGCGAACGGATCTCGAACGACGCGGGCGTGGCGGACATCTCCGGCTACACCGACTACGGGCGCGTGTGGTCGGAGTTCCTGGCTCAGGTGGAGGACGACCTGCACCCGCGCGCGACGGTGATCGTGCTCGGCGACGCGCGCACCAACGGTCGCGACCCGCGGGCGGACATCTTCGCGCAGATAGCCTCGCGCGCCGGGCGCACGTTCTGGCTGAACCCGGAGCCGCGCCTGTACTGGAACTACGGGGACTCCGTGATCGCCGCCTACGAGCACCACTGCATGGCATTCGAGTGCTGGACGACCGCACAGCTCGAGGACTTCGTGCGCGCGCTGGCGCGTCCGGAGCTAGCATTCACGGGGTAGAGTGACAAATACCAGGGGGGCTGGCGGGAAGGCCGGCTGAGATGGCGCACAGGAGATACTCCCCCAGCGCCGACCCTTCGAACCTGTGGGGTAATGCCCGCGGAGGGAGTGGCGTGAGTGTCGATAGGACTCAGAGCCGGACCGCAACCGTCTGA
>DATHPE010000048.1:0-85576 GCA_035484215.1 Solirubrobacteraceae bacterium | reverse complement strand
GTCGCGCAGCATGTCGTCGTTGCCGGTGGCCCGCACAATGGCCGGGATGTGGGTCAGCTTGGCGCGCTGCGATGCCCGCCAGCGGCGTTCCCCCATGACCAGCTCGTACTGCCCCGGGCCCGCCTCGCGGACGACGACCGGCTGCAGCAGGCCTACTTCCCTGATGGAGTCGGCCAGTTCGTCCAGCGCCTCCTCGTCGAACACCTCACGGGGCTGGCGGGGGTTGGGGCTGACCGCATCGATCGGCAGTTCCTGGAAGTAGGCGCCGTCGACTGAGCCACGGTGGCCGGCGGCCGCTCCAGCTGACCCGGTGGGGCCGGCTGCCACGGTGGACGGCCCGGCGCCGGGCATGGGTCCGGTCGGGATGAGCGCGCCGAGCCCCTTGCCGAGCCCGCGCTTCTGCTGAGCCATCGCCTCTCCTTGCCGCCGGGAAGGTCCACAGAAGAGCATGCCATCCCGGGGCAGCAGATGCGCCCACTGCGTGGCTCAGATACCGCGACTCAGCTGGACTGGGAGCGGAAGGCCATCTCCCGGGCCGCCTCCAGGTAAGCGAGCGCGCCACTGGAACCGGGATCGTAGGTCATCACGGACTGCCCGTAGCTGGGCGCCTCGGAGACCCGTACGCTGCGCGGGATGATGGACTGCAGTACCACCTCGCCGAAGTGGCTGCGGACTTCCTCGGCCACCTGCGAGGCCAGCCGGGTCCGGCCGTCGTACATGGTGAGCAGGATCGTGGAGATGGCTAGCTCCGGGTTCAGGTGGCTTTTCACCAGGTCCACGGTGCGCAGCAACTGCTCAAGGCCTTCCAGCGCGTAGTACTCGCACTGGATGGGGATGAGCACCTCCGCGGCGGCGACCAGGGCATTGACGGTGAGCAGCCCCAGCGACGGCGGGCAGTCGATCAGGATCACGTCGTAGTCCTCAGCGCTCTCGGCCAGCGCCCGCCTGAGCGTCAGCTCGCGGCCCATCTTGCCGCCGAGCATCAGCTCCGCCTCGGCCAGGCTCATGTTCGCGGGGATGATGTCCTGGTGGATCGCCTCGGCCGTCGTCGCGCGCCCGGAGAGCACGTCGGCGATCGTCGGCCCGACGTCCGTGGGCAGGTCGAAGTAGTCGGACAGGTTGCCCTGCGGGTCGAGATCGACGGCCAGCGTGCGCACGCCGCTGCGGCGCAGAACGTCGGTGAGCGTGCGTACCGCGGTCGTCTTGCCGGTGCCTCCCTTCTGCGAGAGCACAGCGATCGTGTGAGCCATGATCGCAGCGATACTACGCGGCTCTAGCCGATGCTGTGCAGCGAGGTCTCGTGAGCGCCCGCCTCCGCCGCGTCGGCGTCCGGCGTCACGCTCACGAACGCGAGGCGGTAGCGCCCCACGATGATCTCGTCACCGTCGCGCAACGTCCTGCCGTCGACGCGCGCGCCGTTCACGAACACGCCGTTGAGGCTGCGGTCGTCGAGCAGGCGCACGCCGTCGGGCTGGCGCACGATCAGCGCGTGGCGGCGTGAGACGGTGGGGTCGTCGAAGCGCACGTCCGCGGCCAGGCTGCGTCCCACGCGGGTCCACTCGCGCGTGAGCGCGACTATCCGCGTCTCGCCGTTCTCCTCGTAGCACAGGTACTCGCCCGGCTGCTCGATCTGCTCCCTGGCGCTGGCCAAGCGCTCGTCGAGGTCGTGAGCGGGCGGCGCCAGCAGCGTTCCCTCGCCGCTGCGAAGTTCGGTCTCGCCGCGGGCGTGGATGCGCTCGGTGGCGAACAGCGAGGCGCGGACGAACTCGCGACTGCCGCAGCCGGGGCAGTCGCCCAGCATGTCCGAGCCGGTGAGGGTCAGCAGGTAGTCGCAGCGGGCGCAACGAAACGAACCGGCTCCAACGAAGGTGCCCGAGGTAAGTGAGTCCATGCTGTGCTCCTCCCTTTGGGTTGCTGCCGAGTGGCGCTGCTGGGGGGGCGGCCCCTGGGAACGGGGGAAACTTGTGGCGATCATAACAAGACTGTCAAGGCGGCTCGTGATTCTGAATAATCGTATCGGAGCGGAGATTCTGTCGGCGTCAAGTCGGGCTCGCCGCACGCGTGGCGGCGCCCTGGAAGTCGCGTGCCCTGGCAGTTACCCACGCGATCGCGTCGGCAAACGGCGGCCCGCCCGGCGGCAGGATCTGCGGGCGCCGCGGCGAAATCCGAGACCACGATGGCCACGCCGCAAACCCACGTCGAGCAGCTCGAGCGCGTCCTCCTGCGTCGCGGGCTCGGTGTCGCGGAGGCGAGTCGCGACTGCTGCGTCGATTGCGGGCGCACCCCCCTGACGGGCGAGCGGGTCCACCTGTACGCGGGGCGCGAGGACGTGATCGTGTGCGAGCTGTGCCGTGTGCACAGGCGCGAGGCGCCGGTGGCGAGCGAGATCGTCAGGCACTGCGAGCACGGCCACGCCGTGCGTCTGACAGCCCGCGCGGCCTAGCGTCCCGGCAGGGCCGGCGGCGCGAGCGCGGCTCCCCGGCCACGGCCATTAGACTTGCGCTCGGCATGGACCCCGTGAGCGTCTCGATAGTCGTATCCGCCCCGCGCGAGCGGGTGTTCGACTACCTCCAGGACATCGCCAACCACCCTGAGTTCACCGACCACTATCTCGTCGACTGGCACCTGACGAGGATGGACTCGGTGGGCGCCGGCGCCGGCGCGCGCTTTCGCGTGAAGGCCCCCGGCAACCGCTTCAGCTGGGCGGACGTGACGTTCGCCGAGGTCGAGCGCCCGCACCGGATCGTCGAGGTCGGCCGTACGGGCAAGAACAACCGCATCCGCACGATCGGCGTCTACGACCTCGCGCCCGCGGCCGCGGGCTCGACGCGCGTCCGCTTCACGCTGGAGACCGTTCCCGTGACTCTGTCCGATCGTCTGCTGGAGGGCCTGGGAGCGCGCGCCTGGAACAGACGCAAGGGCGAACGGGCGATGTACCGGCTGCGCGAGATCCTCGAGCGGGGCGCGGGCGCGGGCGCGGACGGCGCCGGCGAGGCGGCCGGCGGGGCCGCGCGCCCCGGGAGTCGGCGCGTGACGGTCGCCGGTGGATAGACTGCCGCGTCGCATGTTCAGCCGCCCGCGCAAGCTCCCGCTCGTCGTGCTCTCGCTGCTGGCCGTTCTCGCCCTGAGCGCGTGCGGCAGCTCCCACACGCGGGTGACCACCGGCACCTACGCCGGCGAGGCCGGCTACGCCGCGCCGTACCTGTACGTCGGGCCGCTGATCTACGAGGTCCAGCTCTCGCGCGAGCTCAACCCCTTCAACGCCGAAGACGCCGTCTACCTGCAGGGCGTTCCCGCGGCCGAAAGCAAGCTCGAAACCGGCCAGGAGTGGTTCGCGGTGTTCATGCAGGTCTACAACAACACCGCCCAGGAACAGCTGGCGGCCAGCGACATCAAGGTCTACGACACGCAGGGCAACACCTACAGCCCGATCGTGCTCGAACAGAGCAACGACTTCGCCTACCGCGGCGGCGCGGTCCCGCCGAAAAACCAGCTCCCGCTTCCCGGCACCATCGCCGACGACGCCTCGCCGCAGGGCGCGCTGCTGCTGTTCAAGATCCAGCTCGCCTCGCTCGAAAACCGGCCGCTCGAGGTGAAGATCGTCGATCCGCTCAACCCCGCGGAATCGTCCTCCGCCGAGCTCGACGTCTAACGTTCGTCCTGTAGCGCGGCTTCGATCACTTCGCGCGCCACCGGGGCGGCGGTGGCTCCGCCGGCGCCGTCTTTGACGAGCATCACGCACACCACGATCCGTGGGTCCAGCGCGGGGGCGAACGCCGCGAACCAGGCGTCGGTGTTAGCGGCTTCGCTTTCGCTGCCCTGACAGCCTTCCTTGCTCGCTTCCTGCGTGGTCGTCGAGCTCGATTCCGAGGACGTGGAGGAGGAGCACGCGGTCTTCAGTTCGGCGGTGCCGGTCTTGCCGGCGACGGTCACGCCCGGGATCGCGGCGGCCGTGCCGGTCCCTTCGCGCACCACGCCGATCATCAGCCGGCGCATCGTGTGCGCCACCGACTCGCTCATCACAGGCACGCTCGCGGCGGGCTTGCCCCGGAGGAAGGTCGGGTGCGCCCGGCGCCCGCCGTCGGCGATCGTCGCCGCCACGCTCGCCATCTCCAGCGGCGTCGCGAGCACCTGGCCCTGGCCGATCGCGGTGGATCCCACGTCCAGTTCGCCCTGGATCTCGCTCGCCGGCGGCAGCGTGCTCTCCGCCGCCCCGACGATCCCCGGTTCGTGGTTGAAGCCGAAGCGTTCGGCCGTCGCCACCAGACGTTGCGCGCCGAGCTTGACCCCCAGCGGCGTGAACACGGAGTTGCACGACACCGCGAACGCCAGTTCCAGCGTGCCGCCGCATTCCTCGCCGTTGGCGTTGCTCAACTTGACGCCGTCGAGCGTCGCGGACGTCGCGTACGCGAAGACGGTGTGCGGGTTGGCGATCTTCGCGCTCAGCACACCCGTGGTGGTGATCATCTTGAACGTCGAGCCCGGCGGCTGCAGGCCGTCGAGGCCGATGCCCGCGACGGCCAGGATCTGCCCTGTCGCGGGCTGCATCGCGACGACCCCGCCGTAGTGGCCGCCGAGCGCGGTCACCGCCGCGCTCTGCAGCGTCGGGGAGATCGTGGTGCGAACGGACGCCGCCGCGTGCGGCGGGGCATAGGCGAGCAGGCGCGACCCGGCGAGCAGCTCGCCGCCGGGAGTGCCACGCAGGCGAGCGTCCAGCGCCAGCTCCAGGCCGCTCACGCCGACGCTCGCATCTGGCGGCACACCCTGCTCTTCCAGTTCCCGGCGGTGCGAGGCGGGCACCGGTCCGATGCTGCCGACCACCGCTTCCGCGAGGTTGCCCAGCGGCGAGTTGCGCGTGGCTTCGCCCGCAAGCACCGGGGCGGGACCAGGCGGGCTTTCTGCCAGCACGCTCCCGTTGCGCGCCAGCAGCGTCGCCCGCCGCGGCATGGTCATGCTGCGGCTGAGCAGCTCGCCCGGTCGCAGGCCGGGGAAGGCGAGCGAGCGCGACCACACGATGCGCGGGCTCCCGCCGGGGCCGTCCGCCATCTTCAGGGTGAAGTCGAGATGCAGCACGCCGAACAGGCGCGTGTCCACGCGCACGGGCACCGCCACCTCGCCGAACGGGGCGCTTCGCGCCCTGCCGACGATCTTCGTGTGGGTAGCGGTCGCGGTCGTCAGCGCTTCCTCGTAAGCGCTCGCGAATTCGCTCACCGAAGTGGAATGCCGCGATGAGGCGGCGATGTCGGAGTACATCGCGATGTAGTCGTCTCGCGTCCACGCCGTCACGAACTGGTCGGCCAGCGCGTACGTGGGGGAGGGGCTGTGCTGCGCGCCGAAGATCGCGCCGACCGCGAAGGCCGCCGTGGCCAGCACGAGGACTGGGCGCGTGCGTCGCAGGCGCTGGCTGTGGCTTTCAATCACGGAGCTTGTAGAACATGACAGGTGACTCAGCTGGATTGGCTAATAGTCGCGTTCGCGGCGATCCTCGCCATCTTCGGGTTCCGGCAGGGTTTCATCGTCGGCGCGCTGTCGTTCTGCGGCTTCGCCGCCGGCGCGTTCCTGGGGACGCGCCTGGGTCCGCTGCTGCTGCCGCAGGGCTCCAGCTCGCCATATGCCCCCGCCTTCGGCCTGCTCGGCGCGCTGCTCGGCGGGGCGATCCTCGCGAGCGGGCTGGAGGGGCTCGGGTTCAGGCTGCGCCGCACCCTGATCATTCCCGGCATGGGCCTGCTCGACGGGGCGTTCGGCGCGGTGCTCGGCGCGGCGCTCGCACTGGGGATCGTGTGGATCGCCGCGGCCGTCGCGGGGCAGACGCCAGGCTCCGGCGACCTGCGCGGAGACATCCAGCACTCGGCCATCCTGCAGAAGCTCAACGCGGTGCTCCCTCCGTCGGGGCCGATCCTGAACGCGCTCGCGCGGCTGGATCCGATTCCCTCTATCACCGGCCCCTCACCCGACGTCGCCGCACCCGAACCGGCGATCGCCCACACCCCGGGCGTGCAGAGCGCCTCGCGCAGCGTCGTGCGCGTCGACGGCACCGCCTGCGGGCTGGCGATCGAGGGCTCCGGCTGGGTGGCGGGACCCGGCGTCGTGGTGACCAACGCGCACGTCGTCGCCGGCGAGACCGACACGACCGTGGAGGTGGGCGGCAACTCTCCGAGCCTGCCGGCCGAGCCGATCGCGTTCGACCCGACGGACGACCTCGCCGTGCTGCGCGTGCCCGAACTCGACCTTCCCGCGCTGAGCCTCGCGCCCAGCCCCGCGTCGGGCACGTCCGGAGCGATCCTCGGCTATCCGGAGAACGGCCCGTTCGACGTGCAGCCGGCGAGGATCGGGCGCACGCAGGACGTGATCACCCAGAACGCCTACGGCCAGGGCCCGGTCACGCGGCTGCTCACGCCGCTGCGCGGGCTGGTGCGGCCGGGCAACTCTGGCGGCCCGCTGGTCAACGTCGACGGACAGGTCCTGACGACCGTGTTCGCCGCCACCGTCGGCAGCCAGCCGCGCGGCGGCTACGGGGTGGCCAACGAATCGGTGGCCGCGGTGCTGCGCGAAGCCGGCGCGCACGCGCACGAAGGCGTCGAGGTCAGCACCGAGGGCTGCACCAGCGGTTGACTCCAGCTGACCAGCATTGTACTAATCAACTAGTACACTATAGGAATGACTCGCGCGCTGGAGGAGCTCGGCGACATGATGATCCTCACCGCCAGGACGCTCTCCTCCGCGCTGCGACCGCCGTACCCATACGGCGGGGAGCTCGTCTCGCAGTTCCTGTTCACGCTGCGTGTCGTGTGGTTCCCGCTGCTGATCTCCACGATCGCGCTCAACTACGGTGCGCTGGGGCTCCAGGCCTCCGGCTTCCTGACCCTGATCGGGGCGCTCGACCGCCTGGGCTCGATCTTCGTGTTCGGGGCGATCCGCGAAATCGGCCCTACGGTCACCGCGATCGTCGTCGCCGGCGTCGCCGGCACCGCCATCACCGCCGACCTCGGGGCGCGCAAGGTGCGCGAGGAGCTCGACGCGCTGCAGGTGCTCGGCGTGGACCCCGTCAAGAACCTCGTCGTGCCCCGCTTCCTCGCGCTGATGGTCGTCACCGGCCTGTTCGACATCTACGCGATCCTCTTCGGGCTCTACGGCGGCCTGCTCGCCGAGGTGCTGGGCGGCGGCACCGTGGGGTCGTTCTGGAGCACGCTGTTCACCAACGCCGACGTCACCGACCTGTGGGGCTCGGTCCTGAAGTCCACGCTGTTCGGCGCGATCATCGCGATCGTGTGCTGCTACAAGGGCATGACCGCCTCCGGCGGCGCCGAGGGCGTCGGGCGCGCCGTCAACGAGGCGGTCGTGATGTCGTTCCTGGGGTTCGGCGCGTTCAACTACATCTTCACCCAGACGCTGCTCGCCACCCACCCGCAGATCCTCGTGATCAAGTGATCCGCGCGGACTGAAAGCGGGGCCGCCGATCGGGGGCTTGCGCAGGCCGCTACGCTGACCGCCATGTCGAAGACGCTGCTGATCGCCGAGAAGCCCTCCGTGGGGCAGGACCTCGCGCGCGTGCTGCCGGGCCCGTTCAAGAAGCAGGAGGGTTTCCTCGAGGGCCCCGAGCACGTGATCACCTGGGCGGTCGGGCACCTCGTCCAGCTCGCCGAACCGGAAGCCTACGACGCCAAGTACAAGAGCTGGCGCATGGCCGACCTGCCGATCGTCCCCGAGCGCTTCAAACTCGAGGTGCGCGACGAGCGCTCGCGCAAGCAGATGAGCGCCGTGACCAAGCAGCTCGGCCGCGAGGATGTCGAGGAGGTCGTCAACGCCTGCGACGCCGGGCGTGAGGGCGAGCTGATCTTCGCCTACCTGTACGAGAAGGCCAAAGCCAAGAAGCCCGTCAAACGGCTGTGGCTGAGCTCGATGACCAGCCAGGCGATGAAGGCGGCGCTCGAGTCGCTGCGCCCGAGCGACGAGTTCGCCAAGCTCGAGGAAGCCGCCAGGTCGCGCTCGGAGGCCGACTGGATCGTCGGCATGAACGCCACGCGCGCGGCGACCATCCGCCTGCGCAGCTCCTTCGACGGAGCCGTCTCGCTCGGGCGCGTGCAGACGCCGACGCTCGCGATCGTCGCCCGCCGCGAGGAGGAGATCAAGGCATTCAAGCCAGAGCCCTACTGGCTCGTGGACGCGACCTTCGCGGCCGGCCCGCTCAATGGCGAGGGCGGCGAGCGCACGTACGTGGGCCACTTCCAGGCGCCGGCCGGCGGGCGGGCGGGGTCCGGATCCAGCAAGGGGCCGCGGATCGGCACCGAGCAGGAGGCGGCGGCGATCGTCAGCGCCTGCGAGGGGCGCGTGGGAACGATCACCAAGCTGGAGAAGAAAGAGCAGCGCGAGAAAGCGCCGATGCTCTACGACCTGACGACGCTGCAGCGAGAGGCGAACAACCGCTACGGCTTCACCGCCAAACGCACGCTGTCGGCCGCGCAGCGCCTGTACGAGGAGCACAAGGCGCTGACATACCCAAGGACCAACTCGCGCTACCTCACCACCGACATGGTCGAGGAGATCAAGCCGATCGCCGAGCTGGTGGGCAGGCACGAGGACTACCGCAAGGGCGCCGAGTACGTGACGGGCCTGGACGTGCTGCCGCTCGCACGCGTCGTCAACGACGAGAAGGTCACCGACCACCACGCGATCATCCCCACCCGCTCCGAGCACAACCTCGAGAAAATGGGCTCCGACGACCGCCGCGTCTACGACATGGCCGTCAGGCGCTTCCTGGCCGTGTTCCACCCCGAGGCCGTGTTCGAGAACACGCGCGTGGAGACGACCGTCGTCGGCGCCGGCGCAGGGCAGGACACGGCGGGTCACGTGTTCCGCACACGCGGCAAGCTGCTGATCGTGCCCGGCTGGCGCGGCGTCTACGACGAGATCTCAGCCGACGCCAAAGCCGCCGAGGCCGAGGCGCGCGGCGACGACGAGGAGGAGACCGACCAGCAGCTGCCGCGCCTGATCGCCGACGAGCAGGTGCAGACCCGCAAGATCGAGAGCTTGCGCAAGGAAACCAAACCGCCGCGGCGCTACAGCGACGCGTCGCTGCTGGGGGCGATGGAGACCGCGGGCAAGCTCGTCGACGACGACGAGCTGCGCGAGGCGATGAAGGACTCCGGCATCGGCACGCCCGCCACGCGCGCGGCGATCATCGAGCGCCTGATCACAGTCGGCTATGTCGAGCGCGACGGCCGCGCGCTGGTCGCCACCGAGAAGGGCCTGAACGTGATCCGGCTGCTCAACGAGCACGCGCTCACCTCACCCGGGCTGACCGGCAGCTGGGAGCAGCGGCTGGGCAAGATCGAGCGCGGCGAGGACTCGCGCAAGCAGTTCATGAGCGACATCGCGGGCTTCGCCGGGGAGACCGTCAAAGAGCTAGACGAGACGCTCAAAGACGTTCGCATCCCCCGCGCGCGGCTCGGCCCATGCCCGGTGTGCGGCCACGAGATCGTCGAGAACCGCAAGGGCTACTCGTGCTGGGCGCGCGAGGATCCCGGCTGCGGATTCGTGATCTGGAAGGCCAAAGCCGGCAAGACGCTGCCGCTGGCGATCGCCAAGGAGCTGATCAGGCAGGGCTACACCGAGCAGGCGGTGACGGGCTTTCGCGGGCGCAGCGGGCGCAGCTTCCGCGCGCACCTCGCGCTCAGCCAGACCGAGGAGGGGAAATGGCGCGTCGAGTTCGACGAGCTGTGGGCCAAGGAGGGCGCCAAACCGCCCGAGGCGGAGGCCGATGCGGAGGCCGTCGCTGAGGCTGGCACAGAGACCGTCGAGGCTCGCAGCGCCGCGTAGGACGCGGTGCCGATCACGCTGATCACCGGGCCCGCCAACGCGGGCAAGGCGGAGCTGGTGATGGACGCGGTACGCCGTCACGTGGCCCACGGCGAGGAGCCGCTGCTGGTCGTGCCCACCCGCGCCGACGCGGAGCAGTACCTGCGCGAGCTGTCCGGCGACGGGGTGGCGATGGGGGTTCGCGTGGAGCGCTTCGCGGGCCTGCTCGGCGAGGCGGTACGCCGCGGTGGTATCGGCGGGGCCGTGCTCGGCGGCGCGGCGCGCGAGCGTGTGCTCGAGGCGCTCGCCGCGCGCGCGGGAGCGCCCTCGGCGCCTGGGTTCGTGCGCGCCCTGGGGGAGGTGCTGGCCGAGCTGCAGGTTCGGCGCGTGACGCCCGCGCGGCTGAGCCACGCGCTGGCAAGCTGGCGGACGGCCGACGGCGAGGCGGCTCACCCGGCCGAGCTGGGGCGGCTGTTCGCGGACTACAGCGCCACGCTCCAGCGTCTCGGCCGCGTGGACGCCGAGCAGCGCGCCGTGCGCGCGCTCGACGCGCTGCGGGAGCGCCCCGCCCTGTGGGCGCGCACGCCGGTGCTGTTCTACGGTTTCGACGACCTCACGCGACTGCAGCTGGACACGATCGAGACGCTCGGCAGGGTCGTCGACGCCGATGTCACGGTGTCGCTCACGTACGAGCCGGGGCGTACCGCGTTCGCGGGGCGCGCGCGGACGTTCGCGGAGCTCGCGCCACTCGCCCGCGAGCATCGCCAGCTGGATGCGCGCGCCGACTACTACGCGCCGCGCTCGCGCACGGCGCTCAGCCATCTCGAGCGCTCGCTGTTCGAGCCCCAGGGCGCGCACGCCGGCCGCGTGGACCCCGGCGACGCGGTCGCCTTGCTGGAGGGCGGCGGCGAGCGCGCGGAGCTCGAGCTGGTCGCCGGCGAGATCCTCGCGCTGCTCAGCAGCGGCACCGCTCCGCAGGAGATCGCGGTGCTCGCGCGCGGCGGCCCCGGCGGGACCGACCTCGACCTCCTGCAAGAGGTCTTCGCGGCCTCGGCGATCCCCTTCGAGCTGCGGCGGACGCGGCCGTTCACGGACACCGCCATCGGCGGCGCGCTGATCGGCGTGCTGCGCTGCGTGCCCGCGCCCGACGGGTCTGAGCAGGGAGAGCTCGCCGATCTGCTCGCATGGCTGCGCGCGCCCGGGCTGCTCCGCACGCCGGGCGTACGCGCCGGCGGCCCCACGCTGGCCGACCGCCTGGAGAGCAGCGCACGGCGCACCGGCGCCCTCAGCGCCGCGCAGGCGAGGGCGCTGTGGGAGCGGCGCAACTGGCCGCTGGAGACGATCGACCGGCTGCTCGAGTCCCAGCGGCGCGGCCCCGCGGCGCTGTGCGAGCGCGCCGCGCGTGAGCTCTACCGGCTGTTCTGTGCCCCCCGGCGCGCGGGCGCGCGCGTCCTGGGAGCGGGCGAGCTCGAAGAGGCGGCCGCCCTCGCTGCCGGCAGGCGCGCGCTGGCAGAGCTGCGCGAGCTCGCGCGGGTGGCCCCCGAGCTGGCCCCGGCCACAGCCGCTGAGCTCGCGCGCACGCTCGAGCGGGTGGAGATCGCCGGCGGCGACACCGGCGCCAGCGCGGGCGGTGCGGCCGGCGGAGATCGCACGAGCGGCGCGGTCGCGGTGCTCGACCCGCTGGCGCTGCGGGCGCGCAGGGTGACGGCCGTGTTCGCGTGCGGCATGCAGGAGGGCGTGTTCCCGGCGCGCGCGCGGCCGCGGCCGTTCCTCGCCGAGGAGGAGCGCAGACGGCTGGCTGAGGTCTCCGGGCTCACGCTCGGCGAGCACGAAGACGTGCTCGCCACGGAGCGATACCTGCTGTACGCCGCCGTCTCGCGCCCCGAGCAGCGCCTGTTCCTCAGCTGGCACGTCGCCGACGACGACGGCGCGGTGACGTCGAGGTCGCTGTTCGTCGACGACGTGTGCGACCTGTTCGACGACAGCCTCTACCAGTGTCGCGCCCGGCGAGCGCTGGGCGCCGTCGACGAGATCCCCGCGGACGCCGCCACGCGGGTAGCAGCGCCGGTCGATCGGACGCTCCACGACGAGCGGCTGCTCGCCGAGCTGCGCGATCGACCCTGGTCGGCATCCTCGCTGGAGCGCTGGATCGGCTGTCCCATGAGCTGGTTCGTCGAGCGGATGCTGCGCCCCGACGCGCTCGAGCCCGACCCCGAGCCGCTCGCCCGCGGCGGGCTCGCCCACGCGGCCTTGAAGGACACGCTCGAAGGGCTGCGCCGGGAGACCGGCAGCGCCCGCATCACACCCGCCACGCTCGCCCGCGCGCGCGCGCTGCTGGTCACGGCGCTGGCCGACAACGAGGCCGGCCAGCCGCTGTCGGTCGCGCCCGAGCGCGCCATGGCCGTGCGCCGGCGCCTGCACGCGGACCTCGAGCGCTACCTAGAGCACGCCGCCGCCGCCGACAGCCCGCTGGAGCCGATGTCCCTGGAGCTCGGCTTCGGCTTCGCCGCCGGCGACCAGCGCGGCGAGGCCAGCGATCTGCCGGCGCTCGAGCTCGGCGGCGGCGTGAAGCTGCGTGGGCGGATCGACCGCGTAGACGTCAGCGCCAGCGGCGACGCCGTCGTCTACGACTACAAGGGCAGTCGCGCACCCGCCGGCGCCAGGTGGATCAGGGACGCCGACCTGCAGGTCGCGCTGTACATGCGCGCCGTCGAGCAGCTCCTGCGGCTGCGGGCCGTCGGGGGCTTCTACCAGCCGCTCACCGGTCCCGACCTGCGCGCCCGCGGCGTGCTCGACGGCGACGCGGCGATCGAGCTCGACTGCGTCACGCCCGACGTCCTCGAGCACGCCGAGGTGCGCGAGATCGTCGCGCAGGCGGTCGCCAGCGCCATCGAGGTGGCCGCGCAGGCCGGCCGCGGGGAGCTCGAGGCAAGGCCGCACACGTGCGCGTTCAGGGGCGGCTGCATGTATCCCACCATCTGCCGCTGCGAGCGATGACCGTCGCTCTCACCGACGAGCAGCAGCACGCCGTCATCCGCCGGGCCGAGTCGCTGCTGCTGTCCGCCGCCGCCGGCAGCGGGAAGACCTCCGTGCTCGTCGAGCGCTTCGTCGCGGCCGTGCGCGAGGACGAGATCGCGCCCGCGCGCATCCTCGCGATCACCTTCACCGAGCGCGCCGCCGGGGAGCTGCGCGCCAGGGTCCGCGCGCGCCTGCTCGAGCTCGGCGACCGCGAGGCCGCGCGCGACACCGAGGCCGCGTTCGTCGGCACCTTCCACGGCTTCTGCGCGCGCCTGCTGCGCGCCCACCCGCTGGCGGTGGGACTCGACCCCGGATTCGCGATCCTCGACGAAGGCCTCGCCGGACGGCTGCGCGAGCTCGCGTTCAAGCACGCGCTGCAGGGCTTCCTCGCCGGCGGGCGCCGCGACGCGGTGGACCTCATGGCCGCCTACGGCGTCGATCGCGCGCGCGCGATCATCGAGCAGGCGCACGGCGAGCTGCGCAGCCGCGGCCAGCGCCTGCCGCGGCTGCCGGTGGCGGTGGAGGGGGAGCCGCTCGGCGCACCCGACAGCGACGCCGACCCCGAGGCCACTGCGGCCGCGCGCGCCGACGCCGCCGACGCCGTGCGTGCGTGCGCGCTGCTGGATGAGCTGCTGCTGGGCTTCGGCCACGCCTACGAGCGGCTCAAGAGCGGGCGCAGAGCCGTCGACTTCGACGACCTCGAGCTGCTCACGCGCGAGCTGCTCGCCGAGCGCGAGAGCGTGCGCAGCGCCTGGTCGGAGCGCTTCGAGCTGCTGATGGTCGACGAGTTCCAGGACACCAACCCGCGCCAGCTCGGCATCCTTGCCGCCCTCGACCGCGGCAACCTGTTCACGGTCGGCGACGAGCTGCAATCGATCTACGGGTTCAGGCACGCCGACGTGAGCCTGTTCCGTGCGCGGCGGGCCGAGTTGGAGGAGATCGGCGGCAGCCTGCGCCTCACGCGCAACTTCCGCGCGCGCCAGGCGCTCCTGGACGTCGTCAACGCGGTCTTCGCCGAGCGCTTCGCCGACTACACGCCGCTGCTCGCCGGCGCCAGCCAGGCTGACCCCGCGGCGGTCGAGCCGGAGGTAGAGCTGCTGCTGACGAGCGTCCGCGGCTGGGAGGAGCGCGAGGAGCTCGCCGCGGCCGTCGCCGCCGGGCTGCCACACGCCCAGATCTGGCGCCAGGCCGAGGCTCGCTTGCTCGCCCAGCGGGTGGCCGAGCTCGTGCGCGACGGCCACGCGCGCGCGGGGGAGGTCGTCGTGCTGCTGCGCGCCGCCGGAGACCTCGAGGTGTTCGAGCGCGCGCTGCAGCTCCGCGGCCTGCGCACGCTCGCCGCCGTCGGGACCTTCTGGGGACACCAGCAGATCGGCGACCTCATCTCCTACCTGCGCGCGCTCGCCAATCCGCTCGACGAGGTCGCGCTGTACGGCGCGCTCGCCTCGCCGCTGGCGGGCTGCTCGAAGGATTGCCTGGCGCTGCTCGCCGACGCTGCCCGCACCGACCGCCGGGGGGTGTGGGAGACGGCGCTCGCCGCCGTCGACGACGCGGAGGGCTTCGCGGAGGGCTTCGCGGAGGGCGCACGCGAGCTCGCCGGCCGGCTCGCGCCCGCCGATCGCGATGCACTGGCGTCCTTCTGCGCCCGGTTGCGCGACGAGCGCGCTGGGATCTCGCGGCGTGGCATCTCCGTGCTCATCGAGCGGGCCATCAAGGCAAGCGGCTACCGCGAGCACGTGCTTGGGCTCGACTGGGCCGAGCGACGGCTCGCCAACGTCCACAAGCTGCTGCGCCTCGCGCGTCGCTTCGAAGCAAGCGAGGGCCGCGACCTGCGCGCCTTCCTGGACCACGTCGAGTACCTGCAGGACGCCGTCAAGGTCGAGCCCGACGCGCCCGTCGCATCGTCCCCGCAGGGGGGAGGGGTCGAGCCCGACGCCGTGCGGCTGATGACCATCCACGCGGCCAAGGGCTTGGAGTTCCCCGTCGTGTGCCTGGCCGACCTCGGACGCCAGCCCAACACGCAGACCCCCGACCTGCTCGTCGACGGCGACCGCCTCGGCCTGCGGCTCGTGCGCCTCGACGGCGCCCGGTCGAGCCCCGCGCTCGACTACGAGCGGCTCTGCCAGGAGCGCCGCGAGCGCGAAGCCGAAGAGGAGGATCGGATCCTGTACGTCGCCATGACCCGCGCACGCGAGCGCCTGCTGTTGAGCGGCGCCGTCGACTTCGAGCGCTGGCCCACCTCGCGCCAGGCCCCGACCGCGATCTCGTGGCTCGTGCCCGCGCTCGCCGCCGATCTCCCCGCCTTGGCCAAGGCCGGAGACGCCGTCGTCGCGGTGCACGATCTACCGATCGCCGGAGCCGGAGCCGGAGCCGGAGTCGGAGCCGGAGTCGGAGCCGGGTCGGTGAGCGTGCGCTGCCGGCTGAACGCCCCCAGCACGGTGGGCGCCGTCCTGCGCCTCGACGGGGAGCAGGCTCCGTCGGGCGGGGCGGTCGCCGGCGAGGAGGCTCGGTCTGGCGAGGCGGTCGCCGGGGATCAACTCTCTATTTTCGCCGAGTGTGCTCCATCGTCTATACAGGGCGGCCACAATGTAGATACCATCGCTATCACTGTACGTGATGACGAACAACCCGGGCGCAGACCCGCACCCGCGAGCGCTCTCAGCTACACGTCATTGAGCGAGCTCGAGCGCTGTGGCTATCGCTACTACCTCGAACGCGTTCTCGGCCTGCCCGAGGACAGAGCCGCGGCGGCGCGAGGAGCGTCCGAGCGCAGGGGCCTGGAGGCGCGCGCGCGGGGCACGCTGATCCACCGGCTGATGGAGTTGTTCGACTTCACCCGGCCGCAACAGATCTCGCACGAGGATGTGGCAGAAACCGCTCGTGAGCTGGGAATGCGCGTGGGGGAGGAGGAGCGCGCCGAGATCGCGCGGCTCATCACCGCCGCGAGCGCGGCGGAGCCGGCCGCTCGCGTGGCGGTGGCGCGGAACGTGCGCCGAGAGCACCCGTTCGCGTTCTCGCTGGACAGCGACGGGCCGCTGATCACGGGCGTGATCGACCTCCTGGCGAGCGAGGCGGACGGGGGATGCCTGGTCCTCGACTACAAGAGCGACCGGGTCGGCCCGCAGGCCGACCTCCAGGCGCTGGTCGCGGACGAGTACGGCATCCAGCGCCTGCTTTACGCGCTCGCGGTGCTGCGCGAGGGGGCGGCCAAGGTGGAGATCGTCCACTGGTTCCTGGAGCGTCCGGGAGAGTGGGTGGGCGCCAGCCACACGGCGCGCGAGCGCGGCGCGCTCGAACAGCAGCTGGCCGAGCACGTCGCACACGCGCGTGAGAGCGCCTTCAACGTCAGCCCTCGGCCGCATCGCGGCCTGTGCCTGACGTGTCCCGGCCGAGCGGGCCTGTGCTCGTGGGGCGATGAGGAGACGCTGCGCGAGGGCTTTACACCGCTCGTGCGCTGATACCCTTTTGACTCCGCCTCAGGTGCCCACCTGCCTGCGCGACGGTGGGTATGCCCCGCAAAGTGGCCTGCCGACCAACCGCGCGGGATGCACCGCCCCAAGGGAGCACTTCCATGAACTCGCACATCAAGCAGCCGCCAAAGGCCGTCGGACTGTACGACCCCCGCTTTGAGCACGACGCGTGCGGCGTGGGCATGGTCGCGCGCCTCGACAACGTGCCGACGCACGAGGTGGTCACGCGGGCGATCACGGCGCTGGAGAACCTCGAGCACCGCGGCGCCTCCGGCGCGGACCCGTGCACGGGCGACGGCGCGGGGATCCTGATGCAGATGCCCGACGAGCTGCTGCGCGCGGTGGTCGACTTCGAGCTGCCGCCGCCGGGCCAGTACGGGGTGCTGATGTGCTTCCTGCCGACCGACGACGCCGCGCGCGGGCGCCTGGAGGGGCTGCTGGAGCGGATCGTGCTCGCCGAGGGCCAGCGGCTGCTCGGCTGGCGCGACGTGCCGATCGCGGAGGAGCACACCGGCGAAGTGGCGGCCGCCTGCCGGCCGGCGATCCGCCAGCTGTTCGTCGGCGCGGGACCGGAGCAGGAGCTTGACCGCGACGCGTTCGAGCGCAAGCTGTACGTGATCCGCCGGATCAGCGATCTGACAGCGCCGGAGCCGGGACTGTATGTGGTGTCTAGCTCATCGCGGACGCTCAACTACAAGGGCATGCTGATCAGCTTCCAGCTCGCGCAGTTCTACACCGACCTGCGCGACGAGCGCACCAAGAGCGCGCTCGCGCTCGTGCACTCGCGCTTCTCGACCAACACCTTCCCCAGCTGGGAGCTGGCCCACCCCTATCGCGTGATCTGCCACAACGGCGAGATCAACACGGTGATGGGCAACGTCAACTGGATGCGCGCGCGCGAGTCGGAGCTGCACAGCGAGCTGTTCGGCGATGACCTGCAGAAGATCCTGCCGGTCGTCACCCCCGGCAACTCCGACTCGGCGACGTTCGACAACGTGCTCGAGCTGCTGATGCTGGCCGGGCGCTCGCTGCCGCACGCGGCGATGATGATGATCCCCGAGGCCTACCGCGACCGCGACGACCTGCCGGACTACCTGAAGGGCTTCTACGCCTTCCACTCGTGCATCATGGAGCCGTGGGACGGGCCGGCGTCGGTGGCGTTCACCGACGGCCGCGTGGTCGGCGCGACGCTCGACCGCAACGGCCTGCGCCCCGGACGCTGGGTGGAGACGACCGACGGCTACGTGGTGCTCGGCTCTGAGTCCGGCCTGCTCGACATCCCGCCCGAGCAGGTTCGCCGCCTGGGACGCCTGCAGCCGGGCAAGCTGTTCCTGGTCGACCTCGAGCGGGGCCGGATCGTCGAGGACGAGGAGGTCAAGCGCGAGGTCTCCACCCGCCACCCCTACGGCGAGTGGTACTCCCGCAACGCCGTCCCCTTCGCCGAGCTGCCCGTCTCCGAGCAGGTCACGCTGTCCGACCAGCCGCTGCACCTGCGCCAGCGGGCGTTCGGCTACTCCCAGGAGGACCTGCGCGTGCTGCTGACGCCGATGGCCGTCGACGGCGCCGAGCCGGTCGGCTCGATGGGCAACGACGTCTCGCTGGCGGTGCTCTCCGACCAGGCGCCGCCGCTGTTCTCCTACTTCAAGCAGCTGTTCGCGCAGGTCACCAACCCGCCGATCGACCCGATCCGCGAGGAAATCGTGATGAGCCTGGCCACCAGCCTGGGGAACGAGCGCAACCTGTTCGACGAGACCCCCGAGCACGCCCACAAGCTCCTGCTCGACCAGCCGATCCTGCTCAACCGCGAGCTGGAGACACTGCGCCACGTCGATCACGAGGTGTACGCGGCGCGCACGATCGACACCACCTGGCCGGTCGCGGAGGGGCCGCGGGGGATGAGCGACGCGATCGATCGCATCTGCCGCCAGGCGCGCGAGGCGATCGCCGAACGCGTGAACATCATCATCCTCTCGGACCGCAAGATCGGCCCGCGCCGCGCGCCGATCCCCTCGCTGCTGGCGGTCGCCGCCGTGCACCACCACCTGGTGCTCGAGCACACGCGCCTGCGCGTGGGCATCATCATCGAGTCCGGCGAGCCGCGCGAGGTGCACCACTTCGCGACCCTGATCGGCTACGGAGTGAGCGCGATCAACCCGTACCTGATGCTTGAGACGCTCGACGAGCTGGTCGCCGAAGAGCGCATCACGCGCGCCGGCGCGGACGGCAAGCCGGTCGCGCTCGCTTCCGAGGAGGCCGCTCAGAACGTGGTCAAGGCGATCGGCAAAGGGCTGCTGAAGACGATCTCCAAGATGGGCATCTCGACGATCCAGTCCTACCGCGGCGCGCAGATCTTCGAGGCGGTCGGCCTCGACAAGAGGCTGATCGACAAGCACTTCACGTACACCGCCTCGCGCATCGGCGGCGTCGGCGTGGACGTGCTCGCGACCGAGGCGCTCGAGCGCCACGCGCGCGCGTATCCAGCCCCACAGGACTCGCTGCTGCCGGTCGGCGGCGTGTACGCGTGGCGGCGCGACGGCGAGCACCATCAGTGGAACCCCGAGACGATCGCGCTCGTCCAGCACGCGGTGCGCTCGGCCAACGGCGACGTGGCCGCCGCGCTGAAGGGCGACAGCGAGGCGCACGCGGCCGTGCGCGAGAGCCCCGCGTTCGCCAAGTACAGCGAGTACGCGCGCATGGTCAACGAGGACGCCGCCCGCAGGGCGACGCTGCGGGGGCTGCTGCAGATCGGCGGCGCTCACGACGCGCCGGACGCGATCTCCATCGACGAGGTCGAGCCGGCGAGCGAGATCGTGAGGCGCTTCTGCACCGGCGCGATGAGCCTCGGCTCGATCTCGCGCGAGGCGCACGAGACGCTCGCGATCGCCATGAACCGCCTCGGCGGGCGCTCGAACACCGGCGAGGGCGGCGAGGATCCCGTGCGCTTCGCGCCTGACGCGAACGGCGACCGCCGGCGCTCGGCGATCAAGCAGGTGGCCTCCGGGCGCTTCGGCGTGACCATCCACTACCTGGTCAACGCCGACGAGCTGCAGATCAAGATGGCGCAGGGCGCCAAGCCGGGCGAGGGCGGGCAGCTGCCGGGACACAAGGTCGACGCCTACATCGGCTCCATCCGCCACACCACGCCCGGCGTCGGGCTGATCTCGCCGCCGCCGCACCACGACATCTACTCGATCGAGGACCTCAAGCAGCTGATCTACGACCTGCGCTGCGCCAACCCCAAGGCGCAGGTGTCGGTCAAGCTCGTCTCCGAGGTGGGCGTCGGCACGGTCGCCGCGGGCGTGTCCAAGGCGAACGCCGACCGCGTGCTGATCGCCGGACACGACGGCGGCACGGGCGCCTCGCCGCTGTCCTCGATCCAGGCGGCGGGCGTGCCGTGGGAGATCGGCCTGGCCGAGACGCAGCAGACGCTGCTGCTCAACGACCTGCGCTCGCGCATCGTCGTGCAGACCGACGGCCAGCTGAAGACCGGCCGCGACGTGGTGATCGCCGCGATGCTCGGCGCCGACGAGATGGGCTTCTCGACGGCGCCGCTGATCGCCACCGGCTGCATCATGATGCGCGCCTGCCACCTGAACACATGCCCCGTGGGGATCGCCACGCAGGACCCGGAGCTGCGCAAGCGCTTCAAGGGAACTCCCGAGCACGTCGTCAACTTCTTCTTCTTCGTCGCCGAGGAGGTGCGCGAGATCCTCGCGTCGCTGGGCCTGCGCTCGCTCGACGAGGCGATCGGCAGGGTCGACCTGCTGGGCGTGAGCGACGCGATCGAGCACTGGAAGGCCCGAGGGGTGGACCTGACGCACATCCTCACGCACATCGAGCTGCCGGACGGCGCCGCGCGCCGGCGCGTGGAACCGCCGCCGGCGGTGCTCGAGGACGCGCTCGACTGGCAGCTGCTGGAGCAGGCCGAGCCGGCGCTCGAGCGCGGTGAGCGCGTCGAGACCACGCTTGCGATCCGCAACCGCAACCGTTGCGTCGGCGGCATCCTCTCTAGCCACATCGCCCAGCGCCACGGCGCCGAGGGGCTACCCGAGGACTCGATCGTCGTCGACTTCGAGGGCTCGGCCGGGCAGAGCTTCGGCGGCTGGCTGGCGCCGGGGGTCACGTTCACGCTGCGCGGCGACGCGCAGGACTACGCCGGCAAGGGGCTCTCCGGCGGCGTCTTCGCGATCCGCCCGCGCGAGGGCATGGGCGAGCATTTCAAGGCGCAGGACAACGTGATCGTGGGCAACACCGTGCTATACGGCGCCACCGCCGGCAGGGCGTTCTTCCGCGGTCTCGCGGGCGAGCGCTTCGCCGTGCGCAACTCCGGCGCGTGGACGGTCGTGGAGGGCATCGGCGATCACGGCTGCGAGTACATGACCGGCGGGCGTGTGGTCGTGCTCGGCCCGACCGGGCGCAACTTCGCGGCCGGCATGAGCGGCGGCGTGGCGTACGTGCTGGACGAGGACGGAACGTTCGACAAGCGCTGCAACATGGGCATGGTCGGCTTCGACGAGCTCTCCGCGGCGGACACGATCGAGCTGCGCGCGATGATCGAAGAGCACCTGCTGCGCACCGGCTCGCCGGTCGCCGCGCGCGTTCTGGAGGAGTGGAGCGAACTGCTCGGACGCGGCGCGTTCGTGAAGGTGATGCCTCACGACTACAAGCGCGTGCTGCGCGAGCGCGGGGAGGAAGAGGCGCTCGCGGCGAACGCCGACGGCAACGGCCGCCCGGCGCCGTCGAGGCCGCTGGACGCCGTCGGAGGCACGGGCGCCTGATGGGCAAGCTCGGCGGCTTTCTTCAGATCGAGCGACGCGGCGTCCCGCAGCGGGATCCGCTCGAGCGCGCGCACGACTTCCACGAGTTCCTGCTCACACGGCCGGACACGGAGCTGCGCGAGCAGGGCGCCCGCTGCATGGACTGCGGCGTGCCCTTCTGCCACAACGGCTGCCCGCTGGGGAACCTCATCCCCGACTGGAACGACCTCGTCTACCGCGACCGCTTCGAGGACGCCATCGCCCAGCTGCACGCCACCAACAACTTCCCCGAGTTCACCGGCCGCCTGTGCCCGGCGCCTTGCGAGGCGTCGTGCGTGCTCGAGATCCGCGAGGGCGACGCGGTGACGATCAAACAGATCGAGAACGCGATCGTCAACCGCGCGTGGGACGAGGGCTGGATCGTCCCGCAGCCCCCGCGACGCGATCGCGAAACCGGTCAGGCGGTGGCCGTCGTCGGCTCCGGCCCGGCGGGCATGGCGGCGGCGCAGCAGCTGCGCCGCGCCGGCCATCGCGTGACTCTGTTCGAGCGCGACGAGGCCGTCGGCGGCCTCGTGCGCTTCGGCGTGCCCGACTTCAAGATCGAGAAGACCGTCGTGCAGAGACGCGTCGAGCAGATGATCGCCGAGGGCGTGGAGATCCGCTGCGGCGTGGACGTCGGCGCCGACGTGAGCGTGCAGGAGCTGCGCGAGGGCTTCGACGCGGTCGTGCTGGCGACGGGATCGCGCGTGCCGCGCGACCTGCCCGTACCCGGCCGGGAGCTCGACGGGGTGCACTTCGCGATGGAGTACCTGTATCAGCGCAACCGCTGGGTGGCGCGCGAGCTCGGCCCGGAGCCGACCGTCTCCCAGCCGCCGCTCGAGCGCGCGATCACCGCCGCGGGCAAGGACGTGGTGGTGATCGGCGGCGGCGACACCGGCGCCGACTGCGTGGGCAACTCGCTGCGCGAGGGCGCGCGCTCGGTCGTCCAGCTCGAGCTGCTGTCCGAGCCGCCCGCGCACCGTCCCGACGACCGCACCCCGTGGCCGGAGTGGCCGCTGAAGTACCGCCTCAGCTACGCCATGCAGGAGGCGCTGAAGCTGGGTGTGGGCGAGCAGGACTACTCGGTCACGACCACCGCGTTCGCAGCCGACGCCAGCGGCGCGCTCGCCGGCCTGCGCATCGCGCAGGCCGCGCCCGAGCCGCCGTTCGCGCCGATCTCCGGCACCGAGCGCGAGCTTCCGGCGCAGCTGGTGCTGCTGGCGATGGGCTTCCTTGGGCCCGAGCGGGAGCTGCTCGACCAGCTGGGCGTGGAGAAGGACAAGCGCGGGAACGTCAGGTCGGTCAAGCCGTACACGAGCTCTGTCGACGGCGTGTTCGCTGCCGGCGACGCGCGCCGCGGCCAGTCGCTGATCGTTTGGGCGATCAACGAGGGCCGACAGTGCGCGCGCATGGTCGACCGCTACCTGTCGCAGCGGCGCCATCGCGGCGAGGGTCCGGGCGCGTTCGCTCCGGCAGACGCCGGTCTGGCCGGTCACGCGGACGCCGATGGCGGTCCCGAGGGACCGCCGCAGCACGTCGGCCCCGGCATCGGCGCGTCGGACGGCCAGTAGGCTCGAGCGCAATGGACGCGATGTCTGCGAACGGGCATCGAGCGCGGGATGCTCACGCGAGCGGGGGGCTGGCGAAGGTGTGCGTGATCGGCGCGGGCTCCTCGGGGATCGCCGCCGTGAAGGCGCTGCACGAGCGCGGGATCCCGTTCGACTGCTTCGAGAAGTCCGACCGCGTCGGCGGCAACTGGGTGTTCGAGAACAGCAACGGCATGTCCGCCGCCTACCGCGACCTGTTCATCAACACCTCGCGCCCGCGCATGGAGTACTCGGACTTCCCCATGCCCGACTCCTACCCCGACTTCCCCCATCACACGCAGATCGCCGCGTACTTCGACTCCTACGTCGATCACTTCGGCCTGCGCGATCTGATCACCTTCCAGACGGGCGTGCAACACGCCTCGCGCGACGAGCGCGGCGTGTGGACGGTGGAGCTCGATACCGGCGAGACTCGTCGCTACGACGCGCTGATGGTCGCCAACGGCCACCACTGGAGCCCGCGCTGGCCTGAACCGGCGTTCCCCGGGGCGGACAGCTTCGCCGGCACGCAGCTGCACGCCCACTCCTACGTCGAGAACTCCATCTTCGCCGGCAGGCGGGTCGTCGTGCTGGGCATGGGCAACTCCGCGATGGACATCGCCGTCGAGTCCTCATACGTGGCCGAGCGCACATATCTGGCCGCGCGTCAGGGCGTGTGGATCATCCCCAAGTACGTGTTCGGCAAACCCGTCGACCAGCTGCGCAACGACGTGCGCATCCCCTTCAAGATCCGCCAGCGCATCCTCCAGCAGCTGATCCTCCGCTACGCCGGACCGCCGGAGCGCTACGGCCTGCCGAAGCCCAACCACCGCCTCGGCCAGGCCCATCCGACCGTCTCCGGGCGCATCCTCGACCGCATCCAGCACGGCACGATCACGCCCAAGCCGAACATCGAGCGCCTCGACGGCGCGCGCGTGCGCTTCGGCGACGGCAGCGAGGTCGAGGCCGACGTGGTCGTCTACTGCACCGGCTACAAGATCGCGTTCCCCTTCTTCGACGAGGATTTCATCGCCGCTCCCGACAACCGCATCGAGCTCTATCAGCGGGTCTTTCACCCGGACATCCCCGACGTGTTCTTCATCGGCCTGCTGCAGCCGCTCGGCGCGATCATGCCCTTGGCCGAGGCGCAGGCGGCGTGGGTGGGCGACTACCTGGTGGGCGACTACGCGCTACCCGCCCACGCCGCCATGCACGCCGACATCGACGCCGAACAGGCCGCCATGCGCGCGCGCTACGTGGCCTCCAAGCGCCACACGATCCAGGTCGATTACGACGACTATCTGCATGCTCTGGCCAGGGAGCGCCGCGCTGGCGGCGCACGCGCGCGCGCAAACGGGTATATCCCACCGGCGTCATGCCGACCTTCTGCCGCCACAATCGCTTCATAGAGCGCTGCCCGATCTGCAGCAGGACGCTGCCCGAGAGCTCGCCCGGCAAGGCGTCCTCGCCGCGCGCCAAAGCGTCCACACGCAAACGCTCGAGCGGCGACGGCACCCAGCGCCGGCGCGCGCGCGGCGAGAGCGTGCGCGTCCACCGCGAGGGGCGCGCCGAGGACGACGGCTACCGCTCGGAGCTGGTGCCCGGCCTGCGCGCGTCCGCCGACGCGCTGCGGCTGGTTCAGGAGATCGCGTTCTCCAGCGGGCGGCTGCTGGCGCTCGCCACCCAGCCGCCGGGGCTCTACGGCGAGGTGCGCGCGCTCGCCGGCGCGGATCTCGAGCGCGCCACGTGGGCGTGCTTCCTGATCGTCTACCTGAGCCCGCTGGAGGTCGCGTCGGCATCCCCCCCGGAGCGGGATGACCCGTTCGCGGGCATTCGCCTGGCCCTGGCGGCGCCCCCAGGGGAGCTGCCCGATCTGGAGGGCATCCCGCTCGGACCGCGTACCTCCCATGACCCGCGGCGGGGCGATGAGACGCTGATCGCCTACCGCCGGTGGGCGGCGCGCGGCGGGCGCGCGAGCGTCTCCGCGGAGGCGACGGGCGCGGAGGGCTCGCAGGCGGTCGCGTTCACCGGCGATCCCGCCTGGAGCCCGCAGCGGCGCTTCGAGCGCGTGTTCGAGCGGATGGCGCTTCCGGGCTTCGCGCGCATGGGGCGCTACGACCTGCTGGTGACGCTCGGGCGCCTCGGCCTGTACGAGCTGCTGCCCGACTCGCTGCAGCTGGCCGGCGCGCGCGGCCTCTCGTCCGAGGATCTCACCACGCTCGCCGCCAAGCGCGTGTTCGGCATCGGCGATCCGCTGCTCCTGGAGCGCCGCGCGGCGGCGCTCGCACGGGCCATCTCTGTGCCTGTAGAGACGCTCGACCTCGCGCTCGCCAACTGGGGCTCGCCACAGCCGGCCACGCTGGGCTTCCCGCGCGAGTGCGGCGACGACGGCGCGTTCGAGCGCGCCGGCGACGCGCTCGGGCTCTGAAAAGTGCCGTCCACACGGGCGCTTACAGTGCGCTGCAGAAAGTTGTTCCTAACCCCGGGAGCCGCGATGCCACTCTGCTTCATCGAGCCTCAGGATGCGATCCGCGTCATCGCCGAGTCCGTCGGGCGTGAGGCGCGTCGCCAGCTGGTCGGAGAGGTCGTGCGCGCGTGGGTCGACGACATCCCCGACCAGGAACTCTCGGTCCACTACGCCAAGGCGATCGCCGACCTGGACGAGGACGATCTGCACCTGCTGGCCGCCTGGCATGCCTCGCTGGAGGTCGGTCAGCCGATCCCCAACACGGAGTTCCTCGTCGGCGTGTTCCCGAGCCTCGGCGAGAACCGGCGCGAGGCGCTGAAGATCGCCGCCGGCTTCCGCGGCGAGGAGGCCTTTCAGGCGGGCGTCGCCGAGGACCAGGCGTTGGACACGGTGCTCCCGCGCCTGTCGACCGAGAGGGCGATCGAGCTCGCCAACGAGTGCATACAGCTGTATATGTGGGACCGCCTCGGCTGCGACAACTAGGTTCCGGGCGCGAACGCGCCATGGAGCAGCGGGATGCAAGCGTGCAAGGCCGCCAGATCGCGGGGCTTGCTGGCGTTCAGCGGCTGCCCAGACGGGATCACGCTCCCAGCCGGTGTCATGCGGTATGAAAGCCGTATGCCGTGGCGGCGCATGCACGCCGCGTATCGCAACAGCGCTGCGTTGAGCGCCTTGTCCGTGGATGATTGCGGCACGCGATGGATGCTCGCGCGTGGGGTCGGCGCGGTCGTCGTCTTCGTCGTCGTGGTCTTCTTGCTCGTCGTCGCCCCTGTCGCGGTGGTGGCCGACCGCGAGGTGCTCGCAGCCTGTGGCGTGGTGGCAGCCGGCGCGCTCGCGACATCCGATGTTGAGCCGGTGGAAGGCGAGGAGCCGCCGCACGCCGCGAGCGCTACGCCGGCGAGGGCGACGGTGAGCACGGCGGTCGCCGTCCGCGCGGTGATCTGATCTCGGCGCATCTTCTTCCCTTCGCCTATGAGCTCGCCGAGAAGTGCGAAACGCCGCCGCACCCGCCCGCGCTCGTGTCGATCGTGCCGCTCACCCTTGTGCCCGAGAAGCGTCCAGTGATCGTCTGCGTGACGGCCGGCGCGCCGCCCTGGACGATGAACTTCCCGACGATGACGGCCGTGAAGCTTCCCGAGCTTGAGATCTTCGCCGGCTTGGTCGACTGCACCTTCAGGAATTCGTTGTTGATGCAGTACATGACGGGATAGGACGTGTTGAAGCGGACCGTCACCGTGCGCCCGTTGCGGGCGACGTTGAGAACGATCGACGCGCCGTGCGAGTGCAGCCTCAGATGAAGATGGTGGTAGGTGGCCGTTCCATACGCCGGCAGGCTGCCGACATAGGTCGCCCCGTTGACCGGACCGGCGAGTGCGGAGACGGTGCCTACGACTGCCAGCCCAATCCCTGCGGCCAGCGCTCCGAACGTCTTCCTCAGCATCGATTCCATCCCCCCCTGTCGATTTGCGGTCGACGCATTATCACAAACGGTCCCCGCGGTCGAGCCGGTTGCATGCCGGTGCCCAGGATGCGGTTGTCGCTTGCAATCTGAGCACACCGGTCTATGATTCTGTTTCTTAGGCGAGCCCTCGCGTTCGATGGGCTTCGGAGTGCCGGCGAGCTTGGTCACGGATGGCCGGCGTTTGCGTAGGCGGTCGGTGGGGGGTTATCGCGGTGATCTGCGATGGGATGGATTTGACGATGGATGCGGGACGATTCGGCGTTGGGGCAGGCAAGGCTGCGCTGTTCATCCTGGTCCTGGGCGCTCTCGTCTTCGCGTCGCCGGCCCGAGCCGCGGGCATGCTCACGATCACCGCCGTCGAACCGCCGGCTGGCGGTGCGAGCGGGAGCCCGCCGCTCACAGGTCCGCGACCCACGATCGTCGGGACCACCACCGAACCGCTCCAATCGGTCCACGTGAAGGTCCTCGAAGGCGAAACGGTCGTCTTCCCCAGCCTCGAAGCGACGCCGAGCGCACAGGGCGCGTGGAGCGTCTCTGTGCCGCCGGTCGAACCGCTGCAGAACGGCAAGACATACACCGCCGTCGCCGAACAGGAAGAAGGCCTGACGGTCACTGTCAGTCCGTCGTTCGTGTTTGAAGTCAGCACGGCGGAACCGGCAGTCACGCTGGCCGAGCCCGCGCACAGGGTCGGCAGGACGATTCCGGCGTTCACGGGCAATGGGAGCGAAGCGGGCACCCGCGTCGTCGTCCGCGTCCGCAACGGCGGCGAAGAACAGCTCGACGCGGGGGAAACGACCGTGGCGAAAGGGGGATCCTGGTCGGCGGTGCTCGACAACGCGCTGCCCGAAGGCAGCTACAGGGTCGAAGCGACGGAGGAAAGCGCCCTCGGCAACCCCGAAGGCCACAGCACAGCATGGCCTATCGAAGTCTTCACGAAGGCGCCGACCGTGACGATCGAAGGACTGCCCGCCCGGACCGGCAGCACGAGCCCGACCTTCTCGGGCAAGGGCAGCGAAGAAGGCACGGAAGTGCTCGTCACGGTCAAGCGCGGCACGGAAGAACTGGCGAAGGGCAAGACGACGGTCGGGTCGGGCGGGAAATGGTCGACCGGGCTCGACAAGGCGCTGCCGAAGGGCGAGTACGAAGCGACGGTGACGGCGGTCGAGGCGAGCGCCCTGGCCGGGAACTCCGCTGGCGAAGCCGGGCCGGAGGGCTTTGAAATCGTCACCGCAGCGCCGACGATCACGCTCGTCGAACCGTCGAAGCGTTCGAACAGGCAGAGCCCGACGTTCTCCGGGGAAGCCGAAGAAGGCGGCGAAGTGCTCGTGCACGTGCTGCGGGCGGGCACCACTGAAGAAATCGAGGAGGGCAGGGCAACGGTCGGCTCGGGCGGCCGCTGGTCGGCCGGGCTCGAAAGGCCGCTGGACAAAGGCGAATACTCCTACACGGTCTTCGCGACGGAGGCGAGCACGGTGCCCGGCGACGAAGAAATCGGGGAAAGCGCTCACTACAGCGTCGAATTCGATACCGAAGCGCCGAAGCTGTCGCTCACCGAGCCAACGGAGCGGTCGAATTCGCAGAGTCCGACGTTCTCGGGTACGGGGGAAGCTGGCGGCGGAGTGCTCGTGCACGTGCTGCGCGCGGGCACGAGTGAAGAAATCGGCAAAGGAAAAGCGACGGTCGCCGCGGGCGGCGGCTGGTCGGCGGGGCTCGAAGCGCTGCTGCCGAGCGGCGAATACTCCTACACGGTCTACGCCACCGAGACGAGTGCGCTGAGCGGGAACCCGTCGAGCGAAAGCGCCCTTTACAACGTCGAATTGGATACCGAACCGCCGAGGGTGTCCCTGGACGAACCTCCCAAGCGCTCGAGCGAAACGTCGCCGACGTTCGCGGGCACGGGAGAAGCGAGCGGCCAGGTCATCGTCCACGTGCTGCGCGCTGGAAGCAACGAAGAAATCGGCAAAGGGAAAGCGACCGTCAGCCCCGGCGGCGGCTGGTCGGCGGGGCTGGAAGCGGCGCTGCCGAAGGGCGAATACTCCTATGTCGTGTTCGCCACCGAGGCGAGCACGTTGACCGGTAGCCCGAAAGGCGAAAGCCACCACTGGACCGTCGAACTGGACACGGCGGGGCCCGTGCTGACGCTCACCAAACCGCCGGTGGCGCGCACGAATGAACTGAGCCCCACGTTCTCAGGAACGAGCAACGAAGAAGGCGGCGAAGTGCTCGTGCACGTGCTGCGCGCGGGGACGAGCGAAGAAATCGGCAAGGGGAAGGCGACGGTCGCCGGCGAAACATGGTCGGCGCATCTCGAAGCGCCGCTGCCGAGCGGCGAATACTCCTACACGGTCTACGCCACCGAGACGAGCCTGCTCCCCGGTGACGCCAAAAGCGAAAGCAAACACTGGACCGTGGAACTGGACACGGAGCCGCCGACGGTGACGCTCAACAAGCCGCCGGCACGGACCAGCGAAGGCACCCCGACGTTCTCGGGCGCCGGCAGCGAAGAAGGCGGCGAAGTCGTCGTCGAGGTGCTGGAAGGCAGGACCGTCGTGTCGGAAGGCAAGACGGTGGTGCCGGCCGGGGGCGCGTGGTCGGCGAGCGTCGAAACGCCCCTGCCCGACGGCGAACACAGGTACACCGTCGAAGCGTTCGAGATCAGCCTGCTCAAGGGGAACGGCGAGGGCAAGAGCAAAGCGTGGCCGATGGAAGTCGACACGAACCCGCCGAACGTCACGCTGGAAGAACCGGTGAAGCGGTCGAACAACCTGAAACCGAAGTTCTCGGGCACGGGCAGCGAAGAAGGCACGGCGGTCGTGGTCACGGTCAAGCGCGGCAGCGAAGAACTGGCGAAAGGCAAGACGACGGTCGGCACGGGTGGGAAATGGTCGACAGGGCTCGAAAGGGAATTGCCGAAGGGCGAATACGAGGCGACCGTGGTGGCCGAAGAGACGAGCGGGCTCGGCAACGAAAAGGGGACGACCGAACCTATCGGCTTCGAAGTCGACACCCTCGCGCCCAAGCTGACGCTGGAAGCGCCGAAGCGGACCGGCAACGTCAACCCGACCTTCTCGGGCAGCGGCGAAGCGGGCGCCGAAATCGTCGTCCGTGTCAAGAAGGGCGGCGAAGAAGCGAGCGGCAAGACGACGGTGGCAAGCGGCGGCAAATGGTCGACGGGTCTGGAAGAGGCGCTCCCGACGGGCGACTATGTCGCGAGTGTCTCCGTGAAGGAGGCGAGCGCGCTGGCCGGCAACCCGCCGGCGGAAGCGGGGCCGGACAGCTTTGAAGTCGATACGGAACCGCCGAACGTCACGCTCGAAGCCCCGGCGAAACGTTCCAACGGCCTGAAGCCGACGTTCTCGGGCACGGGCAGCGAAGAAGGCACGGAAGTCGTGGTCACGGTCAAGCGCGGCAGCGAAGAACTGGCGAAGGGCAGGGCGACGGTCGGCGCGGGCGGGAAGTGGTCGACGGGTCTCGAAAGGGAATTGCCGAAGGGCGAATACAAGGCGACCGTGGTGGCGGTCGAGTCGAGCGGGCTCGGCAACAACCCGGGGAAGGCGGAAGCTGGCTTTGAAATCGACACCGAACCGCCGAAGGTGACGCTCGAAGCCCCGGCGAAACGTTCCAACGGCCTGAAGCCGACGTTCTCGGGCACGGGCAGCGAAGAAGGCACGAGCGTGACCGTGCGCGTGTTCAAGGCCAACCACGAAGAACTCGGGACCGGGAAGACCACCGTCACCGGCGGGAAATGGTCGGCGGGGCTCGAAGACGAACTGCCGAAAGGCGAATACGGCGCAACGGTGGTGGTCGAAGAGACGAGTGCGTTGAGCGCGAATGGGAACGGACACGCAGAAGCCGGCTTCGAAGTCGACACCGAAGCACCGCGGCTCGCGCTCGGATCGCTGCCCGAAGTGTCGAGCAACACGACGCCCACGTTCGCCGGCACCTCGAACGAAAGCCCGCAGGTCACCGTGCACGTCTACAAGGAAGGCACCGTCGTGCAGACTCTGACCACACAGGTCAAAGAAGGGGTCTACGAGGTGACCAGCGGCTCCGCGCTCGCAAACGGCGTCTACACGGCGACAGCGGAACAGCCGAGCGGGCTCGAAGGCAACCCCGCCGCAACGACCCACCCGCCGGTCCAGTTTGAAATCAACACCAAGGCGCCGAGCGTGGAAATAGCGGAAAAGCCGCCGGCCGAATCGAACAACCTGACGCCGAAGTTCGCCGGCACGGTGAAAGCACCCGAAAGCGAAAAGAAGAAGGTCAAGCTCGAGGTGCACGAAGGCTCGCTCCAGGCTCCGATCGTCTTCGCGGCCGAAGCGTCTGTGGTCGGCGGACGCTGGTCGGTCACGCTTCCAGCCGGAGCGCTCCGCGAAGGCCGGCACACCTACACTGCGTTGGCCAGCACGGAAAGCGCGATCGGCAACGAAATCGGCAAGAGCGCGCCGTGGGCGTTCGTGGTCGACACGGAAGCCCCGAGCGTCAAGCTGAATCCCCCGCCGTCACCGTCCAAAAACCGCCTTCCGAGCTTCTCCGGCACCGCGAGCGAAGAAGGCGAAGTCGTCGTGCACGTGATGGAAGGTGCGACGGAAGTCGCGGAAGCGTCGGGCCATACCTCACATGGCGAATGGTCGGCGACGCTCGCCAAGCCGCTTCCCGAAGGCGAACACCAGTTCGCCGCCTACGCCGAAGAGAAGAGCGGGATCGGTAACAAGGAAGGTAGAAGCACGCAATGGGCGTTCACCGTCGACACGCTCACGCCCGTGATCGACGTGACGCAGGCGCCCCAGGCCGCCTCGAGCGAGCGACGGCCGTTCTTCGGCGGCACCGCGAGCGATCACACCGAAGTGACGGTGGAAATCCATGCGGGCGACGTTGAAGGCGCCGTCGTCTCGAAGATCGCCGGCAAGGTCGAAAACGGCGAATGGTTCGCCCAGCAGCAGGAACCGCTCGAATTCGGCGAATACACCGCTGTCGTCACGCAGCCGAGCTCCATCGGCAACCCGACGGGGCAGAGCAAGCCGATCACGTTCACGATCGCGCAGATCGCGCCCGTGGGAGTGACCGAAGAAGCCGGGGAAATCAACGAAACGCACGTGGCGCTCTACGGCTCGGTCAACCCCCAGGGCGGGCCGATCAGCTCCTGCGTGTTCGAAATCGGGCCGACGACCGCCTACGGCAAACAGGTGGGCTGCGGGTTCGTGGGCAACCTGCGGACGTTCCCGCCCGCGGCCATGGGCGCGATCGCGATCTTCGTACGCGTCTACGCGCTGGCGCCCAACACGACCTATCACGAGCGCGTGGTCGCCGTTGGCGAAGGCGGCGTGGGAGTCGGCGTCGATCGGACCTTCACGACCCTGCCGGAAGAAGTCCGCCACATCAACGTCCCCACCGGCCCGCCGCCAGCTCACAGCACCGGCAACGTGCTCGGAACGCTCGCCGAGAACCTCCCGCCGAGCGGACCACAAGCGCGGATCGGCGCGCTGCTGCGCCACGGCGGCTATCGCGAGCGCTTCAAGGCCCCCGAGGCGGGAACGTTGACGATCGAGTGGTACCAGGTGCGGCACGGTCAGAAGATCGGCGGCGCCGGCAAGCACGCGCCCACGCTCGTGGCAACGGGCCGTGTGGTGACCAAGGCCGCGGGCACGGTCACGCTCAGCATCCGCCTGACCGCCGCCGGGCGGAAGCTGCTGCGCCATACGAAGGGGATCACGCTCAGTGACGCGTGCACCTTCACGCCCGCCGGCGGGGGCCCCGTCACGAGCACGGGAACCTTCCAGCTCAGGCGCTGAGCACGGTGCCCCATGCTCGTGACAAGCCCGTGCACGCTCTGTGCTCGGTGAATACCGCGAGCCGCGGATTCCAAGCCTTCGCAAACGTCATACCTTCTAAACCGCCACAAACATCACACAAAACCCCTGCAAATCGCCTTGCAGGCAGCTCGGGAGGATCGACAAAAAACCCGCAATTTGCGAACCTTTGCCTCCACAAACCTTGACTTTCCCTCTTCAAACCTTGACAAAGCGCGTTGATCAATGCAAGGTAAAGGTCGCGGGGGGGCCGCGCGGAGAATGAGGCGACGAATTCCTCCCGGAGTGCTGCTTCGGTATGTGTCGAAGCAGCCAGTGCAAAGCAACCACTCCACTGGAGGAGAAGTCATGGAAAGACGTAGTCTATGGGCGGGGGTGCTCGCTAGCCTGATGGTTGGGGCGAGCTGTTTGGCGTTGATGGCCGGAACGGCCTCGGCGCACGGAACCGTCATATCGCAGGTGAACATCGCTGAAGCGGCGAACTGCAAAATGGAATCACTGCCTGGGCTCATGCGCCAGGGCGAGGGCTTCCAGGTCGGCGAGGTCGGCGACGTCATACAGATCGAGTGCAACCCGCAAGTGTTCCCGGGTGGCACGATCGTCGGCATCTCCGACGCGCAGCTGTACAACCGCTGCAACTCGACGGGACTGGACGGTACGATCCACTGGGCGACACTGCTGGAGCCAGTCGCTGAGGGTCCGGAAGTATTCGCCGTGCTCGATGGTGACGGCAACGCCACAGTCGACTTGGTGGCCGGTCCCAACTGTGCGGTCGGTGGCACGGTCGTCTCGGCGAACACGTACGTCGGGGATGGCAACACAGTTGTGGAATCCTTCTCCGCCGCGTTTGCAGTCGAGGAAGCTAGGCCGTCGCCCGAAGGCGTGACGGTCGAACCGGCGGCACAGGTCGAGGACGAAGCCACAAGCTCCGCATCGACGCTGATCAAGGCCGAGTTCGGCTCGACCGAGGCCAAACTGCGGGTGGCCGCGCCTGAGCTGAACGCACGCTGTGAAGAGGGTGGCTCGCTGTTCCTGCGGCCCAACGGTGAACTCGTGCCCGCGAGCGAACTCGCTGGTGGCGACAACAAAGTCGAACCGACAGGCGACGAAGCGATCACGACGGACAACGACGGCAACGCGTTCGTCATCGCGATCGGCTTCGGATCGTGCAAACCCGGAAAGTCGTACTTCCAGGTTGACGAGGAAGCGGGCCCATTCAACACCGAAGAAGTCCCGTTCACGATCCTGGCACCGGAACCGACCGCGTTCTAGGAGAAGCTAGCTGTATGAGGTAAGACTGTAGGAAACCCCGGGAGGCCACCGCTTCCCGGGGTTCTCTACCTCCGTTGGCACAGCGGAGCCGGCGCCCTTCGAGGACGCTCTCTCGGGGGCGACTCACGATCGGCGTCGGGTATCAACAACCGTGTCGGAGAGTAGGCGGAGTCGTCAAATGGATCGGGGTAGCAGCACCGGAGCTGGCAGGGTGATCGTCGCGATGCTCGCGCTCGCGCTTGTGATGGCGCTCGCGCCCTACGTGGCCGAGGCGAGAATCGCAAACAGGGCCGTCGCCGCGCACAGCACTGTGACACCGCAGGGCGCGACCGCCGAAGCGGCGAACTGCGTGATCCACACGCTGCCGGGTCTGATGCGCCAAGGCGAGTTCTCCCAGGTCGGAGACGTGGGCGACGTCGCGCAAGTCGAGTGCGATCCGCAGGTGTTCCCCGGCGGCACTGCGGTCGAAATCTCCGATGCCCAGCTCTTGAGCCGCTGCAGCCTGACGGGCGGCACGATCACCTGGGTGGACCCGAACGAATTCCTTGCCGGCGGCGTGAAGCTGGAAAAGGGGCGCAGCATCACGGTCGATCTCGACGGCGAGGGTAACGCGACGGTCGCGCTCGTCGCCGGCCCGAACTGCGCGGTCGGCGACACGGTGATCTCCGGCCACACGATGGTCGGGAACGGCAACACGACGGTGGAATCGTTCTCTGCCTCCTACGCCGTGATGGAAGCGAGGCCGACGCCGGAAAGCGTGGAAGCGATGCCGAGCGAACAGGTCGAGGACGAAGGGTTGAGCGCCGTCGCGACGCTGATCGAGGCCGAGTTCTCCTCGACGGAGGCCAAAGTGCGGGTCGCGGCGCCCGATCTCGCCGCCCGCTGCGAAGTGGCGCCTCACATCGAGTGGCTGCGCGCGAACGGGGAACTCGTCGCCGCGACAGAACTGGCGGGCGGTACCGCCACCGAACCGGTGGGGGCAGAAGCGCTCAGGACGGACGACGACGGCAACGCGTTCGTGATCGCGATCGGCGCCTCCTCGTGCAAACCCGGCAAGTCCTACCTTGAGGCCGACCTCGAAGCCGCCCCGTTCTCGACGGAAGAGGCTCCGTTCACGATCCTGCCGCCGCAAGCCACCCCGGAACCGGCGTTCTCGATCGAAAAGCGTCAGACCATCGCCGGCACGGGCCAGGCCTTCACGCAAGAACCGCTCAGTGCCACCGTCGGACAGACCGTCGACTACGAGATCGTGGTGACGAACGAAACCACGGTGCCGGAGACGTTCACCGACTTCCTCGACGCAAACTGCGACGCCGCCACGATCGCGGGTGGTCCCGGCGGCAGCCCCGTCGCCCCGGGTGCGTCCACGACGTACACATGCTCGAGGCTGCTCGACGAAACCGGCACGTTCACGAACCAGGCCGAAGTCACGGGCGTCACGGTCGGGGGCACGCCGCTGAGCAAGCCGTCGAACGTCGTGCAGGTGACGGTCACCGAACCGCCGCGACCCGCGTTCGTGCTCGAAAAGCAGCAGCGGATCGGCGGCGGAGACTACAGCCCGCTGCCGCTGAGAGGCGAAGTCGGGCAGACGGTCGAATACGAGATGGTGGCGCGCAACACGGGCAACACGTCGCTCACCTTCTCCGAATTCGACGACCCCTACTGCGACGGCACGATCGATGGCGGCCCCGATGGCATGGCGGTGGCGCCAGGCGCCACGACGACCTGGACGTGCACACGCATGCTCTCGAGCGAAGGCACGTTCGTGAACGTCGCCACGGTCGTAGGCACGCCGCCCGGCGGCAGCCCGAAGATGGAAGCGAGCCAGCCCGTCGAAGTGCTCGTCAGCGGACCGGTACTCGGGACGGGAGAGCTCGCCATCGAAAAGCTCCAGCGCATCGCCGGTGCCGGCGGATCCTTCACGAGCGAACCGCTCGAAACCACCTTGGGGCACATCGTCGAATACGAGATCGTCGTCAAGAACGTGGGCACCGCCGCGGCGACGATCACGCAGCTCAACGATCCCTTCTGCGAACCCGGAACGCTGAGCGGCGGGCAGGGCGCCACTCCGCTCCAGCCCGGCGCGGAGACGACATACACGTGCAGCCGCGCCCTCGGCACGGCCGGCACCTACGTGAACGTCGCCGCGGTCGTGAGCACGCCGCCCGGCGGGGGTCCGGTCGAACAGCCCTCGGCCCCAGTGGAAACAAAAGTCAAGAGCGCCGCGTCGCCCGTTCTCGTGCCGTCGGCTACACCCAAGGCCACGCCCGAAGGAGGCGTGCTCGCGAGCTGCACGGCTAGCCCACCGGTGCTGCACGGCGCGACGGGACCCAAGCGCGGACGTTTCAGCGTCACGGTACCGTCCACCGGCGTCAAGCAGATCACGTTCTACCTCGACGCGCGCAAGCTGAAGACGCTGTCGAGCTCGCAGGCGCGCAAAGGACGCTTCACCGTCACGATCAACGCGGCGAAGCTCAAGCACGGCGCGCACCGCCTCTCCTTCGTGGCGACGATGCAAAACGTCAACTGCGCCAAAGCCGCGAGCTCACGCGTATTCGTACGGCCGTTCACGGCGCGCGTGCGGCCGCGCTTCACTGGCTGAGCACGGGGGTTGAGCGCGCCGGCCGCGCGGCGCGCGAGGGCCGGCCAGCCCGCCGCCGACCTCAGACGATTTCGATCGGGGTTCCCACTTCGATCAGCTGCCACAGCCGCGAGACGTCTGCGTCGCGCAGCCGGATGCAGCCGTGCGAGGGCCGTCCGGGGATCAGCCACGGTTCGTCTGTTCCGTGGATCCCGACAACGCCGCCGCCAGGCCATTCGCCCAGCGTGGGCGCGTACGCGCTCGTGCCGAGCGCGTACGGCCCGTACACCGCGGGTTCGCGCGAGACGAGCTTCTCCATCACGTAGAAGTGCCCCGCCGGGGTGGGCAGGCTCGGACGCCCAACGCCCACGGGCGCGCTCCAGATCGCCACGTGCCCACGGTAGAGCGTGGCGCGAAACGCCTCCCGGTTGACGCGCAGGTGCTCGGACGTGACGTGCACTTCTGAGAGCGCCCCGGCCGGCACCCAGCCCTGCAATCCGTTGGGCCGGCCGGGGATCGGCACGAGGATCCAGGTGTGGCCCCCAATCGTGACGGAGCGCAGCTCGAGGTACATCTCCGCCTGGCCTTCGTTCGTCAGGAACTGCAGGCGCCCGACCACGCGCGAGGTCAGTGAAGGGGCGCTGCGCGCCGCATCCGGGGACTGCGGATACGCCCAGCGCGTGAGCGTCGTGAGGTTGGACAGTGTGGTCGTGGGAGGCGGGTGCGCGGCCGCGGCGCACGCAGTCGCCGGTACGAGCAACGCCGTCGCGACGGCGAGCAGAGGCGTCAGACGGGCTTGGCGTCCGCTCGCGCGACGGCGCGAGCTGCGCGCCCCGCTCCCATGCAATTCGACATCGATCCCATGCAATCCGTCAAATGACACCAGCGACATGATATGCGTGCCATCGGACCGGCAGAGCGCCCGCAATCACGGCCGCAGCGCCGATGGTCAGCGGCCAGCGACAGTGTGCCTGCCGCGGACGGTTGCTGCTTGACAGTCCCAACAGGCACCGCTAACGTCACGGGCTGTTCGATTCAGGGGGGTTCATGACTTTGCGGCGGCGCCAAGGAAGGGATGTGCCAGATCAGGAGCGGGTGTTGCCTGTTCGGCGCCTCGTGGCGTGGGCCACGCTGGCGCTCGCGGTCGCCGGCCTTCTCGCCCCCAGCGCCTTCGCCGCACCGGTGGACAACTCGCTGCCCGAAGTCATCGGGACGGCCAAACTCGGCGGGCGGCTCCAATGCGCATCGGGCAGCTGGAGCGGCGGTGTGTCGAAATTCTACTTCACGTGGGTTCGTGACGGCGTGGATATCGAACAAGACGTCCGCAAGGAAACTCCGGAATATTACTTGCAGAAAGCCGACGAAGGGCAGGAAATCTGGTGCATCGTCACCGCCAGGGGAGAAGGGACCGAAGTCTCGGCCGAAAGCAGCAACAGCGTGTCCTTCGGGGTGCCGGTCAAAAAAGAAAAACCGGAATCGGAGAAGCTTCCCGAAGTCTCGGGGGCGGGTGAAGTCGGGAAAGAACTGAAATGCTCGCCGGGAACGTGGAGAGGGAGCCCGACGCCCACGCTGAGCTACCGCTGGTTGCGCGACGAACGCGAAATCCAGGGGCAGACGTCGTCGGGCTACACGGTCGCGGTGGAAGACGAAGGCCATACGCTCAAGTGCAAGGTGATCGCTGTGAATGAAGTCGGTGAAGCATTTGCGATCAGTGCGAACGGCGTGCACGTCCAGGGGCACCCGCCGGAACCGGTTACAGGGCAGCCGCCCGTCGTCGAAGGAGTGGGCAGCGCCGGGGAAACGCTTACGTGCCTGCCTGGCGGCTGGAACGGCACCCAGCCGATCACGTTCAGCTATCAGTGGCTGCTCGGAGGTGCGGAAATCGCGGGCGCGACGGGACAGACGCTGCTGGTCCAGGCATCCTACGAAGACGAGAGCGTCGCCTGCCGCGTGACCGCGAAAAATAGCGTCAACGAAGCCAAAGCGGTGAGCGCGGAATTCGCGATCGGCGAGCAGACACCTGAAGTGATCACACGTCCGGTGATCAGCGGCAAGCCGGAAGTCGGCCAGATACTGACCTGCTCGCAAGGTGAATGGAAAGGGGCACCGGAAAAATTCGAATTCACCTGGCATCGCTTGAACTCCGGCGTGGAAGAAGAAATCGGCAAACGCGAACACGACTACACGGTGGTGTCGGCCGACGAAGGTAACCCGCTGTACTGCACGGTGAAGGCGGAAAACTCTGAGAAAAAACATGGGACCGCCAAGAGCGAAGCGGTCGTGATCCCCGAAGCGGGGAAGCTGGCGCCAAAAGCCAAGTCGCTGCCGCTGATCGAAGGCGTCGGTGCGGCGGGACAGACGCTGACGTGCCGCACCGAACAGAATCAATGGGAAGGCTCCACGCCGATCAGCTTCGAATACCAGTGGGTGCGGGACGCGGGCGGCGGCGAAGTCGACATCAAAGAACCGGAAGGCACGAAAAGCACCTACGTCGTGCAGGGCGCCGACGAAGGAGAATCGCTGACGTGCCGGGTCACGGCCAAGAACGCTGGCGGCACCGGTAAGGCGGCGAGCGTCGCGCTCGAAATCCCCGGAAAACAACCGGCGAACACGGAAGCGCCGTCGATCTCGCCGTCGGGAACCGCGCACGTGGGCGAAACGCTGACATGCCTGAGCGGCGTCTGGGAAGGGGCGCCGGCGCCGAAATACACGTACCGGTGGCTGCGCGACGGCGGCGAAACAGGCGTTTCCGGCTACGTGTACAAAGTCGTCGCCGCCGACCGTGGCCACACGCTCTCGTGCGTCGTCACAGCGACGAACAAGTATGCCGCCAGCGGCGTGGAAGTCCCGAGCCCCGGAGTGTACGTCCCCGGCGGCCCCCCCGAACCGCTCGAACCCGGTCCGGCCATCAGCGGCAACGTGCAGGTCAACGAAGAAGTCGTGTGTGAAGAAGGGCACTGGAACGGCGCTCCGCTCGAACCGTCCTTCCAGTGGGTGCTCAACGGCGTGAAGATCCCCGGGGCGACGCAGGAGAACATCAGAATCTCGACCGAATACCGTGGCCAGCTGCTGGCCTGTCGCGTGACCGAGACCAACAAAGAAGGCAGCGCCTCGGCGGAAAGCCCGGCCAAGCGCGTGCCGGGCGTCGCGCCGCGCAACGTGGTGCCGCCGACGATCACCGGCGTAGGCTCGCTCGGCGCACAGCTCACATGTGAACACGGCCTCTGGGAAGGCGCGCCGCCGCCCTCGTTCAGCTACCAGTGGTACCGCGACAGCACACCGATCACGGGCGCCACGGGCGCGACGTACATCATCGAACCCGCAGACCAGGGCCATCTGCTGGCCTGCGTGGTCACCGCAGCCAACGTCGAGAACCGGTCCGAAGCGGAAAGCGCGAACGTGGTCGCCGTGCTGAAGCCCAAAGAACCGGAACGCGGCCACACGGCGACGGTCACTCCGCCGACAACCGAGCAGATCATCACACTGGTGCGCAACGCTTTCGTCAGCCAGCTGCCCAAAGCATTTGCCGCGATGCACCTGAAGAGTGTGCGCAAGAGCGCCGGCGCATCGTTAGGCTTCACCTCGCCGCGGGCCGGCAAGCTCGAAATCCAGTGGTACATCACGGTCAAGGCCACCCATGGCAAGCACCGGCGCATCACGCTCGCGGCGTGCACCGTCGTCTATGCCAAACCGGAACGCAGGACCATGAAGATCGTCCTGGCCAAGGAAGGCAAGCGCATCCTGAAGAGCGTGCAGCACATGAAGATCAGCGCCGAAGCGGTCTTCAAGGTGTTGAGTGGGCCGACGGTCACCTGGTCGGACGCCTTCACGCTGCACTGAGCGAGCGGGACCGGCGCGCCCGCAGCACGACGATCCCCACGTTTGTCGTGGGTGTGCTGGGCGGGCCGGTCGAGAGCGTCGTCTGCGCGCGCAGCAGACGAGCCTGGGCCAGCAGACGGCGGACCTGCCGTGACAGTCTCAACACGATGGTCACGCTGCCGCTCGCCGGCAGCGCGAACGGGCCCGTCACGAGCACCGACGGGACGCGGCCGGGGGACTGGCGCCCCGCGTGCGCGCCCGCGATCGTCCGCAGCGTGATCGTGCCCCTCACCGGGACGCCGGGGTGACAGCGCAACGTCAAGGCGAACGTGCCGTTGGCATCGACGAGCAGGGGCCTCGCGCCAGACGCGCGCGCGCATGCCAGTCGGCTCGGGGTCACCGCCGGGGTCGGGTCGCTGGGTTCAGCGGGCGCGAGCGGTTCCCCCGGGACGCCGGGTGCGAGCAGTCCGTCCGCCGTCGTCAGTTCCTCGATCGGCCCGTACACGGTGCCGCCGGCGTTGGCGGCGAGCACGCGGTAGACGTATCGCGTTGCGGGCGCCAGCCCGCTCACGGACGCCGACACGGCCACCGGCGCTTCGCCGGAGCCGGGCGCGGGTGTGCACGGCAGGATCGTCGCCGCGCTGGCGAATTCGAACTCGCACGAGCTGACCGGGGCTCCGTTCGGGTCGATCGTGGCGTTCAGGGTCGCGCCGGTCGCGCTGAGCCCGGAGGGCGCCAGCGCCGCGATCGCGGGCGCCAGCGGGAGCGTCGAGAACGTCCTGTCCGCCCCGCGCGTCGTGCCCGCGCTGTTACCGGCGAGGAAGCGGTAGTGGTAGAGCGTGTCGGCGGTCAGCCCGGAGGCCGTCGCGGACACGGCCACGGGCGCGTCCCCGGACCCCGGCGCGGTGCTGCAGTACGCGAGTGACCCGTATGCGGTCGTCGGCCCGTATTCGAAGTCGCATTCGCCGACGTCCCCTCCCTCGGGGTCCACGGTCGCGGAGAACTCGACCGAGGACTGGGTGATCGACGACACGGCGCCGGCGAGCGCGCTCGGCGCTTCGGGAGCGGTGTCGAGGGACGCTTCGCTGCCGGTGGCGACGCCGCCCGCGTAGGAGGCCGATAGGCGGAAGCGGTACGCCACGCCCGGTTCCAAGCCCGCGACGTGGGCCGTTACGGCCACGGGAGTGGTGCCCGTGCCCGGTTGCGCCTCGCACAGCGCGCTCGCACCGGAGGCGCCCCCAGGCCCGTATTCGAAGATGCAGCGGCTGATCGCGGCGCCATGCGGGTTCACCGTGCCTTCCAGCGTCGCTTCGCGCGGGCCGAGCGGCTCGGCTGCGCCGGTGACCGCGGTAGGAGGTGGCACTTCCGGAGCCCCCCGCGGGCTCCCCAGGCCGGTGGGACCGTCGTAGCCGACGCCTGCTTCGCACAGGTAGCTGCCGCACGTGCCGTTCTTGCCGGAGGTGATGTCGTTGAACGCCGACAGGCCGTTCTCCACCTCGAGGTACAGGGCGTGGGCGCCGTTGAACGATCTCGTGTACGCGTTCGCCAGCGCCATCGTCCCGGCCACGATCGGGGCCGATACGCTCGTTCCTCCGAACAGCAACCAGGGGTGGGATCCCGTTCCATAGCTGTCATAGACGGACACGGGTGTGTTCGGGTCGGCCACCGCCGAGACGTCGTTTGTCGTCCTGAACGCGCAGCCCGGGTCGCTCTGCCAGGAGGGCTTCGGTTCGTGGCTGCATCTGCTGCCGGTCTCCGACCACGCAGTCTCCGCCCAGCGCCGGCCGCGACGTTCCCCTTCGGGGCGCAGCGAGGTGCCGCCCACGGCGATCACGCTCGAATAGGCAGCGGGCGCTTCAACCCCCTCTGCACCGTACCCGTCGTCGCCGCCGGAAGCCGCTATCGGGATGCCCGGATGCTCGTAGGCGGATGCTTCCGACGGCGATTCCGGCCCGAGGAAGCTGTCGCTGATCTCCGTGGCGCCTAGCTTGACCGCCTCGTCCTCTGCCACCGCCAGGTCTTCCTCCTGATCCGAATGCGCCTCGACGAGCAGGATGTGGCAGTCGGGGCACACGGCGGAGACCATGTCCAGGTCGAGCGAGATCTCTTCCGCCCATTTCATGTTCGCTTCTGGGTAGTCCTGCCCACCGGACTGGTCGACCTTGCGCAAGCAGCCCTCGCTCGACGTGCACGGCGGGATCTCGTACTCGGAGCGATATTCGGCGAGGTCGTGTTCGGCGTTCGGATCGTCGTAGGCGTCCACCACCGCCACCGTCTGTCCGTACCCGGCGGAGGCCGACGGGAGTTCGTAGGCGCTGCGCAGGTCCGCCGGCGAGTAGCCCCCTTCCATGCCCGTGCCGTAAAGGGCAGGGCTCGTTTCCTGCGCCGGCCCGGCCGTGATCGCGCCCGCAGCCACCGACCCGCGGCGATCCCGCCCGCTCGCGGGATCCCGGATCGACGCGCAGCTCACGCGGTGGGGATGCTGTGGGCAGATGTAGAACGGCGAGGCGGAGGTGGGGCTGCGGGCGACCGTCCGCCACATGGCGCTGGCCGTTGCGGGTCCGACGGTGGCGAGCGCGCCGGCGGCGAGCAGCCCGCTGGCGACCGTCCGCGCGAGGACGCTCGCGAGGCGGACTCGCGGCTGGATCCCGGCCGCTTGGCTGTCCTGGGAGGTCACGCTTCCGCCACGGTAGGTCATGCTCGGCGTCCCGCCGGGTGAGCCCTCAGTTGATGTCGATGAAGAAGGGCACGTTCTTCGTGGTTGGGGAGCTGGAGCCGTCCCACACTTCCACCGTGATCTGGGGGGTGGTGGAGCTGCACAGCCCTTCTTTTTCCACGTAATCGCTCTTCCCCAGTGTCGCGACGGCGTACCTCGGTTCGGATTCCTTGCCGTCGGGCGTGACCACGACGTTGTGGAGTTCACCCGACAGCCCCGAGATGCAGTACACGCCTTCCCCGAGCGCCCCAGGCGGGTTTTCGATGGTGACGCCCGTGAAGCCCCTGCTCTCGCCGATCGGTTCGACCTTGCCGGCGGCCGTCACGTGGGCATACGCCAGGGCGGTGCCGGGTTTACCTTCCGCGCCTGGCTTCCCTTCCGTCCCTTCCTTGCCTTCTTTGCCTGTGCCGGGCGGCCCCATCGGGCCCGGTTTGCCTTCCGGGCCCGTTTCACCTTTGATGCCCGGCAGCCCTTCTTTGCCGGTGAGCCCCTGCGTGCCGGTTGCGCCGTTCATCCCATTGGCGCCGGACGCGCCCGCCGGACCCCGCGGTCCGGCCGGACCCCTGGCGCCGCGGAGCTGCCTGAGCGCGCTCGGCTTGATCTGCTTCGTCGAGGTGATGATGTAGTGCGAGGCCGCGAGGCTGGTCCCGCTGAGCGCCACGAACAGCGCAAGCCATGCGACGATGTTGCGTCGTACCTCCGTGACGATGCGCGAGATCATCCTGCCCCCCTCGTGGTGCTTATCGGCCCCACACTTTACGGGTTTCCGCGAGGATTTGGCGCGGCTTGTCGCGATGCGGCGATCGTTGCTGGGGGGCGGCCACCGGCGGCTAGACTGTCCAGCATGCATGGAGATGGATCGATCCCGAGCGACGTGCCGTCCATGAGCGAGACGCCGACCGCGAGCGACGCGCCATCCCTGCGCGACGGGCCGAGCGCGAGCGACGCGGCGATACCCACCGAGGAGGACGTGATGGACGCCCTCTCCAACGTGATCGACCCCGAGCTCGGGCTGGACTTCGTCGAGCTGGGCCTGATCTACGGGGTGGAGGTCGCCGAGGGCAACGTGCGCGTGACGTTCACGCTGACCACCCCCGGCTGTCCGATCGGACCGCAGGTCAACGAACAGATCGAAGAGTTCGTGGGCGAACTGGACGGGGTCAAGACGGTGGAGTCGGAAATGGTGTTCACACCCGCGTGGTCGCCGGAGATGATGAGCGAAGACGCCAAGTTCGCGCTCGGCTACTGAGAACGCGAGCCTAGTAGCCGGCGACGACGGCCACGCCCTCCGCTACGCCGCGGACTCCGGCGGGGCGAACTGCGCGAGCGCGCCGTCGGTCAGCCGCCGCGATCCGAGCGTGTGGGGCAGCGCGATGCGCACCGGCGTCTCCGGGTTGGGCGCGCCACCCTGGTAGCCCGGCCGCGGGGTGACGAACACCCTCAGGATCAGCTCGTCCTCGTCGGCGTAGACGTCGGGCGTGAGCACACGGCCGTTGGCGCGCTGGCCGTTCGCGAAGGTCCGCTCGGTGACGAGCACGCGCAGCACCGTCTCCCCGGGCTGGGGCCCGTGTTCGGGGTCCACGCGCCAGGACGACGCGCGGATGCCGTCGCGGCTGGCGCGCAGCGGGCGCGCCGAGTTGGAGCCCACATTCCTCCAGCGCTGGCGCCGGCCGTCCTGGCGGAAGGCCACGGTGAGCAGGTGTGACGGATGGCCGAGCGCGAACAGGACCTCCTCGTCGGTGCGCGCCAACTGCCGCCAGCCGTCGAGGCTCGCCGGCGCCGGAGCGGGGGCGCCGCGCTTCCAGGGTGCGCGGGAGCCGCGCTCGGTCTTCGTATGCGCGGCGAGGTACGCGAGCAGCGCCGCCGCGGCGGGATCCTCCGGATCGAGCGGCGCGGGCGGCCCGGCCAGCGCGGCCGGGGAGAAGGGCAGCCCACCGCCGTCGCTGATCAGCTCCGGCTCGCGCGGGCCCGGGCGCGGCTCGAGCACCTCCGAGCGCTCCCAGTCACGCTCACTCGGGAGCCTTGGCATCCCCGCGGCTAGACCGGCGCGGCGGCCGACTCGCGTGCGAGTGCCACCATTGTCGCCAGTTCGGCCCTGATGTTCCCGCCGATCGACTCGATGTCCGGGAGCGCGTCGAAGTCGCCGAGCAGGCCGAAGTTCATCTGGCCGTTGTAGGACATGATGGCGATCGCCAGCGCGTGGTTCTCGGGTAGGAACGCCACGGGGATCGCGTGGAGCATCTCGCGTCCGAGCACGTACAGCGGGAACTGCGGGCCGGGCACGTTGGTGACGATCAGGTTGAACAGGCGCGTGGAGAAGTTCAGCCGCGAGGCCTGCGCGAGAATCGTCGGCGGAGCGAAGTTCTGGGCGCCGGCGATCACCTCCGCGCCGAGCGCCTGCTTTGACTCCTTCAGGCCATCCATCGCGCTCGAGACGAACCGCAGCCGGTTGAGCGGATCGCTGATGTAGATCGGCAGCGGGCCACGCATCACGACGATCCGGTTGCCGCCCTGGTGATGCTCACCCTCGGTCCTCACCGACACGGGCACCAGCGCGCGCATCTCCACGCCCTCGGTGTGTCTTCCGCGGGAGATCAGGAAGGAGCGCAGCGCTCCCGCCACCACCGCCAGGATGACGTCGTTGACGGTCCCGCCGAAGGCGTTCTTGACTGCCTTGAAGTCATCCAGCCGGCTGGTCACGCCGACGAACCGCCGGTGCGGGCCGATGGGGACGTTCAGTGGCGTTTCGGGCGCGGGGTTCAGGCCCGCCCACACGATCTCGCCGACGCCCTCCGCCGCCTCGCGAGCGCGCGAGAGCGCGCGCTCGGGGTGTGACAGCGCGTCGAGCGCGCCCTCCGCCAAGGCCACGCCGGCGCGTGCCGCTCCGAGCAGGCCGGCGGCGAGCAGCTGCGCGGTGCCCGGTTCGGGATGCGGCTGCCACGGGCGTCCCGAGTAGGGGATCTGCGGCGGATCGGGAGACAGGTCGAACAGCACCGTCGCCAGGTCCACGCCCGCGATGCCGTCGATCAGCGAGTGGTGGGTCTTGGTGATCAGCGCGAAGCGGTCGTCCTCGAGGCCCTCGATCAGCCACATCTCCCACAGCGGCTTGGACCGGTCTAGCTGCTGGGAGAAGATCCGCGCGGTCAGGTCCTGCAGCTGCTCCCAGTGCCCGGGCGCGGGCAGCGCCGTGTGGCGGACGTGGTAGTCGAGGTTGAAGCTCGGATCGTCGATCCACACCGGGCGGCCGCTGTCGATCGCGGTGTGGGCGAGCTTATGGCGGTAGCGCGGGACCAGGTGCAGACGTCTCCGAATCTGTTCGAGGAACTCCTCCATGCTCGGCGGCGGGCCCTCGATGATCGTCAGCCCGCCGATGTGCATGTGCGAGACGGCGCTCTCCTGGTGCAGGAACGAGGCGTCTACCGGCGTCAGCCTGTCGAGGTGACGTTGGCTCATCAGGGTTAGCGTACCGGGGCGCCCCCTACAATGACAGCCGTGTCCAACAGCGTCGAGAAGCTGCTGCTCGCGGCGCCACGCGGTTACTGCGCCGGGGTGGATCGCGCGGTGCAGACCGTCGAACGCGCGCTCTCGATCCACGGAGCGCCGGTGTACGTGCGTAAGGAGATCGTGCACAACAAGCATGTCGTCGCTCAGCTGCGCGAGCGCGGAGCGATCTTCGTCGAGGAGCAGACCGAGGTGCCGGAGGGCGCCGTGTGCGTGTTCTCCGCGCATGGCGTCGCCCCCAGTGTGCGCGCGGGCGCCGCCGAACGCGGCCTGCTGACGATCGACGCCACCTGCCCGCTCGTCACGAAGGTTCACCGCGAGGCCGTCCGCTTCGCCGAGCAGGGCTACACGGTCGTGCTCGTCGGGCACGATGGGCACGAGGAGGTGGAAGGGACGATGGGCGAGGCGCCCGACCAGATCGTGCTCGTCGAGAGCGAGCAGGATGTCGAGGAGCTGGAGGTCGAGGATCCTCAGCGGGTCGCGTACATCACCCAGACGACACTCGCCGTGGACGAAACGAGCGCCATCCTCGCGCGCCTGCGCGAGCGCTTCCCGAGCATCGTCGGCCCCCGTACCGACGACATCTGTTACGCGACCACCAACCGTCAGGCGGCCGTCAAGCAGATGGCTGCGAGCTGCGATCTGATGCTGGTCGTCGGCTCGCGCAACTCGTCGAACTCCGTGCGCCTGGTGGAGGTCGCTCGTGATTGCGGCACCGACGCGTATCTGATCGACAACGCGCGCGAGGTGCAGGAGGAGTGGTTGACGGGCGCGCGCGTGGTGGGCGTCTCCTCCGGCGCGAGCGCGCCCGAGGAGCTCGTCAGTGAGCTCGTCGACTTCTTCCGCGCGCGTGGCGTGCGCGACATCTCCGAGTTCGACGTGATTCGCGAGGACGTCCGCTTCATGCTCCCCAAGCAGATACGCGAAGCTGCGCACTCTAGTCGTCTCTGATCTGCATCTGGGCAGCAGCTCCGGCTCAGATCTCCTGCGCCGCCCCGAGCTGCGCGCGCCGCTGCTCGAGGCCGTCGCCGACGTCGAGCGCGTGGTGCTGCTGGGAGACGTGCTCGAGCTGCGCCACGGGCCGCTGCGCGAAGCGATGGCCGCCGCGCGTCCATTTCTGGAAGACGTCGGGGCGGCGCTGGCGGGCCGCACCATCGAGGGCACGGGCGAGCTCGCGATCGTCGCCGGCAATCACGACCACGCGCTCGTCGAACCGTGGCTCGCGCGCCGCGGCGAACAGGACGAGCCGCCGCCGCTCGGCGTCGAGCAGCTGCTGGACGCCGCGAACGCCTCGCCCGCGCTCGAGCGGATCGCCGGCTGGGTCTCGCCCGCTCGGCTTCGTGTCGCCTATCCCGGCCTGTGGCTGCGTCCCGACGTCTACGCCACCCACGGTCACTATCTGGACTGCCATATGACCGTTCCCACGCTCGAACGTCTTACGATCGGCGCGATGAGCCGGGTGCTGGGGCGCCCGGCGAGCGCATTCGACTGCGTCGAGGACTACGAGGCGGTCGGCGCGCCGTTGTTCGCGTGGAGAGACGCGATGGCCAGGGACGCGCCCACCGGAGCCGCGCTCAACGGCGCCGCCACCGTCACCGCCTGGCATGCGCTCAGGGGCGGCGCCAAACGCGGCGGCCGCGGCGCGCGCATGCGCCGGTTGCGTGGCCGGGCAATCGCCGCCGCCTTCCCGCTCGCGGTCGCCGCGCTCAACCGCGCGGGGATCGGGCCGCTGCGGGCCGACGTGTCGCTGAGCGAGCTGCGGCGCGCGGGGCTCGAGGCGATGGGCGAGGTCGCCGCGCGCCTGGCGCTCGGCGACGCGTACGTCGTCTTCGGCCACACCCACCGTCCGGGGCCGCTGCCCGGCGATGACGAGCGGGAGTGGCGCGGGCGCAAGGGCGCCCGCCTGGTGAACGCCGGCAGCTGGACCTACTCGTCGATCTTCCTCACCGCCACGCCCGGCGAGAGCCCTTACTGGCCGGGGACGTGCGTTCTCGTCGAGGACGAAGGCCCGCCGGTCATCAGGCGGCTGCTGCAGGACCGCACGCACGCGCAGATCACGCCGAGCCAGAGCACCCGGCTGACGGCACGCAGGTGAGCGACACCGTAAGCCGACGATGATCGCGCCGCTTACGGCGCGGCGTGCGCGCTGTCGTACTCCTCCAGGCACGGCGCGAGGTACCTGGCGGCGATCTTCGCCGCCGGCGACCACGTCGGCGTGTCGGTGATCTCGGAGCTGAAGCCGTGGCCGCCGGTGATTTTCGCCGTCAGATAAACGGGGTCGCCGTCGGTCAGCAGCATGCCGCGGATCACGGGCGTGAATGGCTCGGGTGTGACGTGCGCTCCCGCCGCCGCCGCGATCGCCTGCGCGGCCGCGTCGGCCTGCTGCGCGGAGATACCGCCGTGCTTGACGGGGAAATCGACTGCGTCGCCGGCCGCGTAGATCGGTCCGGCGTCGAGCAGCCGGCCGTGGCGATCGACGCGGATGAAGCCGTGCGTCGCCAGCGGGATGCCGCGGACCGCGGGCCCGTACAGCTCGGGCAGCGCGATCACGCGATCGACGTGAAGGTGACGATCGCCGGGGTTGATCACCACCTCCTTGGAGCTGGGAACCTCCGCGTAGGCGGAGTTCACGCTCACGATGTGCGCCTTCTGGAGCAGCTTGCTCACCGCGAGGCTGGCGTTGGCGCCGAAGACCGCCAGCGGCGTGTCCTCCGGGCTGACGATCGTCACCGCCAGCTCGACGTTCATGTCAAACGCGCGCCCCGCCGTCATCAGCGCGAGCTCGTACAGCGGCAGCGGCCAGGGCATCCGTCCGGGGGCGACGAACGCCAGGCTGCGCACGTAGCCCCCCTCGATGTCCTGGATCAGCCCGTGCAGGGTCTCGTCCATGTGGGAGTCGTCGATCGTCAACGCGTGCTCGTAGCGCGGGTGCGCGCTCGCGCCCAGCGCCAGCATCAGCGCGTCGTAGGGGAGCTCCTGCCCGCCCTTGGTGTGGATCGTCTGCGTGCCGGGGTCGACCCACGCCAGCTCGTCGCTCAGCAGCGTCGCGCCCGCATCGTTCACGATCGACGCGAGCGGGTAGCGCTGGGCGGCTCCATACGCGAACGGCTCGCGGACCGTCATCGGCCGGTACACGAACTCGCGGTTGGGGGCGATCACCGTCACATCTGTGCGATCGGGGGCTAGGTCGGCGAGCGCCAGCACGGTCTCCAGCGCGGCCACTCCTCCGCCAGCGACGATCACACGCAGCTCGTTCTCGGTTTGGGGGGTCTCGGTGGTCATGGTTGTGACATTACGACCGCCAAATTGCGCCGTCAGCCGAGGAAAGCCGTCGGCGTCAGCGTGAGAACTACGTAGCCGACGGCGGCCTCACGACACGAATGTGCTCGCCGTGCGCCCGCACGTAGCAGGCGTGGTGGTAGCACTCTCCGACCGGGTCCGCGCCGCCCGGCTCCGCGGCTCTCGAGGTGCTGCGCGCCCCTCCCTCGCCGAGCACGATCATCGGCTCGTACACCCCGATCACATCGCCGCAACGTTGGCACCTCGGTGTCGTGCTCATCCGGCCTTCCTGCCGAGGCGCCCGCTCGCGGCGCCCCGGGTATCGACCTGGTCCGCCCATCGTTGAAACCCGGTCCACCCGGGGTTGACAAGAACGTAGGCCGCTCCGCGCGGCGGGTCATCGTGGCTGTCCCGCATGCCGGCCGGGGCAAACTACGGACCGTTCGGCTTTTGTCGAGGTAACTCGTTCGCCTACACTCCGGTGGCATGGGGGCTGCCTCTGATGAGCCATGGGTTCATCGCCTGCTCGACGTCGGCCGCGTCCTCACGACCGAGCTCGACCAGCGCATCGTGCTGGACCGCGTGCTCGAGGCGGCGCGGGAGATCACCGGGGCGCGCTACGCCGCGCTGGGGATCCTCAACGAGCGCCACAGCGGGCTCGAGCAGTTCCTGACCTCCGGCATCGACGAGGACACGCGCCGCGCGATCGGCGACCTGCCGCGCGGGCGGGGCGTGCTGGGCACGCTGATCGAGCACCCGCAGCCGTTGCGCCTGGGGGATGTCGGGCAGCACCCCAGCAGCTACGGGTTTCCCGCGGGGCATCCGCCGATGCGCAGCTTCCTGGGCGTGCCGGTCGTGATCCGCGGCGAGGTGTGGGGCAACCTGTACCTGACCGAGAAGTCCGATGGGCAGTTCACCGAGACCGACGAGGAGGCCGCGGTGGTCCTCGCCGACTGGGCGGCGATCGCGATCGGCAACGCGAAGCTGTATGAGTCCAGCGAGCGCCGCCGCCAGGAGGCGGAGAAGGCCTTCCGCGGCCTGGAGGCGACGCGCGACGTGGCGGTCGCGATCGGCGGGGAGATCGCGCTCGAGCACGTGCTCGAGCTGATCGTCAAGCGTGGGCGCGCGCTGGTGGGCGCCAGGAGCCTCGTGATCATGCTGCGCGAGGGGCAGGAGCTGGTCGTGCACGCCAGCGCCGGCCACGTCGAGCAGGCCTCGGGAGTGCGCCTGTCGATCGCCGAGTCGACGTCCGGGCAGGTGCTCGAGCGCCGCCATCCCGAACGGATCGCCGACGTGGGGTCGCGACTGCGCATCGACGCTCGCGAGTTCGGCGTCTCCGATCCGCAGACCGGGTTGCTCGTGCCGATGCTCTACCGCGGGGAGGGGCTGGGGATCCTCGCGGCGTTCGATCGCGGTCCCGAGCGCGAGATGTTCAGCGAGGACGACGAGCAGCTGCTGCGCACGTTCGCCGCGAGCGCCGCGACCGCCGTGGCCCTGGCGCAGAGTGTGCAGGACGACCGCCTGCGCAGCTCGCTGGCGGCCGCCGAGGCCGAGCGCGGGCGCTGGGCGCGCGAGCTGCACGACGAGACGCTGCAGGGTCTCGGCGGGTTGCAGGTGCTGCTCTCCTCCGCGCTGCGCCGCGGCGACCCGGGGCGCAGCGAGCAGGCGATGCGCGAGGCGGTCGAGCACATCAAACGCGAGATCGAGAACCTGCGCGCGATCATCACCGAGCTGCGCCCCGCCGCGCTGGACGAGCTTGGCCTGCAGACGGCGATCGAGGCGCTGCTCGATCGCCACCGCGAGCAGAGCGGGTTTCAGATCGAGGACGAGCTCGTGCTGCCAGGTCCCGCCACGGGTACGGAGCGCCTGGACTCCGAGCTGGAGAGCGTCGTCTACCGGCTGGTGCAGGAGGCGCTCACGAACGTCGCCAAGCACGCGCGGGCGAGCACCGTGCGGGTCGTCGTCGAGGCGTCCGACGGGCAGGTGCTGCTCGAGGTCCGGGACGACGGCGCCGGGTTCGACACGGAGGCCGTCGGCAGCGGCTTCGGGCTCGACGGCATGCGCGAGCGGGTGAGCCTCGCCGGAGGCACGCTCAGCATCAGCTCGGGCGGGCAGGGCACTCTCGTCACGGCCTCGCTGCCGACGGATGCTCGCGATGAGCACCCATCGGCCGCGACGCGACGTGCAAGCTGATCCAGCCCCTGTTTAGGCTGGGCCGACAGTGAGCTTCGCAACCCTGGTCGTGATCGTGCTCGCCGGCCTGGGCGGCCCGCTGCTTGGACTCAGCGGACGCCGCTTCATACCGGTCGTGATCGGCGAGATCCTCGCCGGGGTGCTCGTCGGCCGCACCGGGCTGGCGGCCGTGAACACGTCGAACGCGACCGTCTCGTTCCTCGGCCAGGTCGGCTTCGCGATGCTGATGCTGACGGTCGGCGTGCACCTGCCGCTGCGCGACAGGCGTCTGTCGGCCTCGCTGCGCGGCGGCGCGGCGCTTGCCGTCATCGTCGGCCTGCTCGCCGTGCCCGCCGGCTTCGCCGCCGCCGCCGCGGCCGGCACCTCGCACGCCGCCATCTACGCGGTCGTGCTCGCGTCGGGGTCGGCCGCGGTGCTGCTGCCGGCGCTGCAGGAGACAGGCGCCGGCGGGCGCGACGCCATGGCGGTGATGGCGCAGGTGACGATCGCCGACGTCGTGACGATCCTGTCGGTGCCGATCGTGCTTCAGCCCGGACGCGCGATCCACGCTGCGCTCGGGGCGGCGCTGGTCGCCGTCGCCGGTTTGCTGCTGCTCGGCGGCGCTCGCCGGGTCTCCGGCCATGCCTGGGTGCGCCACATGCGCCGGCTGTCCAAGCAGCGCCGCTGGGCGCTGGACCTGCGCCTGTCTCTGCTCGTGCTGTTCTTCCTCGCCTGGGTCGCGCAGAAGAGCGGCACGAGCGTGCTGATCGCGGGCTTCGGCGCGGGGCTGATGGTGGCCTTCATCGGCGGGCCAAAACGGCTCTCGACGCAGATGCGCGGCATCGCCGAGGGATTCTTCGTTCCGCTGTACTTCGTGATCCTCGGGGCGCAGCTGAACCTACGCGGGCTGATCGAGTACCCGGCGATGCTCGTTCTCGCCGTCGCGCTCGTCGCGCTGAACGTCTTCATCCACCTGACGGCGGCCGCGATCATGCACAGGTCGCCGAGCGCTGGGCTGGCGGCGAGCGCGCAGCTCGGCGTGCCGGCCGCCGTCGCCTCGCTGGGGCTCGCCGAGGGCGTGCTCTCCAACGCGATCGCCACGGCGATCGTCGCGTCCTCGGTCGTCAGCCTGCTCGTTTGCACAATCGGCGTCGAGTCGCTGCTCGCACGTGAGCGCAGGGACGCGGTTGCGGCTGTCGCGCCCACGCCGGCGACCCTCGAGGCATGACCGCGGCGAGCGCCCGCCGCTGGGCCGGCTACATCGCCAGCTGCATGGCGGCGAACATGTACGCCATGCCGAGCGTCATCGCGAACATCGACACGCGCAGGTCGCGGAAGCACACCAGCGGCTCGGCGGCGGACATCGCTACGGCGCCGTCAGGCGTGACCGAGAAGCTGCCGCCCAGCAGCGTCTTGTGGTCGACCTCGCGCATGCGGTTGGTGACCCACAGCAGCGACTGCAGCGCGAAGTAGGCGACGAGCAGCCACGTGAGTGGAGCCTGGAAGCCGCTGGGGGACCACATGTACGCCATCGCCGCGAGGTCGATCGCCATCGTCAGCCACAGCACGTTGATCGCGCGGCCATTCAGTCCCTGGGCGAGCATCCACGCGAGGATCGCCAGCGCGCCGTCCGCGAACGCGATCTGCCAGAAGCCACCGGGGATGTCGAAGTGGTCGATCGAGGCCGGCGCGAACATGAACGCCATGCCCAGGCCCATCAGCACGTGGCCGGAGTGCCACAGCCGCCGCTGGCCGGTGGTATCGCGCAGGTGCAGCACGTGAATGACGACGATCGCGACGAACACGAGCGTCCAGATCACCGCGAGCCACTCGGGCAGGATGTTGGTCGTGCCCGACCCGCCGCCGCTCATCGACATGCCGCCGACCGACATCGCATGCTTGGCGCCGTGGCTCATGCTCATGCCGCCCATGTCCATGCCGCCGGTCACGGCCCGAGATTATCCCACACCGATCGCGTGGCTGAGCGCCGCATCAAGGCGTCGTCGCCGGCTCGGTCCCTGAGTTAGTATTTCCCGGCGATGAGCAGCCTCAGCTCCGTGGCCGGGCCGCAAGCACTTGACACGAGGCGCCTGGCCGCTCGCCTGCGCGTGACGACGCGCGGCATCCAGATCGTGCTCGGTGTCGTGTGGCTGCTCGACGGGCTGTTCCAGTTCAAGAGCTTCATGTTCACGCACGGCATCGTCAGCGAAGTGTTCGCGCCGGCGGCGGCCAAACAGTGGTCGATCGTCGGCGGCCCGATGAGAACGTTCGACGCCTTCTACGGGCGCGACCTGACCCTGTGGAACACGCTCTCCGGTCAGATCCAGGTCGCGATCGGGCTCGCGCTGATCGTCAGCCGCAAGACCGTCAAGCCCGCGCTGCTCGCCTCCTTCGGCTGGGCGCTCGTCGTTTGGTGGTTCGGCGAGGGCTTCGGCGGGCTCACCTCCACCACGCTGCCCGCGCCGCTGATGGGCGCCCCCGGCGCGGTGATCGTCTACGCGATCATCGGCCTGCTGGTGTGGCCCACGAGCAGGCAGACGGGCCGCTCGCCCGCGGCGCTCGGCCCCCTCGGCGATCGTGGCGGGCTGTACTTCTGGTCGGGGCTGTGGGCGCTGTCGGCGGGTCTGTGGCTGGTGAACGTCAACCGCGCGCAGGACGCGACGCAGGAAATGATCAAGGGCATGGCCGAAGCCTCGCCGCACTGGCTGGCGACGTTCCAGAACTCGATCGCCAGCGACGCCCACGGGCACGGGACGGCGATCGCCGTCGTGCTCGCGATCCTCTCCGTGGCGGTGGCCGTCGGCGTATGGACGCCGCTGCGCTGGCCCGCGCTCGTGATCGGAATCGTGCTGTCACTCGCCTACTGGGTGCTCGGACAGAGCCTCGGCGGGCCGTTCTGGACCGAAGGCGCCACCGACTTCAACGCGGGACCGCTGTTCGTGCTGCTCGCGTTCGCGCTGTTCCCGGTCGTGCAGGCTAACGACTCGACGCCCGGCGAGGGCACGGCTTCGCGTTCATCGACATACCTGCCATCGACGAGCACTTCTGCGACGCCCTGAGGTGGGCCATGTACGTCGCCAGCGTTTCGCCGGCGCCCCGCTTGACCGCGACTGAGCCGGTCGAGGGCACTCGCGGCACCGCGAAGGAGTTGGGGTCGGCGAGCACCAGCCCGCCGAGCAGCACGGCGGGGATCGCCGCGGCTGTGGCGATGCTCGCGACGCGTTGGCGTCCGCGGCGCACGGGCGCCGTGCGCCCGGGCGCGTCGAAGCGCCGCAGCCGCAGGCTGTTGGCGACGACGGTGATGCTCGACAGGCCCATCGCGACGGCCGCCAGCGCGGGGCTGAGCAGCCCGGTCATCGCCAGGGGCAGCGCGATCAGGTTGTAGCCGAACGCCCAGCCGAGGTTCTGCAGCACGATCGTGTACGTCTCGCGCGCCAGGCGCAGCGCGCGCGCGACGCCGCGCAGGTCGCCGGAGAGCACGCTGATGTCGGCCGCCTCGATCGCGGCGCCGACGCCGGTCCCCATCGCGATCCCCAGATCCGCCCGCGCCAGCGCGGCGGCGTCGTTGACGCCGTCGCCGACCATCCCCACGCGGTGGCCCTCGCTCTGCAGGCGGGCGATCTCCTCGAGCTTGTCGCCCGGGCTGACACCCGCGAGCACGTGCTCGATCCCGACCGCCGCCGCGACCGCCTGCGCGGCGCGCGCGTTGTCGCCGGTGAGCAGCCGCACGTCGATGCCCATGTCGCGCAGCCCCGCGACCGCCGCGCGCGCCTCCGGCTTGACGGTGTCCGCCAGCGACAGCGCGCCGACGACCTGTTGATCGCGCTCGACCACGACCGCCGTACGGCCTCCGCGCTCCCACTCCTCGAGCACCGCCGCGAGCCCGGGCGTGTCCTGCGGCGAGCTCGGGCGTCCGACCCACACGCCGACGCCACCCAGCAGCGCACGCACGCCGCGGCCGGGAATCGAGCGGAACTCCCGCGCGTGCGCGAGCTCCAGGCCGCGCTCGCGCGCAGCCGCCACGACCGCCAGCGCGACGGGGTGCTCCGAGCCGGCCTCCGCGGAAGCCGCCAGCGCCAGCAGCCGCTCGGGGTCCTCACCAGGCGCCGTCCACATGTCCGCCAGCGACAGCTCGCCGGTGGTCACGGTGCCGGTCTTGTCGAGCACGATCGTGTCGAGATGCTGGCTGCGCTCCAGTACCTCCGCGCTGCGGATCAGCAGGCCCAGCCGCGCGCCGCGCCCGGTGCCGACGAGGATCGCCACAGGCGTGGCGAGGCCCAGCGCGCACGGGCACGCGACGATCAGCACCGCGATCGTCGCGTCGATACCGCGCTGCAGGTGCATAGAGGCGACCATCCCCTGCAGGCCACCACCGGTGAGCACCCACCCCAGCGCCGTCAGCGCCGCGAGCACGAGCACCGCGGGCACGAACACCAGCGAGACCTGGTCGGCCAGGCGCTGGATCCTCGGCTTGGATGCCTGCGCGCGCTCGACCAGCGCCACGATCTGCGACAGCGCGGTATCGGCCCCGACGGCGGTCGCGCGCGCCTGCAGCACACCGTCGAGGTTCACCGTCGCGCCCGTCAGCGGCGCGCCCGGGAGCTTCTCCACGGGAAGCGACTCGCCCGTCAGCATCGACTCGTCCACGGCCGAGGCGCCGGCGAGCACGATCCCGTCGACGGGGACGCTGTCGCCCGGGCGCACGCGGAACAGGTCGCCGCGACGCACCTGCTCGACCGCCACCAGCCGCTCGGGCGCGCCCGGGTCCTCCGAATCGAGCAGCCGCGCCTGCGTGGCGCCGAGCTGCGCAAGCTCGCGCACCGCGCGACCGGAGCTGCTGCGGGCCTTCGCCTCGCACCAGCGGCCGATCAGCAGCACGGCGATGATCGTCGCGCCCATGTAGTAGTCGAGCGGCATCGAGAACATGCCCACCGCCACGCCGTGTTCGTAGGTGGGATGCGTGGTAAGCAGCATGACCGTCGAGTAGATGAAGCTCGCGAGCGTCGACAGCGCGATCAGCGTGTCCATGTTCGTCGCCTGCGCGTACGCGCAGCTCCACGCCGAGCGCAGGAACGGCAGCCCGCACCAGAACTGCACCGGCACCGCCAGCCCCGCCACGATCCAGCGCGCCGTCGTGTCGTGCGGCTGCACGTATGTGAGGATCGCGATCGCCGTCGCGAGCGGCACGGCGACCGCGATGCGCCGCGCCAGCGCCGCCTGCTCGCGCGCCTCGCGCGCTTCGAGCGTCGTGAACGCGCGGGCCTGCTCGGTCGCGCTCGACGCCACCCGCGCGGCGCCGTAGCCGGCGCCCTCCACGGCGGCGGTCAGGCGGTCGACATCCAACGCCCCCGGCTCGAGCTCGACCGCGGCCCGTCCTGTCGCGTAGTTGACGCGTGCCTCGGCCACGCCGGGCTGGTTGGCGAGCGTCCGCTGCACTCGCGCAGCGCACGAGGCGCACGTCATGCCCGAGACTTCGAGCTCGATCCGCTCGCGGCCGCCGTCAGACGGCGCTCCAGCTGCAGCCGGCTCTGCGATCTGAGTTGTGCTCATCCGATGCCCCCTCTCAGGATACGCCGAGACGCGGTCCTGGACGGGGCACCGGCGAGTGGGTCGGGTCATTCGCCGCAACCGCGTAGCGCTCCGCCGCACGCGATACCTTCTAAGCGATGAGCGACCAGGCAGCCAGCTCCGCCGGCGGCGACGTGGACGGTGAGGCTCCCGCCACACAGTCCATCCGCATCGTCCTCGCCGACGATCACGCGGTCGTTCGCAGCGGCCTGCGGCTGCTGCTCGACAGCGAGGACGACTTCGAAGTCGTGGCCGAGGCCAGCGACGTGGACAGCGCCAGGCGCTACGTGCGCGGTCACCATCCGCTGGTACTCGTGCTCGACCTGAACATGCCTGGCGGCTCCAGCCTGGAGGCGATCCCGCTGCTGCGCGAGGAGTCGCCCGACACGCAGATCGTCGTGCTGACGATGCAGCAGGAGCCGGCGTTCGCCCGCGAGGCGCTCGGCGCGGGCGCGCTCGGCTACGTGCTCAAGGAGGCGGCCGACGAGGAGCTCGTCGAAGCGGTGCGCCGCGCGGCGGCCGGCGAGAGCTACCTGAACCCAAGGCTCGGCGCGCGCATCGCCTCCGAGCCGCCGCCGGGGCCGCCGGACGACCTGTCCGAGCGCGAGGTCGACGTGCTGCGGCTGATCGCCCTCGGCCACACCAACGCGGAGATCGCCGAGAAGCTGTTCCTGTCGGTGCGCACCGTCGAGACGCACCGCTCGCACATCCAGCAGAAGCTGCGGCTGTCCACCCGCGCCGAGCTGGTCGGCTACGCGCTGGAGCGCCGCCTGATCGCGCAGTAGGGCCGGCTGGCGATCGCCCCACGCGAGCCGACAGCGCCCCGCGCGGGGCCGCCCCGCTCGGCTCGATCACACGCTGCGGTAGTGCTCTTTCCAGATCAGCTTGTAGACCGGCAGGCGGCGGGGGAGGTCGCGTACGCCGGGCAGCAGCGGGATGCACACGAACAACGCGCTCAGCAGGCCCATCACCAGCATCACGTCCAGGTCACCGCTCGCGGATGATTTGAACGGTTCGATCTGGTACCAGAAGGTGTACAGCCACAGCCACACCTGGCCCGGATAGCTGCCCGTCTCGTTCATCATCCCCCACTGCTCGCCGAGCAGGTGCTGTTGTTCGGCGCGTTTTTCGAGCAGGCCGCCGTCGGCCATGAACAGCAGCGGCTCGGTGTAGTCGGTCTGGAAGAACTGGTTGCTCGTCAGCAGATCGCCGTCCAATCCCCCGCTCTTGGCAAGGCTCAGCTCGCTGGCCATCATCGTGGGGACCGGCCCGGCTTCACTCGTCTGGACGCTGACGGTGCCCGTGGCCTGATCCACGCTCACGGTCTTGGGCAGGGGCTTGCCTTCTTCTTCGGCGGCCGCATATTCTTCCAGCGGCGTGGCGTACGCCGCATCCCACGCCCGCCGCGTGCTTTCCGGCGCCGCCTGGTATTCGGCCAGCGCGCGCTGTAGCGCGGGGTCGTCGGGCACCGTCTTCAGCGGGCCGATGACGTAGTCCTCGGCCGTGTTGATCGGATGGCTCACACCGAGCCATCTCTGCGGGTGCAGGAACAGGAAGTGCTGCACGCTGCCCGATTCGTGGTTGTACGGCGGACCGTATTCCGCTGTGCCGCTCTTGCCGTCGAGCTCGCTGATGGCGGTCGTTGCGAAGTCGACAGGCAGCTGGCGCGACCACTGGCCGATCGTGCTCGGTTTCTCATCGGGCGAGGAGAACAGCACGCTCAGCACGATCGCCAGCAGGGCGATCACGCCGACGGCGATGCACGCCTCTTTGACGAGGTCATACGGCGCGTAGCCTCCCTTCCACGGCTGTGTGTCATCGCGGTTGCGCAGCAGCCTGCGCAGGGGGCTCATGACCGGACTCCGGCCATGGGGGAGGCGGGGGAGGGGCTCCCGTCGACGTCAGGCGGAGGGGGAGCCGCGGCGAGGGCTCGCTTCTCCAGCTCGAACGGCGGGACCACGCCGTGGCGGCGCACGAGCAGCACGTGGGTGATCACCAGCGCGATCACCGCCACCGGCAGCAGCAGCACGTGGTAGCTGTACATCTGACCGAAGTTGGTGAGGTTGAAGAACGACCCGATGCCGACGGAGTTCATCGCGTCCTTGGCCTGCGTGGAGATCCACTGCGCGTCGAAGTTCTGCTGTGAGACATAGCCGGTCAGCGCGCAGGGAACCGCGACGAGGAAGGTGATCGCGCCCGTCACCCACACGCGCGTGCGCCCGCCGCGCCAGGCGGCCATCCAGTACTTGCCCCACAGGTGCACGACCATCACGAAGAAGAACAGCTCCACAGACCACATGTGAATGCTGTTGAAGAAGTGCCCCACGCCGGTGTAGTGCCACCACGCGGGGCCCTTCAGGGCGAGGATCATGCCGGAGCCGACGATCACCGCCAGCGAGGCGAGGCTGGCGACGCCGAAGACGTATATCCAGGAGGCGACGTACGTCGGCTGGCTGTCCGGCAGCAGCTTCTCCGGCGGCAGCGCGGCGACGCCGGCTTCGCGTACGCGGACGGTCCACGACTTCTCGGTGGTGGGCGCGCTCATGCCGCACCTCCGCGTCGTCGCGCGGCCCCCGGGAACGGCAGCGCGATCGCGAGCGCGAAAACGAGCAGCATCACCCCGATCACGATCACGTTCGACACCGTCAGATCGATGAAGTGCCAGTGCACGACGTGGGCGGGGTGATTCAGGTTGAAGACCGCGCCGAGCACGGCCACGCCTGTCGGGTTCAACACCGCCAGCCTCCTCCATTAATTGGTGTGCATCTGCGGCACACCATCTGCGAGGCAGCCTACGCGCTACCCCGGCGGCGCGCATCCGTAGTTTTCGACACTCAATTTGCGGTAAGCGGGCAGGCGTGCGCGTGCGCGTGCGCGCGTGCGCACCGAGCGTGCGCACCTATTCATTCGACTCGTTCGATTCATTGGGCAGAGACCATCTCGTTCGGCGGTGATCGCCCGAGCAGGGCAGCGGGCTCGGGCGCACAGTGTGGGCACCGCGCACGCCGCACATGCTCGAGACCGCCCTATGGGGTGGGACGTCTCTTCTCCCTGCGTGTGGTGTATCGCCGCTGCGATACACCACACGACGACGACTACCGGTCGAGCACGTCTTCGGCTCCGTCACTCGCCAGCGCCTTGCCGGCGAGGTGGGCGGCGGCGGTGCGCGAGTTGACGTCCAGCCGCCTGTAGATGTCTTCGAGGTGGTGGCGGACGGTGTGCTCGGTGACGCCGAGCGTGCGCGCGATGTCCGCGTTGCTGCCTCCCCGCCAGAGTAGGTGCAGTACATCGGCCTGGCGGTGTGTAAGCCCCAACGCGCGCAGCGATTGCGGCCGGCGAAGCGCGCATGGGCTGAGCGATATCGCGTCCGGGATACCCGGGGCGCCGTGAAGGAAACGCGCCTGCAGCTCGCTGCCAAGCACTTCCAGGCGCAGCGGCAGCGCGCCGTCCGTCGCGCGGACGCGCTGAAGGCGAGCCCAGCTGCGCAGGGCGTTGATGGCCGAGTGATCGCGCGAGATCCGCGCCAGTAACCGCTCGGCGCGCTCGTGCGCCGCGTGCAGGACGCCGCTCTGCTCGAGCAGCAGTACCGCGACCGGCCCGTCGTTGTGGTCATCCAGCGCACGCGAGAGCGCGTCCAGTCGCGCGCGGTCGCGAAGGTTGCGGTGGGCGCTCAACACGTGCCGCCTGATCCCCTCCAGCCGGGCCAGCTCGCGCTCGCTGAAGTCCCGTGCCGCCCTGTTGACGGTGACCCCGATCAGTTGGCCTTGACCGGGAAGGGTGAACGCCAGCTGGTGCTCCACGCCGAGCTGCCGGTAGAACACGTCATACAGCTCCAGCGCGTGCAGCCGACGACTGCTGATGAAGTCCGACATGCGCAGCGTCCTGTCGTCACCGGTGCGCCGGTAGTGAGCAGCCAGCGGGTTCTGCGACACCAGCTCGCCGAACAGCTCGATCGGCACGTCGAGCTCGAGCGACTCCGCCGGCTCTGCGAGGATGTACAGCTCGCCGGGCTCGCGGCCGATCTCGTTGTAGGAGGCGGAGTCGCAATCCACGAGCTGCCCCAGCAGCAACAGCAGGCCCGCACGGAACTGGTGCAGGTCCTGCAGCTCCCACAGGCTGTCGCGCGTGCGTGCGAGCAAGTCCCCGTCGGTATGACGCGAGCCTGTCATGGCCCTCTGAAAGATAGGCAAAACGTCCCATGCGCACCATGCGTGCAGGGCCTACGCTTTGCGGCGGTGCTCTTGGCCAGGCGCGTCGCATGTCGCTCCCGCTCGGCTTGCCGATCGTGGGCGTCTGGATCCTGTTGTACGTCGTGCTGCCGGTGAGCGCGGGTGCGGCTTCGGGGACGATCACCGAGTGCGGCGCCGAAGGCCAGCTGCGCGCGGACGTGAGCGCAGGGGGGAGCTACGCGTTCGCGTGCGGCGGCACCGTCGTCCTGGACTCGGCGCTGCTCGTCAGCCATCCCGTGAGCCTGACCGCGACGGTGCCCAACACCGTGACCTGAGCAGGGAGCAGTCCGGCGAGCGTCAGTGAAAACCCGCAGCTCGCGCGGTGGCTCACCACGATGTCGCCAGCGCATGCGCGATCTAGCGTGGTGAGCGTTCCCGTCCGCTTCGCGCAAGGAGACCGCAATGTTCAAGAACGTACTCGTGGGAGTCGACGGCAGGCCAAATGGGCGCGACGCGATCGCGCTCGCAGCTCGCCTGACAGACCCCGCCGGCAGCCTGACCCTCGCTCACGTGCACTCGGGCGAGCTGCGCCCTTCGCACGCGCTCGCGCCCAGCGTGCTCAGAGGTGAGCGCGAGGCGTCCGAGGCGCTGCTCGAGCAGGAGCGCGACGCGGCGGGTGTGGACGCCGAGCTGCTCAGCGTCGTGGCGATGGGGGCGGGTCGCGGCCTGCACGAGCAGGCTGACGAGCGCGAAGCCGACCTGCTCGTCGTCGGCTCCTGCAGTCACGGCGCATTCGGACGCGCGATGCTCGGCGACGACGCGCGCGCCGCGCTCAACGGCGCTCCCTGCGCGGTCGCGATCGCCGCGCGAGGCTACGCCGCGCAGCCCGCGCCGCTGGCCACGCTGGGCGTGGCCTACAACGGCTCACAGGAGAGCAAGGCGGCGCTGGCGACGGCGCGTGCGCTCGCGCGGCGCGGCGGCGCGAGCGTGCATGCGCTGGAGGTGGTCTCGCTGCCCGCGTTCGCGTACACCGGGCTGGTACCGCCGGCGATCGGCGAGAGCATCGACGTGCTGCTGCAGCAGGCCAACGGCCGCCTCCAGGCGCTGCCGGACGTCGAGGGACGTGCCGTGTACGGGGTCACGGGCGAGGAGCTCGCGCGCTTCGGCGACGAGGTGGAGCTCCTGATCGTCGGCTCGCGCGGCTACGGACCGCTGCGTCGTCTGGTGCTCGGCAGCACCTCCGACTATCTTCAGCGCCACGCGCGCTGCTCGCTGCTTGTGCTTGCGCGCGCCGCCGAGCGCGACGACGAGCTCGCGGCGGGCGGCGAGCGTCGCGCCGCGAGCGGCTTGGCGAGCCCCGTCTGAGCGCGTCCCACAGTGTCAGCGTCGCTCGAAGACGAGCCTGCGGTGATCGATCAGCTCGCGTTCGAAGCACACCTTGTTGGCGCTCACGCCCGAGGTGAACGCGAGGCGGAAGTCGGCGCTGGTCAGCCAACGGGGGACGAGCTGGAGCTTGAGCATGTACTTGCGCAGGCTCCGCGCCCCCATCCGGGCGTTCCACTGGTTGATCGTCTCGATGTAATCGAGGCGGCCGTCGCTGCTGGATAGGAGCCGAAAGCTCGGTTCCGCGCAGCGAACCACCTGCTCCTCGCCGAACGGCAGCCACGAGCCCGGGAACTGGCGCTCCATCAGCGCCAGGACGAACGCGTCGGAGTCGCGCCGAGCGTGGACGTCGACCTCATCCAGCGGGATCATGTTGCGCCCGAAGACCATCGTCTGCAGGTAGAAGCGCCCGCGCTCGGGCAGCACGCTCGCCACGCGCTCGAAGATCGCCCGGTAGATCTCCTCCTGAGCTCCGGCGCGGTACTCGTCAACCGAGCAGAAGTGCTCGAATGCGCCGAGGCTGGCGACGGCGTCGAAGCGCCCGAAGCTCTCACGATCGAGCTGGCGCGCGTCGTACAGGTGCACGTCGAGACCGTGCCGGCGGCAAGCGGCCTCCTGCGCACGCGAAAGTGTGACTCCCACCCCCATCGCTTCACGGCCACGGATGAAGTCCAGCAGCGGTCCCCAACCGCAGCCGAGGTCGAGCACGCGCCTGCCGGGCTCGATCCCGATCTTCTCCGCCACATACTCGTGCTTTCGGCGCTGGGCCTGCTCCAGGCTGAGTGAGAAATCGCCGTCGTACTTCGCTCCGCTGAAATCCGCGAGCTCGCCCATGCTCAGCCGAAACACGCGGTCGGTCAGCGAGTAGGTGAAGTCGATGTCGTTGCGGTCGGCCATAACGTCCGTCGGCGCCCCCGGGACGCTACGCGATCGCGACGGTCAGCGACGCGACGCGACGCGAGCGCTGCTGGCGCCGTCGGGCTCGGGTCGGGCTATTGCCTGGATGGCGCCTGCTCGCTCGCGCGCGCGTCCGCCAAGGCCAGCAGCGCCACGACCTCCTCGTCGGAGACGGGCGTGAAGTCGCGGTACCACATGCCCACCCCGAGCAGGCGCGGCGGGACCTCCAGACAGACCACGCGGTCGGTCGCCTCGGCCAGCATCGACACGGCCTGGCTGGAGCCCACGGGGACCGCGACGACGATGCGCCGCGCGCCGCGCTTGCGCAGGACACGGACGGCGGCGAGGTCGGTCAGGCCTGTCGCCAGCCCGTCGTCGACGACGATCACCCTCCGTCCGCCCACGGGAGTCGATGGCCGACCGTCGCGGTAGCGCGCCACCCTGCGGCGCAGCTCCCGGGATTCCAGCGCGAGTATCGCGTCGAGTGCGGCCTGGGTCATGCCGTGCGTGGCCGCCGAACGGGGGTCGAGGACACCCGTGCCGTCCTCCGCCACCGCGCCGACTGCCAGCTCGGGGTTGCCGGGGGCACCCAGCTTGCGGACCGCGATGACGTCGAGCGGCGCACCGAGCGCACGCGCGACCGCGAAGGCGACAGGCACGCCGCCGCGCGGCACCGCGACGATCACCGGATGCTCGCATGCGAACGGCCCCAACTCCCTTGCCAGTTGGCGACCGGCATGGCGGCGGTCGAGAAACTCCATGCTGGAATAATCTCCTCTCGCTGCTCTCCGCTCATCCGCGGACTAGGGATCTCGGCGTCATCGTCAGGTGCTCGACAGTGCCCGCAAGGGCGTCATGCGAGTCACCCGCCATGCGGGATATATCCCGCCGAGCACGCCGATCGCGACACCCACGAGCAGGCCGCGCCCAAGGCCCCAGGCGGTGATCGAGGGCGAGACGTAGGAGCTCACGCCGAGCGCGCCGACGAGCAGCCCGCCGCCGATCACCCCGAGGAGCAGTCCCGCCGCGGCGCCCAGCACGCTGACGGCGACGCCTTCCCCGAAGATCAGGCTGGCGACGCGCACGGGCGACCATCCGACGGTGCTCAGCAGGCCGATCTCGCCTTGGCGTTCGACGATCGACATTGCCATCGTGTTGGCGACGCTGATCGCGCCGACGATCAACGCGATCACCACTATCACCAGGATCGCCTTGGAGATGAGCGTGCTGTCCGCTCCCACCCGCAGCGCCTGCTGGGGGTCCGTGATGACCTGCGTACCGGGCAAGGCGCGTTCGATGTGCTTGGCGGCCGTGCTCGCCCGCGCGCCCGCCGCCAGCTGCACGACGACGTCGGTGACCTCCGCCGGGCGATTGGCCAGCCGCTGGGCCTGCGCGAGCGCGAGCACGGCGCCGGAATCCTCGAACAGGACGCCCGAGTGGTAGATCCCGGCCACGCGGTAGCGGCGTCCCTCGATCACGACCTGGCTCCCGGGGAGCAGGTGCTGCTGCGCGGCCATGCGGTCGCCGACGAGCACTTCGCGCGCCGCCGTCGATGGCGGTCGGCCGCCGGTCAGCACCAGGTTGTGAGTGAAGAAGCCCGCCGGGTCGGCGCCGAACACGATCGCCGAAGCGTCGCTCTTGACGCCTTCGACGATCAGCAGCAGGGGCGTGGCGCGCGCCACCTCCGGGCGGGCGTCCAGGCGCGCGACGATCGCTTCCGGGAGCACCGACGCCGTCGGTTCGGAGACGTTGGCCTGGAAGACGCCCAGCTCCGAGCCGCCGAGATGCACGAATCCGGCGGCGGTGTTCTTCAGGCCCTGTGTGAACGAGAGCAGGGCGACGATCGTCGCCACGCCCACGGCGATGCCCAGGGCGGTGAACATCGTTCGCGCCGAGCGCCGCAGCAGGTTGGTTGTGATGATCGCCAGCATCGCGATCTCCTAGCCGCACGAGAGGGCGACCGGCGCCGCCTGGATCCTGCCGTCGATGAGCGTCAGCGTGCGGTCGGCGCGAGCGCCCACGGAGGGGTCATAGCTGACCACCACCAACGTCATGTCGAGGCTGTCGCGGAGCCTGAACAGCAGGTCGAGCACGCGCTCGGAGGTCTGCGAGTCGAGCGCCCCCGTCGGCTCGTCGGCGAGCAGCAGACGCGGCTCGTTGGCGAGCGCGCGCGCGACGGCCACGCGCTGGCTCTCGCCGCCCGAGAGCTCCGACGGCAGGTGATCGGCCCGGTCGGCGAGACCCACCTCCTCCAGCAGCGAGAGCGCGCGCCTGCGGCGCTCGCCGTGGCGCAGGCCGGCGCCGATCAGCGCGACTTCCACGTTCGCGCGCGCCGACAGCGTTCCGAGCAGCAGGTGGCGCTGGAAGACGAAGCCGACGAGCTCGCGCCTGGCGCGGGCCGGGCGCGGCTCCGTCCAGACGGCGCGGCCGTCGATCTTGACCCGCCCGGTGTCGGGCTGCTCCAGGCCGCCGATGAGCGCCAGAAGCGTGCTCTTGCCGGAGCCCGAGCGGCCGGTGATCGCCACCGCCTCGCCGGCCGCGACGTCGAGTGAGACCTCGCGCAGCGAGCTCACACGCCCGAAGCTCTTGCTGACGCCCTCGACGCTCACCTCCGCGCCCGCGCGGGATATCACCTGCTGACCTGCACCGGGTAGTCCAGGTTGATCTTCACGCGACCCGAAGTTACCACCGCGCGAAACGTCAGCGGATAGCCGACGGCGGAGGGCGGCCATTTGAACACGTCTGAGAAATGTCCTTTGAACGTGTAGTGGGAGCGGTGCGCCACCACCTGCCCGCCGAACAGGTACTCGTAGCTCACGCTCGCCGTCACCGGCCGCCCGCCGCGCGTGACCGTGAACTGGATCGGCCATGGCGCTTCGACCTTCGGCTGATGGGTGCCCGCGCTCAGCTTCGCGGTTATCCCGCCGGAGGAGGCGCTGACGGTGTGGGAGCTGCTCGTCGTCGATGACACGGTCACGGCCGGCACAGAGTTGATCGTGGACGTCGTCTGGGTCGTGGACGCCCTCTGAGGTGTCGCGGTGGCTGCCTTGGTCGTCGGGCTCTTGGAGGAGCTGCCGCAACCGCTGATCGCGAGCAGTGTGCCCGCCAGCGCGGCGGCGGCGAGCCACGGGCGCACTCGCGAGCGCACCGCGAGGGTCGGCATTGTCGAGCTCGTCATGGTCGCTCCTTTGTTGGAGAGTCGTGCCGGTAGCTTCCAGTCCGCGGCCGCACTCGCCATCGATGTGTGCCCGCCGAGTGGAGGGTGCGTTCCCTTATGGGGTTGCGGCAATTCACGGATACACCGCCCGCATGCTCTGGAAAGTATTCCGCCAGACGCTGTTGACAAGGGAATTTCGTCGCGAGCGCCCGCGTGCGAAGCCGCTACGTGATGTGCACGGGCGTCCCGATCGGCGTGTACGGCCACACCTTCCCGGCGGTCGCGGGCGGCATCTCCACGCAGCCAAGGCTCTGGGGGAAGCCGTACTGCGCGCGATCGAACCCGTGCAGGGCGTCGCCGCCGTTGAAGTAGCTGATCCACGGAATCCCCGGGTCTTCGTAGTGGCTGCCGTCGGGGTTCGTGCCGCTCATCGTCCCCGATTCGATGTGCTCGTAGACGGTGAACGTGCCGAGTTCGGTCGGCGCGGTGGCGATGCCCGTGTTGACGGGCGTGGTCAGACGGATCGATCCGTCGTTCCACAGTTCGAGAGTCTCCGAGCTCTCGCTGACCATCACGTAGGTGTAGCTCGCCGAGGTTCTCTGGCCGGCGATCTGCGCGTGGATCAACGCACGCCACACCGCCGGGCCGACGATCCCGTCGGTTTCCATCTCATGCGCGTTCTCGAACGCCATCACCGCTCCGCGCATCACCACGCTGCTCTTGCCAGGCTGCCATTCCGCGTTCAGCGCCGCGGGGATGTTGGGGTAGCGCCAGGAGAAGCCACCGGCGGGGGGATCGATCGCGGCGCGCTCCTGGGCAGCGGGCGTCAGCGCGACCGAGTGCGTCGGCCGGAAGCTCAGCGGCAGGTATCCGAGCTGCGCGAGCAGCTGCTGCGCGCGCAGGGTCGAGCCTTCCGGCACCGTCCAGCTGGCAGCGCTCGCGGTTGCGCCGCGACCGGCGCCGAGCAGCCGGATCGCGTGCGGCAGCACGAGTGTGACGGGGGTGTCCAGACCGTAGCCGTAGCCGCTCGGCTGGAAGGCGATCGTGTGGCTGTCGACGGTGCGCCAGTGCCCGGAGGCGGCTGGCTCCAGGCGCGGGAGCGCGCCGCTCAGCGCCGTGGACACCGGCTGCGAGAACGTCACGTAGATGGGTGTGGCCGGCGAGATCCGCGTTCCCGAGCTTGGGCTGACGACCGCGCTCGTCCCCGTTCCGGCCGGAAACCAGCTCACGACCGACGCCGCCGGCAGTCTCTCCCATGTGCGCGGCGCGGCCGCCACTTCGATCGAGCCCGCTTCGCCGGTGTGGGCGAGCGTGATCTGGCTGCGCGGCTGCGCGAGCGTGCGGCGCCGCAGATGTTCGGGCTGTCCATACGCGAGCGTGCGCACAGGCTGATCGAACGCCAGCCGCAGCGGCGAGCCGGCCGCGAGTGTGACGTACTGCTCGCGCAGGGCCGCGCTCGGGGTGCGCAGCGTCAGCCGCGTGCTGTCCCTGCTGCCCGCGAGCCACGCGATCCAGCCGGGACGGCGCGACACCACCTCGATCGAGATCGGCTCGCCCGGCGTGAGCGTCACCCGCGGCCACAGGCGCCCGTCCCTGACCGCGACCGGGATCGATCGCCCGCCCGGCCCGGTCGCCCTGACGCTCTCGATCGTGCCCTTCGTCAACGGCAGCTCCACGCGTGCGAGCGCCGCCGCGTCGGCGACGATCCTCGCACGCGACCCCACGAAGGCCAGTGCGCCGAAGGCGAGCGCGGCAAGCGCCAACACGCCGACCACGCCAATCGACACGCGTACCCAGCGACGTCCCGACCGCGGTGGCGAAGCCACCGGGCCGATGCTGGCTGAGCTGCGCTCGTCGTTGCGCTGGAACATGCCCAATCCCAAGACGGAACCTCCAGGTGACTGCGTGAGCAGAGGTTAGCGATAGCCCAACCACGCCACGCCACAGCCGTGCGACGGCCACGCGGCCCGTCAGGCTCGCGGGGAGCATAGGCAGCTCCGATGCCAGCCACAGCAAGCCATATTGGACATTCCCGCCCGTTTGACTGAAGCTTCGGACCAACGTGATGGTTCTCTTCGTCCCAATTGCCTGGGTGATCATCGCCACGTTCTTCGTAGCCGTGTGCCGTACGGCTGCGCGCGAGGACGGTGCTCGGACCCGCCGAGCGCACACGCTCAGAGTCCGTCGGTATGCTAGATCGCGAGATCCCCGTCGGCGCCGGTGTTGCCCAGGGCGAACTGGAGCAGGGCCTGCACGAGCGGGTTGGCGCGGTCCTCGTGTCCCACCAGCGCGATGCTCGCGGGGTCGGCGTCGCGCAGCGGGATCGCCACCAAGCCGCTCAGCACGTTCGGGATCAGGCCGGCCACGGAGGCCGGCACGGTCGTGATTGCCTGACGCACCGCGAGCGCCGCGAGGACCTCGTGCGGGTTGGCCGCGCCATCGGCGGTCAGCTGCCGTGGCGCCTCGCCGCGGTGGTCATCGAGACTCCAGAAGCTCGCCCACGTCGGCTCGACAGACGGGTGAAGGCCGATGAACGTCTCGTCGAGCACTTCGGCGACGGTCAGCTCGCGCCGCTGCGCGAGAGGATGGCGTCTCGGCGCCAGCACCACGCGCGGTTCGCGGCGGAGAACCTCGACCCACACGCCCGGGTCCAGCGGCGGGCTGTGGCACACCGCCACGTCGACATTGCCCAGCCACGAGCTCGTGACGGCCGTCGGGAACGGCAGCTCGCGATAGCAGACGTCGATCTCGGGATTGGCCTGAGAGAAGCCTTCCAGGACCTTGGGGCTGTCGAGCCCGGGCGGAACGCCGAGGAAGCCGAACGCGATCGTGCCACGGCGGGCCCGCGCCATCGAGGCAGCGGTCGCGGCCGCGTCAGACCAGGCCGACACCGCCGCTCTCGCCTTGACCAAGAAGGCCTCGCCGGCAGGTGTGAGCGTGACGCCTCGCGCGTGGCGCTCGAGCAGCTTGAACCCCAGGTCCGACTCGAGCTGGGCGATCGCCTGGGAGAGCGCCGGCTGGGCGAGCTCGAGCTTTCTCGCCGCCCGCGTGATCTGCCCCTCGTCGGCCACGGTCACGAAATAGAGAAGGTGTCCGCGCTTAAAGTTCATCGAGCTCATCGCCACCCGACGCGAGGCGCGTTGCGGCCTGGACGAGATCCTCGAGGAGGGGATTGCCGGCGCCCTCGCGCCAGACAAGCGACACGGCCGCCGGCGCCGCGTCGCGAAGCGGGATCGCCACGATGTTCGGCAGAACCTGCCGCGCGAGCTTGGCATCCGCATACGGGACGGTCGTGATCGCTCGCGGCGAAGACATGATCCCGAGCATCTGCAGCGAGGTCAGGGCATTGTCGCTCGTCACCCGCCTGGGTGGCCCGCCGCGATGATCGTCGAGGCTGTGGAAGCCTGCCCACGTGGGCTGCACCTCCGGGTGGTAGCTGACGAAGGTCTCCTCCAGCACATCCGCGACGTCGACCTCGGGATGCTCGGCGAGCGCGTGCCCCCGGTGAGCGACCACCGCGCGCGGTTCGACGCGAACCGGCTGCACGCTCACTCCCTGTTCGCTCATCGGCAGCTGGCAAACGGCGACGTCCACGTCGGCGAGCCACGTGGTCGTCGCTCCGCGAGGGAACGGGAGATCGCGAAAGGAGATCTGCGCATCGGGGTTACGCTCGGCGAAAGTGGCGAACAGGGCTGGGGTGCTGACCATCGGTGGAGGCCCGACGAAGCCGACCACGATCGCGGCGCTCGCGGCCCGTCGCAGCGACAGCCCCATCTGCGCCGTCTCGGCCTCCGCCGCCAGCGCCGCGCGGGCCTTGACGAGGAACGCCTCGCCGGCGCGCGTCAGCGTCACGCCGCGAGGGTGGCGCACGAACAGATCGATCCCGAGCTCCGACTCCAGGTGGGCAATGGCCTGGGAGAGGGCCGGCTGCGCGAGGTGCAGCCTCCTCGCGGCGCGCGTGATCTGGCCCTCCTCGGAGACCGTGACGAAGTAGTGCAACTGCACCTGGCTGAACATCGAGCCTCCCCGGGCCAACCCTGGCCCGTCATCATCTTGCGAGGATCCCCCCCGGGACGCCAACAATCGCTGCGGAACGCCATGCCTCGGACAGAGGCATCGGGATCCTTGGGATATGCGCGATTTATATCACGCCGGGCCGCGATCGGGGGCTCAGATTGGCAGGATGCGACCCTTGGTCGGACTTATTCGAAAGAACAGACCATGAGCTCGGTAGTTAGTACGCGGCTCTTAACTCGCAACGAGAGGTGAAAACAGTGACAGTTGGCGCGTATCGCCCGCCCTGCGCCCCGTCGAGCGCCGCGCCCGTCGGATGCGGCCGAGACCAGCTCGGGCCATGCCTCAAGCTCGTCCTGCCGCTCGTCGCCGTGGGCGGCGCTTTGGTCGCGGCTGCCCCCGATGTCGCCGCGGCCGCGGGCCCGACGTACAACGTGGTGCTCCCCAGCAGCGTCCACACGGGCGGAGTGCCGAGGAGGCTCAGGCCAGACCCGGCGTGAAGCACGTGGCCAGGCAGCTGACGCCAGGGCCGACCTCGAGCTCCAGCACGCCCGCCGTGTGCCGGTCGTGCTCCACTAGCGCGTAGGCCCCGGGGTGGGAGACCGTCAGCCGTCGCCCGCCCGCCGCGTCGCCGCCATTGACCATCACGGTCCCCGCGCCGTCGAGCACCGCCCACACGCCGCCCGCCTCGTACGGGCCCGAGTAGGGGCCGTCGTGGTCCTTCGTCTGCGCCGCCAGCACCGCCGCGGAGGAGTCCTCGGGGCGCAGCGGGGCCAACGGCTGGCGGCGCGCGCCAAGCAGCTCCTGGATTGCCAGCTCGGTGTCCGTGTACGCGCCCTCGCCGTAGTGGTAGTCGAACAGCCGCGCGCGCCCGTCGAACAGGTAGCGCGCCGGCCAGCCCTCGTTGCCGTAGTCCCGCCAAACCTCCAGCTCGCTATCGACGAGCACCGGATAGCCGATGCCCAGGCGCGCGACCGCATCCCTCACGGCCCGCTCCTCGCGCGAGGCGTCGAAGCCGGGGCAGTGCACGCCGATCACGCGCAGGCCCGCGGGGCCGTAGCGCTCGTGCCACGCCTTCACGTACGGCAGCGTGCGCAGCGAGTTCGGCCGGCAGAAGTCCCAGAACTCCACCAGCATCGGCCTGCCCCGCTGGATCACCGACTGCGGACCGCCGTTCACCCACGGCAGCCCCGTCGGGAACAGCGGAGCGGCGATCGTGTCGGTAGGAACTCGCATCACATGCACACAACGCCGATCTGGGCGTCGAGGATCAAGCCTGCCAAGGACGCACCGAACGTGGCGTGCGCTAGCACGCGAGTGAGGGAGGACGCCGGCAGGTGCCGATCATCGGCGTCCAGATCAGCCGATGGAGCCGACCATCTCTAGCTGGATCAAGCGGTTGAGCTCGACCGCGTACTCCATCGGCAGCTCCTTCGTGACCGGCTCGATGAAGCCGTTGACGATCATCGCCGCCGCCTCGTCCTCGGTGAAGCCGCGCGAGCCCATGTAGAACAGCTGGTCGTCGGAGATGCGCCCGACCGTCGCCTCGTGCGCGACCGTCACGTTCGGGTTCTGGATCTGGATGTCCGGCCACGTGTCCGATTTCGATTCGCCGTCCATCATCAGGCCGTCGCACTGCACGCGCGATTTCGAGCCCGCGGAGTTGTGGCCCATCTTGACCAGTCCGCGGTAGCCCATGATGCCGCCGTCCTTGGAGATCGACTTCGCGAGGATGTTCGACGTCGTGTTCGGCGCCAGGTGCACGACCTTCGCGCCCGTGTCCTTGTGCACCCCTTTGCCCGCCACGCCCACGTTCAGGTGGTCTGCGCGCGCGCCCTCGCCCATCAGGAACGAGCCGGGGTACAGCATCACGTACTTGGCGCCCATCGAGCCGCCCACCCACTCGACCGTGCCCTCGGCCTCGACGACCGCGCGCTTGGTGTTCAGGTTGTAGACGTCCTTCGACCAGTTCTGCACGGTCGTGTAGCGCGCCTTTGCGCCCTCGTGCACGAAGATCTCCACGACCGCCGAGTGCATCGAGTTGACGCTGTACGTCTGCGCGGTGCAGCCCTCGATGTAGTTCACCTCCGAGCCCTCGTCGGCGATGATCAGCGTGTGCTCGAAGGTGCCCTCGCCGGCGCCCTCCATGCGGAAGTACGACTGCAGCGGCAGGTCGCACTTGACGCCCTTCGGGATGTAGCAGAAGGCCCCGCCCGACCACACCGCGCCGTGCAGCGCCGAGAACTTGTTGTCCTGCGCCGGCACGCACTTGGTCATGAAGTATCTCTGCACCAGCTCCGGGTACTCGGTGATCGCCGTGTCCATCGAGCAGAACAGGATCCCCTGCTTGGCGTACTCCTCCTTCAGGCCCTCATACACCGGCTCCTGGCGCCACACGCCGACGACGCCCGCCAGGTGCTCGCGCTCGGCCTGGGGGATGCCAAGGTCCTCGTAGGTCTGCTTCATGTCCTCCGGCACGTCGTCCCAGCTGTTGAAGCGGCCGGCCGTCGGGGGCGAGTACAGGACGAGATCGTCCAGGTTCAGGCCGCTCAGGTCCGGACCCCAAGTCGGGATCGGCTTGCGTTCGAAGATCTCCAGCGACTTCAGCCGTTTCTCGGCCATCCAGTCCGGCTCTCCCTTGATCTTCGACAGCTCCGTCACGACCTCGCGCGAGATGCCCTGACGGGCGCGCAACTGACCCTGCTCGTCCTCGACGATCGGGCTGGGCTTGTCGATCTTCGTGCGGTCAATCGTGGCCATGAGGCTCCTCGCTGGCGGTTCGCTTGGCAATCCTGTGCTGTGCAGTAGGAATTGTACCGAGAGTGTCAGTCCCCGCCCAGCAGCTCGTCCAGCGTGCGGCCGCTGAGCACCGACGCGGGCGCTTCGGCGACGACGTCCGAGCCGGGGCGCGCCTCGTCGTCGCGGCGCTTGAGCAGCAGCCACTGGGACTTCGGCCCCGCCCGCGCTCTGTCGGTGCGCTGCAGCGCGAAGCCCCCGCGCAGCTTCTCCCCGTGCAGGACGAACACCGCGTGGCCGCGCTCGAGCGCCTGCGGCCACGCCACCCTGCCGCCCTGCTCGTAGGCGCCGCGGTCCCACACCACCACGCCTCCGTGCTCGGTCGCGCCCTCGAACGCGTTGTGCTCGATCCCGTGGTCCTCGACCTGCACCGCCAGGCGCTTCACCGACGGGTCGAGCGACGGGCCCCTCGGCACCGCCCACGAGCGCATCACGCCGCCAACCTCCAGGCGCAGGTCGAAGTGGCGCGTGCTCGCCGCGTGCTGCTGGACCACGAACAAGCCCGCGCTCACGCCGCGGATCGCGAACTGCTCGTGGCCCTCCACGCGCACGTCCCGCACCTCCACATCCGCGACGGTTGCGCCCGGCGGGCCCTCACGCAGAAAGGACACCAGCGCCTCCACCGCCGCGGGCGGGCCCTCCGCGTGCACCGCCACCGTGCCGTCGTCCGCGTTGCGCACCCAGCCCATCACGCCGAGCTCGCTCGCCCTGCGCACGGTGGCATAGCGGAAGCCGACGCCCTGGACGGCGCCCGCGACCACCGCGCGAATCGCCCGGGCGCCGGCGCTCGCGTGCGCCGGCGAAGGCCGTCTGCCTGGAGAGGAGTGCCGCTCTGGCAACGCCATCGAGGATAGCCTGGGGGCGATGAGCTCCGATCTGCAGCTGCGGGGCCTCGTCAAGTCCTTCCGCAGCGCGCAGGGGACCGTCGAGGCGGTGCGCCGGATCGACCTGTCGATCGCCGCCGGCGAGACCGTCGCGCTGCTCGGGCCCAACGGCGCGGGCAAGTCGACCACCATCGACATGATGCTCGGGCTGCTGCGCCCGGACAGCGGCTCCGTGACGGTCTTCGGGCGCTCCCCGCGCGAGGCCGTCGCCGCCGGCCTCGTCGGCGCGATGCTGCAGACGGGCGCGCTCATCCGTGACCTGTCGGTGCGCGAGCTGGTCGCGATGATGGCCTCGCTGTACCCCAAGCCGATGGACGTCGAGGAGGTGATCTCGCTGGCCGGCCTCAGCGACGCCGCAGGCCAGCGAACGCAGAAGCTCTCCGGCGGGCAGACGCAGCGGGTGCGCTTCGCGGTCGCCCTCGTCGGCCAGCCCGAGCTGCTCGTGCTCGACGAGCCGACCGTGTCGATGGACGTCGAGGGGCGCCGTGAGTTCTGGACCGCGATGCGCGAGTACGCCGCACGCGGCAAGACCGTCATCTTCGCCACGCACTATCTCGAGGAGGCCGACGCCAGCGCCGACCGCGCCGTGCTGATGGCGCACGGGCGCATCGTCGCCGACGGCCCCACCACCGAGATCAAGGCGCAGGTCGGCACCAAAACGATCCGCGCGACGCTCCCCGACGCCACCATCGACGACCTCACCGCCCTGCCAGGGGTCGCCAGCGCCGAGCGCCGCGGCGAGTCCGTGAGCCTGCGCTGCCAGGACTCCGACCGCGCGATCGCCGCGCTGCTCGCGCGCTTCCCGTCCGCGCGCGACATCGAGATCACCGGCGCCGGCCTCGAGGACGCGTTCCTCGAGCTCACCGGCGACCACCGCCACGATGTGCGCGCGACGCCACCCGCGCCGATCGGCTCCATGCCATGAGCCCAGCCATGTACACCCGCTACGAGCTCCTGCGAGCCTTGCGCAACCGGCGCTACTTCATCTTCTCGCTCGGCTTTCCGCTCGTGCTGTTCTTCATCATCGCCGCCCCCAACCGCGGCGTGCACGACTTCGACCACACCGGCGTCTCACTGCCGCTGTACTACATGGTCAGCCTCGCCTCGTTCGGCACGATCTTCGCCATGATCTCCAGCGGCGGCGGATCGCCGCCGAGCGCCAGGCCGGGTGGACGCGCCAGCTGCGCATCACGCCGCTGCCCGTGCGCGCGTACTTCCGCGCCAAGATGCTCACCTCCTACGCCACCGCCATCGCCAGCCTCGCGCTGCTGTACCTCGCCGGCGCCTCGCTCGGCGTAAGCCTGCCCGCGCACAGCTGGCTGGAGATGAGCGGCCTGATCGTCGTCGCGCTGCTGCCCTTCGGCGCGTTCGCGATCATGCTCGGACACCTCATGACCAACGAATCGATCGGCCCGCTCTCAGGCGGCAGCGTCTCGCTGCTCGCCGTCTTCAGCGGCACCTGGTTCCCCGCCACCGGCTTCCTGCACACCGTCGGCCAGTGGCTGCCCTCCTACTGGCTCGTGCAGGCCGGGCGCGTCACGCTCGAAGGCCACAGCTGGGGCGCCAAGGGCTGGGCCGTCGTCATCGCCTGGACGCTCGTGCTCGCCGTGCTCGCCGTGCTCGCCTACAGGCGCGACACCGGACGCGTCTGAGCGTCCCGTTGGCTCAGCCGACCGGCGCCCGGCCGACCGGCGCCCGGCCGATTGGCGCTCACGCCGACGGGCGCTCCACCCGGGCGCTCACGCCGACGGGCGCTACACCCGGGCGCTCACGCCGGCCACGAGTGATCGCCCGTCACCGCGCCGCGCACCACCTTCAGGTTCAGCAGCGCGCACTTACGCCGCGTCGCCGACACCGGGATGCCCAGCAGCTCGATCATCCAGTCCGCGTCCAGCTCGCCTACCTCCTGGAGCGTCATGCCCTTCAGCTCCTCCGACGCGATCGACGCCGACGCTTGGGAAATCGCGCAGCCGTGGCCGTGGAAGCGGATGTCCTCGATGCGCTCGTCGTCGCCGACGCGGATATGCACGCCCAGCTCGTCGCCGCACAGCGGGTTGTGCTCCAGCGCCTCCAGGTCGTGCGGCTCCAGCTCGCCGAAGTTGCGCGGCTGCTTGTAGTGATCGAGGATGTAGTCGCGGTACAGGTCGTCCATGGCGCGCCAGCTAGTAGCCCATCCGTGGCTGGTGTACAGCGATCGCTATACACCACGCGTCGCTGTACAAGAACCGGACGCCTCTCATCACAGCCCGAACACCTCGCGCCCGCGCAACAGCGCCTCGACCAGCGCGTCGATGTCCGACCGGTCGTTGTACACGCCCACGCTCGCCCGCGCCGTCGCGCTCACGCCCAGGCAACGCATCAGCGGCTGCGCGCAATGGTGCCCCGCGCGGATGCACACGCCCGCGCGGTCGCACAGCTCCGCCACGTCGTGGGGGTGCATGCCGTCGATCGTGAACGACGCCAGGCCGCCGCGCGCGTCCGCCTCCTGCGGACCCACCACGCGCAGGCCCGGAACCTCCGCCAAGCGCTCCAGCATGTACGCCGTCAGCGCCCGCTCGTGCGCGCGCACACGCTCCATCCCCAGCCCATCCAGGTACTCCACAGCCGCGCCCAGGCCCACAGCCTCCGCGATCGGCGGCGTGCCCGCCTCGAACTTGTACGGCAGCTCGTTCCACGTCGTCTCCTGGAAGTCCACCGACGCGATCATGTCCCCGCCCGTCAGGAACGGCTGCATCGCCTCCAGCAGCTCCGCCCGCCCGTGCAGCACGCCGATCCCCGTCGGCCCCAGCGCCTTGTGCCCCGTCCACGCGTAGAAGTCAGCGCCCAGCGCATCCACGTCCACCGGCAGCTGCGGCACCGCCTGCGCGCCGTCCACCAGCGTCACCACGCCAGCCGCCCGCGCCCGCGCCGTCATCTCCGCCACCGGGTTGACCGTGCCCAGCACGTTCGACACATGCGCGAACGCCAGCAGCCGCACATCGCCCCGCGCCAGCTCCGCGTCCAGCTGCTCCAGCGACAGCTCCCCGTGCTCGTCCACCTCCAGGTAGCGCAGCGTCGCCCCGCGCTCGCGGCACAGCACCTGCCACGGCACCAGGTTCGCGTGATGCTCCATCTGCGTGACAAGCACCGCGTCGCCGGGGCGGGTGGGACCCAAATCACTCCGGCCCCACGCGTACGCAACCAGGTTGATCGCCTCCGTCGCGTTCTTCGTGAAGATCGTCGTCCGCGGCTGCCCGCCAACGAACGCCGCCACGCGCTCGCGCGCGCCGTCATACGCCGCATCCGCCTCCTGCGCCAGCGCGTACACGCCGCGGTGCACGTTCGCGTTGCGCTCGCGCAGGTGGTCCGCCAGCGCGTCGATCACCACCCGCGGCTTCTGCGAGCTCGCGCCCGAATCCAGGTAGATCAAAGGCCGCCCGCCGAAGTCCCGGGAGAAGATCGGAAAGTCGGCACGCACGCCCGCGAGACCCCCGGAGGGGGTCTCCATAAAAAGGTCGTTCTCAGCGACTGGTGGCATACGCCTCGATGTCCTCGCTCGCCGCCGCGAGCTTCGCATCGACCCTCGTGCGCACAAGCTCTTCCAGCGCCTCGTCCTGCAGCTCGCTCACCAGCGGCTCGAAGAAGCCCTCCACGATCACCCGCACCGCCGCCGGGCGGTCCAGTCCGCGCGTCTGCATGTAGAAGATCGCCGTCTCGTCCAGCTCGCCCACCGTGCCGCCGTGCGACGCCGACACGTCGTCCGCCGACACCAGCACCGACGGGATCGCGTCCACCCGCGCCTTCGGCGAGAGCATCATCGTGTGGATCTGCAGGTACGTGTGCGTCTGCTGCGCGCCCGGGTCGATCTGGATCAGGCCCTCGAAGCTCGCGCGGCTCTCGCCCGTCGCCGCCCCGCGCCAGTGCACGTCCCCGCCCGACGGGCCCGTCTCGTGCAGGTCCACCGCGAACACGTCCATATGCTCACGCTCCTCCGCGAAGAACAGGCCGCGGAACGCCACGTCCCCACCCTTCTCGCTCACCGCCAGCTCCAGGTGCTGGCGCACCAGGTGGCCGCCCAGCAGCGCCGGCAGCCAGTGGCAGTACGCGTCGCGGCCCACGCCCACAAAGCGCGTCGACACATCGAACACCTCGCCGTGGCCCCAGTCCTGGAACTGCGCCAGGCGGCAGCGCGCGCCGTCCTGCAGGTACAGCTCAAAAGCGCCCGCGTGCAGCGCCTGCCCCGTGAAGTCCTCCGCCAGATCGTACTCGTGCACGCGGAAATCGCTCGTCGCGCCGCCCACCACCAGCGTGCGCCCGTACTGCGCCACGCCCGGCCGGTCGATCGCATACACGATCTCAAACGGCTCCTCCACCGTCACCCCCGCCGGCACGTGCACGAACACGCCGCCCGTCCACAGCGCCGCGTTCGCCGCCTCCAGCTTGTGGCGGTCGATCGGCAGGCGCTTGGAGTACCACTCGCCGACCAGCTCGCCGTGCTGCGCGAACGCCTGCTCCAGCGAGCACAGGATCACGCCCTTCTCCGCCAGATCCTCGTCCAGCTCCACCTGCACCACCGCGCCCGCGCTCTGCACCATCCGCCCCGCGCGCGGCCCGTCCGGCAGCGTGCGCGTCACCACGTCCGGCACGCCGCTCTCCCGCACGCTCGTCTCCAGCGCGTCCACGTCCAAGTCCTGCAGGCTCGTGCTCCAGAAGCCCGAGCGCCGCCACACCGGCAGCTCCGAGCTCTCATACACCTTCAGCGCATCCTCGCGCAGCTGCGCCAGCGTGCGGCCGTCGCCCGCGCCCGCCCCGCGCAGCGCGCTGTACAGCGTCGCCTCGCGGTGGCGGCCCGCCTTCACCCGCACCTCAGACATGGACGCCATACTCCTGGCGGATCTGGTCATAGCCCTCGCGCTCCAGGCGTTCCACCAGCTCCACGCCGCCCTCCAGCACGATCTTCCCGTCCATCAGGATATGCACGAACTCCGGCTTCACATAGTGCAGGATGCGCTGGTAGTGCGTGATGATCAGCGCGCCCAGGCCCTGCTCGTCGTGCAGGCGCTGAACGCCCTCCGCCACCGTGCGCAGCGCGTCGATGTCCAGGCCCGAGTCCGTCTCGTCCAGGATCGCCACATCCGGCTGCAGCATCGCCATCTGCAGTATCTCCGCGCGCTTCTTCTCACCGCCCGAGAAGCCGTCATTCAGGTGGCGCGACGTGAACGCCCGATCCACGTCCAGCAGCTCGATCGCGTGCTGCAACTGCGTGCGGAACTCCTTCACCTGGATCGGCTCCTCGCGCTTCGCGTTGATCGCCATGCGCAGGAAGTTCGCCACCGACACCCCCGGGATCGACACCGGGTACTGGAACGCCAGGAACAGGCCCGCCTTCGCCCGCTCGTGCGGCTCCGACTCCGTGATGTCCTCGCCCTTGAACGTAATCGAGCCCTCCGTGATCTCGTACGACGGGTGGCCCATCAGCGTGTTCGCCAGCGTCGACTTGCCCGAGCCGTTCGGGCCCATCAGCGCGTGGATCTCTCCCCGGTTGATCTCCAGGTCGACGCCGCGCAGGATCTCGCGCTCGTCCGTGCGTACGTGCAGGTCTCTGATCTCTAGGTCGGCCATGTTCTGTGTTCAGGCTCCGGTCGTAAGGGGTTGGATGTCAAGTGTCGGCAGGGTAGGGCCAAGCGCCAGCGTCGGTTGGGTGGTGCTCGACAGCAGGTCCGCCAGCGTCGTCTCGCGCAGCGTCCGCACGATCGACATCCGCACCCGCGTCCACAGCAGCTTCGTCGGGCACACGTGGTCCGCGCTCGACTCGCGCGAGCACACGATCGAGCCGTCAGCCGACTCCGAGATGCACTCGATCGGCGCGATCGAGCCCTCCAGCGCCTCCACCACCTCCGCCATCGTGATCTCCTGCGACGGGCGCGCCAGCATGTAGCCGCCGCGCGAGCCGCGGCGCGAGTCCACCAGCCCCGCCTTGCGCAGACGCGCCACCAGGTGCTCCAGATACGCCAGCGGCAGGCCGTCGTGCGCCGCTATCTCCGCCAGCGGAACCGGGCACCCGTCCTCTCCGCCCGCGCGCCTAGCGAGCTCCACCATCACGCGTACGCCGTACTCGGCCTTGGTTGAGAACATCATCGCAAGATTTCCTACCTCGCAGCTAGGGTATCAGGGGCCGTTCAGCTTCCCGATGTCATGGCTGAGGAATTCCGGCGTCAGGTTTTCCGACTGGAACAGCACGCGCTCGCGGCCCGACCGGTCCAGCAGCAGCACCGACGCGTACTCGTCGAACTCGCGCGCGCCCACGCTCGCCGGCTTGATCCTGTACGCCGCCCAGATCTCGCGCAACTCTCGCAGCGGCCCCGTCAGGTACTCCACGCGCCCCGTCAGCGACACTTCCGCCAGGAAGCCACGCACGCGCGCCCGCGAGTCCGCCGCCGGATCCGCGCTCACGATCAGCACCGCCGGCGCGCGCGCGTGCTCTTCCTCCAGTTCGTTCAGCGCGCCCCTTATCTGCTGGGCGATCAGCACACACGCCCCGCCGCACCTCGAGTACAGGAACGTCAGCACCACCACCCGGCCGCGATAGTCGCTCAGCGACACCTGGTGGCCGTACTGGTCACTCAGCGTGAAGCCCCGCGCGCTCACCCCACCCGGAAGCGCCGCGCCGTCGAACCCCGATTCCTGGCCCGCCGTAGATGTCGACGACGAGACGCTCGTCGTCGTCCTCGTCGGGCCGTGCGTTCCGGAGACCGACACGATCGCCACCACAGCCAGCACCACGATCACCACCGTCGCCAGCGCCAAGGCCAGCGCCAGCGCCAGCGGGGCATGGCCTAGACGCGTGCGCATGCCGGTGAGGGTAGGGGAGAGGTCCTCGTCGGGCGAGCATGGGGGGCGGGGTGGGTTGTCGCTCTACGACGCGGTGTATAGCGATGGCGATACAGCATTGCGTCGCGATGGGAGGCGAGCCATTGGGAGGCGAGCCGCGAGCCACTGGGGAGGCGAGCCATTGCTCTACGACGACATGGTGTATAGCGATGGCGATACAGCATTGCGTCGCGATGGGAGGCGAGCCATTGGGGAGGCGAGCCATTGCTCTACGACGACATGGTGTATAGCGATGGCGATACGGCACTTTGTGGCGGGAGGCGGAGCGAGCACGCAGGAGATCGACCGGCACGCGGCGTACTCTCCAATCGATGCTCGCACGTAGGGGGGTCTCGGCAGCACTCGCGCTCGCACTCGCGCTCGCCGTGGCCTCGTCCAGCGCGATGGTCTGGGCCGCGGGCGCGTCCGGCGAAGGCGCGTCGAGCATCCCCGCGCCCCCGCCGGCGCCGGCCAACGACGCGCTCGCCAACGCGCAGCCCGTGCAGAGCCTGCCGGCCACCATCAGCGGCACGACCGTGGGCGCCACGACCGAAGCGGGCGAACACGAATCCTCCTGCCACCAGTCCACCGCCAACTCGGTCTGGTACAGCCTGCACGTGACCGCCGCCAAACGCGTGGGCATCGACCTGACCGCCGCCGGCGCGCTGGACGCCACCGTCGACGTCTACCACGCCGTGCGTTCGCAGCTGACCCCCGTCGAGTGCCAGGAAACCGAAGGCCAGGGCAAGGCCGCGCTGTCGTTCCCGGCGTCCAAGAACGGCCAGTACGACATTCGCGTCGCCGCCGTGCAGGGCTCTCAGCTCGCCGGCTTCACGCTTGAAGTGTTCGTGCCCACCCCCGCCGTGCGCCCGCCCGGGCCGGCGCTCCCCGCCGCCGGCGTCAGCGGGCAGGTCGACCGCGTCCAGAACATCAACGCCGCCTACTCCTTCCCGATGCGCGCGGGCGTCAGCTACCTGATCAACCTCGCCAACGAGACCAGGGGCGCGTGCGTGAGCGGCGCCCTGTTCGCGCCCGGCACGACCTCCTTCGGGGCAGAAGAAGGAGCAGGGGAAGAAGGTGAAGGTGAAGGCTCCCCGTCCGGTCTGGTGGACATCCGCTGCGGCGGCTACCGGCTGTTCACGCCCGAAGCCGGCAAGGGCGGGCTCTACAGCTTCGAGATCACGCCACGGCTGTCGCGCAGCGGCGTTCAGCGCTTTCACCTGCAGGTCGCCGCCGCCGGTCCCGCCGAAACTGCCCCCGGGCTGACGCTCGGCAACTACGCGCACGCGCATGGCTACCTCGACGGGCGCGGTGTGCGGGTGCTGCGCCTGTATCGCATGGAAGTCACCAGCCACTCCAGCCTGACGCTCAAGCTCAGTGCGCCCGAATCCGCCAGGTTCAAGCTGCAGCTGCGCAACCAGAACGGCGACGTGATCGAATGCGACTGCCAAGGCAGCGGCTCGCAGACGCTCCAGCGCCAGCTGGCCCCCGGCACCTACTACGCCGTCGTGTCCGTGCGCGGCGACAGCGCCGGCAGCTACACGCTCGTGCGCGAGTCGCGCACCATCACCGCCACCAGCATCTCCTTCACCAGCGCCAAAGTCGCGCCCGGCGAAGCGCTGGCGATCGACGTCAAGGTCTCGCCGGCCGAGTCCGGGCCGGTCGCGGTCGACATCGAGCGCTTCGATCCGGTCTTCGGCTGGCAGTTCTATCGCGAAGTCCCCGCCTTCGCCAGCGGCGGGGAGGCCAGCGTCCCCTTCACGCCGCCCACCGCCGGGATGTGGCGGGCGAAGGCCACCTACGAGGGCACCAGCACAGCCAGCCCGAGCGCCGTCGGATACTCCTACCTGCTCGTCTCCTGACCCGACGCCCTCGCGGCGGGCACTTGCCCGTTGTGCGATTGGGCGGGACCGGGTGGGCGGCTGGGGTGCGTCATCGCTCTGTGGGTTGTTGCTCTTTCGGGACGGTGTATAGCGATAGCGATACAGCGTTTCGTAGAGACACAGGCGCCGGCCTTGGCCCCAGCCGCCGGCCGATCGACCTCCGGCAAACACCCCGAGTGTTGCTACACTTTATGAAGTCCCTGAATCCCGACCCTGGTTTAGGAGTTTTTGAGATGAGCCCGTCAGGCGCGGAGCTTCTCCGCCAAGTCAAGAGCCGCATACAAGAGGTTGACCCGTCCGAGGTCAACGAGCTGATCGGCGAGGGCGTGACGATCGTCGACGTGCGCGGCAGCGAAGAGTTCTCCACCGGCCACCTGCCCGGCGCCAAGAGCATTCCGCGCGGCCATCTGGAGTCGCGCATCGAGAGCGCCGCGCCCGACCGCGCGGCCGAGCTGATCCTCTACTGCCAGTCGGGCAACCGCTCCGCGTACGCCGCGCGCACGCTGCAGGAGGACCTTGGCTACGAGCACGTGCGCTCGATGACCGGCGGGATCACCTTGTGGAAGGACCGCGGCTACGAGGTCGAGATCCCGCGCTCGCTGAACCCCGAACAGCGCGAGCGCTACTCGCGCCACCTGCTGATCCCCGAGATAGGCGTGGAGGGCCAGCAGAAGCTGCTCGACGCGAAGGTGCTGCTGCTCGGCGCCGGCGGGCTCGGCTCGCCTACCGCGCTGTACCTGGCGGCGGCCGGCGTGGGCACGCTGGGGATCGTCGACGACGACGTCGTCGACCTGTCCAACCTGCAGCGCCAGGTGATCCACGACACCGACCGCATCGGCATCCCCAAGGTCGAGTCCGCCGAGCAGTCGATCCACGCGCTCAACCCGGACGTGAAGGTCGTCAAGTACCAGACGCGCATCGACGCGTCGAACATCATGGAGATCATCGACGGCTACGACGTGATCGTCGACGGCGTCGACAACTTCCCCACGCGCTATCTGCTCAACGACGCCTCAGTGCGACTGCGGATTCCGGTGGTCTCGGCCTCGATCCTTGGATTCGACGGGCAGCTGTCGGTGTTCAAGCCCTACGACGGCCCGTGCTACCGCTGCCTGTTCCGCGAGCCGCCGCCGGCCGAGCTGGCGCCCTCGTGCGGCGCAAACGGCGTCCTCGGCGTGCTCCCAGGCACGATGGGACTGCTGCAGGCGACCGAGGTCGTCAAGCTGATCCTTGGCATCGGCGACCCCGCCATCGGCCGGCTGCTGCTCTACGACGCGCTGGGGGCGACCTTGACCGAGGTCAAAGTCCACCGCGACCCCGACTGCCCGATCTGCTCACGCGACCCGCACGAGATCGCCGACGAGGAGATGGGCGTGTTCCCTGATTACGAGGCCTTCTGCGCCGCAGCCGGGTAGCGGACCGCTGGCAAGCGCTCGGCCTGCTAATCATTCCCTGAACATGGCCACGATCAAGATCCCACCAGTGTTGCGCGCGTCTGTCGGCGGCGAGAAGGAGGTCGGCGCCTCCGGCGATAACGTCGGCGCGGTGCTGCGCGACCTCGCCGCCAGCCACCCCGCCACGCAGAGCCAGCTGTTCTCCGCCGACGGCCAGCTCAACCGCTACGTCAACGTGTACCTCAACGACGAGGACGTGCGCGTGCTCGACGGGCTGGACACGTCGGTCGGCGACACCGACACGCTGGTGATCCTGCCGGCGATGGCCGGCGGCAACGCCTAGCTCGCGGCCTCGGCGCGTCTCAGCAGCTCCACCGCGCCCGCCACTCTGAGGCGTTGCCGGCGAGCGTGAGCACCCGCAGGTCTCCACGCGCCGCACGCAGCTGCGCCGCACGACGCAGGCTGCTCGTCCCCACCCGCGCCCCGTGTGCGAGGGCATCCACGCCGGGGGCGCCGCCACGCTTGCCGCCTGCACCCGCGCGAGGGCGCTGCCACGGGTGCCGATCCGCAGCGCGGAGCTCACGAGCTGAGGTTGCCCATCACGTGCTTGATGCGGGTGTAGTCCTCGAAGCCGTACATGGACAGGTCCTTGCCGTAACCCGAGTGCTTGAAGCCGCCATGCGGCATCTCGGCTACCAGCGGGATGTGGGTGTTGATCCACACGCAGCCGAAGTCGAGGCGGCGGGCCATCCGCATGGCCCGGCCGTGGTCGCGGGTCCAGACCGAGGACGCCAGCCCATACTGGGTGCCGTTGGCCCAGGCCAGCGCCTCGTCCTCGTCG
>DATHPE010000047.1:0-131938 GCA_035484215.1 Solirubrobacteraceae bacterium | reverse complement strand
CGGATCTGCTACCGCGTGCTGTGGATCGATTCGGTGTAGCGTCGCCACGTGCGCACGATCGAGAAGTTGCTCGTAGCCAACCGCGGCGAGATCGCGCTGCGCGTGATGCGAACCGCGCGCGCGATGGGCATCGCGACCGTCGCCGTGTACTCCGACGCCGACGCCGGGATGCCGTTCGTCCGCGAGGCGGACGAGGCCGTCGCGCTCGGTGGATCGGCGCCGGGCGAGTCGTACCTCCGGATCGACAAGCTGATCGCCGCCGCCTCGCGTACGGGCGCCGACGCGATCCACCCGGGCTACGGCTTCCTCGCCGAGAACGCGCCGTTCGCGCAGGCGTGCGAGGACGCCGGGATCGTGTTCATCGGGCCGCCCGCCAGCGCCATCGAGGCGATGGGCTCCAAGACGCGCGCGCGCGAGCTGATGCAGGCGGCCGGCGTGCCGATCGTGCCCGGCACCACCCAGCCCGTGGAGACCGTCGCCGACGCGCTGCGCATCGCCTCCGACGAGGTCGGCTTCCCCGTCGCCGTCAAGGCGGCCGGCGGCGGCGGCGGCAAGGGCTTTCGCGTGGCGCTGTCCGCGGACGAGCTCGAGGGCGCGTTCGAGGGCTCCAGCCGCGAAGGCGAGAAGTTCTTCTCCGACCCCACCGTCTACCTCGAGCGCTACCTGCACGACCCCCGCCACGTCGAGGTGCAGGTGCTCGCCGACCGCCACGGCAACGTCATCCACCTGGGCGAGCGCGACTGCTCCATCCAGCGCCGCCACCAGAAGGTCATCGAGGAGTCTCCCGCCCCAGAATGGGTCGTCGATCCGCAGATGCGCGAGCGCATCGGCAAGATCGGCGTGGACGCCGCCAAGGCCGTCGACTACGTCGGCGCCGGCACCATCGAGGGGCTGTTCTCCACCGGTGAGGGCACCGACTCAGAGCCGGAGTACTTCTTCCTGGAGATGAACACGCGCGTGCAGGTCGAGCACTGCGTCACCGAGATGACCACCGGCATAGACATCGTCAAGGAGGGCATCAAAGCGGCCGCCGGCGAGCCCCTCTCCTACGCGCAGGCCGACGTCGAGCTGCGCGGACACGCGATCGAGTGCCGCATCAACGCCGAGGACGCCTCCAAGAGCTTCGCCCCCGCACCCGGCAGGATCGGCGTCTACCGCGAGCCCTCCGGCCCCGGCGTGCGCGTCGACTCCGGCGTCGAGGAAGGCGGCGAAGTCTCGCCCATGTACGACCCCATGGTCGCCAAGCTGATCGTCTGGGACGCCGACCGCCAGCAGGCCACCAGGCGCATGCTGCGTGCGCTCTCCGAATTCGAGATCGGTGAGCTGAAGACGCTCATCCCCTTCCACCGGGCGCTGCTCGCCACCGAGCAGTGGGCCAGAGGCGAGACCTGCAGGGACCTGCTCGAGGACAAGCAGTGGCTGAAGACGCTCGCTTTCCCCGCACCCGCCACCCCGCCCACCGCGGGTGACGAGGAGCAGGCGGAGAAGGTAGAGCAGACCTACGCCGTCGAGGTGTCCGGCAGACGCTTCGACGTGCGCGTCGTCGGACCGCCGTTCGCCGGCGCCGGCGCGGGCGCGGGGCCGACGGCCAACGGCACCGCGGCGGGCGCCGCGCCCAGGGCGCCCAGGCGCGCCCAGCGCAAGTCCGCGAGCGGCGGCGGGCCGGACACCCTGCCTTCGCCGCTGCAGGGCAACATGTGGAAGGTGCTCGTCAAACAGGGCGACACCGTCGAGGAGGGGCAGCTGCTGTGCATCATCGAGGCGATGAAGATGGAGAACGAGATCACCGCCCACAAGGCCGGCACGATCGTCGAGCTGCCCATCACAGAGGGCGCGCCGATCCAGGCGGGGGCGCTGATCGCGACGATCGCCTCAGCCGAGCCCAGTTAGCACCAGCCCGGCCAGCGCCGCCGCGGGCGTCATCCGCGTCGTGGGCGATCGCGGGTGGCATGTTCAAAATTTCGCGTGCCGTGCTCTACTGTATCTACATCGTAAATACATAAGAGCACACACTGCGCGGAACTGGAGCACCGGCCTCGTGCTGAAGCACCGGCCTCGTGCTGATCACGCTCGAATAGAGCGCGCGTTCTCTCCGTGCAGCCTGCGCTGAGCGGCGCCGCGGCGACCTGCCGGCAGCTCGACGTCTGCGCCCCCTGCGCGCAGCGCGCGCAGGTAGGCGACGTCCTCCTCCAGAACGGCCAGTGCGCGATCGCCGTCCAGCACCGGCCCGTGCCCGGGCACGACATGCTCGCTCCGCGCAAGCAGCGGGCGCAGCCGCTCCAGGGTGGCGAGGTACGCCTCCACTTCTCCGCCGTCGTTCAGCGTGGGCAGCTCGACCGTGGAGAGGTAGTCGCCGGCGACCAGCACCCCGGCCCACGGGACGAACACCGCCATCCCGTCGGGCGTGTGCCCGCGGGCGTCGTGCAGCTCGAGCTCGAGCTCGCCGATCTCGCACCGTCCCGGCACGGGCAGCGCCTGCACCGAGCCGAGCGCGAGCGGACGGGGACGCTCGATCAGCAGCTCTTCGTCAAACGCGCGCAGCTCCCGCTGGGCTTCGCCCGGCGCGGCCCGCAGCCGCTCGGCGGTGCTCTCCGCGCAGCCCAGCGCCACCCCCGGAAACGCCAGGCGCGCGAGCAGGTGATCCCAGTCGCCGTGCGTCGCCAGCAGACCGCTGGGGGCGGCGAACCGCGCCTGCTCCAGGAGCGTCGGCAGCGCGTCGAGCTCGTCGGGGAGCACCGGCGAGTCGACCACGAACGTCTCCTCGCCTCCCCGCACGATCACGCAGTTGACGTGCAGCAGCGCGCTGGTGACGACGAGCACATCGGGGTGGAGCGAGACGGCGCGCACGCGCGGGATGCCGTCTAGGTGACGCCGAGCAGCTTGGCGGCCTCTTTGAGGCTCGTGACCTCGGCGGTGGGCTTCTTCTGGGAGGAGTCGAGCGTCTCCTTGGTGCGGTTGACCCAGATCACGGGCACGCGCGCTTTGACGCACGGCCCTATGTCGTGGTAGTGGCTGGAGGCGATGTGCACCCAGCCGCGCTTGCCGCCCATGCGCCTTGCGGCCTCGGTGAAGTGCGGTGGTTCGGGCTTGTACGAGCGCACCTGCTGCGCGGTCACGACCAGGTCGAAGTCGGTGGGTATGTGGCGGCGGGTCTGTCCCAGCAGCTTGTCGTCGATGTTCGACAGCAGGCCGAGTTTGTATTTCTTGGCGAGCTTCTGCAGCTGCGGGTTGGTCTCCTTGAACGGCTGCCAGCGCTGGACGGAGTCGGGCAGGAAGCCCGAGCGCGAGGGCTCCAGCGCCCACTCCAGGCGTTTGGCGATCTCGATGGCTGTGCGCCGCAGCACCTCCGCGTACAGCTCGTAGGAGCCGCCCTCGATCTCGCGCGAGATCTCGTGGAACATCGGGATGAGCACGCTGCGGTCGATCTCGACGCCGTCGCGCGCGGCCTCCTTGGCGAACGCGTCGTAGATCCCGGTCTCCCAGTCGATCAGCGTGCCGTATACGTCGAATGTGACGAACGTGACGTTCTTTGGGATGGGCATCGCGCGGCATTATGCCCTGCCGGGGCACATGCGCGCGGTCTGCCGTCTTGCGTTAGAGTCCCGCGCCGCAATGGACCTGCTGGAATATCAAGGCAAGCAGCTGTTCGCGCGCCACGGCCTGAGGGTCTCGGCGGGGAGGGCCGTCACAACCGTGCGGGACGCGCTGGAGGCAGCCGGCGAGGTCGGCTACCCGGTGGTGATCAAGGCGCAGGTGCTGATCGGCGGGCGCGGCAAGGCGGGCGGGGTGAAGCTGGCGGCGGACGAGGGCGAGGCGCGCGAGCACGCGGGCAACATCCTGGGGATGGACATCAAGGGCCACGTGGTGCGCACGCTGTGGGTCGAGCACGCGTCGGACATAGCGTCGGAGTACTACGCGTCGGTGCTGCTCGACCGCTCCGCGAAGCTGCCGCTGGTGATGTTCAGCGTGGAGGGCGGCGTGGACATCGAAGAGGTCGCGGAGAAGACCCCCGAGAAGCTGATCCGCCATCACGTGGACGCGCTGGAGGGCCTCTCGCACGAGGACGCGGCGCTCCTCGCCCGTGACGGCGGCGCCGACGCGGACGTGATCGACGGCGTCGCCGACGCGCTCGTCGCCTTGTACGAGGTGTGGCTTGAGGAGGACGCGACGCTGGCGGAGATCAACCCGCTGATCGTGACCCCCGAGCGCGAGGTCAAGGCGCTGGACGCGAAGGTGTCGCTGGACGGCAACGCGCTCTACCGCCACCCCGAGAACCAGGGGCTGTCGGACAGGGAGAACGAAGACCCGCTCGAGCGCCGGGCGAAGGAAGAGGGCGTGCAGTACGTGAAGCTCGACGGCGACATCGGCATCCTGGGCAACGGCGCGGGGCTGGTGATGTCGACGCTCGACGTCGTCTCGCAGGCGGGCGGCGCGCCGGCCAACTTCCTCGACGCGGGCGGCGGCTCGAACGCGGAGACGATCAAGCAGGCGGTCGACCTGATCCTCGCCAACGACGCCGTCAAGGCGGTGCTGGTGAACATCTTCGCGGGCATCACCCGCTGCGACCAGGTGGCGATGGGTCTGATCGCCGCCTTCCAGGAGATCAAGCCGTCGGTCCCGTTCGTGGTGCGCCTGGACGGCACCAACGACGTCGAGGGGCGCCGCCTGCTGCAGGAGGCGGCGCTACCGAACGTGCACGCCGCGAAGACCATGAACGAGGCGGCCGAGATGGTCGTCGCGCTGGCCGCCGGCAAGCCGGTGGGAGCGCCCGCCTGATGTCGGTGCTGGTCGACGAGAGCACGCGCCTGTGCGTCGCGGGCATCACCGGGCGCGAGGGCACCTTCCACACGCTCAACAACCGCAACTACGGCACCAACGTGGTCGGCGGGGTGACGCCCGGCAAGGGTGGGCAGGACGTGGAGGGCATCCCCGTGTTCGACAGCTGGGAGCAGGCGGTGGCGGAGGTGCGGCCGAACACGGCGATGATCTTCGTGCCGCCGCGGTTCGCGGCCGACGCGATCCTCGAGGCGGCCGCCGCCGGCGTCGGGCTGGTGATCACGATCACGGAGGGCATCCCCGCCCACGACGAGCTGCGCGTGTACAACCTCGTCAAGCGCGACCATCCGGGCACGCGCCTCATAGGCCCCAACTGCCCGGGAATCCTGTCGCCGGGCAAGGCCAACGTGGGGATCATCCCGGCGTCGTTCTTCAAGCCCGGCAACGTGGGCGTGGTGTCGCGCTCGGGCACGCTGACCTACCAGATCGGCAACGAGATCGCCCAGGCGGGGTTCGGCTGCAGCACGATCGTGGGCATCGGCGGCGATCCTGTGCCGGGCTCGTCGTTCGTGGACGTGCTGGAGCTGTTCGAGGCCGACGACGACACCGAGCTGGTGGTGCTGTCGGGCGAGATCGGCGGCTCGGCGGAGGAAGAGGCGGCGCAGTACATCGCCGAGCACATGAGCAAGCCGGTGGTCGGCTACATCGCCGGCTTCACCGCCCCCGCGGGCAAGCAGATGGGCCACGCGGGCGCGATCGTGTCGGGCAGCGCGGGCACGGCCGCCGCGAAGGCGCAGGCGCTGGAAGCGAAGGGCGTGCGCGTCGGGCGCACCCCCACCGAAACCGCGAGGATCGCCGTCGAGGTCCTCGGCGGCGCGCCGCTCACAGCCTCCTGACCGAGCCGCGCCCAGCCAGCCCTGCCCCCGGCCAGCCCTGCCCCCGGCCAGCCCTGCCCGGTGCCGGCCGCTACGCTAAGCGGCCCATGGATCCAGAGGTGGCGAGAACGCTGGGCGAGCTGGAGCAGAAGCTCCTGGAGCTGGAGAGCACCCTGAGCGCGATGAGCGGCGATCCGCAGCCGGCCACGCCACCACCGGCCTCCGCCGCACCCAGCGCGCCTCCCCTGGGCACACCGCCACCGACGAGCGCGCCCCACGGCAGGATCGTGGACGAGACGATCGAGCCGCCGGCGCCCCGCGCGCCGCAGCCGCCACCGGCCCCACAGCCGCCAGCCGCCCCAACGCCGCCGCCAGCCCCGCAACCCGCCCGCGCGCCGCAGCCTCCGAGCCCGGCCGAGCTGCTGCGCTTCCGCGATCGGCTGGAGCGGTCGGCCCGCGAGCTGACCCACGACTACGACGAATTGCTCGGGCGCCTAAGCTACGCGGCTGTGGCGACGACGACCGGACCGACGATCTCCTTCGCGCGCGGCGCTCCGTCGCTGGACATCGTCGACGTGGACGGCCTGCGCGACGCGGCGGTGCGGGCGTTCGAGAGCGACCCGGCGGGCACGACGGCGTACGGCACGGCGGTGGGCTATCCGCGGCTGCGCAGCTGGATCGCGGACCGCCACGGGGTGGAGCCGGAGCGCGTGCTGGTGACCAACGGCTCGATGCAGGCGGACGCGTTCCTGTTCGAGCAGCTGGTGCGCGCGGGCGACGAGGTGATCGTGGAGCGCCCGACGTACGACCGCACGCTGCTGTCACTCCGACAGCGCGGCGCGACGCTGCACGCGGTGGAGCTGCAGCCGGACGGCATCGACACGGACGCGCTGGCGCGCCTGCTGACGGTGGGCGCTCGCGCGCGGCCGACGCTGGCGCACATCATCCCCAACTTCCAGAACCCGGCGGGGTACACGCTGTCGTATGAGAAGCGCAGGCGGCTGCTGGAGCTGGCGGGCGAGCACGGCTTCATGGTGTTCGAGGACGACCCGTACGTGGATCTGCGCTTCAGCGGCGAGACGCTGCCGACGATGCTGTCGCTGGACCCCGAGCGGGTGGTGTACGCGTCGTCGTTCTCCAAGACGGTGTGCCCGGGCATCCGTGTGGGCTACCTGGTGGGACCGCCCGACCTGATCTCGGCGATCGCGCAGCTGGCGACGAACACGTACATCTCGCCGAACATGGTGGCGCAGTCGATCGTGTACGAGTTCTGCGCGTCGGGCGCGATCGAGCGCTCGATAGAGACGGTGAAGGCGGCGCTGGCACAGCGTGCGCAGGCGCTCGGCGACGCGCTGCGCAGCGAGCTGGCGGACGCCGAGTTCGAGGTCCCGCAGGGCGGCTACTTCATGTGGGTGACGCTGCCCCAGGGCACCGACGTGCAGGCCCTATACCGGGCGGCGGCGGAGCGCGGCGTGGCGTTCGTGAAGGGCACCGACTTCCTGCTGGAGGGCGGCGAGAACACGCTGCGCCTGGCCTACTCGGGCGTCACGCCCGCCCAGATCGACGAGGGCGTCGCGCGGCTGGCCGAGGCGTACCGCTCGCTGTAGACGATCGCTCCCACCGACGAGCGGGCGTTACGCCACGTCACACGACTTGACTTGATCGAGTCGGCGAGTCAGAAACGAAACAGCCACAGATCCGCCGCATACGAGCGAGATATCCGCCCAGAAACCGATGATTCATGTGGCTGGGCGATGAGACGACGGTCCGCTCGGATGTGGCTGGTAGGTTCGGCTTCGTGCCTGCGCCGGTGGGAGTCCTCCGACATGAACTTCGCGACAGGGTCTGGCTGATCGACAGCTGGTTGCCGAACAGCTTGGGCAGACTGCTCGACGCGGGATGCGCTCAAGGCGAGGCGACGAGGATCTACGCGCGAAGGGCGAAACACGCCGTCGGGATCGAGTTCGATCCCGACGAGGTCGCGGCGGGTCGTGAGCGCAATCCGACGCTGGAGCTGATGCAGGCATCGTGCGAGGCGATACCGTTTCCTGATCACAGCTTCGATGCCGTCGTGTGCGCCGATGTGATCGAGCACGTGCGCGACGAGGTGCGAGCCCTGACCGAACTCGGACGGGTCCTGGCTCCCGGAGGGATTCTCATCATCACCACGCCTCATCAGGGCTGGTTTGACCTGCTGGATCCCGTCAACTACCCGCGACGCGTGGCGCCCACGCTGTGGCGTCTGTCACCACGCCTGTACAGAGCCATCGAGAAGCGTACGCGAGATCTGGCGCCGGAGGGCCGACCGGGACCGGCACGCGAGGCCGAGCATCGCCATTACCGAGTACAAGACATCGAAGATCTGTTGCGGCGCGCGGGATGGGAGCTCGACAAAGCGGTCGAGCGGGTGTTCAGGGGCGGCGGACTGCCCTATGCGCTGTTGTCGAACGTCCTCTACTTCAGCTCGCTAGGTCTTCGGAGATGTCCGCGTCTACACCGCTTGGTCCTCGAGTGGGGCGGTGAGCTCGGGCATCTCGACTACCGCATCAGCTGGGGTCGGGCTTCGTTCAATCTCGCCATGCTCGTCAGGCGACTCTGAGCCGATAGGTATCCGGCGTGCCCTCCGTACTCATCGTCCCCCGTGGCCGGCCGTTCAGGCCGTACGAGCTGCGTCCATGGTTGGAGCTGCCGGACCGCTATCAGGTCTCATATATGCTCACCGGCCCCGATCGCTTCCCCTCGCTGGATGGCTTGCGTGTCGTGCCGGCACGGACGCTGCGTGAATTGTTGCCGAATGGACCGATTGGCGAGCTCGCTGCCATTGCGCTGGGTGACAGATACATTTCGGCCAAGGACGCGTTCGCCCGCGCTGACATAGTCCATGCTGGCGAGCTGAGCTTCTGGGGCGGGGCTGAAGCGGCACGGCGCCGACGCCGGTACGGGTTTCGTCTCGTGCAAACGGTAGGTGAGACGTTGCCGCTGCTGGCTGCCTACCGTAACCGCCATGCGCGGCGCTTCCGCGAGCAGGTGCTCGCGGAGACAGATCTGTACCTGACCTCCACCGAGCGTGCGGCGCTGGCCTTGGAGATCGAGGGGATCCCCCCGGAGCGGATAGCGGTGTGCCCGCCGGGAATCGACGCCACGCGCTTCAGCACCCCGCCGAGCACGCAGCGTCCTGCTGTGCATACGATCATCTCGCCGGGCCGGCTCGTGTGGGAGAAGGGCCACCACGACATCCTGCGCGCGCTCGCCCTGCTGCACCGCGGCATGATCCGCACGCCTGCCGGTGAGACCGTCCGTCCCCGCTTGCGCATCATCGGCTCAGGTCATGAAGAGTCACGTCTACGTGCGCACGCCGCCGAGCTCGGACTGAGCGACGCGGTCGAGATCCTAAGCGTCGCCCACGAGGAGATGCCAGCCGTGTACGCCGAGGCGTCGGCGATGGTGCTGGCCAGCCAGAGTTCAGCGACAGCTCAGCTGAACCCATATGGCATACCCCATGCATTCTGGGAGGAGCAGTTCGGGTGGGTGCTCGCCGAGGCGATGGCGACGAGCTTGGCGATCATCGCCACGACGAGCGGAGCGATACCCGAGGTCGTGCGAGGCACGCCCGTCGAGCTCGTCGCCGCAGGTGACTGGCCAGCCATCGCACGAGCGCTCGCCGCGGGTCCGCTCGCTCGCCCCCCCGGCGCGCGTGTCAGCTACCCCGAGGCGATCTTGCGCCGATACTCATCGAGCGCAGCGGCAGAGCGGCTCACCGCCGCCTACGATCGGCTGCTGGCGGCCTGAAGCAAGCGTTCATGGGTGGTCGGAGACAGTGACGCGAATATCACCGTAGCGAGAGCCGCCGGCCGCGGGACCCTGTTCATGCGCCACCCAGCCCGGCATTTACATGCCAGTGCGGGAGGTTAACCCCGCTCCAGCGGCGGGTAGCCTCGACAAAGAGTGAGAAAGGCCTGGTCTCCATTTATCAGAAATCGCCACACCAACTCGCGGATCGTTATGGTGCCCGGCGCGAGGTAATCATGCCCGAGCAGATTTCGATACCGATATTCGCGGACGACGCACCACGTCGAATGACGCACCCTGCGCCGCGTGGGATCCCGCGACCGCGGCCTGGCCTGGACTGGGGTGATCTCTGAGGTGCGCGCCGACACCCTGCCCCCCGTGTGCATCCTCGCAGGTGGTCTTGGCACCCGCCTCGGCGAGATGGTGCGCGAGGTGCCCAAGCCATTGCTGGAGGTCGCCGGGGAGCCCTTCCTGATCCACCAGCTCCGCCTGCTGGCAAGCCATGGAGCGCGAGAGGTGGTCATCTGCATCGGCTACCGAGGGGAGATGATCGAGTCGCGGATCGGGAAGGAACGGTTCGGCGTGCGCGTCGCCTACAGCCACGGGCAGCCGGACGGTACGCTCAGCGCCATCCGGCGTGCACTCGTGCTTCTTCCCGAGCGCTTCCTGGTCCTCTACGGAGACACCTACCTGCGCTTGGATTACCGGGCGGCCAGCCGCGCCTGGCGTGAGAGCGGGCTGCCCGCGCTGATGGCTGTGTACCGCAACGAAGGGCTCTGGGACATCTCGAACGTTCACTACGAGCGGGGGCGAGTGCTCGCGCACGACAAGGGTTCGCCGACGCCCGAGATGCGCTGGATCGACTACGGTCTCGGGGGCCTTGAAGCCGGCGCGCTCGAGTGCGTCGCCAGCGGCGAGAGCGACCTCGCGGTGCTGTACTCCGCGCTGGCACGGCGAGGAGAGCTGTGCGGTTATCCCGCGACAGAGCGCTTCTATGAGATCGGCTCGTTCGATGGCTTGGCGGAAACGGAGGCATTCCTCGCCGGCGCTCCGGACGCCCAGATCACGGCCGTCGTGAGCTCGACCGACAGCTGACAGAAACATGGGGCGCACGCTATTTGTGTTAGTTAGAGGCGTCTGACTCCGATGTGCGGCCTCTCAAAAGGAGAGTGCTAGCTTCAGCCAGTACTGGATTGTGCGATGAGCGAGCAAGCGGTCTACACGGCGGAGTACTTCGGCTGGCACGGGTTTCCAGGCTATTGGGCCGATGTCACGCGACACTTCGCGCCGGACGCCGAGCTCCTGGACATTGGCTGCGGCACCGGCTGGCTGGCCGAGCATTTTCGTTGCTACACCGGTATAGACGGCTCTCCCGACGCGGTGCGAATGGCGTTAGAGCACGGTAAGAACGTGATCGAGGGCGACCTCGAAGAGTCACTGCCATTCGATGACCAGAGCTTCGACGCGATCATCATGAAGGACGTGCTCGAGCACATCGCCGACCCCAGCGCATTGGTCGCGCAGGCGCTACGTGTCCTGCGACCGGGAGGGTCGGTGTTCGCCTCCTCGCCCGATGCCCAGCGATGGGTGTGGGACGACTACACCCATCGGCGTCCCTTCACCAGGAAAAGCTTTCGTCTGCTGTTCGCCGACCAAGGCTTCGATGTGCGCCAGGTCAGCTACGAGTCGGTCACTCCCGGTGTGGGCATCATCTCTGCCCGCACCCGTCGCAAACGCCGTCCGCGCGTGTTCGCTGCCCTGGCGCTGGTTCCGTTTCACCGTCGCAACGTGTGGCTGCTCGCGCGGCGTCCACTCTGAGGTGAATCCCGCGGCAGCGCCTCGGAAAGGTTACTGCTCCGTTCCTCCACGCTAGCGCCCGTAGCGTTGCCCCAGCACCAGCTGCTCGGGCAGCGCGGTGCGCTGCGGCGGCGACGGGTCGGCGATCACCGAGACGGTCTCGGCGACGCTCGCGGTGAGACCGAGGCGCCGGCCGTCGGCTGTCTGCAGCTCGACGTGCTCGGGGCCGCGCTCGGCCATGACGGCCTCCATGCCGGGCTCGATGCCGGAGACCTTGAGGTAGCGCAGGAGGTCCTCGGCCTCGTTCTCGAAGCGCAGCACGCGCACGCTGGCGCCGACCTGGACGTCGGCGAGCGGCACGCCGGCGAGGCGCGCGCCGGCGACGATGGGGTGGCCGTGGGGGCAGGTCTTGGCGTTGCCGATGGCGGCGAGCATGCGCTCCTCCAGCACCGGCGACATGGCGTGCTCGAGGCGCTCGGCCTCCTCGTGGACCTCGTCCCAGGGCACGCCGAGGATGTCGGTGAGGAAGCGCTCGATCAGGCGGTGGCGGCGGACGATGCCTTCGGCGTGCTGGGCGCCGCTGGCGGTGAAGGCGATGGCGCGGTCGGAGCCGCGCGTGATGTAGCCGTCGCGCTCGAGGCGCCCGACCATCTCGTGGACGGTGGGCGGCGAGAGCTGCATGGCGCGGGCGACGTTCGCGCCGGTCATCGGCAGGCCGGCCTCCTGCAGCCAGAACAGGCTCTGCAGGTACTCCTCCTCGGCGACGGTCGCGGTGGGGTTGCCCTCGTCGCTCACGGTTGACTGATGCTAGACGAAGCTACACGTAGAGCTGGCCGAACGTGCACTCCCGCGGTGGCTTGTCCTCACGCCAGCGGCGCAGCTTGGCGCCGTGGCGGATGCGCCCGGCGGCGACGTGGTCGAAGTCGATCTCCACGACCAGCTCCGGGCGCAGGGCGATCCACTCGAGCTCCTTGCCGGCGCTCCAGCGGCTGGGGTCCGCGGAGCCGCGCTCGCCTGACTCGTACGGGGCGAGGAAGCCCACCAGCCGCTTCTTCTCGGCGGCGCTGAGACCGGAGCAGTGACCGACGACGCGCAGCCCGGGACCGTCGTACAGGCCGAGGATCAGCGCGCCGACGGTGCCGGGCTCCTTGCCGGGGCGCCAGCCGACGAGCACGGCGTCGATCGTGCGCACGCGCTTGACCTTGGCCATGCCCTTGCGCTCGCCCGGGCGGTAGGGCGCGGAGCGCTCCTTGGCGATCGCCCCCTCGGCGTGCTCGAGCCATCGCTCGGCCTCAGCGGCGCTGGCGACCGTGCCCATCAGCTCGACGGGCGCCGCGTCAAACCCCTCGCCGGCGAGCAGCGCCTCGAGCGCGGCGCGGCGCTCGGTGAACGGCAGCTCCAGCAGCGAGTCCTGTTCGTGCGCGAGCAGGTCGAAGGCGACGTACACCGCGGGTGTCTGCTCGGCGAGCAGCTGGACGCGCGAGACGGCCGGGTGGATGCGCTGGCCGAGCGCGTCGAAGTCCTCGCGGCCGTCGGCGTCGCGCACGACGATCTCGCCGTCGAGCACATAGCGCCCGGCGGGAAACGCGAGCTCGGGGAAGTAGCGCCCTAGTGGCTTGCCATTGCGCGACTGCAGGAACACGTCCCCGCCGTCGACGAACGCCAGGCAGCGAAACCCGTCGAGCTTGACCTCATAGCGGTAGTCCTCCCCCACCGGCAGCTCCTTGCGCGAGAGCGCCAGCTGCGGCTTGACGGGAGGTGTCAGCGGCAGGCTCACGCGTCCTCCCGCGGGTCGTCCGCGCGTGTCTCGCCGCTCGCCCGCTTCGCGCCGCCGCTCTTGCGCGCGCGGCTGGGCTGCACCCGCGGCGGCTCGCCCTTGTGCTTGCGGAAGTGCGGCGGCCACGGCGCGTCGCCGAGGCCCTCGCGCTCGTCGCGGGCGGCCAGCTCGAGCAGGCCGTCGAGGCTGCCGGGGTTCTCGTCGATGGCGGCGGAGGGGTCGCCGCGCTCACGCAGGCGCGCGGGGACGGTCTGCAGGCGCAGGTCGGCGGGCTCGACGTCGGGCACCTCGTCCCACTCCAGCGGGCACGACACGCGCGCGTCGGGCACGGCCCTGACGGAGTAGGCGGAGGCGACGGTGCGGTCGCGCGCGTTCTGGTTGTAGTCGATGAACACGCCCTGGCGTTCCTCCTTCCACCAGCGGCTGGTGGCGCGGCCGGGCATCCGCCGCTCGACCTCGCGCGCGAGCGCGAGCGCGGCGCGGCGGACCTCTTCGAAGCTCTCGCGCGGGACGACGCGCACGTAGATGTGGATGCCGCGCGAGCCGGAGGTCTTGGGGAAGCCGCGCAGGCGGTGCTCGTCGAGCACCTCGCGAACGCCGAGCGCGACCTCGCGCACCTCCGCGAACGGGACGCCGGGGCCGGGGTCGAGGTCGACGCGCAGCTCGTCGGGATGGTCGAGGTCCTCGCGCCGCACCGGCCAGGGGTTCCAGTCGATGACGCCGAGGTTGACCCCCCACACGAGGTGCGCGGCGTCGTTGGGAACGAGCTCGCGCGCGTGGCGCCCGCTGGGGAACGTGACGGTGGCGGTCTGCAGCCACTCGGGCGCGCCGTCGGGCACGCGCTTCTGGAAGAACGGCTCGCCGGCGACCCCGTCGACCCAGCGCTTGAGCACGGTGGGGCGCTCGCGCAGATGGCGCACGACCGCGTGCTCGCACTCGAGGTAGTAGTTGACGAGGTCCATCTTCGTCAGGCCGGCGTCGGGGAAGAACGGCTTGCCGGGATTGCTCACGCGCACCTCGCGCCCGCTCACCTCCACGACTACGGGCTGCGCCTTCTCGCCGGCCATTGCTGGAAGGATGCCCGATCGTGACCTCCCCCACCGATCTGATCCCGCGACACGCGCTGATCGTGTGCGGACCGTTCGCGCCGGGCCTGTCGGCGGCGCAGGCCCTGGCGGCTATCGCGCGCGGCCTGCGGGCGGGCGGCGCGCCCGAGCCGGACTCGTGTGCCCTGCCGACCCTCGGCGGGAGCGCGGAGGAGGTGCGGGCGCTGCTGGAGGAGGTGGATTTCGACGCGCGCATGCGCTCGGCGCGGGCGGTGATCGTGGGGGCGTCGCGCCTTCAGGAGCGAGCGCTGGCCGGCAGCGTTACGTTCGAGATCGCGACGAGGGCACGTCAGGGCGGGGTGCCGGCGTATGCGGTGACGAGTGAGAACGAGCTGGACGCGTTCGACGCGCGCATCCTCGACCTGCAGGCGATCCTCGAGGCGCGCACCGTCAGGGCGCTCGCAACCGCGGGCGGGAAGCTGGCGGGTCTCGTGTGAGCGTCGCCGCGTGCCCGCGGTCAGGCGCCTGCGTAGCCGAGGGGAGCGTCGGCGAGCGCCCGCGCTAGCTCGCGCACGAGGCGGGTGGCGTGCGCGACCGTGCGATAGTCGAGGTTCGCGGGCACGTCACTCGGCAGGTGGTAGTTGGCGGGGCTGAGCCAGTCGGTGACCGACACGAGCGTGGCGATCGGGTAGCGCGCGCGGCTGGGGATGATGCTGTCGGTCGACGCTCGCGCGCGGAATCCCCGCCGCAGCGGGATCTCGTGTCCCAGCGCGCACTGCTCGAGCAGATCGCGCAGCCACGGACCGGCGTATTGCTCCATCCACACCGGGCCCTCCCCCTCGAGCATCACCAGGTGCGGCGAGCCGACCGTGTCGAGGTTGACGAAGCACGTGCTGTGCGGCGCCAGCTCGTGGCGGTGGCGCGCGACGAACGCGCGCACGCCGTCCTGAAGCGTCTCCTCAGCTCCGCATGAGACGAGCAGCACGCGCAGCCCCGGCGCCGAGTCCCCGCTGAACATCTCGGCGAGCGCCACCAGCGCGGCCACGCCCGACAGGTTGTCGTTGGCGCCGGCGACGGTCTGGCTGCGCCACACGTCCGCGACGATTGCTGTACCGAGCGCGCCGATGGCGACGCCCGCGCGCGCCGCCCCGCGCCCGCGTCGGACGACGGCGGCGATCGTGCACAGCGGCCCGGCGAGCCCGATCCACCATTGCGGAAGCGGGCTCTTGATCCGGTCGAACAGTCGCGGTACCCGTTCGTACAGCCGCCGCTGCAGCGTCTGGTCGAACACCAGCCCCGTCTGGGGCGCGTCGTGGTGGGCGAGCACGACGAGCGTGTCGATCCGCTGCTCGCTGGCGTCGATCCGCCAGCCGCCGGTGTCGATCCCCCGGGCGCCGCGCTCCCGGCGGCCGTCGTCCGTGTCGCCGCCCTGCTGCTCGCCGACGCGCGCGACGACGTTGACGGTGGTGCGCCGGCGACGCACGATCCGCCGCAGGATGCGCGGGCCGTTCTGGGCCTCGTCGACGATGCCGGCGAACGTGACGGCCGCGAGCAGCGCCCCGGCCCAGCGCCGCCCCCGCAGCACGAGCGCCGCGCCGATCATGCCCGCCAGCCCCAGCCCGGTGGCGGTCGGCGGGAAGGTCCCCCACGATGGCTCGTCCTCGAGCTCGACGTGCACTCCCGCGATCCGGCGCAGGCGGGCGGCCAGCCATTCCGCCGCCTGGCGCTCGCCGGGCGAGCAGGGAGGGCGCTCGATTGCGGCGAGCGCGTCGACGACCTCGCGCAGCATGTCCTCCAGCCCCCGCTCGTCGATCGATCGGCGGCCGCTCACAGGAAGCATTGTCCCTCGCCTCTGTACGTGGGCACCTCATCGACGATACGCTCGCCTTCGAGCAGGTGCAGGCTGGCGAAGCGCTCGCACAGCTCGCCGGCCTTGGCGTGGCGCAGGTACACGCGATCGCCGATCCCGAGCGCGTCGGCGGCTGGGCCCAGCATTGGCGTCTGCACCTCCCCCGCTCCCTCCTGGCGGTCGAGCGTGAGGCCCGCGGGGAGATACGGCGCGGGCAGCCGCGCGGCGTCGGCCCGACCGGAGGCGAGATAGCCGCCGCCGAGCGCGGTTACCACGCCCCGCCCGGGTCGGCGCACGACGGGCAACGCGAACAGCGCGGCCGGCCTGGGCGTGAACGCGCGGTAGGCGTCGAACAGCGTCGGCCCGTACAGCCCCGAGCCGGCGGCGACCTCGGTGACGGCGTGCTCGGCGGCGGTGCGCTCGAGGCTGCCGGTGCCGCCGCCGTTGACGAGCTCCAGCGGCGGTGCGCCGTGGGCGTCGATCACGCGCTCGACGGCGGCGACGATAGCCGCGCGCCGGGGGGCGAGCTCGCGCCCAGAGCGCGCCTGCATGGCTTGGATCGCGCGGGCGCGCAGCGAGGGACCAATTCCCCGCGAACCTGGCGCGTCGCCGACGCCGGCGATCTGCGCCTCGTAGGCCATGATCCCCACCAGCCGCAGTCCGTCGCGGACGAGGATCGCGCTGGCGAGCGCGGCGGCCTGCTCGGGCGTGCGCAGCGGCGAGCGCCTCGCCCCGATGCGTACGCGCCCGGCGAGTGCGCGCCAGCCAGTGTCGATGTCGATGCACACGCGCAGCCGCGCATCCGGCGGCGCGTCGTTCGGGGCGCGGGCGGCCCGCTCGATCAGCTCCAGCTGCTCGACGCAGTCGACCATCAAAGTCACGCGCTCCGCCAGCGGCCTGTCCCGCTCGCCACCGTCCGCCCCATTGCGGGCCAGGGCGCACAGCGCGTCGCGGTCGGCGGTGGGGTACGCGACGAGGATGTCGTCGGTCCCGTGCGCGGCCAGCCACAGCCCCTCGGGCAGCGTGAACGCGAGCGTGCCCGTGAAGCCATCGCGGGCGAGCACGCGTTCCTGCAGCGAGCGGCAGCGCAGCGACTTGCTGGCGAGCCGGATCGGCTTGCGCGCGGCGCGGCGTTCCATGTCGGCGGCGTTCGCCCACAGCGCGTCGAGGTCGACGAGCGCGAACGGCGCCTGCAGGCCGGCGGTCGCGCGCTCGAGCCGCGCGTATGCGGCGTCAGACATCGCTGGGGCGAGCTGGCTGGTCCAGCTGGGCGGAGCGGGCCGGCTGGGCGGTTCGGACAGGACCGAGAACCCGATCGGTCCAGTCGTTGGCGAAGCGGCCGTCGGGGTCCAGGCGCGCGCGAACCGCTTGGAAGCGATCCCAGTCGGGGTAGCGCGGGCGCAGCGTGGCGGCGGTGTGGAAATGGCGCTTGCCCCAGTGCGGGCGCCCGTCGAGCTCGTCCATGATCGCGGCGACCGCGCGGAAGTACGGCTCCCAGGCCATGCCCTTGTACATGTGCACGGCGACGAAGCCGGTGTCGCGCCCGGCGGCGGTGCTGAGGAAGGCGTCGTCGGGGGCGACGGTCCTGGCCTCGATCGGGAACGGCACCGCGAAGCGGCCGCGCTCGACGAGCTCCATCACGCGGCGCACGGCGGTGGCCGTGTGCCGGCGGGGCAGCGCGTACTCCATCTCGGTGAAGCGCACCAGGCGTGGGCTGGCGAAGATCTCGAACGATCGGTCCACCCGCACCGAGCGCCCGGCGAGCGTGGTGACGAGCCGGTTGAGCTGGGGGATCGCGCCGGGCAGGCGGCGCCCGACGCGGCAGATCAGCTCGAAGGCGTTGTTGGTGAGGAGCACGTCGTTGACATACGCGCCCGCGCGGCCGCGCGGGCGCGGCTCCTGGTCGGTGCGGTTGTTGGTGCGCGTGAGCGCCGTGTGCGCGTGCGGGAAGACGAAGAGCTCGAAGTGGTCGTTGCCGAGCGCGAGCTCGTCGAAGCGCTCGAGCACGTCGTCCAGGGGCGCCGGCGCGTCGACGCCGCGCAGCGTGAACGCGGGCACGCAGCGCAGTGTCACCTCGGCGATCACGCCCAGCGCCCCGAGTCCCACGCGAGCGGCGCGGAAGACCTCCGGCTCGTGCTCGGGCGAGCACACGAGCGTCGAGCCGTCCGCCAGCACGAGCGTCAGCTCGCTCACCTGCGAGGGGATGTTGCGCAGTCTCGCGCCGGTGCCGTGCGTGGCGGTGGAGATCGCGCCGGCGATCGTCTGCGCGTCGATGTCCCCCAGGTTCTCGAGGGCGAGGCCGTGCGCGGCCAGCCGCCGGCTCAGCTCGTGGATGGTGATCCCCGCCTGCACGCGCACGAGCGCGGATGAGCGGTCGACGTCGAGAATCCCGGCGAGCCGCTCCAGCGAGAGCATCAGCCCGTCGCTGCAGGCGATGTCGCTGAACGAGTGTCCGGAGCCGGCGACGCGCACCCGCCGTCCCTCGCGCGCCGCCCGCTCGATCGCGCCGGAGAGCTCCTCGATCGACGCCGGGCGCTGCACCGCCGCGGGCGTGCAGCGCTGGTCGCCGGCCCAGTTGTGCCACGCGACGACGCCGTCTTGCGGATCGCTACTCTCGCTCATCAGATGACCGTGCCCGAGCCTACTCCGAGCCCGGGCGCCTCCGAGCCCACGCCGAGCCCACGCTCCTCGCGCGGGCTGTCGCTGCCGGCACCCGGCGCCAGGCGCGCGACGGTGATCGGAGCGGGCTCGTTCGGAACGGCGCTGGCGGTGCTGCTCGCGCGCGCAGGGCTGCGCACGACGCTGCAGACGCGCACGGCCGAGCAGGCGGCGCTGATCGATCGCGAGCGCGAGAACCGCAACTACCTGCCGGGCGTGGAGCTGCCGTCGCAGCTGCGCATCGAGCCCGCCTCGGCGGGGGTGGCGCGCGCCGACTACGTGTTTCTGGCTGTGCCCTCGAGCGGGCTGGGCGAGGTGATCGAGCGGCTCGGCTCCTCCGGCCTGGGCAGGCGCACGGCCGTGGTGTCGGTGGCCAAGGGCCTCGTCCCGCCGCGCGGCCTGCCGCCGACGAGCGTCCTCAGCGCGAGCTTCGACCCCGAGCGCGTGGCGTGCCTGGGCGGCCCTGCGCACGCGCAGGAGATGGTGCACGCGGGCGCGGCGCTGGTGGCGGCGTGCGCGGAGGAGGAGCTCGCGCGCTCGCTCGCGCAGGTGTTCACGCGCGCGGGGGTCGTGTGCGAGCAGTCCAACGACCCCGTCGGCGTGGAGCTGGCGGGCGCGGCCAAGAACGCCGCCGCGCTCGCCGCCGGAGCGACGGAGGCCCAGGGCCTGAACGCCGCGGGCGCGGCCGCCGGGCACATCTTCGCGGAGGTGTGGCGCTACGCGGAGGGGCTGGGCGCGCGCCCGGAGTCGATGATCGGGCTGGCCGGCGCGGGCGACCTCGTGGCGACGGCGCTGGCGCGCGAGAGCCGCAACCGCCGCGCCGGCGAGCTGCTGGCGGCGGGCGTGCCGGCGGCGGAGATCCCCGAGCGGATCGGCCAGGCGGTCGAGGCGCTGGAGTCGGTGCCGCTGCTCGCGCGCGCGCTGGAGTCGGCGGGCGTCGGCGCACCCGTCACGAGCGCCCTCAGCCGCCTGATCTCAGGCGAGCTGCCGCTGAACGAGTGGGTGGCGCTGGTGCGAGCGACGGTGCCACCGCCAGCGCTGTGGCGTAGGCGGGTTGGTGGGCGTCGGACAGGGCTCTGGCGCAGGGTCTGGCAGCGACTGTCGGGCGCGTAGGCCAGAGAATCCTTTTCGCGGCGCCAGGCCTCTTATGCACACAAGTCGACGCTCGATCGACCTGAACGGGGAGGCTCGTCATGACCATCGCCATCCATCTCACATCGGAGCAGCCGAAGACGGGAGCTTCGCGACGCAGAACGGCAACCTGTCTAGCCGTGCTCGGTCTTGCGGTCTCGGGCCTGTCGACCGAGGCGTCGGCGGCGCCGACGATCACGTCGTTCAAGGCGATGGCCGTGCCGATCGCGGGATTCCCCGGCACCGGCGACATGCTCGGCGCGGGCGCCGTGATCCAGGGTGAAGCCAAGATCTCGGGGACCGAATACGACGGCTCCCCGCCACCGCTGATCGGTGTCAGGCTCTACGCGCCTGCTGGTGAGAGACTTCACCCCCAGGGTTTCGCCACCTGCGCGCCGAGCGTGCTCGAACAGAGCGGGCCGGCGCTGTGCCCCAAGCGATCGATCGCGGGTCCCAAGGGCTTTGCGCTCGGCACCGTGACTTTCGGCAGCGAACGCGTGCCGGAGACGGCCTCGGTGCAGCTGTTCTTCGCCCCCGGCGGGAGCCTCGAGGCATTTGTGGACGGTACGACACCCGTCTCGCTCGAAATGCTCGCGACGGGCCACTTCGTCAGCTCTTCCCCTCCGTTCGGCCAGGAGTTCATCGGCAACGTGCCACTCATCGAAACGGTGCCCGGAGCGCCCGACGCGTCGTTCGAGGAAGGCACCATCAGCGCCGGAGCCGCGTACAGGCAAGGCAATAAGACGATCTCCTACGTAACGCTGCCGAGCAGGTGCCCGAAAGGCGGCTGGCCGGTGAAGGGGGAACTGAGCTTCTTGGGCGGCGCAACCGCGGAAGCCTCATACAAGATGCCGTGCCCCAAGAAATAATGAAAGCCCACTCTCATGACTGACACGCACAATTGGTCGTGGCCGACCGAGCAGGTGGTCAACGCGGCCCAGCAGGGCGATCCACGCGCTATCGCGACGCTCGTCTCCGGCTCGCACGTACACGTGCGGCGGTTCGCTCGAACACTATGTGCGACACCCGAGGACGCAGAAGACGCGACACAGGAGGCTCTGATCGTCCTGTACCGAAAGATCGGGACACTGCGAGCCGCCGCCGCGCTGGCATCGTGGATGTTTCAAATCGTTCGCAACGAGTGCATCCGCAGATCGCGTCTGGCGCTTCGCAGGCCTATCGCCACCGCTACGCCAGCGCCCTCCGTCGAGGATGCCGCCCTCGCTCGCCTCGAGGTCGAGCGGATCGTCGACTCCGTCGCGGGACTTCCGCCCGACCAACGCGCCGTCCTCGTTCTACGTGACATCCAAGGTCTATCGGGGGCGGCGACCGCTCAGGCGCTGGGCCTCAGCCGAGCCGCGATGAAGTCACGCCTGCATCGCGGACGCGAAGCACTCCGTTCACAGCTGGGCACGCCAGAGAGAACGAACGGCCTCGGGGGCTCCGAGCAAGCTTCACCGTGACACCTCGTGAAGCGGGTCGGCGACCGTGTAGCTATGGTATACACTTCGTGCATACCATAGAGCACGCTCGACGAAAAAGGAGAACAACATGCCGCAGCCCCGCCCCGGTGAAGTCGACCCCGCCAAAGGCCTCTCGCTCGATCCCGACGAGTTCCTCGCGCAGCAGGCCAGGCGGGAGAAGGCGCTGCGCATGCAGGATCTGATCCGACCGGGCCGCACGACGCCGATCGCCATCCGCTTCGACCAGTTCACGCTCACCCGCCTGAAGGCGCTCGCCGCCCTGCGCAACACCGGCTATCAGACGCTGCTCAAGGAGTTCGTCATCGAGCGGCTATACGAGGAGGAGAAACGAGAAGGGATCATCTGAGCGCCGGCGCCCGGCGCCATGCGCCCGCCAAACCGCGCGGTCAGGGCGCGGCCATGAGCGTGCTGACGACGGCCTCGTACACGCCACGGCCGTGGCCGGCGTCACACACGCGCACGTTCTGGTGCGGAGCGATCGCCTCGCGGATCGAGGGGTCGCGCTCGAGCGCGTTGGCGACCAGCCAGAAGGTGTCGACCTCGGCGGCGCACGCGAGGTCCTCGCGCGAGTCGCCGACGGCGAACGTGTAGGCGCGCTCGTAGCCGCGCGCCCGGCGATGGAAGGCCACCGCCGCGACCTTCGAGGCTCCGGCCGGCACGAGGTGGTAGCCGCGCACGTGCGGGAGCGCCGCGAGCGCCTCGGAGCGGCGGTTGACGACGCCGTTGTCCACCAGCCGCAGGTTCGCGTGGCCGTGCTCGACGAGCACGCGGTCGACCTCGCCGGCGTCCACCAGGCCGCGGAACAGGTGCGATACCTCGCGCTGGACGTGCCACGGCTCGTGGTACTCGAGGCGCCCGCTGTAACGCTCTAGCAGCAGCGCGGGCGCGCCCGAGCGCTCGATCTGCTCGGCGATCGTCAGCTCGCCCGGCAGCAGCTCCCCCGTCAGCCAGTGCTCCTCGCCGTCGAGGACCACGCACGCGCCGGCCTCGAAGATGTAGGAGGACTGGCCGAGCAGGCGCGCGTCCTCCATCACCTGCGCGCGGCGGCGGCCGGACATCAGCACGACCTCCACCCCCGCCCGCAGGCACGCCTGCACAGCGCGCACGCCGTCGATCGTGACGTTGCCCTCGCCGTCGTGCAGCATCGACGCGCCGCGGCCGAGCAGTGTGCTGTCGAGGTCCAGGTACAGGCAGCGCGCCGGACCCGTGGGCGACGGGCGGCTCACCGCGCCGAGCGCGCCATGCCGATGGCCGCGAGCGATGGACGCTTGGTCGGCGTCGGATCGAGATCTTCGAGCACCTCCCACTCGATGTCGCCCGTCAAGCCCAGACGGTCATACCAGGGGCCCAGGTGGTCGTCCCCTTCCAGGCGCGCGAGGATCGCCATCAGCACCGTCCGCGCCATCGGCGCCAGCTCCGGCAGCGACTTGTGCTCGTGCCGGTGCTCGCCGAGGTCCACCTGGGCGATGCCCCGCAGGCCGACCTCCGTCCACGCGTCGATCAGCATCCCCATCTCCACCCCGTAGCCGGTTTCGAACCTCAGCACGTCGAGCAGCTCCCGACGCGCCGCCACCTCGCCGGCCAGCGGTTGGTGAACCTCGCCCAACTCCGGGTAGAGCGACGCCAGCGCCGGACGCGCCATCAGGCGGTTCACCCGCCCGCCGCCGTCGTCGTCCTCGCCCAGCGGCCGGCGGTAGAAGGCCTTCACGAACGACACCTCCGACTCGCACACCAGCGGCCCGAGCAGGCCGGTCACGAAGTGGGCGGAGAAGCCCTCCGTGTCGGCGTCCACGAAGCACACGAGCTCGCCCTCAAGCGCCGACAGCGCGCGCCACATCGCATCGCCCTTGCCGAGCACCGGCCCGTACTCCGCCAGCAGCTCCGCCTCCTGGTAGACGGTCGCGCCCGCGCGCTGCGCCACGAGCGCCGTGCCATCGGCAGACGCGGCGTCGACGACCACGATCTCATCGATCGCGCCCACCTCGCGCAGGCCGACCAGCACGCCGACGATCTCATCAATGGTTCCGGCGCACTCGCGCGCGGGCACGCACACTGACACACTCTTGCGGCGGTCGGCGGCGACCCGCTCGGCCGTATACAGCGAATGGTGGAACGTGCGGGATCGCGCCCAGCGCGCGGCGTTCGTCTCGGCGGGACTGGTGGACATCGCCTCTACTATCTCAAGTCCTTGGCGATCGACCGCAGAACCGAGCCGTGGAGCGCGCTGCTGGACGCGGGACGCGAGGACGGTCGGCTGGTGCGCGAGGCGAACGTCGGGCCCGCCCCCGCGCGGACAGTCGCGCTGCCCCGGGAGCTGCACCCGGACGTGCTGGCGGCGCTCGGGCGGATGGGCATAGAGCGCCTGTACGCCCACCAGGCGCAGGCGCTGCACGCGGCGACGGCCGGCCCGACGATCGTGACGACGGGCACGGCGTCGGGCAAGTCGCTGTGCTTCAACCTGCCGACCCTGCACATCCTCTGCGAACAGGCGCCCGCGCGGGCGCTGTACCTATACCCGACGAAGGCGCTCGCCCAGGACCAGGCGCGGGCGCTGGCGGCGTTCGGGCTGACCAAGCGCGTGCGTCCGGCGATCTACGACGGCGACACGCCGCGCGAGGCGCGCAGGGAGGTCCGCGGGAACGCGAACGTGGTGCTGACGAACCCGGACATGCTGCACGTGGGCATCCTTCCCAACCACGCGGCGTGGGCGCAGCTGTTCTCCAACCTGGCGGTGGTGGTGGTCGACGAGGCGCACGTCTACCGCGGCGTGTTCGGCTCGCACGTCGGCAACGTCCTGCGCAGGCTGCGCCGCATCGCGGCGGCGTACGGCACCGAGCCGATCTTCCTGCTGACGTCGGCGACGATCGCCAACCCGGTGGAGCTGGCCGAGCGGCTGACGGGCCTCGAGGGCGTGCGGCTGATCGACGAGGACGGCTCGCCGACGCCGCACAGGCGCATAGCGGTGTGGAACCCGCCGCTGACCGACGAGGCGCTCGGGGCCAGGCGCTCATCGCTCGGCGAGGCGGCGGAGCTGCTCGCGCGCCTGGCACGGGACGGCGCGCGCACGATCTGCTTCATGAAGTCGCGCAAGGGCGTGGAGGTGCTCAGCCGGCTGGTGAAGCAGGATCTGCAGAGCACCGACCCGGAGCTGGCCGATCAGGTGGAGCCCTACCGCGCGGGCTACACCCCGCGGCAGCGGCGCGAGCTGGAGCAGCGGCTGGTGCGCGGGGAGCTGCGCACGGTGATCACGACCGACGCGCTGGAGCTGGGCATCGACATCGGCGAGCTGGACGCGGCCGTGGTGGTCACGTTTCCGGGAACCGTCGCGTCGCTGCGGCAGATGTGGGGCCGCGCGGGGCGGCGCGGGCGCGGCCTGGCGGTGTACGTCGCGGGCGAGGACGCGCTCGACCAGTTCTTCTGCCGCCACCCGGAGGACTTCCTCGACCGGCCGGTGGAGGCGGCGATCCTCGACCACGAGAGCCAGCTGATCTACCGCCAGCACCTGCTGTGCGCGGCGCACGAGGGGCCGATCTCGCGCGCGGACGCGGAGTTCCTGGGCCCGCGCTGGGAGGCGCACGCGGAGGCGCTGCAGAGCGCGGGCGAGCTGCGCAGGCGCTCGGGCACGGTCGGCGAGGACTCCTACGTCGCGCGCCGGCCGGGCGGCTACCCGGCGGCGGAGGTGTCGCTGCGCTCGGCGTCGCCGGAGAGCTTCGCGATCGTGGACGTGTCCTCGGGCGAGCTGCTCGGCTCCACGGAGGCGGCGCGCGCGCACTCGACCGTCCACGAGGGCGCGATCTACATGCACCAGGGACGCTCCTACGAGGTCCACGAACTGGACCTCGAGCGCCACCGCGCGCTGGTGGCGCCGTTCGACGGCGACTGGTACACGCAGCCGAAGTCAGAGACCGACACGGAGATCATCCGCCTGCTCGACCGCCGCGAAGCGCTGGGCGTGACGCTGTCCTTCGGCGAGGTCAGCGTCACCGACACCGTGCTCGCCTACCAGCGCAGGCGCCTGTCCGACCACGCGCAGGTGGACATCTTCGCGCTCGACCTGCCCCCCACGAGCTTCCCCACGCAGGCGCTGTGGTTCGAGCTGCCGTCGGGCCTGCCGAGCGCGCACTCGATTGATGATCGCTCGGCCAGCGGGTTGGCCGCGACGGTGCCGATCGAGATCCTGCTGGGCTCGCTGCACGCGACCGAGCACGCGCAGATCGCGGTGCTGCCGCTGATCGCGATGTGCGACCGCTGGGACATCGGCGGCCTGTCGACGAGCTTCCACCCGCAGACGGGCGGCCCGACGATCTTCCTGTACGACGGCCACCCGGGCGGCATCGGCATCACGCGCACGGCGTTCGCGCGCTTCGAGGAGCTGTGCGCGGACGCGCTGCGCCTGATCGCGGGCTGCCCGTGCGCGAGCGGCTGCCCGTCGTGCGTGCAGTCGCCCAAGTGCGGCAACCTCAACGAACCCTTGCACAAGGCGGGTGCGCTGGCGCTGCTGAGGGGGCTGCTGGCGGCCGATTCGGACGATTCCGCCAGATCCGCGGGCTCCGCCGCTCTGACGGCGTCCGCCGGTTGTTGAAGGATCGTGGCCAGCGCCATGCGGAAACCGACATTCGCGATCGTCCTCGTCCTGATGCTCGCCGCGGCGGTGCTGGCGGCGACGGTCGCCTCGGCGCAGGCGCCGCCGGTGGCGCCGCTCACGTTCGAAGGGCCGGGCGGGCGCGTGCCGCTGACGCGCTGGACGCTGCGCAGGGATCCGGCCAACCACGGCCTGTCGCTGGGCTGGCAGCGCGGCGGCTTCGCCGGCGCGACGGTGAGCGTGCCGAACGTGGTCGACGCGACGCCGTATACGGGCAAGGCGGGCGGGCGCAACTACGAAGGCTCGATCGCGTGGTACCGCACCAGCTTCCAGGCGCCGCGGGCGGGCACGTACGCGCTGGGCTTCCAGTCGGCGAACTACCTGGCGACGGTGTGGGTGGACGGGCGCGAGCTTGGCTCCCACCACGGCTCCTACCTGCCGTTCGAAGAGCGCGCGCAGCTGGCGGCGGGCACGCACACGGTGGTGGTGCGCGTCGACTGGGAGAACCCCGCGCGGCAGGCGCGCGAAGGCTTTCACCGCACGTGGTTCAACTGGGGCGGCATCGACGGCGAAGTGGACGTGCGCGAGATCGGCGAAAGCGAACTCTCCCAGCCGTCCATCCAGACGACGCTCGCGCCGGACGTGGGTGGGCGGGAATCGAGTCAAACGCAGGCGAGCGTGAAGGTGAGCGTGCTCGTCCACAACTACGGGCCGAGCCGCACGATCGTCCCCGAAGGCTCGCTCGCGCGCGGCGCGCAGACGATCCCCATCGATTTCCCCGCGCTGACGCTCGCGCATGGCCAGGCGGCGACGGACACGGCCACCGCGACGGTGGCTACGCCCGCGCTGTGGTCGCCGACGAGCCCCAGCCTGTACCAGCTGACGCTGGCGGTCGGCCACGAGAGCAGCTACGCGGCCAACGTGGGGCTGCGCCAGCTGACGTGGCACGGCGGCCACGTGTACCTGAACGGCACGCAGCTGCAGTTGCACGGCGCGTCGATCCAGGAGGACGCGCGGGGGCACGGCGACGCGCTGACCCCGGGCGACGAGGCCACGATCGTGGACGAGCTGAAGCAGATCGGCGCGAACGTCGTGCGCTCGCAGCATCCGCTGTACCCGTCGATGCTGGAACGGCTCGACGAAGCGGGCATCCTCGTGTGGCAGGGGATCGGCCCGGTGGAAGGGGCGGCGATGTGGTACTCGACGACGCCCAAGCTGCTCGCGGAAGCGGAGCAGCAGGCGAAGACGGCGGCGCTGGCGGAGCAGCTGCACCCGTCGATCTTCGCGTGGAACCTCGTGGACGAGGTCGCCGAGAACGGCCGCGACAGCCAGGAGGTGGAATACGTGCGCGACACCACCCGCTGGCTGCACGAGCACGACCCGGGCCGGATGGTGGCGGTTGACGTGTGGGGCGATCACCCGCCGGCGCACGCGGGCGCGCTGTACTCCGAAGTCGACGCGGTCGCGGAGACTGACTACTCGGGCTGGTACGACTACCCGAGCGACAGCCCCAGCCAGCTGGCGGCGAAGATGCGCGAGCGGCTGGCGGCGATGGAACGCACGTTCCCCGGCAAGGTGCTGGTGGTCAGCGAGTTCGGCGCGGAATCAAACGGCCTGAACCCCGCGGGCAGCGGCGGCAGCTACGCCTACCAGGCGAAGGTGCTGGCGGAGCACATCGCCGTGTACGAGGCCGACCCGCGGCTGACGGCGATGATGATCTGGGTGCTGCGCGACTACCCGCTGACGCCGACGTTCGAGGGCGGCTCGATCAAACAGGTGCTGCCGAAGCTGAAGCTGATCGAAGGGCTCAACCAGAAGGGGCTGTTCACGTACGGCGGGCGGGCTAAGCCGGGGGTGGTGAGCACGGTCGCGCGGCTGTTCGGGGCGCTGCCGCGGGAATGATGTCTCTTCGCCTATGGCCTCATTGGCCCAGCCCGGCGGCGCTATGCAGAGAGTGCCGCGCTCAGAGGAAGGCTCCTCATATAGCGATCCATCGCCGACACCGCCGGCGTTCCGTCCTCGGTGACGGGAAGCCGCACGGCAGAGCGCTCCAACCTGCCCGCCGGCCACTTTCGTCCGTAGTTGAATCTGTATTTCTCAAGCCTGATGATCGCGCAGATGAAGTGACTCGCGCCCGGCGGCATCGGAGCGCGATGCTCCAATATCGTCACATCGGCTGTCGCGACGAACGGCTCGGACTGCACGAATGCCTCACCGACACTGCCATTGCTGCAGACAGTGATCCTCCCAGCGTCGTGTTCGGGCGGAGATGCGATGAACGCACTGACACCGTTGTTGCGGGCTGAAGCCGTAACCAGCGGCGTGGTCCCACGCAGGGCGTCCCGGCGCACGAGACTGCGACCTCGGTGAACGTAGAACAGGTCACCCAATTCGAACTTCCGCCACTGGATCACATCCGGCAACTCAACCCGCGCGGCGCTGGCTGGTGCAACCCTCACGCGAGGGATGGTCGATCGCTCGACCCATCGAGGAACCTTATTCGGAAGCTCCAGCCCCGACAATGATCGATTCGCCTGCCTCCCAAAGTTATACCGATAGCGGTTGCTTTCTATGCACATCGCCCACCAAAGGCGCTCCTTAAGCCCCATTTTCCGCTTCGGACGCAGGATAAACACATGAAACCCAGTGTAAAAGGGGGCCACCTGAACGAACGTCGACAGCGCGTGATTTCGTGAGCGCAGACAGACGGTCAGGAGTCCGGGTGCAAAAGGCCGAATGTCCGGCACCTCCTGGACCCGCGCTACGACTCCATTGTTCTGAGCCGTCCGAGATACAAACGCGACCCCACCCCCGTCGTCTGCCAAGCTCAGGTGGTTAAGCGAGAGGGAGTTTCCATAATGTACGTCAAAGAGATCTGCCACCTTCACAAGATACCCTCGCCGCCGGAGTCGTCCTGAAAATCTGCTGTCCTTTGAATCGCGCGATAGATTGCGAAGCGCTTCAGCTGCGCTTCGAAGTCCTTACGTCTGAGCCTTGTGTAATCCGTCTCCATGTAGGCCTCAGCGCACCACTCGTCAGCGGCGGTGACACGTTGAACGACACTGCGACCCGGGACCACCCGACGGCTGTGAAAGTCATCGAGCCAGCGATCGCGTATGGCGTCCCATCTTTCGTGAAGATCGATCCGGCCACGATCCTTGGTCTTCTCAAACCCGTCGTCCTTCCAGTAGCCGAACCACGTCGCCTGCGCGGCATCTTCGTGGGGCTGATGAGCCTGGAAGACCATCGCACACGTAATAACTCCGACGGGGTGGAATAGATCATTTGGAAGCGACATTGCTGCAACGAGCGTGTGGTGACTGAGCAATTGCGTGCGGCGAGGGTGCGGTTCTATCGCGCACGACATGGGCAGCACCGCGACCGCCAATCCGCCAGGCACGAGACAGTCAAGAAGCGTCTCCACAAAGTCAAGCTCGTGCAGACCCTCCCCCTTCTGGCTAAACGGCGGATTGATAAGCCCAACATTCGGACGTTCGTGCTTTCCCTCTACGCCCAACGATAGCGCAGCCACGATATTCTCCTCGAAGCAGCTTCCCTGGTACAGATTCGCCTTTCCGTCCCCTCGGAGGATCATGTTGCAAACAGCCAATGCATACATGTGAGGCTGCTGCTCGACCCCGACCAACCGATGAGCACGAATATCCTGATGAACCGTCGGCCGCTGTCCTACCTTTTTATCCATCTCGGCCATCGCAGCAATGAGAAACCCACAGGTTCCGGCGCACGTATCGACAACCGTGTCCGCCGGCCCAACGTTGGCAATACGCGCGAACAGCTCCGTGAGGTGATGGGGTGTAAGCACGATCCCGAGGCCCTTCTTGTCACCGCCCGTGTATCTCAGAAACTCTCCGTAGAAATGACCCAGTACGTCTACATCATGATAGGTGTCAATGAAGGGACGAACGTGAGAATCAATATCTCGAACCAGACGCCGCAAAGGTTCCTCCGAACCGTCTCGACCACGCTTGCTCAACTCTGGATGAGTGGTAATGAAGGCGTAAGGCGCAAGCATGATCTGTCGCTTCTCCTCGGTCAGCCCTACGCGCCTGGCTTGGCGATCGATTGCGTTGAATAGTTCTCGAGCAAGATCTTTTGACCCCAGCTTGTCCCAAATCGCATTGAATGCTTCGTCTTGCAGCCCAAGCAGGATGCCGCTCACTACTAGAGGCTTCTCGGCCTCTGATAGCTTCGCGTAGTCACGCATGAAGTTGTGGAGGACCCGGCTGAACGTGATGAGCTCCGCATGCGTCCGAGCACGTACAGCGGGATCGAAGGTAAGAAGCCGGCGATACTCAAGAACCGGCGCGAGTGCTGTCACCGGTCCGTTCGGCCCAGCAAGCACTTCGGGATCGGCCTCTCGACGCAGCTGCCGAAACGTTGATACCCGCAGATCCCTGGCTTTGGTACCGCTCACCGCCACTCCGATCACGTCGAAGTGACGTGACAGATGAGCGGCGTAGTGCAGGACGCCGTCTACGGCAAACTGGTCGGGGCGGTCACGCTCAGCGCTCTGGTGGGCGCGTACACTTGCCTTGCACTCGACGACAATGACCAAGTTGGGCGCATCGGGGATACGGACGATGAACTCGGGCTTGCCTGCTCCCGCCCCTGACTTGCTCGCTGCTGCCAGGGCTCGTCGAATCGCGGGGTCACTCGAGACCTGCTCCTCGACGATCTGACCGGGAGCGGCATATCGCTGGAGATGGTCGCGGACGATCGTCTCGGTGGTGCGCTCGTTGGCCATCTGAATGGGGATCCCGCGCCTTGGCGCAGATCGGGGGTTGCAAGGTCCCGCAACAGGCGCAAGTGTATAGACCGCGCCCGACGGAATTGGGCTCGCTCGACGCCGGTCCCCAAGATGTCGTGGGTGCGTTGCGCCAGACCGCGAGCGTGGGAGTCCGTGCATGAAAGCGGGCACGAGACAGAGTCTTGCCGAATGAATGTGACGGGCGGCCGCAGTTTGTGACGATTGTGTGGCAAAAATGCTGAGTGCCCGTGCCGCGAGATCCGTCGCGTCTCGCCGCGCCTTGCGCCGAGTCTGCGGCTATCCAGCCAAGAGCTGATAGATGCGCACCGTCCCGACGTTGGTCGGGGCCTGGAAGGAAGCCACGCGGTAGCTGACGCCGCGGTAGCGCACGGAGCCCGACGCCGGCAACCGAGCCGGCCCCGGCTGTGTGGTGCCCGCGAGCTGTAGGGAGCCTACGCGTGCATACAGCAGCCCACCGGTGTCGGTGTGCACGAGGTCGACGTACGTCTGGAGGTTGCCCGGCGTCAGCGAGAACTGGCCTGCGATGCGGCGGGCAACCACCTCCAGCTCCGAATCCCTGATCACCGTGCAGCTCTCGCGCGCCAGCCCGGCGGGCAGCGGCACCAGCACGGAGATCCGCAGCGGGCCGCTGGGAAAGGCGCTCGCTTTGAACGAGTACGCCTGGTAGATCACGTGCTTGTACGTGACCGGCCCGTGTTCGGGGATCCTCGCGGGCCCGGGCGTGACGAGGCCTTCTACGGGCACGTTCTTCGCACCCGTGCCGTTCTTGGGGCCCACACGCAGCACGAGCGGCGCGCCGATGAAGCGGGTCTCGATCTTCACGTAGCCGACGTCGTCCTGGACTGACATGACATAGCGGCCGACCGTGCGGCCGTGCAGGCGCAGCGTTCCGGAGAGCGGCGCGAGGATGTACGGCCCGCCGACGTCCGCCAGCACCTTCGAGCCCCTGATCACGCGCAGGCGCACGATGTGCGTGTGCGAGTACACGAGGCTCGTGACGGCCGTTTCGGCCGCGGCCTCGTCATCGTCGGCCAGCGCCTGCAGCAGCGGCGCGTAGGCTTCCACTTGGTGGCGGTCTTTGATCGTCTCCGAGCTCGCGACCTCGCCGGCGTAGATGTGCGCGGCGACCGATCCGATCGTCCGCGCGAGCGTTTCCGGCGCGGCCGCTCCGCAAGCGGCTTCCTTCGCCGCGGCCGCGGCCGCGGCGCCACGGCCCGCCGGCAGCGCCACGGCCGCCAGCAGCGCGATCACGACGAGGGCTGTGGATCTCGCTCCCACCCTCAGACGACTACCCGCGGTTGCCGCGCGCGATCCGCCGCAGGTCGATCGTCTGGTCGTACAGCTTGGCGTCGACGCCCTCCTCGAGGGCGACCTCGCGCAAGGGGCGCCCGGAGGCGGTGGCCTTCTGCACGATCACCGTCGCCTTGTCGTAGCCGATCGCGCCGTTGAGCGCGGTGGCGACCGCGAGCGTCGCGCCGGCGGACGCCGCCGCTCCGGCCCTGTTGACCTCGATGCCGTCGACGCACTTCTCGGCGAGCGCGCGCGTGGCAGAGGAGAGCAGGCGCAGCGACTGCAGCAGGTTGCGCGCGATCAGGGGGATGCGCACGTTGAGCTCGAACTGGCCCTGCATCCCGCCGACGGTGATGGCGGTGTCGTTGCCGATCACCTGCGCAGACACCTGCAGGACGACCTCGGGGATCACCGGGTTGACCTTGCCGGGCATGATCGAGGAGCCCTTCTGCAGCTCCGGCAGGAGGATCTCGCCGATGCCGGCGCGCGGGCCGGAGCCCATCAGCGCGAGGTCGCCAGCGATCTTCGTCAGCGACACCGCCACGACCTTCAGCGCACCGGAGAGCTCGACCAGCGCGTCGCGGTTGGCCTGCGCCTCGAACGGGTCAAGCGGCGCGGCGATCTGGCGCAACCCGGACTCCCGCTTCAGGCGCGCGCGCACCCTCTCGGCGAAGCGCGGATGCGTGTTCAGCCCGGTGCCTGTGGCGGTGCCGCCGAGGGGGATCTGCCCGACGTGGACGAGCGCCGACTGCACGCGCTCCTGACCCAGCGCCATCTGCGCCGCGTAGCCCGCGAACTCCTGGCCAAGGGTGACGGGGACCGCGTCCATCAGGTGCGTGCGCCCGGCCTTGACGACGTTCTGGAAGCTCTTGGCCTTCTTCGCGAACGAGCGCTCGAGCTGCTTGAGCGCGGGCAGCAGCTCGTTCTGGGCGACGTCCAGCGCGGCCAGATGGACGGCCGAAGGGAACACGTCGTTGGAGGACTGGCCCATGTTGACGTGGTCGTTCGGGTGGATGGCGGGCCCCGCAAGCTTGGCGATGACCTCGTTGGCGTTCATGTTCGTGGAGGTGCCCGAGCCGGTCTGGAAGACGTCGATCGGGAACTGGCTGTCGTGCTTGGCGGCGGCGATCTCGGCTGCCGCTTTCTCGATGCGAGCGGCGCTGCGCTTGGGCAGGAGCCCGAGCTCCGAGTTGACAGCTGCGGCGGCGCCCTTTATGCGCGCCAGCCAGTGGATGACCGACGCTGGCACGGTCTCGCCGGAGATGGGGAAGTTCTCGACGGCTTTGGCGGTCTCCCCGCCCCACAGCTGCTGATCCGACATCGGCTCTCCTTTTTTGGATAGGACCCTAGAACCTAGAACCTAAGCGTGCGCTGTGCGCATCTTCGCATACCGTATAACCATGGCGATACACTACTACCGAAGAGATACGCCCACAGGCCCCTACCGACCTCGCATACCGTATAACCATGGCGATACGCCACTACCGAAGAGGATATGCCCAACGAGAGGCAGACACCAACTAACACCGGAGAAGACGCTACCCGCAGAAGGCGGCGAGCTCCCGCGCGAGGCCTACGGGGTCGTCGTAGGCCATCAGAAACCCGACGCTCTCGAGAACGCGCAGCTGGCCGTGGGGCAGTAGCGCGAGCGCCTCTTCGGCCGTCGCCAGCGGATGCATGCGGTCCTGGTCGGCCCACAGCAGCAGCACGGGCATGTCCAGGCACTGGTATTCGGCGAGCAGCTGGGTCTGCGCCCCGCGCGGCCAGCTCCGCGCGAACTTGGCCCAGGAGCGCGCGAGACCCGGGTTGCCGGGGACGTCGGCGAACGCGTGGCGGAACAGGTCGGCTGCGGCCGGGTTGGCGCGCACCGACAGGCCTACGCCGCGCTCGGGCGTGAACACGGCGCGGGCGCCGTGGGCGAGCAGGCGGTCGAGGCCGGGGACGGCGGCCATCTGCGCGGTCAGTCGCCAGGCGGTGCGCATGCCGGTATGAGACGGGCGCGCGTGCAGGCGGTTGGGCATCAGCACGAGCCTCGCGGGGCGCGTGCGTCCGGTGAGGACGGCATGCAGGAGGATCTCCGCGCCGGCGTCGTGGCCGGCCAGCAATGGACGCGGACCGAGCACCTCGGCGGCGAACCCGGCGAGCACGTCGGCGAGCCAGTCGAGCGTGTATGGGTAGCCGGGACGATCCTCGGAGGCGCCGTGCAGGGGCAGGTCGGGGAGCACGACGCGGAAGCGGTCGGTGAGCCCGGCGACGGCGGGCTCCCACTCCTTGTGCGAGAGCACCCCCGAGTGCAGCAGGGCGAGCGGCGGGCCGGCGCCGAGCTCGCGGTAGGCGACGCGGGCTCCATCGAAGTGGTGGTAGAGGCGCAGCTTCATGATCGGCTCTCACACGGGCCCACCAACGCATCGTAGGTGCGGTGAGGCGTGGCCATGAGCCGGCGTGGGGAGCGCGGGCTAGCGAGCGAGCGAGCGGCGCAGCCGTGGGATCTGCTCGAGCAGCTCGGCCGGCACGGCTCCGAGCACGAGCAGGCCCGCGCAGTAGACGGTGATGGCCAGCATCGGCCTGGCGACGGCGGGCAGGCCCGGCGGCACGAGCGCGAGCGCCCCGAGCAGCGCTGCCAACAGCGCCCTCGCCATCCCGCCGAGCGAGACCCGCGGGCGCGTTCCGGAGCGCAGGACCGCCACAGCCAGCATCCCGGTGTAGAGGAACTCGACGACGGTGGTGGCGCTGGCGGCGCCGAGGGCGCCGTATCTGGAGGCGAGCAAGCCGGTGAGCGCGCCACTCGACAGCAGAACGGCGACGTTGATCGAGAGCACCTCGCGATAGCGCCCGAGGCTGAGCAGGGCGTAGGCGAGCACCGCCCCCATGAAGGTCGCGATCAGGGCGAGCCCCTGGACGCGCAGCACGGCGGCCGACGGACCGAACTTCGGCCCGGCCACCAGGCCGATGATGGAGTGCGCGCCGGTGATGAGCGCGAGCCCGGTCGCCAACCCCAGCAGCAGGCACACGTCGAAGGTGCGGCCGAGCGCGTAGTCCAGGCGCCCGCGGTCGTCTCGAGCGGCCCTGGCGAAGATCGGCAGGGTGGAGCCGACGATCAGTTGGGGGAGCACGAACAGGACTTCGATGATGCGGAAGGACGCGCCGTAGTAGCCGGTCTGCCGGCCGCTGGCGACGTGGGACATGATGAGGATGGCGAGTCGGAAGTACACGACGCCGACGGCGGTGGCCATCGAGTACGGCAGCGTCCGCCGCATGAGTGAAGCCCAGACGTCGCGATCGAACGCGGGCAGGAGCGGCATCGAACGGCAGACCAGTCGCGCGCCCAGTACGGTGGCGAGGATTCCCGCCGGGATCGTGGTCGCCCAGAAGGGCAGCAGCGGAGCGCCGGCGAGCACGAGCACGACGATCGCGAGCGCCGTGCCGACGCCGCGCAACGTCTCGATGGCGGTCACCCACTCGAGCCGCAGCTGGGCCAGGAGCGGCAGCGCGTAGGTCGTCTGCGTGGTCAGCAGCACGAATCCGGCGCCGGCGAGCGCCGTACCGAGCACCATCGTCGAGGAGTATCCGCTGAGGAGCGCGAATGCCACCGCGAGCAGGACGCCGCCGAAGATGACCGCGAGGCGCAGACCGGCGAGGCCCCTGAAGAAGCTCTGTGCGAGCGGGGGCGCCAGCGTGCTCAGTTCACGTACGCCGATCGTCCCGAGGCCCGCTTCGGCGATGCCGCCCGCGAGGGTGACCAACGCGAGCACGGTCACGTAGTCGCCGGTGGCCACCACGCCGAGGTGCCTGAGCAGCAGCGCGGAGGAGACGACGCTGGCCGCCACAACGACGAGATATCCGCCGATCCGCAGCGCGCCGCCACGGATCGCGGCGCCCCCCGCGTCGGATGTATCGAGCAGATCGGGCTGGGACTGGGCGGCCGCCGCGGCCTTCACCTCGTGCACCGCAGGCACGAGGATCCTCGCTCACGCCGTGTCGTCTCCAGCCTGCTCACAGCGGGCACCCCGCGCGCCTCACACCTCCCCCCAGTCTAGGCCTCGGTCGCGGGGCACGATCCGCCGCAGCGTGTACACGTCGGAGTCGAGGTCCCCGCGGCGCTCGGGCAGTTCCCGCCACGGATCCCAGACGGCGCTGAGCAGCTTGCCGGTGATGCCGTCGCTGGCGGCGGAGCCGAGGAAGACCGCGAGCTTGGCGCCGTGGCCGAGCGGGATCCCGCCGCTGCGCCGCTGCTCGAGCGCCCGCTCGTAGAACGCCTCCCCCACGCCTTCGGGGCCCGCGCTCAGCACCTCGTCGAGCATCCGCGTGTTGAGCGCTCCGGGCGCGATCGCGTTGACGTCGACCCGATGCTCGCGCAGTTCCTCGGCGAGAGTCTCCGCGAAGCGCACGACCGCGGCCTTCGAGGCCGCGTACGCGCTGAGCCCCGGAAGCGGCCCCGTGGCCCCTCCTCCGGAGAGCTGGACGATCTTGCCGTAGCGGCGGCTGGTGAAGTGCGCGACCAGTTTGCGCGCCGGCAGCACGGAGCCGAGCAGGTTGATCTCCACCGCCCGTGTCCATTGAGTCCAGTCGATCTCCTCGATCCCGCCCTTCGGGCCGTACACGCCGGCGTTGGAGACGAGGATCGTGACCTCCCCGAGGCCGCTCAGGGCGAGATCCACCAGCCGCTCCACATCCTCGAGCTGGGACACGTCGGCGACGTCTCCCAGGACCTTCTGCCCGGGCGCAGCCAGCTCCTCCAGCTCGCCCAGGGCGGACTCCAGCGTGCGCGGGTCGCGTCCGCAGACGCAGATGCCGGCCGCCCCCGCCTGCAGATACGCGCGCGCGATCTCCAGCCCCAGTCCCTGACTCGCCCCCGTGATCAGCGCGGTGCGCCCGGCGAGCGTCCCGCTCACCGCTCGACCTCGGCCACGGGCGTCGCACCGGCGTCGGTGACGAGCATCGCGTCGGAGCGCCTGCGTACCCGCATCTCTGTGGGCGTGCCGACGCGCACGTAGCGCACGTCCGGGCGAGCGCCGAGGCTCGCCTGCAGCACGCCGGCGGGGTCGATGACCTGTGCCTGTGCGAGCACGGACAGGAGCTCCTCGGCGGGCACCTCCAGGTAGGCCGGCCAGGCGGTGCACACGACCAGCGCATTCGCGCCGCCGGCGGCCTCCAGAGCGCTCGAGCACAGCTCGACCCTGTCGGCGAGCTCCGCCGGAAGCGCGCTCACGGCCGGATCGTGGGCCTGCACGCTCGCCCCCGCCGCGACCAGCCAGCGGCAGAGCTCGATCGCGCTCGAACGTCGCAGAGTGTCGGTGCCGGGCTTGTAGGTGAGTCCCCAGATCGCCACGCGCCGGCCGGCGAGGGCATCCTGGCGCCGGGAATCCTCATCGCCGACGCCGTCCCGCGCATGCCCGTCCCCGTGGCCGTCCGTGGCGAGCAGCGCGAGCAGCTTGCGGCGCGTCCAGTGCTTATGAGCGGCGTTGCCGTCGGCGACCCCGGCGAACACGTGCGCGGGCAGCCCCCGGCGCTTGGCCAGCCCGCGCAGGAAGCCGATGTCGCGCGCGAGCGTGCCGCCGGCGAACGCGTCTCCGGGCCCGAGGTATGCGCCCGGCCCGATGCGCTGCTCGCTCTTGAGCCCGCGCGAGACCTCCTCGGCGTCGGCGCCGACGGACTCGCAGATCTCGGCGACCTGGTTGATGAACGCGACCGAGGTGGCGAGGAAGCCGTTGAGCGCGTGCTTGGTCATCTCGGCGGACTCCACGCGCATCCACTGCACTGACGCGCTGAACGGCGCGAGCAGGCTGGCGAGCTCGCTGCGGTCCTCCTCGCTGCGTACGCCGGCCACGATCCGGTCGCGCGCGCGAAACGACTCCAGCGCGCGGCCCAGGCGCAGGTTCTCGGGCACGCAGGCGAAGCGCAGGCCGCCGTCTCCCCGGCGGGCGGCGCAGCGCTCCTGCAGCCTGGCGATGCTGCCGACGGGCAGCTGCGAGGAGACGACCACGAGCGAGCCCGCCGGGAGCTGCTCGAGCAGCTCCGACGCCTGCTCGAGCACCCACTCGACGTCAGCGTCGTCGTCGTCGTCGACGGGCGTGTCGAATGTCACCCATGCGCGGCGCGCGCCGGCCAGCGCGTCGGTCTCGCACGTGAAGTCCAGGCGCGAGGCGTTGCGTTCGAGCAGCTCTTCCAGGCCGGGCTCGGAGACGGGCGGGCGAGACGCGATCAGTCCCTCGATCACCTCGTGGTCAGGGTCGACGCCGATGACGTGGTTGCCGGCGTCGGCGAGGCAGGCGGCGGTCACGCTGCCCAGGTGCCACAGGCCGACCACGCCGATCGGCTCGCCGCGATCGACGTCAACGTCGCGCATCGAACGATCCCCTCACCCGGCGCTCGCAGCGGAGCGCTCCCCCGCCGGCGTCGGCGCGGGAGCGCATCTCCGCGTAGACCCCGCCGGCTGCGTAGGCGGCCTCGACCTGCTCCCAGGCGTCGCGCGCGGACTGCAGATCGCCGAGCAGCGGCCGCCCGTCGGCGGCGGTCACGGCCTCGGCGAAGTGCTCCCATTCGGCCCGCCACGAGCGGTCCTCGTCGGGGTAGTGGATCTCCTCCAGCGCCGGCGGTCCGAGCTCCGGTCCCATGCGGTAGATGCGCAGCCGCTGAGGCCCGTAGGACCCCACCAGCCCGTCCACCTGGATCTTCGCGGTCAGGCAGTAGATCTCCAGCGAGAACAGGTTCTTCCACTCGGTCCAGCTGACGTGCAGCGCCGCCCAGGGATCGCTGCGCGAGCGCGCCATGCCCAACAGCAGCGCGGCGTTGTCCTCCACTTCGGTGTCCCAGAAGTGGGTGCGCAAGAGCGCCGAGTGCAGCGGCAGCGGGCCCGCCAGCCAGTTGCTGAGATCGAGCAGGTGCATACCCTGGTCGATCAGCTCGCCGCCACCCGAGCGCGCCGGTTCGGCGCGCCACTCGCGGTCATAGCCGGTGCGCCCGCCGTGTCCGTAGCGTGCGCGCACGTGCATCAGCTCGCCATGGCGACCCGAGTGGACCTCCGCCGCCGCGCGGGCGATCCCCGGGTGAAAGCGGTGGTTGAAGCCGACCTTGACCAAGCGTCCACCGGCGCGTTGGCAATCGATCAGGCGGTCGATCTGCGCCACGGATACGCCCCCGGGCTTCTCCACGAGCACGTGCGCCCCCGACGTGAGCGCCCGCTCGGCGAGCGCCGCGAGCTGGTCGTGGACGGTGGCGACGACCACGACGTCCGGCTCGAGTGAGAACACCTCCTCGGCCGTCGCGCACACCTCGCATCCGTGGACGCGAGCGAGCTCCCGCGCGGCCGCGGCGTCCACATCACAGCACGCCAGCAACACGTCATGGCGCGCGAGCGCACCGGCGCGCTTTGCGCCGATGCGCCCGCAACCCACCATCCCCACGCTGAGTCCGTGCCTACCCATGTCGGCTCGCACGGGCGTCGGTCGGCCCCCGCCTCTGTCGGCTCGCATAGGCGTCGCTGGGGCCCCGCCCACTCATGCGTACTCGCTCGCGTAGGCGCCGCTGAACTCGAAGTCGAACGCCAGCTCGGGCGCGTTCATGGCGGCCATCGCCCGCCTGGTGTCCTCGGGCCGGCGCGTGTACACGAGCAGGAAGCCGCCGCCGCCGGCGCCGACGAGCTTGCCGCCGATGACGCCATTGCGCCTGGCGAGCGCGTACAGCCCGTCGATGCGCTCGTCGGTCATGCCCGGGGATCGCGCGCGCTTGTGCTCCCAGTGCTCGTGCATCAGCTCCGCGTACTCCTCGAGCCGGCCGCCCCTGAGCAACTCGCGGCTGCGCAAGCCGAGCTCCTTGGTGCGGTGCAGGTTCGCGAGCATCGACTCGTCGCCCGCCTTCGAGCGCGTGTCCTGGTCGGCCAGCATGCCGGACGCGGCGCGCGCCTCGCCGGTGTAGAACAGCAGGAGCTGGTCGCGCATGCGCCGCAGCGCGGTCCCCTCGAGCTCGAGCGATTCCACCTCGACGCTGCCGTCGGGATTGAACGTGTACGCGCAGATGCCGCCGTGCGCGGCCACGTAGGGATCCTGCTTGCCCACCGGCTCGCCGAGGATGTCCATCTCGATCTCGCACGCCGCCTCGGCCAGGTCCCCGGGTGTGATCGCGGTGCGCCGCGCGCGCGCCAGGCCCTTGAGCAGGCAGACGGTGTACGCGCCGGAGGAGCCCATGCCGGTCCCCGCTGGCACGTCGGCGACGGAGGCGATCTCCAGCGGGTTGCCGCACCAGTGGCGCAGCAGGCTCTCGCGCAGGATCGGGTGGCGGATCTGGCTCGGCTCCTCGACCTCCTCGAGCTCGGAGTACTTCATGCGGTAGCGGCGCTGAAAGGTCGTGTGGGTGAGCATGTAGGCGTACTTGTCGATCGCGCCGGAGACGAGGAAGCCGCCGTGCTCGCCGTAGTAGGAGGGCAGGTCGGTGCCGCCGCCGCCGAGCGAGATGCGCAGCGGCGCACGGCTGAAGATCACGCTCATCTGCCCCACCCGGCGCTCATCGCCAGTGTCCCCCGGCTCACGACAGCGCGCTCTCGATCGCGTGGTCGCGCCAGGCGTACTCGTTGGCGTCGAACCACTCCAGCGTGCGCCCGAGCGCCTGCTCGATCGTCAACTGTGGTCGCCAGCCGAGACCGCGGATCCGTTCGGTGTCCAGGCGGATCAGCGGGCTGTCGCCGACCCAGCCGCGCCGCCCGCCGGTGTGCTCGATCTCGGGCGTGAGCGACAGGTGCTCGGCGATGAGCGCGACCGACTCGTCGACGACGAGCGTTTCGTCGGTGCCCAGGTTGTAGACGTGGGCGCCGGGGTCGCCATCGTGACGCTCGACGGCGGCGAGCATCGCGCCGATGCAGTCCCCGACGTACAGGTAGGACTTCTCCTGGCGCCCGTCGCCGAGCACCCGCAGGCGCGTGGGATCGCGCCTGAGCGCGCGGTAGAAGTCGAACACGTGCCCGTGCGTGTAGCGCTCGCCGAGGACCGACACGAAGCGGCAGATCACGCCGGTGAAGCCGAAGCCGGCCGCGTAGGCGGCGATCAGGCCCTCGCCGGCGAGCTTGGACGCCGCGTACAGCGAGGTCTGGATCGGGAAGGGGGCGTCCTCGGGCGTGGGGAAGATCTCGGGCTCGCCGTAGACCGAGCCGGTGGAGGCGAACGCGATCCGCCTCACCCCCCGGGCGCGCATCGCCTCGAGCACGTTGGCGGTGGCGATCGTGTTCTGCTCCAGGTCTCGCCGCGGATGGTCCAGGCCACGACGCAGGTCGGCGTTGGCCTGCAGGTGAAAGACCCAGTCGCAGCCGTCGATCGCCCGCTCGAGCGTCGGGATGTGCAGGACGTCGCCTTCGAGCAGGCGCGCGCCGGCGGCGCCGCAGGCGTCCGCCACGAACTCGCGCCGGCCGGTGCTGAAGTCGTCGAGGATCGTGACCTCCATACCCATGTCGAGCAGCCGGTCGGCGAGGTTGCTGCCGATGAACCCGGCCCCGCCGGTGATGCAGGCGCGCCTCACAGTGTGAAGCCGGCGGCCAGCGCGTCGTCGTGGAACATGCGGACGGTCTCCAGCGAGAACTGCTCGAGGCTCTTGCCGAGCCCGTCGAGCTTGCGCAGGAGATCGTGGGTGATGGTGATTATGTGGCAGCCCAGCTGGTCGGCCTGCACCAGGTTGAGGATCTCGCGCGGCGAGGCCCAGATCAGCTCTGAGCGGGGGGCGCGCGTCATGATCTCCACGGCACGGGCCATGATCGGCATGGGGTCGACGCCGGCGTCGGCGATGCGCCCGGCGAACACCGAGATGTAGGAGGGTGCGCCGTCGGCGACGGCCGCCGTGATCAGCTCCACCTGCGCTGTGGTGAAGAGGGCGGTGACATTCACCTTTACTCCCTCCTCCGAGAGCTCGCGGGCGAGCGGCGCCATCGACTCTCCGGTGGTCGAGGTGACGGGGATCTTCACGTACACGTTCTCACCCCAAGACGCGATCGCGCGCGCCTGGCGCCCCATCTCATCGACGTCGTCGGCGAACACCTCGAAGGAGATCGGGTGCTTCCTGACGCGCGCGAGCAGTTCTAAAGCGAACCTGACGTAGTCCGTCAGGCCCACCTTTCGCATCAGCGTGGGGTTGGTGGTGAACCCAGCGATGCGCGGGTCGGCGGCCAACGCGAGGATGCCCTCGAGGTCGGCCCCGTCGGCGAATATTCGGGTCTGAATCTGATCGAGCATGACTTTTGAGCACCCTGCGCGGGCCACCATAACGCGGTCAGCCTTCTGCGACTGTTTCTGTTGATCGGAACCTCAGCCGCTCGGCGCCCTGGTCGAGGTCGTCGGCGACGATGTCCGGCTCTACCGCCTGCAAACGCTTGTGAACGCTGCCCGGGTGGCGGATCAGCAGAGTTCTGCAGCCGGCCGCGACACCCGCCGCGATATCGGCGTCGGTGTCTCCGACCATCCAGGAGCTGGCCAGGTCGAGGCCGAGCGCGGCCGCCGCGTCGAGCAGCATCCCGGGCGCCGGCTTGCGGCAGGCGCACGGCCTGGCGAGCTCGGGGACGACGCCGTGCACGTGGTGAAGACACAGGCGCCAGGCCGCGAGCGTCACGCCCTCGGCTGCCAGCAGTCCGATCACGCGTTCGTGCACCGCGAGCAGCTGTGCGACGGAGACCGTGCCCTTGGCCGCGGCGGGCTGGTTGGAGACACACACCAGCAGGAAGCCCGCCCGCTGCAGGCGAGCGGCGGCCGCGGCCGCCCCGGGTATCAGGCGCACGTCGTCGACCTCCAGCGGCGACTCGCAGGCGCCGGAGACGGGGTCGGCGACCAGCTCGTTCAGCACCCCGTCGCGATCGAGGAACGCGGCGGCTCTCACGACTGTGCGACGGTCGCCAGCGACTCCCAGTGGCCCTGTCTGACGGCCAGTCCGGGATGGGAGACCAACGCGTGCCAGACGACGGCCTGGAAGGACTCGACCAATGGCGTGCGCAGCGCAGCGGGCGGTTCGATGCGGATCGCCACGTCGGCGAGCTCGGCGAGCGTCCCGCCCGGCGATCCGACGACGCCGTACAGCGACGCGCCCGCCGTGCGCGCCGCCTCCATCGCGCACACGAGGTTGACCGAGACGCCCAGCTCGCGCGATCCGCCGCCGACGGAGAACACGAGCAGCGCGTCGTGTGCGGACAGGTGCGAGACCTCGAGCCAGGCGCTGAACGAGGTCTCCCAGCCATCGTCGTTCGTGCGCGCGGTCAGCTCTGAGACGTTGTCGGTGGGCGCGTAGCTCTCCAGCGCGCAGAGCTTGCGGAAGTCGTTGACCGCGTGCGAGGCGTGGCCGGCCCCGCCGCCGACGCCGAGAATGAACAACCGTCCGCCGCGCTCGCGAACCTCGGCGAGACCGCGAGCCATGGCGTCGATCTGCCCCGGATCGATCCCCCGCGCAAGCTCGGCCGCCGCCTCCATGTAGGTGACGCTGTGACTGTCATGACTCATGCCGCGATAGTAAGCGGATCTCACTCGTTTTTCCCGGTATCGGGGCGGTTGTCTCCGACTACTTGCATTGCACTGAGCGCTGGCTAGACTCGCCCCCCATGAAATCGGGCGGCGGCGGTCACTTAACTCTTGTAAACCTGCTGTGGCTGATCCCGCTTGCGATCGCTGCCGTTTACCTGATCGTGTTCGTGCTGCAGCTTCCGCGCAACATCACCGAGCTCGCGTGGGACGGCGACTATGCCTCGGGCTTCACTCTCCCCGAAACGCTCGCCAGGACGGGAACGGGCGGGTACGTCGTGCTGGGCGCGGCCGCCGAGTGGGTGCCGCTGTGGTTCGGCCTGCTGACGGCGCGGCTGCCGCTGCACCGCGAGCTATGGGAGATCACACCGACGCTGCTGTTCGTCGCGACGGCTCTGATCGTCGGCTGGTGCGTCGCGACGGTGGCCGACCGTCGCGCCGCAATCCTGGCGGTGCTCATCGGCCTGGTCGCCTCGCCGCTGGCGCTGGTGTTCCTGATAGCGCCGGTGGCGCACAACACGGTCTACCCGTGCACCGCGCTGCTCGGCGCATATCTGATCTGGCTGGCGCGCGGCGAGGGACGGCGGCTGCTCACCGCGCTTGCGATCCCGCCGATCCTGGGCGTCGTGATCGGCGCGTGCCTGGCCTCGGACCTGCTGCTAGCGGCCACAGCCGTGATCCCGCTCGCGCTGACGGCGGCCCTCGCCGGCCTGCGCCGCGACCGCCGCTCCAGGCTGGTGTCGCTGTCGGCCCTGACAACGCTGGTCGTGGCGATCCCGATCGCCAAGCTGATACCGCCGATCATGCACGCGCAGGGCTACCTGCAGGTATCGACGCCAACCAAAGCCGTCTCCCTCTCGGAGCTCCCAGAGCGAGCGCAGCTCCTGTTCAATGGCCTGAAGGCGCTGTTCAACGGCTATCTCGGCGGCCCCCAGGGACCCGGCACGCTGCACGCGCCGCTGGGAGTGGCCAGTGACATCGTCATGTGCGCGGCGCTGCTGACGCTGATCGTGATCGGCATGAGCGCCACGGTGAAGTTCGTCGCGTCCGGCTTGCGCAAGAGCACTGCCACACGAGCCCCCGCAGAGCTGGCCCGCTCACTGCACGTCATCTACTGGGTCGGATCCGCGGCGGTCGCCTGTGGCAGCTTCTGGATCGCGGCGGAAACCGGCGGGGGCAGGGACCTGCACGAAGCGTATTACGGCACGGTCATCTTCTCGGTGGCGGCAGTGGTGCCGCTGGTGCTTTCCACGGCCTCGCCCGTGCGCTGGCTCCTCCCTGCCGGCGCGGCGATCTTCTTCGCGGCGAGCCTCGTCGGACTGATGAGCAACTACATGAACATCGCTGCGTGGCTCGCCCGTGACGCCCCGAGCATCGTGAGGACCGCCGAAGCCAATCACGTGACGTTCGGCTACGGCGGGTATGGGGAGGCCTCGGGCTTGACGTGGAACACGCACGGGAGGGTCACAGTGCGCCCGCTGATGGAATGCGAAAATCCCCAAGGCGCGAACGTGTGCGCCTTCTATCTGGTGGCGGTCCCGTCGTGGTACGTGCCGGAGCCGCGCCACACGTTCCTGTTGGTCGACCGCGAAGAACCGTGGGTGAACACGCTGCCGAGAGGCCTGGGAAGGCCGCTGGCGACATACGCATTCGGACCCATGCGCATGTACATATACTCCTACGACATCGCCTCGCGAGTCGGTCCCCCGCCGGGAGAGTGAAAGACACGACCGCAGAAGCGAGCCGGAGTCAGCTGCTCGCGGGGGTTGCGCTCACGCCTGCGTGTCCCACCCGTGGCGAGACTCGACGATGTACTTCGGCCGGTTGCGCGATTCGTCGTAGATCCGTCCGACGTACTCGCCGATCACGCCCAGCGACAGCAGCTGAATGCCGCTGAAGAACGACATGGCGATCACGATCGTCGGGTCTCCCACCGGAAACTGCACCCCGCCGAGCTTGAGGCCGCCGTATACGAGCGCCAGCGTGAACGCGAGCCCCGACAGCGCCAGGCCGATCAGCGAGATCAGCTGCAGCGGATATCTGGAGAAGCCGACGATCCCGTTCACGCCGATCAGCAGCGATCCCAGGAAGCGGTTGTACTTGCTGCGGCCGGCGGCCCGCGGCGCTCGGTCGTAGAGCACGCTGGTCTGGCGAAAGCCGACGAGGCCGACGAGGCCGCGCAGAAAGCCGTGGCCCTCCTTCAACGCGACCACGTTGTCGACCACGCGCCGGCTCATGAGCCGGAAGTCGCCGGTGTTGGGGGGAATGTCGACGTCGGCGATGCGCCTGATCAAGCGGTAGCCGACCGCGGAGACGATGCGCTTCGGCAGCGTCTCGCCGGCTCGAGTCCGCCGCTGGGCGTAGACGACGTCGTATCCCTCTCGCCAGCGTTGCACCAGCTCGAAGATCAGCTCAGGAGGGTCCTGGAGGTCGCAGTCGACGACCACCACCGCGTCGCCGCGGGCGGCCTCGAGCCCGGCTATCGTCGCCATCGGCTGGCCGAAGCGGCGCGAGAAGCGCAGCATCTTGACCCGCCGATCCTCGGCGCAGAGCTGGAGGATCAACTCCTCGGTGCGGTCCGTGCACGGGTCGACGCTGAAGATCAGCTCCCACTCCAGCTCCAGGTCGTCCAGGACCGAGGTGAGGCGCGCGTAGAGTCGGCGGACGTTGTCCTGCTCGTTGTATGCGGGCACGACGATGCTGAGGACACGACTGGCCCGCTTTCCGGCCGGGACGGTCGCTCGTTCGTGGGAGCGAGTGACCATCGACGAACTTGGAGAAACCGTCATGTTAGGTACATGATGCGAAGGTGATCGATGGCTTCGCTGGTGACGTACCAGACGACGGCCGCGTACGCCAGGAAGAAGACGGCGATGACCGCCGGGGTCTGAAGCCGGCGCAATCCGCTCGTGGTCGAGGGGATCGGGCTCGGCCAGCGCGGCGTGAGCGCCAGAGCATAGGCGAGCAGATACAGTGGCAGGAAGTAGCGTCGTTCTATGTCGGTGGGGATAGTTGTGACACAGCATGCGCTCAGGGCGAGTAGATAACGCAGCCGGCCCGGGCCAAGGAGGCGCCTGGCTGCGGGCCACAGCACGCGGAGCAGGGCGATGAACACGAGTAGAAAGGCCGCGACGCGCCCCCAGATCCTCCCCAGGTTGTGTAGATGTTCGATATAAGGCGTGCTGTAGAGGGGGTCCAGGCTGTTGATGACGTGTCCGACGATGAGGCTGCCCATGACGATTGGGTGACTGACGAACAGCCCAAGGTACTGGCTCGTGCTGGCGATCCTCTCTTCGGGCAGTTCCTCAAGCAGCTTTTCGCCAGCCGGATCGCCATAGATCATGAGACCGTTGAGCCCGTACGTATCGCGATTCTCCATGTACATGCCCGGAGTGAGGAACGTGCCCGCTGGTTCGAAGCGAGATGCACTGGGAACAAAGCTCCATGTGCCGTAGTAGCGATGCGCCGACAGCGACTGCGGGAGCGAGACGATCGCGAAGCCGATCACGAGCAGACCGGCGCAGAGCGCCCGGTGCGAGGCCGAGGCATGTCGGGTGCCACGCTGGTTGAACCACGCCCATGCGACGAGCACGGCGACGATCGGTGCGAGCGGTAGATACGCGGCCCGCATGTCGATGGTCGCACCGAGCGCGAGCCCTGCGGTCAGCATCCAGCCAGGACGATCGGTGCGGGCGACCGCCACGAGCGCCAGCAGCGCCATGGCCAGCCCGGGGAAGTCGCTGAGCGGAAAGTTCAGATAGCCGCTCCAGAAGACGACCAGCAGCGCCGTGACCAGCAGGCGTCGCACAACACCCCAGCTCGGCTGCCGAGGCCATACCGTCCTCATGAGCGCGGGTCCGAGCACGGTGCCGATCAGCGCGAAGACGAAGGCGTTGGAGATCTTGGCCATCGACGATGAGGTCCACTTGAGGTCGTCCCCGAGCGTCTGTAGCCCGTGGTTGATCAGCGGCAGCAGATACCCGCGCTCGGCGTCGCTGAAGTTGAGCAGCGAGAAGTGCCCGTCGACGACGAACGTGTTTCCGAGCCACCAATATTCGTGCGAGTCTCCGTAGAAGTGCTTTTCACCTTGAAGCAGCGCGATGATCAGCGTCCCGGCGAACGCGATGCTGAACGCGAGCACGATCGACCACGGCCAGCCGCGCAGGGCCACCATCGGTCCCGTCCGCCAGCGCACCCCGCTCTGCGAATGCGCGTGCTGGCTCACTTAGCCTCTGGAGCCTGGTCCACCGCGCACTGGTAGACGAACTGGTAGCCGAACAGCGTTGGGTACGCACTCGCGGCAAGGCGATCCGCGGCGCGTAGTAATCGCACGAGCGTACCGCGGCTGCGACTCAGTACCTCCAGCGGCAGACCGGTCGTCTCCTGGCGCACTATCGCAAATCCGGCTGCCCGCAGTCTTCGCAGAATGCCGCGACGGGAGAAGAAGCGGACGTGTCCGCAGTCCAAGATGCCACGCTGGTCGTAGTCGAACAGGCCCAGTGCCGTGCGCCCACGCGCATACCAGTGGCCGAAGTTGGGTACGGACGCGATCAGGACACCGCGCGGCGCCAGCACGTCGCGACTCTGATCGAGCACCAGCTCGGGCGAGCGGACGTGCTCGAGCACGTCCGCTGCGAGCACGACATCGAACGGACCGTCTGCACCGACCTCGCGTGGAAGCCCCCTGTCGAGATCCCCTTGAACGAAATGGTCAACACGATCGCGCACGTCTGGGAGCTCGAGGATGTCCACGCCGGTGATGGTGTGACCGAGAGCCCGGGCGCGGTCGGACAGGAGACCGCCAGAGCAGCCGAGGTCGAGGATGCGCGACGGAGGCATGTTCTCGAGCCAACGCAGGATGACCGCATGTGCGCTCTCGGCGCCGTCCTTCAGCGCATATTCCTCGCCCACGCCGCCCACGCCACCGGAGCCGAAACCGAGCGTGGTCAGCCGGTAGCGAAGGGTGGCCGCTGAGACGTTCTTGGCGTACTTCAGCCCGTCGACGTAGCAGATCTCGTCCCCGTAGTAGGTCGGGATCGGAACCTCCATGATCCGCTTGCCGGCGGTAACCAGCTGAATGATGATCTGTGTGTCGAAATCGAATCCGTCGGAGTTCTCGTCGAAGGGCAGCTGAGACAGCGCGTCGACGCTGTACGCGCGATAGCCGGAGTGGAACTCGCTGAGATCGGTTCCGAGCATGGCGTTCTCAAAGCGAGTGAGGATCTTGTTTCCGACATACTTGTAGAGGGGCATGCCGCCCTCGCGCGCCGCGCCGTTGATGAGCATGCGCGAGCCGAGCACGGCGTCGCACACGCCGCGTTCGAGCGGTGCGACGATCTCTTCCAGGCGCTCGGGCGCGTACTGGCCGTCGCCGTGCAGCAGCACGATGATGTCGAGGCCGTGCTTGATCGCAAGGCGATAGCCGGCCTTCTGATTGCCACCGTAGCCAAGGTTGGTGGCATGGCGGATGATCGTCAATGGGAGGTCGTCGGTTACCTGCTTGTAGCCCAAGCCGACGAGGTAGGTTGCATCCTGACTGGCGTCGTCGCACACGAACACATGCGCTATGCGCGAGCGGAATGTCTTGGGAATGCGATCGAGAACCTGAGCGAGCGTTGACACCGCGTTGTAGGCGACGACGAGCACTCCGATCCGCGGGGAGCGAGCATGGCCTAAGTCCTCCGGCGCGCGCTCTAAGTCCTCCTGTGAGGTTTCCTGTTCTGAGAGCAGTTGATGCATGGAAGGGTCAACAAAAAAAAGAGACGGGTCGTGTGGAGGGAATGATGCAGCAAGGAGCATCGATCGACAGGACGCCGAGGTCGACGCCGCTGCCCGACAGCTCGCGAAGGGCTGCGTTCCGGCCCACCACCGGCTCGATGCAGGCCGTTTGGCGCCGAGGTCCGATCCGATGCGGAGGAGATCGAGCTTCCGACGATGTTTCCCTCTACGCGCCCGGGGCATCCCCGCAGCGCGCAACCGCCCCACCTAGAATGAGCCGCCCCGTGCCCTCCCCCGCCAAACACCCGCTGATCCCCACCCGCAAGGTCGACCCCCAGCAGGACCTCCCGACGCTTGAGCGCGAGATCCTCGAGCGCTGGCGCGAGCGCGACGTGTTCGCGGAGTCGCTGCGCCAACGCGAGGGCTCCAGGCAGTGGGTCTTCTACGAGGGCCCGCCGACGGCGAACGGCCCGCCGGGCTCCCACCACGTGCTGTCGCGCGTGTTCAAGGACATCTACCCGCGCTTTCAGACGATGCGCGGCTACCGCGTGGAGCGCAAGGGCGGCTGGGACTGCCACGGCCTGCCGGTGGAGATAGCGGTGGAACAGGAGCTGGGCATCCGCCACAAGTCGGAGATCGAGGAGTACGGGATCGCGAGGTTCAACGCGAAGTGCCGCGAGTCGGTGTTCACGTTCCTGGAGGAGTGGGACCGCCTGACGGAGCGGATCGGCTTCTGGATCGACCTGGAGCACGCGTACCGCACGCTGGATGAGACCTACATCGAGTCGGTGTGGTGGGCGCTCCAGCAGATCGACGCGCGCGGCCTGCTGTACGAGGGCCGCAAGGTGGTGCCGTACTGCCCGCGCTGTGAGACGACGTTGTCCTCGCACGAGGTGGCGCTCGGCTACCAGGACGTGGTCGATGAGAGCGTGTTCTTGGCGCTGCCGGTGACGGGCGGCGAGGAGAAGCTGCTGGTGTGGACGACGACGCCGTGGACGCTGCCGGGGAACGTTGCGGTGGCGGTGTCGCCGAGTGCTAGGTACGCGAAGGTGCGCGTGGACGATGTCTTTTATCTGATCGGGGTCGCGCGGGTGCGGCCCGTGCTTGGTGATGAGGCTCAGATCGTGGAGGAGCTCAGCGGCGCCGAGCTGGTGGAGCGCTACGGCTCATATCAGGGACCGATCTTCGCGGCGAGCGACCGCGAGCGGGGCCCGCTGCCGATCGTGGCGGACGAGTTCGTGACGACTGAGGACGGGACGGGCATCGTGCACCTGGCGCCGGCGTTCGGCGAGGACGACTACCGCGTGGCGGCGTCCTCGCCGCGGGTGGGGTTCGACCCGACGCGGGCGGAGACGCTGTACAACCCGGTGAAGCCGGACGGCACGTACGACGCGCGCGTGCGCGACCGCGACGGCGGCTCCTACGAGGGCCGCTTCGTGAAGGACCCGGAGCTGACGGCGGAGCTGATCGAGGACCTGCGCGAGCGCGGCCTGCTGCTGCGCGTGCAGGAGTACGAGCACTCCTACCCACACTGCTGGCGCTGCGGCACGCCGCTTCTGTACTACGCGAAACCGTCGTGGTACATAGCGACGTCGCGGCTGCGCGAGGAGCTGCTGGCGGCGAACGAGACGGTGAGCTGGTACCCGCCGCACGTGAAGCACGGCCGTTTCGGCGACTGGCTGGATCACAACGTCGACTGGGCTCTCTCGCGCGAGCGCTACTGGGGCACGCCGCTGCCGGTGTGGCGCTGCGCGGAGGGCCACGTGCACGTGGTGGGCTCGTTCGCGGAGCTGGCGGAGCGCTCGGGGACGGAGCTCGATGACCACCACCGCCCGTATGTGGACGAGGCGGCGTTCCCGTGCCCGCAGCTGGACGGGTACGGCTCGGCGTGCGGGGAGGCGATGACGCGCGTGCCGGAGGTGATCGACGTGTGGTTCGACTCGGGCGCGATGCCGTTCGCCCAGCACCACTTCCCGTTCGAGCACGAGTCGCTGTTCGAGGCGAGCTTCCCGGCGGACTTCATCTGCGAGGCGCAGGACCAGACGCGCGGCTGGTTCTACTCGCTGCTGGCGGTGGCGACGCTGCTGGGCTGGCGGGCTCCTTACGAGAACGTGGTGTGCCTGGGCCTGATCCTTGACGAGGACGGCCAGAAGATGTCGAAGTCGAAAGGCAACACGGTCGAGCCGTGGCAGGTGCTGGACTCCTACGGCGCGGACGCGTTCCGCTGGTACTTCTTCACCTCCAAGCAGCCGTGGGACGGCTACCGCTTCTCGGCGGAGACGATCGGCGAGGGCGTGCGCCTGTTCCTGAAGCAGCTGTGGTCGACGTACTACTTCTACGTGCTGTACGCGCAGGCGGCGGCGGATGAGTTGAGCGGCGCCGCGGCGGCTGGCTCGGAGCCCGACGATCTCGACCGCTGGGCGCTGTCGCGCACGGCCTCGACGGCTGAGCTGGTGGCCGCGCGCCTGGACGCGTACGACGCGACGACGGCGGGGCGCGCGATCGCGGCGCTGGTGGAGGACCTGTCGAACTGGTACGTGCGCCGTTCGCGCAGGCGCTTCTGGGATGGCGATCCGGCGGCGTTCCGGACGCTGCGCACGTGCCTGCTGACGGCGGCGAAGCTGCTGGCGCCGTTGTGCCCGTTCGTGGCGGATGAGATCTACGACAACCTCGACGGCGGGCTGGAGAGCGTGCACCTGTGCGACTTCCCGACGGCGGAGGAGGTGGGCGCGCGCGACGCGGGCCTGGAGCAGGCGATGGCGCTGGCGCGCGAGACGGTGCGCCTCGGTCTGGGCGCGCGCGGCAAGGCGAAGATCAAGGTGCGCCAGCCGCTGGCGGAGGCGATCGTGGTGGCGGACGGGCGCGAGCGCGAGGCGATCGAGCGCCTGGCGGACGTGGTGCGCGAGGAGCTGAACGTCAAGCGCGTGCGCTTCGTGGCGGCGGCGGATGAGCTGGGCAGCTACGAGGTGAAGGCCAACTACCGCACGCTGGGGCCGCTGTTCGGCAAGGACATGCCGCTGGCGGCGGCGGCGATCGCGGCGCTCGACCCGGCGCACGTGGCGGCGACGCTGCGCGAAGGGGGCGAGATCGGCCTGTCGGTGGACGGCCGCGAGCACACGCTCACGGCGGAGGACCTGATCCTGACGATGCGCGCCCCCGATGGCTACAGCGTGGAGCGCGAGGGCGCGCACGCGGTCGCGCTGGACCTGACGATCGACGACGAGCTGCGCAGGGAGGGATACGCGCGCGAGATCGTGCACGCGGCCCAGAACGCGCGCAAGAGCGCAGGGCTGCGGGTGGAGGACCGGATCGAGCTGGCCCTCGACGGCGAGGAGGCGCTGATGGAGGCCGCGCAGGCCCACCGCGACTACGTCGCCGGCGAGACCCTGGCGCTCGCGCTCAGCCTGGGAGAGAGCGCTCCCGCGAGCGACTACTCAGAGCAGGCCGAGATCGACGGCCTGCCGCTGACGATCTCGCTGAGCCGGGCCCGGCCGGCCGCCTGACGGCTCTAAGCGGCGGTCAACGCCGGCTCCAGCTCGGCCTCGATCTTCTTCTTGGGGTACGCGCCGATCACCGTCTTGACCGGCTGACCGGCCTTGAAGAGGATCATCGTGGGGATCGAGAGCACCTGGAAGCGGGCGGCCGTCTGCGGGTTCTCGTCGATGTCGAGCTTGACGATCCGCAGGTCGGGGCGCTCCGCGGCGATCTCCTCGAGCACGGGGGCGACGACACGGCAGGGTCCGCACCAGGGCGCCCAGAAGTCGACGAGCACCGGGCCCTCGGCCTCGAGCACCTCGGCGTCGAAGTTGTTGTCGGTTATCTGCGTGAGTGTGCCTGCCATCGGGGGTCTCCTTGGTCGCTTACCCCTCACTATACAAAATGAAGGAGGGCGTGTCGGGGGTGGTGTCTCAGTTTGAGGAGGGCGGCATCAACGAAGGACTAGCGCGTCTTTCCAGCCGCTGCCACAGGCGTCGGTGCGGGATCTCCCCTTTAGTTGCGACAAGGCGTGTCCGGAGACCTCGATCGCCTGCTTTCTCGTCTTGCTCGCATGTTTCACGAGATGCTTGTCATACCAGCCGGCGAACGGCTCGCGTTCTGCCATGGCGTGGCGTCCGGCCCCAGCTACAAGGTCGGCCATCTGCACGAGGGGGTGAAGATGGCTGCTTTGCAGCGCAGACCCTCCGACAAACCAGCCTTTCCCCTTGGCAACGTAGGGCTGGCAGTGCGGGAACGAGCGATAGAAGCGGTGGGCCACCAGGTCCTGCGCTTCGCGAAATGACATGTCCTCACCGTCGATAACAGTCAAGGGTAGACGTGGCCGGGGGCCCTGAGGACGCTCCACGAGGAGCGCGTACATCATCCAAAACCAGAGCCTATATGCCTCGACAGGATGCTTTGTTGGGAGTCCGACGGCCAGAACTCTGACCTCTTCGATTGTGGCTATGTGCTCAAGCGCGTCCCTGTAAATGCGTCGTCCGGCCGCCTTGGCGGAGAGCGGCGGCCACCCTTTCCCGAGGTAGGCCTGCTGTGCGTGGAGAGATACCCCCTTGCCTCTAATCAGCTCACGGCCCTTGACCTCCACTCGACCGGACTGACTGCCCAGACCATCACGAACAAAGTCGCGCCATCGACGCTCGGCGGAGCGGAGCCATCTAGCTGGTATCAGGACACCAGCTACGACTTCCAACCCTTCTTCCCCAGACTCATCGAGAAACGCGACGTAATCTTCGTTCTTGAGTCGCGACACGCGGCGGAAGTCTCGCACTTTGCGACAATAAGCATTCGGCCCACCGAATTGGCGGGCCGAACGGCGCTCAGCCCGCTACCCCTCTACCGGGGGCCGACCGAGCAATACAAGGAGTATAGGTACTCATCGGCCGGTTTGGCAACCCCCTTTACGCCTCTGGGTGCACCCAGAGGCGGCGGCGCAACGCCGCGCGGTAGGGGCGGCTGATCGAGGAGCGCGGCGATCTCGGTCATCGTCCAGACGTCGAACAGCATCGAGGGCTTCGACGTCTCGGTAGAGGATGCCATCGCCGCGATCGAGGGAGACGAGCCGTCTGAGGCAAGTGACGAAAACTTCCAGGCGAATCAGGGCTACCGCCGGGCGATGACCTATGTCCTCCAGCTCGCCCGCGACGAACACTTCTCGTACAGCTCGCAGGTGATCAGCAGCCTGCACTTCATGATCACCGAGTACGCACTCGATGCCGGCCCTGGACTCTGGCGACCCGGCCCGATCTGGATCCGGAACGACGCCACCGGGAGCGTCGTGTACGAGGCGCCCGACGCCGAGCAGATCCCCAATCTGATCGACGAGCTGGTCGTGCAGCTCAGCGGTGATCAGAACGTCCATGTTCTCGTGAGAGCTGCGATGGCGCACCTGAACTTGGTCATGATCCACCCCTTCCGCGACGGGAACGGGAGGATGGCGCGCTGCCTGCAAACCCTGGTGCTGGCGCGCGACCGAATCCTGGAGCCACAGTTCTCGAGCATCGAGGAGTACCTGGGGGCGAACACGGAGAGCTACTACCGCATCCTCTCCGCCGTCGGGCACGGTCGCTGGAATCCCGAAACCGACGCCCACCCTTGGGTCCGGTATTGCCTCGAAGCGCATTACATCCAAGCGGCGAGCGTCCTGCGCCGAGTCAAGGAGTCCGAGGCGCTTTGGAGCAGGCTTGAACAGCTTCGGGAGAAATATCGGCTACCCGAACGGACGATATCGGCACTCTTCGACGCCGCCATCAACCTGCGGATCCGCAACTCCTCATACAGGTCCATGCTGAGGGGATACGACGAAGGGATCTCCAACCAGCTCGCCACCGGTGATCTCCGCGCCATGGTCCAAGCCGGACTCCTTCAGCAGCTCGGCGCGAAGCGCGGCACCCACTACGTCGCCGCCGACCCGCTCAAGAAGATCGCGGGCGAGGTCCGGAGCAACCGGAAAGAGATCACCGCGGCCTCACTCTTCGCTGCCTGACCAGCGGGCTTTCGCCGCCCGGCGCGCGTCGGGGTATCGTCTGCTCGATGCTCCCGCTCGCGTCCGCTTCCGGACTGATCATCATCGTCGGGGTGGTCAGCGCGGCGGCAATGCTCCTGTGGTGGCTGCTGCGCGACGAGGCACGCGACGGAGCGCCGGAAGAGGAGGAAGAGATCGAGCAGGATGGCTAGACGCTCTGCTGGCCGCCGTCAGCGCACGGTCACGACCCACCCTTCTGAGTTGCGCACGATCGGAGGGTGGATGTGAGTCAGCGCCGTGAACAGGTGGGGCGATACGTAAACCTCGATCAGCGCCGCCACGACGATGACAGGGATCGCGATCGCGACGGTGACGACGGTGGCTGCGAGCAGCTGATCCCAAGCCAAGGCTCCCTACCTGAAGCGCAGCAGCGGCACCAGCCAGAACGCCTCGGCGGCGATCCGCCAGGACATCTTGCTCGTGCCGCGCTCGCGGTCGCGGAACACGATCGGCACCTCGACAACGCGAAAGCCGGCCTGGACGGCGCGGTAGGTGAGCTCGACCTGGAAGGCGTAGCCCTGCGAGCGAACGCCGTCGAAGTGGATCGCCTCGAGCACCTCGCGGCGGAAGCACTTGAAGCCGCCCGTCAGGTCGCGTACGCGCAGGCCCAGCACCAGCCGCGCGTACGTCGAGCCGCCCTCGCTGATCAAGCGCCGCAACAGGCCCCAGTTGCGCACGCCGCCGCCGGGCACGTAGCGCGAGCCCAGCGCCAGGTCGGCGCCGTCGTGGACCGCCCGCAGCAGGCGGGCCAGGTCGGCGGGATCGTGGGAGAAGTCGGAGTCCATCTCCATCACGTAGCCCGCACCGTGGTCGAGCGCGTGGCGGAAGCCCGCCAGGTATGCCGGGCCGATCCCGTTCTTCTCGCTGCGGTGGAGCACCTGCACCCAGTCGTGCTCAGCCGCCAGGGCGTCGGCGATCTGGCCGGTGCCGTCGGGCGAGCCGTCGTCGACGACGAGCACGCGAAAGCCGTCCGGCGCGGCGGCGCTCAGCACCGCTCCCGCGGCGGTGACGATCGCCTGCAGGTTCTCGGACTCGTTGTACGTCGGCAGTATAAGCCAGGGCTCACCGGGCATCGGCCGGGTACCCTAGAGCAAGCACGTGCCCGAGCTGTCCAATGCCGCCATCGCCGACGCGCTCGAAGAGCTGGGCGACCTGTACGAGCTCGACGGCGCGGCCGTATACCGGGTGTTGGCCTACCGGGCCGGCGCGAAGGCCGTACGCGAGGCGCCGGTGTCGGTTGCGGCGCTGGCGCGCGAAGGCCGCGCGACCGAGCTGCCGGGGATCGGCAGGACGCTCCAGGAGAAGATCCTGTCGCTGAGCACGACCGGAGCGATCCCGGCGGCGGAGCGGCTACGGGCGAAGTTTCCGCCGGGGCTGATCGCGATCACGCGTCTGCCTGGCATCGGCCCCAAGCGCGCGCGGCTGCTGCACTCGGAGCTGGGCGTGGACTCGCCGCAGGCGCTGCGCGAGGCCGCGCTGCACCAGCGCCTGCGCACGGTGCGCGGGCTCGGCCCCAAGCTCGAGCAGAGCGTGCTGAGCGCGCTGGATGAGCTCGACGCCAACCCGAACGGGGCACACACGGCTCGCGTGCTGCTCCCCCGCGCGATCGAGCTCGGCGAGGCGCTGCTCGCGGGCCTGCGGGAGCTCGCGGGCGAAGGCGCCACCATCCAGCTCGCCGGCTCCATCCGCCGGCAGGCGGACTCCGTCAAGGACATCGACGTGATCGCCACGACCACCCGTCCGACAACGCTCGCCAGGAGCGTGGCGAAGCTCGAGCAGATCGAGAGCGTCAGCTCTGCCGGCAAGGCGGGCGCGCGGGCGCGCACCCACTCGGGCATGGGCGTCGACCTGCGGATAGCGCGGCCGGCGCAGCTGGGCGACCTTCTGCAGCACTTCACCGGCTCGGGCGCGCACAACGCGGCGCTGCGCGAGGCGGCCGTGCGCCGCGGCCTGCACGTATCCGAGTACGGCATCCTCGACGACGCCACCGGCGCCACACTCGCGTACGCGAGCGAGCGGGAGGTCTACGAGCGCCTGGGCCTGGCCTACATCGAGCCGGAGCTGCGCGAGGACCGCGGCGAGCTGGACGCCGCCCGCGACGGCACGCTGCCCCAGCTGATCGAGCTGACCGACATCCGCGGCGATCTGCACAGCCACACGATCGCCTCCGACGGCCACAACACCATCGAGGAGATGGCGCTGGCGGCGCGCGAGCGCGGCTATGAGTACCTGGCGATCACCGACCACTCGGCCAGCCACGGCTTCGGCAACGACGTCTCGCCCGAGCGGCTGCGCCGCCAGATCGAGCTCGTGCGCGAGGCGAACGCGCGCGTGCGAGGGATCGAGCTGCTGGCGGGCAGCGAGGTCAACGTCCTGCCCGACGGCTCGCTCGACTACGAGGACGAGCTGCTGGGAGAGCTCGACTGGGTGATCGCCAGCGTGCACACGTCCTTCGGTATGGGCGAGCAGGCGATGACCGAGCGCATGATCGCCGCGATCGAGCATCCGCTGGTGGACGCCATCGGGCACCCCACGGGCAGGCTGATCGGGCGGCGCGAGCCGTACGCGGTCGACCTCGACGCCGTCTTCGCCGCCGCCGCGCGCACGGGCACGATGCTCGAGGTCAACGCCAACCCCGACCGCCGCGACCTGTCCGACGTCAACGCGCGTGCAGCCGCGCGCGCGGGCGTGACGATCGTGATCGACTCCGACGCCCACCGCACGGCAACGCTCGCCAACATGCGCTGGGGCGTGGCCACCGCGCGGCGGGCGTGGCTGACGCGGGAGCACGTGGCCAACACGCGGCCGTGGGCGACACTGGGCAAGCGGGCGCGGCGCGCGAGCTGAGGGCGCCCCAGCGTCACCCCGCTGGCGAGCCGACGGCCTCCGGGTCGTAGAACCGCGGGCGCCGCGTCGGGCAGTAGAAGGCCAGCTTGCGGGCGGCCGTGTCGTAGCGCACGACCCACACGCCGGTGCCGTCGCTCAAGCGCGTGCATGTCGGGGCGGCGCGTGCGTGCACGGATTCGTGGACGAGCGTCGCGACGCTCGCGGATTCGCTGTATTCGAGGCTGCGAGTGATCGCGGGCGCCAGCCTCGCGATCTGGGCCAACGGTACGAGCCCCGCGGCCGAGAAGTCGGGCAGCGCGCTCTGTTCGGCGCTCCACATGACGGTGCGCACCCCTTCGCTCCGCATCGCTTCGAGCAGGCCGGGGACGTCGCCGTCGCGGCTCGGCGCGGAGGCCAGGAAGCCGGTCGTCGTGAACAGGATGATGCGGTCGGGCAGCTGCTCGGTGGCGGGCGGCGACCGGACCAACGTGACTTTCACTTCGCGGCCGACGCCGAAGTCGATGCCGAGTGTGTTCGCGGCCACGCCGAGGATCAGCAGAGCGATCGTCGCCAGGCGAGCCGTACGCGGCAGGCGCGTGATCCAGCCGGTCGCGACGACCGCCAGGTAGCCGAGCAGCGGCATGCCGTAGCGAATGTCGTGGTGGGAGTCCGGGAACGTGATCACCACCCACGCGACGAAGCCGCCCGCGAAGAACTCCAGGCGTGCGCCCGGTGTCCCCCGATCGCGCACGAGCGTTACCAGCATCCACAGCATGCCGCCGGCCGCGAGCACAGCCAGCGGCGCCAGCAACTGGGAGTTCAGAACACTCCAGAAGTACCACGTGTAGTTGGCGCTCGACAGCGTCGGTGGGATGTTGCCCGCGGGCGTGCCGCCGCCCGAGCTCGCGAGTTCGAACATTTCCCCCAGCTCCGAGGAGTGAGCGATGTACCACGGCAGCCCGACCACCAGAGCGACCACCGCGAAGACGGCGAACCCACGCCAGTTGCGCCACCCGCCGTGCAGCAGCACGATCACGACGAGGCCGCCGAGGAACAGGGCGAACTGCACCTTGACGTTGACCCCGAGCCCGACCGCCAGGCCCGCGAGACCGGCCACGCCGGGCCGACTGAAGTCCTCGCTCGCGAGGATCAGCCACACCGACAGCGCCACCATCGCCGTGAGCGGGCCGTCGAGCAGGAACACGTGGAACATCGAGATCAGCAGCGGCGAGCCGAGCACGAATACGACCGCCATCATCCCCGCGAGGCGCCCGAACAGAAGGCGCCCCGTCTGGTAGCAGCCGAGCGCCAGCAACGGGATGAACACGACGTTCTCGCCGATGATCGGCGAGGCGACGCTCACGCCGCCGATCAGCGCCGCTACCGCGCCCACCACGTGCCCCAGGATGGGATATATGTTGTCGTAGGTGAACGGGCCGAGCAGGTTCCCGGCCTGCAGCATGTTGTGGTAGAGCAGCGCCGTTTCCAGCTGGTCGCCGGCGTCGTAGATTGGGATGCTGCGGTCCTGCGTGAGCCACCAGCACGTGACCGCGACGAATGCCACCGTGGCGGCGATGGCGCCCCAGGCGGGAGCGCTCAGGCGGGAGACGCCGGTGCGTGCGGGGAGGGCGGCGGTGTCAGAGCGTCGTGGGAGGCTCCGCGGGCCGCCGCGCGCACGCGCGCCGGGGCGAGCCGAGGGGTTGGCGTGCTCCGGGGCCGACACCGCCCGAACGTAGCCCAAGGGCATTCCAAATGCCAGCAGAAGGGGGGTATTTGGTCACCGATGTCTCTGTCTCATCGAGGCGTGTCGCCGAGCAGGCGCGCCAGCAGCTCGTCGGCCACCAGCCGGTCGACGGCCTCGCGGGAGAAGAGGGCGAGCGCCTCCCGCGCGCGCTCGGCGTAGTCGCCTGGAGGATCCAGGAGGGCCGCGCGCAGCGCGGCCTCGAGGTCCTCGCTCACCAGGCGCGGGTCAAGCGTTCGGGCGATCGGCAGCGCGGCGTAGGGGCCGGGCGCGGGGGTGCTCACCAGCAGGCAGCCGTCGGCGAGCGCCTCCAGCTGGGCGATGCCGTAGTCCTCGCGGCGCGGCGCGCTCACGAACACGCGCGCGCGGCGCACGAGCGCGCGGTAGTCCTTCGCGGGCAGCGAGCCGACGACGTGCACGCCCGGCTCCCGTCCGAGCTCCATTCCCGCGGCCCTGAGCGCCCGTTCGGAGGCGCCCGCCACGACGAGCTCCCGCGGCGCTCCCTCGGGCAGCTCGTCGCGCACGCCGCGCCAGGCCGCGAGCACGTGGTCGAGCCCCTTCTTGGCGGGGTTGGCCGCATAGGTGATCGCGGCGATGTCCCGTTCGGGGGGCGGCGGCCCCGAGGGCGCGACCGGCACGGGCACCACCAGCGCGCGATCGCCGCGGCGCGCCGCCGGCGGCGCCTCGCGCAGGCCGCCCACGCTCCAGGGCAGCAGCAGCGGCGCCTGGCCCAGCCTGCGGCGCTCGAGCGGGCGCTGCCACAGCCCGTGGCGCCCCGGCCGGTTGCCCGCCGCCGTGGCGTCGAAGCGGATCGCCCCCGGGCGCCGCCACAGCAGCGCGGCGGTGGTGCTCGAGTAGATGATCGCGCGTGGCGGCGAGTCCTGCAGCCCGGCGATGACGCGCCGCGCCGTCCTGCGTGCGGCCCACGCCCACGCGAGGTCGGTGAGCATCAGCGTCCGCATCGGCTCGGGACGTCGCGAGCTGACGATCGCCGCGTTCGCACCGGCCCTGCGCAGCGCGTCGTGCAGCTCGGCGTCGGCCGTGCGCAGCCCCTCGGTCGAGCCGAGCGAGACGATCAGCACGTCGAGCCGTCCTGTCGTGGACATGTCAGGTCACGGCGCCGCCCGCGCGCTCGGGACGGGCGGTCTTGAAGCCGGGTGTGCGCACAAGCGCCATCGGGCGCACGGGGGAGGTGCGCTGCACGTAGAAGCACGCCCCGTCGCGCTCCTCGATCGCCTCCACCGCGGCGTCCTGGCGGCGCCACGAGAGCGCCCAGATGATCGCGAAGCCGGCGGCGATGCCCGGGATCTGCGGGGCGAGGAAGGCGAGGCCGCCGGACAGCAGCGTGAACAGCGCCAGCGGCCACAGGCGGTTGAGCAGGATCGCGTTTGGATGGTGCTCGGGCAGCGTGGTGCTGGCCTTCGCGCTTGCCAGCAGGCGCGCGATCGGCGGGTTCGTCTGCGCGCGCCTGCCCATGCGCAGCCCGGTGGCGATCGCGATCAGCCACCAGCCGACCGCGAGCTCCGCGAGCGCGGTGTCCGAGCGCGCCCCGGCGGCGATCACGGTGACGGCTGCGAGCGCCGTCGCCGCGCCGGCGCTGAGCAGCACGGTGGTCCTCAGGAAGTCCACGAAGCGCACGGCGCTACAGCAGAGCCTGGAGCAGTTCCCGCACGCCGCCCGGGCCGTCGACCGTCAGGTCGGCCTCCGCCGCCAGCCCGGGGGGCGCTTCGTCGGAGCTGACCGCCACGCACACCGCATCCGCCAGCGCGCCGGACTGCACGAGCGCGCGCAGCGCGCGAAACGCGTCCAGGTCGGTCGTGTCGTCGCCGACGTACACCGCCGCGGCGACCTCTCCCCCGCGCAGCAGCGTGGCGATGCCGAGACCCTTGTCGAGCACGACCGGCGGGCGCACCTCCAGCACCTTGCGGCCCCAGTGCACGACGAAGCCCTCCTCCTCGGCGCGCCGCGCGATCTCCCGCACCGCCTGCTCGGCCAGCTCCTCGTCGGGCGCCCCGCGCCAGTGGAACGCGGCGATCGTGTCCTTGTCCTCGCTGCGCACGCGCAGGCGCTGGTGCTCGGCCGTGTACGCGCGGGCGGCGAACGCTCGCACACGCGCGGTCCACTCGGCGAGCTCGGGGTCCACCTCGGGGGTGGTCGCCCTGGGGCGCAGCAGCTCGCCGCCGTGGTTGCCCACATACGCGATCGTCCCGATCGCGACGATCTGGCGCGCGGTGCTCGCGCGCCGGCCGCTCACGCACCCCACCACCGCGTAGCGGCGGGAGATCTCGATCAGCAGGCTGCGCGTGGCCTCGGGCACGTGCGCGTCGGCCGCGTGGCGCACGATCGGCGCCAGCGTCCCATCGATGTCGAGCAGCACGGCTGCGCGCGCGGGATCGGAGCGGATCGGCTCGAGCGCCTCCACGAGCGTTGCGGCTGGGGACACGGTGTCTAGTATGGCGATCATCGTGGCCCGCCCGCCCACTCGTGCAAGTGGCCGCTGAGCACCTCTCGCGGCGCTCGCTGAAGCTGATGGCGATCGGCACGCTGGCCGGCCTCTTCAGCGGCCTGTTCGGCGTCGGCGGCGGCAGCGTGATCGTGCCGCTGCTGGTCCTGTGGCTCGGCTACGACGAGCGCGCGGCGACCGCCACGTCGCTGGCGGCGATCGTGTTCATCGCCGGCTTCGCCGCCGCCGCGCAGGGGCTGTACGGCAACGTGCGCCTGCTCGACGCGGTGCTCGTCGGGGTGCCAGCCGTCGGCGGCGTGCTGATCGGCGCGTGGCTCCAGCAACGCCTGCAGGCCCGCGCCATCGCCCTGCTGTTCGCGGCCGTGCTCGTGGCCAGCGCGGTCGAGCTGGTGCTCGGGTGACAGGCCTGATCGCCATCGGCGTGGCCGCGGGGATCGTCGCCGGCCTGCTCGGGGTCGGCGGCGGCGTGCTGTTCGTGCCGGGACTCGTGCTGTTCGTGGGCCTGGACCAGCATCACGCGGAGGCGACGTCGCTGCTGGCGATCGTGCCGGTGGCGATCGTCGGGACATACAGGCACGACCGTTACGGCAACGTGCGCCGCGCGGACGCGCTGGCGCTGGGTCTGATGTCGCTGGCGGGCGCCGCCGGGGGCGTCGCGCTGGCGAACGCGCTCTCGGGTGCGCTCCTGCGCGACGCGTTCGCCGCGCTGATGGTGGTCGTGGCCGCGCAGCTCGCGCGCAGGTCGCTAGGTCGAGGCGGCGTCGCTCACCCCGGCGTGGAAGATGCGGTTGCGGAACAGCAGGAAGTTGATCAGCGTCAGGAGCCCGGCGGTCGCGAGGTAGACCACCTCGGTGGGGAGCCCGAGCGCTGAAGGCAGCACCGCGGTGGAGGCGGCGGTCACGCCGAGCTGCGTTCCGGCCAGGATCAGATAGCGGCCGATCTGGTGGCCGAAGGGCAGGGCGAACTCCTCCTGGTGAGTCCACACGAACACGCGCTGGAGTGTGAAATGAACCGATATCGCCGCGCACCAGCCGATCACGAGCGCGATCTGGAAACGCAGGTGAGACACTTCCGCGAGCAGCGTGGTGACCGATATGTAGATGACCGAGACCAGGGCGCCGGTGATCGCGAATCGCATTCCCTGCGCCAGGATGCGGTCCGCACGCAGCAGGGCCACGACGCGTCTCACGGCGCGCCACCAGGGCTCACCCGCCGCTCTCAATTGCAGTTGGGAGCTCATTCGCTCGGGATGCTACCCGCGCCCCTCCCCGACACAGGCCTTATCGGCGCGGACCGTCGGAAATCCGGCTCTGTGCCTGCCCGCGCGCCGGCGCTCGTGTCTCCGACTTACACAAACCGGCGACGAGCGCGGACGTGATACACAACGCCTGTGCATATCAACGCGACACGTCTACCAAGCGGAGCGACGCTCCAAGCGGATGTCGCAATCGTCGGCGCCGGCCCCGCGGGAATCACACTGGCGCTGGAGCTCGCCGGCGCCGGTCACCACGTCCTGCTGATCGAGAGCGGCGGCGACTCCTATGACTCTGGAGTGCAGCGCCTGGGTGAAACCGTCGGCCGGGACTCCACCCACGTTCCCATGTCACTCGCGACGCGCCGTCAGATCGGCGGCGCCTCCAACCTGTGGGCCGGACGGTGCGTGCCGTTTGATCCCGTCGACTTCGATCAGCGGGCGATCGTCGCAGACGCTCACTGGCCGGTTAGCTACGACGAGGTGGAGAGCTACTTCGCGCGGGCGTGCGAGTGGTGCATGTGCGGAGAGTCGACGTTCGACGCTCAGCAGATACCGAGCCTGGCCGATCGCACCCTGATCCCGGGGTGGCCCGAGGGCGATGTGCGCTCCACATCTCTGGAGCGCTGGTCGCTTCCCACCAACTTCGGCCGCGCCTACCGCGACGGCTTGACGGCCTCGCCGTTAGTCACGCTGGTCAGCCATCTCACGTGCACAGAGATCGTCTGCACGGCGGACGCCTGCGGAGTAGAGCATCTCGATACACGAACGCTGACGGGCAACGTGGTGCGGGTGCAGGCGAAGCGATACGTGCTCGCCTGCGGCGGTGTCGAATCGACGCGCTTGCTGTTCGCCTCCAACCGCCATCACCGCGACGGCATCGGCAACCACTCCGGCCACCTCGGCCGTTGGTATATGACTCATCTCGGCGCCTCAATCGCGCAGGTTCACTTCACCACTCCCTCTGAGCAGACGATCTACGGCTTCGAGCGCGATGCCGACGGCATCTACGTACGTCGGCGCTTCACCTTTTCACCGGACTACCTGATCGAGCACGATCTGCCGAATGTCGCGATGTGGCTCGAAAACCCGGAGATCAGCGATCCCTCGCACAGAAACGCGGTCCTGTCCTTCGTCTACCTGGTACTCGCCTCGCCGTTCGGGCGCTACTTCATCGCCGAGGGCATCCGGCGGCGCAAGATCGACACCCGCAGCCCGGTGTCCAATCGACAGCATCTCTGGAACGTCGCGCGGAACCTCCCCCGAGCCGTGTGGTTCGCGCTGACGTTCGGGTATGGACGCTTCGTCAGGCGTGGATACAAGGTGCCGGGGGTGTTCGTGCCGAGCGCGTCGAATACCTACAGGCTCTATTACCACGGCGAGCACCTGCCTCACCACGGCAGCCACGTCGCCCCGACGAGCGAGTCCGATGCGCTGGGCATGCCCAGGATGCGTACGCGGCTGTGCTTCGAGGACGACGACATCGACGGCGCGATCCGTGCGCACGAGCACTTCGATCGTTATCTGCGTAGACACGGTCTCGGGCGCCTGGAGTACCTCTACGAGGATCCGGCGGCGGGATTTCGCGAGCAGCTGCTCGACGGCTACCACCAGGCGGGCACCACGCGCATGTCGACCCGGCCCGAGGACGGCGTGCTCGACCCACAGCTCGCCGTGCACGGCTTCGACGACCTGTTCGTGGCCAGCAGCTCGGCGTTCGTGACCTCCGGCCAGGCGAACTCGACATTCATGATCGTGGTCTTCGCCCTGCGGCTCGCCGACCACCTCCGCGGCACGCTGCGCGACCCGATCACCATGACGAGCGCCGCCTCCGATCGGGTTGCTGGAGACATGCAGCCGAGCTGATCGGCCGCATAGTCGGAAACACGCCGCGCGGATGCCCGGCCGCACACGTGCGCGCCTGGAGCCCGATCGATCGGCGAGTTGACGCCCCTGGAATAACCTCGGCCGCATGCGCAGCGACCCCGTGCCTCCCGTGCGAGAGATCATCGCGACGCGCGTCGGCGAGGAGATGGCTCTCAACAACCGCTACCTGAACCGGCAGATGGGCAGAATCGTGCGGACGGTGGGTTTCGACCGCGTGTGGACGGGCGGCGAGGGCGCCCACCTGATCGACTCCGAGGGGCACCGGTACCTCGACCTGTTCGGCGGGCACGGCGTGTTCGCGATCGGCCGCAATCACCCTGACGCCGTGGCGGCGATGGAGGACGTGCTGGCGGCGCGCACCGGCAACCTCCCCCAGCTCGGCGTGACGCTGCTCACGGGCGTGCTGGCGGAGCAGCTGCTGGCGCGCGCGCCGGGCAGCGTCGACGCGATGGTGGCCGCCAACAGCGGCGCTGAGGCGGTGGAGGGCGCGCTCAAGATCGCCCGCGCCGCGACCGGGCGCCCGCGCATCCTGTACGCCGACAACGCCTTCCACGGGCTGACGATGGGCGCGCTGTCGCTCAACGGGAACCCGGAGTTCCGCGAGGGCTTCGGCCCGCTGCTCCCGGGTTGCGACGTCGTGCCGTTCGGAGACCTCGACGCGCTCGAGCGCGAGCTGCGCCAGGGCGACGTGGCGGCCTTCGTGATCGAGCCGATCCAGGGCAAGGGCGTCAACCTGCCCCCGTTCGGCTATCTCGAGGGCGCCCAGAGCCTGTGCCGCGCGGCGGGCACGCTGTTCGTCTGCGACGAGGTGCAGACCGGCATCGGTCGGACCGGGCGCCTGCTGGCGCTGGAGCACTGGGGCCTTGAGCCGGACATGATCTGCCTGTCGAAGGCGCTCTCCGGCGGGTTCGTCCCCATCGGCGCCGTGCTCGTCAGCCGCGCGGCGTTCGATCGTGTGTTCGATCGGATGAAGCGGGCGATACGCCACAGCTCCACGTTCGCGGGCAACGACCTCGCCGCCGCCGCCGCGCTGGGCACCCTGCGGGCACTCGATCGCGAAGACCTGCTGGCACATGCCACGAGGATGGGCGAGCTGCTGCTCGAGCTGACCCGGCCGCTGGTCGATCGCTACGAGATCGTACGCGACGTGCGCGGCGTGGGATTGATGTGGGGCATCGAGCTCGGCCCTCCGGAAGGCAACGGCAGATGGTCGATGTGGAGCACGATCGAGCGCGCCCAGCCGGGGGTGTTCGCCCAGCTGGTGACCGTCCCGCTGTTTCACGATCACCGCATCTTCTGCCAGGTGGCGGGACGGCGCATGAACGTGATCAAGGCGCTGCCCGCGCTGGTGATCGAGGAGCGGGAGATCAGGCGCTTCGCGGCGGCGCTCGAGGAGGTCGTGGCCGGCGCGGAGCACGCGTCGAGGGCGATGGTGCGCCTGGGGTGGCGCACGGCCCGTCGCGTCTCGCGGGAGCGGCTGCATGCGTAGCACCGCTGACGCCATCCGACACGCGGAGCCCGCCGACGTGCCGATGCTCACACGGATGCTCGTGCGCGCGTACATGGACGATCCGGTCGCCGTGTGGATCTGCGGCTCGAACCCCCGCCGGGCGAAGCTGCTCGAAGCCCTCTACGCCGCGCGCCTGCGAGCGATGCTCGTGGACGGTGGCGTGTGGACCAATCGCGAGCGCTCGAGCGCGGCTGTGTGGACACCGCCCGGCTGTGAGCGGGCGGGCATTCGCCCGAACGCGGCCCTGATCGGCTGCCTGCTGAACCCGCGCCTGCTGGCGCGGGCGCCGCTGCTGGCGGCGGGTCTCAACCGGATGCGGCGCCGCCACCCGCGCACGCCGCCCCACTGGTACCTCTCGCTGCTCGGCACCGACCCCGACGCTCAGGGACACGGCTTCGGATCGGCGGTCCTGCAGCCGGTGCTCGAGCGCTGCGACGCGGACGGCGTGGGGGCCTACCTGGAGTCCTCCAAGCCCCGCAATCTCGACTTCTACGCCCGCCACGGCTTCGGCGTGTTGGGCGAGCTGCAGCTGCCGCGCGGCCCGACGATGTGGCCGATGTGGCGCGAGCCGCGCGGCGCCGGCGCCTGAGCGGAGCGGCCGTCCCGATGGTCTAGACTCATGTGGTATGGGACTCGATAACCCGCTCCACATAGCCTTCCTGCTGATCATCCTGCTGCTCGTGTTCGGCGCCAAGCGCCTGCCGGAGATCGGCCGCTCGGTCGGCACCGGCATGCGCGAGTTCAAGGATTCGATCAGCGGCCAGACGCCGATGCTCTCGCAGAGCGCCCAGCAGCCGCAGGCGCCCGCGCAGCCCGTCGCCGCGCAGGCGCCGGTCGCCACGCCCGCGCAGCAGGCGACGACGGTGCAGCAGGCCGCGCAGGCGTTTGGCGCCGCACCGCAGGACCAGGCTCCGGTAGAGCCGACGCCGCAGGCGTAGCGAGTCCCGGGCAGAGGGGCCCGCGGGAGGCGCCCGCGAGGCTCAGCCGCGCAGGATCGGGCCGCTTTCGACGGCTTCGAATTCGGCGCCGGGGACGCGCTTGATCTGTTCGAGGTTCTCGTCGTTCCAGCGCGAGTCGGGCGCGCCGGTGATTCCCAACAAGACGACGCCGCGGCGGCGAACATCTCGTGTCAGGCAGGCTGATCGCTGGGCAGCACGGACGGCCGTGCCTCCTGCAACAAGGGCGCGCCGCAGTGCCAGCAGTAGGCGGCGCCGCGGCTGTGGACGGCGCCGCAGGAGCGGCACTGGCCGTGGACGCCCGCCTCGGCGGTCGCGAGCAGCCGCTGCACCTCGCCCAGTTGCGCGTCTACCTCCTGAAGCTCTGACGCTTTGCGCGCGAGCACGTCCAGGCGGTAGTGGTCGCGGATGGCCATCTCGTAGGCGAGGCCGCCAAGGTCCCAGGTGAGCGCGGCCACGCGCTCGGCCAGCTCCAGGCGCCGCTTGCGCAACTCGGCCATCGAGCCGCTGGGCGTGGGCAGCCCGCCGGCCGGGAGCACGACGCTCATTTGACTTCGATCGGCGCGGTGCCGAGTTCGTTGAGTTCTTTCTCGTGCGCCTTGCCGTGGCTTTTTTCCAGTTTGGTGATCGCCGGGGCGCTGATCTTCTTGGCTTCGGGCGCTTTCGCGGGCGTTTTTTCTTCGGCCTTTTCTTCGGCCTTGGCTTCGGCTTCTTCCTTTTCTTCTTCGCTCTTGGTGGATGTGCTCGATTTGCCCGCGGTCGTGGTCGCCGGCGTGGTGCTGCTGGTCGTCGGGGTCGTGCTCGGCGCCCCGGCCAGGGCGCTGCCGGCGAGGCCTTCGACTTTGATCACCTGCGGGGCGGCGGGCGCCTTGCTCTGGGTGACCCAGTGGCCCACGAGCAGCCCGACGATCATCGCCAGCAGCAGCACGGACAGCACGCCGAACAGCGGCGCGTAGCGGCGCAGCCACGCGGGCCCGGCGGCGGGCTCGAGGTAGGGCGTGTAGGCGACGGGCATCGTGCTCATGGGCCCGGCGCCGAGCTGCGGCTGGCGCTCGCTCTCGAGCACGTCGAGGAACGCGAGCCGAACGGGCGAGCACGGCTGACCGCAGGAGAGGCAGTAGCGCTGGTCGGCCACGAGCGGGGCCGAGCAGTTCGCGCAGGTGGAGCTCTCGGAGGGCACGGGTGCGAGGTTCGTCATGGCGCGGTCGACCCCTTGTGCGCCGCGCCGTGGGCAGAACGGTGGCCGCGGCCGTGCGCGCGTGCCGCGGCGTGCGTCCTGGCGGACGATTCAGACGCTTCCGCGCGGGCGGCGGCGGCGCTTTCGCGGCCGATCTTGGCGCTTTCCCGCTCGGTGCTCTCGCACGCGCTCAAGCCGATGCTCGCCACGCCGCACCCGGCAAGAGCCAGTGCCCGCCTGATCCGCACCGACCCGCAGATCGGCCGCGGGCTCATCCAAAGGCTCCCCGCACGTATTCGCGGGTGCGCTCGGCGCGCGGATCCTCGAACAGGTCCTCCGTCGTCCCGTACTCGACCAGGTCGCCGAGGTACATGAAGGCCACCTTGTCGGCCACCCTGTGCGCCTGCGCGAGGTTGTGCGTGACGATCACGACGGCCAGATCGCGGCGCAGTTCGCCGATCAGCTCCTCGATCACACCCGTGGAGATCGGGTCGAGGGCGCTGCACGGCTCGTCCATCAGCAGCACCTCCGGCCGCGGCGCGATCGCGCGCGCGATGCACAGGCGCTGCTGCTGGCCGCCGGACAGGCGCAGCGCCGGCCGGTCGAGGTCGTCGCGCACCTCCTCGTACAGCCCGGCCCTGCGCAGCGCGTCGACGACCAGCGGCTCGAGCTCACGCCGCCCGGGACGCTTGCGCCCCTGCTCGCGCAGCGCGAACGCGACGTTGTCGAAGATCGACATCGGAAACGGGTTGGGCTGCTGGAAGACCATCGCCACGCGCGAGCGCAGCGTCGTGTCCACGAGCTCGTGGACGTCCTCGCCGTCGAGCAGTATCTCTCCTTGGCGCGCGGCGCTGGCGGTCAGCTCGGTCAGGCGGTTGAGCGTGCGCAGCAGCGTCGTCTTGCCGCAGCCGGAGGGCCCGATCAGGGCGAGCACCTCCCCCTGGTGGATCGACAGCGAGACCGACTTGACCGCGGGCTTGCCCGCGTAGGAGATGCTGACGTCACGCAGGCTCAGCCGTTCGGGACCGGCCGCCGAGGACGGCCTGCGCACGGCCTCGCGCTCGCGCAGCGGGCGCGCGGGGCTGGGCGGGCGGTCGAGCACGATCGTGCGCACCGGCGGCACGGCGGCGGGCTCATCGAGCACTTTCTCCATCGACTGGACTATGGCCATCAGATCACTGAGGTTAGCGGCTTTCCGCGGGTTTGTAAATGACTCTGACTCTCCCGGCATCGCTAGACGACCGCCCCGATCGGCGTCATCCCCGTCGAGCTCGCCTGCGCCCGGCCGATCCTGTCGACGAGCAGGTTCAGGAGCAGCACGAAGACCAGCAGCAGAAACGCGGCGGCGTAGGCTTTCTGCGGGGCGCCGCCTTCGCCCGCCGGGGAGTTGTCGTAGATGTAGGTGGTCAGCGACGAGCCGGTGCCGCGCAGCAGGTCGATCCCCGGGACCGATCCCTGCGTTTCGATGCGCAGCGTCGCGCCGAGCAGGATCAGCACGATCGCGGTCGAGCCGATGATGCGGCTGATGCCGAGCGTGACGCCGGTGGCGATGTTCGAGCGCACGCTGGGGAGCAGCACGCGGCGGATCGTCGTGATGCGCGTCTTGCCCAGCGCGAACGCCGCCTCGCGCATGTGCCCGGGCACCGCCTGCAGCCCGTCCCGCGTGGCCGCGTACACGGGCGGCAGCGCGAGCAGCGACATCATCGCGCCGGCCGCGATGAACGAGTTGCCGTACACGCCTCCACCTTGGGAGGTGAACGAGAACGGAGCGAACAGCGACAGCTGGAAGATCGCCAGCCCGAAGATCGCGATCACGATGTCGGGCGTGCCGGCGACGATCTCGATGCTCGACTCGACGACGCGCGCGAGCCAGCTCGGACGACCGTACTCGGCGACCCACACGGCGCTTGCGAGCGCCAGCGGCAGCGCGAGCGCGATGCCGATCACCGTCAGCACGATCGTCCCGATCAGCGGGTCCAGGAAGCCCCCCGAGTCGGCGCCGCTTTCGCTGACGCGAGGATGGGTGAAGATCAGGCCCGGGCGCAGGTACTGGATGCCGCGATAGCCCATGTACAGCACGATCGCGGCGGCGATCACGCACAGCCCGATCCCCGCCCCCCACGCGGCCGCGAGCGCCACACGGTCGCCCCAGCGCCAGCTCATCGGCGAGGAGCGCCGGCCGCGCCCGCTCGAGCCGCGTCCAGACGGAGCGCCGGGTACAGAGCCGCTCTGCTGTGCCTCTGGCGAGTACGTGCTCATCCGCGCGTCTGGTACTTGCGTAGCGGGAGCTTGACCAGGTAGCCGGTCACCGACAGCGCGAACGCCGAGAACAGCAGCAGCAGCGCCCACGCGTACACGGAGGCGCCCAGCGCCGGCGAGCCGATGCCGTCGTGGTAGTCGATGATCGCCGAGGCGAGCGTGCGCAGCGGCTCGAAGAAGAACACGACCCCGTCGACCGGCTTGGGCGCGAACGACTTGCCGCCGGAGACCATCTGGATCATCACGGCCTCGCCGAGAGCGCGCGCGGTCGCGAGCACCGCGGCCGCGACGATCGCCGGGCGGATCGCCTTCAGTGTCACGGCGCGCACCGCGCGCAGCGGGTTCAGCCCCAGCGCCACCGCCCCCTCACGCCAGGATGGCGGCACCGAGGCGAGCGCCTCGCAGATCAGCGCGATCATGATCGGCGTGATCATGATCGTGAGGATCACCACCGTCACAGCCAGTCCGGCCCCTGTGAGCTGGATGACATTCTGTACCGATTCTCTCTCGTGGGTGGTGATCAGGTTCTGGCCGACGAACGGCACTAGCACGAGGATCCCGATCAGTCCGTAGATGACCGAGGGGACCGACGCGAGCAGGCGGACCATCGGGATGACCACCCTGCTCACGCGCACCGGCGCGAGCTCGACGATGAACACCGACGCGAGCACCGCGATCGTCAGGCCGAGCACGAGCGCGAACGCGGTGCTCAACAGCGTGCCGTAGATGAGCGGCCACGCGCGCAGGTGATAGACCGCAGCCGCGGGCTTGGTCGTCGCGACGGTCATCCTGTTGATCTCGGATTCGAGATCCCCTCCACCCGACAGCCAGCTGAGCCCGTTGTGCTGGAAGATCGGCCAGGCCTTGGTCGCGACGAACACAGCCATCGCGACGACGACTACGAATACGAACAACGACACCGCGCCGAGCGTACGCTCGGCGCGGTGGTCGGGCCATGGCCTTCTCAGCCACTCCATCATGGCCGTCTCAGCCTCTTGGCCATTGCTTTTTCAGCCTCTTGGCCATTGCTCTCTCGGCCGCTCGAGCAACTGACTAGCCGATCAGGATCCACTGGCTGGCGATGATCTTCTTCGCCGCCGGCGACTTGTCGATCCAGTTGATGAAGCTCGCCGCGGCTCCCGTGGCGTCGCCTTTGGTCACCTCGTAGAAGTCCGCCACGCCCTGGTACTGCCCGGACGCCGCGGTCGCCTGGTCGCAGGCGACGCCGTTGAACTCGACGGCGTTCAGGCCGCCTTTGTTCGCCTGGTAGTTGGACAGGAAGCCGATCCCGTCCGGGGCGCTTTCGACCGCCTGGCGCAACTGCCCCTCGGTGGACTCTTCGGTGGCGGCGGACTCGACGCTCTTGCCTTCGAGCAGCAGCGACTTGAAGCTGGTGAGCACCCCGGCGACGGACGTGCGCGTGAAGACTTCGATCGGACCGCTAGCCGTGGCGCCGCCCAGCGCGCTGCTCCAGGTCTTCGTCTTGCCGGTGAAGATCGAGGTGACCTGCGCGGGGGTGAGGTTGGTCACGGGGTTGGACTTGTTGGTCACGACGCAGATCGCGTACTTGGCGATCGGGTAGAACACCAGGCCCGCGTCAGAGCCATTCGGTTCCTGGGCGACGTCGGCGATCGTGTCGCTGCCGTCTTTGACGTTGGCCAGGCCGACGGTCGTGCCGCCCTGCGTGATCTTGAACCTGACCTTGTGCGGGTGCAGCTTGACGTACTTGTTGGCGAGCAGGTCCACCAGCGGGTAGGAGGAGGTGGCGCCGCTGATGGTGACGAGCGGAGTGGCGTTGGCGGCCGCAGGCGCCGCAACCCCGAGCACGCCAGCCACCGTGAGGGCGACGGAGAGACGGCGAATTCGATGCATTGAAGAGAGGCTCCGTTTCAAAGTCGATTGACAAAGAGTTGACAGCGTGGAGTGGCGAACATAGCATATCCCCACAGATCTGATCGAGATTAGCTATTTTATGGGCAAGGTCCGGAACCATGTGGGTCCGGACCGTGTCCTTGATTTGCGAGATTTCCGCTCCACTCGATGAACAACACGCCAGAGAACCCAAAGTCGCCCTTCCGCGCCCCCTCGGCTCGCGTGACCGCCGCGCTGGCCGCGGCGATGCTCGGCATCGGCGTGGCAGTGGGCGCCGCGATCGGCCCGGCCCCGAGCCCCTCGCAGGCCAGCCCGACCCTGCCGCTGCTGCTCGAGACCCTGGCCCGGAGCGCGGCGGCACGGGCGGCGCAGGCCGCGGCCGCGGCGGCGCAGCCGCCGGCGATCACCGCCGAAGCGACGCCCACGCGCAGAAAACGCAGGCGCAGACACAAGAGCACGAGCACGGAAGAAGCGTCGAGCGCCACGGCCACCACGCCGACGTCGGAAACGGAAACGACGACGCCCACCTCGACGACGCCGACGAGCAAATCCAAAACCAGCGCGCTGCCGCCGATCACGCACGTGTGGCTGATCGAGCTCGCGGGCACGTCCTTCGCCGACGCCATCGCCCAGCCGGCGGCGGCCCCCTACACGGACACCCAGGCGATCCCGGCGGGCACGCTGCTGAGCGGCTGGTCGGCCCTCGACGGCGGCGCCTTCGCCAGCGAGACGGCGCTGCTGGCCAGCGAACCGCCGCAGCTGCTCGACACGATCGTCCAGCCGCCGTGCCCAGAAGGCGCGGCCGGGGCTTCGTGCTCGCCGGAAACGCCCGGCGCGCTGACGGCGGCCGACGAATTCCTGAAGGCGACGGTGCCGACGATCACCTCGACCCCCGGCTTCCGCGAAAGCGGGCTGATCGTGGTCACGTACGCGTCGGTCGCCAACGCGACCGCCGCCAGCCTGCCGGCGGGCGCCGCGACGGCGACGCTCACCTCGCAACCCCCGGCGGGCGTGCTGCTGATCTCACCGTTCGCCTCCGTCGGCGCCAAGTCCTCGACGGCGTTCGCCCCGACTTCACCGAAGCAGAGCCTCGAAAAGCTCCTGCGGCGATGACAGAACCATCAACCAACGAACGGAGACCCCCGTTGCACCTAATCCAACCAGCCCACCGCAAAGCGACATCGTGGCTCGCCGCGATCGTGGGCTTCATCGCCCTGCTTCTTGCGACTCCGGCGATCAGCCATGCCGAAGAATCCAACCCCAACAACTACAACTGCATCGGCAGCATCGCCGCCGGCGAAGCCGAAGCGGGTAACGAAGAACAACAGGTGCAGTACGAGTTCTACTGCGACGGGCCGATCACCGGCTACCAGCTGCAGGCGCAGGTCCCCGTCACGGGCATCCAGGGCCAGCCGGCCGTGACGTCCAACGCGACGCTCAAGCCCCTGTCCTCCACCTTCTCGTGCTCCGGAGAATCTCCGGGCTACGCGCTCAACTGCGTAGGCCTGGCCAAGCAGGGCTACGAAACGGTCACGGGACAGTTCTCGATCGGCACGAAGCTGTGCAAGGAGCCCCGCGTCGATCCGCTGCTGACCGTCACCTACGCGTATCTCGAAAAAGGCGTCGTCACGCAGGCGATCTCCGGGCCGTTCGATCTGGGCCGCCCGAAAGGCTGCCCGCCGGACGCGTACTCGGGCGGCACGCGCCTGGAACCGAGGAAGCCGATCGTCACGCACAAGAAGAAGGCCGTGAAGGGCAAGGCCAAGAAGAAGGCGAAGAAGTCCAGCAGCAGCAAGAGGAAGTAAGCCCGGCCGAGAGCCCCGGACACGCCGGCGGGGCGAACCGCAACGCCCGCCTTGCCGGCGTGTCTAGTCTTTGCGAGTGAGGTCTTCGAAGCCGTCCAGGCGTATAACCATCGTTTACGCTCGCCGCAACGCGTGCACAGGCCGGTCTCCTCTCAGCCGACCTCACGGCTCCGGCGTATAACCATGGCGCACGGTCGCCGCAACGCGAGTAGGGGCCGACACCGGCTCAGCCGGCAACTGGCGCGGCGCCTCGGCGCATTGCTGGCGGTCGGCGTCAGCGCCTGCGGTTCGTCGTCGGCGACTCACAGCGGCGCAACCGCGTCCACCGCGGCAGCCACCCCCGCGGCCAACGTCGCCACCGCGTCGACCCCGACCTCGGCCACCACCCCCACCCTCACGCCTGCCGCGTGCGCGTCGACGGTGGCGGGCACGCTCGGCCAGGTGGGCGAACGCGTCTACCACGCGGCTGCCACGGGCGATGACATCGCCCAGGCGGTAGGCCGCGTGCGGGGCTCGACCGCGCTCGCGAGTGCGATCGACAGCGGGAACGCGAGCGCCGCCGGCGCGGCTCTGCGCGAAGTGCTGCGTGGCCAGATCGTCCGTATCGAGATCGTCCGCAACGGCCGCGTGTTCGCCAGCGCGGGCACCGGGGGGCCGGCGATCGCGCCTGTGCGCGGCTCGATTCCGGGTACGAGCGCGAGCTATGTGCTGTCGGTGCAGTCCGACGAGGACTACCTGCAGGTCGCCCATCAGATCACCGGCGCTCAGATCCTGATGCTCGCCGGCGGCCGCCGCCTCGCGGGCACGGTCGCGGGCCCGCCGCCCAGCACGGTGCCGACGAGCGGGCCGCTCAGTTACGCCGGCCAGAACTTCCAGGTCGCTTCGCTGGCCGGCACCGTCTACCCGTCGAGCGCTCTGCGGATCGCGCTGCTCGTCCCCTCCGGTGCCCTGTCGTGCCCGGGCTCGACCTCCCAGACGCGCGTGGAAACGCTGGGCCGCGTGGGCGAACGTATCTACGGGGAGGAGCTCGACAGCCCGACGGTGCTCGCGACGCTGCGCCGCCTCGAACACTCCACCGCCTTCATCGACGCCGTCGCCGCGCACAGCATCCCGGCCACGCGCGCGGCGATCATCAGCTTCTTCGCGGCGCACATCCACGTGGTGCGCGTGCGCGTCACTGTCGGCGGACGTCTGCTGTACGACCTCGGCGGCCCGTATGTGCTGGCGCCGGTGCACGGCACACTACGGAGCCACGGGCGCGTGGTCGGCGACTTCGAGATGTCGATCCAAGACGACGCCGGCTACCTCAAGCTGGCGCATCTGTTCACCGGCGCGGAGGTGCTCATGCGTGTTGCGGGACGGCAGGTCCAGGGCACACTCAGCCCCGGCCCAGCGAACGTGCCAGAGCGCGGCGCGGTGACCTATGGCGGCCGAAGCTACGAGGCGTACTCGTTCACCGCCGAAGCGTTCCCGTCAGGCCCGCTGCGCATCTCGCTGCTGCTGGCGTCCTGAAGAGACACACGTCGCGGCGTAGCCGCGACTCGACAAGGCCGCGATCTGCACGGCACATGGCGGCCCTGTCCTCCGCTTCGCTCCCCTTCCGCAGGCCGGCGTCGCGCAGGCGGCGCAGCGCGAGCAGCCGACAGCCTGGTAGGGCTCGGCGCCCACGAGCCCGTGCTCGGCGCGATCTGCATCTGCTTGATCCCGGCGATGCGTCTCTCGACGGGGTCCTCGATCGCGACGATGCTGCGTTCGCCGTCGTTCAGCTCGTGCAGCGCGGCATACAGCGCTCGGGCGCCTCATCCACGCGCGGCAGACCGCGGTAGGAAACAATCTCGCCGCATCCCGACCTGGCGTAGGCCCTTCGGTATGCCCATTTCTCGGGAAGAATGCCGCCGGTCTCACGGTGCGCTCGGGCAACTTGACGCCAGCTGCTAGTAGCCTGATACTCCTTTCGGCCGATCCGGTGTGACACGGATCTGGTTATGTGCGACGCGCGCATAAGCGACTGCGGGCAGGCACATTCGACGAGAGCATCACGGCTAACATCGAGATGGGGGTGATCGGGATGAACGAAGCTAGCCCCTCCTTATCGGGGCTATTGACACTGATACACAATGCATACGCGAAGCTGGCTCTGGGAGCCATCGTAGCGCTGGGGGCGGTCGTACTTACAACAGTGCCCGCGCTGGGCTCTGAACCAGTCTACTTTACGTCGACGACTGATGAATATCCGGTGAAAACTACTACGACCGTCACAAAAATGACCATTCTGGAAGATGGAGAAGACTCCATCTCTTGCGGCAAAGTGGAATATTCCGATGAACTCACGGAAGGCTCGGCGACACTGGTGATAACTCCAAGCTACAAAGAATGTGAAGGCGACATCGAAGGAACCAAAGCGAGCGCTACGGTAACGCCAGGCAGTTGCAAGATCGAACTCAGCAAAGATCAGGAAGGAGCAGAAAAAGAAGGTGAAGCAAGCGACGTCACGGGCGATGAGGCCATAGGTCCCAGTGGCTGCGGCCCCATCAAGATGGAAGACTCGACGTCGAAATGCACCTTTGAAGCGTCTTCGCAGGGGCCGGCGACCGGCACCACCGACACACCCGAGGGTGAAAGCGGCCTAGAAATCACCTCCAAGCTGAGTAATGCCAGCGTTACCTATACCAGCGGCTGTGAGAAAACCCCGTGTCCCAAAATGGCACTGGTGCATCCGACGATATGGCTCATCGTAGACGGAGTCTGGAAACTGTACCAGGAAATTGTAGGTCTACGCATTTCCTTTTGGATTCATGGGAAAGAAGTGCCAGTGGGTCAGCAGTTCAATCCAGGAGAAAAGACTACAGTAGAAATAAAGAATAAATACGACCATTGGCCGATCTTTGAGTATGAAATGCGAAATGAAAACGCCAACTGGAAGGCCTACACTATAGCCGGAGAACCCGGGACCGTTGGGATCTGCTATTCGGTGTTCTACTTTCCGAAAGGCAGCTGTCGATTCGAACTCGAAGCGCCCATGGGGAAACCAGAACGCGATAAACTAGAAATACGGGGCGTCTTCTTCTTCCGCGGCGAAATCGCAACCGAAGTGGTATGAGCTTGACCGACCTTCCGCGGGAGACGGAACTATAAATGGTCGCGTCGCGGGGTGATCCGCGCGACGCGACCACAGCGGTCACACTGTTCGCGGCCAAAAGTGTCGGCGCCGGAGAGAGACCTGACCCTCTTCGCCAGTTGAGACTTGACCCCCCGTTGGGCGGTGACGGAGGCGTCCTGGGTTGCTGGTGAGCCTGGCTCGATCGTGTTGTCGAGACCGGGAAAAGGAGCATGCTGGACGCGGAGCCTGCACTGGGTCGCCACGCAGAGCGATCCAGTGCAGGTTCGCCGGAGCCTTCCAGGCCCCCGCGCTTGTCGCCTAATCTTTAATCTTCATGTTTGGACATGTAATGATTTTTGCCGCCGTCTTGAGCCCAGCTCGTTCGACTTCGCCTTCGTCGTCTACCGTCACCCCTTTGCACGCTTCTGGTTTTCCTTTTTCCGGTTCATAACTAACGATTTCCTGCATCCCACCAGCCTGTTTAAACCTCAACGTGAATTTATTAGCTGGTGGTTTGTTCGCTTCCGCAAGCGTGCCCGCCACACAGCCGTTGATTTCGAGATTTTTCGCACCGCATTTGAACAGTGCGATCCGGTTGTTCAATTCCGTTACGAGGGCAAACGCGACATTTGGCGCACCTGCCACACTTTCGGTTTCAAGATACCCCACTGTGCCTTTCAGGGGTTCCGTTTTGATTTCTTTGCTCCCCGCGCCGGCATTCTGACATTCTTCCGCGCCGGTTGCGCATCCTTTCAACCTCAGGATGATTTTCGTCGCTTCTTTCGTACCCGCCATAAACAGGCCTTTTTCGCCTTCGCTTTCCTGACAAGTGATCGTCCCGCCACCTTTGCCTTCGAGTAGTACCGCTTCCGTGCCCACTGACGTAAACGTCGCAGTCTGTTCAAATTCCGGCACGGCCGCCGAAGCGCTGGCGACCATGACCACGCCGACTGCAATGATGCCTACAAAGGTGAATCCTGCCTTTCGTGTTCGTCGCATGTCTGCACTGCTCCCCACTCGCTCTATACAAACTCTCGTCGTATGACGGTCTCGCTCCAACCTGACTGGCGCGCCGGGCGCGAGCCGCTCCCGTGCCCGGCGTCTTCCAGCGCCGGTCCGACGCTGTCACCGCGTTGATGTCGTCATCCTGGACGGACGCTGATATCGATGCGCCAGCCCCTCGTGACTATCTCGCAACTGGCAGCTCAAGGCAAGTAGCACAAGGACGCCGCGCGTTCGATACTGGCGAGCTCCGAGCAAATCAAGCGAAATCGGCGCTCATCGTGATGAACCACTGTTTCGCGATTGTCTCTCACTGAGTCGCTACGTCCTTCAACGGCCCAGTCGGAGACACCTCGCCGGCGTTCGTGGATACACGCTGGCATATTCGCGAGCATCCCTGGGCATCGTTGGCGACCATCGCGCTACCTGCTTGCGCTGCGCTGCTGGTCGCACGATACTGGTCTGCCGAGCCGCTTACCTTCGTGAGTTGGCGAGGAACCTATAGATCGTACGGCGACACGGCCTAGCACGGCTGGGCCACACACCGGATGGAGGACCGAGATGGAACAGATCTGTCGACTTGCATCTAGCGAGGGGGACGTTACTCCCCACAAGACGACAAGCAGGGGGTGGCAAGCTATGGAACGCGCGCGGCAGGTGGGGCTCGCCTTGATAGGTGTCCTGGCAGTGGGCGCCGCCACAGCGGCCAGTGCACATGCAGCGTTCCCAGAATTCGAAAAAGTGGCCGAACTCGAAACGCGAGGCGGACCTGCTGAACTAAAAACCGCCGCTGGTGCGGTGATAAAATGTACCACGCTGTTCCTGTTCAAGGGTGGCACCATTAGCACTCCGGGGAGCAAAAAAGCAAAAAAAGTGCTCGGGAAGTTGGAAAATTGCAAAACGACCGCAAATAACGAATGTAAAACCCAGGGATCAGGCGCCGGCGAAATTACCTTCGAAGAACTAGAAGGAGAAATAGGGTATATCAAACCGGTCGTATTAAAAGCGACGATCATCGCTTTTGCGCTTTCTCCGTCCGTTGCGGGCAGCCCGATTACAAAATTCAAATGCCGCGAAGGAGCCGAAGAAACCAAGGAAATCAAAGGCTGTGTCATCGGAGAGCTCTCGAAGGCAAATGAACTGACAGGAACATTTTCGCTACTCTATGAAGAGCTTGCGGGGACGGCGAAACTTCTCGTTTTCGCACCTACGGAAGGTACTGAACGGTCATGTGAAATGAGCTTTAAAACGGGGGCTGGCGCGGCCGAAAGCGTTGGGATTGAAATGGGCGCTAAAGCGTTAGTCATACCGTGCCCAGGCATGGAGAGAATCAATGATTAGAGACGCGGTCGATATGTACAGTCCCACGTAGGTTGGCTCCTCGTTCGTTGGGGGAGCACTGGCCCGCCCTTATGGCTGGCTTTGGTTTACGCTGTAGCTATTCAACGTCGGATGCATCGCGAAGCCCTCCGAGGTTCTGAGCCGACGGGAGCCTCGCGCCGAACGTGAGCACGAGGCCGCCCGTCTACAAGCACTCCGGCGCTCGACGCCGCGTCTCAGCCCAGTGCTTGGTGGATCCTGTCTCAGGTTTTGATTTTCTCCATGTTTGGACACCCGATCACAGACGGGACCTGCGTTGTTTCAAGTCCCACGCTTTCTGCTGCGTTTGCGCCAATTTTGATTTTGCTCTTGCATTCTTTCTTCGTGCCTTTTTCCGGTTCGAATTCTAGAATATCCTGCACCCCCGCGGTCTCTTCCAGTTTCATAGTGAAGAATGTGACATTTGCGTTGGCTTCTCCGAGCTCCCCGGCGACACACCCGGTGTATTCATATCCTTCTTTGCATGTAAATTTCGCCAAGACGCCACCGGTCGCGGGAGTGAGCGTCAACGCAACTTTTTTCGCTTCCGCTATGCTTTCAGTTACGAGGTATCCAATTGTTCCTTCTAGGGCTTCTGATTTAATCGTTCCTGCCGCCTGTCCAGTGGTGGTACAGTTGACTCCTTCGCCTGTACAGTTCGTGAAAGTAAACTCCCCTTCTTTGAGTTTTTTGGTTAGTGCTATGGGGACTTCTCCGGTCAGTGAGCTGTCTTCACATTTGACAGTCGCTCCGCTCGTCTGTGCTTTCAGGATGGCTGCTCCATTATCAAAGAAAATCGAGCTCAACAGAGCTTTGTTTTGGAATTCAGGAAGAGCTGCCAGCACCGGGGCGGCTGCGACCAAACCAGCCATCAACAGGCCTGCCAAAGCCAAGCCCAGCCTGCTTGTTCGCTTCATGACCAACACCACCTCTACTCGTCGTCGTGGGTCTGGAGTGCCGATGCTAGGGCTCGGATGTCGATTCGAGGCGGGAACGCGCGATGTCTTTCGTGTCATCGGGCACTACATGCCGATCGCTGCAGGGATCGGTGCCCTGAACGCAGCCCCGCAGTTGCGCCGCATCGTTTCTCATCTGATTGTCTCCGAGCCGTAGCGCTGACGGGGTCTGCTCTGCGAGTTCGCGCTGCTTTCGAGACTCGCTGACAGGACGGGCATATGGGGCTTCTCGACCACCGCTGTGATGACAGTGCGTACGTCCGCCGCGAGCACTCGGAGCAGAGTCTCGGGAGCAGTTGTCGAGGAGAACGCGAAGTCTTGTCGGCCTGCTGGGCCATGGATGCAGCTGACCGACAATGGCGCCGGCGGGAGGCCGTGGAGTCTGAATCGTCTACGCCGGATTCCTGCGAACACCGGTCCGTCGTGGCTAGCGAACATGTAGAACCTGATCTCGGGTAGGCCTTCGAGACACCGTGGCGTGGTTGACGCGCTACGGCCTGCCAGTGGGGCGGGGAACACGGAGTGCTCGATGGCCTCCGCGACTGCGGCGCCGGTACGAGCGGTTGCGCTCCTGAGATCTGCCGCGACGTCGAACTGCAAGTCGACTCGTGCGGGGCTGTGGAAGTTCCCGATGATTCCCTCGGCGGCCTCGCCGCGGTGGGATACGATCGTGTGCGCGAGAAAGCGCGTTATGTGCGCGACGTGCGCGAGCGCCACCTGCAGGCAGGTAAGCACCAGGACGTACTCGGTGGTCCCCAGCGAGTGGGCGCGCGATGCGACCCTCGCCCACTCCGGCGGCGTCAGGTCGAACGCGATACGCGAGCCGCCTGCGTCGCCGTCACAGGCGGTCACCGGCCAGCCGGTGACCGGGATCGCGTTCCGGGCCTGGCGAACCCAGTGCTCGTGGCCGCGTGCCACCGCCCCCGGGTCTGGCGGATGTGACGCGACATAGTCGAGATATGACACCTCGCTTGCGGCTGGCGGGTCGGCCGGCAGTGGCGATTCGGCGTGCTGAGCGTACGCGCGGGATATGTCGGCCGTGAGCAGTGATCCGGAGTCGCTGTCTACGAGCGCCTCGGCGACGAGCATCGCCAGCACCGATGTCTTCCCGTCGAGGGTGTACAGGGTTGCACGGAAGCGAGGATCCCGGGCCGGCGAAAGCGAGCTGTAGACCGTCTCCACATCAGCGATCGCCACCTGGAGTCCCTGCCGCTTCGTGTAGCCGCTGAGGTCCACGAGCGTGAGCGTCCCTTCGGTGAACGGGGTCACCGTCTGACACAGCTGTCCGTCTTCTCGCGCGAATCGCACGCGAAGGATCTCGTGCCGGCGCACGACGTCGTCAACAGCTCGTGTGAGCGCGTGAGTGTCGAGTCGACCGTTGAGCTGGTAGACCCAGCTGAGGTAGCCGCGTCCGGCGGTCGAGGGCGCGATCAGGAGATGTGCTTCCTGGACGAGGGTGGCGGGCGTTGCTCGGCTCGCCGTCGAGGCGTCGCGGAGAGGTTGACCTGCCGCATGGCGCCGGATGAACGCCGCGATGGCGGTGATCGCTTGCCGACCCTCGGCGAGGACTGGAAAGTACCAGTGCCAGACGTGGATCATGTCGGGCCACTCCTCGAGAGTCACCTCGACGCCTTCCGCACGCGCGCTGCCTGCCAGCGTGCGTGCGTCGTCGAGCAGTATCTCCTCGGCGCCGACCTGGATCAGCAGTGGTGGCAGGCCGGCGAGTTCGGCGAATGCCGGTGACGCGAGGGGCTGTTGTGCGTCGGCATCGCACAGGTAGGCGTCGGCCATCCGCTTGAGCTCAGCCCGGCTGAGCAGCGGGTCGCGGTCGGCGAGCCTCGTGTGTGCGTCGGCTGTGCAGGTCAGGTCCAGCCACGGGGAGAGACAGACGCCCGCGGCTGGTAGCGGGAGGCCGGCGTCGCGTAGAGCGATCATCGTCGCGACCACGAGCCCTCCGCCGGCCGAGTCCCCGGCGAGGATGACCGGCGCGTCCGTATGCGTCAGCAGCCAGCGGGTGGCGGCGGTGGCGTCCTCGATGGCTGCTGGGAATGGGGACTCGGGCGCGCGGCGGTAGTCGAGCGAGAGCACCGCCGCGTCCGCCGCGTATCCGATCGACGCTGCGAGGTGCCGGTGCGAGCGTGTCGAACCGAGGCTGTAGCCACCACCATGGATGTAGAGAACGATCGGCCGCGTGGAACCGCGCTGCGCGCGGACCCACTCCGCCGGGCAGCCGCCCGCATCGACGATCTCGCCGGGCTTGCCGTCCCCGCCGAATGCCTGCTCGGCGCGGTCGTATTGCAGGCGCCGCTCGGCGAGCGGCGCGGCGCGCATCGGCGCCTGCAGCTCTATCAGCTCGCGGACGAGTCCGATGTCGGCAGAGGACACGGCTTTACTCACCCGGTACAGCTGCGATTGGCGCGGGGGGTATGTCGCGCTGCGGTTCGCCGCGCTGCCAGAAGCCCACGTCGAGCCACGCCCCGTGCTTGTAGCCAACCCCGCTCAGGGTGCCCGCATGACGGAAGCCGCACGCCTCGTGGAGCGCGACGCTCGACGGGTTCGGGAGTGTGATAACCGCCACCTGGGTGCGGTAGCCCTGGCTGTCCAGGATGCGCAGCAGTCGCCCGTAGAGTGCGCGGCCAACGCCCCGGCGCTGGGAGTCGTTCGCGACGTACACGGTCACCTCGGCGCACCAGCTGTAGGCCGCTCGACCCTTCCACGGGCCCGCATACGCGACGCCGGCGAGGACGCCATCCACGCTTGCGGTGAGCCACGGATAACCCGATCGTGTCGCAGACCAGTCCTCGCGCCATTCGCCGGGTGTCTGTGGCTCGGTCCGGAAGTTGAAGCTCGTGTGCTCGATGTAGTGGTTAACGAGCGCGCAGACGTCGGGGAGCTCGCGCTCCTGCGCCGACCGCACGACCACGTTCCTGGACGCCCAGCCATCCTCGGCCGCATGCTTGTCCTGCAGTTCGATCACCGCCGTTGCCAGTGCGCTCACGGTCGGGGTGCGGAACAGGACCACGAGCGGCACAAGCACTCCGAACGCGCTACGCACCCGCGAGATCACCGAGACCGCCGTAAGCGACGTGCCCCCCAACGCAAAGAAGTCCTCGTCCGGCGCCACGCGATTCACTTCGAGCTCGGATCTCCAGATGTCGGCGATCCGCCGTTCGGCCGCCTCGCGTGCGGGAGCGTGCGCCGGGTGAAGCCTCGCGTCTGGCTCAGCCAGCACGACGCCCGTGCCATTCACGCCTGAATCCTGCGGGAAGGCGAGTCGCGCCAGGCCCTTGCGGTCGAGCTTCCCGTTGGGTGTGCGCGGCAGCGCGTCGACGATCAAGACGCGCGTGGGCACCAGCGCCAGCGGCAGCTCACGTGCCACCGCGCCGCGCACGGACACCGGATCGAGGTCCGCGCTCCGCGCGACGATACATGCTGCGAGTTCCGTTTCCGGCGGCGCGCCCACGCCGAACACCGCGACCTCGACCACGCCAGGCAGGCTGGAGAGTGCCGCCTCCACTTCGCTCGCCTCGACGCGAAACCCGCGGATCTTCACCATCTGATCGACCCGGCCGAGGTGATGGACGATGCCATCCGCGTCGATGCGACCACGATCACCAGTGCGAAAGGCAGGTGCAGGCACTCGCACGCCGTCGTCGTGGATGCCTCCGCGACGCCAATGGCGCGGCCGGACGTATTCACTTGAGATCTCGATCTCCCCACACGATCCGGGCGGTAGCGGTACCCCGTTCTCGTCGACGATCGCGACCTCGATGTCGAGAACCGGTCGCCCGGCCGGTACCGGGTCGGGAATCGGCGAGCCCGGCCCGACGACGTGCAGGCAGGTGAGGCCCGTCTCGCTGGAGTTCAGGCCGACGCTCAGGGCCGCCGCCGGGAACAGCCGCCGCGCCGCAGCCAGATCGGTGGGAAGCACCGCCTCCCCGCCGAGATAGGCCAGGCGCAGGTCACCGTAGACACGCGTGGCCTCGGCCGCGGCGAGCTGTCGTAGAAACGACGGAAAGCCATAGAGCACGGTGACGCCGGTCGCGTGCAGCCAGTCGATCATCCTCTCGACGCCCGAGTCCTTGAATGAATACGGCGCGAGTGCGGCGCCGCCCAGCAGCGCGATGAACGGGTTCGACACCGAGGCGACGAAGCCGTCCGCGCTGATGAGCGTCACACAGTCCTCGCAGCCGATCGCCAACGGTCGGTGACGCGCCACGTTGTGCAGCATGTCGCGCCGAGTCTGCGCAATCCCGCGTGGGCGCCCGGTGGATCCTGACGTGTAGAGCACATACGCGAGCCGGGTCTCGTCGAACTCCAGGCCGAGTCGCCCGTCACATCGATGTGACTCGATGATCTCCTCGAGCGAGCTCGCCATCAAGCGCGTGCCTGCTGCAGTCTGGCCGCGTCGATCGCAAAGCAGGACGGGCGCGTCGAGCTCGTCGAGGACGCGCTCGACGTGCGGGGCCGGGTGCATCGGGTTGACGGCCACGTAGAACTTCCCGGCCTTCAACGTGCCAAGCGCGGCGGCGAGCATCAGCTCCGGGGCGCGGACCATCAGCGGCACCGGCTCCGCTCTGCTTCCGCGCCGGGAGATCAGCTCAGCCGCGACCGCGTTCGCCCAGGCATCGAGCTCGCCGAAGCTGACGCCCCGTGCCATCTGGTCGCCGACGCAGCGCATCGCGTCACGCTCGTGATGTGCGTCTACTTGCTGCTCGAATGCCTCCACAACCGACACGGCCATCCCGAGCGCACATGCTTGCACTTACGCGCCTCGCCATGGCCCGGGTCTGGTCCGGCGCAGGGTTGCCTTGTTGCGCATGGGTGCGGTTGCCCGCCGTATGTCTCCGACCCCGCGCCGGCCGTATCACGACACCCAACCCATCGCCGACACCGATCGGCTCATCTGAGATACGCGTATGCTCGCAGTGCTATGCGCCCGTAGCTCAATGGCAAATGGGCGGTGAAGGAGGTTTGCTGGATGGATGCGGTGACAGCCTCTGGGACGGCCGAAGCCTTGTCCTCTTCGCGTCGGCACCGGAGGTCCGCCACTGCGGTGGCCGCCTCGACCACTCCGGCCTTTCTCCAGAAGCCGCTCAAGAGCGACGGCCTCTTAAGCCGTAGGTAGCGGGTTCGATTCCCGTCGGGCGTATTTCGGCTTTGCGATGGGCCGCAGTGAGAGACACTCCGCGGAACGTGTGAGCTGCCCGCACCGCTCGATGTTCAGCGGTATGCACATCCTCGCGCCAACCATCCGTTGAGTGTCAGCTCCCACCTTGCCGCGCGCTGCTGGCAGGAGGATAGTGGTCGCGGACAAATCGATCTCTCCGCGAACGAGGGAGAGCAGGTCATCAACATCGGCGAACCCACTCGGAGCTCTCGGTCAAGCGAGCGGTCCTACGACCTCGAGGGCGGGATCTTGGAGTCGTGTTCGTGCTGGGCGCCCTGTCCGTGTTGGATCGGGGCCGATCCGGACGGCGGATCCTGTCTCGGGTTCAACGCATATCACATCGTTCGCGGAGCCATCGATGGTGTGGATGTCTCCGGCTGTGATCTGCTTCGCGTGTTCGACATCCGTGGCAATGCCCGTTTGCCCGGAAGCTGGCGGCAGGTCGTCGTGGTAGACGAGCAAGCCTCGGACGAGCAGGTCTCCTCGATACTCGCTGCGTATTCCGGAGCGCTCGGCGGGCCCCTGGCCGATCTCGCGCGCCTCGTCGGAGCGACGCTTGGCGTGGAGCGAGCACGCATCAGCTACGCGGTCGCAGCAGGCGCGGGCTCGGTGCGAGCGGGCCGTCTGGTCAACGTGTCCATCACGCCCTTTCGAGGGCTCGACGGAGCGGTCACGACGTTGCACGACTCACTGATGGCGACCACGCCGAGAGCCCCCGCGTACGTGGCGAGTGCTCTGCATCACGAAGTGGCGCTCGAGAAGTACGGGTTCGAGTGGACGTTTCAGGGGCGTAGCGCGATCCAGTCGGACTACAGGATCGCAAACCGTGTCTAGCCGACGCGTGCGGACCACGCCACACGCTCTGAAGCAGATGCCGGCGCTCGCGGTTGCGCTCAGCGCGCTTGCTTGGATAACGCTCTGGACCGCCGCCACCGCGAGCGGCGGGTCGGGACGCTACGCGTCGGCGATGTCGATAGGCGAGACCGTTGACTCGGTCGTCGCGTTCCTCGGGGCGTGGGAGGTCATGGTCGTCGCGATGATGCTCCCCTCCAGCATCGGCTTCCTCGCCCTCTATCGAGTGGTCACAGCTGCGAGTAGCCTCCGCTCGCTGCGAAGGATCGGCGTTTGCGTCGGGTACCTGCTGGCTTGGGCTTACATCGGGTCTGTGGCGCTTCTGATCGGTGAGACGATCTACCGGATCGGGAGTGTCGATGTATGGCTCAAGAGTCATACGAGCCTCTTGGCCGGCGGCGTTCTGGCGCTCGCGGGTGGCTTTCAGCTCACGGCCCTCAAGCGACGTTGTCTGGCGATCTGCAGCCACCCTGCAACGTTTCTCATGCGCAACTACCGCAGAGGCATCGGCAACGCACTGGTGCTCGGGCTGCGCTTCGGCTTCATCTGCGTCTCCTGCTGCTGGGCGTTGATGGCTGTCACGGTGGTGCTGGGCGGCGGCAGTCTCGTCCTGATGATGCTCCTGACACTGATCATGTTCGCCGAGCGAGCGATGGGCTGGGATGATCGCTTTGTGAAGATCGTGGGATTCACGGGGGTTGCGCTCGGAGTGTTCGTCGCGTCCTCCCCGGATGCCGTGCCGGCGCTGGCGCACAACGCCGGCAGCTGGATCGAGATGAGCTCGACGATGAAGATGCCCAACCACGGCTGGCTGTCCTGGTGCGGCGCGTAGCGCAGATTCCCAGCGGGGGCGGACCGCGTCGCGCCACGCTGCCCTTGGTGCTCTCGTTGCTGGCGCTCGCCGCCTGCGCGAGCACCCGCTCGCCGACCAAGAGCCACGCGTCAGCTGGGCTCGCGCCGATCGGCGCGGGCCTGAACGGTCCCTCCGGCCTGCAGGCCTCCATCTACGCGAGAGGGCCGCGCACGCTGGCGGCGTTCACCTTCGACGAACAGGGACGCCTGTGGCTGACAGCCGCGGGCCTTGAAACCCACGCCGAAGACGGCGTATACGTCATCTCCACACCCGGCGGCCCCGCGCGGAAGGTCATCTCCGGTCTGGATGACCCGCTTGGTCTGGACTGGTATCGCGGCAAGCTCTACGTCGCGTCGGTCGGACGGGTGGACGCCTACGCAGGCTTCGACGGCAGCCGCTTCACCGAGCACCAGACGATCCTGAGAGGGCCGCTGGCGACAGGCGAGAACAACCTCCTCGTCATGGCCCCCGACGGGCGCTTCCTGATGGGCGTCAGCGCGACGTGCGACCACTGCGTCCCGACGTCCAAGTGGGACGGGGCGATCGTCGCGTTCCGCCCTGACGGCAGCGGCCTACGTGTCTACGCGAGCCGCATACGCGCACCCTTCGGGCTCGCGTACCTCCCCGGCACCAGCGACCTGTTCGTCACCATGAACCAGCAGGACAACCTCGGCGCGCAAACGCCGGGCGACTGGCTCTCGACCGTCGCAGAAGGCCAGGACTGGCGCTTCCCCGAATGCCACGGCCAGGGCGGACCCGACTGCGCCGGCGCACCCGAACCTGTCGCCGTGCTCGACAGACACGCGGCCGCCGGTGGCGTCGCGTTCGCCGACGGCCAGCTCGGACCGAGCATCGGGACGGCCGCCATCGTCGCCGAGTGGAACGTAGCCAAGGTCCAGCAAGTCGCCCTCCACAAGACCGGCAACATCTACCACGGCACGGTCACGCCATTCCTCACAGGCATGGAACACCCACTCGCAGTCACGTTCGCGCCCGACCACTCGCTCCTTGTCGGCGACTGGGCCACCGGAACGATCTACCGCATCGTGCCCGCCTCTCCCTGATACATCGAGCTGAACATCGGGGTTGCCCTACAGCAAGCTGCTGGTCATCCGTTCGACCTCGGCGATGGAGGTGACCCCTTCGCGCACCTTCTGCAACCCGTCGTCGCGCAGGCGGCGCATGCCTTCGCCGAGCGCGACGGCGACCATGTCATCGACGGAGGCGCGCTCGAGGATCAGCGCGCGGATGGGCTCTGAGACGCTCATCACCTCGTACAGCGCCAGGCGGCCGCGGTAGCCGGTGGCGGCGCAGCGCGAGCAGCCGACGGCCTCGTAGGCCTCGGCGCCGGCGAGCCCGTGTTCGGCGAGCACCGCCGCGGAGACGCTCTGCGGGCGCTTGCAGTGCTTGCACAGCATCCGCACGAGGCGCTGGGCGACGATGCAGTCGACGGCGGAGGACACGAGGAACGGCTCGATGCCCATGTCGATCAGCCGCCCGAGCGCGCTGGGCGCGTCGCGCGTGTGCAGCGTGGAGAGCACCAGGTGGCCGGTGAGCGCGGCCTCGATAGCGATGTGCGCGGTCTCGCGGTCGCGGATCTCGCCGACCATGATCACGTCGGGGTCGGCGCGCAGCATCGAGCGCAGCCCGACGTCGAACGTGACGCCGGCCTTGGGCGCGATCTGCATCTGCTTGATCCCGGCGATGCGTTTCTCGACGGGGTCCTCGATCGTGAGGATGCTGCGTTCGCCGTCGTTGAGCGCGTGCAGCGCGGCATACAGCGTGGTCGACTTGCCCGAGCCGGTCGGCCCGGTGACGAGCACCGCGCCGTTGGGGCGATGGATGGCGCCGGAGAAGCGCTCTAGCTCGGCCTCCCCCATCTCCAGCGACTCCAGGCCGCTGATGACCACGCCGGCGCCCTGGTCGAGGATGCGCATGACGACGCCCTCGCCGTTGACCAGCGGCAGCGTGACCACGCGGATGTCCACGCGCCGCCCGTCGACGGTCAGCGCGAAGCGCCCGTCCTGGGGCACACGGCGCTCGGAGATGTCCAGGTCGGCCATGATCTTGATGCGCGAGACGACACCCATCGCCATCCTGCGCTTGACGGTCGCCGCGGGGGTGAGCACGCCGTCGATGCGGAACAGCACGCGCGTGTCGCCCTCCTCGGGGTTGACGTGGATGTCCGAGGCGCCCTGCTGCACGGCCTGCGCGACGATCGAGTGCACGAGCTTGATGATCGGCGCGTCGCTGTCGGCCTCGTCGACGGAGACCTGTTCGCCCTGCTCCTCCGCTTCCTCGTCGACGATGTCCTCGATCGACTCGTCCATCCGCGCCAGGCGCGCGAGCAGCAGGTTGAGGTCCTCCACGGACGCAGCCGCGGGCTTGATCCGCCGGCCGGTCATCATCCCGACGTCGTCGATCGTGAGCACGTTCGTGGGGTTGGCCATCGCCAGGATCAGCGCGCCGTCGTCGGCGAAGCCGACGGGCACCGCCTGGTAGCGCTTGGCCGCCTGGATGCCGATCAGGTTGACCGCGCCCATGTCGAGGTCGTAGACGGCGAGGTCGACGAAGTCCAGGCCGAAGCGCTCGGCGACGACCCGCGCGAGCTGGTCGTGGCGCAGGATCCCGCGCTCGACCAGCACCACGCCCGTCGGGCGGCCCTGCGCGCGAGCGGCCGCCACCCCCTCCTCGATCGTCTCGCGGTCGGCCAGCCCCAGGTCGACGACCACCTCGCCGATCATCCGCTGCGAGCGCCCCGGATGGCGCGGCGGATACAGCCCCTTCTGCTCCTGCTCGCTGACCCTTGGGCCGTTCTTCCTGCGCTCGTCCTCAGCCACCTCGGAGTCGGTGTCCGCGGAGGAAACGACGGTTGGCATGGCGGTGTCGCCCATCACAGGCGTTTATCGGCATCGCACAGCGCCCGCTTGACCGCGGAGCGCCGGAGAATGGCGAGATCAGGACATGCCGTGCTCGAACGCGCCCTTGACCCCAGCGTCGAGCGCGTTCAGCCGATACAGCGCGAGCGCCTCCGGCGAGCCGAAGCGCTGCCCGGGGGACGCGTCGGCGCCATGGTGGAGCAGCACGCAGTGCTCCAGCGCGAGCCTGCGCTCGGGCGCGAAGGCGCCCGGCAGATGGCCGGCGATCACGCGCAGCCCGAGCTCGACGTGCCCCAGCAGCCTGCCCTCCCGGCTGCGCTCGATCTCCGCGCCGTAGGTGAACTCGCGCGTCTTGCCGAGGTCGTGGACGATGGCGGCGCTCAGCAGCAGGTCGCGATCCAGGCGCGGGTGCAGCGTGCACAGCTCCAGCGCGATGGTGGCGACGGCGACGGTGTGCTCGAGCAGCCCGCCGAGGTAGGCGTGATGGCCGGACGGCGCCCGCCCCGACCCGGCGGGGGAGGGCGGCGAGCACGGCGCGCGACGCATCTCCGCGCGCAGCTCGCGGTCACCCAGCAGCGCCTCCAGCAGCGCCTTCAAGGCGGGGTCGTAGACCTCGCGCGCGAGGTGCTCGAGGAAGCCTTCGAGCTCGTCGCGGTCGCGGTAGGCGGTGGGCAGGAAGCTCGTGGGGTCGGCGTCGGCGCCCTGCGCGCGGGCGACCTCGCTGAGCGAGATCTGCAGCTCGTCGCGAAAGCGCTCCACGCGCCCGCGCACGCGCACGAGCTCGCCCCGCTCGAAGCGCCCGGCGAGCACGTCGGCGTCGCGGAAGGCGCGCGCGCGGATCGTGCCGGTGGCGTCGCGCAGCTCGAGCGTCAGATACGGGGTGCCGGCGCGCGAGATCTGGCGCTCCTTGCGCGTGCACGCGAACACGGCGTCGACGTGCTCGTCGCTGCGCAGCGTGGCGACCGTCTGGGCGTTCTCGGGTGAGGAGCTCGTGGCGGATGCCATGCGCTCATGATGTACGGTGCTTCGGATGCAGCCGCTGATCTGGGACCGCCGTCCGGACGGCCTGAGGGCTCCGGCGATGGTGTGCGCGTTCCAGGGCTGGAACGACGCCGGCGACGCGGCGTCGGGCGCTGTCTCGTTCCTGGCCTCAGCGCTCGACGCGCGCCGTTTCGCGCGGATCGACTCGGAGGAGTTCTACGACTTCCAGGCCAACCGCCCGTGCATCCGCTTCGACGAGAACCAGACGCGCGAGATCGCGTGGCCGACGGTCGAGATCTTCGAAGCGACCGCCCCGCGCGCGCCGCGCGACCTGGTGCTGGTGCAGGGCGTGGAGCCGTCGATGCGCTGGCGCGCGTTCACGAGCCACCTGGTCGATCTGGCGGAGGCGCTCGGCGTGCAGCTGGTGGTCACGCTCGGCGCGCTGCTGGGCGACGTCCCCCACACGCGCCCGGTGGCGATGAGCGGCCACGCCTCCGACGCGGCGCTGCTCGAGCGCCTGGGCATCCCAGCGTCGAGCTACGAGGGGCCGACGGGCATCGTCGGTGTGCTGCACACGGCGTGCGCGCAGGCGGGGCTGCCGTCGGCGAGCCTGTGGGCGGGCGTGCCCCACTACGTCGCCGCCGCCGCCAACCCGAAGGCGGCGCTGGCGCTGCTGCGCAGGGTGGAAGTGCTGATCGGCGTGTCCGTGGACGTGTCCGAGCTGGAGTCCTCAGCCGCAGACTACGAGCGCCAGGTGGGGCTGGCGGTGCGCAGCGACCCCGACATCCAGGCGTTCGTCGAGCGCCTCGAGCAGGCGGCCGACAGCGAGGAGCTGGGCTCCCCTGACGACCTGCCGTCGGGGGACATCCTGGCGAGTGAATTCCAGCGGTTCCTCAGACAGCGGGGGCGCGAGGGGAAGTAGGGCGGAGCGAGCGACTCCCGGCCTGAATCTCCGACGCCAGCCGCTGGAGACAAACCGCTCAGACGATTGAGATGCAGCCCCGCTGGGGGCACCATTGGCCGATGGCGACAGAGGCCGAGGCGCCCCCCCGTGCGGCGAGCCGTGCTGGCCGTGTGGGCAGCGCGCGCTGGCCCCGCCTGCCGCTCGCGGCATGGGCCTCGATCGCGCTCGCGACGCTGTTCGTGGCGGTCACCTGCTGGTGGCTGAGCCGCGACAGCAGCGTCCCGGTCGACGACGCCGCGGTCCATCTGGGCTCGGCGATCGACGCCTACGAAGCATTGGGCGCGGGACATCTGCTGAAGGCGCTGACAGGAGCCGCGCCCTACCCCCCGTTGACGTTCCTGGTCGGCGCGCTGGGGGTGCTCGTCGGAGGCGTCGGCGTGGCGCCCGCGATCATCGCCCTGAACGTGGTCTTCGTTCCCCTGCTAGCACTGGGCTGCTACCAGGTCGGCCGCCTGGCCTTTGGCCCCGTGGCGGGCCTGCTGGCGGTGATCTTCGCGCTTGGCTCGCCGATGGTGGTGGAAGAGTTCCACGAGTTCATGCTCGACGCGCCCGAGGCGTCGATGGTCGCTATTGCGGTGTGGGCGATCCTCGCGACGGAGCGCTTCTCGCGTCTGGGAGTCTCAGCGCTGGCGGGCCTGGCGGTGGGTTTGGGGCTGCTGACGAAGGAGACGTTCGTGTTCTTCGTCGCGGGTGTGGCGCTGGCGACGGCCTTCCGTGGCGGTCTTCGCGCCTGGCGCGGGATCGCGGTGTTCACGGCGGTCGCGCTGGTCGTGGCTCTGCCCTGGTATGTGCGCGAGTTCTCCATCCTCGACACGCTCGGAGGCGAGGCCCTTGGGTCCTCGAGCCGCGTGTCGACGCAAATCCCGGGCATCGCGCCGCCGCGCCTGTCGCTGGCCAACCTGGAGTGGTACCTCTGGAGCTTTCTCAACTGGCAGTTCTTCGTCCCGCTGTGCGCGTTCGCGGCGGTGGGCGTGGGATGGACGATCGCCGCGTTCGCTCGCCGCCGTCAGCTGCAGGGCGTCCTCCCGGAGCTCGCGTTCGGGGCGTTCGTGTCGTGGGCGGCCCTGACGGAGACCTACGTGCACGATCCGCGCTACGGCATCCCGATCGCGGTCTACGCGGCGGTGTTCGCCGTGGGCTGGATCACGCGACTGCCACGCGCGGCTGGAGCCCTCGCGGCGGCGGCGCTCGCGCTGGTGGTGCTCGCAAACGTCCTCGGGGTCGGCTTCGGCGTCGGTGAAACGATTACGAGCGCGCCCCAGAACCTCACCGAGGTGGAGCAGCCGGGAGTGCTCACCGTGTACGCGAACTACGGCTTCTGGATGGGCCCGCCGACGCGCGACGGCGACACGCTGGGCCTGCTGCGCACGCTGCGCGGGGAAGGCGTTCGCTATGTCGCGTTGCACGCCGAAAAGGAGCCCAGCATCGAATTCTCCCCCCCGGGGTTGGAACTGCTGGCGCGGATCGCCGGGCTGCGCGTCTCGAGCACGACCGTCGATCCAGCGAACGTCGGTCGATCGTACGCGTTCTTGATGCACAGGCGGCCCGAACCCGGGCTGCCGAGGCCTTGCGTCACGCTTCGCGACGGTACGGGCGTGTGGATCCGCCTGGGCGGCTCCAGCGGCCCCCGCGCCTGGAGCCATTGCCCCCGCGTATAGCGATGGCTATACACCTGCTCGAGCGAGGCACATTCCCCACGCCGCGGTGTATAGCGATGGCTCTACACCGGCGGCTGCTGAACAGAACACACCCCCCATGCCGCCGCCTCGACGCGCACTGGACCGCTACGCCTCCGCGGCCGGGCACACGATCCGGTAGTCGCAGATCGAGCAGGCGCTGGGCGACGGCGTGGGCTCGAACTCCTGCGCGAGGATTCCCTCGCCGACCTCGAGCACGATGTCCTTGACCGCTTCGGCATCGTGCGCGCCTCGAGTGACCGGCACCTTGAGATCGTCGAGCACGTAGTAGTAGGCCTGCCGCGAGGACTCCAGCCCCCAGTCCTCGCGCGCGGCGAGCGCGTACAGCGACAGCTGGATGTCGTCGCGCAACTGCTCGGCGCTCTTGGGACGCGAGGTCTTGTAGTCGATCAGCTCGTACTCGTCGTCGCGGAGCCGGTCGACGCGGTCGACGCGGTCGACGCGCCCGCGCAGATGGTGCGGGCCGACGCGGAAGTCGAACTGGCGCTCGAACCACACGGGCTCGGAGTCCTGATCGTGCAGCCGCGCGTGGTAGCGCGTGAGCGCGGCGCGCGCCTTATCGAGCAGCTCGCGGTCGCGCTCGCTCTCGCCGAAGCCCGCCCTGCGCCAGCTGGCGTCGAGCAGGCCGAGCATCTGCGCGAGCGTGTCGGCGCCGTCGGCGTGGTAGCGCTCGAGCACCTGGTGCACGACGATGCCGAAGCGCTGGTGGACGGTCTGCTCGGTGGGGATGCGCAGGACGCGCGCGTACTTGTAGCGCAGCGGGCAGCTGCGATAGGTGTGGATGTCGGAGGCGGACAGCGCGAGGCCGACGCCCCGGCGCGGCAGGAAAGGGCCGAGCGAGTGCTCCTCGCGCGGAGCGACGGCACTGGCGCGAGCGCGCTCACCCGCGCCGGCGTCGCGCTCGGAGCGGTCCCCGATACCCTCCCCCCGCTCGTCGGCGAGCAGCGTGTCGTCGAGCGCGGACGTCTGCAGGATCTCGCGCTGCAGCGGCGTGGCGGCGGCGAGCAGCCTCGCGTTGACGTCGGCGAGCGCGTCGGCGAGGCTCTGCCCCTCCGGGCGCTGCAGCAGCGCGGAGAGCTTGAGCAGCTCGAGGTAGCGCACGAGGCCGTGGGAGATGTCGAGGTCGGTGTCGAGCCGCAGCTCGCCGAGACGCCCGCCGATGCGCGCGACCCCCTCGAGCACCTCCTCGCGCAGCAGCTGGAAGGTCGCGTGGAGCGCGTCGACGGGCTCCTCCTCGACGGGCTCCTGATCGTGGAGACCCGCGTACGCGTGGTCACCCGGGCCGCCGGTGTCGCCTTCTTCCGCCTGGTCTCCCGCGGGGGCTGGCGATGGGTCGATCACGCGAGCCTCCCCCTGCGCCTCCGGCACGACGGTGGCGAGATGCCGGGCGAGATCGCGAGTGCTGGCGCGAGGGGTGGCGCGCACGAAGTCGACGGCGAGCCCGTGCAGCAGCTCGAGGCCGGCGCGTTGCTCGGCGGCGTCGTCGGGCGCGAGCAGCGCCCGCCCGCGCACGCCGAGCCGCTGGATCAGCCGCCCGATGAAGACGTCGGGCGCGACGGTGTCGAGCTCGGCGGCGGCGGCGCGGTGCAGCTCGACGAAGCGCTGGATGCGTTCGCGCGCCTCGGGCGGCACCTGCGGCGACTCGGTGGCGGCGGCGAGGCCGCCGACGAGATCGAGCTTGCGCCGGCGCGCGACCTGGATGACGCGCGCGAGCTCGACCTGGCGCAGCGCGATCGGGGGCCGCGACAGCGCGCGCACGACGGCGGCGGCGTCCTGCGGGTCGACGAGCAGCCGCATCCAGGCGAGCACGTCGCGCACCTCGGCGCGCTTGAGGAACCCACCCGCCTGCTCCCGGCCCCTGCTCTGGTCGGGCATGCCGTCCGGCCGGCGCGGTGAGCCGTCCGGCGGCGCGGGCGCGATTCTGGAGCCAGACACAATCCCAAGAATACGCGGGAGGGGTCTCGCGCCTGGCTACGCTTGAGGGGTGGACGTGATCGATTGGGGCACCGCCCAGCGAGTCGGAGAGCTGGTCGCCGGCTCGCCGCCGTTCGGGGGCGTGCGCGCGGCGTCGGTGGAGCCGCTGGCCAGGGAGTTCGCGGGCCGTGTCAGCTCCTACAGCGACCTGTACGTGCCTGGCGAGCTGCCGGTGCTGGAGCTGGTCGATCGCCCGGGCTGGATCGCGGCGAACCTGAAGACGATGCAGCCGATGCTGGCGCCGCTGACGGAGCCGATGGACATCGGCAAGGGCCCGTTCGCGGGCCCGCTGCGCACGGTGTCGGGGCTGCTGTTGGGCACGCAGGTGGGAGCGCTGACGGGCATGCTCTCCCAGCGCGTGCTCGGCCAGTACGACCTGGCGCTGCTGGACTCCTCGGTGACGCCGCGCCTGCTGCTGCTCGCGCCGAACCTGGCACAGGCGGCGCGCACGCTGAACGTCGACCGCGAGGAGCTGGTGCTGTGGGTGAGCATCCACGAGATCACGCACGCGGTGCAGTTCGCGGGCGCGCCGTGGCTGCGCGACTACCTGGGCGGGATGCTGAAGGAGCTGATCGACGGGCTGCAGGTGACGCTCATGGGCGGACCCACGGGCGAGGACGCCGCTGAGACCAACGGCGACGCCGCCACCGACGGCAACGGCCGGCGCACAGGCTGGATGGCGAAGCTGCCGGAGCTGCCAGACCCGGCGCAGCTGCGAGACATGGTCGAGCGCGCCCGCCGCGGCGAGCTGCTGCGCCTGACGCTCGGCGAGGACCGCTGGGCGCTGGTCGAGCGGATGCAGGCGGCGATGTCGCTGATCGAGGGGCACGCGGAGCACGTGATGGACGCGGTCGGCGCGGAGGCGCTGCCGTCGCTGCCGCGCCTGCGCGCGGCGATGAACCGCCGCCGCGAGAGCCGCGGCCTGCCCTGGCGGGTGCTCGAGCGGCTGCTGGGCCTGGAGCTGAAGATGCGCCAGTACGAGATGGGCCGGCGCTTCTGCGACGCGGTCGTCGACGCCGGCGGCCCGCAGGCGCTGGCGCTGGCGTGGAGCGGCCCGGAGGCGCTGCCTATCCCCGCCGAGCTCGAGCGGCCCTCCCTGTGGATCGAGCGAGTGAGAGCTGCTCACCCCGGCTAGTGAAAGTACGCCACCTTGCTCATGAGCGGATCTCTATACGAGCGTACGTTTTGCGACCGACCCCGACCAGCGTAGGTTTGATGCGGTATGGGCGTCCTCGCCGTTGCTATTCGGACCAGAGGCCAGAGATAGGCACGGCCCAGATGCGCTCACCCAAGGGCAGGGTGTTTGCGCCCGTGTAGATGACCGCGCCTGCCTTGAAATCAATTTCATGCCGGTCCCCCGGTGTCGCAGACGGACGATATCGGAATAGGCTAGCGGACAAATCCGGAATACTACTTCCGACGAAAGCGTATCGGGGCTACCGCCGGATTCGGAGCGACAATCAACCGCTCAAGCTGGCTCGTCAGCTCGCACCACTGCTCGGCATCCCCGCCAGGGTGCGGACGAACGCATGTTCCGCCTGTTACAAGCTAGACCAGGACGACATCCCTTGGTTACAGGCTTTTCACGGGCTGCTACGATCCCCCTGTAACGATCTTTGCAGACGGGGGTACAAACAGGTGTTCGGCCGCTGAGATAGAGCGGCGAGCACCGATAGAAGAGCCCACAAAGCCCCCGCTCCTCGCACCCGGCGAGGAACAGACAGGAGAAAGCTCCAGATGCCAACCGCCAGCGCAGCTTCCCCCACCAGCCCGAAAACGAGCAGGAAACGTAAACCCGCCGCCGCGAAAGCCACGGCCCGTCGCCCCAGCGCCCGCACGAGCGTGCAGGGCGCCACGAAGACCGCCGCCAAGGGCGCCGCGCGTCCGACGCCTGGCGCATTCGGCGACTACGCCGAGCGCGCCGTGCTGATCCCCGTCGGCGCGGCGCTGATCGCCCGCGAACGCGTGATCTCGACAGTGAGCGACACGCTCTCGGTGTACTCCTCGACGACGAAGGCGCAGGCGCAGCTGCGCCGCTTCGAGCGCCGCGGCGTGACCGCGCGCAACCGGCTCGAGCGCGACGTGCGCAAAGCGCGCGTGCGCGTGGAGCGCGAACTGCGCCAGCGCAGGCGCAGTATCGGGAGCACGGTCAGCGACCTGGAGGAGCGTCGCGACGCGTTCGCGAAGAGCGGCAGCGACCTCGCCAAGCGTGTGCCGGATCTGGTGCCCGACCTGGCCAACCGCGTGCCGGATCTCGCCAACCGCGTCCCCGAGCTGGCCGACAAGGTGCAGGAGCGCATCCTGAGCCTCGTCTGAGCCAACGAGCTTCCCCGCCCGGCCTGGAGAGGGCCGCGAGCGGAAAGTCTGCCGGCCTCATATCCCGCCGGCAGTAGTAGCACCCTCTCCTCCCTCGACCCGCGGGCGGCCCCCACCGCCCGCGGGTCACTTTAAGGCCCGTATGGCCCGGCTTTCCGGGCAACCCCGCCAGCGTTTGCCACAATGAGCCCCGTGACCGACAGAGACGAGATCAGCAAGGCGCTGGAGGCCGTGATCGACCCCGAGCTGCGCCGCTCGATCGTGGAGCTCGACATGGTGCGCGCGATCGACATCAGCGCAAACGGCGTGGTCGACGTGACCGTGTCGCTCACCACGCCCGGCTGCCCGATCAAGGACCACTTCCACAGCGCCGTCTCGCAGGCCGTCTCCGCGCTCGCGGGCGTCACGCACGTCAACGTCTACTTCGACGTCCTCTCGGACACCCAGAAGGCGGCGCTGCAGCAGAAGCTCGGGCGCGGCCCATTGCCCGAGGGGGCGCTCGCGCAGGTCGCGAACGTCCTGTGCATCGGCTCGGGCAAGGGCGGCGTCGGCAAGTCGACCCTCACCGCCAATATCGCCGCCGCGCTCACCGGCGAAGGCAAGCGCGTGGGCGTGCTCGACGCGGACGTGTGGGGCTACTCGATCCCGCGCATGTACGGCCTGGGCTCCACGCGCCCGGACGTCTCGGCGCAGCGCAAGATCATCCCGCTGGAGTCCCATGGCGTGAAGGTGATGTCGATCGGCTTCTTCGTCGAGGAGGACGCCGCCGTCGTGTGGCGCGGGCCGATGCTGCACAAGGCGCTCACGCAGTTCCTGCAGGACGTCGACTGGGGCGCGCTCGACTTCCTGCTCGTCGACCTGCCGCCGGGCACGGGTGACGTGTCGATGACGCTCGCGCAGCTGCTGCCGCAGGCCCAGTTCATGATCGTGACCACGCCGCAGGCGACCGCGCAGAAGGTCGCGCGCCGCGCCGCGCAGATGGCGCACAAGGTCAACCTGGAGATCGGCGGGGTGATCGAGAACATGTCGAGCTTCACCACACCGTCGGGCGAGCGCTTCACGATCTTCGGTGAGGGCGGCGGCCAGGAGCTCGCCGACGAGCTCGACGTGCCGCTGCTCGGCAGGGTGCCGCTGACGATGCCACTGCGCGAGCAGGCCGACGGCGGTGTGCCGCTCGTGATCGAGAACCCCGACGACCCCGCCGCCCAGGCCATCCGCCACGTCGCCAGCGGCCTGATCGCCATGGCCCCCTCAGCGCCCATCGCGCTGCCGCTCGTGCAGGTCGCTGCCCCAGCCGCGTCCGCACCCCAGGCCGCGAGCCCCAAGCCCGTAGGCATGTCGCTGCCGATGGCCTGAGCCGGCTTCGCGGGTCCGGCCGATCGGAGGCGCGAGGCTCCAGCATGATGTCGCGCCCTTGTGTCACTGAGACGTGTGTGTCTTTTTGGCAACGGTGTCAAGGGGAGTCTCTAACTCTTGTGGCCTTGTCTTGCTGGTGTTTCCGGCGTAATCGGTTGGCTGCCGGATAGGCCGAGATATGTTAGGAGGGCTGACTCGGCTCGACAATCACACTCGCGTGCGTATCGCCGAGCGCATACCACGTCCAACGAGGAGATGACGAACAACCATGCTCTCAGCATTCCGCACTCGTATCAGGGCCCGTCTGACCTACGCCAACGTCACCGCGACGTTGGCGCTGTTCTTCGCGATGTCCGGAGGCGCCTTGGCGGCCTCCCACTATCTGATCACTTCAACCAAGCAGATCAAGCCGAGCGTGCTGTCCGCGCTGAAGGGCAAGGCGGGACCGGCGGGAGCCGCTGGCGCGAAAGGCGCGCAGGGCGCTCAAGGGCCGCAGGGGCCCGCCGGCACGAATGGCACGAACGGCACGGGGACGCCTGGGCCCGAAGGCAAAACCGGGCCAAATGGCGAAAGCGTGACGAACACCGAACTGAAACCTAAAAACGCCACGTGCCCCGAAGGCGGCGCCGAATTCAAGGTGGGCGCCGGCAAAGCGACCCACGCCTGCAACGGCAAAACCGGGTTCACGGAAACCCTGCCCGAAGGCAAGACCGAGAAGGGCACATGGGGAGCGAGTGGCGCAGACTCAAAAGGAACACCCGTGCCAATCTCATTCAACATACCGCTGGCGGCGCCGGCTAAAGTCACCATCATCACGGAAGGCGAAAAAGGAACGGGCCCAACTGGTGTTGGTGCCGGCTGTCCGATCTCGAGCGAATTGGAAAATCCGGAAGCAGAACCTGGCTATGTCTGCATCTTCGAGACGGAAACCACGCGCCTCTTCGAACTCCAAATCGCCATGACGATTGATGCGGGAGTCGTGTTGAATGCGATTCCCAACACTGGCGAAACCGATTACATCTACGGCACATGGGCGGTGACCGCAGAATAAGGGAGCACAGCCATCAAGGTTGGCGTTCCCAAGTGTCCTTGTTAAATGGCCATGGGGCTTGCCGTGCACCAGGCAAGCCCCATGGCTTTACCACTAGACCCGAAGCGCTATGGTCGGCGCTCGGTTAAATCGTCGGTCTATTTTTCGCTGGCGACCACCGCTTCCGCTGTGGCCGTTCTCAACGTGCCGCTGAGGACTGCCGTGTTGTGTCCGGCCGCCAGCGGGAGGCCGAGTTTTGCGTTGACCAAAGCGTCGAGGAAGCCTGTGACGAACAGGAATTCACCACAGCCTTCAGCCTTCGGCACTGAGAATGCGTTATCGACCAGCGAGTTCCCGGTCACAACCAAGACTTCTTCTTCTTCGGAGAAGTGCCCGACGCTTCCTTTGATCGGTTTATTGGGTTCGGGCGGGCTTGTCGTCCCAGTCGTCAGATGAAGCTGGATCGGGCTGGATTCCGACCCGATGTAGCAGCTGTTGCCGAGGAACGGGTTTTTGAGGTGAACCCTCACCGGCAGGGTCAGCGCTGAGCCTTCTCCCACGATCAGGTTGGTGAGATTGAATAGCGCCGGGTTGTGTTCGTTGGCGACGAGTTCGGTCGTCGCAGTCACCCCGGTGGTTTTGTTTTCGAAGACCGCTTTACAGGCGTTACGCACCGCGGTTTCGAACCATCCGCTGCCTGTGATTTCTTCGCAGTTGATGAGGTCCAAGAGACCGCCCGGCACGTTCAGTTCGGTTTTGGACAGGCTTTCTCCATTCTTCGCGGGGTACAAGAAGAAGTTGTTCAGTTCCCCAGTCGAGATCGCGCCGCCCTGCAGCGTGATGGTCTTGTTGATCGGGACTTTGGTGCTCCCGATCGCGAATTCGCCGCTCGTAGTCTGTGCGTAGTTGCACAGCGCTACACTCGGTACGTTCGTGGGACATTGCGCAAACACAGCGTACGGCCCTGTCGGCTGGGCCAGCGCCGCAGATGCGCCTGCCAGCATGGCGACCGGTACGGTCGTCGCCAGCACAGCAATCAATACGCGCTTGCGAATCCCCGCCAAACGCATGCCATAGTCATTATTCATCCTATAGCCCTCCCTTTCCATTATCGCCAGTAGTCAGGCTGTCCGAACTACGCCATCCGCAACGCCACGGTCGCACAGAGTTCGACACGGTCGGACGTCACACAGTAGTTCCGACCATGAACGTAGCGGCTTGCCCGTTCACTGGCAACAAGTGTTTCCCATTGAGGATCTAGGCGAATGGGGCCGCGTAGCGGAATCATCCGTCGGGCTATCCATAGAAGCGCGCGATCTCTTGCAACTGACTGAATATGTCGTGCCATAGGAACAGCATGATCACCGTCGCGCCGACGACCGTCCCCCAGCGTCGACCCGCCCCTCTGGCCGCCAGCGCAAGCACCAGCCCTAGCAGTGGCAGCAGCGGCAACAGATAGCGTGCCTGTCCGTATTCAGCATCGATGGTGGGAAACACGAGATACGAGTCAGCGCCGATCAGCGTGAGCAGCCCGGCGCACATCGCGCCGTAGACGACCACCTCGGACATGCGAGCTCGCAGCGCGCTCGCGCCGAGGACGCTGCGCGCGCACAGGTCGAGGATCGACACGGCCGGAACCACTGCCAGCTCGTACACCCAAGCTGGAAACTGGGTGTCGAGCCAGCCATACAGCCCGACGTAGCCGTTGAGCCAGATCGCTCGTGTGGTGAGAACACCCGCGAAGTCGGCGCGCATTCCCGGCACCCGCGGCAGGTAGAGCTGCCAGATGTAGCTCAACTCGCTCAGCGGCGATCCGTGAGTGGCGGCAACCCCGTTGGTGAGGATGCCGAAGACCGGAGCGCCCGATGCCACATGGGCGGCCACATACACGACCGCCGGGCTGACCGCCAGGAGGAGCGCGAGCGCGAGCGACACGTACGCTGCCCGTCCCTGGGTGCGCGCCGCGCGCACGCTCAGCATGGTCAGGCCGAGCAGCGCCCCCGGCGCCAGCCCGACGAAGTTGAGCTTCGTCAGCAGGCCTGTCGCGATCAGCGCGCCGAGCGCGAGGGCGCCTGTCCGCGTCAGGCCGGCACGAAAGGAGCGCGCCAGACAGTAGAACAGCGCGGCGGTGACCGCGTAGAGCATCGCATCCGGGTTGACCGCGCCCGACATGAACCCGAGCAGCGGCGCCAATGCCACCCCGAGCCCGCCCACGGTCCACGCCCATCGCTCACGCGGGAGCGCCTCACGCACGAACAGGAACGTGAACAGCGCGGTCAGCCCTCCCATGACCGCGGACAGCAGCCGCATCAGCTCCACGCGGTCGAGCAGCGTGCCGCCCTCGCCCAGCGTGTACGGGATCGCCTCGAGCGCGTAGTACAGCGGTGGCTGCGAGGCGGCGACGCCGGCTCCTTCGCCGCCCAGCCGCGGCGAGCGCTCGGCGAGCTCGAGATCGCGCTCGAGCTTCTGCTGCTCGGCGCGGGTGGAGATCGTGTGCTCCTCGGGGGCATCGTCCACCGTCTGCACACGCAGGTCGCGCAACGCGACCTGCTCTTCGGCTGAGAGCTCCCCGGTGTGTGCGGGTAGGCTGCCGGTTTCGGCCAACTGCTTGACGTAAGCCACATGCTCGGGCTCGTCGGGCAGCTCGAATGGCGGCGTGATGATCGACCAGCAGACGGCGTTGACACACGCCACCACCGCACACAGCCAGGCGAGCGTAGGAACGCGGCGCAACGACACGAAGAGCCATCGCCACCTGCGGCTGCGACCGACCTGCGCACGAGCGCCGGAGTCGGCCGCGGCAGACCTGATCCCGAGCCCGCGCAGGATCGCGAGTGAGCATAGAACGACCACGCCGGCCATCAGCACGATCACTACCGGCACGCACCATGTCCCGCTCCATGCGTGGCCGAGGCCCATGCGACGCGCTACCGCGGGAGCGAGCGACCACCACGACGAGTCACCTGTCCGCAGGTATTCAACGAGCACGCGTCCCGGCAGCGGGCCATGCGCGCCGCGTGCAGCACGCGCGGGAGTCGTCGCTTCTCCCGCGAGCGTGCCGAATTCATCGCCGTTGAGCAGCAGCGCGAAGCAGAGCTCCACCGCGGATCTCGTCGTCGGCAGCGGCTTCACCGGCACCGTGACGACGGTTCCCGTCCATCCGGAGCCACGTTCCCCGTGCGCGATGACCCGACCATGTTCCAGCACCTCAACCGTCACCCTCGGGCCGAGGAACGATTCGGCTCGCAGGCGAATCGCGGAGGTTCGCCGGGGCAGCACTTCGTTCGATTGGCAGGCGGCCGTCCTTCGGTGGAGCACGTCGATGAGCGTGCTCTGCGCGGTGCTCACGCGCACGACCGTCAGCGGGCCGCGCGAGAGCGTGATGCCCAGGACGGCGGCGCCGACGAGCAATCCCACCGCAAGCGTCAGCTTGAGGCGCATGTCAGTTACTCTCTCACACGAGTGCGTGGGCCCTGTCGGGTTAGAGACAATTCCGGCGATCGCTAGGTGCCGCCGCGGCCGGGAAGTACGTTGCCCTCCGCGGAGAAACCATGCGCGGCTCGGATTCGGCCACGACAGTCAGGGCGGCGCTTGACCGCGTGACGGACGCACGCCTCGAGATCACACTCGGGATCGGCCTGATGGTGGGCGCCGCCGCGATCGCCGTCACGCTCTCGCAGTCGCCCGTCACGCTCGCGCTTGTGAACACCGCCGAACACGCGCCGATCGGAACGACCTACCAGCCGACAGCCGCCTGCCAGTCAGACGAAACGCTGCCACGGGGCACCTCGGCGATCCGGCTTCGCGTCGAAGCCTACTTCGGGCCGAGGGTGGCGGTTACGGTGCTGGCGCGCGGCCGTGCCATCGCCCATGGAGGACGGGGGGCCGGCTGGTCTGGAGGCGCAGTCACGGTGCCGGTGAGCCCCCTGTCCGCGACGAGGGTGGGGGTAGATCTCTGCTTCAAGCTGTTCGTGCGTCACGGTGAACCCGCCGCCCTGATGGGCGAACCGGTGAGCGGGACGCTCGCGGCGCGCGGCCCCGAGGGAGTGCTGCCGGGGCGGCTTCGCGTTGAATACCTGCGGCCCGGCACGTCGTCATGGTGGGCATTGGCGCCCGCTGTGGCGCGCCGCATGGGCCTTGGCCGGGCGTGGCCCGGGGCATGGAACGCGCTGCTGGTGCTCAGCCTGATGGGCTGCGTGGTGCTGGTGTGCTCGCGACTGCTCCTGCGGGGCTTCAGATGAGGCGCGTCCCCGCGATCGCGTGGCTGTGCGCGCTGGTGGCGTGCGTCAACGCCGTCTGCTGGTCGCTCATCACCCCCCCGTTCCAGGTTCCCGACGAGCCCGAGGATGTTGCCTATGTGAAGGTGCTCGCCGAAGCCGGCCGCCTGCCGACGCGCGATGGCGCCTTCTCGGTCGAAGAGGCGACCGCGTTGGCAGACCTGCATTCGCAAGCGGTGGCCGAGCAGCCCGAGAACGAGACGATCTCCTCGCGCGCGCAGCAGGACAAGCTGCAGCATGATCTCGAGTCGACCGAGGACCTGCCTCTCGCGGGCGCCGACTACGCCGGCGTGGCCGCGTCACAGCCGCCGCTTTACTACTCCCTGCAGGTGATCCCCTACGCGCTGGGCGAGCGCGGAACGTTGCTCGAACGCGTCGGGCTGATGAGGCTCCTGTCCGCGCTCATGGGCGGGCTCGCGGCGCTGTTCGCGTTTTTGTTCGTGCGCGAAGCGCTTCCGCGATCTCCGTGGGCGTGGACGGTGGGAGGGCTGGGCGTGGCGCTCGTGCCGCTACTCGGATTCATGTCGGGGGCGGTCAACGCGGACTCGATGCTCTACGCAGTGACGGCGGCGCTGTTCTACGCCCTTGCGAGGGCCTTCCGGCGCGGTCTCACGCGGAGGCGCGCGCTCGCGCTCGGCGCCCTGACGGCGGTGGGCCTGCTGACGAAGCTCAACTTCGTCGGGCTCGCGCCGGGAGCGCTTCTCGGCTTGATCTTGCTGAGCGTCCGAGCGGCCCGCGTGCAGGGACGCGCCGCGTATGTGTCGCTCGCGCTGGCGCTCGGGATGGCGGCCAGCCCCGTGGCCGTGTATATCGTGGCTCACCTCGTATCGGGCGCGCCGGCTCTCGGTATCGCCGCCAGCGCACTGGACGTCACACACGGATCTGTGCTGCGCGAGCTGAGCTACATCTGGCAGCTCTACCTGCCACGGCTACCGGGAATGCATGCCGACTTCGGCGTCCTCACCACGCAGCAGATATGGTTCAAAGGATACGTCGGCCTGTATGGCTGGCTGGACACGCAGTTTCCCGCGTGGGTCTATCAGCTCGCGCTGATTCTGACGGCACTGATCCTCGCACTCTGCGCGCGAAGCGTGCTCGCGAATGCCGCGGCGCTGCGGCCTCGGGTCGGCGAGCTTATGGTGTATTGCGTGATGTGCGCTGGACTGCTGGCGCTCGTCGGCGCCGACTCCTACATCGGCTTCCCTGGGACCAACACGGAATACGGACAGGCTCGCTACCTGTTGCCGATGCTCCCGCTGCTCGGGGTCGTGCTCGCGCTGGCAGCACGAGGCGCCGGTCGACGTTGGGGACCGACCGCCGGCGCGGTGATCGTGATGCTGTTCCTGGCGCACGACATCTTCAGCCAGCTGCAGGAGGTCGCGCGCTTCTACGGGTAGCGGACACGCCCCGCGAGACCTCAGAGTTCTGGGATGAGCAGCGTGGCGAGTTCGCTGCTGGTGGAGGTGAACGGTGGCGGTGGCGGTGGCGTGAGAACGCGAACGCGAGCGGTCGTCGGAGAGGTGCTGACGACGTACAGCGCGTTGCCGCGTTCGTCATAGGCAATGCCGTGCAGGCCGTCTGCCATGTCGTAGTCGAAGCTCACGAGCTTCGCTCCCGCGGCGTTGTACTCATCGACGTGATGCCGTTCGTCGACGTGGACGTCGACGAACAGGTCGCCGGCGGGATCTACGGCGATCGTCGGCGTAGGCCCTTCCGCGTAGGCGGGCTCGCCATCGTTGTCGAGGTTGCGTATGAGGTTGCCCGACGGTTCATACTCGTCGATGCCGGCTGTTCCGTGACGAATCACGTAGAGGTCGCCTTCGGCGTTGATCGCTAGGCCGCTCGTGCCGCCGGCTTCGGGCGTCCCCGTTGCTACAGGTGCGGGGAGCAGCTTGATCTGAGACTGGTAGAGGCCTTCCGCGCTGAACTCCTCGATGCTGTTGTGGGAGCCGACATACACGATCCCGTTGGGGCCCACGGCGATGAAGCTGCCCTCGACCGTGAAGTCGAACTGTCCATTTCCGTTTCCCTGTGTCCCCGCCGTGCATTGGTCGCCTGGGTTGATCGGGCAGATGCCCTCATTGCTCGCTTCGTGATGGGTGTCTGCTGTATGGTTGACTTCTCCTCCGAACATCAGCAAAAACTTGCCTGTGGGGCTGAACTTCTGCACGCGATTGTTCTCAATGTCAACCACATAGACGTCTTCATATGACGGACTACGTGGGTCGTTGTCAACCGCGATTCCCTCGGCGAACTGGAGCTGTCCCGCACCGGATCCGCGCGCGCCGGCGAAGCATGTGGTCGTGCACGTCTGTAGCGCTTGTGTCTTGCCATCGGCGACCCCCCATCCCCAGGCGAGTAGGAACCCGCCGTCCTTTGTGAACTTCTCGATCCGAGCGTTGTTGGTGTCCACGACGTAGACATCGCCCGTGTGCTGATCCACAGCGATCCCGTTCGGTTCGATGAACTCCCCGGCCCCGGTGCCGTAGCTTCCGAACTGGGTAACGGCGCCTGCAGGAGCGGCAAGCAGTGCGAGGCTGGCCAGCAACAGCACCAAAGGAGCGAGATACGCCCAGAGTAGGATGAGGCTCAGCGATTGCCTTGGAAATGGTCGGCGTGGTTGTGTCTTGCTGACGCGCATCGATGTAGTTAGGTGCGCCGATGGGCTTGTGCTGGCGGGCCCTTTGCATGGGCCGCGTCGTCTACTTGTGTGCCTGACTGCGTGGTGCGCGGGGCCATGGGCCCCGCGCACCCGCGTGTCTTCTACCGGCTAGCTGCCCGGGCTCTAGTTCATGAGTAACACTTCTACTGCGGCGCCGCTCTGTTTGAAGGCGGTGTTGACGAAGGTTCCTGATTGACCTGCTGATTCGAATCCAGCCGTGTCGATCTTGGATTGGAGTTCGCAGTCAATGTCGCTGGTGGTTTCTTGGGGTAATACTAACGTGATATCGGCATGTCCACCGGTCTCTTTGAAGATGTCTTCGGTCGTCTTTACTAATTTTTCGGTCGGTGACGCTAACGCCGCCTGACATCCGGGTAAGACTTCGACCGTGAAGCTAGTGGTGCTCGATTTGCAAACGAACGTGATGGTGTTGAGTAAGAACACTAACGCCGCGACTAACGATTTGCTTAATAACGCTAACCAGTAGTGCACTGTACCTGAAATACCGATTAACCCAGTGGGGTCACCCACTGTCGCGCACTTCGTGCTCAGCGAGCTCGTGCATTCTGTGAATAAGTAAGTGAAGGTACCTAAGTTGGCGCTCGTCGCTTCACCCGAACCGGCCCCTTTTTTGCATTTGACGGTGCTGCCGTTGGCTTGTTCGAGGAAAGCTTCTCCGCCGCTGGCTGTGCCTGTGATTGGGGCTGATGTGGTTGGTTCGGGTAAGACTTTGGTTTTTTCTGCTGCTGTGGCGCTCGCGACTGTGAGGACGCTCAGCGCGAAGATCGCGACTAGTACTGTACCGAGTAGCTTGAGGCGTTTCATTACTCGACCTATCCCTCTGATTGTTTGTTAGATGGCCGGGCCCCGAGCCGTGTTTATGGCGGTTTGGGGGGCGGGCGGCATCACCTCGGGGCCACCTATGGCTGGCTGTCGTGGTGATGCCAGGCTAACATTCGCACAGCCCAAGGGGCAGGTCAAGCGTTTGCGAGCAATGTCTCCCACCTCGGTGCGCCGGGCGATGCTTGTTGCGGAGCCGGACTGGAGGGTGTGCCTGCGATGTGGCTAGTTTTTGCTTTGGTGGCGTATTTGTGGCGGGCTTTTGCGTCGCATTTGGCGCGTCGGGCGCCCTTTTTGCGGTGGCATGCTTTGAGCGCGGCCGCGAGCTTTTGCTTGCGGGTCAGGGCCTTTTTGCAGCCGGTGATCGCGATCTGGGTGTTCTGGTGGATCTCGGCGCCGTCGGAGGCGACGAGCAGGGTCGGCATTTTCAGGTTCTGGCCGCAGAGGTCATAGCGGTCCTGGAGGGGCACGTTCGCGGCGAACTCAGAGTACGGGCCGGCCGGGATCGTCACTTCGATCGTTTCGAACGGGAGTTCCGGCAGGCTCTTGAATGTCGCGCTCGTGACACCGGTCTTTTCATTGACGAACGTTTCGCCGTGTATTTCGACGGTGATGCCGTAGCCCTGGAGGACCATAACCGTTTCTGGGAACTTCGCATTGCCGTAGGACACGAAATACACCGGCCCGGCGAGGGGTACGGGCAGGAGTTGAGTGTGCACGGTCGCGTGGCCGATGATCGACCCGGCGGGGCATGCCGCAGGGTCGGCTTCGAATGTGGCTGAGCGGCAGGCTTTCTGCAGCGTTTCCAAGCGGGCGGGCAGCTGCTTGGGGAAGTCGAACATCGTCTCGTGGAACCATGCTTGGGCGCCGAGCGCGTTCTTGGGGTAGGAGATCTTGAACAGCAGCGCGGCGCCGTCGGCTTTGGAGGCGTGCCCCGCGGTCGAGACCGCGAGCGTCGGCGTGAAGGACAGGCTGGCGCAGTTGGTCAGCTGGAACGGCGCCGAGACCGGTGCGCTGGCTGCTTCGGCGCCATCGACGGTCCCGGTGATCGTGGCCTGGCTGCAGCTGGCTGGGTTCAGCGTAAATCCTGGTCGGGTGGCCGTGACGTTGACGTGTTGGATCTGCAGGGGGACGCCTTCGATGATCGTCGGGATCGCGCCCGTGGTGACCGTCAACACACCGCTGCGCCGGTCGATTTCGAGCTTCGCGCGCACGACGACCGGCCGACCTTCCTGCAGATCGAACGGGCCGGCTTTTGCTGGTGTCACGATCGACAGGCCGAAGGGAGCGCCAGCGTATTTTTCGGTGAGATACACCTTCCCGCCGGTGACCGTGAAGGGGTCAGCGCCCACGCCGACCGCGGCGGTCGCTTCCCCGATCATCGATTCTGCGGGGCAGGAGCCTGTGTTCGCCTGCGCTTCCGCGCAGAGGGGCACGCCCTTGAGGACGCCGGTGGCCCCCGACGGGTAGCGCAGCGTCGCGCTCTGCAGGCTCTGCTGGCCATCTTCGCGGCTCAGCGTCGTCGATAGCGGCGAGAACGCGCCCGCGCCGATGTTCGTCGCCTGCGCCGACAGCGTCGGCGCGAACGGCAGCGAGGCGCCCGGGCACGGCGTCTTCAGCAACCCGGAGGCGGTCTGGAGCTCCGGTCCGGAGCTGATATCGAACTCGGAGCTCGAGCGGAGCTCTTCGTGGCTCTGTTCGGTGTTCGTCCAAGGTTCGAAGAGCGCTTCGGTCGTGTAGAGCCCGCATCTCGCGGGCGTCGCGAGCGCCGAGCGTTCACCCGCGAAGAATTCGAATTCAGCGTCTTCGAAGGGCAGCTGCGGGTTGTCTTCGACGCTCGTCGTGATCTGACCCGTCGCTTGGTTGAGTGTGACCTTCGCGGGGAGCTTGACGAGCACCCCGGAGATCGGATCCTTCGCGACGATGTACGCCGCCAGCAGCGAGGAGAACGGGTTTTCCGGGATCCCCGCGAAGTTCTGCGGCGCCGCGAGATACACAAAGCCCCTCACATACTGCCCCGCTGGCAGCAGCGGTGTCTTGATCGTGACGCTCGCGAGCTTCGACGCGTCCGGGCATGAGGGTTCTTCGTCGGTGAATTCCCTGACATGCGTCTGCGCGTTCTCGCCCAGATACCCGATCTGCGTGAGCGTGCACACTTCTAGGCCGCCCGCGATCGACGCGTTCGGTGCCACCCCTTCGGGGAGTGTGACCGTGATGTTCTTGACGTCCGCGGGCGCGAGGCCTTCCTCGTTGGATGCCTCGGCCTGCGGTACATGCACATCGGCGCTCACGCCACTGGGGCTACTCGCCGCGGTGCCGTCCGGGGAGACCCTGACTTCCGCGGCGAACGGCACCAGGCTGCAGCCATCCAGCGCGGGCAGCCCCTCGCTCGCAAACGCGGGTTCGCTGCTCGAGGCGTGCACGAACACGCCGGGCTGCTCCCACGCGTCCATCTCCAGGCTGGACCGCAGTTCCCCCGCGCACGAGGTCGGCAGCGACAGAAACGGCTCTGGCTCGCTCTGCGAGTACGCGCCCCCGGACGTCGGCGCGGCTTCGCGTGCCGGGTCATGCAGCGAGTCTCCCGGGACGCCCCAGAACGTCAGTGTGCTCGCGAGGAACCCGACCGTCTCGGGAACGCTTTCCGCGTGCACGGTCACGCCATAGTCCGAGCCGGTACGCACCGTGGCCCCCAAGAGCACGGGGACTTCAGCGGGTGCGAAGCCGAACCGCGCCGCTTCGCCTTCAGAGGGTTCGAGGTTGAAGATCGGGATCGCGTCGGTGACCATCCCGATGAGTTCGTGCACTTTGACCGTCGCGACACCGAGCACGGTGTCAGCCGCGCACAGTTTCGCGAAGAACTGGGCCAGCGTGCAGCGCGGGTAGGCAGTCGGGTTACCGACCAGCCCCGGGGGCAGCTCGACATCGACATCCTTCGGCAGCACCGACGGCACCGGTTCTTCGCGGCCCGCATCAGCCCCCGCGCCCCGCGTGATGCTCTCGCTGATATCGAATGTCGTCGTGAACTGGAACGGGTGCGAGCCAGCCTGCGCATCGACGGCCCCGCCCACTTCTTCGGGCGTCAATTCGAAGCCTTCGACGCCAAAAGGCGTCGCTTCGCCCGGGGCCCCAGCGACCGTGAGCGGATGCCTGATCACCGCTGTCGGCGCACCCCCCCCAGAGACACTAGCTTCGTTGAGCTCCCCCGACACAGCGCCCGCTTCCAGTTCGACACCGATCAACACTTCGATCTCTTCAAACGGCTCCAGCAGCGCCCGCCTCGCGACTTCGCATTCCGGCAACCCTTTGCATCCTTCGCTGAACGAGCACGTGAGCGTCCCCACTTCGCAGTGCACCGGGCCTCGCCCTTCCCCCCCGTGATTGACCGTGCTCCCCTCGATGAACCGCGCCTTGACGTGTTCGGGCAGCACGTCGGAGACCCTGACCGGCGACGCTTCCGCGTTGGCGCCGCCATCACCTACGTTCACCGCGGTCACCGCCACATACCCATCAGCACGCCCTTCGCTGAGCACGCTCACCGATGCCGTGCCTTTCAACGCTTCCACCGACAGCGCCGGCACGGCCCGGTCTGCGATCGTGACGGTGAACGGCGGCGCCTGCCCACCAGCACCCGTGCCCGTGACCTGCACATCACCCCGGCCATAGACTTCTTCGCCTTCCAGCGCCGCTCGCACATTCGCGGCCGTCGCCTCCTGAACACCCAGTTCTTTCGCGTACGGTTCCGTCGCGAACGGCCCCAAACGTTTCACTTCGGTGAAATCCGAGCGCGTAGCGGTCAACGCGAACTCCACCTCCGGCGAGGTCACGACCTGCTGCACGTCGCTACGCGCAAACCCCGGCTGCAAGTACCCGGGACGCGCAACAGACGTCAAACGAAACCACGGGGAAACCGACGCAGCGCCCGCCGAACCCACACCAACACCCACAACCACTGCCCAGGATGCGCCGACTGCCAAGATAAGGCGCCGCATCACTTCGCCCCCCGTCCACGACCCGCCGCCTTCTCAGCCCTCTCCGCCTTCCTGGTCCTGCTCGCTTTCTTGGCGCTCGCTTTCGAGCCATACCGGGATCGCGCCCGCTTTTCGCAGGCTTCCCGCCTCTTTTTGGCCTTGTCCTTCCTGCAGCCACGCAAAGCGCCCGCGAGATCTTCCGCCCGCACTTCTGCCGCGGTCTTGACCTTTACTGTCACGAGCGGCTGCACGAGATTTCCTGGGCCAGTGAACAGCTCGCTACCGGAGGGCGCGAACGTCGCGGGCGAAGGCGCCGCCGGCGCCCTGCACGACGCTTCGCTATCACACGCCGCCGGCGCTTCCGCCCCCGGTGGCGGGCACGGCGCGCCAGCACTACATTCATGCGCGTCGAACACCGACAAGCCACCTTCCGTATCCTCCACCGTCAGTCGCGCGCTCGTCAAGAAGAACACTTCAGCCCCATTTTCACTAGCGTCCAAGAACGCTGATTCCTGCGCCGATTCCCCCGAGGAGATCAACCCGACACAACCATCGTCCATCGCCACGAACACAACACTCCCAGACGACGAGGAGCCGGTGCAGCTACCCACACCCACAGGCTCGAACTCATACACATCCTCCTGTCCATTCACATCCCTCGGCACGAGCGTATCACTCGAATCAAACAACAATCGGCCATCACCCGACAAATATCGCGACTGATGAAGCGCCTGATCCCCAAACGTCTGCGTATACGGCGTCCAAGCCGGCACACTCCCGGCGAGCCACGCAGTCGGTTCCCAGATCTGATACCCGCCTACAAGGCCATGATTCAGGGTGCTGAGCGTGCGGTATTCCACTCCATGCGGACGGGCGGCGGTGGGGTCACACGATGCGCACAGCGGATTATCCACCGTCCCAGCCACGCTCTCTGAAATGGGCCGCGCTGCGTCATACAGAAACACCTCCTCATCAAGCTTGCCGCTCACCGCGTCACGATTGTCATAGCCCGTCAACGGCTCCTGGGACATGAACGCGAGCCATTCCCCATTTGGCGCGACCCGCGACGTGCGGTCATCCAGCTGCGAGCTCCAGTCGTTGGCGTCCGCCGCGGCAACCGTCGCGATCAGCGTCTGCTGCCACCCGCTGGCTTCATCGTGCTCGAGGAGCAGCTGGGCGCCTTCGTGGTAGTAGAGGTAGGAGCCGTCTTCGCTCGCGCCGATCATGCCTGTGAACACGCCCGACTGCAGGTCCGTCAGTTCCAGCTGGCATTCCCACCCGCCCGCACCCTGGACAATCTCGCACGCGTACACGCCGCCACCCGCCTTGGTGGTGAGCTGCTTGGTGTCTGAGAAGAATATCCGCGAGCCATCGCTGCTCGCGTAGAGGAACACCGCATCGCCTTTGCCGGGCGGTTCACTCACGCCCTGCGCCGCGTCGAGCTGCAGCGTTTCGCCCTCGGGGGCCTGCAGATACAGGTGCCCGTCACTGGAGAGCACTTCAGAGCCATCACCCAGCAGCACGCCCCTGGATTCGCGCAGCTGTTCCCCCGGCGGCTTGCCCGCGCTCCACTCATACGCACCCGGCCCGCCGCCTTCGACCAACGCCACCGCCGAATACAAGCTCACCCAGCTCCCATCAGGCGCCGCATCTTCAAATTCGGGGCCGCAAATCAAGTCCGGCGGACACGTCCCATCCCGCCCACGCTGACCGAACACCGTACCTTCCGGCACATTCGCCACCTCCGCCGCATCGGTCACCAACGGCGTGAAACAGCCACTCGTGCACAGCTCATCGGGATTCCCGTCATAGAAGTTCGTGCGCAGGAACGCCGTCTGTTCAGACGCCATGGGCGACAGGCAAGGCTGCCCGACCCCGTCGGAGTTCGCGCACGGCGTGAACGTCCCAAACGGCTGCACCACGGCCTCCGAGAGATCTTCCGAGAACCACCGGTACTCATTGCCCTGCCCGATGGACACCTTCGCCGGCGCTTCCTGCGGCGGTGAGATATCCTCAGAGTGCCACCCCCCATCGGGCGTGCGCGTCGAGAGAACCTGCTCGAAATTGTCATAGCCCGCCGCCCCCGGTTCCGTCGGCGCGCTCGCCGCATATGTGAACGCGCCGCCGCCCTTAGCGGCCTGGATCACCCAGTCTTCACCGATCGGTTCGATCAATGCCCCACGCTTGTTCGCCGGCGAGACCAGTTCCCACTCACGCCCATCAGGCAACCCAAACGAACCCGTGCCACGCGTGCTGAACACACGTTCTTCGCCCACCGCGACTTCCGGATGCCCCCCACCAGCAGGATGCCCGTTGTGCGCGAGCACTCGGAAATGGTACGTCATGCTCGCCAGCAGCCCCCGCGCTTCGACGCTCACCGCGTCAGGCTGATACGCAGCCGCCAGCACTCCCGACACACGCGACGGATAGGGGCTGCCCGCACACGAACCAGCCGGCACACACGGCCCGTACTCGAATTCATACGCCGTCGCTGCTTCGCCCGGTTCGCTACGCGGATCGACCACCGCGCTCAAAGCGGCGCTTTCGTCCGTTACCCGTGACACCGACTCACTGCCAGATTCCACGGTCGGCGGCCCCGGCGGTTCCAGACCAAACTCATCGACAACTCCCGCAGACGCATCCGCGACATACACCAGGTTCCCGGCCGCAGAGCTCACCGCCACGCCTTCCCCTCCAACCAACACCCCTTCTCCCCCAAACCGTTCGATTTCACGATTGGGTTCTTCCGCGCTCATCGGCGCAAGCCGCACAACACTCGACACGTCATCCACATACACATCGCCCGATGACACTTCAACACCCACGCCATTCGGCGGCACCCTGCCATAGTCCCCATCCAGTTCCCGCAACAACTCATCATCGGAGCCCAACTCATACACGCCCGCAAAGCTCGACGGCAAATACAGATCCCCAAGCCCATCAACCACGGCCGGTTCCATGAATGACCCCGACGGCCGGACATACACACCCGATCTCAAGAGCACGTTGTGCAGAGCGTCGGTGAACCAGTCGAAGACCTCTTCGACTTCCACGCTGACCAGCAGTTCGCCGTTCGGGGCGACAGCGACACCAATCGGATCAAACGATTCCCGATCGACGCCCACCGTCTTTGCTGTGATCTGCCCGAGATATTCTCCACTCGCGGAGAACTTGTCGACCACATGCTCAGCAAACCCGGCCGTCACATACACATCACCAAAGGACGGGCTCGACGGATCATTGTCCACCGCGATACTCGCCGCAAGCTGCCCAGCGACATCCACCCGCCCAGTCAGTTCTTCATCAGGCAGCCCACCACCACCCGCCGCCACACCCGAGTGTTCCACTTCTGTTCCACCAACCACTTCAAACCACTTGCCGCTCCCGTCGAATCGGCCCAAATAAGCACCAGACGCACTGAAGTACTCAACCCGATCGTTACCCCTGTCATACACATACACATCACCAGTTGCTTCATCCACCGCGACCCCCGCTGGTTCCAGCAGCTGATCAGGCCCGGAACCCGGCCCAGCAAATCGCCGCACAAACACGTGCTCACGTTCAGCAAACGCAGGAGCCACACCAACAACACCCACCAGCAGCGCCACTCCGACAACAACGAGTCGAGGCACCGTCACGAGAAACCGCACCAAGCCCAGCAAGCCGCCGGGCCACCGCACGGTGACCCCCGATATGTCACATACTGGACTCATCCCACCTCCACCCTCGCGTCGACCAAGCTCAGACCCCATGCCCATGGCTTCCATCACGAGGACTCGCACGGACAGGCCCTGACGTAGATCCATACTAGTACCGCACGACACGCCCGATGGAGTTGACCATGTATAAACGCAGATGTCTCGCGCCGGCTGGTAGCGGCCGGAAAGCCACGCATGGATGGAAGCACCATGCGTTTCAAAGTTCCTATCTCACGGGGGCGCCCGTAAGCCCGCGAGCGGTTTCCGGGCGCCATCGCGCGATTTCCAACAGGAGAATGTTCGGAGCGTCGCTGTAGGCGTATTTCTGCGGCGGATGGGTCGATGGCTTGCAGTGTTCCACCGGGTATTCGGCCGGACAGGTCGCGCTGTCCGCCGCGTCCTTCAGTTCGTGTTCAAACTGGGGCGACATGCGCTCGAGGAACTTTTCCTGCAGCAACTCGGTGCGCAGCGTGAACAGCTCCTGCGAGAGGGTGCGCTGCTTGGCGGTGAGCATCTGCTGAAACTGACGTTCGGTCGGGTACTGTTCGGTCCTGACTCGCTCGAGGGCCTGCTGAACTTCGGCTCCGGTCGCCCGGATGCCGTGAGCGGCGGCGAAGTTCGACGCCCAGAAGGCCGACACGAGATATGTGAGCGCCTGGTACCTGATCGTCTGATACAGCTCTTCGCACCGTCGCATGAGCTGTGCTTCCGTCGGGATGTGCTGAGGCGGCCCAAGCCCCGGGACCGGGACGAGCTTCTTGAGCGAGGCGAGGCATGCTGGATAGTCGTGCGGTTCGGAGACCAGCGGCCCGGGCACTTCGTAGCCCGTCGCTGTGACGTAGTCTTCGGCGATGGTCGTTTTCATCCACTGACCGAGCATCGTGTGGGTGATCGCAGAGCTGCCCACCTGCGCGACCGGCGCGCTCGAGGCATCGGCGCTGCTGCTATTGCCGGCGTTACCACCACCACCGCAGGCGGCGAGGGCGAACGCTGCGAGGCAGGCGTAGACGCTCAGCAGAGCAGTGCGCGACACAGCCGGTGCATGCACAGCGCGTCTCACGATGCGGAACTGCGTTTGTAGTACACGACGAAGGCGCCCTGCCCGATCGCGGAGGTGGTGGTGCCTGGCTTGGACAGGGTCGCGAGCATCGACAGGTCTTCGAAGTTCCGCGGCACTTTGCCGGCCGAGAGCGGGACGGCGTAGAGCATGAACTGGTAGCGCTCGTTCAGGCCCCGCCCAGGGCAGATGGAATAGGTCTGCCTGTGGTCGCTGCCGACCCCGAGGTGCGCCCCCGGCGGCAGCGGCTGGCCGGCGGGGAGCGTGTGCAGGAGCGGGCTTATCCCCGCGACAGCCCATTCGGCGGAGACCGAGTACGACGTCGAGGAGCGCCCCGGCACGAGACCTATGACGATGAGCGCGACTTCACCTGTGCCCGTCGGCAGAGCGCCCCATTCCAGGGTGGGGGGGATGTCCCTGCCGTCGCACGTGTAGAGCGCTGGGAGGGTCGTGCCGGCGATCGCCCTGCTCTTGAGGCTGACCGGCGCGATGCTTGTGCCCGGGTCGGAGCTCCCGCAGCCGGCCAGCGCAAGCATCGAGATGAGCGCGGCGCACGAGATCGCTGGTGAGGCGTGTCCCATCGGGTCCCTCGGTCGTGTGGCGAGTGTTTCGGCTCCCAGTGGGCGCCGACACAAAGCTACTTCCACCCCCAGCGCAGGCCAAGCGATCCTCTGAAATGTTTCTGGGTCCGGCTGAGACCGCCAGCTATCCGTAGTAGTGCGCTACCGCCTGCAGCTGGCTGAACAGGTCCTGGGCGAGGAACAGGCTCACGAGCAGCGCCCCCAGCGCCGGCCCCCAGCGCCGGCCGCCGCCACGCGCGGCCAGCGCCAGCACCGCGCCGAGCAGCGGCAGCAGCGGCAGCAGATAGCGCGCCTGCCCGTAGGACTCCGGCTGCGCCGGGAAGCTGGCGAAGCCCGCCGCGCCCACGACGATCATCAGGCCGAGCGCCATCGACAGGTAGGCGACGAGCTCGGCCAGGCGCGAGTGCACCGCGGCGCGAGCGGCGAGGAGCGCGCGCAGGCAGGCGAGCAGGATCAGCCCGGCCAGGGCGAGCGCGAGGTCGTAGACCCACGCGGGGAAGAAGATGTCGAGCCAGCCGAGCCGTCCGACGTAGCCGTCGAACCAGATCTGGCGCGCGGTGAACAGGCCGGGGAAGTCGTTGGCCATGCCCGGCAGTCGCGGCAGGTAGAGCTGCCAGGTGTAGCTCGCGATGGCCGCGATCGAGCCATGTGGCAAGCCGATCGCCGCGCTCGGGACCGCGGCCCTGCCGTCCCCGGAGGCGACCCTGACGAGGATCAGCAGCAGCACGGGCGCCGACCCGATCGCGGCGGCGATGGCCGCGGGACGCAGGGCGCTTCGCTCATGGTCGCGCGCTCCGCGCCTGGCAAGCATCGCGAGCGCGAGATACGCGCCCGGGGCGACGCCGATGAAGTTGAGCTTGGTCATGAAGCCCACGGCGATCGCGAGCCCTGTCGCGATCGCCAGCCGGGTGCTGAGCCCGCGGTGGAACGCCCGCGCCAGGCAGTAGAAGAGCGCCGCCGACACGGCGAACAGCATCGCGTCGGGATTGACGGCGCCGGACATCAGGCCGAGCAGCGGCGAGAGCGCGACACCGAGCGCGCCGACCGTCCACGCCCAGCGCTCGCGCGGCAGCGCCTCGCGCAGGAACAGGTAGCTGAACAGCGCGGTCAAGCCCGCCAGCAGAGCCGAGAGAAGCCGCATCAGCTGCAGGCGGTCGAGCAGCGTGCCGCCCGCGGCGAGACGGTAGGGGATCGACTCCAGCGCGTAGTAGAGCGGTGGCTGCAGCGTGGCCACGCCCGCCGCCGGGCTGCCGGGGCTCGAGGAGCGCTGGAGCGCCCGCAGGCGCGCGTCGAGCTCGCTCTGCTCGCGGTGGGAGAAGATCGCGCGCGTGTCCGCGTCGCGGCGAATCAACGCCGAGCGCAGCGCCTGCAACGCGTACAGCTCTTCGCTGGAGAACGCGCCACCGCTGGACGTCGGCAGGCTCCCGGTTTCGGCGAGCTGCTTGACGTAGGCGAAGTGCGAGGGCTCGTCGGGCGCCTGGAACGGCGGCGTGATGAAGGACCAGCCGACGGCGCTCGAGCAGGCGACGAGCGCGCACAGCCAGGCGGCCAGGGGAACGCGGGTCACTCGCGCGCGCTGAGCACGAGGGCCGAGGCCACGCTCGCGGCGACGAGCATCAGCAGCACGAGCACCGGCGCGATCCACGCGCCGCTCCAGGCGCGGCCGAACTCCATGTTGCGCGCGACCGATCGCGCCCTCGCCAGCCATGACGCACGTCCGGCGCCCAGGTACACGAGCCTTATGCGCCCGCCGATCGGCTGCGCGAGGGTGCCGCGGGCCGCGCGCGCCGCGCTCGTGGCGCTGCCGACGACCTGGAGCGGTTCATCGACGAGCGTCGCGGTGAGGCAGACCGTCACCGGCGAGAGCGTGCGACGGACGGTCCCGACCGAGATCGGCACGGCGCGCCCGCTCCAGCCGGCGGCCAGCTCCCCCGAGGTGACGACACGTCCCGCGGCGTAGGCTGTGAGCGTCAGGCGGGGGCCCGTGTAGGCTTCGAGCGAGGCCTGGATGGAGTCGGTGCCCCGCGGCAGGCGTTCGTCGCCCTGGCAGATGCGGAAGGGCCTCGTGCCGGTTTCGCTCAGCCCGGTGCTTTCCGCGACCGAGTTCGTCGCGAGCAGCGCCGGTGGGGAGCTCGACAGCACCACAGCCACGGCCACCACGGTGATTCCCAGCCCGAGCGCAAGCGCGATCCTCACCCTGAGCATCGTCTGACTCCTCAACCGTAGTAGCGCGCGGCGACGAGCAGCTGACTGAAGAGATCGTGGGCCAGGAACACGATCACGATCACGGTGCCGGCGATCGGGCCCCAGCGGCGGCCGGCTCCGAGCGCGGCCAGGGCGAGCGCCGCGCCGAGCAGCGGCAGCAGCGGCAGCAGATAGCGCACCTGCGCGTACGCGGCGTCGAGTGCCGGGAATTCGTGGTAGGAGTCGGCGGCGATGAGCGCCATCAGGCCGACGCAGATGGACGCGTAGACGGCGAGCTCGACGGCGCGGGCGCGCAGGACGCCCCGGCGCTGGAACAGCGCATGGCCGCAGAGCAGCGCGACGGCGCCGGTGGGGATCAGCGCGACGCTGTAGACCCACGCGGGGAACGTCGTGTCGAACCAGCCGTACAGCCCCACATAGCCCCGGAACCAGAGCTGCTGGGCCATGAACAGGCCGGGGAAGTCATCGACGGTGCCAGGCAGCCGCGGCAGGTAGAACTGCCAGATGTAGTTGAGCTCCGCGAACGGCGATCCGTGCACGGTCTGGATCGCGGCCGACACGAGCCCGAACAGCGGACGCTGCGACAGCGCGTTGACGCTCACATATATGACGCCGGGGCTGAACCCGATCGCGAGCGCGAGCGCGAGCGTGCGATACGCCGAGCGTCCGGCCACGCGCGCGGCGCGCGCCGCGAGCACGGCCAGGCCGACCAGGATGCCGGGCACCAGGCCGAGGAAGTTGACCTTCGTGAGGAAGCCGATCGCGAGCAGCGCGCCGATCGTGACCGCGCCGGCGGTGTCGAGGCCCCGCCGAAACGCGCGCGCGAGGGCGTAGAAGATCGCCGCGGAGACCGCGAACAGCAGCGAGTCGGGGTTCACCGCGCCCGACATGAATCCCAGCAGCGGCGTCAGCGCGATGGCGAGCCCGGCGACGGTCCACGCCCACGGCGGCGCCGCGGGCAGCACCTCGCGGACGAACATGAAGACGAACAGCGCGGTGAGGCCCGCCATCAACGCGGAGGTCAGCCGCATCAGCTGCAGGCGCGCGAGCACGCTGGCGTGGCGCGCGAGAATGTAGGGGATCGCCTCGACGGCGTAGTACAGGGGCGGCTCGGACGCGGCGACGCCCGCGCCGGGACTGCCCCTCCCCTTGCTCGCCTGCGCCGCCGCGAGATCGCGGCGCAGCTGGCTCTGTTCGGCCTGCGTGACGATCGCGCGATTCTGTGGCTCCTCGCGAACTTCTTCGGAGCGAAGGCCATCGAGCGTGAGCAGCTCTTCGCTGGAGAGCCCTTCGAGGCCGACCGTCGGCAGGCTCCCGGTTTCGGCGAGCTGCTTGACGTAGGCGAAGTGCGAGGGCTCGTCGGGGGCCTGGAAGGCGTAGGTCACGAGCGACCAGCAGGCGGCGTTGAGGAAGGCGACGAGCGCGCAGATCCAGGCCGCCCTGGGAACCCGCTTGAGTCTTGGCGCCTTCACGCTCGCGGCGAGCGTATGCGTCCGAGCCGGCCGCGCCCCCCGGGTGGCCGTGCGCCCGCTCACGGCAGATCTCTGAGAATCAGGCTCGAGGCGAGGACCGCCACGGCCAGTGCCAGCGCGAGCGCGACAAACACGATCCACGCGCCGGTGGTGGCACGCCCGAGCGCCATGTGCCTGACGATGGACCCGATCAGCGAAGCCCAGGTGCGCGAGCCGGAGCGCAGGTATTCGATCCGCATCCTGCCCGCCAGCGGCCCTCCTGCGCTCCTCGCAGCGATCGCGGCGGACGTCCTTTCACCTAACACCGTGACTCCTCCGTCTCGGAGGCGAAACGACGCGCAGACGGTGACGGGCGCGACCGGCCGGGCAAGCGGCCTGACGGGCACCGTGACGACCCCGCCGGTCCACGCCGACGCCTGTTCTCCGCTCGCGACCGTCCGCCGATCCGACGTCACGGTGACCATCACGCGCGGGCCGATCGAGGCGAACAGCGAGACGCGTATCGCGGAGGTTCCCCGCGGCAGGAGTTCGCGCGCCTGGCAGTAGTCGGCGCCGCTTTCGGTGGCCGCGATGGGCGTCTGCGTGTCGACGAAGGCTCCGCTCGCGCGCGCGACGGTCATCGGCGAGCGCGCCAGCGTCAGGCCGACCGCGACAGCCAGCAGCGCCAATCCCAGGATGAGGGTGATCGTCACGCCGCGTATCACGGGGCGATATTCAGTTGGCGTGCCCGCAGTAGATGAAGCCGCCGCGTTCGGCGATGGCTGTCAACTGCTTCTGGATCGGCACGCCGGCCGCGACGATCCTGGTGATCGCGGCGATGTTCTCGGCCTTCGCGGCGGCGGCGAGCTGAGCGTCCCTTTTGGCGAGCTGGCGCATGTCGACCAGCATCGTCCGCCAGCGCTGGAATGGCGAGCCGCTCTGCTTCAGCGCGCCCAGCGCGGCGACCGCCCGCCGCTCTTCCGAGGCGATACCGGGCGCGACCCGCTCGAGCACCCGCAGTGTCTTCGCCGTCGACCTGGATACCGCGCGCAGGGCCTGGTTCGCCGTCGCGGTGTTCGTCGCGACCCGCTCGCAGATCGGATCGGCGGCGGCGACCAGCGCAGCCGCGGGCTGGGACTGGCCGGCCGAGCCCGACTGCGACTGGCCCCCGCAGCCGGTCGCGGCGAGCGCCGCGAGCGCCGCGAGCGGGACGAGCTTCAGCGTTCGTGACATATCCGGCGCGACCCTCCTGTGGCTGGCGATGAGACGCCCAGTCGGAGGAAGCTACACGCGGTATGTCGTTTTCGCGAGCGATTGCGGCGATCGTCTCCGACTTCCGAGCGCGCCCGCGGCGCGGCGGCGCTCGGTCAAACGGAAACACGCCCACGGCCCGACGCCACGGCGCCTGCGCGCTTCCCGCGCGCTGATTGATCGCCCCGAGCGCAGCCGCGAGACTGCCGGTCATAGGGACAGGGAGCACTTCAATCGAGGCGGTCACGCGGGTGAGGGTTGCGCTGGCGCTCGGGCTGGCGCTCCTTGCGCTCGCCGGCGCGCTCGTGATCTCGAAAGCGCCCGCGCGGGTGGCGGGGACGAACTCGATCAAGCCGCGGGTGAACCTCTCCCAGCTGCGGCAGGGTGAAAGGGCCTGCCAGGGTGGGGAAGCGCTGCCCAAGGGCGCCTCGGCGGTGCGCCTGGACATCGTGAGCGTCGTCGGCCCGAGCGTGACGGTGAGCGCAGCGGAAGACGGGCGCGTGTTGACCGAAGGGACGCGCGGCTCCGGCTGGACGGGCGCAGCTGTGACGGTGCCTGTCACGCCGCTCGCTCACGCCGCCCGCGACGCCACGCTGTGCCTCTCGATCGGTCCGACCCGCGAAGTCCTGACGATGATCGGGGGGCTGAGCCGCACCGCCGGCGCCGTGTTGGACGGCGAAGTGCAGACGAGGGGGCGCGTGGGCGTCGAATACCTGGCGCCCGGCAAGCGCTCCTGGTGGTCGCTGGCGCTGTCAGTCGCGCGGCGCATGGGCCTCGGGCGCGCGCCGGCTGGCACGTGGGTCGCGCTGGCGCTGGCGATCGTGATGGCGTTGACGGCGGCGCTCGGGCTCGGTGTGGCCGTACGCGCGCTGGGCTCGAGCGCCGGCGGCGGCGCTCCCGCGCCGGGCCGTCGGGCGCGGCTGCTCGGCGCGCTGCCGAGGCCCTTCGCCCGCGTGCCCGGCATCGCGTGGGCGTGCGCGCTGGTGGCGTTCCTGAACGCGGCGTGCTGGTCTGAGCTCTCGCCGCCGCTGCAGACGCCCGACGAGCCCGCCCACTTCGCCTACGTGCAGGCGCTCGCCGAAACCCATCGCATCCCCACACACGGCGTCCAGTTCTCCCCTGAGGAGGAGGCGGCGCTCACCGGCCTGCGCCACAGGTTCGTGCAGTACGCGCCCAACGTCGGCACCATCTCATCGCGCGCCCAGCAGCGCCAGCTGGAAGATGACCTCAGGCCCGGCTACTCGAGGGTGGGCCCGGGGGAGGCGGGGACCGCGGCGAGCGAGCCGCCGCTGTATTACGCGCTGGAGACGATTCCCTACGAGCTCGGGTCCTCCGGCACGCTGCTCGTGCGCGTGCAGCTGATGCGCCTGCTCTCTGCCCTGTTCGGCGGGTTGAGCGCCCTCTTCGCGTACCTGTTCGTGCGCGAGGCGCTGCCCGGCGCGCCCTGGGCGTGGGCGGTGGGAGGACTCGGCGTGGCGTTCGCGCCGCTGCTGGGCTTCATGTCGGGAGCGATCAGCCCGGACTCGCTGCTGGCCACCATCTCGGCGGCGCTCTTCTACCTGCTGGCGCGCGCCTTCCGGCGTGGGCTCTCCCCGCGCCTGACGGGCGCGATCGGCCTGACGCTCGCCGCCGGCAGCATCACCAAGCTCAACTTCTACGGCCTGATCCCGGGCACGCTCGCCGCGCTCGTGCTGCTGGCCTTCCGCATACCGCGCGCGTCGCGGCGGATGGCATCCGCCGCGCTGGCGGTGACGCTCGCGATCGCCTTCTCGCCGTCGTTGATCTACCCGGCGCTCGCCTCCTCGGCGAGCCGCCCGCCCCTGAGCGTGCTCTCCACGACTGCCGTCAGCGAGACCCACCAGGGGTCCATGTTCGCGGAGATCAGCTACATCTGGGAGCTCTTCCTGCCGCGCCTGCCGGGCATGGCCAGCTACTTTCCGGGTGTCTCGACGTGGCGCCAGCTGTGGTTCAACGGGCTGGTGGGGCTATATGGGTGGGCGGACACGCTGTTCCCGGTGTGGGTGTATGAGATCGCATTGGTTCCCGCCGCCCTGCTGGCGCTGCTCTGCGCGCGCGAGCTCCTGCACGCCCGCATGGCGCTGCGCAGGCGCGCGGGTGAGCTCGCTGTCTACGCGCTGATGGGCGCCGGCGTGCTGGCGCTCGTTGGCGGGGCGTCCTACCCGGGCGATGTCTTCCAGCACGATGGGCCGTTCTGGGAACCGCGGTATTTCCTGCCGATGCTCCCGCTGGCCGGTGTGCTGCTAGCGCTGGCGGCGCGTGGCGCGGGCCGGCGCTGGGGACCTGCCGCCGGGATGCTGATCGTCGTGCTTGTGCTCGCGCAGGATGTGTTCAGCCAACTACTCGTCATCTCACGTTACTACGGCTGACGGCAACCTGCCCGCCCGGTGCGTGTCGCGGCTTACGTGTGCTTGTTCGTGTGGCGCCCAGCGAACCCACGACCAATCATCACACCTCGAAACCAAAGCGAGCAGCACATCAACACACACACTCCAGCCACGACGCGGCGCGCGAGACCCCACATGAGCAGTCCCGCGCGCCATGACAATCCACAATACTTCCTTACCTACGTTATGATTTCCGCCGTTTCCGATAACGGATATATATTGTCAGTCATTTCCAAAGCAGAGGCCGCATACGCGCCTGTACCTTCGTGCAATTCAAGCGCACACGTTTCTTCACCGTTGCCCGCCTCGTTCTCGATCCTCGTGACTTCGTTCCGCGTCGTCCCTCCCACTTTTTTGAGCGTGTTCTGCAGGAAATCAGGTAATTTGACCAAAGTATTTATCGGGCCTATTGGACCCGCCGTGCAACCGCGCAGTTCGATTAAGATTTTGGTTGACCCGTTCACGCAAATGAAATGCACCGGGAGGAATAAGTACGCTATCACCGCCCTTTTCTTTTCCGAGTTGAGATAGCGCAGATGGAACGTCCCTAGCCATTCCTCGGCGCTTGTCTGCGTGGCGCTTAACCCTGTACATAAGAGTAATAGCACTTCGCTTACTAAGCACCCTAAGAATAACATTTTGAACGTGCCTAATAACGACGTCTGGAACCCACCCGTCGAAGGCGCGTCTTTGCACTTTATTTCGCCTGTGGCTTTGAATATGCCTTTGCCTATCAGCGCAGGTTCTGTACCTGGCGCGGAGCTGTCCGTGAATAATCCAATCGGAGTGATTTCAGGCGTCTTTTCGCCCCGCGCCGCAAACGCGCTCGCGGCAACAACCGCACCCAGCACGAACACAGCAAACAACACAAGACCAAACGATCTTTTCTGCCTCATCTCAAGACTCCTTTTCGATCGCGTTAAGCCGGCAGACACCCAACCGCCCCCGACACGACCGAGCCAGGCTAGCTAGACCTGCTGCCTGTCCAAACCACGCCGACGCGAACCGGGCTACAAGCCGACACCTCCACGCCAGTATATCGCATATACGAACACGAGTCAAGTAACTGGACCACAATTAACCGCCTCGGGTCGCGAGCCCGCCAGCCAACAGCGGAACCACCGGCAACAAGTAACGCGGCTGCCAATACGGCTGAGCTCGAACAGGCAACGCTCGCAACGGGACCACGCCGAAGACGTTGATCACCGAGCACGGGCGAGGGTGTCCCGCTAACTGTGTAGGCGGTATTGGTGGTTGTCAGTCGGGTAGTCGGTCTCCGAAGTGAATCTTGAACGCGAGCAGTGCCTTTGTCCACCCGCGGGTCCTGGTCCATTGCGGGACCGCGTTCTGGATCGCGAGGTAGATCAGCTTGCGTGCCGCGTCCTCGCTGGGGAAGTGCCCCTTCGTCTTGACTGCCTTTCGTAGCTGCCGATTCAGTGCCTCGATCGCGTTGGTGGTGTAGATCACCCGCCGCACCTCTGGCGGGAATGCCATGAACGGCGTGACGTGCTCCCACGCCGATCGCCACGCCTGGCCGATCACTGGTAGCTGCTGGCCCCACTTCTGCTCGAAGGTCTCGAGCGCGTGCAGAGCCGCGTCCGCGTCGATCGCCGTATAGATCGGCCGCAGGTCTTTGGCGACCTGGTCGTATTGGCGGCGTGGCACGTAGCGGAGGCTGTGGCGGATCAGGTGCACGTTATGCCGACCTCGGCATAACGTGCACTATGCCGACCTGCTCGTTATGCCGCTTTCGGCCTTGAGCCTCGCTGGTGGTGGGCGTGTCTGGCGGTTGTGGTCGGCATAATCAGAGTGCTTGGAGGAAGGCGAGGAGTGTGTCGGGGGGTTGGTATCGGCCGGGTTTGGTGCCGGGTGGCTTGGTGCGCGCCAGTGCTCGTTCCTTGAGTGCGAGGTCGGCGTGTAGGTAGATCTTGGTCGTGTCGACTCGCTCGTGGCCGAGCCACAGCGCGATCACGGTCGTGTCGACGCCGGCGTGCAGGAGCTGCATCGCGGTGGTGTGGCGGAGCGTGTGGAGCGTGACCTTCTTCTCTCGTAGGCTCTGGCAGCTGCGCGCCGCGGTGCTTGCGTATTTGGCGATCCTGTGTTCGAGCGCGTCGCGGCTGAGTCGGTGGCCGCGGATCGTCGGGAAGAGGAGGTCGTCGGGGTGGCCGGCGCGCTCGGCGAGCCAGACGCGAAGGACGGCGGTGGTGCCTGGCGTCAGCGGAGTGATGCGCTGCTTTCGGCCCTTGCCCTGGCAGTTGACGTGAGCCCCGGTGTCAAGGTGCACATCACTGCAGTTCATCCCGGTCAGCTCGGAGACGCGCAGCCCGGTCTGGATCGCTGTCAGCAGCAGTGTGTGATCGCGTCTGCCGGTCCAGGTTGAGCGGTCTGGCGCGGCGAGTAGCGCGTCGATCTCTTCTGGGTCCAGGAACGTCACGAGCGCATGGTCTGAGCGCTTCGGGGGGATCGCGAGCACGCGCTGGATATCTTGTGCGTGCTCGGGGTGGTGGTGTTGTGCGTATCGGTAGAGCGAGTGGATCGCGGCCAGGCGGGCGTTGCGGGTGCGAACGCTGTTGCCGCGGTCGGTCTCCAGGTGGGTGAGGAACGCGGCGATTAGTGGCGCATCGAGATCGCCGATGTCCAGCTGGCAGGGTTGGTCGCCGAGTCGCTTGGCAGCGAAATCCAGCAGCAGCCTGAGCGTGTCGCGGTAGGCCGCGATCGTGTTCGGGCTCGCGTTGCGCTGCCCCGCCAGTCGTTCGGTGAAGAACGCTTGCAGTGTCGGCGCGATCGCGGTCATGACGCACCTCCTTGTGAGCGCTGGAGCCGGTCAGCAGCAAGCTGAAGCAACTCGGGCGCGGCTTGCAGATACCAGTAGGTGTCCTTCGGGTGCACGTGCCCGAGATAGGTCGACAGCAGCGGCAGCCTGGGCTGCACGTCGACGCCAGCGCGGTACCAGTTCAGCAGCGTGCACACAGCGAAGCTGTGACGTACGTCGTGGATTCTGGGACGGCAACTCGCCGAGCGGGATCGAAGACCAGCTTGTGAGCGCAGCTGACGGAACGTCGAATCCACGTTGCCGTAGATCAGCCTCGTCCCCGCCGGAGAGATCAGGGCCGCGTCGGTAATCGGTTGCGAGCAAAGCCGATCACGCAAGCGCAGGTATGCACGCAGCGCGTTCACGGTCGTGGTGTGCAGCGGCAGCTCGCGCGTCTTGCCGAACTTGCTCTGGCGCACGGTCAGCACGCCGTGCTTGAGGTCGACGTCGCCTCGATCGAGGCGGATTGCCTCTCCGACTCGCATGCCGGTGACCCACAGCAACCCGATTAGCGTTCGGTAGGTCGCTTGGCGCAACGGCAACTGCAGCGAGCTGGTCGCGGTCATCAGCGCGAGGATCTCCTCCTCCGAGTAAAGGTATGGGACTGCCCGGTAGACCCGGTTGGGGAATAGATCGGCGGGCGGAACCTCGTGCACGGGGTCGAGCGCGTGCAAGTAGCTGGCGAAACCGCGCACGGCCGACATTCGAAACGCCCACCAATGCCCGCTCCCCGCGGCCGGCAACGTGACCCAGCTGGTGGCGTTCTCGACCGTCACGCGCTCCTCCCCGAGTCGATCCAAATGGTCGAGATACTGGCCCAGCAGCTTCTCAGCGCGCTCGAGCTTGTAGCCAAGCGCCCGGCGGATCTTCAGATAGTCGATAAGTGACTGGCGCAGCGGGCTCATGCCGCACCCCCTGGCCACGGTCGTGCGAGCTCACGCAGACGGTTGCGGTCGACCTTGGCGTAGATCGCGGTCGATAGCTCGCTGCGATGACGCAACAGCTGGCCGATCTCGGAAAGCGACGCGCCCCTGCGCAACAGCTCGCTCGCTGCCGTGTGCCGGAGCCGATGGGCTGTGACCTCGCCAATGCCGGCGCGTTTGCTGGCAGACACAACCACCTGGGTGACCCCACTGGCAGTCATCGCGCGATGCGGTGCGTTCACGCGCACGAACGCTGAGCGACCCTCTGCATCAGCCGGACGGCCGTGGCAAAGATAATCGGCGAGCGCCTCGCCGACATCGACCGGCAGCGGCAGCCGCTCGACCCGGTTTCCCTTCCCGCGAACCATGATCTGCCCTGCTCGCCAGTCGATGTCCTCAAGCTGCAAGACGGCGACCTCCCCACGGCGCACCCCCAGCCGCACCAGCATCAGCAGGATCGCGAAGTCACGGCGCCCAACGGCCATGCCCCGGTCGCAGCTGGCCAGCAGCGCACGGACCTCCTCAGCGTCGAGCCCGCGCGGCAGCGCTGACAGCCGCCAGAACGCAAACGACGGCACCACATGCGCAAGCGGACGGGCGGTCAGCCCCTCGACATGCAGATACCGAAGCAGCGAGCGCAGCGCGCTCACCATCAGCTTCGCCTGCCGACGCGGTCGCCGCTCACACTCTGAGAGCACGAAGCTGAGCACCTCACTCGGCGTCAGACCAGCGAAATCCAGCACACGGCCGTCGCAGCGAGCGACGACGAACGGCCGCACGAGATCGACATAGCCGCGCGCAGTCCCCGCCACCAGCCCCCGCTCGACGAGCAGATAGTCGCGGTAGCGCTCCAGCAGCAACTCGACCGCCGACAGCACCGGCCGATCCGCCGGCGGCACGACACCCAGCCGACGCAAGTACCCCAACAGCGGCTCAAGACCCTTCGACGAAGTGTGGTCCCTATAGCCAGCCGCCCGGCGAGCAGCCAAGAAACCGCTCCGCCTCCGCCAAGGACAAGCCCTCCGGCAACAGACCGGCCTCCTCAAGCCATCGGCTCAAATGCCCCATCAACTGCAGCTGAAACGCGGCCGACTGCCGCTTATACCCCACGCCAACCAGCTCAGCCAGGAAGCCCGGCGCGTAACGCTCAAGCGGCCCGGACACCCGAACCCGCGACGGATCGAACATCGAACGCCTCCTCTCGTAGTAGAGAGACCAGCGTCGATCAACCACGCCGGATTATGCCGACCCTCAAGCAGCCAATCCCGCTATTTGCGGCCACCCCCCAACCGAAAGCGGCATAACGAGCAGGTCGGCATAGTGCACGATGCAGGTCTGCACCGTCGTGGCCGGGAACACCGCCTCGATCGCCTCAGGGAACCCCTTCAGCCCGTCCACGCAGGCGATTAGGATGTCGTTAACACCGCGCTGCTTGAGATCGGTGAGGACCTGCATCCAGAACTTCGCGCCCTCGTTGGCCTGAAACCAGATGCCGAGCACTTCGCGCTCGCCGTCCATCCCGATCGCCAACGCCAGATAGCAAGCGCGCCTTTGCACGCTGCCGCCCTCACGGATCTTCAGCACCATGCAGTCCAGGAACACGACCGGGTAGACGTCCTCCAGCGGCCGAGTCTGCCAGGCGCGAGCGTCCTCCATGACCGCGTCGGTGACCCTGCTGATCAGGTCACGTCCGACTTTGACGCCGTAGATCTCGGCGAGGTGAGCTTCGATATCCCTGGTCGACAAGCCCCGGCTGTAGACGGCGAGGATCTTCTCATCAAACCCCTCGAACCGCCGCTGGCGCTTGCGGACGATCTGCGGCTCGAAGCTGCCGTTGCGGTCCCTCGGTGTGTCGACCTGCACCGGCCCGTGCTCGGTGATCAGCGTCTTCGGCGTGCTCCCGTTGCGAGCGTTACCCACACCGCCGGGCGGCTCCAAGTGTGGCTCATACCCCAGGTGGTCAGTGAGCTCGACCTCCATCGCGCGCTCCACCAGCCGCTTCGTCAGCTGCGAAAGCAGCCCGCCCGGCCCGACGATCTCCTCCTCCCCGTGGGCGCCGGCGAGCAGCTCGTCGAGCACCCCGTCAGAGAGAAGCTCCCTCACCCGGTCCGGTAGATCACCCACCCCGGGAGGTCTACCAAGCTCACGCCCGCTGGCATTTCGCTGCGCTCGCCCTACGGGCTCGCTCCGCGAAACGCCAGCGGAACCCGGGTCCTGCGTCTGCACCTGCGTTGCTGTCGACATGGATCTCCTTTCGATCCATACCTACACAGTTCCTCGGACACTCCCGGCGTGTCGATCCCCGGAGCGGGCGTCTTCTATGACTTTGCATGTCGGTGTTTGTGTGTGGCGGTTTTGGTTTTGCAGCTGGGTTTCTTGTGTTTGGCGTGTCTCTTCGTGCAGGCTTTGGGTTTCGGCTTGGGCTTGGGTTTGGTGGCGGGTGGTGGTGGTGGTGGGGTGGGGTTGCTGGGCGCGTTGAGGGTTGCGCTGGCGGGTGGCTGGTAGATCGT